>NZ_JAXMPB010000006.1:0-309084 GCF_034380315.1 Sphingopyxis sp.
TCCCCGCCTCATGCTCCTTCAATATCGCGATGATCTGCTCTTCGCTGAACCTGCTTCGCTTCATTACGTCCGACTCCTTCGCGCCGGACTCTACTCAAAATCGGTCACATTTCAGGGGAGCACGTCATCGCCTGGAAGCTGTGTACCAACATGCGCGCCGAGGACGTCACCGACACGCTGGACCTCGCCCTGGCGGCTTCCGGATGTGACAGCGCCACAGTGCTGCACAAACCCAGGCTGCTCAGCGACAATGGTCCGAGCTACATCGCGGGCGAACTGGCCGAATATATCGAGGCCAACAAGATGACCCATGTCCGCGGTGCTCCGATGCACCCGCAGACCCAGGGCAAGATCGAGCGCTGGCAGCAGACCCTCAAAAACCGCATCCTGCTCGAGAACTACTTCCTGCCCGGTGACCTCGAAGCCAAGATCGAGGCCTTCATCGACCATTATAATCACCGACGTTACCACGAGAGCCTGAACAACGTGACGCCCGCCGATGCCTACTTCGGCCGGGCACCTGCCATCATCAAACAGCGTGAAAGGATCAAACGACAGACCATCGAATATCGGCGCTTGCAGCACCGCAAGCTCGCCGCCTAACATCAAACCCCGGACGAGGCCCACACTCCGCTAATTTACGCCGCGATCTGAGCCAAATGTCCTGACGACGGACAATCGGACCGCTGATCATCGTCCCGTCAGCGACCTGCAGAGTCTTCGCCTGCTCCACCGCACGGGCATACCATTGCATGATCGGATGTCGCGCGTTGACTGGCTTCACCTGCTCGGCGTTGGTCCAATCGGCTCCTAAGCTTCCAAGGAGATAGTCGCGCAAAAAATCGTGAAAAGTGCACCACTTCATCGAATGATAGAGCCGCTTTCCCACAGCGACCGCTCGCCCCCCCCCGCGACTTGCTCGGATATGATCGGGCGACCTAGCCCCTGCTGCTGCTGTCGGCGGCGCTGGAGCGCCTCGATCTCCTGGTGCCTGCGATCAATACCTGCCTAGACAGATCGTGGACACGCAGAGTCCGCCGTTGAGTGCGTGCCGCAGCAATGTTTATGTTTTCTCCTGCTCCCGCAAGGACAATGCTGGTTCCTGCCGATTTTTCCCATGATAGCAACATTGGCGCTCGGCCGTCTTTCATCAAGCTTCGGATTCCGTCCTATGCGGATGTGTTACGGAGGTAGACTCGAAGAGGTTCTTAGAGAGCAGAAACCCTCCCTAAACGTGCAGCTGGCTGATCTTAAGCGAGCGGGATCAATCGATGTCGAGAAAGTGGTGCCTGGGGACGGGATCGAACCGCCGACACTGCGATTTTCAGTCGCATGCTCTACCAACTGAGCTACCCAGGCAAGGCTGCTACGGCCGGACGGCCGTGCTGGCGAGCGGCGGCTATAGGCAGGCCATCGGGTCCTGTCCAGAGGCTTTTGAAACGAATTTTCGCGCGTTCAATCTTCGTCGTAACGATCGACATCGGCCGTGCCGTCGGGCGCCTGATGCGCCGGCACGCGATAGGATTCGCCGAACCAGGAAAGAAGGTCGCGGTCGCGGCATCCGCGGCTGCAGAACGGCTTGTAAACCTCGTCGCGCGGCTGGCCGCAAAGCGGACATTTGCCCGCCTTTTTCGCCACGTTACTGGGCATGCCCCACTCCCTTCGCCTGTTGATCGCGGCAGATTTCCACCGAGCGACCGGTACTGCGTTGCAGCCGCTCGATCCATTGCGGGTGCCGAACGATATGATCGGCGACCGACGGGCGCGCGACGAGCCGCAGCATTCCCGTCCCCTGCGCCCGTTCAGCCTGGCGCAGCAGCAGTGCCGCGTCAGTGCCGACCGGATCGAATCGCACCTGTTCGATCAGCGAGGGGCGTTCACGGCGGCGAATGATCTGCATAAAACCGAAGCCGTTGACAGCGGTGCGCTCGAACGGTGGCGGCAACAATGCGTCGATAGTCTCGGCGATCGCGAGACGGTCGCCCCGCCCGGCCAGCGAAGGGAAATCGATCCCGATCGCGCCGCCCACGCCGCAACAGCGTATCGCCTGTGCCGCGGCAACCGCCCCGGAACGGGCCAGGGCGAACGCGTCGCCGTCGCCGTCGATATCGATCAATAGCATGGCCGGGGTTGCATCGATCCAAAGCTCGCCGCCGCCGAAAGGCCAGCGGCCCGCCCGGATGCGATCGATAAGTTCGGACCAGCCCGCTTCTTCGAGCCGGTCCGGTCCCGCCGGCGAAAGGTCATGAATCGGAAATCCGGTTTGCGCTATCCGCGCGCGCAGATCGGGACCGGCATCGGGTAGCTGGCCCGAAGCGGCGATGCGTCCCCGCGCCGCCTTGTCGCGCCCCCGTTCCCGCAAAGCCATGCGCGTGATCTCGACGATCAGCGACGCACCCACGGAAGCGCCCGGCAGCACCGAATCCAGTGTGGCCTCATACCCCTCCGGGCCGTCCAGCACGGCGCGCGGCCGCGCCCCGCCCTCGGCCAAACGCCCCCGAAGAACAGCACCGATCCGTGGACCATCCCGGTCGCGTTCGACCCGGGCCTCGATAATGTCTCCGCCAGCGACGAGCGCCGCGCGCGCTTCGCCGATCCCGGCTTCGTAGAGCCACTCAGCCAAGCGACACGCCTGCGCCGGTCAGCAGGGAATAGGTTTCGAAAAGAGGCAGGCCGACGACGTTCGAATGGCTTCCCGACAAAAAGCGGACGAATGCCTCGGCGCGGCCCTGGATCGCATAACCGCCAGCCTTGCCCATCCCTTCGCCGCTTGCGACATAGCTTTCGATCTCTTCGGCGGCCAAGGCCTTGAACGCGACGATGGTATCGACAACCCGCACACGCGGCTTGCCATCCCGGCCCACAACGCAGACGCCCGACCACACATGATGGCGGCGCCCGGACAGCAGACCGAGCATAGCGCGCAAATCGTCCTCGTCGGCGGGCTTTTCCAGAATGCGGCGCCCGACCGCTACCGTCGTATCACCCGCCAAGACCACCTCGTCAGCGGCGCGCGCTACGGCAAGCGCCTTGCTCTCTGCAAGGCGCGCGACATAGGCACGGGGGATTTCGCCCCTTAGCGGCGATTCATCGATTTCAGGGGCAGCAATGCGCGCCGGAACGATACCGATGCGCGCCAGCAACTCGCGCCGGCGCGGCGAAGTCGAAGCGAGAACCAGCGCGGGAGATGTCGCCGCGCCGCTCACTTGAAGCGATAGGTGATCCGACCCTTGGTCAGGTCATAGGGGGTGAGTTCGACGAGCACTTCGTCGCCCACCAACACGCGAATGCGGTTCTTGCGCATCTTGCCGGCCGTATGGCCCAAAATCTCGTGGTCGTTTTCCAACCGGACGCGGAACATCGCGTTGGGCAGCAGCTCGACGACCTGGCCGCGCATTTCCAGAAGTTCTTCTTTCGCCATCAATCCTCTATGGGCTCGAAAAAATAGGATGGGCGCCCATAGCTCCAAATGCGCGCAAATGAAAGCCATCTGTCACTTGAGGCGCCGAGGCGGCGACGGCCGTAAACGGCGGCGCCCCCTTTCCCCCTTCCCAAGCCGCGATCAGGACACCAGCCGCATTTTTCGCAGAACCCGCCAGCCCACCGTTCTGACATAGGCGTGACGCGGCCATCGCGGCGGCATTCTCGGGTCGAACCCCAGTCTCCGCAGCGCCGCATTGGCGGCGTGCGCCTCGGATTCACGGTAGCTCCACTCGCTGCGCCAGGTGATCGACAAGGAGATAGACGGAGCGTCGCCATTGGCGACGAAATGCGGCGCCATGACCGGCATCAGCACCGCATCGCCAGGCTCTAGCGCGATAGCCTGCTGGTCGCCGTCGAACCCATCGCGCCAGGGAAGATTGCGATGCCCGCCGGTATGATAGCGTTCATGCTCCCGGCGGTCCGCAAACCGCTCGTCGCCTGCGGGCCAGACATTCATCACCTTCGCCCCGCGAAGCTGAAGGAGAATATTATGCTCCGGATCGAAGTGGAACGGCGTGATCGATTGCGGCGAGGAAACGAAGATGAACCCCTGCGGCGTCAGCATGGCTCCGGTGCACGGCTCGACGACAGGTCGCAGTTCGTTCAGCAGGTCCATCAACAGCGTGCAATAGTCAGGCTCAGTCTCGATATTCTTCAGCACCGCCCAGCTACGGTTTGTTTCGATCGTGCGGATCGTTTCGCCGATCGACAAACCGTTCGACGGGACATCCTCGGGCGCGATGCCGATCGGCAAGTCGCCCGGATTATACTCGACCTGCGCCGCGGGCAGCGCATCGGCAAGGTCGGCCAACGCATCGATCGACAGAAGCGGATGGTCGCGCAGTTGATGGCGCAGCGGACCCGCGCGGCCAGGGTAGAGGGCGCCCATCGCCTCCAGCGCATCGGCGGCAAAGACAGGCGGAACAATCGGTTGGCAAAGTGTCATGGCGCGTCCTGTTGCTTGGCGGTCGTTGTCCGGTTTTTCCAACGCCGCCAAAAGCCCTCCGCCCTGGTCAGCAAAGCGAATCTTATGCGGTCCGCCGTTCCGGACAGGGGCACATTCACCCAGACTAGGCGCCGACGTTCGCGCCATACGCTGTCGATCATCGGATGATCCGGCGCCGCGCAACTGTCGGCCCACCGGATACGATCATCGGAAAGAATATCCAGATTGTCCTGCTGGAGCAGCACGCCGGGCGAAAAGCGAGCATAATCTTCGTCGAAGGCCGTCTTGAACGAAAAGGCCCCGGGCGGACTGAGAAAATTGATGAGCATCGCCAGCGGCCGACCATCGAGTTCGAACGCTCGCATATCGAGCCGGCCTGCCTCGGCCCCGGCGGCTATGATGGCTCGAAACCAGGCAGCGGTGTCATTTTGGCTGGCGAGCGCCGAACGCTCGCGCCCTTTCCACCCGCTTCCTTCCAGTTGCAGAAACGCATCAACCCAATCGTCGACCCGTTCGCCCACCTGCCAGCGCCGAAACCCTATTGCGCCCAGTTCGGCGAGACGATTTGCCTGCCGGCGCAACTCCTTGCGCTTCTTGGCGCGCACCGATGCGTTCCAATAGTCGCCGGGCGACAGGTCGCTGTCGAGAAAGGCGCGCTCTTCGTGGTGCACGGTGACGGCTTCCCTGCCCCTTACGCGCGCAACGTCCATCAGCGCGCAATGCAAGGGGCCGTCCTCGGTCAAGCGCGGGGCATGCAGCAGCGTCCGCGCCCAATGCGACGCATCGCACCAGCCGAGAAGTATCGACCAGAACAACCGTTCGAATCCGGCGCGAACCAGCGGCGCGCCGTGAAAGTGATTGGCATGCACCCAACCCGCAACATGGCGGATCGGGACGCGGCCGTAGCGCGCGGACAATATGAGCGGCATCACGCCGATCACCGGGCCATCAGAACCGTCACGAACCATCACGAGACGCGCCTGCCGATCAGGGTCGAGCAGATGCAACGCTGATTGCAGGCACCAGCGTTCGACAAAGGGGTTGGGCTCGCTCGCCTGTGCCGCAAGCCGATCCCATGCCTCTGCCAACATCGGCGACAGTGCCAGCGGATCCACGACACGCACCGTCAGCGGGGCCAATTCGGGGTCCACTGGGCTGCTGTCGGCAGGAAAGGCGGGATGCACGGTCATCGCAGGCGCGCATAACAGCCAAGCGTTAAGATCGGGTGGCAGCGCCGTCCATGCCCGGACTGTGTTCCGGGCATGACCCTCAGATTCCGAACAGCTTGGCGAGAGATTTTTCGAGCATGAAAAACTGCCAGATCAATCGCCCGTGATCGCGCCGCCCCGATTGGTGCGCCGCAACGATACGTTCGATTTCCGCCATATCGAACCAGCCTGAACGCGCCAGCGTCGATGAGGTCGCAAGCCCGCGGGCCTGATCGGTCAGCGCACCGCGAAACCATTGCGACACCGGGGTCACAAAGCCCATTTTGGGGCGATAGAGAATCTCGTGCGGCAAATAGCGCTCCATCGCCTGTTTCATGATCGCCTTGCCGGTGCCGCGCTTCACCCGCATCGAAGCCGGCAAGCTGGCGGCGAATTCAACGAGCCGGTAATCGAGCAGGGGCTCACGCGCCTCCAGGCTGACCGCCATGCTCATTCGGTCGGTCTTGGTCAGAATATCGCCGGGCAACCAGATTTTGAGGTCGGCATATTGGGCGCGGTCGAGCGGTTCACGCGCCGGCGCCTCGGCCATCGCCCGCCAATAGCGCGCCTCGGCGACATGATCGCCCAATCCCCGAAGCGCCGCATCGTTGAACAGCCGCGCGCGCTGGCCGGGGCCGGTGACACCGACCGCTTCGGCATATCCCTCTGCCCCGCCTTTCGACAGGCTGGCGAGCGTCGCGCGAGCACGCAGCGGCCGCGGCGCCCAGTCCATCTGGGGCCATATTCGTGCCAGCGGTCCCAGTACGCCGCGTCGCAGCGCCGCCGGAATCAAACCACGCAGCCGTTCTTCCTGATGCTGGAATACCAGTCGGCGATAACCGGCGAACGCCTCGTCGGCGCCGTCGCCAGACAGGGCGACCGTCACTTCTTCGCGCGCCAGTTCGCAGACCCGGTAGGTCGGCAGCGCGCTGGCGTCGGCAAAGGGTTCATCAAACATGTCCGCGATCCGGTCGATCAGCCCGAAATCGGACGCGGCGACGGTCCGCGTACGATGGTCGGTCGCGAACCGGTCGGCGATCATCTGCGCATAGGCCGTTTCGTCGAGCGCCGCCTGATCGAAGCCAATGGTGCAGGTTTTGACGGCCTTTGCACTCGCCTCCGCCATCAGCGCGACGACCGCGCTGGAATCGACCCCGCCCGACAGAAAGGCACCGAGCGGCACATCGGAAACCATACGATCGGTCACTGCCGTGCGCATCAGATGGATCAGATGCTCGGCAGCTTCGGCTTCGTTCGCCCGGATGCGCTTCGAAAAATCGGGCGCCCACCAGCAGGTCGGCGCGGGCACCGGCTTGCCGCGTTCGAGCAGCAAGAAATGACCCGCCGCCAGCTTCTCGACCCCCGCCACGATACAATTGTCGTCGGGAACATAGCCGAGCGCCAAATAGTCCTCCACCGCCGACAGATTGGCTTCCTGACGCAAGAGCGGGTGCCGCAGCAGCCCCTTGAGTTCCGACGCAAAGGCAATCGAACCATCCGACAGGCGGGCATAGTGGAGCGGTTTCACGCCCAGGCGGTCACGCGCGAGAAACAGGCATCCGCGGATATGGTCATGGATCGCAAAGGCGAACATGCCATTGAGCCTGGACAGGCAGTCGGGACCCCATTGCCGCCACGCGGCGATGATGACCTCGGTATCGCCCTCGGTGCGAAAACGATGGCCGCGATCCTCCAGTTCGGCACGCAGCGCACGGAAATTATAGATCTCGCCATTGTAGGTGAGCGTTACCGCCTCGTCATCGCTGGCCATCGGCTGGGGACTGCCCGCGATGTCGATGATCGAGAGCCGCAGATGCGCCAATCCCACGCCGGGAGCGGTCCATTCGCCCGCCCCGTCAGGACCGCGATGCTGCATCGGTTGCAGCATGGCGCGCACCCGCGCCGGATCGACCGGCTTTGCCGTTTCCAGATGATAAAGACCTGCGATACCGCACATATGGGCTGTCTAGCGGCTTTTGAGCGCGCGGTCAGCCATTGCCTGCGCACCGCCCGAAGCGGACACGAATGCGGCGATCGCGTCGCGCCCCCCCTGCCCCTGTTCGGCAGAGACGACCAGCGACAAGGCGCGCGGGTCGCCGCTGAACAATCGGGCCGACAGTTCGGCCAGTTTGGCGCGGCGCGGGTTGCCCGTTACGCGGCCGTCGACGACATACCAGGTCGCAGCATCACGCAGCACCGGTCCAGCGTGCAGCAGGCGTTCGCTTCTGGCACCATCGATCGGGTCGAGCGCCGCGCTCCACGCCCAGCCGCCATCGGGATCGATCGCGCCTTGCCCGAATGCGACCACCTCACGCCCTTCGGACTGGCGTTCATAGCCGCCGATCGCAACGGTGACACGTCGGCCATCCGGCCCTTCGAAATGGCGAACCAACCGCCGGTCGGCGCCGTCGAAGCGCGCGGCCCACGGTGTTCCTTGTTGCGGCGCCCGGCTCCACCCCGGAGGCGCCGCGACCGTCATCATCGGCGCCAGCGGTGCAGAGCGACCACCGACCAGCATCGCCCATCCGGCAAACAGCAAGGGTATGGCGACCGCAATAGGCAGCGCGGCGCCCGCCGAGGCGGTGAAGCGCGGAGTGCCTTCTAACCCAGACACGTCGACCGCCGCATCGTCGGCAGGCCGGTCGAACCAGCGCCGCGCGACCAGCATCACCAGCAGGATCACCAATCCGAAGAATATCCAGCCATAGAAAATATGGTCGATGCCGCCCGCCGCCTCTATCCCCCAGATTTCGGCCGCGACCATCGTGCCATAGGCGCGCAGTGCATTGGCGAGGATCGTCGTCGCAAGCGCACAGACGACAAAGACGATCCGCCGCGTCCAGCTGCGAAAACACAGATGTGCGGCAAAGACCGAATAAGCGAGCATCGCGATCAGAAAGTTGACCCCCGAACATTCCTCCGCGACTTCGAAGAAACCCGCCCGCGTCGTGATGAACACTCCTTCCATTTCCGCCGACAGGCCGGTCAAATGAAGCAAGGCGACACTGATATGGGCTGTGAAATTCTGGAGCAGCGGCACCAGTTCTTCGCCAAAAGGTATCAGCAAAAGCGCATAGGCGAGCGGAAACAGCAGAGCGCGCACCAGCTTTTCGCCCAGCGTGACCGCCACTGCACCCTGCAGCATCAGGACCAGCCCGAGTTGGCGGAACAGCGCAACCCCCGCAGCTTCGCCGACGAGCCACACCAGCCCGCCCCCCGCCATCCAGACGAGCGCCGGCCACCACCAAGCCGGCACCAGCGGGCGCAGCAGCGCGATGCGCTGCGACACCAGCCAGCCGATCATGGGGACCATCAGCAGACAGTGGGTAAAGGTCGAACTGTGCCACCAGATGCCCGCCATATCCAAAGCATCACGGTGAAACAGGAGAAGTATGAGGCCGGCCAGCAAGACGAGCGCGGTCAGATGCCGCTTCCAGAGCGCCGCAGAGGGGGCAACGGTCATGCGGCGAGCCCCAACAACGCGCCAAGCGGAGCCAGGCGGGCGTCCCAGCCATAGCGCGCGATCATCCTGGCCCGTGCCGCATGGCCCATTTTTTCCGCCGTAGCCCGATCGCCGAACAATCGCCCCGCCGCCTCCGCCATTGCTTCGGCCGTGTCGGCGACGAGCAAATGCGTGCCGTCCTGTGCATCGATGCCCGTCGCGGCGGCGGCGCTGGCAACGACAGGCCGCGCCATCGCCATTGCTTCGAGCAGCTTATTCTGCACCCCGCGGGCCAGCAAAAGCGGCGCAACCACCACATCGGCGGCGGTCAGCCAAGGCCGGACATCGGGCACTTCGCCCGTGACGATCACCCCGGGTATCGCGCCAAGAGTCCGGACCTCGTCGGTCGGCGCTCGGCCAACAATCGCAAAGCGGGCGGCGGGATGCTGTCGGCGGATTAGAGGCAGAACGTCGGCCACGAACCAGCGCACCGCGTCGATATTCGGCCGATAATCCATCTGCCCTGTAAACACCGCCAGCGGCCCTTCGCCCTGGCCTACCATTTCCATCGGCTGCGCCGGGTCGAAGCGCGCCGTGTCGATGCCATTTTCGACCGCGCGCACCCGGTCGGTCGACAGGCCGCTGCGGGCGCGGAACAGCGCGGCTTCGGCCTCGCTGACGAACAGGCTGACATCAGCGTCACGCGCAACCTTTGCCTCGAAAGCGCCGAGCACCCGCGCTTCGCGCGCATGGACCCAGTGGAGCGGCTGGCGCTTGTCCTGTTCGGCGTAGCTGGCAAATTTCGCCGAATCGACATCGACGAAATCCATGATCACCGGCCCGCCGAAACCAGCGGGAACATATTGCGCCATCTGACCCGAAAAGGCCACGATGTGGGTGATCGTGCCGCGCGCCAGCAGCGCCTCGACATGGCGCCCAAGCGCGCGGCTGCGGAACAGTCGGTTCGATACCGGTTCGCCGCGCAATACCGCGTGCGCCAGCGCGAGCGGCCGCGACACGCCGCGAACCTCGACCGTCAGACTCCGGCAAAGCGGCGCCATCTTCTCGCGCGCCAGCGCCGCATCAGCGGAATTGTCGGCAAGCGCCGCAACATGAACCGGCGCCAGCTTTGCCAGTGCTTCGAACATGTGCCAGCTGCGGATGCGGTCGCCGCGATCGGGCGGCCATGGCGCCCGGTGAACGAGGAACAATATTTCGGCCATCAGCCAAGCCCGCGCGCGATCAGCGGTCCGACCCGGTTCGCCGCCCACAGGGGGAGCCGTTTCCAAAGGTCGACCTGCAGCCGATATTTGGCACTGTTGGGATTGGTGTCCCGCGGTTTTTCACCCGGCGCCAGCCAGCGCGCATAGACCAGCGAGCGCGGTTCGAAACCCCAATTCTTCTTATAGGCATAGGGGCCGGTCCCAAGCTTTGAACGACCGAAATCGAAGCGCATTGCACCGCGTCGCCGCGCATGGCCCATCAGCGCATAATACATCAGCTCATTGGCTCGCAGCCCGCGTGCTTCGGCAAGCCCACCGCCCCAATAAGGCATGACTGTGCCGCGCCAATAGAGGCTGAGAACGCTCGCAACCGCGCGCCCGCCTCCGTCGCGCACCGTCAATATGTCAGCATCCGTGCCAAAGGCATCGAGCACCGCATCGAACAGCGACCGCGGGAACACCGGCGTTCCAAGGTTGCGCACGCTGGTCGCATAGACATGATAATGGTCACGGCGCTCGTCGGCATCGCGTCCCGTTGTGACGCGCAATTCGCTTGCCAGTGCCTTGCGCACTTCAGCCCGCTGCTTGCGCGGAATGGCGAGCAATTCGCTGTCATCATCGGCCGCGAGGTCGCGTACGAAACCCGCATAGACATCGGCTTCGCGGCACCAGCCATCCCCTTCGGGCAGCGCACCGCCGCGCAGTTCAACCGACGGCACGCCGAGCGTGCGTGCCATATCTGCCACGCCAGCGGACAATGTTGCGGCAATAGCGGGATCGTCGGCCAATATGCCGCCATCGACTGCAAAACCGCTCCCCACCAGCGCCTGTCCGAACAGCGGCGAGCGGACATGATGAAGCGGCAACAAGCCGGTGAGCGCGCCATCGGCCGCGCGCGCCGTTACGAGATGGCATTGATGCCCCGTCGCCAGGGTAATCGCCTCGCACCAGGCGCGGCTGTGGAAGGGTGTAGCATCGGGGTGGGCCGCGACATAGGCATCCCACGCGGCGCCATCGGACAACGGCACAGCGGACGGAATCTTGCCACCTGCCCCTTCCGCCGCGATCACTTCCGGCTGCAACCCACTCACGCCGCCGCCCGCCACGGCTGCGCGCGGCCTTGCTGCGCGGCCAACAGGGCGTCGGCACGGGTCCATTCGAAATCGACAAGAAGTTTTCGTAACTTGCCGGCCATTGCCGACAAGCCGCTGTAATGACGTATTTTCGATTTAAGCGGCGCTCCCGCGACACGCGGCTGATCGGGGTCGATTTCCCAGGGATGGAAATAGAGAATGGCAGGATGCCCCTCCGCATTCATTCGGGCAACCGCCCAGCGGGTAAAGGCATAGGGGAGCATCCGCATAAAACCGCCGCCGCCCGCAGCCAGCGTCCGCCCGGCGAAGCGCGCCGTCGTCACCGGCCATTCCACCAGATCGCTGTCGGGCAATGGCATCCACGCATGGCGCGGGCTTTGTGGCCAGCCATAATGATCATGGACGACGGGCGCGACACTGGAAGAATAGGCATAGCCTTGTTCGGCGAGCACCATATGTGCCCAAGGGGTGCGCGCGTCGACCGAAAAGCTGGGTGCGCGATAACCGCGCACCGCCGCTCCGCCCAGATCCTCCAGGATCACCTGCGTCCGTTTGAGGTCGGCGGCAAACTCATCGGCGGTCATCGTGAAAACGCGCTTATGATCGTAACCGTGGCTTGCGAGTTCATGCCCCGCCGCGACAATGCGCCCGATCAGCGCCGGGTAGCGCTCGGCGATCCAGCCCAAAGTGAAGAAGGTACCCCGCACCCCGGCATCGGCGAAAATCTGAAGCACCGCATCGCAATTCGCCTCCACCCGGCATTCGAGTGTGGGCCAATCGGCACGGTCGATCGTCCGCTCAAAGGCGCCGACCTGAAACCAGTCCTCCACGTCGACCGACAGGCCGTTCTGCATTTTCCTTCACCTTCATCGACCGCATAGCAGAGGAAGGGCGGACCGTCAGGCCGCCCAGACCTGCGACGTTGCCGGATTCGGCGCATTTTCCGGATCGCGCTCAACCCATTCGATCAGCAGGTCGAGGACGCGGCGCAATGCCACATCCTGTTCGGCCAAACGCCCCTCCAACGCCGTGATCCGGTCGCGCAGCGCCGTCACTTCTTCTTCACTCGCCCCCGAAGGCAGCGAAGAGGCAACAGCCGCCGCTGGCACCAGTTCGAGCACATCTTCGTCGTTCCCGACTGGCGGCGCCGCAAAGGGACCACGCGATTCAGGCGCCGCCGCAGGCTGCGGCCATTCGACCGGAGCTGTCACGACGACCGCCTCCGCGACAATCTCTTCGACTGGAAGCGGCGCCAGCGACGCTTCGTCGATACCCCGATCGGATTCGATCTCGGCGATGACGCTACGCACATGATGTCCGCCGATACGGTTCAATTCCTCGACCGCGCCAAACAGCAGCAGGCGGCTGACCAATACGTTCAACTTGCGCGGTACACCCTCGCTATAATCGAAGATCAGTTCGAACGCCTCGGGGCTGAAGCTAGGGTTACCGGTCCATCCGACCTTGCCAAGCCGATGAAGGATATAGGGCTCGACCTCTTCGGGCTCCATCGGGTCCAGATGGTGAGTAGCGATTACCCGCTGGCGCAGCTGCTCCAGACTCGGCGAATGGAACAGGGTCTGACGGAATTCGGGCTGGCCGAGCAGGAATATCTGCAGCAGCGAATGGCCGCCAAGCTGAAAATTGGAGAGCATACGTA
Organism: Sphingopyxis sp.; assembly: GCF_034380315.1. Taxonomy (GTDB): domain Bacteria; phylum Pseudomonadota; class Alphaproteobacteria; order Sphingomonadales; family Sphingomonadaceae; genus Sphingopyxis. The sequence continues at coordinate 13,057 of NZ_JAXMPB010000006.1, forward strand.
GCTCTTCGAGCGCCGAGATCGCAAGATTCTGCCCTTCGTCGACGATCAGCAGCGTGCGCTTTCCAGCACGCGCCTGTTCGCGCAGATATTGTTCCATCGAACGCAGCAGTTCGGCCTTGCTCTGCCCTTCCCACTCCAGACCGAATTGTTCGGCTACCAGACGCAGCAGATCGTCGCCTTCGACCTGCGTGGACACCAGTTTCACAGCCGTCAGCCGGTTGGGATCGATTGTGTTCATCAAATGCCCGACGAGCGTGGTCTTGCCAGCACCGACATCGCCGGTGATGACAATAAACCCTTCGCCCTGCGCCAAACCATAGCCAAGATAGGACATGGCCTTGCGATGCGTTCCGCTTTCGAAATAGAAATGCGGGTCCGGTGTGAGCTGGAACGGACGCCCGGTAAAGCCGTAAAATTGATCGTACATCGCAATAATTCCTGTTCCGGGATCAGAAGCTGTAACGCATTCCCACCAAAGCCGATCCGATAAGCTGGCTGTTGAAACCATCCTGATCGAACGCGTTCAGGCTGGCGGCGGCGGTGCCGCTGAGGCCGCGCCAGAAACGCCGCGAATAGGATGCCGTCAGCCCCGCCGACTGAACATCGCTGGCCCCCGGCGCCCCATTGTCGAAATAGTTGAGATATCCCGACAATGTGATGTCGGAATCGGCGTCCAGACGGCGGCCAGCCGTGACGAAGAGATAGTAGTTTTCATCGACAACCCCGTCGAGCGAGGCGATGACCGATGATGCCGGAACCAGCAAGCGGCGGCGATCATAGCCGACGCCAACGCCATAGCTCCATCCGTCAAATCGCGATGCCAGCGACGCCTGAACGCCGCGATTACGGAACTGCGCCGCACTGGCATTGCCAAGGCGATTCGAAAGGCAACTGCCCCCTTCCGCCCCGAACACGCACGGATCGACATCCCCGCCGATGGGATTGCGCGTCGGATCAAACTGGGTCGGCAGCGCCGCCAGTCCTCCGGACAGACCACGCCCGAAGCTGGACAGGCCGTCATAGACGCCGATTTGCAGCTGCGTGGCATGATTGGGGCGATAGGTAAAACTGCCCGTATATATGGTGTCGCCATAGCGACGACCGACCTTTGCAGTCAGCGACGTACGGCGGCTGGGCTGCCACATCACGCCTGCGTCCCAAATCAACCCGTCGACATCGAAGGAGAGGACGCGCGGGCTCGACTTGTCGGTGACGAAGCGCCCGTTGCTGTCGCGAACGGGCACGCCGTTTGAATCCAGTACCGGTTCGCGCTGGCCAATCTCGATATCCTCATACCCCACGCCGCCAAGCAGCGCGAGGGTCGGGCCGATCGGCACCGTCACGTCGGCGCGGGCATATTTCCCCTGAAAGCGTTGGTCGAGCTGGCTCGCATCCTCGCGCTCATATCCCCCCGAGACTTGCCAGCCGAACGGCAATTCGCCGGGGCGGGCACCGATGCTGGCATAGGCCACATGGTTGGTCGAGCTGTCAAAAATATCCTGCCGGACCGCACCCGACGGCAGCAGGGCCGGGCTGTCGATATCGGTTTTGGTATAACCGAAGCGATAGCCAGCACCAATGTCGAGCCCGCCGATCCGCTGGGTCAGCGTGGGGCCCGCATAGACCGAATAGATATTGGCCACATTGCTCGAACCGCCGTTGATGATGCCATTGTCGGCGCCCTGACCATCGGCGCGCGTGCGCGTCGCGAGTGCCCCCGCCTCCAGGTTCAGGCCTTGCACCAGTTCGACACGCCCTCGGGCCAAGCCGCTGATCACGTCCTGATCGCGAAGATTACCGCCCCACCCGAATTGGCGTTCGTAGCGCAGCGATCCCGCCAGTTCGACCCGGCGCGTGATGATCGCGGCATCCACCCCAATCGCAGCCGTGGTATAGGTCAGCACGTCGCCGCCATTCTTCAGGTCGGCGCTGAGTACCTGTCCGATCTCCAGATAGGGGGTAACGTCAACGCGGCGTTCCGTCCGCTGTCCGCCGCGCTGGACCGTCCGCGGATCAGCCGATGGTGCCGACGCCCCCGACGGCTCGCCTGCCCCGCCACCTTGCTCTCCCGACCATTGCGCCTGCGCGCTGCCCGCGGTTCCCACGAGCAGCAGGGTCGCAATCATCCCGATGCGGCGTATCCCGACGTGTCTGTTGCGCATCATGATGCGCCCCCCTGTCCATAATAGGTACCGAAACGGCGGCCGCCCGGCGAAAACTTCACGCCGTTCAAAAGCAACTGGATATGCGGGCATCCGCCCATCAGGCCGATCGCATCGCGCAGCGAGGATTCCAGCGTTTCGTCGGCGCGCACAACCATGATTAACTGGCCGACATGACCGGCCAGGACCGCCGCAGGCGATGCTGCGAGCACTGGGGGTGAATCGAGGATCAGAATACGCCCGGGAGCACCCTGTTCCAACCGGGCCAGCAACGCCTCTGTCCTGGCCGAGGCCAGCAATTCGGTATCGTGCATATGCTGGGTGCCCGCAGGCATCACCTTCAGCCCCGGGATGTCAGTCTGGATCAGACATTCGCCGAGCGGCAAGCGCGCGTCGGCAAGCGCATCCATCAAGCCCGGTCCATCCTCCAGGCCCAATGCGCCCAGAACACTGGGCTTTGCGATATCGGCATCGATCAGCAGCACATCGTGATCAGCCTCGGTCGCGAGGCTGAGCGCGAGATTGACCGCCGAAAAAGTCTTGCCTTCGCCCGGATTTGCCGACGCGATCAGCACGCGATGCCCCCGTGGCAGCACCGGCCGATTGCCGCTACCGGAGAAATTGCGGATCAGTTCGCGCTTCACGATCCGATATTCTTCCGAAATGCCCGTCACCGGCATTCCTGGCACGATCATGCCGTTCGCCGCGAGGCGATCACGGTCGATAACGCCCTGGCGCTGCGGTACCACTGCGGGTTCGGACCGCGCGATTTCCTTGCTGACGGAAGGTTTGGGTGCGGGATCGATCGTCGGTGCGGCCTCTACGGCCGGGGAAACGGGATCCAGAATTTCCTGCTTTGCAACCGGCTCGGCCGCGATGGCAGCGCTATCCGCCTGCCCGGCCTTCTTCGGCTTTTTCTCCGGCTCCGGGGGAAGTTTCGACACGTCGATGGTCGGCGCATTTTTTGCCGCATCGATACCGAACATGTCGGCAGCGCGCTCCAGCAACGAGGGCTGACGCTTTACGGGGCGTTGATCATTCATTTCCTTATCCCCCGTCACGCAACCATGCCGCGCTGGATGAACTCGGCGACCAAAAGCAGGACATAGAGGCCAAACAGTGCCCCGGTTCCACCGGCCAGCCAAACCAGCTTCTTTTTCCGATCGAGATGCCTTTCGGGCGTCACGACCTCCGTAATCGAACCGATAACCGGCAAGCCGCTCGCCCGTTCCAGCTTCGCAGCCGTCGAATAGCTTGCCCGCACCTGAGAGAGAGCGAAAGCCCCGCCGACCCCGGCGCCGATCCCCGCGAACAGCACGAGGGTCAGGAACAGCGGGCGGTTGGGTGCCGCGGGGCTCGTCGGTTTGGACGGCGGATCGAGCAACTCAACCCGAATTGCGTCGGTTTCCGTCTGAACCTCGCCGCGGATACGTACCTGTTCCCGCTGGGAGAGGAGCTTGTCATACTGAGCCTTCAGCGCATTATACTCACCATTAATGCGATCATATTCGGCCGCGATCCCAGGATTTTGGATTTGCTGGGTGGTGATCTTCGAAATGTCACCCATCAGCTGCGACTTGCGCGCCGACAGAGCGCTGACGGTTGCCTGCCGCTCCGCCCGCATCGCGGCAAGCGAAGCATAGGCGGGGTTCTGCGCATTGCCGCCGCCGTTGCCGCCGGAGCCTTCGCGATCGGCCTGCGCCTTCAACGAGGCGATCTGGCTCTTGATCGCAATCACGTCAGGGTGGGCGTCGGTCAGCCCTCTGGCGCGCATCGCCGACAGTTCGGCCTGCGCCCCCGCCAGTTGCTGACGCGCGACACCGCCACCGGTCGATCCGATCCCGGGGACGTTAATCGTCGCCGGGGTCGAGGCGAGCTGACCGTTCGCGGCCGCGAGCGCGGCCTGCGCGGCGACGAGCTGCGAGTCGATCTGGCTGATCTCGGCACGCGCGGCCTCCACACGCTGTGCGGGGGAACCCGTACCGCCTGGAATCAGGCCGATATTCTGCGCCTCGAAGGTCGCCCGGCGCGCTTCGAGGTCGCGCAGGGCCTTTTCACGGTCGGCAATCTGTGCATCGAGGAACTTCAGCCCTTCGCGGGCATCGATCCGTCCACCGCGCAGCTGATCGTCCCGAAAAACGGTGATCAGGCTGTCGAGCACCCCGGCCGCGAGCTTCGCATTGTCGGCATCGGACAGGCTGCTGACCGCGATGCTCGAGGTGATTTCAAAGATATTATCCTGCTGCGGCTCGACCTTGATGCTGGTGCGCAACATGCCAACCGCTCCCGCCTTTTCGCGTTCGCTTGCGCCGGCGGGGACGAGCCCCGTCGTTACGGCAACCTTTTCCAGGTTGCGCGTGCTCGTCAGCGTCTCGCGTATCTGGTCGAGTTGTTGCCGCCCGCCGAAGCTGGGCTGCGCATCGTCGGGCAGGATCTGGTTGACGTCGACCAGCAGCCGCGCCCGCGAATCATAACGGTTGGGAATCGAGGCAATCGCCAGCCAGCCGAGGATACACACGCCCCAAGCGATCGCCAGCACCAACCACCGGCGCGTCCAGACGCTGTGCAGCGCCACCCGGATTTCGTCGTAAAGGCCGTTCATCGTCTGGTATCAATCCTTGGCTGTCGGGCGTCGGGGAGCGGCTTGCGCGCCGTCAGAACATGCTTTCCGGGATGATGATCACGTCGCCGGGCTGCAAGCGGACATTCGCCTTGATATCGCCCCGCTTGATCAGATCGTTCAGCCGCAGCGCATATTCCTTCTGCTTGCCTGTTCCCTTGTCGAAACGGACGAGCCGCGCCTTGTTGCCGGCGGCATATTCGCCGAGCCCGCCAACTGCGATCATCGCGTCGAGCACCGTCATATTGGCACGAAACGGGATCGATGCGGGCTTTTCGGTGGCACCGACCACACGAACCTGCTGTGAAAAGGTACTGTTGAAGCTGGTAACGATCACGCTGACGATCGGATCGGTGATATATTGCCCCAATTGCAGCTTGATATCCTGCTGCAACATCGTCGGCGTCTTGCCGACGGCCGGCATATCGGTGATCAGCGGCGTGGTGATGCGCCCGTCGGGCCGCACCTGGACCTTTCCGCCGAGTTCTGGGTTGCGCCACACGAAAATCTGGAGCTCGTCGAGCGGGCCGATGATATATTCCTCACCCGGCCCTTCGCGATTTTCGACGAAGTTCGCGCTGGGAAGTTCCGGCGCGGCCGTGCCGGCTCCCATGCAGCCGCTCAGCGCGGTCGCCACAATGCCCGACACCAACGCGACACGCGCGACGCGGAGGGAGAAAGAGGAAGCCATATTCATCAACCTTTCGAGCGACCGGCGGTGCCGCATCTGATCATCGGGCGCGCAACAACCATTGCGTCAGGGTCCGCCATTGCTCAAAAAGGGTGAACATACCGTTAGTATTGAGACTTTTTCGGATCGCGCCGATGCGATTCCGTCCCAATGCGGAACAAAAGAGCCCTAGACGAGCATTTCGCAGGCCGGCCCCTGCCCCAGAAATGCGGCGGGACTAGCCGATGCTCCATAGGCGCCCGCCTGAAAAATCGCAACCAGATCACCAACTTCGGCGCGTGGCAACGCGACCTGATCACCCAATCGGTCGAGCGGCGTGCAAAGGCACCCGACGACGGACACGGTTTCCGCCGGAGCGGCGTCGAAGCGATCCGCCACCGCGATCGGATAGTTGCGACGGATCACCGTCCCGAAATTCCCGCTGGCCGCAAGCTGATGGTGCAGGCCGCCGTCGGTGACGAGGAAGGTCTCGCCATGACTGATCTTTCGGTCAACGATGCGGGTAAGATAGACCCCTGCCTCGGCCACCAGCCAACGGCCAAGCTCCATCGCGAAACGGCTTTTCGCCAGCATCGGGTCCCGCGCCCTAAGCGTAGCGGCCAGAGCCTGCCCCACCGCACGCGCGTCAACGGGATGGTCGCCCGGAAAATAGGGGACGCCCATTCCCCCTCCCAGATTGACGAGCGGCGGCACGGCGCCTGCTTCGCGCGCCAACCGCGCCGCGAGCTCCACCGTCTGTCCCTGTGTTTCCGCGATCGCATCAGCATCAAGTGCCTGCGAACCCGAAAAAATATGAAAGCCTCGCCAATCGGCACCGCGATCGATCAGCCACCTGACGAGTTCGGGGACGGCGGCGGCATCGATCCCGAAGGGCTTTGCACCTCCCCCCATTTTCATTCCCGACCCTTTCAGATCGAAATCGGGATTAACCCGCACGGCCAGCCGCGGTGTCACGCCGAGCCGTGCGCCGATCGCAAGCGCTCGCTCAGCCTCTCCCGCCGATTCCAGATTGAGCGTAACGCCGGCAGCGATTGCAGCCTCGAGTTCGCGGTCGCGCTTGCCTGGGCCGGCAAAGCTGATGTCCGCCGCAGCCATGCCACTATCCAGCGCCGCCGTGAGTTCGCCGCCCGATGCAATATCGAACCCATCCACGATAGCCGCCATGACGCCAAGCAACGGCGCAAAAGGATTGGCTTTCATTGCATAGTGAAGCTGAACGCCATCGGGCATCGCCGCGCGCCATTCCGCAACGCGCGCGCGCATCATTGCACCGTCATAAACGAACAACGGCGTGTCGCCGGCTACCGCGACAAGGTCGTCGGCCCGGCGGTCGCCGATCATCAACATGCCGTCGCAGTCGGCGGAAAAGCCGGGAGGAATCGGACCATGAGGCTTCATGCCGCAGTTGCCTTCGTCCAGTCAGCGGCGATCATCACCCGGTCCAGCTTGCCATTGGGATTACGCGGAAGGGCATCACGCCATACGACCGCCTGCGGTTGCATGAAGTTGGGCAAGCTTTGCCGCATATGCGCTGCAAGCGCCTCTTCGGCAGCGGGTTGATGCTCTTCGCCCTTCCCCCGCACGATCAAGATGATCGCAGCCCCCAGCCGATCGTCGGGAACACCGAAGGCAACGGCCTCGTAAACAAGACCCGAAGCCACCGCCGCCTCTTCTACCTCGGTCGGACTGACGCGGTTGCCGGCAGTCTTGATCATGGCATCGTCGCGCCCGACGAACGTAAGCAGGCCATCGCGATCACGGCGCACCGTGTCGCCCGACCATACCGCAATTCCGCCATAGCGCGACGCTGGCGGCGCCGGTCGGAAGCGCTGCACCGTCCGTTCCTTATCCTGCCAATAGCCCTGAGCAACCAGCGGGCCACAATGGACCAGTTCACCGGGTTCGTCATCGGCGCAGACCGTGCCGTCGGGGCGGCACACCAGAATCTCCGCATGCGGAATGGCGCGCCCCATGGATGTCGGATGGTCGGCCACCAGCGCCGGGTCGAGGTAGGTGGATCGAAAAGCCTCGGTCAGCCCGTACATCGGGTAGATGTCGGCACGCGGAAACAACCCGCGCATCGCATCTATCAACGAGGGGGTCAGCGCCCCACCGCTATTGGTCAGCCGCCTGAGGCAAGCCGCCGTTTCCGCCGGCCATTTGCTTTCGACAAGCTGGACCCACAGTGGCGGCACCCCCGCAAGCGTCGTCGCCCGGTGCCGCGCCACCGCCTTTACAACGTCGCGCGGGGCCAGATAGTCGAGCGGCGCCACCGCCGCCCCAGCGTACCAGGTCGATAGAAGCTGGTTTTGGCCGTAATCGAAGCTGAACGGCAATACGCCCAGTACCCGATCATCCGGCGCGATCTTCAGATAGGAAGCAACGCTGTCGGCACCGAGCCAGAGATTAGCATGGCTCAGCATCACACCTTTGGGCCGCCCCGTCGAACCGCTGGTATAAAGGATCGCGGCAAGGTCACCGGGCGCAGCCGCCGATGGCGGAAGGCCCGGAGCATCCGCGTCGATCGCCGCCTCTGCCGCTCGCAAGTCCACAAAACCTGCGCCTGTCGGCTGGGCCGCGCCCAGCGTTTCGGCGCGCGCCGCATTGGTGATCAATAGCGCTGCGCCGCTGTCGGCCAGGATATGCCCGACCTGCGGCGCCTTGAGCAGCGGGTTGACCGGCACATGGATGAGCCCCGCCCGCGCGGCGGCCAGCGGCATCAGGCAAGCAAGGCGTGTCTTCGCGCTCCAGGTCGCAACCCGCGCGCCCGGTCCCCCTGCCCGTTCGCGCAGCCAGGCCGCAAGACGCGACACGCCGGCTTCAAGCTCGGCAAAAGCAACCTCCCGATCGCCGAGCAATAGCGCAGGCGCATGAGCGTCGCCACGCAGGGCGAGATGGTCGATCGGGTGCGACATCGGGTTTCCGGCTTTGGTCATCGGCTGTTAGGAGAATGGTGATAGAGGGCCGCAGCATGCAAGGGAACGGTGAACATCCCGCTAATAATAACGCTTCATCCGTCACGGCACCGACGGAGCGCTTCGCCTCGCCCTTCGATCGCGCGGCATGGTTCGACCTGCTGACCGCACACGGATTTGCCGGTGCAGGACGCGCCGATGCCCGCGGCGCAGAGGGAGAGACGAGCGCCCATTTGCCGCTGCGCATCGAAACGCCGGGACATTTCGCGGCCCTCGCCAATTGGTATAGTTTTTCGATCCGCCCGCTGTTCATTGGCGACGGCAACCGTGACGCGGCCCAGCTCGATTTGTTCCGAAAGTTGCGCGCGCGCGCGACCCGACTGACGCTGTATCCGGTGTCCGACGCCGAAAAGGACGGCATCGCGGCTGCCCTGCGGTCAGCGGGTTGGTGGGTGCACACCGCACCGAAGGGCGACCGCCACTGGCTCGACCTTAAAGGCATGAGCCATGACGACTGGTGGAACAGTCGCCCTGGAGCATTGCGCAGCACTGTTAGACGCAAAGAAAAAAAGGGCATCGTCGACGTCGCGCTCTACACCACCTTCGATGCAGAAGCCTGGGCGGCCTATGAGGCCATATATGCGGCCAGCTGGAAACCAGCCGAAGGGTGCCCGGCGCTGCTGCGCGCCTTTGCCCAGGACGAAAGCAAGCGCGGTACGTTCCGCATGGGGCTCGCCCGCATCGAAGGCACGCCGGTCGCCGCACAATTCTGGACCGTCGAGGGCGGCACGGCCTTCATTCACAAGCTCGCCCATACCGAAGACAGCATCCGAGCCTCTCCCGGCACCTTGTTGTCAGCCGCCTTGTTTCGGCATGTTATCGAGGTGGACGGCGCCGTTCGCGTGGACTTCGGCACCGGCAACGATGGCTATAAGCGCGACTGGATGAATCGCCACGAACCGCTGTGGCATATCGATGCTTTCAATCGGGCACGCATCGCGGCATGGGGACCAGCGTTAAAGACGTTTGTTCGCTCGGCAATCGGGCGCAAGTAAGGATTGTTACGTGACCGATCATGTCGATGCCAATCTCCGCGCCCTGCTCGCCGACGTTCTTGGCCTGGGTGACGAACGCGCCGCCGCACTGACAAGCGACAGCGGCCTGTTCGGCGAACTTCCCGAGTTCGATTCGATGGCGGTCGCCACGGTGCTCACCGAAATGGAGGATCGACTGAACATTCTGATCGACGACGATGACGTCGATGGCGAGATTTTTGAGACATATGGCAACCTGCTCGAATTTGCCGAGCGCAAGATCCGCGGCTGAGCCGGAAAGCGGTCTATGGGCGAATATCATCTTCGCATAGGCCCCGATGCCTCCCCGCACGCGACGATCCTTTTCGTCCCGCCGCTGTTCGAGGAGGCCAACCGAACACGGCGAACCATCGTGCAGGCGATGCGGCTTCTTGCCGAACATGGATTGCTGACGATCCTGCCCGACCTGCCGGGACAGAATGAAAGCCCGACCCCGCTGGTCGATGTCGATTTGTCATGCTGGCAGCAAGCCCTGGCGGACGTGGCACGCGGCACCGACGGCCCGCTGATCGTGGCGTCGTTCCGCGGCGGCTGCCTGATCGACCATGGCGCCAAGGCCGATGCCTGGTGGCGCCTGGCGTCGGTCGGCGGCGCATCGTTGCTGCGCACTCTGCTGCGCGCCCGCGTTGCTGCGGACCGCGAAGCCGGAATTGCCTCATCGCTGGACGGCCTGCAGAACCGCGCGGCAAACGAACCGCTGCTGCTCGCCGGCAATCTTCTGTCGCCGGCAATGCTGGCCCAACTCGCCAGCGCACAGGCCCAGCCAGTCGAACCCTTGCGGAGCATCGGCCTCGGGCCCGATGGCGTTGCCGGGACATCGCTGTGGCTACGTGCCGAACCCGGCGAGGACCGGGCCATGGCTGCGGCGATCGCGCACGATATCGACGCATGGGGGCGCTCGTGCGGCATCATCTGACCTTCCTTTGCGAAGGCGCAACACTCGCCGCGACATTGGACGCCGCACCCGGCACCAGCGGCCTGCTGATCCTATCGGGCGGCAATGAGATCCGCAGCGGCGCGCACCGCGGCATGGCGATGCTGGCGGCGCGCGTCGCAGCGGCGGGTCATCCCGTCTTTCGTTTCGACCGGCGCGGCATTGGCGACAGCGAAGGCGATAATGGCGGATTCAAAAGCAGTGCTCCCGATATTAACGCCGCGATTGCCGCCTTTCGCGAAACGGCGCCGCAATTGGTACGCGTCGTCGCCTTCGGCAATTGTGACGCCGCAAGCGCACTACTGCTGCACCAGCCGCTATCGCTCGATGCTTTGATTCTCGCCAACCCATGGTCTTATGAAAGCGGTCCCGACAGCGACAATCAAACAGATACCCCCGCCCTGCCTCCAGCGGCCGCTATCCGTGCGCGCTATCTTGCGCGCCTCAAAGACCCGAAGAGCCTAGTTCGACTGTTGAAAGGCGATGTCAATTTCGGAAAGCTGGCGCGCGGCCTCGCTGCCCTCGGCCGACGCAAATCGGCTGCAACGCCCGATAGTTTGCCGGCGCGGCTCGACCACGCGATAGCGACACTTCCCTGTCCAGCGACGATCCTGCTCGCGACCGGGGATCGCACTGCACAAGCCTTTGTGGCCAATTGTCAGCCAGCCGATGTGCCGACCGAGCGGATCGACAGCCGGTCTCACAGCTTTGCCGGTGCCGACGCAGAATGGCTCGCGACGCGGATACTGACGATGCTCTAGGTCGGCAGGTAACCACCGGTCCAATGAAGGGCCGGCGAGATAGCAGCCGGCACCTTCAGTATTGTTCGCTAGCCAGCCAAAGCCAACCGATCCGGTCACGTCCGCCCGCAGAGGTTGGTACTATGCGTCCGCCATTGCGTGAAATTCCGCCTCGGCCAGAAAGCGTTCGGCGTCCAGCGCCGCCATGCATCCCATACCAGCCGCCGTCACCGCCTGACGATAAACCTTGTCGGTCACATCGCCTGCCGCAAACACTCCCGGAACCGCCGTTAGCGAGGTGCCCGGCGTTACGACGAGATAGCCGTCATCGTCGAGCGGCAGCTTGCCCTTGAACAATTCGGTTGAGGGGCTGTGGCCGATGGCGACAAAGCCGCCATCGGTCGGCTCATGGCTTGCCTCTCCGGTCACCGTGTCGATCAGATCGACCCCGACGAGTCCCGCCGTGCCTTCGCCGCCGACGAACCGTTCGACCTGCTTGTTCCAAAGCACCTTGATCTTCGGGTTGGCGTGCAGGCGGTCCTGCAATATCTTTTCGGCGCGCAGGCTATCACGGCGATGGATCAGCGTCACATCGTCGCTGTGGTTGGTCAGATAGAGCGCCTCCTCGACCGCAGTATTGCCGCCGCCAATCACCACGACCTTTTTGCCGCGATAGAAGAAACCGTCGCAGGTGGCGCAGGCCGATACACCCTTGCCACCCAATTCCTGCTCGCCCGGCACGCCGAGCCATTTCGCCTGCGCGCCGGTGGCGATGACGAGCGTCTCGGCAAGATAGATGTCGCCGCCGTCGCCGGTCAGTTTGAACGGTCGCTGCGAAACATCGACATCGACGATCGTATCCCAGATCATCGACGTTCCAACATGCGTGGCCTGTGCCGTCATCTGTTCCATCAGCCAGGGCCCCTGGATCACTTCAGCAAAGCCCGGATAATTTTCGACATCGGTGGTGATGGTCAACTGGCCACCGGGCTGCAGCCCCTGAACTACGATCGGGTTCATTCCGGCGCGCGCGGCGTAGATGGCGGCGGAAAGTCCCGCGGGGCCGGAGCCGAGAATGAGCATCTTGGTGTGATGGGTGGTGGGCATGACGATCCTTAACAGCGGCGAACTAATGCCTAAATGGGTGTTGCCAAGCGCGCTAGCAAGGGACAGGCTGCGCGCCAAGAGGGAGCCAGCGTGACATCGAAAGACCTGACGGACGACACGGCCCCGGCAGAGCGACGCCGTGCCAACTGGAAATTTGTGGCGGCCATGATCACTGCGCTCGCCGCCGCGCTCGCTGTCTATCTGCTTGCCGAGGCAGGTTCTGGTGGTGCGATCGGCTATGCGCTGATGGTCGTGCTGCCGGCGACGCTAACCGCCTTTGTCGCCTGGGCCGGCAGCGCGCGGCGCAGCTGGTCACGCACGACCTTCTTGATGGTGCCGTTGTGGCTGGCACTTGCCGCCACGGCAATCGGTGCGATTTTCCTGCGTGAAGGGGTCGTGTGCCTGGTAATGGTCCTGCCGTTCTGGATCGGGTTCGGCTATATCGGACTCTGGCCCGTCTATCTCTATCGTCGCAGCCAGCGACATGTCGATCCCGCGACCTTTCGTGCGCACGTGATGCTGCTGCTTCCCTTTTTCGCGCTGCTTGTCGATCAGCATATCGCGCCACCGCGCGAGACACGGACCGTCGCAAGCGAGATCATTGTCGATGCAGCGGCTACGACCACCTGGTCCCACCTGCTGGCCATTCCGGCCATTGCGTCCGACGAAGGGCGCTGGAACATCAGCCAGGACCTGCTGCGCCTGCCGCGCCCGGTTGCAGCGCACCTGTCGGGCACCGGCCCAGGAGCGGTGCGCGACGCGCGCTGGCAGGACGATATCCGTTTTCAGGAAATCGTTACCGAATGGCGGCCAGGCGAAGCGCTGGAATGGCGCTTCGCCTTTCCCGACCCGTCAATCCATGAGCGCACGGACCGACATATCGAACCCCACGGTCGGCACCTGTGGGTCGATAGTGGCGGCTATCACCTGACCCCGCTGCCCGACGGCAGGACAAAAATTCGGCTGTGGACTCGCTACCATATTGCCACGCCATTCAATGGTTACGCCGCCTGGTGGGGAGAGCGGATATTGGGCGATATCCAGAACAATGTTCTTGCCATCGTGGCGGGGAGGATCGACGACGGGCGCGGGGGAGGCAAGCGATGAGCAATTGGTGGGACAGGCACGGTGTACCCAGGCTGATCAAATGCGCCTGCTCGCAGGGCCAGATCATGAAGGCACGCAGTAAGGTCGTCCCCCATGCAAGAGGCGACGTGCTCGAGCTCGGCTGCGGCGGCGGCATCAACATGGAGTTTTACGACTGGCCTCGCATCGCCAGCTTTGCCGGGCTTGACCCCTCCGCCGAGCTGTTAGACATGAGCCGAGCGGCAGCCGCCGCCTATGGGGTGGACGCCGACATTCGTGGCGGTGTCGGCGAGGCCATGCCCTTTGACAGCGGCAGTTTCGATACCGTCGTCACCACTTTCACTCTCTGTTCGGTGACCGATCAGGCCGCCGTCCTTTCCGAAATTCGTCGGGTTCTGAAGCCCGGCGGGATCGCATTGTTTCTGGAGCATGGCCGCGCCCCGGACGCAGGCGTTGTCAAATGGCAGGGACGGATCGAGCCGGTATGGAAGCGTATCGGCGGCAATTGCCATCTGACGCGCTCAATCGCGGAGGCCTATGGAGGAGCGGGTTTTGCCGTCGACCGGCAGGGCGCCATGTACATGCCCAAGACCCCGCGCCCTTTCGGATGGATCGAATATGGAGCCGCGCAGCTGAGCCAGCGCTGACAAAGGCCAAAGACGATGCGCCTCAGCGCAGCGTCATAGTATCGCCCTCGACTTCAACCGCATCCAGACGCGACAGATAGCTTTGCCCGAGCAGCGAAACGCCCATGTCGGCATCAATCACCGCCGCCTGGACCCTGCGCACCTCGACCCCGTCGATATCGATACGGTCAATCATCACCGGGCGTAGCGGCACGACGCCGCCCGCCGTACTGGCGCGGCCGCCCACCGGCAGGCGATCGACATCTATCCCGATTGCCTCTGCATCGCCGCGGGTCAGCGCGACAATCGACGCGCCGCTGTCGACCAGCATACGAACGCGCGTGCCATCGACATCGGCGTCGGCATAAAAATGCGAATCGGCCGCGCGGCCCAGCCGAACCTCGCCCGAACGCATCGTCTGGGACGACGGCCGATCCTGTCTGGACGATGGCTTGGTCCAATTGTCGTGATTTTCGGTCGTCGCCGAAACAGTCTCACGGCCTCCTGTATCGGCCGTACGACCCGCGAGGTGCGCCATGCCGACCGACAGCGCGGCGATCAACGCCGCCAAGCCAAGAAAGCGCCCGATCATGGCACCGCATCGCATATCGAGGTTTGGGATTGGTTAATCCGGCTCGCGGATCGTTCGATTTTCCGGGAAAATTTCGTAGTGCGCCACCCCATCCGCACCGATGAATATCCGTGCGCAAACATAAGGACGCCCGGCGGCGTAACCGCCATCGCCGGAAGATATCGGCCACAGCTTGCGTTCGGCGGTCAAGGAGGGCCCTGCGCAGGCCAGCCCGGTAACCGTTTGCTCTATATCTTCCGCATTGCCAGCGCGGCTGTCGGCATCCGCCCACGCCGGTTCGCGCCATCCGAAATACTCAACGGCAACATCGCCCGTTTTCGGCAAAGCAGCGCTCAGCGTGTCGCCCTCCGTCAGCGCCGCGACCCGTTTCGTCAGTTGATCCTCCGGCAGGGCAACGCCGTCCACCTGCCCCAGAAAGTCACGCAAAGCCACTTCGTCACGATGGCGAAGCGCAACCAGCAAAGGCGCAAATGCCGCGGCAAGCCGGTCGCGCGCGCCTCCCCTTTGGATCGCAGACAGGTTGCCCAGATCAGGCCGAGCCAAGCGAGCTGGAATACGAACGAGGTCGAGTTTTCCTATCTCGGCGACGGTCTCTGCCTTTAGGACATATCCTTTATAGTAATGGCAAAAGCCGCCGAGGAATGGAACGCCCCCCGCTGCGACAACCCGATCATAGATGGCCTCGCAGCTGTCGATGCGGCCCGTGGCCCGGATGATCGCCGGATCGAGGTTGAGGTCGCGGCCATATAGGCCCAATATCGCGCCGGTGCTCGAAAAGTCATTGTAAATAGACTGTTGGCGATAGCGAGCCTCGTTGCCAGCGTGGACAAAAATACCTATCGCCCAACCATCGACCGTGACGCATTTGCCAATTGCAGCGTCGCCAAGGCCGATCACCTCCGGTATTGTCGTTTCCACGCTTTCCGCAGGGACGCAGGCCCGTTCTTTTTCTTCGTTCTTCTCCATCGCCAGTGCGGGCGCGGCCATAGACACGGAAAGCGTTCCCGACAAAAGAAAGAGAAGCCGCTTCATTCGTGCGTCCTTTCCCACCAGCTGGGTGTAATGGCGCTGGTGATCGCTTCGACTCGCCGATGCTCGATCGACCAGCCAAGTTCCGGATAGGCAATCAGTTGCCGCTTTTCATCGGCTTCTGACAGCGGCACCACAATCAGCCGCCGGTTCACCTTTTGCCGCCAGTTCATCCGGGCCGTATTTTCCTGCCCGACGTAACACCCCTTCGCGAAACTAACGCCGTTCAACTCCGCTGCGTTGCATTCGAGCCACAATGTCGTGCCGTCGCCCAGCTCCGCGCGCCCTTCGGTCACGCCGAGCGACAGGCGATGAGCGCGCCACGCGGCATCCGCGCAGTTCCCCTCTCCCGGGGGGGCAAGCCAGCGCTGGCCGAGATCGGGCAAACGCGGATCGACGACACCCAGGTCGCCTTCTCGCGCCCAGTGGACCGCCACATCATCATCGCGAGCGATGGTAATCGCACGTCGCAACCGGTACAATGTCAGCCGCCTGGCCAAATCGTCCGCGGCCACCCGTTCACAGTCGATGAGAATATCGTCCGCATCGGCCCAAATCAGAAAATCGAACAGCGCCTTGCCCTGCGGCGTCAGCAGCGCGGCCCACACCGGCAAATTCCCGGCAACATCGTTCGTCACCAACCCTTGCAGAAACCCGCGGACGTCTTCGCCCGACAGACGGAGAATTGCGCGATCGTGAAGGGTGGTATTGGCCATGACGATAATCTAGGGACGCGGCAGCCAAAGCCAAGCCCGCAAAACGAATGAGTACGCCATGACCGAACGCCTGACCATCCGTCGCCCCGATGACTGGCATGTCCATCTTCGTGACGGCGCCATGCTGGCGCATGTCGCGCCCTATACGGCGCGCCAATTTGCCCGCGCGATCATCATGCCGAATCTGGCACCGCCGGTAACGACCGTGTCCGAGGGAATCGCCTATCGTGAACGGATTCGTGCGGCAGTGCCGACAGGGATGGACTTCACGCCGTTGATCGTCGCCTATCTGACCGACGCAAGCGATCCAGAGGAAATGGCGCGCGGCCATGCCGAAGGCGTGTTCACCGCCGCCAAACTTTATCCCGCCCATGCGACCACAGGCAGCGCGCATGGCGTGACCGACATTGCCAACATCCGCCGCGTGCTGGAAAAAATGCAGGATATCGGCATGCCCCTGCTGATCCACGGCGAAGTGACCGACCATGATGTCGACATTTTCGACCGGGAAGCCGTTTTCATCGACCGCACGCTGGCGCCGCTTGTCCGCGAAATGCCGGCGCTGAAGATCGTGTTCGAGCATATCACCACCGCGGAAGCCGCGCAGTTCGTTGCCGACGCCCCCGCCAATGTCGCCGCGACAATCACTCCGCAGCATCTGCATATCAACCGCAATGCGATGCTTGTAGGGGGCATCCGTCCCCACGCCTATTGCCTGCCGGTCGCCAAGCGCGAACATCACCGGCTTGCGGTGCGCGCCGCGGCCACATCGGGTTCGTCAAAATTTTTCCTTGGCACCGACAGTGCGCCCCATGCCGCGCATACCAAGGAATCGGCATGCGGCTGCGCAGGCATTTTCAACGCGCCCTTCGCTCTCGAATCCTATCTTGCCGCCTTTGATGAAGACGGCGCGATTGATCGTTTCGAGGGCTTTGCAAGCGAGCATGGCCCGCGTTTCTATGGCCTGCCGCTGAATGAGGGCACCGTGACACTCGAGCGCACGCCCGTGACCGTCCCGGACCGGATCGGCGAAGTGGTTCCGTTCCATGCGGGTGAAACGCTCGGCTGGCGGATGACCTGAAGCCACCCCGCCGTAATTGCGGAGGGGCGACCTAGGGCGTCGGAGGGATTTTCTGCGCTCGCGATTTTTGCCACATGTCGAAGCTGAAGATCGCAACGCTGATCCAGATCAGAACGAAGCAGAAAAGCTGGGCGGGTTTCAACGGTTCGTTGAAAACGAACAGTCCGATCACAAGGGCAATGCTGGGCGCCAGATATTGGGTGAAGCCAAGCACCGCATAGCTCATGCGCCGGGCGGCGGTCGCGAACAGCAGCAACGGCACCGCCGTCACGACCCCCGAAGCGGCGAGCAACAAGCTGGTCGAGACGTCCGATCCAAAACCCCGTCCGTCGCCAATCCATAGATAGTAGGCGGCAGCGACAAACACGACGGGAAGCAACACCGTCGTTTCGACCGACAGTCCCGGCAATGCCCCCACCGGCACAATCTTGCGGATCAATCCATAGGTTCCAAAGGACAGCGCCAGCGTCAAGCTGATCCACAATGTATCCAGCGCCCCGGCCAGCAATATGGCGACGCCCAACGCCGCCACCGCGACCGCCACACCCTGTAAGCGCGACAGACGTTCCCCCAGGAACAACATGCCAAGCAGGACATTGATCAGCGGGTTGAGATAATAGCCAAGGCTGGCGGCGAGCACATGGTCGGTAAAGACCGCATAGATGTAGACGAGCCAATTCCCCGCGATCAGCAAGGCGCTGGCGAGTAGCATCCGTAGAACGCGCCAGTCCGCAAGCGCTGCCAGATACTCGCCAAGCTGGCGTCGGAACGCCATGATGACGAAACAAAGCGGCAGCGACCAGATAACCCGCTGCGCCAGCACCTCTCCGGCCGGGACATTTTCCAAGAGCTTGAAGAACAGGGGAACAACGCCCCATATCCCATAGGCAGCAAGCGCATAGGGCAAGCCGTTCTGACTGCCCCCGGAAGGGGCCGGACGCTGTGACATGATATCGCCTTTTGCGGGAGCGTCAGATGATGCCGCCACCCAACATCAGGCGGATGACACCGACAACGATGACGACGATATTGAGATTGCGTCCGGCATTGCTGTCCGACATCGCCCCCAACGCCAGACCGACGACGGCGAAGGGGATAATCACCCAATTGGCCCACCCCAGCAGCGGGATGAAGGCCACAAGAGCCAGAAGGAGCGCGACCGCTCCGATCACGAGCGAGACGATGTTCAACATAGGGCAACATGTCGCATGGCTCTCGACAGGCGGCAAGCGCTTTTCGGTTCATCGACGCCAGCACTCGGCTGATCTTGTTGCCCTAGGTTCATGCAACACAAGGCAAATTTCACTCGTTCTCCCCACGAAGCGGTCGATCCATAAAGAGATCGAAACGCGAGACCAGGAAAGGATAAGCCATGAACATGTTTGCCAAAGGCCTGATGAGCGCGGCCGTTACCGCAGGCGTAGCCATGACCGCTCCGGCATTTGCCGGCGTTCCCACCGACGTGCGGGCGCCTGGCTTCAACAAGCTGGAAACGACGAGCGAATATCATCGCAAGCGCAAGAAAGATCGCCGCTATTATGCGCGCGACGAACGCATCGACCGCGACACACGCATCTGGCGCGGCAATGATGGACGTTATTATTGCAAGCGCGACAATGGCACCACGGGCCTGTTGATCGGCGGCGCGGTGGGCGGCCTTGCCGGCCATGAAATCGCCGGGAATGGCGACAAGCTGCTCGGCACGATTATCGGTGCGGGCGCCGGCGCACTGATCGGCCGCGAGATCGACCGCGACAAGTACCGCTGCCGATAAAATCCAACAGCTTTGTCACGCGTGCGAGGGCTCCCCCCTCCTCCCGCACCTGTGACGGAAGAGGGCGCCCACCTTTGCGGGCGCCCTCTTGTCATTTAAGGGATGGGGAGCGCGCAGACCAACGACGTCGCGGGCCCGTCACACCTTGCCCTGCCCGCCGACTTGCCCCAAAGGCATAGTTATCCGTCCTCCCCAATGCCCTTCTTGGAAAGGATCGCCATGCTCAACGGCCCTCTGCTTGTCACCGAGCGGTTGATCCTCCGCCCGCCCGCCGCCGAGGATTTCGACGCATTTGCCGCGATGTGCACTGAAGAGGAGACAATGCGCTTCATCGGCGGCGCTTGCTCGCGATCGGCGGCGTGGCGGCAATGGTGCACCCTTGCCGGTGCATGGCACATTCGCGGCTTTTCGATGTTTTCGGTTATCGAACGCAGTACCGGCGAATGGGTCGGGCGGCTGGGCCCATGGGAACCCGACGGCTGGCCAGCCCCCGAGGTCGGCTATGGTGTCCGCGCCAGTTTCGCGGGCAAAGGCTATGCGTTCGAAGGGGCCGTCGCGGCCTGTGATTTCGCCATCGAATTCCTGAAATGGCCGCAACTGATGCACTGCATCGATCCCGCCAACACGCGGTCGCAAGCGCTTGCCAAACGACTTGGCGCGGCGAACGCTGGCGCGACGCGCCTTCCGCCCCCCTTTGAAACGGCGCCAGTCGATGCCTGGACCCAAAGCGCAGATCAGTGGCGCCAAAAGCGCAAGGAATTTTAGATATGACGGACCGTTTCGTCGATCCCGAACGCGCCCAATTCGACGCTTTCAAGGCACTGCCGCGCGACACGCCCATTCATATGCTGAACCTCGTCCGGTTCAAGGCGCACGCCACATATCCCTCCGATCACCCGCTGGCCGCCAAACAATTGAGCGGCGCGCAAGCCTATGCGCGGTACGGACAGGATAGCGGGCCAATCTTTCAACGGGTCGGCGGCAGCATCCTGTGGCGGGGCGCCATGGAGGCCATGCTGATCGGTCCGAGCGAGGAATATTGGGACGCGATCTTTGTGGCCCAATACCCCAATTCCGGCGCCTTCATGGAGATGGTAACCGATCCGGTATATCGGCAGGCGGTCGTGCACCGGCAGGCGGCTGTCGAAAGTTCGCGGCTTATCCGCTGCGGATCCGGCGCGTCTCGCTCCGGTACAGTTTTTGGATAATAAATCCTTACCCATTAACGATTTTTGCTCACATCTTCTTAACCGTTCAACGGCAAGCCAGATCAGAGATTAAGGGAGTGTTAGCGATGATGTTGCGCGGAAAATGGTTGGTTGCAGGGCTGCTGGCCGCCACAATGGGGCTCGGCGGATGCCGCGACAATCCGGACAACAAAGCCGAACTGACACCGCTTGACGACGGACTGACCGACGCCGACCCCGCGATCAAGGGGGCGCTGGAAGACAAGATCATGGTCGACCCCAAGCTGACCGGCCAAGCAAACCAGAATGCCGCAGGCCCCGGCAATCGACCGGTCGATGGCGGAGTTCCCGGAGCGCCGGGCGGCAAGGCCGCGACCGTCGCCGAAGCAGCGGCGGCGCTGAAAGCCGGCAAACTGCTGACCGCCCCCAGGGCATTACCCTTCGAGGAGAATTGCGACGGGTGCGAAGCAAAGAAAAAACCGGTTACGATCGGCGCGCTCGCACGCGAACAATCCAAGGGCGCATGTG
Organism: Sphingopyxis sp.; assembly: GCF_034380315.1. Taxonomy (GTDB): domain Bacteria; phylum Pseudomonadota; class Alphaproteobacteria; order Sphingomonadales; family Sphingomonadaceae; genus Sphingopyxis. Next base: position 33,939 of record NZ_JAXMPB010000006.1, read on the forward strand.
ATGCCAAGCTGACCTATGGCAATCAATGGGCAGATCGCCTGCCTGCGGCTTTCAAGGTCTATCCGCGCGCTACTTTACGCGAAGCGGCGGGAATTGCCGGCGGCAAATGCAATTTGCGCGTCGTCAATTTTCAGACTGCCGCGTCGATCCAGTCCGTATTCGACTATTATCATACCATGGCGATCCGCGCCGGTTACACGAGCGACCATCGGCTGCGGGACAATGAACATATGCTCGGTGGCACAAAGGGCGATCTGGCCTATGTCATTTTTGCACGCCGCGACGGCAATATGACAGACGTCGATCTGGTCGCCTCCGGCGGCAAATAGGCCGCCTGCCGGTACAACCGCACACTCGCGCCGGAGCGCCCGGCGGCTACGCCGCGACACGGCTGGAACGCGAAGTCAGGCCAACCGAAAAAGGCTCCGGGAAACCGGAGCCTTTTTCACTTTCAGGGGAAGATACAGAGCGTCAGATTTTGTCGCCGAGAGCCCCGGCAATATCGCCTTTCAAATTCTGCGCCTCGCCCTTGCGCTCCTGGGCTTCGCCTTCGGCCCGCAACCGTTCATTGTCCGTCGCCTTGCCGATCGCTTGCTTGGTGTTGCCGGCAGCCTCATTTGCGAGACCCTTGGCCTTTTCCTTGAGTTCACCCATCGGCTTTCTCCTTGCTTTACAGAGGCCTGATCGCCTCATGTATCATCAACGAGCGCGAACTGGTGGATGTTCCCCGCTGTCCGGCAGGACGTTCGGAAGCCGAGCCAAGCGGCACTCCAGCAAGGCCTCAGGCCGCCATCAGCACACCCTGATAGACGCGATTCTCGAACGCCAACCCCGCACCCATCGCGACGCACACCAACGCATCGTCGGCCACACGCACCGGTAGCCCCGTCGCCCGGGCGATTGCCTCGTCCATCCGACCGAGCAAGGCACCCCCGCCGGTCAACGTGATCCCTTCATCGATAATATCCGCCGACAGTTCGGGCGCCGTTCGTTCGAGCGCGGCCCGAACCGCACCGATGATCTGCCCGATCGGCTCGGCCAGCGCCTCTGCCACCTCTGCCTCGGTCACGGTGACTTCGGAGGGACGACCATTTACCAGGTCGCGCCCCTTGACGATCATGCGCTGCCCTTCGTCCTGCGGGGCGACCGCGCGCCCGATCGTGAGCTTCACTCGCTCGGCCGTCATCTCGCCGATCATCATGTTATGTTTGCGGCGAATATAGGCGGCGATCATGTCATCCATCTTGTCGCCGCCGACCCGCACCGAACCGCTATAAGCGACACCGCCGAGCGACAACACGGCAACCTCGGTCGTACCGCCCCCGATATCGACAACCATCGCCCCGCGGGGCTCCGCAACGGGCAACCCTGCCCCGATCGCCGCCGCCAGCGGCTCCTCCAGCAATTGAACCGCCAGCGCACCGGCATTGGACGCGGCATCGCGGATCGCGCGGCGTTCGACAGGGGTTGACCCCGACGGCACGCACACCACCACATTGCTGCGGCGGCGCAGGCGACTGGGACCGCCCAGCGCCTTGTCGATGAAATGCTTGATCATCTGTTCGGCAATTTCGATGTCGGCAATCACGCCGTCACGCAGCGGACGCAACGCTTCGATATTGGCAGGCGTCTTGCCCATCATCGGCTTCGCTTCGTTGCCGACGACCTTGACATGACGACGGCCATCGCGCGTTTCGAGCGCGATGACGGACGGTTCGTTGAGCACAATGCCTCGTCCCCGGACGTATATAACGGTATTCACGGTTCCGAGATCGATCGCGACATCGTGCCCGCTCGATGCGAACCGGTTGAAGATATTCATAGGCGGCGGCCCCCGATAATATGAAAAATGGGTCCGCCAGACTCCCGCGCGGGGGCCATTCGAACCCCCTGTCGCGGCATGTGGACAAGGCCGCGCGGCGTCAATCGCACCACCGGCCCAGTCGTTGGTTTCTTAGGGTTGATGGAGTAGCGAGCACCTCTGCCCGCCGCTCCGGTACATTTCATCCGCGTTCTAGCGCGTCTTTCGCGGTCAGATCAGCCCCGCCAGCGGACTCGATGGATCGGCGTAGCGACGCTGTCCCATGCGGCCGGCCAGATAGGCGTCCCGACCAGCTTCGACCGCCGCCTTCATCGCGCGCGCCATGCGAATGGGATCCTTGGCTTCGGCGATGGCTGTGTTCATCAGCACCCCGTCGCAGCCGAGTTCCATAGCCACTGCGGCATCGCTAGCGGTACCGACCCCCGCGTCGACCAGGACCGGAACCGACGCCCCCTCTACGATCAGCCGTATCGTCACGCGATTCTGGATACCCAGTCCGGAACCGATCGGCGCGCCAAGCGGCATGATCGCAACGGCGCCCGCATCCTCCAGCTGTTTCGCGGCGATCGGATCGTCGACGCAATAAACCATCGGCAGAAAGCCTTCCTTGGCCAGCACCTCGGTCGCCTCGAGCGTCTCGCGCATATTGGGGTAGAGCGTCTTTACTTCGCCCAGCACCTCCAGTTTGACGAGATCCCATCCGCCGGCCTCACGCGCAAGGCGCAACGTGCGGATCGCATCATCGGCATTGAAACAACCGGCCGTGTTGGGGAGATAGGTAATCTTTCTGGGGTCGATGTAATCAGTCAGCATCGGCGCAGATGGGTCCGACACATTGACGCGGCGGACCGCAACCGTGACGATTTCAGCCCCCGACGCAGCAACCGCCGCGGCATTCTGTTCAAAATCCTTATATTTCCCGGTGCCCACGATCAGGCGCGAGGAAAAGGTCCGGCCAGCGACGGTCCATTGATCGGTCTTGTCCACATTCAGTCCTTATTCTGTATCACATTCGCAATGTCGCCCAGCGGATCGCGAACGAAAAAGCGGCGAACACCCCAGGGTTCATCGCGCAGCGCGTAGATAATGTCGTGCCCGGCCGCGACCGCGCGCGCATATACGGCATCGACATCATCGACCCCCACCGAATAAGCGGGGCGCAGTCCGGACGGGTCATCCGTCAGAATGCTGATTTGCGCCATCGGCTGGCTGCTCGATCGATAGGTGGTGATGAAATCCATCTCCATCGCGGTTTCCAGCCCCAACACATCGCTGAAAAAGCCCTTACCGTCCGCCGCATTCGCGGTGTAGCGATTGGGTACGATCCGTGCCACCGGCATCAACCGCCTCCCACGAAATGAACAATTTCCAGCGTATCACCATCCGCCAGCGCGACATCAGCAAGCGTCGAACGGGGAACGATATCGCGATTGCGCTCTACAGCGACCTTCTTCACATCAAGCCCCAGCGACGCGACCAGATCCGCAACGCTCCCTTCACGCACCTGCCGCGCTTCGCCATTGAGGATGATAGAAATCACCGTGGTATCCGCCTTGCTTTGCCTTTTGACGCAGAGCCCATATAGGGGGGAGCAGCATCGCCGCAACCGAAAGGCCGACTTTGTCGCACTCTCCGATCGTCTTTGTCCTGTCTGGCCCGAACCTGAACCTACTGGGCACCCGCGAGCCCGAAATTTACGGCCACGACACATTGGACGACATCCATATTCGCCTCGCCACGCAGGCGAATGAACTGCGGCTGGAGATCGACTGCCGCCAGTCGAATCACGAGGGCGATCTGATCGACTGGTTGCATGAGGCGCATTTCGCAGGCGCGAAAGCGGTCCTGCTGAATGCAGGAGGCTATACACACACATCCATCGCCCTTCACGACGCGATCAAATCGATCCGCGTGCCGGTAATCGAAGTCCATCTATCGGACCCGATGAAACGCGAAACTTTTCGTCATATCAGCTATGTGGGCATGGCAGCGACCGCACATTTCGCGGGCCATGGCGCCGAAAGCTATACGCTTGCGCTGGACGCCGCCGCGCGACTCTGACAAGAGGGCGCGATCAAAACAGGGGTCAAGCCGCCAGGTTGCGGCGACATAACGACAGGACAATATTCTCATGGGTGACCATAACGACCATGGCATCAACATCGATCCGGCCTTCGTCCGCGCGCTCGCGGAATTGCTGGACGATACGCAGCTTTCGGAGATCGAGGTCGAGGATGGCGACCGCAAGGTGCGTGTCGTGCGCACGCTGACCGCCGCCGCTCCCGTCGCGATGGCCCCGCTGGCCGCCGCACCGGTTGCAGCGTCCGTCGCCGCTGCACCCGCCCCGGCGGCCGCAGTCGCTGCTGCTCCGGCAGCCGACAGCTTCGCCGACGCCGTAAAATCGCCAATGGTTGGCACCGTCTATCTCGCTCCCGAACCGGGCGCGCCCAATTTCGCGAGCACCGGTTCCGCCGTGAAGGAAGGCGAGACCATCCTCATCATCGAGGCGATGAAGGTCATGAACCCAATCACCGCGCCCCGCTCCGGCACGCTGAAGGCCGTGCATGTCGAGAACAGCCAGCCGGTCGAATATGACCAGCCGCTGTTCACCATCGACTGAGGCCACGCCGACCATGGCTATTGAAAAACTGCTGATCGCCAACCGGGGCGAGATTGCGCTGCGCATCCACCGTGCAGCGCACGAAATGGGCATCAAGACGGTTGCGGTCCATTCGACCGCCGACGCCGACGCCATGCACGTGCGACTGGCCGACGAGGCCGTGTGCATTGGCCCGCCGGCCGCGAAGGACAGCTATCTCAATATCCCGGCGATCATTTCGGCCGCCGAGGTGACGGGCGCCGACGCCATCCATCCTGGCTATGGCTTTCTGTCGGAAAACGCACGTTTCGCAGAGATTATCGAAGCGCATGACATGGTCTTCGTCGGGCCCAAGCCCGAACATATTCGGACCATGGGCGACAAGGTCGAAGCCAAGCGCACTGCGGTGTCGCTGGGCCTGCCGGTCGTCCCGGGCTCGCCCGGCGCCGTCACTTATGGCGAAGAAACCAAAAAGCTCGCCGAGGAAATCGGTTATCCGGTACTGATCAAGGCAGCATCGGGCGGCGGCGGGCGCGGCATGAAGGTCGTGCCGGAAGAAGCTGGCCTGGAAAGCCTGATGGGTCAGGCGTCGAGCGAGGCGGCGGCCGCCTTTGGCGACCCGACCGTCTATATGGAGAAATATCTCGGCAATCCACGCCACATCGAATTTCAGGTGTTCGGCGACGGCAACGGCAATGCGATTCATCTGGGCGAGCGCGACTGTTCGCTACAACGCCGCCACCAGAAGGTGCTAGAGGAAGCCCCCTCGCCAGTCATATCCGCCGAAGAACGGGCGCGCATGGGCGGCGTTTGCGCCGACGCCATGGCAAAAATGGGCTATCGCGGCGCCGGTACCATCGAATTCCTTTGGGAAAACGGCGAATTCTATTTCATCGAGATGAACACCAGAATTCAGGTCGAGCATCCCGTGACCGAGATGATCACCGGGTTCGATCTGGTCCGCGAACAGATTCGCATCGCTGACGGTCGCGGCCTGTCGGTGCGCCAGGAGGATCTAGAATTTCGCGGCCATTCGATCGAATGCCGTATCAATGCCGAAGATCCACGCACCTTCATGCCTTCGCCGGGCCGGGTCACGGCTTATCACCCGGCAGGCGGTATGCATGTACGCGTCGATAGCGGACTTTACGCCGGTTATTCGATCCCGCCCTATTATGACAGCATGATCGGCAAGCTGATCGTTTATGGTCGCAGTCGCGAAAGCTGCATGATGCGTATGCGTCGGGCGCTCGAGGAAATGGTCATCGCGGGCGTCAAGACGAACATCCCGCTTCACCAGGCGTTGCTGTCGGCCCCCGACGTGATCCATGGCGATTATACGATCAAGTGGCTCGAGGAATGGTTGGCCAGCAGCGAGGATGATGCGGCGGCCTGAAACCGCTGGTGATCTTTGCTGAACCGACGGCGGCCGCGGCCGCCGTCACATTTGCCACGACGCCGGCCTGCAGCTCACTTTCGCCACCTCTTTTTTTTGGCTATGGGCTTTGGCTATGGCTAAAAACCCATCCATTTACTCACGCGGCGCCGCTACGCTGATCCTCCCCTTGATGCTTTTCTCCGCGCCCGCGACCGCGCAGACGAGAGACGTAAAAGAGGATTCGGTTGTCATCCAGCCCGACAAGGTCGCCGACGATGCTCCCGTCGTGGAGGCGGTTTCCGGCCTGCCGAGCTGGGACGAAGATAATGCAACCGCTCTGCTGCGTTTCATAGAAAATGTCGGTGACGAAGGGCTGTTTGCGAAGGATTATAATCCCGACGCCCTCGCCGCCGCGATCCTTGAAGGCAATCAAATCGCGCTCGACAAGGTAGCCACGGACAGCTTTCTGCTACTCGCAACCCACCTGCGCGACGGACGGACCCCCAATGCCGCCCGCAAACAATGGTTCATGACCGACAATGATGCCGATCATATGCCGTTGCTGCACCTGTTGGCGACGGCGCTGGCGACCAACACGATCCCGGACACGCTGGCCGAGTTCGATCCGATCCATCCCGATTTTCTGGTCCTGAAAAAGGCGCTGAAGGCGGCCAGGACGCCGGCCGACGCCAATGCGATCCGGGTCAATATGGAACGGTGGCGCTGGATGCCCCGCGACCTCGGGCCGCGCTATGTCGTCAGCAATGTGCCCGAATATATGACCCGCGTCGTCCATGGCGGCACGACCATCGCGACGCACAAAGCGGTGGTAGGCAAGGCGTCGACCCCGACGCCCCAGCTCAACCCGATGGCAACGGGCATTATCGTCAACCCGAACTGGACACTGCCGCGCAGTATCATCAACGAAGGCATCGGAGCCACGATCGCCAACAATCCGGCGCGCGCCCGCGCGCAGGGATATACATGGACGGGCAGCGGAAAGTCGCTGTCGGTGGTGCAAAAGCCCGGTGCCAATAACGCCCTGGGCGTCATGAAGATGGAAATGCTGAACGAACATGCCATCTATCTGCACGACACTCCTTCGAAGGGCGCATTCAATGCCGCCGCCCGAGCCTTTAGCCACGGATGCATCCGGACCGAACGCGCCCTGCATTTCTCGGGGCTGATGGCCGTGATGTTCGCAGGACGCAGCCCCGAGGAATTCGGAGAAGCGATCGCCAGCGGGAAGACCACAAGATTCGGTTTCGAGGCCCCCTTTCCCGTCTATGTCGCCTATTGGACGGTCATTCCGGACGGCAAAGGCGGTGTAAAAAAGCTGTCTGACCTATACGGCCGTGACGCACCCGTGGTTGCCAGCTTTGCCAAGCCCGGGCGACCAACAGCGGCGATCATCGCGCCCAAGCCCCCAGAAATCGCACCGACGGTGCAGACCACATCGCGCGTGACGACGCCCGGGACCAGCGGCATATATTGATCGGCAAGATGGCCGGGCAAGGCGCACACCTTCGTCCAGCCGGCTCCATTATTGCCTTTCATTCTTCCCTTCGATGACGATCACACGCCCCTATCGACCGTCTGACAAGACTGCGTGCCTGGCGTTGTTCGACAGCAATGTGCTGCAATTTTTCGCCAGCAGCGAGCGGGCCGACTTTGCCGATTTCCTCGACCAAAAGGAGATCGAGCAATGCTATCTGGTGCTGGTCGACGGAGCACGCATTGTCGGGTGTGGCGGCCATATGACGACCGGCGACGGCCAAAGCGCCATGCTGTGCTGGGGGATGGTTGATCGCACCCGCCACGGGAGCGGTTTGGGAACAAGCCTGGTCGAGGCGCGGCTCGACGCGATTTTCCGCGTGCCGGGCGTTCATCGCGTGCTGATCGACACCAGCCAGCACAGTCAGGGCTTTTATGCACGCCTTGGCTTTCGTGTCGTCAAGATCACCCTGGATGGGTACGCGCCCGGGCTCGATCGCTGGGACATGATGCTAAGCGCCTTGCATCGGGCCTGACCGCGCCGCCCGTCGGCCGAAACAAGCCCCCCCCCCCCCCAAGCTCAGCCCAGGCCGCCGATGCCGAGAATGACGTTGCGATTGCAGTATCAGACACCCCTCGCAAAGCGCTTGCCGGCTTCGCAATCAGACCGCGAGCCAACACCATATAATCTCTGGCTTTTGGGTGATCGCGCTCACAGAATTATGTATCGATACACCCCAAAACTTGAACATGGTCGACAATCCCCCTTGGCTGACCACGAGGAAGCGAGGCGCCACGTCGGCGCGGATCAGGAGAATTCATGTCATGATGCCAAAAGCCGCCATCCTCATTGGCGCAATGCTTTGGACCAGTGCCTGTTCGGCGGCGACGCCGACGGAACAGTCCGGCGACGGACACACGGAAAACCGTATCGGAACCGAAGATGCCACCCCCGAAGCGAGCCCGGCGGCAGCGCCCGCCCTTTCGGCCTATGTCGGAAAATATCCGTGGGACAAGGTCGACGGGGTCGATTTCCTGCACCACCCGGCAGTGGTTGCTGCGGTCCGACGCTCTGTCTCCGATCCGGAGATCCGCGATAGCCTGCTCGTCGAAACCGCGAAATCGACGGCCGGACCGATTATCGAGTCCGAAGGGCGCCTGCTGATGAGCGCGTTTGAGCCTGCGTCCGGTGGCGATGTAAACTGGTCGATCCTGATGGCCCTCGACGGCGACGCAGCGGCCGTCTGCTGGTCAACAGGCGTTATCGAATATAGCCAGGGCGCGGATTGGTACCATGACGGAGAGAAGCGTTTCACGCTCTATTCACGCTGCTCCTATGACGCGGAAAGTCTGGCGCCGCTTGGTACGTGGCCCATCGGCCCTATTCCGGGCTGATCCTCAGGTTGCCGGTCACTGACGAAGGTTTGAAGGATCATCCCATGAACGGAAATGCGAACCGCTGGATTTCCAGCCTGATCTTTGGCCTGATTGTCGGCTATACCAGCGGCACGCCGCTGATGGCGGCACTGGCCCTGGTGCTTGGCATTTTCGGCATTTCATATGATGCGGGGCTCGACGATAACGGGCTGCTCGTCGCGGCGCCCGTCATCCTTCAATTGTCAGCCGCCGTTGCCGTGACCTTCTTCCTGCTTCGCATATCGAATGGTTATCGCAGAGCGGGTTGGGGCTGCATAATCCTTGGCATTCTTGCCCTGCTTTCGATCGCCTCGATCTTTGTGTTCACCGGCGATCTAGACCGCGACAGCGCGACAGCCGCCTTCTTCGTGCTTTTGATCTTTGGTCTGCCCTTGCTGGCTGTCGCCATCGCCTGCCTTGTTGGTGGCTGGCTCCTCTTTCGCCGTGCCGCCCGTGAAGACGAGGGCCAAGCGGAACAGGACAGCGCGGCGCGTTCGGCGGCCGCCAACAACCGCCCCGATGCGGGAGAAATGGAATGAAAGGTAGAGGGGTGTTCGTCGCTTTGTCCGCGACTGCGTTGCTTGGAACCTTTTCCGGCGATTCCGCATCGGTGGGCGCCGCGGAGCGATCATCGACTTCCCAAAAGAACAGCGAAATTGTCCTCGATTCCGCTGTCAAGGACATCGCGTTCGTGGCGATCGATCGATTGCCGCGCGCACCGCGCGCCGCGACGCGGGACGCTTGTGATTGGAAGCAGACGGAGCCCCGATCGGCGCCGGGCAAGCAGGTGGCCGCCGCCGGATGGGGCGTGACGAACGATCTCGCGGTCGGCCGGTTCCAGGCCGTCAGCTTCGCCGGTTCTTTCGACCCCGGAACCAGCGGATCATGCGAAATTCGCGATGGCAATGTGGCGATTTTTGACGGTGGCCACTTGATTGCGCTTGCCTACGTCCGACGGTCCACCGCGCGATCGATCGGCTTTGCAGCGCCATTGGAAGGCGGCGCCCTGCGATTGTGGGACGGCGACATTCTGCCCCAGCCGCTGGCCGACATCCGGATCAGCAAGGCGCGCATGACGGTCGGCCCGGTCGCGGCCGCTGACCGGGTGTGCGGCGGCAAGGCAGTTGTCCCCAACATCTATGGCCAGCCGATCAACAAGGCCCGCATCGCGTTGCAAGCGCATGGCTGGACGCCAGTGCCAGGCGGCACGTCGATCAACCGCACAGACCCGCGCGAGGCCGAACTGGCGCGTCGGGGCGTCCCCGAGGTAACGGGCTGTTCAGGCACCGGATTTGGATTTTGCGCGTTCGAATATCAACGACAGGGCGCGACGCTGTCGGTCACTACCGCCGGCGAGGACATGTTTCCAAGCGTTTCGGCCTATAACGCCGACTGCGGCTGACCTGCCGTCGGTCCGCGCGCCATATGACTGGCGGCGGTCAATCGGCCTTCGCGGGGAGCCCCGTGGTCCCCGCCCCGGTGCGGATCAGATTTTCCGTGCCCGGCAACGGCTCGGTCGGCAGGTCGAAAGGCCGCGATACCGGCGGCACGCTCAGCTTGTCGGCAAACAACAGGCGGCCCGGCCCCAATTTGTAGAGGATCATAGGCAACAGAGCCTCGCCAAAGACGAAACACCCCTCGCTGCGCCCCAGCTTTCCCTGCGTCGCGATCAGCGATGGTTCGGCATACCAGGCGCCGTGAACGACGATGGCGCGCACGTCGGCGTTGTTGTTGTCGGGTTCCAGCCCGGCCAGCCGCATCGACGACCCATTTGCACCCCAATAATAGTCGCTGGTGCGATAGGCGCCGCGCGAGGTGGCGAGGCTGCCGACACGGTTCGAAAAACTTTTAAGCCAGCCATCATGTTGTGGGTCCGACCCCCGCCCATGCGTCACCGGAAACAGATCGATGGTCCCGGCGACCATGTCGACCAACGCAAAACGCGGGCGTGCCGACGGCAAGCCGAAATCGACGATGCCGACACGATCGGTCTGCGCGATATTGCGCCCCTGCCGGTCCAATTGCCGCTTTGCGACAGCCAGATAATCGACAGCCGGCGTAGCGGGCGCCGGTTGCTGAACCCAGCCGGGCATTTGCGCGCGAAGTGGCGTCGCGGCCACCGCGCCTGCCCCGGCAAGCCCGGCCAAAATCGCTCTGCGATTGATCATTTCATTCATCAAATTGCCACCCAGCCCCGCCGTGGCCGTCTTTTGACGGTCCCTCACCGGGTCCATAAGCCGCAGTTTCGCGAGCAAAGGCAAGAAGGCGTTGCCACTTCATGCGGGCAAATGTGGCATATTTGCTGTGAATGGCGCGTTTACGTCGCCAAACTTGCGACACGTCGCCCCAAGGGATAGGAGCCGCATCATGAAAGCAACCATCTGGCACAACCCCGCCTGCGGCACGTCCCGCAAGACGCTGGCCATCCTTCAGGACACGCCGAACGTCGATCTGACGATCATCGAATATCTGAAGCAGCCCTATAGCGAGGCAAAGCTGCGGCAATTGTTCGCCGATGCTGGCATGAGCGCGAAGGATGCGCTTCGCCTGCGCGGTACCGACGCCGCGGAGCGCGGGCTGGACGCGGCGGACGAGGATGCCATCATCGCTGCGATGGTCGACAATGCCGCGTATGTGAACCGCCCCTTTGTCGAGACCGACAAGGGCGTGCGCTTTTGCCGCCCGCAGGACATCGTACACGAAATTCTGTAACGCCAGAAGATTGGACGCCAATGGGAAGCGTTCGGCGAAGCTGCGGCCATATGGTGGGCAAAGCCGAGCAATACGCGGCAGCGGCGCCTTCGGACGTCACCGGGCGTCTTGGGAGACTCCCGCCGCGTCTCGATGAGGGGGCGCATCGCCAGCGTCCAGCGCTGGTTCGGCCGCCGTCGTGGGCAGGCCCAGTTCATAGATCGCATCCCAACGGTCGTCCGACGAGGCACTGAACCGGATCCCGGCTGCGGCGCTGCGCGGCGGTCCGTTACCATTGACGCCGCATCCGTCCGCGCGGCAATTCCAGGCCGTGCCCCCATTGCCGACCACATTGACGGTCATGGTGCGGGCACGCGGCAGCAACGATCCTGCGGTTTCGATCGTCCGCTCCGTCAGGGCAAAAGGCCTGCGCATGGCGTGGACATTGCCGACAAGGATCAGGATCAGCGCGTCATCGGGTGCCGCGACAGACTGCCAGGCCTGCGCCATCGCAAAATCGCGTGTCCCTTCATGTGGAGCCCGGCCGCTGACGTCGAAACAGGAAACGCCCGCGACAAGTCCCGCGCGCCGCATCAGGCGGAAACGCTCTAGCATAGCCATAAAGGCCCTGCTCGCCCGGCCGTCCTGATAATCGGACCGCCAATGCGGCAGCTTGAGCAGGTCGCGCCGTGCGGCCTCGTCGCCATCTGACGCCAGATAGGCATCCACCGCCGATTGCCAATCGGACGACCATTCAATCGCGACAACCACCGGACGCCCGGTTCCGGCCGCGAGACATGCGAGATTCGCAAAGGCTGCCGGCGTTTCGTTGGTGCCGTGCATTTCACCGACCACCACCCAGCGCATCTCCTGCCGCCAGAGCTGCGCGGCGCCGGGGACGGGAGTGCAAGGCGAAGGGGCGGAGGCCATTGCGAGTGCAACCGCGAGTGCAAGGCTCATGCTGTGCCATATCCCTGAAAAGCGGCTATCATCGCGTTCACCGGTATCCTCCGATACGAATTGACATCGTCACCAAGCTCCCAAGCCTACGGCGTTCGCGCCATATTCGGCAAGGCGGCGACGGGTGGCTGGCGATGTGTCGGCGGGCAGGCCATCGAGCGGGAACCAGCCGACCTGCTCAATCTCCATCACATCGGCACGCCGCATGGCCGCCGCCGCTTCGCCGGACACCCGAACCGCAAAGATCACCACATGATCGTCCTTTGCCTCGCGGCGGCTGTGATAGACGCCGACGATGCGTTCGACGCGAACGTCGTGCAGCGCCACCTCTTCCTGCAGTTCGCGGCGCAAGGCGCCCTCGAAACTTTCGCCCTTGTTCACGCCGCCGCCGGGCAGATACCAATGATCGGCGTAGCTGTGCCGAACCAGCGCCACCCGGTCGTCGGGGTCAAGCACCACCGCCCGCACGCCCAGCGTTCGCGGCTTGCGGACCCGCCAATAAAGACCGGCGGCTTTTCCGATCAGCCGATGATGCAGCGCCATATTCCGATCCCGCCGATACGATTCGATACAGGAGCCAGATTTGCACAGGTCAGGCGGGAGGCATAGGCGGCAACCCGGCCGAGCTGTGAAACGCTCCACAGGAACGGCGGGCGACACGCCCCCGGTTTCGGGTTCGTTTCCGAAAGATCGATTGCTATCCCGCCGCGATGCGCCCGCCCGCGATACGAAAACGCGTCACAGGGCCGGGCATATTCGCGAACAGGCCCTCTTCGGTGCCGGTCAGCCAAGCTTGCCCTCCCTGTCCCGCCAGCCGCTCGTACAGCGCTCCGCGGCGCGAAGGGTCGAGGTGCGCGGCCACCTCGTCGAGCAGCAACACCGGCCGGGCTCCCCGCGCCCGTGCCACGCAATCGCCATGCGCGAGAACGAGCGACAGCAGCATCGCCTTTTGCTCGCCGGTCGAGCAGCGCGCCGCCGCACGCCCCGTCGCGGCATGCAGCGCCGATAGATCATCGCGATGCGGCCCTGCAGTGGCGCGCCCGGCCGCGGCGTCGATCCGGCGCCGCGCGGCGAACAGCGCCCTGAGCGCATCGGGGGCATAAGGTTCGGTCCGCGCCGCGCCATCACCATCCACCAGCGTGAGCAACGGCCGCGCAAAGGGCGCGTCGGGCTGTTCCGCCAGCTCGGCCGACAGCGCCGCGAGCGTGCGCTGCCGCGCCGCGTCGATCGCCGCACCATGGTCGGCGAGTTGCGCCTCTAGACTAGTCAGCCATTGCGCATCCGCAGCGGCGGGATCGGCGAGCAATTTTCCGCGCGCACGCATGGCCGCTTCATAGCGATTGCCGTGCTGTGCATGACGTGGCTCCAACGCCAGAACGAGACGGTCTAGAAAGCGCCGCCGATTGCCCGCGGTTTCGACGAACAGCCGATCCATCGCCGGGGTCAGCCACAGCAGCGACAACCAGTCGCCGAGCGCGGTCGCCGCGGCCGCCGCGCCGTTGATCCGCACGATACGGCGGCGCGGCTGCGCCGCCTCTATTCCCGTGCCGAGTGCGACCGGCGGCAGCGCGGGATCGCTCTGCACTTCGGCAAATATGGCAAAGCCGCCGCCCGCGCCATCGCGCACCATGTCGGCGAGCGGTGCCCGGCGCAGCCCGCGCCCCGGAGCTAGCAGCGAGATCGCCTCCAATATGTTGGTCTTTCCCGCCCCGTTGTCGCCATGCAATGCGACGATGCCTGACGCAGCCGCCATGTCCGCCCCGGCATGATTGCGAAAATCGGTTAGCGAGAGGCGAGTCAACGTCATCTTATCCCGCGCCTACCGTACCCGCCCGGGAGGCGCCAGCCCCGCTCGCCTCATAATTCACATGCGGCAATGTTTATATATTGGTTATTTTTCCGATATTTCGGTATTTTTTTCATTTCACCACTTGTCCTGAAACGGAAAAATGGCGCTTAACTGCGGATGAACGAAATTGGCACGGCTCCTGCAAAGTAACAGGCATCCACCGGATGGTCCGGATGGGAGGACAAAGAAGGATTAAAATCATGGCCAGTATCAACCTCGACAACGTCAAAAGCTACGCCCTCGCCGCTTTCGCTTCGCTCTACGCCTCGGTCATGCTGCTGGCGATCGCCGGCCAGAATGGTGCGCAGGTCGGTTCGCTGGTCATCTGACCAGCGGACACCCCTCCATTAACGCCGGCCAAGCGCCGGGATTGAAAGGACAGAAATGAAACAGGGTTTTCGCAAGAATCGTCGCGACGGCATGATCTTTGGGGTCTGTGCCGGGATAGCCGACCACTTCGGCATCGACGTCTTGTGGACGCGCGTCGGCTTCGTCGGCCTGACGCTCTTGGGCTTTGGCCTGCCGTTGCTGCTGTACATCACGGTCGCGATCCTCGCACCTTAGGCAGCCCGGGCCGAAACGTCGCCTGGGCGCAAATCCGTCGGCCCGCATTTTCCACGCACAAGGGCCCGCCGGTCTGCCCGGTGGGCTCTTTTCATGTCCGCGCGCCGCGCATCCCTCTTTGGCGCCAATCGCCGCCCCCCCAGACGCCGCACGCCGGGAGCGAAGCGGGATGGAAAGGGAGCTCCAGACACACCCAAACCCCAGAGCATTTTCCACACAAGAAAAGCCCCGCCGGATCGCTCCGGCGGGGCTCTCTTTTAGGCTTGCGAGCCGAGGGGCTTATTCCTCGCCGTCATCCTCGGGACGATCCAGCACCACGACATCGTCGGTGGTGAAGTCTTCGCCCTGAACCTTGCCGAGCGGATCGTCGCCGATCGCCGCTTCGGGGCCCTGTGCCAGTTCGGCAGCATGCTCTTCGGCCGCGGTCTGCGGCGCGATCAGATGCTCCTGGTTCGCGGCGCGCATCGCTGCACGCAGCGCGGCATCCTTCGACGAGGCGGTAACGCGGACGCGGTTCATCGCCGCGCCGGTGCCCGCCGGGATCAGACGGCCGACGATGACGTTTTCCTTGAGGCCCATCAGCGAGTCGACCTTGCCCTGCACCGAGGCTTCGGTGAGCACGCGGGTCGTTTCCTGGAAGGACGCCGCCGAAACGAAGCTGCGGGTTTGCAGGCTCGCCTTGGTGATACCGAGCAGGACCGGGCGGCCCTCTGCCGGCACGCCATTCTTCGGCAGCTTGGCGTTATATTCCATCATCTCCAGATAATCGAGCTGTTCGCCCGGCAGCAGTGTGGTGTCGCCGCCCGACGTGATCTCGACCTTCTGCAGCATCTGGCGAACGATCACCTCGATATGCTTGTCGTTGATCTTCACGCCCTGGAGTCGATAGACTTCCTGGATTTCGGCAACCAGGAACTCGGCCAGCGCCTCGACGCCCATGACGTCGAGAATGTCGTGCGGGTTCGGCGAGCCCGAGATCAGCGCGTCGCCGCGCTTCACATAGTCGCCTTCCTGCACTTCGAGGACCTTCGACTTGGGGATCAGATATTCGATCGAATCGCCTTCTTCCGGAACGATCGCAATCTTGCGCTTCGCCTTGTAATCCTTGACGAATTCAATGCGGCCACTGATCTTGGCGATGACCGAATTATCCTTCGGAATGCGCGCTTCGAACAGTTCGGCGACACGCGGCAGACCGCCGGTGATATCGCGGGTCTTCGACGCTTCGCGGGTCACACGGGCGAGCACGTCGCCCGCCTGTACTTCCTGGCCGTCGTCGACCGAGATCATCGTGCCAACCGCGAGCAGATAGCGCGCGGCTTCACCCGACGCATCGTCGAGCAGGGTCAGGCGCGGCTGAAGGTCTTCCTTCTTGCTGCGGCCCGCGGCGCGATATTCGATCACGACGCGCTGCGCGATACCGGTCGCTTCGTCGACCTGTTCGGTCAGCGTCTTGCCATCGGCCAGATCCTGATACTTCACGATCCCCTGCTTTTCGGTGATCAGCGGCATGGTGAACGGATCCCATTCGGCAATCCGGTCGCCCTTCTTCACCTTTTCGCCGTTCTTGTGCATGATCTGTGCACCATAGGGCAGCTTGTGCGACGCACGTTCGCGGCCCTCGGCGTCGATGATCGCGATTTCGCCCGAACGCGACAGCGCCAGACGGCGGCCACGCTGGTCGACGATCGTTTCCATCTCGCGATATTCGATCGTCCCGTCCGAAATCGCTTCGGCGTTCGACTGTTCGTTGACCTGCGCCGCGCCACCGATGTGGAAGGTACGCATGGTCAGCTGGGTGCCAGGTTCACCGATCGACTGGGCGGCGATGACGCCGACCGCTTCGCCGATGTTCACCGGCGTACCGCGGGCAAGGTCACGGCCATAGCATTTGCCGCAGACGCCCATCGTCGCTTCGCAGACCAGCGGCGAACGGATCTTCACCGACTGGACTTCGGCTTCCTCGATGCGCGCCGTCGTTGCTTCGTCGAGCAGCGTGCCGATCGGGGCGATGACATTGCCATCCTTGTCGGTGACATCTTCGAGCGTCGTACGGCCGAGGATGCGCTCGCCCAGCGAGGCGATCGTCGAACCGCCCTGGATGATCGCGCGCATTTCCATGCCGCGTTCGGTACCGCAATCTTCCTCGATCACGACGCAGTCCTGCGACACGTCGACCAGACGACGGGTCAGATACCCCGAGTTCGCGGTCTTGAGCGCGGTATCGGCCAGGCCCTTACGCGCGCCGTGGGTCGAGTTGAAATATTCAAGAACGGTCAAGCCTTCCTTGAAGTTCGAGATGATCGGCGTTTCGATGATCTCGCCCGACGGCTTGGCCATCAGGCCGCGCATACCCGCAAGCTGCTTCATCTGGGCCTGCGAACCACGCGCACCCGAATGCGCCATCATGTAGATGGAGTTGATCGGGGCCATGCGGCCATTGTCCAGCTTTGGCGTCGCGCGGATTTCGTCCATCATCGCGTTCGCGACCTTGTCGCCGCACTGCGACCAGGCGTCGATCGCCTTGTTGTATTTTTCCTGCTGCGTGATCAGGCCGTCCTGATACTGCTGCTCGAAATCCTTCACCAGCGCGCGGGTTTCGTCGACCATGCCTTCCTTCGAGGCCGGGATGATCATATCATCCTTGCCGAACGAGATGCCGGCGCGGAATGCGTGGCGGAAGCCCAGCGCCATGATGGCGTCGGCGAACAGCACCGTCTCCTTCTGGCCGGTGTGACGATAGACCTGATCGATCACGTCGCCGATTTCCTTCTTGGTAAGAAGACGGTTGACGACGTCGAAGGGCACCGTGTGCGATTTCGGCAGGCATTCGCCGATCAGCATGCGGCCCGGCGTGGTTTCGAAGCGCTGCAGATATTCATTGCCCTGTTCGTCGGTCTGCGGAACGCGGCTGATGATCTTTGAGTGCAGCGTGACCGCGCCGACGTGGAGCGCCTGGTGCACTTCGGCCATGTCGGCGAGCAACATGCCCTCACCCGGTTCGCCTTCGCGTTCCAGCGACAGATAATAGAGACCCAGCACCATATCCTGCGACGGAACGATGATCGGCTTGCCGTTGGCGGGCGACAGGATGTTGTTGGTCGACATCATCAGGACGCGCGCTTCCAACTGCGCCTCCAGGCTCAGCGGGACGTGGACCGCCATCTGGTCACCGTCGAAGTCGGCGTTGAACGCGGCGCAGACCAGCGGGTGAAGCTGGATCGCCTTGCCCTCGATCAGCACGGGCTCGAACGCCTGGATGCCCAGGCGGTGAAGCGTCGGCGCGCGGTTCAGCAGGACCGGGTGCTCGCGAATGACTTCGTCGAGGATGTCCCAGACTTCCTTGCGTTCCTTTTCGACCCACTTCTTCGCCTGCTTCAGGGTCATCGACAGACCCTTGGCGTCGAGGCGCGCATAGATGAACGGCTTGAACAGTTCGAGCGCCATCTTCTTCGGCAGGCCGCACTGGTGCAGCTTGAGTTCGGGACCGGTCACGATGAC
This sequence comes from Sphingopyxis sp., assembly GCF_034380315.1. Classification (GTDB taxonomy): domain Bacteria; phylum Pseudomonadota; class Alphaproteobacteria; order Sphingomonadales; family Sphingomonadaceae; genus Sphingopyxis. Next base: position 52,213 of record NZ_JAXMPB010000006.1, read on the forward strand.
CGAACGGCCCGAATAGTCGACGCGCTTGCCGAGCAGGTTCTGACGGAAGCGGCCCTGCTTGCCCTTGAGCATGTCGGACAGCGACTTGAGCGGGCGCTTGTTGGCACCCGTGATCGTGCGGCCGCGGCGGCCGTTGTCGAACAGCGCGTCGACGGCTTCCTGCAGCATGCGCTTTTCGTTGCGGACGATGATGTCCGGCGCGCGCAGCTCCATCAGGCGCTTCAGGCGGTTGTTGCGGTTGATCACGCGGCGATACAGGTCGTTCAGATCCGACGTCGCGAAGCGGCCGCCGTCGAGCGGCACCAGCGGGCGCAGTTCGGGCGGGATCACGGGAACGACTTCGAGGATCATCCATTCGGGGCGATTGCCCGATTCGATGAAGCTTTCGACGACCTTCAGGCGCTTGATGATCTTCTTGGGCTTGAGCTCCGACTTGGTGGTCGCGAGCTCTTCCATCAGATCAACGCGTTCCTGCTCGAGATCGAGATTTTCGAGCAGCACGCGGATCGCTTCGGCGCCGATGCCGGCGCTGAAAGCGTCTTCGCCATATTCATCCTGCGCATCGAGCAGTTCATCTTCGGTCAGAAGCTGAAACTTTTCGAGCGGCGTCAGGCCGGGCTCGAGAACGATATAGGCCTCGAAATAGAGAACGCGCTCGAGCTGCTTCAGCTGCATGTCGAGGAGCAGGCCGATGCGCGACGGCAGCGACTTCAGGAACCAGATGTGCGCGACCGGCGCGGCGAGCTCGATATGGCCCATGCGCTCACGGCGAACCTTGGTCACCGTGACTTCGACACCGCATTTTTCGCAGACGATGCCCTTGTATTTCATGCGCTTATATTTGCCGCACAGGCATTCATAATCCTTGATCGGGCCAAAGATGCGCGCGCAGAACAGGCCGTCACGTTCGGGCTTGAACGTGCGGTAGTTGATGGTTTCGGGCTTCTTGATCTCGCCGAACGACCAGGAACGGATGCGCTCGGGGCTCGCGATGCCGATCTTGATCATGTCAAAGGTTTCGGGCTTCGCGACCGGGTTCATGAAGTTGGTAATCTGGTTCATAGTCTGGCTCCGCTTCCCCTTCCGCCGCGGGCGGAAGGGGTGAGGCAATGATTATTCGGCGGCTTCGGGAAGGGCGTCGGGGCCTTCATCCTCGTCCGAATAGGACGAGAGTTCGACGTTGAGGCCCAGCGAGCGCATTTCCTTGACGAGCACGTTGAAGCTTTCGGGAATGCCGGCTTCGAAGGTGTCGTCGCCCTTGACGATCGCTTCGTACACCTTGGTACGGCCGATCACGTCGTCCGACTTCACCGTCAGCATTTCCTGCAAGGTGTAGGCCGCGCCATAGGCCTGCAGCGCCCAGACCTCCATTTCCCCGAAACGCTGGCCGCCGAACTGCGCCTTACCGCCCAGCGGCTGCTGGGTGACGAGGCTGTAGGGGCCGATCGAACGCGCGTGGATCTTGTCGTCGACGAGGTGGTGAAGCTTGAGCATATAGATATAGCCCACCGTCACCTTGCGGTCGAACCGGTCGCCGGTGCGGCCGTCATACAGGTCCGACTGGCCCGAGTCATCGAGGCCGGCCAGCGTCAGCATGTTCGACACATCGATTTCCTTGGCGCCGTCGAACACCGGGGTTGCGAACGGCACGCCGACCTTCAGATTTTCGGCCAGTTCGACGACATTGTCGGCGGTGCGCGACTTGATATCCTCAAGATATTCCGCGCCATAGACATGCTCGAGCGCCTCGCGAACCGCTTCGGGCATCTGACCGCCGGTCGCATCGGGATTGGCGTCGCGCCATTCCTCCAGCGCGTGCGTCACCTGCCGCCCGAGGCCGCGCGATGCCCAGCCAAGGTGCGTTTCGAGGATCTGTCCGACATTCATACGCGACGGCACGCCCAGCGGGTTGAGCACGATGTCGACATGGGTGCCGTCTTCGAGGAACGGCATGTCTTCGATCGGCAGGATACGCGAGATGACACCCTTGTTCCCGTGGCGGCCGGCCATCTTGTCGCCCGGCTGCAGCTTGCGCTTCACCGCAACGAACACTTTGACCATCTTGAGGACGCCCGGCGCCAGTTCATCACCGCGCTGCAGCTTTTCAACGCGGTCTTCATACTTTGCGTTGATCCGCTTGATCGCCTCGTCATACTGCGCCTTGATCGCTTCCAGCGCGGTCTGGGTGTTGTCCTCGACCACCGCCAGTTTCCACCAGTCGGCACGGTCGAGTTCGACCAGCATTTCTTCGGTGACGACGTCGCCCTTCTTCAGCCCCTTGGGCACCGCGCTGGTCGTTTCGCCGATCAGCAGGTCCTTGAGGCTGGAGAAGGTCGCGCGGTTGAGGATCGCGCGCTCGTCGTCGGCGTCCTGCTTCAGACGCTCGATTTCCTCGCGTTCGATCGCGATCGCGCGCTCGTCCTTGTCGATGCCGTGACGGTTGAAGACGCGCACTTCGACGACCGTGCCCGACACGCCCGGCGGCAGGCGGAGCGAGGTATCGCGCACGTCGCTGGCCTTTTCACCGAAGATGGCGCGCAGCAGCTTTTCTTCCGGCGTCATCGGCGATTCACCCTTGGGGGTGATCTTGCCAGCCAGAATGTCGCCCGGACCGACTTCGGCGCCGATATAGACGATGCCCGCTTCGTCGAGGTTGCGCAGTGCTTCCTCGCCGACGTTCGGGATGTCGCGGGTGATGTCCTCCGGCCCGAGGCGGGTGTCGCGTGCGGTGACTTCGAATTCCTCGATGTGGATCGAGGTAAAGACGTCATCCTTCACGATGCGCTCGGAAATGAGGATCGAGTCCTCATAATTATAGCCGTTCCACGGCATGAAGGCGACGAGGACGTTCTTCCCGAGCGCCAGTTCGCCAAGTTCGGTCGACGGACCGTCGGCGATGATGTCGCCAGCACGGACCACATCGCCCACCTTCACCAGCGGACGCTGGTTGATGCAGGTGTTCTGGTTCGAGCGCTGGAACTTTTGCAGGCGATAGATGTCGACGCCCGACTTGCCGGGTTCGATCATATCGGTCGCACGGATAACGATACGGGTCGCATCGACTTGGTCGATGATGCCGCCGCGGCGGGCGGCGATCGCGGCGCCCGAATCGCGTGCCACGGTGCTTTCCATGCCGGTGCCGACGACCGGCGCCTCGGCGCGCAGCAGGGGCACGGCCTGACGCTGCATGTTGGAGCCCATGAGCGCGCGGTTGGCGTCATCGTTTTCCAGGAACGGAATGAGCGAGGCGGCGACCGAAACCAGCTGCTTCGGCGACACGTCCATCAGGGTGATTTGATCGCGCGGTGCCATCAGGAATTCGCCAGCTTCGCGGGCCGAGATCAGCTCGTCGATGAAGCTGCCGTCGGGGTTGAGGTCGGCGTTCGCCTGCGCAACCGTGTGCTTCGATTCCTCCATCGCCGACAGATAGACGACTTCATTCGTCACCTTGCCGTCGATGATGCGGCGGTACGGGGTTTCGATGAAGCCATATTTGTTGACGCGCGCGAAGGTCGCGAGGCTGTTGATCAGACCGATGTTCGGGCCTTCGGGCGTTTCAATCGGACAGATGCGGCCATAATGGGTCGGATGGACGTCGCGGACTTCAAAGCCCGCGCGCTCGCGAGTCAGACCGCCCGGCCCGAGCGCCGAGACGCGGCGCTTGTGAGTGACTTCGGACAAGGGGTTGGTCTGGTCCATGAACTGCGAGAGCTGCGACGAGCCGAAAAACTCGCGCACCGCGGCGACCGCGGGCTTCGCGTTGATCAGGTCGTTCGGCATGACGGTCGAGACGTCGACCGAGCTCATGCGTTCCTTCACCGCGCGCTCCATGCGCAGCAGGCCGACGCGATACTGGTTTTCGAGCAGTTCGCCGACCGAACGCACACGACGGTTGCCGAGATTGTCGATGTCGTCGATTTCGCCCTTGCCGTCCTTCAGGTTCACCAGTTCCTTGACGACCGCGAGAATATCTTCGCTGCGCAGCGTGGTGACGGTGTCCTCGGCGTCGAGGCCAAGACGCATGTTGAGCTTGACGCGGCCGACCGCCGACAGGTCATAGCGCTCGGCGTCAAAGAACAGGCCGTCGAACAGGGCTTCGGCGGTTTCGCGCGTCGGCGGTTCGCCGGGGCGCATGACGCGGTAAATGTCCGACAGCGCCTGGTCGCGATCCTCGGCCTTGTCGGCCTTCAGCGTGTTGCGGATCCACGGACCGGTGTTGTTGTGGTCGATGTCGAGCAGCACGAGCTTGTCGATGCCCGCGGCGTCGATCTTCTCGAGATTCTCGGCGCTCACTTCGTCGCCGGCCTCGATGTAAATCTCGCCGGTCGCCTCGTTGATCAGGTCATAGGCCGAATAGCGGCCGAAGATTTCCTCGGTCGGGATCAGCAGCGTGTCGAGACCGTCCTTCGCCGCCTTGTTGGCGAGGCGCGGACTGATCTTGTGGCCGGCAGCGAAGACGACTTCGCCGGTCTTGGCATCGACGACGTCGAACGCGGGCTTCGAACCGCGCCAGTTTTCGACGACGAAAGGCACTTTCCAGCCATTTTCAGCGCGCTCGAAGACGAGGCGATCATAGAAATGGTTGAGGATTTCCTCGCCCGACATGCCGAGCGCATAAAGGAGCGAAGTGACCGGCAGCTTGCGCTTGCGGTCGATGCGGACGTTGACGATATCCTTGGCATCGAATTCGAAGTCGAGCCACGAACCGCGATAGGGAATGACGCGGGCGGCGAACAGGAACTTGCCCGACGAGTGGGTCTTGCCGCGGTCATGGTCGAAGAGCACACCCGGCGAACGGTGCATCTGCGACACGATGACGCGCTCGGTGCCATTGACGAAGAAGGTGCCATTCTCGGTCATGAGCGGCATGTCGCCCATGTAGACGTCCTGCTCCTTGATATCGAGGACCGAGCGGGTGTCGGTTTCGCTATCGACTTCAAAGACGATCAGGCGGAGCGTAACCTTCATCGGCGCCGCATAGGTAATGCCGCGCTGACGGCATTCCTCGACGTCATATTTCGGCTCTTCGAGTTCGTAGTGGACGAAGTCGAGTTCGGCGGTGCCAGCAAAATCGCGGATCGGAAAAACGCTGCGCAGCGTTTTTTCAAGGCCCGAAACATAGCCGATCGAGGGATCCGAGCGCAGGAACTGCTCATAGGATTCGCGCTGCACCTCGATGAGGTTGGGCATTTCCACCGCTTCGTGGATATTGCCGAACAGCTTGCGGATTCGCTTGTTTGCGGTTGCTTCGAGGGCCTTGCCCACCGACTTCGCCTTGGTCGCCATAAGTGATTGTCTCGCCTCAAAAAAAATCAAGATCGCGGGCGCTCCGACGCGAAAAAAGCCGCAGGCAACCGTCGCCGGTTTACCGCAGCTTTCCTACGCGTGTCGAAATCCCTGCCGCCCTATCCGTACAGCCCGCTGCGCAAGGACAGGCTCTATCTCGGACGATGGGGTATGACGGCGATATAGGATTTGGCGCCCAAACTGTCAATCGCGCACCCTTGCGGCGACACCCCACTGCCTTTCGCCAAATCGGCTCAATTCATCCCGCCCAAGGCACGGCTCGGCAGCATTAGCATGGCCTTCGCGGGCGCCGCGCGTTCACCGCACATGCGTTTGATGGATTTTTTACAAGGAGAACAAGCATAATGCGGAGAATCGCAGCTATAGTCGCATCCCTCTCTCTTGGCACGGCCGCCATTTCGGCCGCGCCCGCGCTGGCGCAGGACGCTGCGGCAGCCGCCGCTAAGTTGACCGTCGGCACCAAGGTTTTCGATTCCGAAAGCAGCGAACTGGGGACCATTTCCGAAACGCAGGGACCGAATGTCGTCGTCGACCTGGGCGGCGGCAAGCAGGTCACGCTGCCCGCAAACGCCTTCGGCATGCTTGAGCAGGGGCCGACGATCGGCGCAACGAAGGCGCAGGTCCTGGCCGCCGTCGATCAGGCCGCCGCAGGCGCCGATGCAAAGCTGACCGAAGCCCTGCAACCCGGCACAGATGTCCACAGTGCGCACGGCGCAACGATCGTGGGCAAGGTCAAGCTGGCCGATGCCGAAGGCGTGGTGCTGACCACCCCGACCGGCGACATCAAATTGCCCCGTGACGCTTTTTTCGTCGGGCAGAAGGGCTTGGCCACCAGCTTCACCGCCGAACAGTTCGCCGACGCGATGCAGCAGGCGAACAGCGCAGCCGCCGCTGATAACGCAGCCGTCGCCGCCGCACTCCAGCCCGGCGCCGAGGTCCGCAGTCTGAAGGGCTCCGCCATCCTCGGCAAGGTCAAGTCGGCCGGGGCTGATACGGTCGTCGTCGCCACCGCAAGCGGCGATGCCGTGACGCTGCCACGCAGCGCCTTTCTGATGTCGCCTGCCGGACTGGCCGCCGCCTATACCGCCGAACAGTTTGCCGACGCGGTCGCCAAGGCCACCGGCGTCTCCAACTAGCACCCAGACCGGACCCAGAGCGAAACAAGGGGCGCGGGACAGCAATTCCGCGCCCCTTTTTCCTGCCCGACGCCCGCGCGATCGCTCGATATATTACTGCCTTGCAATATGAAACATATCGTTTATCGATAATGAACACATTGTTTATCGAGGAACATCGCGATGCTGCTGTGGAGCCGCCGACTGATAGTGACGCTCAATGCCCTGAACTGGCTTGCCCTGGGCTTACTCATGATCCTGCTGGCGGTGATCATGATCCGCCCTGACCTGCCGATCGATGCGATCGCCCAGGCAAAGCCGACGCTCGATGCCGACAAACTGCTGAAGCTGTTTCGCTTCGCACTACTGCTGTGCGTTCCGGTCGCCATCGCCGCGCATGCGATCTTTTCCCGCCTGGTCGCGATGATCGACGCGACCCGCGCGGGCGACACGTTCGCCGACGGCCATGCCCAAACCCTGCGCAGCATCGGCTGGTGGCTGCTTTCCATCCAGGTCGTCGACGCGGCATTCGGCTGGATCAGCTATCAAATGTCGCTCGCCAGCGCCGATCTGTACGGCTGGCAACCGAGCCTGACCGCCTGGCTGGCGATCCTGCTGCTCTTCATCCTGGCCCGCATCTTCGAACAGGGCGCAGCCATGCGCCGGGAACTGGAACAGACGGTCTGATGCCCATTCATATCCAGCTCGACGACCTGCTTTGGCAACGGCGGATGACACTGACCGAACTGAGCGAACGCGTCGATATCACTGTCGCCAATCTATCGGTTCTCAAAACCGGAAAAGCCAAGGCGATCCGCTTTTCCACGCTCGAGGCGATCTGCGGCGCTCTCGATTGCCAACCTGGCGACCTGATCGCCTTTTACCCGGAGGGGACAGCCGATGAAGAATAATATTACGGACGTCTATCGCAGTACATGGCGTTTTGCGCTTTCCTGTTCCCTGCTGTTCCTGATTCCGGTCGCGGTCGAATTCGCTCAGCATGTCGTCGAATGGCGTGCGGGAATGTACGAAGGCATTGCGGGGGCCAAGATGGCCGAAGCCGATCCCCTGCGCCTGCAGTTCGGCTTTGCGAAAACCCTTGCCTTGTTGCTTCCAGGCTACTGGTTCACACGCTTCATCATCTTCGGCGGCGATGCGCGGCGCGCGCGGCGATTGGAATGGCCCGCCTTTGGGCTTTGGCTCATCCTGTTTGCGCTACAGGCGCTTCAGCAATGGTGGACGCTTTTCGGCCCCGCGCTAACCGAGGCGGTCGGCCTTTCCGGGCAGCCGGCGCTGTGGGCTGGCTATGCGCTCAATCTGGCATATTTCGTCCTGAGCATTTATCTGATGGCTTGGTACGCGGCCTGGCCCGCGGGCAATATGCGCATCGGTCCGCTTGCTTCCATCGCCATCATGCTGGGTCATTTCTGGCGCAGCGTCGCGCTGCTCATCATCGGCGCGCTGCCGCTGATGGCGCTCCACTACGCATTGAGTTTCGGCGCGATCTTTGCCCCGGCGGCGCTCGACTGGCCGCTGCTGATCCTGGATTCGCTGGTTGTCGGCCTTTTGGCGCTGACGATGGTCGGCGCGATGACGATCGCTGCGCGCCATGCCGCGCGCGTCAAGGGCATCGACCTCGCCGGCACGGAGGCCGGGAAAGCGGCCTAGCCATCTCGCACTATGCCGCCATGCGCAGACGGTTACGGCCTTCACGCTTGGCGGCATAAAGCGCCTTGTCAGCGCGGTGGAGCAAATCCTCCACATTTTTCTCGCCCGAGTAAACGGCAAGCCCGATGCTGACCGTCACCTTCGGAAGCCCGCCCGTGGTGTCGTCGTGCGACTCGATGGCGCGGCGCACCCGCTCGGCCACAAGTTCCGCCGAGCGCGCGCTGTTCCCCTGGAAGATGCATACGAACTCCTCGCCGCCGAAGCGCCCCACCATATCCTCTTCGCGCAGGGAGCTTTTGGCGCGCAAGCCGACGCAGCGTATCACCTTGTCTCCGGCGGCATGGCCGTGCTCATCGTTGATGCGCTTGAAATGATCGATATCGAAGATTGCAACCGCCAGCGGCGCTCCGCTGTGTGACGCCGCCAACAACGCCTGATCGAGAAAGGCGAGCGTGTGGCGGCGGTTGGGCAGACCGGTCAGCATGTCGGTATTCGCCGCCTCTTCCGCCCGGAAACGAGCATTCTCCAGCATGCGCGCATTTTCGACCGTCTGGGTGACGTCCTGGATCGTACCAAAAATGCCGACCGGGACACCGCCACGGCTCATTTCGATCGAACCATGCGATTTGACATGGCGTATCGATCCGTCGGCCAGCGATATTCGGCCCTGAAATTCGAAGGGCGCCCCCGCCGCAAAAGCCCGTTCCAGCGTTTCGCGAACCCGGGATCGATCCTCTGCTATGTAATTGTCGAGGCTGGATTCGATCGTCACCGTTCCGCCCGGCGGCAGTCCGTGAATGCGATAAGCCTGATCGGACCACTGGATCGTCTGACGCACCAGATCGACGCGCCAATGGCCGACATGTGCGGCTTCCTCTGCCTGAAGCAGCCAGCGATTGCTCTGTTCCAGCCGCCGCGTCAGGCGTTGTCGGACGACAAGCTGCGCCGCCAGCGGAAGCACGACGAACAATATCGTCACCAGATAAAACTGCAGGAAAAAAACGCGAACTTTTGACTGTCCTTCAATCGCCGCGACCGGCCCCATGCCGTGTGCCGTAAACAGCGAGGCGATCACCGCGACCACCAGCATGCCCGTCGCAGCACCAAAGGGCCCAAGCCGATAGGCGGCCACGACCACCGCCACCCCAGGCAGAAACGTCAGTGGAAATTCGGATTGCGCAAAGGTCACGGTCGCGGCCAAGGCGGCGAGAACGAGCAGCAAAATTGCCTCCGCCATCATCGCCGCAGGGACATTCGACATGGCACTGGAATGCACCATGCGCGCCAGCATCACGATCGGCGGCGTCACGATCAGCATGCCCAGCGCCACGGTAGTCAGCCAGGATAGGAAAAAATCGGTACTACCGCCAACCAGCGATACCGCGATACCGGCGCTGACCACGCTGGCGATCAATGCGGCCAGGCAGAAATTGGCAACAGGCCGCGGGGCCATGAAGGACAGTCCTCCCGGCTCGCGGCGGCGCAGCAACCACAGGGCAATTGCAGCTTCGCACCCATTGGCGAAGGAGAAGGCCGCAGACGCGAGGAATGAAGCGCCACCAAGCATGTTCGCCGCGATGCTAGCCACCGCCGCCGCGACGAAGACAGGGCGATAAAAGCGCGACGGCATCAAAAGCAGGAGCGCGAGGAAGTAGCCACTTGAGGGCCAGATCGCCGCGATATTGTCCGCACCCTTCGTCGCATAGAGCGACAGTGCGGCCAGCAGGAAATATCCGGTCGCCGTCAACGCAACCCAGAACCCCGCCTCGACAAGGAAAGGACGCGAACGTGTCATGCGGCCAGAATGCCCCGAACTGGCAAAGGAACTGCTAACATTGTCGCACCGCTTACCGCAAACAGGCGGTCCGGCAAAGCGGGTCAGGCAATTCCGCCGAAGGTCAGTCCGACGACATCGGCCACCAGCGCTTCGTCCCACTCAATCCGTTTGTCGAGGATGAGCATTGCCAGGCCGTGGACAAGCGACCAGGCGTGGAGAGCCGCTCGTTCGGGATCGGCCGCCCCCGGGAGCGCTTCTCCGATCCCGGCGCGCAGCAGATTATAGGCGACATCGCCGCCGTCGCCGCCCGCATCGGCCGCGCGTTCGGGCATCTGGCGGGTGAAGCTCAGCCGGAAAAGGGCCGGTTCGTCATGGGCAAAGCGGACATAGGCGATCCCAGCGGCCAGAAATCCAGCGCTGCCTCCCCCCGCTTTAAGCCAAGCCTGAGCCTGAAGCGCACCCAGCCGACGCAGCCCTTCATCAGCCAGCGCATCGAGCAGCGCCTCCTTGTCCGGAAAATGGCGGTAAAGTGCGGTCGCGCTGACCCCCACGTCGCGCGCGAGCGCACGCAGACCAAGCTCTCGATCATCGCCGCGCGCTAGCCGGGCCATCCCCGCCGCAATCACCGCCGCGCGCAAATCGCCATGATGATAGCTGCTGGAACGCACCGGCGATGTCGGCGCCGCATCATTTATGTTGACGCTGTTATCTTCATCCTTCATGTTTTCATCGTAAACATCGCGACTCGATCCCGCAAGCAAAAGGAACGCCCATGTCCAGCAAAGTCGAAACGATGATCCGCGGCGCCGTTACCAAAGGCATTGGCAAGGTCGCCGATTTCAATCGCAAACGCCTGCCGGTTCCGGCCGACGCCCACCCTTTTCTGACCGGCATACATCAACCGATGACGGAGGAACTGACGTTGGAGGCCCTGCGCGTTGATGGCGAAATTCCCGCCAGCCTTGCTGGCCGCTATATGCGCAACGGTCCCAACCCCGCACTGCCGCCCGATCCCGCCAGCTATCACTGGTTCACCGGCGCGGGCATGGTGCACGGTATTCGGGTCGAAGGCGGGAAGGCCCTGTGGTACCGCAACCGGTGGGTACGAGGCGAAGAGGCGTGCCAGGCGCTGAACGAACCGCTGCCCCCTGGGCGGCGCCTCGACCGTTTCGATGCGCCCAATACAAATGTCGTCGGCATCGCAGGACGGACCTTTGCGATCGTTGAGGCCGGAGGTATGCCCGCCGAACTCAACGACACGCTGGACACGCTGGCTCATAATCCCTTCGACGATACGCTGGCCGGTGCCTATACGGCGCATCCGCATCGCGACCCGTTCACCGATGAAACCCACGCCGTCACCTATAAGGGCGACGAGCCGAACAAGGTCTGGCATGTCGTGCTCGACGCCGACGCGCATGTGATCCGCGAAGAAGCCGTCGCGGTTAGTGACGGCCCGTCGATCCATGACTGCGCAATCACCGAAAATTACGTGCTGGTGCTGGATCTGCCCGTCACCTTTTCGATGAAGGCGCTGCTCGCGGGATATCGCTTTCCCTATGAATGGAACACCGACCACCCCGCACGTGTCGGCCTGTTGCCGCGCCAGGGGGCGGGGACCGACATCCTTTGGGTGCCTGTCGATCCCTGCTATGTCTTTCACCCGGGCAACGCATTTGAAACCGCCGACGGCAAGGTGATCGTCGACATGGTCGTCCACGAGACGATGTTCGCCAGGTCGAAGCGCGGACCCGACAGCGAACGCTCACGGCTCGAGCGCTGGACGATCGATCCGGCCGCAGGCAAGACCCACCGCGCCGTGATCCACGATCATCCGCAGGAGTTTCCGCGCTATGACGAGCGGCGGACGACGCGCCCTTACCGCTATCTCTATACGGTTGCGCTGCCCGACTGCGACGCGGTCGAAATGGCCATCGCCGATACCCGCCTGTTCCGGCACGATACCGAGCGCTGCGAAACGATCGTCCGCGATTTCGGTCCCGGCCGCCATCCCGGCGAATTCGTCTTCGTTCCGCGCGGCCCAGATGGCGCCGAGACGGACGGCTGGCTGATCGGGCTGGTCGTCGACATGAATGATCAACACAGTGAACTGGTAATTCTGAACGCCGACGATTTCGCCGGCCTACCCCAGGCCACCATCCATCTGCCGCACCGAATTCCACCCGGCTTTCATGGCAATTGGGTCGCGGACTGAGGCGTTGGTTGCCGCCGCGTGCGACCGGTTTTATGGTCGTACGCGGTGGACGAACACCCCGCACAGCAGGGTGAATGACATCTCCGAATCCTCATTCAGTCGCCCCGCGCGCACGGCTCGTCGTGGAAACGAGCCTGATCGGGCAGCACTTTGCAGCGACGGTCCGTTGCTTGGCTATGATGATCAAGAAACGCCCCCTCTCCCGCCCTGCCACGAGCGCGATTGCCGCGTTCCTGGCCTTTTCTGCACCAGTCGCCCTTGCCCAAGAGGCGCCCAGTCTGCCGATGACGTCCCCAGTCGCCGTTCCGCCCGCCACGCCGGTGTCGAACCCCACGGCGCCTACGACGCCCCCCGCGACAAGCGGAGCCCCCCTGACGAGCGGGGCACAGCCTCCCGTCATAGCCCCGCAAAGCGCGCAGTCGGCGCCGGTAGCTCCGGTCATTCGTGTACCTCTGACCATTACGACGGAGCCGAGCGAGCCTGCCGCGCAAACGGCAGCGCGCACGGAAACGGCACCCCCGGCGCGCGCCGAGCGCGCCACACCAGCCCAAGCGCCTCGCCGCGACACCGACAGCCGTCCGGTCACCTCTGCTTCGGCGGCAAGCCCCGTCACGAATTCGGCGGCCGAGGTACCCGACACGGCAAGCGCAGCGATCGCAGGGCCAGCCGTGACATCGACCATGGCCCCGGCCGCGCCGCTTGAGGCGGTGCCCGCCGATGCACCGCCGCTAGAAGCCACCGACACATTCCCTTGGAGCCTTGCGGCAGGTCTTGCCGCACTGGCAATCGCAGGTGGCGCGGCGGTGGCGTTCATGCGCCGCCGCCGTGACGGCAGCATCGATACAGCGGACGTTCCGCCGACAGCCTATTCGTCGCAGCCGCTGGCAGGTGTATCGCAGAGCGTGTCGGGCGTGCACCCTAGCCCGAGCCTGAACTCCGGCTCTGTCTCGGCCAGCCCGTCACAGTCTGCGCTACGCTCCACCCCCAGCTTTGCCGCCGCGCCGCATGGCAGCATGGGGCGCCACGAAGCGATGGCAATGGCAGGCCCGACCGCTGAAAACCCGTTTCTGACGCTAAAGAAGCGGTTGAAGCGCGCCCGTTTCCATGACCGGATGGAGCGGCTCGAATATGATGCGCTGCTCGCGGGACAGGTCGATCGGCGCCGGGAACCCGCGAGCGCGTGGGAGATTGCCCAGCGTCCAGCCCCCGCCGCCGGCACCGCGATGCAGGACGTCCGCCGTCCTGGTCCGGCACGCACCGCTCCAGGTTTCAAACCTGGCTTTTCTCGAAGCTGATACCCCGCAGGGCTTGCGGACATGAAAAAGGGCGGCGCCATCGCGGCACCGCCCTTTTTCTTTTAGCTCGGCCCGGCTGGGTGAACCAGCCGGAACCTCCGCAACCGAATTACTTCAGTTCGACGGTCGCACCAGCGGCTTCGAGCTTCTTCTTGATGTCTTCGGCTTCGGCCTTGTTGACACCTTCCTTGACAGCCTTCGGCGCGCCTTCGACCAGTGCCTTGGCTTCGCCCAGGCCCAGACCGGTGATCGCACGAACTTCCTTGATGACGTTGATCTTCTGACCACCGTCGCCGGTCAGGACGACGTCGAATTCGTCCTTTTCTTCAGCAGCCGGAGCAGCGGCAGCAGCCGGGCCAGCAACGGCGACGGCAGCAGCGGCCGAAACGCCCCACTTTTCTTCGAGCAGCTTCGAAAGTTCAGCAGCTTCCAGAACGGTCAGCGCCGACAGGTCTTCAACGATCTTAGCAAGATCAGCCATTTTCATTCTCCATCAGAACCGGGACAAAGCCCGGTGAATTGTTGCAAAAGTAACGAGGATTACGCCGCTTCCTTGGCGCCATAGGCACCAAAGACCCGCGCCAGCTGACCAGCCGGAGCTGCCGCAATCTGGGCAACCTTGGTGGCCGGAGCCTGGAGCAGGCCGACAAGCTTGCCACGCAGTTCGTCAAGCGACGGCAGCGATGCAAGCGCCTTCACGCCTTCCACGTCGAGGATCACATCCCCCATGCCGCCACCGACGATCTCAAGCTTGTCGTTGGTCTTGGCAAATTCCACGGCGATCTTTGCCGCGACCACCGGATCGGTGGAAGCCGCAATGGCCGTCGGGCCGGTCAGCATGTCGCCGATACCGGTATAGGGAGTGCCTTCGAGCGCGATCTTGGCCAGGCGGTTCTTCGAGACCTTGAAGCTCGCCCCAGCGTCGCGCATCTGCTGGCGAAGCACCGTCGACTGGGCGACAGTGAGGCCAAGGTTGCGAACGATCACAACCGAGGCGGCATCCGACAGCGTAGCATTCAGCGAGGATACGGCTTCGGCCTTTTGAGCACGATCCATGCCTGTTTCTCCACTCATGCCCGGAGAACACGCCCATCGAAACAGACGCGCCGCCGGGCGGCTAACAAACGCAGATGTCGGCGAAGGGCAGAACCCGGCCGTCATATGCGCAACGATGTCCGATGGGGTCGGTCAAGCCGCGAACGCCATGACAAGGCGAGCGACCGAAAAAGACTGTTCCCCGTCTAGGCTGGAAATTAAGCGGGGCAAATCCCCCGCACCAACTGTCTCGGACGGAATTGCCATGGGGCACGCCCCGCGACAATTTGCGCGCCTAATAGCGGGCAGAGCGCAGGAGTCAAGCGCGGGACCAAAGACCGACAGCCCCGAGGGAGCTTCAAAAGGCCAAGGAGCCGTGACGGCGACGCGCCTTGTCAGCGACCGTTCGACCGAACAGTTGCAACAAGACACGATCGACCGACGCCTGTAACGACGCCCGCGGCTCACCCGCCCGCGCACGTAATGCGACGGCAGCGTGTGTCGAAAGGAGAATGTCGACAAGGGCATCGATCTCCGCCGCTGCGGAAAGCTGCCCCTCCTCCTGCCCAGCGGCCAACCGCGCCGTCAGTCGATCCACGGCCCTAGCCATCGCGTCTTCCACTCGGCATCCGATTTCGGGATAACGCGACGCTATCGGAACCGCGGTCGACAAGAAAAAGCACCCCTGCCCGCCGTTCCGCTCGAAGAGATCGAGCCCCGCCTCAAAGAAAGCATCGAGAGCGCTCATCATATCTGGCAACGACAGCGCAGCGGCGGCCGCTTCGTCGGTTGCTTCAAGATACATGTCCAGCGCCGCACCATATAGCGCCAGACGATCGCCGAAGGCGCCATATAGGCTGGGCTTGTGAAGCCCCGTCGCGTCGCTCAACTCTCGCAGTGTCGTCGCTTCCAGCCCTTGCCGCCAAAATAGCTGCTGCGCCGCCATTACGACGCGCGTCGGATCATATTTGGGCGGACGGCCTCTGCGCTTCGTCATCATATTCCTGCCAAATAGTCCGGATCTTGGCGGACACATTTTTTGTGTCGCCGGGATAAGATGAGCATTGACGCAATTTCCGCCATCCCGGGACAGAATTTGACCGGGAGGCCGATGCCATGTTTGTTCACCCTCCCCAATCAGCCTTGGCGGCGATCGACACGCGATGCCGGTCAGTTGTTCCGTCCACCGCGACATTGGGAAGGAAGCGCTACACCAGCGCGTCAATCCGGCCGACAGGACGACACGGCACCATCAACGATACAAGGGAAAGAGGCATGTCATTTTCAGCACAAGCCGACGTGCCGACCGGGCTGGCGGCGAAATATCTGCAACAACTTTGCAAGCACTGGCAACATGGCATGCCGGTCACCTTCGATGCGAGCCAGGGTTGCGTCACCTTCCCACGGGATGCCAGGGGCTCCAACTGGCAGGGCGACGGACAGGCCCGCTTCGAGGCCAGTGCCGACAGGCTGCACATCCGCATCGACGCAAGCAGCGCGGCGCATCTTGAAACGCTGCAACAAGTGGTCTCACGCCATCTTGATCGCTTTGCTTTCCGCGAGGCGCCGCTGCCCTTTCACTGGACGACGCCGAGCGTCACGGCTTGAGCCCAAACTTCGCATAGTCGCGTTCAACCGCCGGCTCCAAACGCCGCGACGCGGCGAGATCCGCCGCTGCAGCGTCCCCGCGCCCCAGCCGGCCAAGCACGATCGCCCGCAAAAAGCGGCTCGACCCCATGCTCGGCGACTGCTGAAGCGCGGCATCCAGATCGCGCAGCGCGTCCTCGTTGCGGTCCATCCGCATCCATACCAGTGCCCGGCTGTCGAGGATGGACGCCGTGCTGTCCGAAAGCTCGAGCGCCGATGTACAATCCTTGAGCGCGGTATCGATCGCAATGTTGCGGGTCGCCTTTATCCAGCAGCGCGAATTGAGAAGCATCGGCGTGCCCGGCTTGGCAGCGATCAGCGCATCCAGTTCCTCAATCGCTGCGACCGCATCGCCATGTTCGCCGACAATCTGCGCCTTTGAATGACGCAAATTGTCGCGTTCCTTGCCGCCCACCGCGATGCGTTCGTCAAGCATAGCGATCGCCTTTTCCATGTCGCCCCGCTCAGCGCTCAGCATGGCCAACGCCGTGACGGCCGACGAGGATGACGGATCGAGCTTTCGCGCAGCATCCGCGTCGGCGTGGGCTCCGGTAACATCACCAAGCTGGCGCCGCACTTCGGAACGTTCGAGATAGGCATTAATCGTGGGCAGCAAAGCGATTTGGCGGCTCAACGACTGTTCGGCACCCTTATAGTCCCCGATTCCGATCCTGAAGGAGATATCGCTGGTAAACGCCGTGATATTCTCCTCATCCGCCTCCTCTATCTTCTTGGCGAAGACGGCCTTTATTGCATCGAGCTGCGATCGCGATTCGGCGCCTGCAAGATCCCAGCGGCGGCGCGCATTTTCGGGCGCAATCAGACGCGGAACCCGTCCGATGGCCGCAGCGACGCGCTCGCGCTGTTCGGCTAGGTCGGAGGCAGCGAGTTCCATCCCGGACGCCGCGAGCGTTTCGTCGACCGTGACATAACCATCGGCCAGAACCGCGCTGCGCGTAATGCCGATACCGCCGATCAGCGCATCGAACGCGGAGTCGCCTTCCATCCGATACCCTTGCCCACCGTCGGGCAAACGAATGCGCAAGCGATATCGCATTCGATCCGGCGCCTGGGTCTGAACCGGGATGTCGGCCCAGGCGGCCCGCGCCCGATCCGGCGTAAACCGGACGAGTGTCGGGACCCGTGACAGCCATCGTTCGGTCCGATTATCGTCGCGCGACCAGCCGCTCCCGAACACGCCGCGTGCCTTGATTGTCATTGTGGCCGCGTCGGCATCGAAAACGGTCTCTAGGGCATCATACTGCGCTTCGCCCACGAAATTTTGCAGTACCCGCTCCATCAGGTCCCGGCGTTCTTTTTCGTTCAACCGCGATTGCGCCAGGGTCGCAAGGCTTGCGAGCTGCCCCCGCGCAACCAATTCAACCTTGATCACCGAGGGCAAATCGATGCTGGTACTTTCGTCGGCATCGAGCGAGAGGTCGAGTGTCGGACGCGCTGGCGCCCGCGGTACGATCTGCAACAAATCCGCGCCCTGTGCCCGCACCGGCAGGACATATCCGAATGGCGGCGTGTCGCCCAAATCGGCGCGCCTGGAGCCAAGACCGGTACCGTCGAGCCATAATGTGTCCCCCGCGACAGTCGCCTTTACCACAACGTGGTTGAACGCCAGCGCACTCGGGACACGGCCTGGTACCGCATCACCCATTTCCGCATGGGCGAGAACCGCTTCGGCTTCGATCCCGAGCGCATGGAGCATCGATAACAGCAACAGCGTCTTTGCCTTGCAGTCGCCGTACCGCGCATCCCATGTCCGCTCCGGCTTGGCGGGAACATAGTTTCCGCCGTCCATACCCACGGCCAGATAGCGGATCTTGTCCTGCGTCAATTGCAGCGCCATCGCTGCGCGTTGCATCGGATCGTCGGTCGCCGCCCGTATCTTTTCCACCTCGGCCGCCAGTTGGCCACCGTCAGCGATCAGCCCTTGCGTCGCATAGAGTGGCGCCATGATCCGCGAGACGTCCGCCCAATTGGAAAAGGTCGACGCCTCGAGAACCGGCGTCCGCCGGAAACGAACCGGTGCATCCGCCGGCATTTCAGGCTGCTTGGCAATCGGCAGCGCAATGGGCACTTCCCAAAAGTCCCCGTTGCGACGCGGCGCGAGCGAAGGACTGGAGGGCAGCGCCTTCCACGCCAGCTTGTCATCCTTGCGCCACGACAAACGATAGGACGCTACCCCGATCCGTACCGGTTCGGCTGGAAGCGGGATCGAAAGCTGCGACCGCCCGCCGAGCGCATCATCCTTTGCCGTGATCGACATCTGAAGCCGCAGCACATCCCCGACCCGCAATCCTTCCACCGCCAGGGTCGCCGACAATATGCCGGTCATTTCGCGCTGTTCCAGGGCCTCTTCGCGGCGTAGCACGGTGAACTTCTGGCCGTTTACCAACGCATCGATCTCCATTCCATCGCGAACGATGGTCAGGCGATGGATGATCAGATCGCCCTTGTCAGGCGCCCAAGGCAAGGTAACATTATTATTCTGCGTCAGTTCTTCGGGCGTGCTTATCCGCACGGCCGTGTCGCTGTAACTCCAGACAGTCGCACCTTCGAGGCGCTGCTGTAGATCAAGCACGACAAGGCCGCCTAGCTTGTCATCCGCAGGCAGCGGCTTGGGGGCTGTCACCCAATCCGGCGCTGGCGAATAGAGCGGCTGTTCGCCCGCAAAAGCCGCGCTCGTGTAAAACGCCACCAGCGAAACAAATATCAATCGCGTCCCCACAACCACCCCCAACCCCGAACAGCCTATTATTTTTCGGAAAATAGAAGGGGGTGGCGCGCCGTGGCAACCTTTATTCGCGCGCCGTCCGAAAATCCTTAAACGATAAAGTCACCGCGCCACGGCCCGCTTGCGGGCATAAAGGAAATACAGCGCCAGCCCGCCAAGGTTCCAGTAGAGGAACCATCGCTGGGTCTGCGCCGGCAGGCTGAAGAACAAATAGATGCAGCCCAGCACCGCCACTCCCCCGACCAGCCAAGGCAAGGGCGCACGGAAGGTTCGCGGCGCATCAGGGGCGCGGCGACGCATGACCAGCATGCAGACCGCCACTGCCGTAAAGGCCGCAAGCGTCCCTGCATTCGCCAAGGCGGCCAGTTCGCCAAGCGGGATGAAGCCGGCCAACACCGCGACGACGAGCGCGGTAAAGATGGTGATGCGCACCGGAGCCCCACGCGAGGAAAGCCGGGCAAGGCTGGCGGGCAGCAACCCGTCGCGCGCCATGGTGAAGAAAATCCGGCTTTGACCATAGAAAAAGGCCAAGATGACAGTCGGCAGCGCGATAACCGCCGACACGGCCAGATAATGGGCGGCGAGCGGCTGCCCCAGTTCGCGCAGGATCAGCGCAAGCGGTTCGGGGCTGTCGGCAAAGCGGCTGTAAGCAATCGCTCCGACGGCAGCCACCGCAACCGCGATATAGATCAGGACGCAGACGAACATCGATCCGACGATGCCGATCTTGAGATCGCGGTCAGGGTTCTTCGTTTCTTCCGCCGCCGTCGCAATGGCGTCGAAACCATAGAAAGCGAAGAAGATGATCGCCGCAGCGGCCATCACACCACGCTCGACGCCGTCGGGGCCCATATGTTTGGCAAAGCCATAAGGGCTGAATGGTTCCAGGTTAGCGGCGTTGAACGCAGGCAGCGCAAGCGCAACGAACACCACCAGCGCCAGCACCTTGACGATCACCAGGACCGCGTTGAGCGTCGCGCTTTCACGCGTCCCGACGAGCAGCATCCCGGCGACAACCGCGATGATGGCAATGGCGGGCAGGTTCACGATCCCACCGAGTTCGGGCCCCTGCATCAGCGCCATGGGGACGCCTGCCCAAGCCTCCAGCAAGGGGGCCGCATAGCCCGACCAACCGACGGCAACCGCACTGACCACCAGCGAATATTCGAGAATCAGGCTCCACCCCACAACCCAGGCGATAATCTCTCCGATCACCACATAGCTGTAGGTGTAGGCGCTGCCCGATGCCGGTATCATCGTCGCCATTTCGGCATAGGCGAGCGCGGCGCAAGCGCAGATCAGCCCGGCGATGGCGAACGAGAGGATGACGGCCGGACCGGCCTTATCCGCGCCGACCCCGATCAAGGTCAGGATGCCCGTCCCGACGATGGCGCCGACCCCGAGCGCGATCAGGTGCGGCCACCCCAGCGTTCGCGCCAGCCCCTGCTCACCATGCTCGTCACGCACCACGGTTTTCCGGCGCAAAAGGCTGTCGGTCATTCCTTGCTCCCCTAAAATTTTTGGTGCTTGTGAAACGCTATTGTCACGAACGCAACCATCTCCTGCGCCCGGACGCGAAAAAGCATAGCCCGATCAAGCGCCGCGCCGCGACGACCGCAAGGCCCACAGATAGAGCCCAGCAGCAAGCAGCAGAGCGAGGAGATATGCGGCCGGCACGGACCAGAAGATAGCGTGGGCACCCGCCACTGCGCCGCCCACCAAGCCCATCCATAGCCACAGATGCGCATGCCAGCGGCCATCGCCGGTGCCACGCAGGGCGTTCGCGATCTTGTGCCCCATCTGAACAAGCGTCCCGGTCATATAGGTGACGCCTACGACGGCGCCACCCTGCCCCTCGAGCGCAGCGTTGGCGACCCCCATCGCCAAGGCGAGACAGGCGACGGCAGGCCAGCCGGGGATTGCGATCCGCAGCAAGGCGGCGAACGCGAGCAGAGCGCAGACGAGCAGAAGCACCGCCGCCGTCCGGCGCGCCGGATATCGGGCAGCGACAAGGACACCCGAAACGACGCCGACCACGAATACCGCGATGATTCCCGCAGCGACTGCGCCCGCGTGCTGCCATTCCGCAGCCCCAACCGCGAGGCGAGTCGAATTTCCGGTCATGAAGGACACGAAAAAGCCGGACGATTCCACGAAACCGACCGCGTCAACGAACCCCGCCAGAAGGGCGATACCGATCGCCAGCGCCTGTTGGGAACGATCGAACCGGATCATCGAACGATCAGAACAGCGCCTCGATCGCTTCCGCGAGCTTCGCGTCGCGTTCGGACAATCCGTCGGCGTCATGCGTGGTCAGCAAAATGTCGACCCGGTTATAGACATTCGACCATTCGGGATGATGGTCCATCTTGTCCGCGATGATCGCGACGCTGGTCATGAAACCAAAAGCCTGCGCAAAATCGCCGAACTGAAAACGCCGCACAATCGCATCACGCGCAGGTTCGTGCGTCCATTCCGGAAAACGAGCCAGCAAGGCGGCGCGCTGTGCGTCATCGAATTTCTGGACCATCTTCCTATCTCCCGCTGGCCATTGGCTTTCGTGGGCCATAAGGAAGGTCGCGATGAGCGACAAGCCCGCCCCTTCCTTTCTGCCCGACGGCTGGACCGGCGGCGCGCCCGACAGCGACGCCTTTCACACCATGGCCGAAGCCGCCCTGGCCACCCTGCCCGAGGTATTTCGGCCGCACATCCAGGGCGTAGTGATCGCGATCGAGGAATTTGCCGACGAGGCGACGCTCGCTTCGCTCGATATCGAGCATCCCTATGACCTGACCGGCCTGTATGAAGGCCGCCCGCTAACCGAGCGCAGCATCGACCAGAGCGGAGGAATGCCCGACCGGGTAACGCTGTACCGAATTCCCATATTGGTCGAATGGATCGAAGGTAGAGAGCGGCTCGACTGGCTGATCCGCCATGTCCTGATTCACGAAATCGGCCACCATTTCGGCTTTTCGGACGATGACATGCACGCGTTGGAAGATATGGCGTGAGCGAACTGCTGCGACTGGACGGAATCGCGTGCATCCGGGGCGATCGCCTGCTTTTTGAAAATCTGTCGCTATCCCTGTCACGCGGCGACGCGATCTGGCTGCGCGGCCCGAACGGCGCGGGCAAGTCGAGCCTGATCCGGCTCGCTGCCGGATTGTTGCGCCCGGCGGCCGGGACGGTCGTGCGCCGCGAACGCTGTGCGTTCATCGACGAAGCTTCGGCGCTCGACCCCGAATTGCCACTGCGGCGCGCACTCGATTTTTGGAGCCGCGTCGACACCATCGACGGCCCGGTCACCGAGCGGGCAATGGACGCCATGGCGCTGGCGCCGCTGGCCGATGTACCGGTAGCGATGCTCTCGACCGGCCAGCGCAAGCGCGCCGCCATGGCGCGGGTCATCGCGTCGAGCGCGCCGATCTGGCTGCTCGACGAACCAGCCAACGGCATGGACATTGCGGCCCAGTCGCGGCTGGTGGCCGCCATCGCCGCGCATCGCGGCAATGGCGGCGCCATCTTGCTGGCCTCCCATTTCGCGCTGGGCCTCGACAATCTGGCCGAATTCGAGATGGGGGGCGCCGCATGACCGCGCTGATCGCGCTTTTCGCACGTGACCTTCGTCGGGCCTGGGGCAGCGGAGCACTGTGGCTTCCCGTAGTATTTTTCCTGCTCGTCGCGACCGCCTTTCCCTTCGCCGTGGGCCCCGATGCGCCATTGCTTGCCCGCACCGGAGGCGGAATGGTGTGGGTCGCCGCACTGCTCGCCGCCCTGCTTCCGATCGACCGGCTGGTCCGCCCGGATCGCGAAGCCGGCGTGCTCGATCAACTCGCGGTACGCGGCATCGCCGATGAAACCGTCGCCGCCGTCAAGATCGCCGCCCATGCCGTGGGCTTCGGCCTTCCGCTGCTCCTTGCCTTGCTGCCCGCTACGGCGCTGCTGGCCCAGGATGGCGGCCGGGTGGTGACGCTCGCCACCGGCCTTGTGCTTGCCATTCCGGCGCTCGCCGCACTGGCGGTGCTGAGCGCGGCATTGACCGCCAATCTGAAGAGCGGGAGCGCGATCGGCGGTTTGCTCGTCCTCCCCCTGGCGGTGCCTATGCTGATCTTTGGCGCCGGGATGCTCGATCCGGCGGGACGGGGGGCGGAAAAGCTGCTCGCCGCTTCGAGCCTGCTTTTGACGGTGATCGGCCCCTTTGCGGCCGGGGCGGCGCTGCGCGGATTGCGCGAATAACCTGCCAGTCACTGGCGCATGTCGCGTTGGTCGTCCGCGACTATGATGAAGCCATCGCCTTTTATGTCGGGACCCTTGGCTTCACATTGGTGGCCGACGAAGATCAGCCCCAGCAGAACAAGCGCTGGGTGGTCATCGCACCGCCGGGCAATCCGGCTGGGGGAGCCACGATTCTGCTCGCGCGCGCCGCAAATGAGGAACAAGCCACATTCATCGGCAACCAATCGGGCGGAAGAGTTTTCCTGTTCCTGGAAACCGACGATTTCGACCGCGATTATCAGCGCCTGCTGGATAAGGGCGTGCCGATCGAGCGCGAGCCGGTCGTGGCCGATTATGGAACGGTCGCGGTGTTTCTGGACCTTTATGGCAACAAGTGGGATCTGATCGAGTTTCGCAAGCCCGGCTGAAACTCGGCTGACCTGCCAGGGCAAGCCGCCATCCGCGGCAACGCTCCCCTCGCGCTTATCATCGCACCCATCTGCTTGACAAATTTATTGAAAAACCTCTCCTTGCTTTGCTTCTGCGGCAGATTCGAGAGGCAAATTCGTGCGACACGTCCCCTATGCGGGCTCCGGCCCCTATTGTTACGCAAACGCTTTCGCGATGATGTTCGGTAACGACGCGCCCGGAACCGCCGTCATAGAATTTACGACCAGCAGCGCGTTCGGGATGCAACTTGTCGGCGGCACCTGCCCTTTTTCGATCCCTTTGGCTGGACACCCGAAACGGGCTTTGATGCCGCACTGGATGCCATGGGCTGGACATCGACCGTGACGGCGGGCGGTGCGCCGAACGACGCCCTGGAGCGATTGCGTGCGGCCCTTTCCCGGGGGCCGGTTTGGGTTGGCCCGGTCGAGATGGGCTGGCTTCGCCAGCAACCCGGAAAGAACGGTCCGACCGGCGCCGATCATTATATCGTCGTTCTGGAGGTCGCGGAGGATCGAATATGCTTCCATGATCCCGAGGGGCATCCATTCGCCACCCTTCCGACCGCCGATTTCATGGCGGCCTGGCGCGGCGAGGCGCTGGATTATGGCACGCCCTTTACGATGCGCTGCGACTTTCGCCGGGTGCGACCGGTTCCCGAGGAAGAGATGATCCGAAGCGCCCTTCCCGCCGCTAGCCGATGGCTGTCGATGCGGCATCCCGTGCACCTGCCGCCCGGCACGCTCGGCAATGCCGGGGCGGCCGAACGGCTGGCGGATATGATAGAAGCGGCGTGCGGCGACGATTTGCGCAGCCACCTGGTCGATTTCGCGGTCCGCGCGGGTGCCCGGCGGCTTGCCGATGCGGCGACCTGTCTTTTCAGGATTGGATATGCCGAAGCGGCCCGCATCGCTTCGGAACAGGCGGCGCTGGTCGGCGCCCTGCAATATCCGCTCGTCACGGGCAAAGACGCCGAAGCGGCCGCCCTGCTGCGGCGGCTCGCTCCGACCTATCGGCGCCTGGAACGGGCGTTGCAGACCGGCGAGACGGCACCGGTGACGGTTTGAACAGCGCAAAAACCGCCCAAAGGAAAAGGGCCGGAGTTTCCCCCGGCCCTTTCCCAAATCTTCGTGCCTGAAATCAGGCGCCGGCGACGTCGGCGGTATCGACCTTGACGCCCGGACCCATCGACGACGACAGGGCGATCTTGCGGACATATTTGCCCTTCGCACCGCTCGGCTTCGCCTTGACGATCGCGTCAACGAAAGCGTCGAAGTTCTGGCGCAGCTTTTCTTCGCCGAACGACAGCTTGCCGAGACCGGCGTGGATGATCCCGACCTTTTCGACGCGGAATTCGATCTGGCCGCCCTTGGCTGCCTTGACCGCTTCCGCGACGTTCGGGGTGACGGTGCCGAGCTTCGGGTTCGGCATCAGGCCCTTCGGACCCAGCGTCTTGCCGAGGCGGCCGACGATGCCCATCATGTCCGGCGTCGCGATGACGCGGCCATAGTCGAGGTTCCCCGCGAGCATGTCTTCCATCAGGTCTTCCGCACCGACCTTGTCGGCACCGGCGGCCAGTGCCTTTTCGGCGTTGTCGCCGCGTGCGAACACGGCAACCTTGACATCCTTGCCAGTGCCAGCGGGCAGCGTAACGACGCCGCGGACCATCTGGTCGGCGTGACGCGGATCGACGCCGAGGTTCATCGCGATTTCGAGCGTTTCGTCGAACTTCGCCGAGGCGAGATCGCGCACCATCTTGATCGCTTCGTCGACGCCATGCAGCTTCAGCGCGTCAACCTTGCCCTCAAGGGCCTTCTGCTTCTTGGTCAGCTTTGCCATCGGTTCAGCCCTCCGTCACTTCGAGGCCCATCGAGCGGGCGCTGCCTTCGATGATCTTGGTCGCCTGTTCGATGTCGTTGGCGTTCAGATCCTTCATCTTGATTTCGGCGATTTCGGCGAGCTTCGAGCGCGCGATCTTGCCACCGCTGATCTTGCCGGGCTCCTTCGAACCCGACTTCAGGTTCGCGGCCTTCTTGATCAGATAGGTTGCCGGGGGCGTCTTGGTGACGAAGGCAAAGCTCTTGTCGGCAAAGACGGTGATGATGGTGGGCGTCGGGGTGCCCTTTTCCAAGCCGTCGGTCGCCGCGTTGAACGCCTTGCAGAATTCCATGATGTTGACGCCGCGCTGACCCAGTGCCGGCCCGAGCGGCGGCGAGGGGTTGGCGGCGCCGGCGGGCACCTGCAGCTTGATATAGCCGGTAATTTTCTTGGCCATGACGGCCTCCTTTCTTTCTCTCGGCCCGCCGCTGGCGGCGAACCTCAAAATAAGCGGTCAAACAGAGGGTTATCAGTCCTCCTCCCGCGCGGAATCGCGCCCGTTTTCGACGCGAAGCGGCGCCAATAGGCGCGCGCGATGAAAATAGCAAGTGCGCACCCGCACCCAAACAATGGAAAGCCGCAGAAATCTGCGCAACTTCACTCGCAATTCGCTTTTCGCTGCGCTCCCCATCACTGCATCCTGACACGAGAGCACGGACAACAAATGTAGGACAGTCCCTATTCGGCAGGCGGCCGGTATCGCACCAACCCTTCCTGGACCGCCGTCGCGATCAGCGTACCGTCCTGGCGATAGATGGACCCCCGGCACAAGCCGCGATCGCCCCCGGTCCACGGGCTGTCCATGACGAAGACGAACCAGTCGTCGACGCGCACCTCGCCATGGAACCACATCGCATGGTCAAGGCTGGTCGATACCATGCCCGGCGACCAGAAGTTCACCCCATGCGGCAGCATCGCCGACGAGAGCAGCCCCATATCGGAGGCGAAGGCGAGAAAGCCGGTGTGGACCAACGGATCGTCGCCGATCGGCGCCGCGACGCGAAACCATTGATAATGCTGCGTGCCCCCTTCCGACGCGGGCGGGCGATAGCTGCGAACCTCGAACGGGCGCCGACGCGCCATATGGGCAAGATGCCGGTCCGAAATATGGGGATCGGCCGCGATGAAATCGGTAAAATCCCAGCACTCTTCGGGCGGCAGCAAAGTGTCGGGCATGGGGACTTGATGCGACAGGCCTTCAGCCGGAATCTGGAACGAGGCGGTCAGGTTGAAGATGACCTTGCCATCCTGGCGCACGACGACGCGGCGGTTCGAAAAGCTGCGTCCGTCAAAGTCGCGGTGGATGCGAAAATGAAGCGGCTTCGTTTCATCGCCGCCACGCAGAAAATAGGCGTGAAGCGAATGAACGCGCTTGCCCTGATCCACCGTGCGCGCCGCGGCCATCATCGCCTGCGCAATCACCTGTCCGCCGAAAATGCGTTCGCGCGCGGTGGTGGGGAGTGCGGGAAAGGTGAATTCATCCTCGAGCCCAGGCACCGGGTCGAGATCGAATAGCCGCGCGACCGCGCCGACCACCTTTGCCGCATCGACGCTGGCGTTGATTTCGCGCGCGCGATCGACGCGGGCCTGAATCTCGGCGGGAGTCAGGCTCATGCGATCATCCTGTCATTCCGTGGATTCCCGCATCGGCGGGAGAACGAACCGCAGGGTTCGTCACTTCATCCGTTCAACCTGTTCGAAGTCGAGTTCGACCGGCGTAGCGCGACCAAAGATCGACACCGACACCTTGACCCGCGCCTTGTCGAAGTCGAGTTCCTCGACCACGCCATTGAAGCTGGCGAACGGACCTTCGAGCACCTTGACCTGATCGCCGATTTCGTAATCGACGCGAATTTCGGTCTTCGGCCGCGCGGCGGCTTCTTCCTTGCTGTTCAGGATGCGCGCCGCTTCGGCCTCGCTGATCGCCTGCGGCTTGCCCGACGACCCCAGGAAGCCAGTGACTTTCGGGGTATTCTTGACGAGGTGATAGACATCGTCGGTCATCGTCAGCTTGGCGAGGACATAGCCGGGGAAGAACTTCCGCTCGGCCTGAACCTTCTTGCCGCGCTTGACCTCGGTGACGGTTTCGACCGGCACCTCGACCGCTTCTACAAGCTGGGTCAGCCCCATGCGTTCGGCTTCGGCGATCACCGAATCGCGCACCTTGTTCTCGAAACCCGAATAGGCGTGAATAATGTACCAGCGCGCCATATGTGCTGTCCTGTCCTGTGAAAGCGCGCGATCAGCGCGCGAGCGACGTCAGCCAGCTGACGATCGCGTTGAAAACCGTATCGACGCCGAGAAAGAACAGCGCAAGCAGCGTCGTCATGATCAGCACCATGATCGTCGTCTGCACCGTTTCGCGGCCGGTGGGCCACACGATCTTGCCGGCTTCCGTCTTCACCTGGTTGACGAATTCGCCGATGCCGGGCTTTGCCATGTCGATCGTCCTGTCCTTCGAGCGTCCAAATTTCCAGCCAGATGGGTTGCCGCCCCCGGCGCGTCAAGCGTGCTTTGGGCAATAGTCCGCCCACCCTCCCCGAGCAGCTCGGCGAAAGGCGGAAAGAGAACGGCGCATCTGTCCGAATGGGCGGCCTTTAAACGCGCAGGCTGCCGATGGCAAGCGCTTGCGGCATCGGCCCGTCTTCACCCCGCCGATGACAATTTCATGAGCACCAGCCCGGCGACGATCAGCACCGCCGCGGCGACGCGCATCGCGCTGAATTGTTCGCCCAACAGCATGATACCGACAAGAAAAGCCCCGACCGCGCCGATTCCCGTCCAAATCATATAGGCCGTGCCGAGCGGCAGCGACCGCATCGACAATGACAGGAGCAGAAAACTGCCCGTCATCGTCACCAGCGTTACGGCGGTTGGAACGGGCCTTGTGAACCCGTCCGATTGCTTCATCGAAAAGGCCCAGACGATTTCCAGCATGCCAGCGATAACAAGATAGACCCAAGCCATGGGCAGCCTCCTTCATTCGGCTGCCGGGCCGTCCCGGACCTGGAACCCGCCATGCCGGCGGGCGGGGACGTGGCCCCTTTCGCAATGTCGGCGCGAAGCGACCGCCCCGCGCGACCGCGCCATAGCAACGCCCCGCCGCCAAGCAAAGACCCGGCATCGGAGCGCGACAAGAAAAGGGCCGGCATCGCTGCCGGCCCGTCATTGTCAGTCGAACAACTCCTCGAGAAAGGATTTGCGCCGCTTGTGATAACCCTTGTGGTAGCCGCCATGTCCATGGCCATGCCCCCAGGGCGAGCCGGCGGGCGGCGGCGCATATTGCGGCGGCTGCTGCGGCGGCGGCGGGGCTGCCTGCACCGCGGGTTCGGGCCCCCGGCTTCGCTCGATGATCTTGTCGAGTTCGCCGCGATCGAGCCACACGCCGCGGCATTGCGGGCAATAATCGATTTCCACGCCCTGCCGGTCGCTCATCACGAGCGGAACGGCGCAGACCGGACACGGCATTCCAACACCTGCGTTCGTCATGCCGCCGCCCCTTCCAGAATGCGGCTCCGCGCCGGACACCATATTGCTTCTGTCATAAAAACCTCCGGTCGATAACATTTACCGGGATCACGATACGGCCGAAGAAGGGCAAAAGCCGAGCCGACATCGAGAATACCCGATGCGGTCCGACATCACGATGAACATCATCGTCAGAGGGGCCCGGCCCGCCCCCTGAATCTAGATGGCCGCGCGCGTCTTTCAAGGGGGATACACAGAGGAAGGGATAGCGGCCCTGCACAGCGGCCGGGTCTTTCGTGTCTTTATGTTTTCGCGCTGCACCGATAGGCTGGCCCGGCCCGGCACCGGCCCCGAGCTTTTCGGCAAGTCCAGCGGCGGGCGAACCGAGCGCGGTCGGAGACAAAAACTATGACGGATCGCATCGCCGATGATCCCCCGTCCGCATCGCTGGCGCAGGGCACGGTCATCCGGTCGGGCAGCATGGAGGGATTTCGCGGCCTGTTGCTGGAACTGGGCGCCGAACCCTCCCCGATTCTGAACCGGGCGGGACTGGACGACGAGACGCTGAACAAGCCCGATCGAAAAATTCCGACCGAGGCCTATCGCCGCGCGCTGAACCTCGCCGCCGACGCGAGCCGCACCCGCCATTTCGGCCTCCTCCTGTCGCAGCGGCAGACCTTCGAAAAGCTGGGCGCGGTGGGATATCTGGTTCGCCATGCCCCGAACCTTCAGATATCGATCGACCGGCTGATCGCCCATTTCCGTACCCATGACACGGGATCGATGACCCGGCTGGAACGCGATGGCGCACTGGCCCTTTGGAAACATGGGCTCGCGGGAGTCGGCAACGATCCGGCGATCCAGCAGACCGAACTGGCCATCGGGTTGGCTTGCAAGTTCGTCCGTTCCGCACTGGGCGACACATGGCACCCCGATTGCGTCTATTTCGAACATGGCGCCCCCGCCGATATCGCCCCCTATCAGGCGGTGTTCCGTTGCCCGGTTCTGTTCGGTCAGGCGCTGACCGCGCTCGAATTTCCGGCCGCCGACCTCGACCGTCCGCT
Source organism: Sphingopyxis sp. (assembly GCF_034380315.1). Classification (GTDB taxonomy): domain Bacteria; phylum Pseudomonadota; class Alphaproteobacteria; order Sphingomonadales; family Sphingomonadaceae; genus Sphingopyxis. The sequence continues at coordinate 82,090 of NZ_JAXMPB010000006.1, forward strand.
GCGCCTGTCCGATGCGGGGCTGTTCGCGATATTGGAGGACCATGTAGCGCGCATCGGCGAAGGCCTTGGCGAAGACTGGACCAACCGGGTCCGCCAGACCGTCCGTGACAATATCGAGGACGGGATGATCCGCATCGACGACATCAGCCGGGCGCTGGGGGTCAAGAAACATGTTCTGCAGCGCAAGCTGAAAGCCGAAGGCGCCAATTTCCAGTCGATACTGGACGATATGCGATTCGAGATCGCCCGGCGCTTCCTGCGCGAAACGACCCTTCCCATCGCGCAGATTGCAGGAATTCTTGGTTATGCCGAATCCGCCGTGTTCACGCGCGCCTTCGCCCGCCGTGCCGCCATGTCGCCGCGCGAATGGCGGGCAGCGCATTCGGTCCGCTGATCGCTTGCCGCCCGGTCGCCTGCCGCTGCGCGACGCCGATTGCCCCGATGATACCCTTTGTGTCAGGTTCGAAGCTGACATTTGGAAACAGCGAGTCTTGTCCAGGGTCACATCGGGGCGATGGCGGCAACCTAAACCCGGCCGACCGAGCCCTCGCACAAACGAAGCCAATGCGCACCAAGGGAGAGAATGTCGATGAATGGAGCCGAAGCACTGGTCGAAACCTTGTTCCGCAGCGGCGTGGACACATGTTTCGCCAATCCGGGGACATCCGAAATGCAGCTGGTCGCCGCGATCGACGGCCAATATGGGATGCGCGCGATCCTGGGCCTGTTCGAGGGCGCGGTCACCGGGATGGCCGATGGCTATGGCCGGATGGCCGACAAGCCCGCGATAACGCTGCTCCATCTTGGCCCCGGCCTCGCCAACGGACTCGCCAATCTTCACAATGCGCGGCGCGCCGGATCGCCGGTGATCAATGTCGTCGGCGACCACGCCACCTATCACCTGCAATATAATTCGCCGCTGACCAGCGACCTTGCCGGGGTTGCGCGCCCGATGTCGGACTGGCTGAAAGCCTCCATATCCGAGCGCGACCTGCCGCAGGCCGGTGCCGAAGCCTATGCCGCGGCGATGCACTATCCCGGCCGGATCGCGACGCTCGCCGTGCCCGCCAACCATGCCTGGACCGAGGGCAGCAGTCCGGCCGCCCCCGCCGCGCTGTCCGCCGCGCCGCAATCGCCCGACGCCGCGATCACCGATGCCGCGGCGGCGCTGCGCGAAGCCCATGGTCCCACCGCGCTGTTCCTTGGCGGACGCGCGCTGCGCGAAGGCGCGCTCGAACAGGCGGGGCGCATCGCGGCGGCAACCGGGGCGCGGCTGATCTGCGAAACCTTTACCGCCCGCCTGCAACGCGGCGCGGGGCGCGTCGCGGTCGAGCGCCTGCCCTATTTCGGCGAGCAGGGCGCCGAATATCTGAAGGACATGAAGGCGATCGTCTTTTGCGGCTGCGAACCGCCGGTGTCCTTTTTCGCCTATCCCGGCAAGCCGAGCTGGCTGTCGCCCGAGGGCGCGCGGCTGGTCCGTCTCGCGTCGATGGACGAAGACACCGAAAACGCCCTCACCCGGCTTGCCGACGCGCTGAACGCGCCCGCCGAACCGGCACTGGTTCAGGCGGCGGCAGTCCCGGCCGCCGATGTGACGGGGCCGCTCGATCCGACCAAGATCGCCGCGATCGTCGCCGCGCTGATGCCCGATAATGCGATTGTGTCCGACGAAGCGGCAACCGCCGGGCTGATGATCTTTCCGGCGACCGCGGGCGCGCCCAAGCACGACTGGATGATGCTGGCCGGCGGGGCGATCGGCCAGGGCCTGCCGCTCGCCGCGGGCGCCGCGGTCGCCTGCCCCGACCGCAAGGTCATCGCGCTTCAGGCCGACGGCAGCGGCATGTACACGTTGCAGGCGCTGTGGACGATGGCACGCGAGAATCTGGACGTCACGACACTGATCCTCAACAATGGCAGCTATGCGATCCTCAACATCGAACTGATGCGCGTCGGGGTGCAGAATCCGGGACCCAAGGCGCTGTCGATGCTCGACCTGCGCAACCCGGCGCTCGACTGGGTGCAGATGAGCGAAGGGCTCGGCGTTCCGGCGCGCCGGGCGACGACCGCCGAAGAGCTGCGCGAAGCGCTCGCCGAAGCACTGGCGCACAAGGGGCCGCGCCTCGTCGAAGCGATACTCTGACCTTGGACTCGCTGAACCTCGTCCCGGCCAGCGTTTCCGATTTTCGCCGGATCGCCGAAAAGCGGCTGCCGCGCATGTTGTTCGACTATGTCGACGGCGGCGCCGGCGCGGAAGTCACGCTGCGCGACAATGTTGCCGATTTCGAACGGATCCGGCTGGGACAGCGGGTGTTGCGCGACATTTCGGACATCCGAACCGAGGTCGATTTTCTGGACGAAACGCTGTCGATGCCGGTGATCCTGGCGCCGGTGGGGATGGCCGGAATGATGGCGCACCGCGCCGAAACCATGGCCAAGCGGGTCGCCGACCGGATGGGCATTCCCTTTACGCTGTCGACGGTCAGCATCTGCCCGATCGAGGAGGTGGCGCGGGTTTCGGACCGGCCGATGTGGTTCCAGCTTTACATGCTGCGCGACCGCGGGGTGGTGCTGGAAATCTTGCAGCGCGCCTGGGATCATGGCGTGCGCACCCTGGTGTTCACGGTCGATCTCAACGTCCTGGGCACGCGCTATCGCGACATTCGGAACGGCATGGGCGGCGGCGCCAGCCGGTGGGGCAGATTGCGCGGCGGCCCGATCGACTATCTCGCCCATCCGCACTGGTTGTGGAAGGTCGCGCTGACCGGCGGCCCGCTGACCTTCGGCAATATCGCGCGCTACGCCCCCAGCGCCAAGGCGCTGCCCGATTTCAAGCAATGGGTCGACAGCCAGTTCGACGGATCGGTCGATTGCGAGGATATCGCCTGGCTGCGCCAGCAGTGGAAGGGCAAGCTTATCCTGAAGGGCATCCTCGATCCGCAGGATGCGCTTGGCGCCCGCGACGTCGGCGCCGATGCGCTGGTGGTGTCGAACCATGGCGGGCGCCAGCTCGACGGCGTCGCGTCGGGCGCGGCGATGCTGCCGCGGGTTGCCGATGCAGTCGCGGGCAGCATCCCGCTGATCGTCGATGGCGGGGTCCGATCAGGCCAGGACGTCGTCAAGGCGCTGGCGCTGGGGGCAAAGGCGGTGATGATCGGGCGGCCGTGGATCTATGCCCTCGCCGCGCAGGGCGAGGCGGGGCTGGCGCGGCTGCTGTCGATCTTTCATCTCGACATGAGAACCGCGCTGGGGCTGAGCGGCTATCCCATCGCGGATAGCGTCGATCGCGGCGCGCTGCTGGACAGCGGAGAACCGCCCCGAAATTGATTTTCGAAAACAGAGATGTCGTCAAAGTGCAAGCCGGGGTTCGGACGGCCCGCTAGGCTCGCCTGGTCAGGGAGAGAGGATCATGGCATTGCTCGACAGGCTTCGCGACATTTCGGGAGAGGGCGGCGTCCTGACCGGCGCCGATCTCGATACCCGGGCCGGTGACTGGCTGGGGCAGACGCGCTGCGGCGCCGCGGCGGTGGTGCGTCCGCGCTCGACCGCGGAGCTGGCGGCGATCATGCGGCTGTGCGACGCGGCGGACCAGCCGGTGGTCGCGGCGGGCGGGCTGACCGGCCTGGTGCATGGCGCCGATGCGACCGCCGAGATGATCCAGATTTCGTTCGAACGCATGCGCGCGATAATCGACATCGACCCGGTCGGGCGGACGATGGCGGTCGAGGCGGGCGTCCCGCTGCAAATCGTGCAGGAAGAGGCAGAGAAGTACGGGCTGATCTATGCCGTCGATCTGGGCGCGCGCGGATCGGCGACGATCGGCGGCACGATTGCGACCAATGCCGGCGGCAATCAGGTCGTTCGTTACGGCATGACGCGCGACAATATATTGGGAATAGAGGCGGTGCTGGCCGACGGAACCATCCTGTCGTCGATGAACCACCTGCTCAAGAACAACGCCGCCTATGATCTGAAACAGCTGTTCATCGGCAGCGAGGGCACGCTGGGGCTGGTTACCAAGGCGGTGCTGCGGCTGCATCCCCAACCGCTGACGATCAGCACCGCGCTGCTCGCCGCGCCCGATTTCGACACGCTGGCGCGGCTGTTTTCGAAGACCGGTAGCCGCCTTGGCCCCATGCTCACCTCTTTCGAGGTGATGTGGCAATCGCATTACCGGACGGTCGCGGTCGAGAGCGGCCGCCACCAGCCGCCGCTGCCGGGCGATTATCCCTATTATATCATCGTCGAGGCATCGGGGATGGACCCCGACCGCGACGAAATTTTCTTTACCGATCTGATGACCGCGCTGCTCGACGACGGCTTGGCGGTCGATGCGGTGGTCGCCGCGTCCGAGGCGCAGCGCCGGGCAATCTGGGCGATACGCGAAGATATCGAAGGATTGCTGCACGCCCTCGCCCCGGTCGCCGTGTTCGACGTCAGCCTGCCGATCGCGGCGATGCCGGTCTATATCGACGGGCTGGAAAAGGCGGTCGCCGCCGAGTGGGGCGATGCCGCGCGGACCATCACCTTTGGCCATCTTGGCGACGGCAATCTGCACATCGGCGTCGCGCCGCGCCCGTGGAACGAGGACGCCCGGCACCGCGCCGAAGCGCTGGTCTATCGTCCGCTGGCGGCGATCGGCGGTTCCATCTCTGCCGAACATGGCATCGGCCTGGAAAAACGCGCCTGGCTGCATCTGTCGCGGACGCCCGAAGAGATTGCGACGATGCGGCAGATCAAAAACGCGCTCGACCCGAAGAATCTGCTCAATCCGGGCAAGGTCTTTGCCGTCGAGGCCCTTTAAAAGGAAATGGACATGTCCGCCGCCCTTCCTCCCTTGTCCGATGCGCTTTATGCCGCGCTGCGCAACCGGGCGCCGGTCCCGCTGATCAGCGCGCGCCATCCCGAACTGACGGTCGATGACGCCTATCGCATCTCGCTCGGCGTGCTCGAAAAGCGGCTCGCGGCGGGCGAGAAGCTGGTCGGCAAGAAGATCGGGCTGACCGCCAAAGCGGTGCAGGAAATGGTCGGCGTCGATGAACCCGATTTCGGTTTCCTGACCGATGCCATGGAATTCGCCAATGGCGCCACGGTGGCGATCGCCGAGCGGCTGATCACCCCGATGGTCGAGGCCGAGATTGCGCTGGTGCTGAAATCGGATCTGCCGACCGCGGGCGTCACCGCCGCCATGGTGCTGGAGGCGACCGATTATGTCGCGCCCTGCCTGGAGATCGTCGATACCCGCTTTGACACGCCGCGGATCGGCATCGTCGATACGGTCGCCGACAATGCCAGCAGCGCGCTGTTCGTGCTGGGCAAAGGGCGCGTCGATCCGCGTGAATGCGATCTGGCGGCGGTGCGCTGCGCCTTGTTCCGCAACGAGGTGAAGCTATCCGAAGGGGTCGGCGCGGCGGTGCTCGGTTCGCCGCTGATCAGCGCCGCCTGGCTGGCTAACCGGCTGGGCGCCTTTGGCGTCGCGCTGACCGCCGGCGATGTCGTGCTGCCCGGATCGCTGGTGCCCTTTGCGCCGATTGCGGCGGGTGACACCTATGTCGCGCGCTTCGAAAATCTGGGCAGCGTGACCGCCAAATTCGCCTGAGGATGATGAGATGAAGAATGAAGCACTCGCCAAATGGCAGTCCGGGGCGTTTTCGGTCGGGGCGTGGATCAACCTGCCCGACCTGCACATTGCCGAGACGCTGGCGCGGATGGATTTCGACTGGCTGTGTTTCGACCTGCAGCACGGCCTGTTGTCCTATTCGCACCTGCTGGCCCTGATTCCCGCCATATCGGCGACCCGAGCGACGCCGCTGGTGCGCGTCGCCGACGCGCAGGCGGCGGGCATCGGCCGCGCGCTTGACGCCGGGGCGCATGGCGTGATCGTGCCGATGGTCGATACCGCGGATCAGGCCGCGCAGGCCGCTGCCGCCTGCCGCTATCCGCCGCTCGGCACCCGATCGTGCGGGCCGATGCGCGGCCTGTTGACCGACGGAATGGGCTATCTCGCCTCGGCGAACAGAGAGGTCGCCTGCATCGCGATGATCGAAACCGCGCGCGGCCTCGACAATGTCGAGGCGATTGCCGCGACCGAAGGCCTGTCCGCGCTGTTCGTCGGACCGGTCGACCTGTGTTTCGGCCTGGGGATTGCGCCGGGCGATTTCGGCAATCCAGCTTTTGTGAAGGCGATCACCCGCATCGTCGCGGCCGCCCGCGAGGCCGGGATCGCGGCGGGACTGTTCGGATACAGCCCCGAATCCGTCGCCACCGCAAAGGATCAGGGCTTTGCCTTTGCCTCCGCCGGGACCGACATCGCCTTTTTGCGCAAGGGGGCCGCCGATGCCCTTGCAATCGCCAGGGGAGAACCCGCCAGAGCGACCAGAGGCGGTTATTGAAACAACGCCCGACCGCGCATCGCCGTCAAATTGATGATTCACAGCGCCCCGCCTGACCAAAGGTCAAAAGGCGGGCGCCGACATTTGCTTAGACGCTGTGGGACGTCGCGCCCTCGATCCACGCCGCCAGAACGGCAGGACGAGATGCGAAGCATGGGAGTGGGTCGATGAAGGCATATGGGTGGGTGGCCGCGTTGCTGGTCGGAACGGCACTGGCTTCTTGTTCGCAGGATATCGGGGCGGCCGACGGTCCGGCGAGCGGTGTCGATACGGCGCGTATCGCCGCAGCCGACAAGACGCCCCAGGACTGGCTGACCTATGGCGGAAACTATGAAGAGCAACGCCATTCGCGCCTGACGGCCATCGGTCCCGACAATGTATCGGACCTGGGCCTGGTCTGGAGCCACGACCTTCAGACCTCGCATGGGGTGGAAGCAACACCGATCGTCGTTGATGGCATGATGTATGTCACGGGCGCCTGGTCGATCGTCTATGCCCTCGACGCCCGGACAGGTGAGCAGAAGTGGATCTATGATCCATCGGTTCCGCGCGAAACGCTGGCCAAGGGATGTTGCGATGCGGTGAACCGCGGCGTCGCCGTTTATCGCGGCAAAGTCTATGTCGGCACCTATGACGGCCGTCTGGTGGCGCTCGACGCCGGGACGGGCAAGATGCTGTGGAGCAAGGTCACGGTCGACCAGTCCAAACCCTATACGATCACCGGCGCCCCCCGCGCCTTCAAGGACAAGATCATCATCGGCAACGGCGGGGCCGAACTGGGTGTGCGCGGCTATGTCACCGCCTATGATGCGGCGACCGGCGATGAGGAATGGCGGTTCTATTTCACGCCGAACCCCGACAAGAAACCCGACGGCGCCGCATCAGACGACGCCCTGGCCAGGCTTGGCAATGCAACCTGGGGCGACACGGGGGCATGGACGACCGATGGCGGCGGTGGAACCGCCTGGGATTCGATGATCTTTGACGAGATCAACGATCAGGTGATCGTCGGCACCGGCAATGCCTCCCCCTGGAATGCCAAGGTGCGCGATCCGCAGGGCAATGGTGACAATCTGTTCCTGTCGTCGGTCGTCGCGCTCGACGCCGACACCGGCAGCTATAAATGGCATTTCCAGGAAACGCCGCGCGACATGCTGGATTATACCGCGACGCAAACCCTGATTCTGGCCGACCTGCCGCTGGGTGATGCCGGGGCGAGGCGTCGTGTGGTGATGCATGCGCCGAAAAACGGCTTTTTCTATGTGCTCGACGCCCGGTCGGGAGCCTTTCTGTCGGGCAAGGCCTTTGCCAACCAAACATGGGCGAGCGGGCTCGATGCCAAAGGCCGTCCGATCGAGAACCCCGCGATGCGCCAGTTCGACCGCACGCCGTTTCTTGCCATTCCGGCACCGGCCGGGGCGCATAACTGGAACCCGATGGCCTATAGCCCCAAGACCGGCCTTGCCTATATCCCTGCGCAGGACATGGCCCAGATGGTCGGCGAACGGCCGGGCGGGACCAAGGCCTCGCTGCGATGGAATCTGGGATATGATATGGCGGCGGGCCTGCCGCCGACGTATTCCGCCGGAACATTGGAACAGATACGCAAGACGATTTCGGGCAAGCTGATCGCCTGGGACCCTGTTCGGCAAAAGGCACGCTGGACCCGCGCCTATCCCACCCCCTTCAATGGCGGGGTGCTGACCACCGCAACCAATCTGCTGTTTCAGGGCGATGCCATGGGGACGTTCCGCGCCCTTGATGCAGCGAATGGCACCGAACTATGGTCGATGAACCTGAAAAGCGGCATCCAGGCCGCCCCCATCACCTATGAAATCGATGGCGAGCAATATGTCGCGATTGCCACCGGCTGGGGTACGTCCTGGGCACTCAACTGGGGATTCGCATGGGACAAGGCAACGGCACCCGACGTCGGCCGCGTGTTCGTGTTCAAGCTGGGCGCCAGGGCGCGCGTCCCCGATCCGATGGCCTATCTGGTCGAAGAAACGCCCAAGGGTTCCCGTTTTGGCTCTCCGACACAGATTGCCGCGGGTTTCCGTCACTATTCGGAAAATTGCATGGTTTGCCACGGTCCGATGGCGATCAGTTCCGGGGTAACGCCAGACCTGCGATGGAGCGGCGTATCGGCCGACAGGAATGTCTGGGACCAGGTGGTACGCACGGGCATATTGTCCGGCAACGGCATGGTTCCGTTCAAGGACCAGCTGAGCCCGGACGAGGCCGAGGACATTCGCGCCTATGTCCTGGATCAGGCGTGGCTAGCGGTCGAGAACGGCGACGCGAAGCCGCCGAAATCATGACTGCTGCCGCGAGGAGATGGGCCACGATCGGGCACGCCGCCCGCGCCTAGAACATCGCGGCGAGCGCGATACAGGACAGCGTGGCCACGACGGGGATCGCCACCGTTACGACGGCGACGTCGAAATAGGCCTGCCGATGGCTGAGCCGTGTGATCGCCAGCATCGCGATCACCGCACCGCAATGCGGCAGCGAGTCGAAACCGCCGCTCGCCATCACCGCCAGCCGGTGCAATTCGTCGGGGGCGATACCCATGGCCAGATATTGCGGAGCCAGTGTCTGCATGAATATCTGGAGCCCGCCCGATGCCGATCCGGTAATCCCCGAAACGGTACTGACGGCGCCGAACATCGATAGCAGCGGGTAATCGTCGAACGCGACCAGCGCCGATGCGAAATGACCGAAACCCGCCGTTTGCACTACGACTCCGCCGAAACCGATGACCACCGAGGTCGCGAACAGCGGCACGACCGCATCCTGCACCCCGTCGCCCATTACCGCCAGCATCCGGCGCCGCACCGCCGGAAACAGCAGCAAGCCGACGAGGCTGCCGACCAGCAGCGCGAGCGAGGGCCACATCACCGGCTGGGCTGCGGCGAAATCGGCGATCGGCGCGGAAAGCGCCGCCCCGGCGAGCCGCGGCGCGAGGATGATACCGATCACCACCGCCAACGGCAGCAATGCCATCCCCCAGGATGGCAATCCGCCATCGACGGCCTGTCCATCGGCGCCGACGGTCGTTCCGACAGGATCGCCCGGTGCGGGATCAAAGCCCTCGCCAACGGCTTTGGCCCTACGGCGCTGCCACTCGAGATAGAACATTCCGAGCGCAAACATGATCGCCCCGCCGGCGACCCCCAGCAACGGCGCCGCATACAGATCGGTGCCGAGCGTCAACGTCGGAATGATATTCTGGATCGACGGTGTGCCGGGAAGCGCGGTCAAGGTGAATGTCCCCGCCCCCAGCGCCAGCGCCGCGCAGAACAGGCGCTTGGGTATGTCCGCTTCCTTCAGCAGACGAAGCCCCAGCGGATACATCGCAAAGATCACGACGAAAACGACCACCCCGCCATAGGTGAGCAAAGCGCTGGCCGCGACGGTGATCCAGAGCGCGCGGTCCGCGCCCAGTCGCCGGACGAGCGCCATGGCAATGCTGGCGGCCGCACCGCTGTCGCCCATCACCCGGCCAAACATCGCCCCGGCGGCAAAGAGCAGAAAGAATTTCCCCGCGAAGGTAAAGGCGCCGAGTTTACCGAACAGATAGCCGTCGTCGAAGGTCGCCCCCAGCGGCAACCCACTGGTCACGATTACCAGCAGCGAACAGAGGATCGAGGCCAGAATGATGTTCACACCGCGCAACGCCAGCCAGATCAGCAAAGCGAGGCTGGCGACCAGTCCGAGCGCCGAAATCATGCGATGGCCTCCGGTAACGGGACCGGATCGAGCACCGTTCCGGTTTCGAGGAAGTGGGCGATGTTGGCGATCCCGCGCTGAACCACGTCGAACCGGCATTGCGCGGTCGCGCTGCCGATATGCGGGGTCAATACCACCTGATCGAGCGCCAGAAAGCCCGGTGATATCGCCGGTTCCCCTACGAACACGTCCAGCCCGGCAGCCGCGATATGCCCGCTATGCAGCGCCGCGATCAGCGCATCTTCGTCGACCAGCGCGCCGCGCGCGCTGTTGACCAGCACTGCGCCCGGCTTGCACGCCGCGAGCGCAGTCGCATCGATCATCCCGCGCGTCGCATCGCTAAGCGGCGCGTGGAGCGACAGGATGTCGGCGGCGCCCAGCAATTCGTCCAGGGTAGAGCAATATCGGGCGCCGAGCACGGCGGCTGCCGCAGGCTTTGGGTGCGGGCAATGATAGAGAATGTCCATCCCGAACCCCTGCGCACGCCGCGCCACTGCCTGTCCAATCGCCCCGAAACCGACGAGGCCAAGCTTTGCGCCATGAACGCGGATACCGACACGCGGTGGTTGCCCCGATTCGGACCAGCCGCCGCCGCGCACATAACGCTCGCCCTCCCCCATTCGCCGTGCAGCGGCGAGGATCAAGCCGAAAGCGAGGTCGGCCGTATCTTCGGTCACGACCGGCGTGTTCGAAACCTGGATGCCCCGACGCGCCGCTGCCGCACGGTCGATATTGTCATAGCCGACCCCAAGATTGGCGATCAGCCCGATGCTGCCGGGGAAGCGGTCGATCAGCGCCGCGTCGACGGGATCCACCGCCGTCCCCAGATAGACGCGGGCGTTATCGGGAATCCCCTGTTCCGGCGGCACGAAATGCACCGCCTGTCCGGCGAGTTCGATCGTCGGCAAGGGCATCGGCCGACTCGTCGCAATCGTGATGCTCACAGGCTCAACCCTCCCCTGCCGGCGGCAAACGCACACCACCCTTATCCGCACTCGTCGCGAAGTGGGCATATATTTTCAGGGCGTTGGAGATATGTCGATCGCGCTTTCCCTTGGGTTTCCAGCCCTGAGCATGGGCATTTTCCTCGGCGCGGCGGCGATCAAGCTCTTCGGCGGGGACGAGCAGGTTGATCGCGCGGCCCGGGATGTCGATTTCGATCAGGTCGCCTTCCTCGACCAGCGCGATTTCCCCGCCCGCCGCCGCCTCCGGCGAAATATGGCCCACCGACAGACCAGAGGTCGCGCCCGAATAGCGCCCGTCGGTGATCAACGCACAGCTTTCGGCGAGTTGCATCCCTTTCAACATGGTCGTCGGCATCAGCATTTCCTGCATTCCCGGCCCGCCCTTCGGGCCTTCGTAGCGGATGACGATAATGTCGCCGGGAACAATCACGCCCTTTTTACCGATCGCCTTCACCGCCGGATCCTGCGCGTCGAACACCCGCGCCCGGCCAGTGAATTTGAGCATGTGGGGCTTTACCGATCCCGTTTTCACGACGCATCCATCGCGCGCGATATTGCCGTAAAGAATGGCGAGGCCGCCTTCCGCGCTGTGGGCATGATCAATGTCGCGCAGACAGCCCGCCGCACGGTCGAGGTCGAGCGCGCCGCGCGTATCGTGCGACAGCGCCTGCGCGCCGGTGCGGCCCGACGCATCGGCGGCATACCATTGCAGCACCGCGGGATCGTCGGTGCGCCTGACGTCCCACTTCTCGAGAACATCGCCGAGCGTTCCACCCGGCGCCGCCAGGTGACGGGCGGCGGTGTCAATCTTGCCCGCGCGGTCGAGTTCGCCGACAATGCCGAGCACCCCGCCTGCCTTGTGCACATCTTCCATGAAATAATCGGAGGTTGCCGGGGCGACCTTGCACAAGAAGGGCACCTCGCGGCTGAGCCGGTCGATATCGGCCATGGTGAATTCGATCCCGCCTTCCTGCGCGATCGCCAGCAGGTGGAGGATGGTGTTGGTCGAGCCGCCCATCGCAATATCCATCGCCATCGCATTCAGAAAGGCGGCGCGGGTCGCGACGCTGCGCGGCAGCACGTCATGATCGCCCTGATCATAATAGCGTTTGGTAAGATCGACGATCGCGGCCGCCGCCTGTTCATAAAGCCGTCCACGATCGGCGTGGGTCGCGACCAGCGAGCCGTTTCCGGGGAGCGCAAGCCCCAGCGCCTCGGCCAAACAGTTCATCGAATTGGCCGTAAACATGCCGCTGCATGACCCGCAGGTGGGACAGGCATTTTCCTCGACCGCCAGCGCCTGCCCGCCCAGATGGTCGGGGTTGAGCGAGGAAATGACCGTATCGGTCGCATCCATGCGGTGGGTCTTGCCATCCACCTCGATCCGGCCCGCCTCCATCGGCCCACCCGACACATAGATGGTCGGCAGGTTGAGACGCATTCCTGCCATCAGCATTCCGGGGGTGATCTTGTCGCAATTGGAAATGCAGATCAGCGCATCGGCGCAATGGGCATTGACCATATACTCGATCGAATCCGCGATCAGATCGCGGCTAGGAAGCGAATAGAGCATCCCGTCATGCCCCATGGCAATCCCGTCATCGATGGCGATGGTATTGAATTCGCGGGGGATACCGCCCGCCGCCCAGATCGCGTCGCAGACGATCCGTCCGACATGGTTGAGGTGAACATGCCCCGGAACAAATTCGGTAAAGCTGTTGGCGACCGCAATGATCGGCTTGCCAAAATCGCTGCCCTTTACCCCGCCCGCGCGGAACAGCGCCCGCGCGCCCGCCGAGAGTTTCCCCGTCGTGACCTTGTTCGACCGGTATGCCATATCCTCTATCCCCAGATTGTTTTGACGGGCGCGAGCCTAGATCGGTCGGGAGGCATGGTTTGATATTGAAACAGGCCGCCGCGTCACCAGATGACAATTTGAGGTCCGGATGCACATCGACGGTGGCCGAAAAAGCCGCGCTTCCTGGGAGGGCACCGCCCACCCGTCACCGGCAGCGATGTCCGATCATCTTGCGTGCTTCGACGATGCCGGGCGCAGTAGGTCGATAACGCTGGCCAACTGCATCTCATTCTTGCCTTCCGCCATGGTGCACCCCAGAATATCGAGAACCACGGCCGCGGCTCGGCGCGCTGCATCGACCAGGGTGAAGTCCCTGGCAAGGCCGGCGACCAAAAGCCCGGTATAAAGATCGCCCGTCCCGGCCGGAACCAGCGGCAGTCGCGGCGACGACAGCCGCGTGCAGCTGCTATCCTCGAAGAGAATATTCTCCAGCATGTCGGGCGGCGTATCGGCCAGCGCACAGCTTGTGACGACCAACCGGGCGCGCCGGTGCGCCTGGATCTCGATCGCCGCGGCCTCCAGATCGCGCCAGGTCGACGGCTGGCAGCCAGCGATCAGCCCGACCTCGAACTGGTTGGGCGTCAAAAGGTCGGCGATCGGGACGAGCCGTTCGCACAGACAGTCGACCACCTGATCGGCAACGAAAATACCCAAATGAGCGTCGCCCATGACGGGATCGCAGACATATATGATATCGGGATTGATCTGCCTTGCCCGCTCGACGAAGTCGGCCACGACTTCTCCATTGGCGCGCGACCCGAGATAGCCGGACACGATATAGCGGCTGGTCTCGATCAGTCCGCGCTCTTCGACCCCGCGCAACAGGTCGCCGACAAGGTCGGATTCCAGCACCCGGCCGCGCATGGTCGCAAAACCCGGATGATTGGACAGCAGCGTGGTTGGCACGGCGGCGACATTCAGCCCATGCGCCTGCATCGGCAGGACCGCCGCGCTGTTGCCGACATGGCCATGCACGACCTGGCTCTGGATCGAAATAACGGACGTATTCATGGGCATCGAACGGATCGTCATCGGGCACCTCCTGCGCGGACGAGCGGGTTGGAAACCGGGCGCCACATCGGGCGGCCGTACAGAATGAAATGAGCGAAGATGCCGATTGCCAATCCCCAGAAAGCCCCGCCGATGCCGAGCATCTTGATATTGGCAGCCGACGCCAGAAAGGTGATCAGCGCAGCCTCGCGCGAGGTCGGATCGGCGATCGCCCCGGCCAGACTGCCGCCGATGGTGCCGAGCAGCGCCAGCCCGGCAAGCGTGGTGATGAAGGTCGCTGGAAACGCCATGAACACAGCGGCCAGTGTCACCCCGAACACACCGACCAGTACATAAAAGCCGCCTGCGGCGATTCCGGCGACCCAGCGCCGCGACGGATCAGCATGGGCTTCTTCGCCAGTTGCAATCGCTGCGGTGATCGCCGCGATGTTGAACGCATGAGACCCGAAGGGCGCCATGAGGAACGACCCCAGGCCGGTTATGGTCACGATGGGATTGGCGCTCGTCCGAAATCCGTCGTTTCGCAGGACGAGCATGCCGGGCATATACTGCCCGGTCAGGGTGATCAGAAACAGCGGAAGCGCGACCGACAGCAGCGCATTGAAAGAAAATTCCGGCCTGGTGACGACGGGCGCCGCGAACTCCAGCCGAAGCCCCGACAGATCGACGCGCCCCTGCAGCAGCAGGAATACAAGCCCCAGCGCTAGAATACCGACGATCGCATAACGCGCCGAGAAACGCTTGAGCACGAGATAGGCCGCGATCAAAAGACCGACCAACAGGGGATCGACGCCCGCCCCGCCAAAGGCCCCGATACCGAAGGGAAGCAGAATGCCCGCGAGAAGCCCGGCCGCTATGCCGGGCGGGATCAGACGGATCACCCTTTCGAAACAGCCTGACAGGCCGAGCGCAACGAAGCCGGCCGCCGAAATCAGATAGGCCCCCACCGCCTCGGCATAAGGGGTGGTGGCCAGCGCCGTGACCAGAAATGCCGCCGCCGGTGTCGACCAGGCGGTGATGATCGGTTCGCGATAGCGCCAGCTGAGGAACAGTCCCGTCACCCCGACACCGATGGAGACCGACCATACCCAGGACGCGGTCAGCGCAGGATCAAGGCCCGCTACCTTTGCCGCCTGAAAGACCAGAATGAAGGTCCCGCCATAGTTGACGATGACCGAGATCAGCCCTGCAACGACGGGATGCACGATATCGCTGAGGCGAAGGGAAATGAAACCGGGCGGCATGGTCGTGGCGACGCTCCTACAAGTTTCGTCGCTAGGGCGACGGGCCGTCTTGACAAATAGCCCTTAAATGGCCCGATGTTTCCATCCATTTTTTCACCAAGGTCCAGACCAATTGTTTAAACATGCCCAGCTGGAAAGCGTAAAGGCCGCGATCGCCCAACCCGCCCATGCGGCGATGCCGCTTCATGCGCGAATTCAGCGTGCCATCCGGAAGTTGATCGTCGACGGCGCGCTCGGCCCCGGCAAACCCCTTCCCGCCACGCGCGCGCTCGCCCGCTCGCTGGAGGTGTCCCGTGACACGGTCGAGGCTGCCTATGCCCAGCTTCACGCCGAAGGATTCATCGACCGGCGCGTTGGAAGCGGCAGTTTTGTGGCGGAGATGATCGAATTCGCCTCGGGCGCCCGCCTGTCCCGGCGCGCGCGCCTGTCCCGCAATCAGGCGCCGAACCTCAGCCGACGCGGAGCCGCGATGTTTCAAAGCGGCGGGGTTCGCGAACGCCTGTCCCCGCGCCCCTTCGCCCATGGCATTCCCGAAACGCGCAGCTTTCCACTCGCTCTATGGGAACGTCTCGAACGGCAGGTCCGCAAGGACGCCGGTACCCAATTGCTGCTGCACGGCGACCCCCAGGGCATGGAAGCGCTTCGCCGTGCCATCGCCGATTACGTCAATCTCGAACGCGGGGCCCGTGCGACCGCCGACCGCATTTTGATCCTGACCAGTTCGCAACAGGCAATGTCGCTCTGCGCCAACATGCTGTTCGATCCCGGCGACCGGGTCTTCATCGAAGATCCAGCCTATTATGGCGCCCGCAAGGCGTTCGATGCGGCGGGCCTGGAGTGCATTCCCGTGCCGGTGGACGGGCAAGGCATCGTGGCCGATCGGATACTCGCCTCTCCCCAACCCGCGAAGGCGGTTTTCCTGACCCCGTCGCACCAGTTTCCGACCGGCGTCACCCTGACGCTGGACCGGCGACTGGCGCTGATCGAATGGGCGATGCGCAACCAGGCGTGGATCATCGAGGATGATTATGACAGCGAGTTTCACTATGCCGGGAAGCCGACGGCGTGCGTCCAGGGCCTCGACCCCTATGAACGCACCATCTATATCGGCACCTTCACAAAATCGCTCTTTCCGGGATTGCGGATCGGCTATGTCGTGTTGCCGCCCCAACTGGTCAAGCCGATGACGGTGGCGCGTACATTGCTGGACGGCCACACCGCGCCGATGACGCAGATGACATTGGCGCGCTTCATGGAAGGTGGGCATTTCGGCGCGCATGTCCGCGCCATGCGCGGCGTCTATGCCAAGCGGCTCGACCTGCTGGCGCGCCTTGTCCGCGACCATCTGTCCGATATCGTCGAGGCCCAGGTGCCCGCGGGCGGTCTGCAAATGCCCTGTCTGCTGACCGGCGACCTGTCCGAAAGCCGCGCCATCGATGCGGCGCAGCGCGTCGGGATCGAACTTCTCGGCCTGTCCGGCCTTCATGCCGCAGATGGCGGCAAGGCGGGGTTCCTGATGGGGTTTGCAGCCTATACGCCGCTGGAAATCGAAACGGCGGTCCGCAAATTGAAATCCGCGCTGCAAGCCATCGGCTGATCGGCTCCCCCGAATCTCCAGCAGCCCTGCGCCAGCATCGACATCGCGCGCTACAGTCGGTCCATGCGCAACCAGCCCCGGTCGCCGATCCAGGCCTTTGCCAAAGCCTTGTTGGCCGCTGCGGCCTCCAGCCGGTGCCCTTGGGCGGCCTCGCTGCGGCCAAGGCCATAGAGGGCCCAGCCATTGTTGGGCGTTTGCGCCAGCGCGGACCGAAACGCCTCGCTGGCGTCGGCGTAGCGTCCCGCCTTGTACAGCGCGGCGCCCAGCGATTGCTGCACCGGATAATACCAATAGGGCGGCTCCTGATAGGGAATGCCCGCCTCCATCTCTATGGCCTTTCGGTAAAAGCCGATGGCCTCGTCAATGCGCCCCTCCGCGCTGGCGAACCGGCCGCGCGCGACATGTTCAGCCAGCGACACCAGATCGGGCGCCGGAACGCCCTGTTCGACCATCGCCTGCATCGCCTCCGAAGTCCGTATCCGGTCCATGGCGCCGAGTTCGCGTTCGAACCCCCTGCGATCGCGCAGTTCGACATAGGCGATGCTCCGCGCAAAATGCCGCATGGCCGCCGGGTAGGCGAGCCGCGCATCCGGCGGTGCCATCGCCAATATCGCCCTCGGCTCCGCAAACTGCGCCATCGCGAAATAGGGCGCGGCGTCGATCGACTGAATCCAGGCGATCTGCGCCGACGTTTCCGGGTTGAGGACGCCTCTCAGCCGCCGGGCTTCGCGGATCGCGGTTTTCATGTCGCCCGCCATCTGCGCCGAGGTGACGATGAAATGAATATTGTGCGGGTAATAGCCGTAACGCACCAGTCCGCTGTCGCCGGCGGAACGGAAAAACGCCTCATCCGCGCGCGCCGCCGCGATATTCACGCGGATGGAATCAGCGTGGCGCCCGCGCAGTTGGTAAATATGCCCCGGCATATGCACCAGATGCGCGGCGCTGGGGGCCGAAGGCGCCCCCAGTCGATCGGCGGCCGCCTCCGCCCGCTGAGGATCGCTGGCCTCCATCAGGTGGATATAAAGATGGTTCGCCTGGACATGACCGGGATTGCGCCTGAGCACCGCCTCGACCAGCCGGATCGCTTCGCCGCTGCGACCGACAGAGGTTTTCTTGTCCGTTTCCCAATAGTTCCAGGGGCTGGTGTCCATGGCCGCTTCGGCTGCGAGTACAGCCACATCATCGTCACCCGGAAAACGGCGCGCGACGTCGAGCATGGAATCGGCATAGGCGATGTCGAGCGCGGCACGGTCGCTTTGCGGATCGCGCGAATATCGGCGTGCCACGGCGTCTATCAGCGCGCGTTCCAGTGGGGTCGCGGTGTCGCGCAACGCAACGGCGCGGTCCATCGCGCCCAGGGCCGCGCCGCGATCGCGGTCGTCCATCGGCGCATTGATATTCGGCCCCAGGGCAACGGCCTCTCCCCACCAGCACATGGCACAGCCCGGATCGAGCCGCTGCGCTTCGCGAAACGAACGCACCGCCCCCGCGTGGTTGAAGCCATAGGTGAGCAGCAACCCCTGGCTGAAATAGCGCCGGGCGCCATCGTCCGCCGACGAAATCGGAAAAGGCGATGTCGTCAGGTCGAGGAACAATGGTATCCGGCCACCGGCACTCGCCGGCGCCGCATGGGCGGCCGCGATAAGCAGATTATGGGCCAATGACGATCCCGCCTTTTTGCCGCCGCACAGAAGAGGCGCAAGCCGACTGGGATTCAACGCTTCAAGCGCCGCCTCCGAAAAACTCGGCCACGGGGTGGAACTGGTCAACGACAGGCCGAGACCGGCCAACATCACCATTTTGACTGGATGGTGCATTACAATCCCCCTTTCCCCAAAGGTGATCGAAAAAGCCCCGCATAAATACCACAAAGCGGGCCGGGCGCCAAACGCCGCGACACGGCGAAACACCGCAGCGCCAGCCGATGGACGAGAGGCTGCGACCGTCCCGCCTGCATCAGAGGACGCGCAAGAAGTGCCGACGGCACGCGGCTCATTTCATGTTGTTGGACATGGGCTTGGCCCGGCCGTCGGCCCATATGTGAGCATAGCCGTCCCACGCAGCCTCGGTCGACGCCGCACGTCCTGCCGGACGCTGGGCATTTCTTTGGAGGACAGTACCCCCCGCGAGGTGTCTGTTGCTGCGCACCGCAGCCAGCTAAGTCGAGCTTTCCATTTCCGCCGAGTCGCGCTGACTTTTTGAAGGCCCGCAGGTCCATGAACCGGACCCGGTGCCATATGGGCGGGCCATCGATGCCCAAATTATCCCGATGTCCAACGACAGAAAGCCGGACGCCCCGCAGGCTCGTGAGGCTTTCTGTAACGGCCTGGCAGGGGCAGCAGGATTCGAACCCGCGACCCTCGGTTTTGGAGACCGATGCTCTACCAGCTGAGCTATACCCCTAGGCCGGAAGGGGCCCCTAGCCCGATTGACGCCGGGGAGCAAGAGGGATGACGGGTTGCTTGATGCAATGGGCCTGATATGCGCCTTGCGACATGCCATCCGCCTTCACCCCCGCCGCCCCGCAAAATTATCTGGCGGGCGTCGCGCTGCGCCTGATTGCGATGATCGCGCTGGCGATGATGTTCGTGCTGGTCAAATTCATCGCGGCCGCCGACATCCATATTCTGGAGAGCCTGTTCTGGCGCCAGGCCTTTGTCCTGCCGTTCATCGTGGGCTGGGCGCTGTTATCGGCCGGCGGCCTGGCATCGCTGCGTACCCGGCGGATCGGCGCGCACGCGCGGCGCGCCGCCATGGGGCTGTTCGGCATGGCCTGCAATTTCGGCGGGATGATTTTTCTGCCGATGGCCGAAGCGACGACCATCAGCCTGTCGGTGCCGATCTTTGCCGTGATCTTTGCCGCTCTGTTGCTGGGCGAACCGACTGGATGGCAAAGATGGGGTGCCGTCATCGTCGGGTTTGCCGGGGTATTGGTCGTCCTCAACCCCGGTGCCGGATTCGCGGGCGGCTTTTCGGGCGACCATGGGCTGGGGTTGGCGATCGCGCTGGCCGGAGCGCTAATGACTGCGCTTATCACCATCGCGATTCGCGACCTCGGCCGCACCGAAAGCTCTGCGACGATCGTGTTCTGGTTCAGCCTGCTGTCGATGGTGCCGCTGGGGATTGCCCTGCCCTTCGTCTTTCGGCCCTATGACCTCTACGAATGGATGCTGCTGTTCGGCCTGGGCCTGTCGGGTGCGATTGCGCAGATGGCGTTGACCGCCGCGCTGCGCCTGGCCCCGGTCGCGGTCGTGATCCCGATGGACTATTCGGCGTTGCTCTGGTCCATTGCGGCGGGTTGGTGGTTCTTTGGAACCTTTCCCGCCGAGACCACCTGGATCGGTGCGCCACTGATTGTTGCGAGCGGATTGTTCATCGCCTGGCGCGAACATCGCCGCGCCATCGAACGCGCCAAGGAGATTGCCGCATGACGCCGCCGGTCCTGTATCATTGCCCCGATTCCCGGTCGCTGCGCTGTTTGTGGGCCGCCGAGGAAACGGGAATGGCGATCGACCTGCGGACCCTGCCCTTTCCACCCCGCGCCTTCGCGCCGGAATATCGCGCGGTCAACCCGCTGATGACCGTGCCCGGCTGGGTCGAGGACGGACGTTTGATGACCGAATCGGCGGCGATCTGCGAACGCATCGCCGTCGGCACTTCGCTTGAACTGACCCGTGACGAGGCAGATTATTGGCAATGGCGCAACTGGCTGCACCGCAGCGACGCCACCCTGACCTTTCCGCTCGCCGTCATGATCCGCTATAACCGCGTCGAGCCCGAAGAACGGCGACTGGCGCAGGCGGTCGAGGATTACAGGGCCTTTTTCGGCGGACGAGCCAAGAGCATCGAGGCCGCTCTGTCCGACGGGCGCGAATGGCTGGTCGCGGGACGCTTTACCATCGCCGATATCGTCATTGCCTATGCCGCCTTTCTGGCAACGACGCTGGGCGCCGACGATGTGCTGGGTGATGCGACCCGTGCATGGCTGGCGCGCTGCACCGCCCGCGACGCCTTTCGACGCGCCCGTGAAAGGCAAAAGGCCGGATAGCGCGGACCATGCCGAAAGGCTGAGCGCGCGGTCAGGGCCGTCACAGGCCAAGCATCAACTTGGCCATGATATTGCGCTGTATTTCGTTCGACCCACCGTAGATGGAAGCGGCGCGGCCATTGAAATAGCGGGCCGAGGCGGTGAGGTCGTCTTCGAGCCCCACCGGGTCGATGTTGCTGCCGGTTACGCGCGCCGCGGGCTGATGGACGGCGGCATAGGGACCGGCGATTTCGAGCGCCAGCTCCTGGATATGCTGCTGCGTTTCAGTGCCCTGCACTTTCAGCATCGAAGAGGCAGGGCCCGGACTGCGCCCCTTCGCGATCGTCGCCATCATCCGCTGTTCGGCCGCGTGGATCGCCTGAACGTCGGTGTAGAGGCGGGCGAAGCGCGCCCGGATCGCGCGGTCGTCAAGCAACCCGCCGCCCTGGCCGCCCTCGCGCGCGGCGGCGCTGACAAGCAACCGGTCCAGACTTGCCGCAAGCCCCGCCGCATAGGCGGCCGTACGTTCGAACTCGAGGAGGTATTTGGCAACGCCCCACCCCTGGTCTTCCTCCCCCAAAAGATTCGTGCGCGGCACCCGGACGTCGTCGAAGAACACCTCGTTAAAGTCATGATCGTCCGACAAGGACAGGATCGGGCGCACCTCGATCCCCGGCGAGGCCATATCGAGAAGGAGGAAACTGATCCCCTGTTGCGGCCGTCCGTCACGATTGGTGCGCACGAGACAAAACATGCGGTTCGCATAATGGGCATGGGTGGTCCACATCTTGGACCCGTTCAGGACATAGTCGTCGCCATCGACGTCGGCGCGCATCGACAGGCTGGCAAGGTCAGACCCCGATTGCGGTTCCGAATAGCCCTGGCACCAATAATCCTCCCCCGACAGGAGGCGGGGCAGATAATGCGCCTTCTGCTCCGGCGTTCCGAACCGCATGATGCAGGGCGCAACCATGCGCAATCCCATCGGCGACAGGCTGGGTGCCCCCGCCGCAGCGCATTCGGACGCAAAAATATGGCGCTGTTCCTCGTCCCAGCCCGTGCCGCCATATTCGCGGGGCCAGTGCGGCGCGACCCATCCCTTGCGGTTCAGTATCGCCTGCCACGCCAGAACGTGAGGCCGATCGACGAACACGCTGGTCGCACGCGCCGCTGCCTCGCGCAGTTCGTCGGTCAAGTTGGCGGCAAGCCAATCGCGCACCTCTGCGCGAAAGGCGTCCAATTCCCCCCTGTGCATCGGATCGGTCCTTTAGTTCACCATGCGCTCATAGCCCTGCCAATAGGGCGCCCGCAGATCCTTGCGCAGAATCTTGCCGCTGGCATTGCGCGGCAGCGCCGCAATCACGTCAACGCTGCGCGGGCATTTGAAAGGAGCAATCCGATCCCGCGCCCAGGCGATGACATCGGCTTCGTCGATCGTCGCACCGGGTTTGGGAACGCACACGGCCTTTACCGTTTCGCCCCACTTCGCGTCGGGTATGCCGATTACCGCCACCTCCTGCACCGCCGGGTGGCCGAAGATCGCGCTTTCGACCTCCGCCGGATAGACATTTTCGCCGCCGGAGATGATCATGTCCTTCACCCGATCGTGAATGAAGAGATAGCCGTCCTCGTCCATATATCCCGCGTCACCAGTACGGATCCAGCCATCACCGGACATGGTGTTCGCGGTGGCATCGGGCAGGTTCCAGTAACCAAGCATATTGTTCGATGATCGGGTCACGACTTCGCCCACCTCGCCGACAGGAAGCTCCGCCCCGTCGGCCCCGACGATCTGGATCTCGACCCCCGGCAGCGGCTTGCCCGCCGAACGCATCCGCTTGTTGCCCGCCGGGTCATGATCCTCCGGCGGCAGCATCGAAATGGTGCCGGTGGTCTCGGTCATGCCATAAGCTTGGATAAACTGCGCCCCGAACATCTGAATGCACTGGCGCAGCAGCTCCAGCGGGATCGGCGCCGCGCCATAGAGGATATATTTCAACCGACCGTAATCGACGCTGGCGCAGCGCGGGTGCATCAGCAACATCTGCAAGGCTGCGGGCACCATGAAGAAACGCGTGACCCCATGCTGCTCGACCGCGTCGAAAACACCGTCGGGGTTGAATTCGGCAAGCACAATACCCGGCAAACCCGCCGCGAGTGCCATGATACCAAGACCGGTGCCGCCGATATGCGCGCACGGCATCGCCACCAACACCGCCTCGTCCTCTTCCCATTTCGTATAGGGCAGGTCGAGGTCGTTCGAATGTTTGCGCAGCGCAAACAAATTGCGGTTCGATAGCACCGCCCCCTTGGGGTTTCCGGTCGTTCCGGACGTATAGAGCTGGAGCACCGCATCATCGGGACCGGCCGGATCGAAAGCCGTCCGTTCCGCACCGGCGATCATCGCGCGCGCCGCATCGGCGGTTACGATTTCGGGCGCGTGATCCAGCTTGTCCGCCAGTTGGCCTGCCAATTCATCGAACCCCGGCCCGGCAAAAACCATCTTGGCGCGGGTGTCGTTGACGATGAAGGCCCATTCGGCCGGTGCAAGCCGCCAGCCGATGGGCGCCATCACGATGCCCGCCCGCGCGGCGCCGTAAAAGAGAATGAAATAAAGGTCGCTATTCTTGCCGATCCACGCGATACGATCGCCCTTGACGAGGCCTCTTGCGAGCAGCGCCGATGCAACCCGTGCCGTCAGATTATCGAGATCCTCATAGCTATAGACATGCCCGTCCTCGCGCAGGGCTGTCCGCTCCGGTCGATCCGCCGCCCAGTGAATCAGAAACTCGTCGAAAGTCACCAGATCGGAAACATCGCGCGCCATCATCGCTCTCCTCGAATCGCGTCTTTTCGCGCGATTGAGGGGGCAGGCTAACGAATGCGTCGGCGACGTAAAGTCGCCATCGCCCTACCCTGCCACTTGTGCCAGCCCCGCCAGCCAAGCCTCTCGCAGGCCTGTTTCACAGCCAAGCCGCGTCAGTCGCGGCGGAAAAGCAGCATCAGATTATTGGCGGGCATCACCCGGCGTTCGCAAAAGCGCAGGGCGGATGCCGCCGCCGCCTGCTTCACCTCGCCGAGGTCGCGAAGCCCCCATTCGGGATTGCGCTCCCGCAGATTGGCATCGAAACTCAGATTGCTCTCCGCGGTTGGCACGGCGGCATCGAAATAGGCGCCATAGAGGATCAACGGCGCGCCAGACGAAAGCAGCCGCGCAGCGCCGGAGAACAACCCTAATGTCGCCGCCCATGGGCTGATATGCACCATGTTGATGCACAGCAGCGCATCGGCCCGCGTAACCGGCCATTCGGACGCCGAGGCATCGAGCGCGAGCGGCGACAGAAGATTGGCACGACAGCCCCCTTCGAAGCTCTCGTCTGCATTCCCTTCTGCGCTCCACGCCGCGATCGAGGTCAGCGCATCACGATCGGGGTCGCTTGGCTGCCAGTTGAGGTCGGGAAATATCGATGCGAAATGGACGATATGCTCGCCCGACCCGCTCGCCACCTCCAGCACCATTCCCGTTTCGGGCAGCCATTCGGCGAGCACCGCGGCAATGGCGTCACGATTGCGCAGCGTTGCCGGCGCGTGTCGTTTGGCCGCCGCGCCGCCATCAGCCGGCATCCAGGGCTGTGGCGTCACGCCGCCTTCGCCTGCGCTTTTGTCTGGGCTCGCGCGCGGCGATCGCGCACCACGAGCCAGCCGAGCAGGCCGATCGGGCCGAACATCAGCGTCAGGAACAGGAAGGGGAATTGCGCCACGCGGCTGAAGCCCTTTTGATCGGCATCGCGGGCGATCCACATGCCAACGAACAGGTCGAACGCCAGGTAATGCGTCCAACCGATCACCGCTCCGCCCTTTGTGTCAAAGAGCGCCATGACGCCGGACAATGTCGTAAAGTCAGTGGCGGCGCGCGGCCCCTGGGGGTCCATCCCGCCCGACATGACGCCGATCAGCGCCGTCATATAGGTAAGGCACAACAAGGCGACGCCCAGATAGAGGATCAGGGCCAACGTCTTTGGTCCGCGCGGCAGGAAGGCGAGCGCCGCCCAAGCCGCGAGCGCCCAGCCGTTGGTCAGGGTGAACAGCGTGTCCCAGTTCATCCAATCGCCTTCCTTTCCGCTTTCCCGCCTATTCGCCGTCGCTCCATGCCAGCACTGGCTTGCGCGCCGCCGCTGTTTCGTCGAGCCGCGCGCGCGGTGCAAAATGCGGCGCCGATTTGAGTGCGGGGTCGCCGTTCTTGGCCCGCAGCGCGATGCTGCGCAAGGCGCCGATGAACTGGTCGAGAACCGCCTTCGATTCGGTCTCGGTGGGTTCGATCAGCATCGCACCATGGACGACGAGCGGGAAATAGACCGTCATCGGGTGATAACCCTCGTCGATCAGCCCCTTGGCGATGTCGAGCGTTGAGAAACCCTCTGCAAGGCCGCGATCGCTGAACAGCGCCTCGTGCATGCACGGGCCCGACGTCGCGAAAGGCGCGTCGAGCACGTCTTCGAGGCTGCGCAGCACATAGTTCGCGTTCAGCACGGCATCTTCGGCGACCTGCTTCAGCCCGTCAGCACCGTGGCTGAGGATATAGGTCAGCGCGCGTGTAAACATACCCATCTGGCCGTGGAAGGCGGTCATACGGCCAAAAGTATCGGGATGTTCGTCGCCCGCGCTTTCCTCTTCGACCAGTTTGAATGACCCGTCGGCATAGCGCGCCGAATAGGGAATGGGGCCATAGGGTGCTAGCGCTTCCGACAGGACGACCGGCCCCGAACCCGGACCGCCGCCGCCATGCGGGGTCGAGAAGGTCTTGTGGAGATTGATGTGCATCGCATCGATGCCGAGGTCGCCAGGGCGCACGCGGCCGACGATCGCGTTGAAATTGGCGCCGTCGCAATAGACATAGCCGCCCGCCGCATGGACCGCGTCCGAAATCGCCTTCATGTCCCGTTCGAACAGGCCGCAGGTGTTGGGATTGGTGATCATCACCCCTGCAACATCGGGGCCGAGCCGAGCCTTCAGCGCCGCCAGATCGACGCGCCCTTCCTTGGTCGCCGGAATATCCTCTACCGTAAAGCCCGCGAACGCCGCAGTCGCCGGATTGGTGCCATGGGCGCTTTCGGGCACCAGCAGCACGCGCCGATCCTCTCCGCGCGCTTCGAGCGCCGCCTTGATGCAGAGGATGCCGCACAGTTCGCCATGCGCCCCTGCCTTGGGCGACATCGCGACACCGTACATGCCGGTGAGTTCGATGAGCCACACTGCAAGTTCGTTGATGACGGCGAGCGCGCCTTGCACCGTTTCCTGCGGCTGCAAGGGGTGGACGTCGGCAAAGCCCTGCATCCGTGCGACCTTTTCGTTGAGACGGGGATTGTGCTTCATCGTGCAACTTCCCAGCGGGAAGAGGCCGAGATCGATCGCATAATTCTGACGCGACAGGCGGGTGTAATGGCGCACCGTTTCGGACTCGCTGAGCCCGGGCAGGCCAATGGGGTCGCTGCGCATCAGCGAACCAAGATCGGCGGTCGGCACCGTCTCGTCGAAATCGACGCCGGTGGTCGCCGTCGATCCGATTTCGAAGATCAACGGTTCTTCGAGCATCAGCGCGCGATTGCCGGTGAAGGTCACATTGTCGTCGGCACCACCCGCGACATTCATTTCAGGACGCCAGCCGGCGGGGTTGAGCGCGGTCATGCCAGCACCTCCTTCAGCGCCGCGGCAAAGGCGGCGATATCATCTTCGGTCACGGTTTCGGTTACGGCAACGACCAGCCCGTTCGCCAGCCCGGCGTTGTCGGGATAGAGGCGACCGAGCGATACGCCGCCGAGCACGCCCTTTTCGGCGAGCGCGTGGACCACGGGGCGCGCCGCGGTGGGAAGCCGCAGCGTGAATTCGTTAAAAAAGCCGTCGTTCATCAACGACACACCCGGAACTTTCGCCAGTTCGCCGGCTGCAACCTTTGCACGGCCATGGTTGATTGCGGCGAGTTGGCGCAGGCCAGCTTCGCCGAGCAAGGTCATGTGAATGCTGAAGGCCAGCGCACAAAGCCCTGCATTGGTGCAGATATTGCTGGTCGCCTTTTCCCGGCGAATATGCTGTTCGCGCGTCGACAGGGTCAGCACGAAACCGCGCTTGCCCTTGGCATCAACCGTTTCGCCGCACAGGCGACCCGGCATCTGGCGGACATATTTGGACTTGCAGGCGAACAAGCCGACATAAGGTCCCCCGAATTGCAGCCCGACGCCAATCGCCTGCCCTTCGCCCACGACAATATCGGCGCCCATTTCGCCCGGCGCCTTGATCAGCCCCAGAGCAACAGGTTCGGTCACGACCGCAATCAGCAGAGCGCCATGCGACTGACAGGCCGCAGCCAGCGCCGTCATATCATCGATCCGCCCCAATATGTCGGGATATTGCACGACGACGCAACTCGTTTCCTTGTCCACTGCCCCCGCGAGTGCGGCCCAGTCGGTGGCGGCATCCAGTGTCGGATCGCTATCAACAAGCTGGTCCCCGGTATATTTCGCCATCGTGCGCGCGACACTGCGATAATGGGGATGCAGGCCGTTCGACAGGAGCGCCTTGCTGCGCTTCGTGATGCGGCGCGCCATGACGATCGCTTCCCAGCAAGCAGTCGAGCCGTCGTACATCGACGCATTGGCGACATCGGTTCCGAACAACCGCGCGACCTGCGACTGGAACTCGAACAACATCTGCAGCGTGCCCTGCGCGATTTCCGGCTGATAGGGCGTATAGGCGGTCAGAAATTCGCCGCGCTGGATCAGATGGTCGACGCTGGCCGGAACATGATGGCGATAGGCCCCGGCCCCAAGGAAGAAGGGCCCATCGCCCGCCGCGCGATTCTGCCGCGACAGCGCCGCCATATGGCGTTCGACGGCGAGCTCGCTCGCGTGCATCGGCAGGCCTTCGATCGGCCCGGAAAGCCGCGCTTCCGCCGGAACGTCGGCGAACAGATCATCGATGGTCGATGCGCCGACGGCGGCGAGCATCGCCGCGCGGTCATCGGCAGTCAGGGGAAGATAACGCATGAACTACTCCGCTGAAGAAGCTGAATTTGCAGCCTGAAGCTGCGCAAGATCGGGAAGCGAACCCCGGAAGATCATCGGCCCGCTGTGGGTGGTACGCACCCACGGGGCGAGCCAGATACGAAAGCCGGCGGCGCGGGCGCGTCGGCAGAAGGCATAGTCTTCGGACAGCAGGGCCCTGCTGTCCGGATCAATCGTCGGCTGAAAGAAGGCATGGGCTTCTTCGCCCGCCCCGTGCGCCTGGCGTTCGGCGGGGTCGGGACGAAAGGCCAGATCCTTGCCCGCCGCGCGCAGATTTTCGAGCACGTCACGGCGGATCAACA
The DNA here is from genome assembly GCF_034380315.1 of Sphingopyxis sp. Classification (GTDB taxonomy): domain Bacteria; phylum Pseudomonadota; class Alphaproteobacteria; order Sphingomonadales; family Sphingomonadaceae; genus Sphingopyxis. Next base: position 110,276 of record NZ_JAXMPB010000006.1, read on the forward strand.
TCAGTCCGGTCCCGAGCCGCGTCAGTTCCACCAGATCGGTCAGCGAGAAATGCAGTTCGGGATCGAGAAAGTGCAAGGCGAACTCGCCGCCGAAACGCGCAAGATCGGCGGGATTATGTGCCGCTACCCCGGTCTCGACAGCCCGCGCGACATGGCCCCAGTGAATCATCCGCCGCGGGCAGGCAGCGCCCAGCACCGCGCAATCTTCCCGCTCGGCCATCGCGCGCAGCATCGCGAAAATATCCTCGGCCGCAAAATCGATATCGGCATCGACGAACAGCAAATGGGTGCAGTCGCTGGCGAGAAACATCGCGCTCAGCATGTTGCGGGCGCGCGATACATCGGGCTGATAGAGAATGAATTCAAAGCGCACGGCGACCCCCTCCGCCTGCGCCTTGAGCGCGAGGTCGAGGGCCGCCCGGACATAGCTGCCCTGCGCGCCGTCATAGATCGGCGTCGCGACCATCAGGCGGCACGCGCCCCGCACGGAATCCGCCGCGCTCATCGCGCTGCGCATTCCGTCTGGCGGGCCATCATGCTGGCAAAGGACAGCGATGTCATCATCCCACTCCCCCTTCCTTCAAGCAGGAAGTGACTATCGATCACAGATCGGCGATGAATTCCTTGTACGCCTGGGCGTTCATCAGACCATCGAGCTGGCTCTTGTCGCCAAGCGTCATGCGAAAGAACCAGCCTTCACCCTCGGGATCGCTGTTCACCAGCGCGGGATCTTCTTCCAACTGGCCATTGCCTTCGGTCACGACGCCATCGACGGGCGCATAGACGTCACTCGCCGCCTTCACCGATTCAACCACGGCAGCGTCGCCGCCCGCGGTCAGTTCGGCGCCGGCATCGGGAACTTCGACGAACACGATGTCGCCAAGCTGGCTCTGCGCGAAATCGGTAATGCCGACGGTCGCGACGTCGCCATCGACATCGACCCATTCATGCTCTTCAGTATAGTAACGCGGCATCGCTCAAGCTCCTGTTTTACGGACATAATTATGAGGGACGAACGGCATGGCCGCGACCGTGACGGCCACGGGCTTGCCACGAACCTCGGCCGCCAGCGCGGTGCCGGGTTCGGAAAGGCCGGTGGGGACATAGCCCATCGCAATCGGCGCACCGACGCTCGGCGCGAAACCGCCGGAGGTAACGACGCCGACTTCGCTGTCCCCGTCGAACAGCTTGGCGCCCTCGCGCACCGGCATCTTGCCATCGACCAGCAATCCCACGCGCTTGCGCGCACTGCCGTCAGCAAGGTGCCCAAGAATACGCGCGGCGCCCGGAAAGCCGCCTTCTTCGCGGCGGCGCTTCGAAATGGCGAAACCCAGATCGCCCTCGACCGGATCGATCGCGGGATCGAGATCATGGCCGTAGAGCGGCAAGCCTGCCTCGAGCCGCAGGCTATCGCGCGCGCCAAGTCCGATCGGCTTCACCTCTTCCATCGCGCACAGTGCATCGGCAAAGGCCGTCAATGCCTCAAACGGCAGCGAGATTTCGAACCCATCCTCGCCGGTATAGCCCGAACGGCTGAGCGCGATGGCATGCCCCTGCCAGTTGGCACGGCAATGCTGCATGAAGACCAGACCAGCCGCTTCGGGGACGAGCCGCGAAAGCGCCGCAACCGCCTTCGGCCCCTGAAGCGCGAGCAGGCCATACTCGTCATGGTGATTGAGCGTGATCGCATCGGGCAGATGTTCGCGCAGATGGGCAATATCATCCCATTTCACGGCGCCATTGACGACGATGCCAAGCTGGTCGCCCTCGTTGGTGATCATCAGATCATCGAGAATGCCGCCGTCCTCGGCAAGCAGCAGCGAATAGCGCATTCGCCCCGGCTTCAGCGCCGAAATATCGCCGGGAACCAGCGTTTCAAGCGCGTCGGCAACGCCTTCGCCGCTCAGCGCCAGCTGCCCCATGTGGCTGACGTCGAAAAGGCCCGCATTCTCGCGGGTCCACAGATGCTCGGCCATGATGCCTTCATATTGGATGGGCATCCAGTAGCCCGCGAACTCGACCATTCGCGCGCCCTTTGCGCGGTGCCAGGCGTCGAGCGGCAGCACCGCCGTCTCCAGCGCGCCTTCGCCGTCCATCTGCTGCGTATCCGTCATGTCAGTCTCCCGCGGTTGACATGGCAAGGCACGGCCCTGTGCCGTCCTGCTGCCATGCCCCCTCTGTCACGGGAACCTGAGAGTTTTCCCCCATCCGCCCGCGGGGTGGGACGGCGGCGGGGTTACCCCTTCGGTGGCTCCGCCCCTCCCGCATCGGCGGGCGACGGAACGCTTTCCAGAGTGCCCGTTCCAGCCAGCGCGGTCCTTTTGACCTGAGAGTTTCCGGGGCGGTTGCTCCTTCGGTGGCGAGTCGCCCTTGCGGACACCCGCGCTCTCCCGCGCCGCCGGTCGAATCTCTTGCGAGGCTCGACGGACGTTCGTGCCTTGGCGCTGCCCCTTTGCGGAGTCAATCGGCCAGCGCGCGAATATCGTCGTTTTCGTGGATATACACGCCCGGTCCCCGCTCCGACGACAGGGCGACAATCGCGGCCGCGACCGTCTGTGCCGGTATCGACCGGTATCGGCGCAGCCCGCCATGCAGGGCTGCATCGGTGAAGGGCGCAGCGATCGCCGCGAGTCGCTCTCCGATTCGCAGCGGGCCCTGGCGGTCGCCGGTCAGTAGGCCGGGACGCAGCAGGTCGAGACAGTCGAAATCGAGCGCCCTCAGCGCGTCCTCCACCTCCCCCTTTGTCCGAAGGTAGAAATTGCGACTGGCCGATGAGGCTCCGACCGAACTGACGGCGATCATCCGCCGCGCGCCCGCGCGCCGCGCCGCCCCGGCGACCGCCAGAACAAGATCATGATCGACAGCGCGAAATGCGGCTTGCGATCCCGCAGCACGGATGGTCGTACCAAGGCAGGAAATCAGCACCTGGGGCCGTTCCTGCGCCACAACGGCGCACCATTGGTCGACCGGCGCGACACGCCAACCGGGGCCAGCCACGCCGACCACCGGGCTTCTTCGTGCCAGGATCGCCAACTTTTCGGCCGGATATTGCGCAGCAACCATGCTGCCGACGAGGCCGGTTGCCCCGACAAGTAGCGCGTCAGACATGAGCCAGCGCGGTCGGCACCGCGTCGCGACCGAAAATGTCGGCATAGCGATCAATAGCAAAGCGATCGGTCATCCCTGCGATATAATCGCCGATATGACGAACGGTCGCGGCGTCTTCGTCTGGGAGCCGCGATGACCAGTCTTCGCCCATCAGACGCGGATCGTCCTGATAGGCGGCGAATAACCGCCCGATGACCTGACTAGCCGCTTCTGCGGCCGCAAGCTGCGATGGGTGATGATAGAGGTTGGCGTACATGAAGCGCTTGAGGTCGCGTTCCTTGGCCTCAAGCTCTGCCGAGAATCCACCCAGCGTGCGCCCGGCGGCGCGAACATCCTCCACGCTCTGCGCCCCCGCTTGCTCGACATTGGCGCGGGTCGCGGCAATCACATCATTCACCATCACGCCAATCTGGTCGCGCACCAGTTCGCGCAGCAACCGGTCGTGCGGCGCCCCGCCGAAACGTGCCTCCACCGCACGAAAATTGGCCGCGACGAAAGGCTGTTCCATCAACTGGTCGAGGTCGAGCAGCCCGGCACGCAGGCCATCATCGATATCATGATTGTCATAGGCGATGTCATCGGCAACTGCCGCGATCTGCGCCTCCAGGCTCGCATGACTGCGAAGGTCGAGCGGAAAATCAGCGTCGATATCGGCGAGCGCCCAGCCCGGTCGGCGAACTGGACCATTATGCTTGGCAAGCCCCTCCAGCGTTTCCCAAGTCAGGTTGAGACCGTCGAAACGCGGATAGGGGCATTCGATCCGCGCCAGCGTGCGCAGGGTGTGACCGTTGTGATCGAAACCACCATGTGCCTGCATCGCCGATTTGAGCGCGGCTTCCCCTGCATGGCCGAAGGGCGGGTGGCCGATGTCGTGCGCGAGGCACAGGGCTTCAGTCAAATCCTCGTTGAGGCCCAGTGCCCGCGCAATGCCGCGACCGATCTGGGCCACCTCGATGCTGTGGGTCAGGCGAACCCGATAATGATCGCCGTCGGGAGCGACGAACACCTGCGTCTTGTGGCGCAGACGCCGAAAGGCGATCGAATGGATGATCCGGTCGCGGTCACGCTGGAACACATCACGCGGCCCGCGTACGACGCGCCCCACCTCTTCATACCGCCTTCCCCGCGTCTGGAAGGGATCGCTGGCGCAAGCGGCGATACTCACTTGATCGGCTCGACCACTTCGCCGGGGCCACTGTTGAAGAGGAAACCATCCCCTTCCGCCTTCTTGAAATCGTCGAGCCACGCCTGCGCGGACTTTCGATCCTTGAAAGGACCGACAAGCAGTCGGCGCGTACGCCCCCATTCGGCGGTCGAACCCGACTTGCCCTTGAAGAGAGCGGCATGTTTCTTGGTGAAGCGATTATAGTCGAACGCCAACGCCCGCGGGTTCGATCCGGTGGCAATCTGGACCCATTGGCGGGCGGGATTGGCTTTCTTGCGGTCAGCCTCTTCCTTCGCCTTGGCGTCGGCCTCTGCCTTTGCCTTGGCGGCCGCCGCTTCCTTCTCGCGCTTGGCGGCTTCGGCAGCCTCCGCGCGACGCTTTTCGAGTTGCAAGCGCGCCAGCACGTCCGCGCCCACGGCATTCTCTTGACGCTCCATTTCCTCGGCTGGAATCTCGATCGAGCCGATGATGTCGCCCAGCGAGGCCATCGAAGCCAGCGGTGCCGAAGGTGGAGTTGCGCTCGCTGGCGCTGGTCGGCCCGGCGGCAGAGGCGGAGCCGCGGCAGGCGGATTTTCGTTGATCGAGAAGCCGGGGCCGACCGGCCCGGAGCCGCTATTGATCACCGCGCCGACGGGCGACGTCGGCGCAGACGACGGCCGAGCAGCGGCAGCCGCCGATGTCGATGAAGCAGACGGCAGCGTAGAAACCGACGCCGGCTTCGGCGGCGCAGTCAAGGCAGGTGCCGACCTTATCGGGGCGGGTGTGGACGGGGTGGGCGCCGCCGCCGCAACCGGTGCGGGTGCGGGTGCGGGTTTCGCAGGAACCGGGCGCGGCGCGGGCGTCGCCGCCGCAGTCCGGACAGGCGCGGGCACCACTGCGCCGCTAGGCCGCTTTTCAGCAGCTCCGTCGCGGCGGCGCGGTTTCTGGGCCGGCGCAACAACCGCTGCGGGTGCCGGCGTTGCCGCCGCCATCTGGACAGGCTTTCGCTTGGGCCCGAGCTGCCCCTCAGGAAAGCGTCCGAAATGCGCCGCTGCTGCCTGCTGGGCAGGATTGAGCCGGTCCATCTGGACCAGATATGGCAGGATATTCTTGGCAAGCGGCGCGGGCATCGTCGCGTTGACGATCTCGGTCGCTTCGACCTCGCGTCCGTTCATTGCCAGGACCATCGCGCGGGTGCGCCACGCACCACGATCCTGGGTACGAAGCTGCGGCGTCAACAGCTGGACCGCTCGATCGGGATCGCCACTAATGCCAAGCGAAATCGCATAGCGCCGCGTCACTTCGACACTCGGCGCCGCCGTCAGTGCAAGCTGATAGTCGCGTTGAGCCGCATCCTGCTGGCCCAACAGGTCGCGCGCCAAACCGCGATCAGCAAGCAGCAACCGTTCCGGCGCGCCAAGCAGCTGCGCCTCGCCAAAATAATCGAGCGCCCGGGTCGGATTTTCCATATGGACCATCGCCGAACCCAGCGCGGCCTTTACCGCGGCATCGCGCGGGGCGATCTGTTCGGCACGCAGCAGAAAGCTGAGCGCCGCCCGATGGTCGTCGAGGTCGATCGAAGCACGCCCCGCATCGAGCAGCGCCGAGGCATCATTGCTGTTCGCAGCGATCCGCGCGAGCGCCGACGACAACAAGGTCCGCGCCGCCGCGCGCTTGTCCATCGCCGCCTTCGTCGCGGCGTCGGGACCGCCCGCTGCCTGCATCGCCTGCACCGGCGTCAGGGCCGCAGTTGAAAGGAACAGCGCACCGAGGGCGGCGACATGGTGTCGCACGCCTCCCGGCCTGGCCGTCAGTCTGAATAGCCGCATGGGCACAATCATCCCGTTTCCGGTCCGCCTTGCCCTGGGGAGCGGCCGATCGAAAGCCCTGTTACTGGTTATTCTGGCGGTTCAGGAAGCGCGGGATATCCACCCCGTCGTCCTTGGCCGCTTCGCCACCTTCCGCCGGCGCACCGCCACGCGACAGGCGCGACATGCGTTCGAACAGGGTGCCGCCGCCAACCGAGCGCGCGGGCGCTTCGCTGGCAGGGGGAGCACCGAAGCCACCGGTGGGCGCCTGCGGCTCACCAAGCAGCAGTTCGTCGGCGGTATCGTCGTAGGTTGCCGCGACATGCGACAATTCCATCGGCTCTTCTTCCGGCGCCGGGGCTGTTTCCGGTGCGCTCTGTTCCGGAGCCGCGCCGAGCGAAAAGCCTGGAGCCGGATCGGGCGCGACCGCGGCTGGTTCAGCCGCAATCTCGACCGGCGTTTCTTCGGCAACCGGCGCAATCACCTCTTCCACCACCGGGGCGGGCGCTGCGGCGCGGGCCGGCTGGAAAGAGAAGCTACGCGCAGCAGGAGCCGGCGCTGCCGCCGCATCGCCATTGCTGTCGATTCCGGTCGCGACGACCGAGACGCGGATCTTGCCTTCCAGCCCTTCGTTAAAGGCGCTGCCCCAGATGATGTTGGCGTCGGGATCCACCAGTTCGCGAATATGATTCGCCGCTTCGTCGACCTCCATCAGGCGCATGTCCTCGCCGCCGGTGATCGAGATGATGACGCCCTTTGCCCCTGCCATCGACACGCCGTCGAGCAGCGGGTTGGCGATGGCTTTCTGAGCCGCTTCGAGCGCACGACCGTCGCCCTCTGCCTCGCCCGTTCCCATCATCGCCTTGCCCATTTCGCGCATGACGCTGCGCACGTCGGCAAAGTCGAGGTTGATAAGGCCGGGCATGACCATCAGGTCGGTGATGCCGCGCACGCCCTGCTGAAGCACTTCGTCCGCCATGGTGAAGGCTTCTTTGAAGGTCGTGTTCGGATTGGCGACCAGGAAGAGATTCTGGTTGGGAATGACGATCAGCGTATCGACATGGTCCTGCAACTCGGCGATGCCGGATTCGGCCGAACGCATGCGGCGATTGCCCTCGAAAGTGAAGGGCTTGGTCACGACGCCGACCGTCAGAATGCCGCGATCGCGGGCCGCCTTGGCAATCACCGGAGCCGCGCCGGTCCCCGTGCCGCCGCCCATACCTGCCGCCACGAAGCACATATGCGCCCCGTTCAGTGCCTCTTCGACCTGCGCGATGCTTTCTTCGGCCGCAGCGCGGCCGACCTCGGGCCGCGACCCCGCACCCAGTCCCTGGGTGATCTGCGTCCCCAACTGGATGCGCCTCTCGGCCGGCGAGGCGTTCAGCGCCTGCGCGTCGGTATTGGCCACGATGAAATCGACGCCCTCGACGCGGGCGGCAATCATGTTGGCGATGGCATTGCCGCCCGCGCCGCCGACACCGATAACCGCGATGCGCGGCTTCAGCTCATCGACCTGCGGCGGGCCAATATTGATGCTCATCAAACAATCTCCCTGCAGCGGCGAACCGGTGCCGCTTCCCTGTCCATGCGACCCAGACGGACGGTGGTCCTGCCGCCCGGATTCCTGTCACCCGCATTGCACTATTGTGACGTCGGAATCACCCAAAAAATTAACCTTTTCGTCGGCCAGAGGCCTAGAAACTGCTTTTTAGCGCAACCATCAGCCGATGGATGATGCCCCCGCCCTTCGGGCGATAGACATCCTGTGCCATGACCGACAGGTCACGTAGGTCCACCGGATCGGATGCAGCATACAGAACCAGACCCGCCAGCGTTGCGAAAGCGGGGCCACTATGCGCATCCGGCAGCCCGTGCAAGCCGCGCGGTCGCCCGACACGCGCAGCGCGACCAAGGGCGCTTTGCGTGTAATCGGCGATCCCTTTCAGGTCTGCGCCGCCGCCGACCAGCACCACCTGGCGCCCAATCGGCCCTACGAAATGCAGATCCTTCAGCGTCCGGCCGATTTCTCCCATCATCGCATCAAGACGCTGGCGGATTACGGAAACGAGCTGCGCCCGCGTGATGCGCGGCGATTCGCTGCCCGCCGGGGCGCCGGGATCCAGCTCGATGATCTCATTATTGTCGCGCGGCGAGGCCGAAGCCGAACCATAAAAGCTCTGAAGCCGCTGCGCCTGGCTGCGGCGGATACCGAAGGCCGAGGCAATGTCGTCGGTAATGTCGCTCGCACCAAAGGGCAGCGATGCCATTTCGACGAGCATCCCACCCGCATAGAGCGATACCGTCGTGACGGCTGCACCGAGCTCGACCAGCGCCACACCAAGGTCGCGCTCTTCATCCGACAGGCAGGAGAGCCCAGCGGCGATCGGCGAAGCCACGACCGCGTTGACGTCAAGATGCGCCTGGCGCACCGCCGACTCCAGATTCCGCACCGGCGCACCGTCGGCCATGATGATGTGAATATCCACCCCTAGCCGGTCGGCGTGGAGCCCGATCGGGTTTTTCACTCCGGTCAGCCCGTCGAGCGTATAAAGTGCAGGCTGCGCGTGGAGGATCATTCGGCCTTCGGGGTCGATCCCGGCGCGCCCCGCCGCGAGCAGGTCGTCGACATCCTCCTGTTCGATGCGGTGCCCGCCAAGCTCGCTTTCGATCGGTGCGACGTCGCTGAGCAGGCTGCCGGCAGAAAAGGACACCCAGACATCGTCGATGTTCAGACCCGCAATGCGCTCGGCCTGCTCAATCGCCTCGCGCACCACATGCTCGGTCTGTTCCATGTCGGCAACATATCCGCGCTGAACCCCGCGGCTCTCGCGCTGTCCGGTGCCAAGGACGTGAAGCTGTCCGTCGGCGGTCTGGCCCGCAATCAGCGCACAGACCTTCCACGACCCGACATCGAGCGCGGTGATGATCTTTTCGATGCGCGGCGGCGCCATTCCCCTATCCCTTCTCGGCCGACGCGGTCGTGGCCGCCACGGCGTCGACGGCAGCGCGGGCTTCGTCCAGCTTTGCCGGCGCCACCTGACCTTCGTGCGGCAGGCGTAGTACGAAGCGCCCGGGATCGCGCATATCGAAGCGCAATATGCCCCGCCCAAGCAGCCGATTGGCGCCGTCGAGATGCGCAAATTTGGCAAGCGCGGCCTTGGCCTCCGGCTCGCCTTCCGGAAGCGAAAGCGTTTCGCCGCTGCGGAAACGCAGATCCCATCGGCGGTTGCCTACCCAGGTCGCCCCGGCGAGCAATTCCTTAAGCGAGCTTGCTTCGGCAAGCAGCGTATCGAGCTGCTGCGACTGTTCGTTGGCGCGCGGCCCGATCACCAGGGGAAGGTCGGGCATCGTCGCGACCGTCACCGGTTCGAGGACCACGCCCTTGTCATCGATCAGCGACAGACGCCCCGAATGCTGCCAGATCGCCGCCGGGGTACGCTCGACGATATCGACGACGAGCGTATCAGGCAGCCGGCGCGACACGCGGGCATCCTTGATCCACCCATATTGCATCAGATCGCCGCGCAGGTCGTCGAGGTCGACCGCCGCCATCGAACGATCTTTCTGGGCCAGGGCAATGTCATAGACTTTCAGACGATCGATGCGATCGGCACCGACCACCTCGACCTTCTTTACCTGGAAACCGGCACGGCCGACGACCTGTGCCCATTCTTCCTGCACCTTGGCCGTCACCCCTGTCGCGTGCGCGACAAGTCCGAAGGCCGCAAACAGGCCAAGGCCGATGGTCCAGTTCGCCACCTTCTGCAGGCGCTGGGGGCTGATCGGCAGCGCATTGATAAAGCTGTCGAGCCGCGAGGTCTGGACCTTCTTGCGCCGCCGCGGCGCACGCGCCGGGCGGCGCGGCGGTGCCTTGGCACGCTTGATCCGCGTGCTGCTCATAGCGCTTCCTCCACAATGCGCTCGACAAGTTCGGCATAGTCGATCCCGACCGCCCGCGCCTGTTCCGGAACCAGGCTGAGCGGGGTCATGCCGGGCTGCGTGTTGACCTCGAGCAGGAAGATGCCTGCCAAGCCATGTTCGTCATCCCAGCGAAAGTCGGAGCGCGATGCCCCCTTGCAACCAAGCAGCCGGTGCGCCTGAAGCGCCAGATCCTTCATCCGCTGCGCGACATCGTCGGGCACCTCGGCGGGGCAGACATGCTCTGTCAGGCCGTCGGTGTATTTGGCGTCATAGTCGTAGAATCCCGACTTGACCCTTAATTCGGTAACGGCGAGCGGCGTTTCGCCGAGCACCGCAACGGTAAGCTCACGCCCCTTGATGAAAGGCTCGGCGAGCAGGCGGTCGAATTCCTGCCACGGACCGACCGCGTCGCGCGCGATGGGATTGCCGTAATTGCTGTCGTCCTTGACGATCGCAACCCCAACCGACGACCCTTCGTTGACGGGTTTCAGGACATAGGGGCGCGGCAACGGGTCGGTAGAAAAAAGGCTCTCGCTGTCGACCATGGTCCCCGTCGGCATGGGCACACCATGCGGCACGAGCGCCTGCTTCGTCAATTCCTTGTCGATCGCGATTACCGAAGTAACGAGCCCGCTGTGGGTATATTTGAGGCCCATCAGGTCCAGCATCCCCTGCACCGTTCCGTCCTCGCCGGGAACACCGTGGAGCGCGTTGAACACGACGTCGGGCTTCGCCTCGGCAAGCCGCAACGCGACGTCACGGCCCATATCGATGCGTGTGACCTTGTGGCCGCGAGACTCCAGTGCGTCGGCAATGCCCTTGCCGCTCATCAACGACACTTCGCGCTCGGCCGACCAACCGCCCATCAGGACGACGACATGCCACGGACCCCGGCTCATTTCGCCACTCCCACATTCTCCCTTGGCGCTTCGGCAACAATACCAACACGCTGAATCTCCCATTGCAGGTCGATACCGCTGTTCGCCTTCACCCGGCGGCGCACTTCCTCACCAAGCGCCTCGATGTCAGCACTCGTCGCAGCGCCGGTGTTGATCAGAAAATTGGTGTGCTTTTCGCTGACCTGCGCGCCGCCGACCGAAAAACCACGACAGCCGGCCTCATCAACGAGCTGCCAGGCCTTGTGCCCGTCCGGGTTCTTGAAGGTCGAACCGCCGGTCTTCGAACGCAAGGGTTGCGAGGCCTCGCGGCTGGTTGAAATGCGGTCCATTTCGGCCTGGATCGCGGCAGAATCGCCGGGCCGCCCACGAAAGGTAGCTCCGACAACCACCGCGCCCTCGGGCAATTCGCTGTGGCGATAAGTGTACCCGAGATCAGCGAGCGGCAATGTCCGACGCTCCCCCGATCGCAACACAATATCAGCTTCGACCAATATGTCCTTGACCTCGCTGCCATAGGCGCCGCCGTTCATGCGTACGAAGCCCCCGACCGTACCTGGGATCGAGCGCAGAAATTCCATCCCGGCGATCCCCGCGTCGCGCGCGGTCGAGGAAACGAGGATCCCCGACGCCCCGCCTCCGCAGCGAAGCGTTGTTGCGTCCAGCCCCTCGACTGTCGCGAACGCCTTGCCAAGCCGGACGACAACGCCCGGAAAGCCGCCATCGCGGACGATCAGGTTCGATCCGAGGCCGAGGGCCATCACCGGGATCGCGGGATCGAGATCGCGGAGGAAATCGGCGAGGTCGTCGGCGTCCTTCGGCTCGAACAGCCAGTCGGCGGGGCCACCCGACTTGAACCAAACGAGCGGCGCCAGCGGGGCCTTGGCCGTCAGCTTGCCGCGAACGGCCGGGAGGGGGGCGGTGTCACTCAAGACCGCGCCCCTTCCCGCTTCCCGTTCGCATCGAGCGAAGTCGAGATGTCCATCGGGCTGGGCGCCAGGGTGCACGGTGTCTCGACTTCGCTCGATACGAACGGATTGAGAGGGTGGCGCAGAAGGTTAAGCACCATGGCCCTCCACCGCGCCCGCCAGACCCGCCGCCATCTTCGTGATGTCGCCCGCGCCAAGGCAGATGATCATGTCGCCCGCGCCGAGATCACCCGCCTTCGTACTCTCGGCGATGCTTGCGGCGAGCGCAGCCGCGTCAGCGACGACATGCGCGTGGCGATGACCACGATCGCGCAGCCCCTGCGTCAGTGCGTCCGACGACACGCCATCGATCGCGCTCTCTCCGGCCGCATAGACGGGCAACGCCAGCACAATGTCGGCATCGTTAAACGCCTGTTGGAAATCATCCATATGATCGCGCAGACGCGTAAAACGGTGCGGCTGGACGACGCCAACGACGCGCCCTGCCCCGGCGCCTTCGCGCGCCGCCGACAGCACAGCGCGGATTTCAACGGGATGGTGCGCATAATCGTCGATTACCGTCACGACGCCGCCCTCGACAGCAATCTCGCCGACTTTGGTGAAGCGGCGCTTGACCCCGGCAAAGCCCTTGAAGCCCGACGCAATCTTTTCGTCCGATACGCCCATGTGGAGCGCCACCGCGACCGCCGCCAGCGCGTTCTGGACATTGTGGCGGCCCGACATCGGCAGATGAATGCCCTCGATCGTGCGGCTGTTCCCATCACGGTCGCGCACGACGACATCGAAGCGGTTGCCGTAGGCCCCCGGCACCACATTGGTCCCGCGCACGTCGGCCTGCGCCGAAAAGCCATAAGTCACGATGCGGCGGTCGCGGATGCGCGGGATGATCGCCTGCACCTCGGGATGGTCGAGGCAAAGCATCGCCGCCCCGTAAAAGGGCACATTCTCGATAAACTCGACAAAGGCGTCCTTGATCGCGTCGAAGCTGCCGTAGTGATCCAGATGTTCGGGATCGATGTTGGTGACGACCGCGATCGTTCCGTCGAGGCGCAGGAAGCTGCCGTCACTCTCGTCGGCCTCGACCACCATCCAGTCCGACGCGCCGAGCCGCGCATTCGATCCGTAATTGTTGATGATACCGCCGTTGATCACCGTCGGGTCGATCCCGCCCGCATCGAGAAGCGCGGCGACAAGACTGGTCGTCGTCGTCTTGCCATGGGTCCCCGCGATGGCGACGGTCGATTTCAGCCGCATCAGTTCGGCGAGCATTTCCGCGCGGCGGACAATGGGGATACGCTGCGCGAGGGCTGCCTCCACCTCCGGATTGCCTCGCTGTACTGCCGTCGAAGTGACGACCACCGCGACGCCATCGACATTTTCGGGCGCGTGGCCGATCGCGACCTTGATCCCGCGCTTGCGCAGCCCTTCGACGACATAGGAATCGGCGATATCGCTGCCTTGCACCTGATAACCCAGATTGTGCATTACCTCAGCGATCCCCGACATGCCGATGCCGCCAATGCCGATGAAGTGAATCGTGCCGATGTCGGTTGCAACGCCGCGCATTATTTCGCCTCCCGCCGCGCGGCAGCAACGCCGGACGCGGATTTGCGCTGCGCGCTGGCTCCGACGCGGATCACATCCATCAAGGGTGGCGGCGCAAAGGATTCCACCAGATCGGCCAGAGTGCGCGTCGCCTCGGGCAAGCCGCAGCTTGCAGCCTGTTCCGCCGCCAGCTCGATCGCCCCGGGCTCCAGTGCCAGACGCTGAATCTGCTTGGCGACATTGGCAGGGGTGAACTGTGGTTGGGGGAAGGACTGCGCCCCGCCCGCATCCACCAGATCGACGACATTATAGGTCTGATGGTCGTCCATCGCCTGCGGATAGGGTACAAACAGTGCTGGGCGCCCAGCGCAGGCAAGCTCCGCGACGGTCGACGCACCCGCGCGACCGATGAACAGATGTGCCCAGCGCAGCCGCTCGGGCAGATCGGGCAGATAGGCCGCGCATTCGGCCGCAACGCCGAGTTCGGCATATTTGGCGCGAACCGCCGCCAGATCGTCCTCGCGGCACTGCTGCACGACCTGCAACCGGTCGAGCAATGCCTTCGGCAACATCCCGATCGCCGCGGGGACGACGGCGCTCAAGATCGTCGCCCCCAGACTGCCACCGACCACCAGCAGACGGAAGATTCCATCCTCAGGCAATGGAGGAAAGCCGTCGTCGCGGATCGCGATCACCTCTTCGCGCACCGGATTGCCGGTCAGATGGCGCTTCATTTCGCACTTGGGCGGGAAGCGATGGATATTGTGATAAGCGACCGCAATCGCATCGACGCGCGAAGCCAGCAGCCGGTTGGTACGGCCGAGCACGGCATTTTGTTCGTGAATCACACTGGGCCGCTTGGTCGCGCGCGCGGCAAGCAGGCTGGGAAGCGAAGGATAGCCGCCGAAGCCAACGACAACTGCGGGATCGAATTCGCGGATCAGGTCGATCGCCATACGCCGTCCCTTGCGGATCGCCAGCGCCGCCTTGACCCAGCCGACCGGGCCGCCATGAACCCGCCCCGCCGGAAGGACATGGGTTTCAAGCTCTGCGGGAGCACCGGGAATGCGCAGACCGCGGTCATCGCTGACCAGCGCGACGCGGTGACCGCGCGCAATGAGTTCGCCAGCCAAAGCATAAGCGGGAAGCATATGGCCGCCGGTACCGCCAGCGGCGAGGAGGAAGTGGCGCGTTGCGGTCATCGTTGGACGATCATTTCTTGTTCCAGTTGCGGGTCATCGACACCCGCGCCGCATAGGGGTTTCGCCGGGTCAGCGACAAGAGCAAACCCATGCCGATCGACAGGGCGATGAAAGAGGATCCGCCATAGCTGATGAACGGCAGCGTCATTCCCTTTGACGGAAACAGCTGCGTATTCACCGCCATATTGATCGTTGCCTGACCGCCGAACTGCGCGATCAGGCCCGCAACGGCAAGGATCAGGAAACTGTCTTCTTCATCGAGCAAGCGAACGAGCACCCGGACGATGATCGCGAGATAGAGGATCACGATCGCGACGCAAGCGATGATCCCGAACTCTTCGCCTATCACCGAGAAAATATAGTCGGTGTGCGCTTCCGGAAGCTGGAATTTGGCGAGCCCTGCCCCCGGCCCGGTGCCGATCAGTCCCCCGGCGGTCAGCGTTGCATGTGCCTTGTCGACCTGAAAGCTGTCGCCCTTGTCAAACAGCCAGATGTTGATCCGCTGATGCGCCACCGGATAAAAGAAATAGGCAAGGACAAGCCCCGCAAAACCGGCGCCGAGCAACCCACCCAAAATACGCATCGACAGCCCGGCGACCAGCACCAGGACGAACCAGGTCGCGGCAAAGATGATCGTCTGGCCAAGGTCCGGCTGCCCCATCAACAGTACCGCGATGATGCCGGTCAGCGCAAAGCTCAACGGGACGACAGGCAGGCTCTGGTCGTGCAGGCGCAGCGACAGCACCCAGGCGAGCGATACCGCGAAAAAGGGTTTCAGAAACTCCGACGGTTGCAGCCGGAAAACACCACTGCCAAGCCAGCGCTGCGCGCCGTTCACGGTCGTGCCGACCAGCGGCACCAGAAACAGCAGGAACAGAAAGAGTGCCGTGCCGTAGATCGCGAACCGCCGGGCCTGCGCCTTTGGCAGCATCGACACGGCGAGCATCACGGGCACGCCGACGATCACCCACATCAGCTGTCGGTAAAAATAATAGAGCGGATCGAGATTGGCGGTGCTGGTCGACAGTTTCTGGGCGGCCACAGGCGATGCCGCCGCCACCGCGACCAGGCCAACCGCGACCAGGATCGACACCAGAAGCAGCAGCACCCGGTCGATTTCCCAGAACCACAGCCCAAGCGGGGTTCGATCAGCGCGGCTGAGACGCGGGCCGCGGCGCTTGGTCGAGCGAGGCGCCGCGATCACCGGCCGTTCCGATGTCGCGTCGAGGTTGTCGGTGCCGCGGCTCATTCACCCAGCGCCTTCACCAGTTCGCGGAACATGTCGCCGCGCGCTTCATAATCGCGGAACTGATCGAAGGAGGCACAAGCTGGCGACAGCAGTATGATGTCGCCGGGCGCGGCATTGGCAGCCGCGCGCGCCACGGCGGTAGCAAGATCGCCCGACCGGTCGACCGGCAGCGCATGGCCGATCTCGGCCGCGAAAGCCTCCGTCGCCTCTCCGATCAGATAGGCTTGCTTGACGTGGCCAAACCAGGGACGACAGGCCGCCAGCCCGTCGCCCTTGGCCTGCCCCCCGGCGATCCAGTGCAAGCGCTGGTCCGGCGCCGGCGGAAAAGCCGCCAGCGCCGGTGCAGCGGAAGCCGCATTGGTCGCCTTGCTGTCGTTATACCAGCGGGCGCCATGGGCTTCGCCGACCCATTCCATGCGATGCGGCAAGGCGCGATAGGTCGCGAGGCCGCGTTCGATTTCCTCGTCGTTCAGCCCCAACACCCGGCACACGGCCATGGCGCAAACGGCATTCTGCGCATTGTGGGGGCCCTGTAGCGCGGGCCAGCGCGCCTGGTCGGCAGGATCGATATCGCGCGCGGACACCCGGTAGAGCCGGTGGTTGATGTGACTGGCGACCGCCTTCGATGGACCGTCATCGGTCGCGACGATCGCGACCTGGTCGCGGTGCTGGAGACTGAACAGGCGCGCCTTCGAGGCGACATAGCCTTCGAACCCATCGTAGCGGTCGAGATGGTCGGGCGAGATATTGGTTAGGACGGCGACGTCGCACGCCAGGCTGTGCGACAGGTCGATCTGATAGCTCGACAGTTCGAGCACATAGATGCCATCCCCCCTGTCGTTCGGCATCAGTGGGTCACGCGCCAGGATCGGCAAGCCGATGTTTCCGCCCATCAGCGAGGATCGGCCCGCTGCCTCCAGCATATGGTGGATCAGGGCGGTGACGGTCGATTTGCCGTTGGTCCCCGTGATGCCGACAAGCCGATGCGGCGGAAGTTCGTCGCGCGCCTCCGCAAACAGTTCGACATCGCCGATGACCGGAACATGTGCGGTTCGCGCATGGGCGGCGATCGGGTGCCGGTTCAGCGGCACGCCGGGCGACACTACAACCGCCGCAAAGCCGATCAGATCGATATGCAAAGGGTCGCCAATGTCGGCCCCGAGTGCCATTGCCGCATCGCGCGCTTCCTCGCGCTCGTCCCACGCGGTAACGCCCGCGCCGCTGGCGATCAACGCCTCCACGGTCGCCAGACCCGAGCGCGCCAGTCCCAGCACCGCATAGCGGCGACCAGCAAAGGCGCGACAGGTGATCACCGCAGTTTCAACGTCGCAAGACCCGCGAGCGCGAGAACGATCGAAACGATCCAGAAGCGGATAACCACCGTGGATTCGGGCCAACCCAATTGTTCGAAATGATGATGAATCGGTGCCATGCGAAATACGCGCTTGCCGGTACGTTTGTACCAGAACACCTGAATGATCACCGACAAAGCCTCAACAACGAAAAGGCCGCCGATAATGACCAGCACCAGTTCATGCTGCGCGGTCACGGCGATCGTCGCGAGAGCGCCGCCGAGCGCGAGGCTGCCCGTATCGCCCATGAATACGGCGGCAGGCGGTGCATTGAACCACAGAAAGGCCAGGCAGGCACCGATGATCGCGGCGGCGAAGATGGCGAGTTCGCCGGCTCCCGGGACATGCGGAATGCCGAGATAGCCCGCAAATTTCGCATTGCCCGACAAATAGACGATGACCAGAAAGGCCAGGCTGGCGATGATCACAGGAAATGTCGCGAGACCGTCTAGGCCGTCGGTCAGGTTCACCGCATTGCCGAAGCCGACGATCAGCACCATCGCGAATACATAGTAAAGCGGCCCAAGCGGAATGACGATGTCGTTAAAGAAGGGCAGATAGAGATCGGTTCCGGTCCGCGAAACGATCAGCAGCACCGCGACACCCGCGATCGCGAATTCGATTAACAGACGAACCCGCCCCGGAATCCCGCGATGGCTGGCCTTTGTTACCTTGTCGAGATCGTCGAGGAATCCGACGACTGCAAACCCGGCCGTCACGAACAGGCACGCCCAGACAAAGCGGTTCGACAGGTCCATCCACAAAAGCGCCGATATCATCAGTGCGATCAGGATCATCAGCCCGCCCATGGTCGGCGTGCCCCTTTTGGCGAGATGGCTCTGCGGACCATCGTCGCGGATCGGCTGACCCTTTCCTTGCCGCATGCGGAGCATCAGGATGAAACGCGGCCCAATCCACAACCCGATGATCAACGCAGTCGCGACCGCCGCCCCCGAACGGAAGCTCAGGTAACGGATCAGGTTCAGAGCCCCCGGAAAGCCAAGCCATTCCGCCAGCCAGTACAGCATCAAAATTCCCCATTGGTCAGCGCGGTCACAAGATATGACAGGCCAACGCTGTTCGACCCTTTGACCAGCACGGCGTCGCCCGGTCGGATCACGGTTCCCAGCCGCGCCTGTGCGTCCGGGTGGGCGGCCACATGCGCGAAATCGATCTGCCCCTCAAGCGCTTTGGCGAGCGGCGTCATTTCCGGACCGACGAGCAAGGCGAACTGTACGCCCGCCGCGACGAGCGGAGCCGCAAGCGCCGCGTGATAGGCGTCGCTGTCGCTGCCCAGTTCCCTCATACTGCCCAGAATCGCGATCTTGCGGTTCGCGGATTCGTTTCCCAACTGGCCAATCGTCGCCGCCATGGATGCCGGGTTGGCATTGTAGCTTTCGTCGATCAACAATATCTCGCCGCCCGCGACCGGCACGCGGTGCCGCGCGCCGCGTCCGGCCAACCCGCCCATTTCGGCAAAGGCCAGGCCCGCCGCAGGCAGGTCGCCACCGACCGCCTTGACCGCCGCCAGCACCGCCAGCGCGTTGGACACCCAATGCGCGCCCCCCTGTGCCAGGGTAAAGCAAAGCAGTGCGTCCTGTACCTGAGCCGTGACGAGCGAGCCGCCCTGACCGTCGGGCAGCCAGTCGACAGCGCGCACATCGGCGCCTTCGCCGAGGCCGAAGCTGACCAAATGGGCCGCATGGCGCTCCGCCTTGTCCCGCAGCCGGGCATAATGAGGGCTGTCGAAAGGGAGTATGGCGGTGCCGCCGGGCTCCAGCCCTTCGAAAATCTCGCCCTTGGCGTCGGCAATGGCCTCTTCGCTGCCGAAGAATTCCATGTGCGCGGGCGCGATGGTGGTGACGATGGCGACATGCGGCCGCACCATGCGAGTCAGGGCGGCGAGTTCGCCCGCATGGTTCATCCCCATTTCGAAGATGCCATAGTCCGCGGTCGAGGTCATGCGCGCGAGGCTGAGCGGCACACCGACATGGTTGTTGTAGCTTTTAACCGATCGATGCGCTCTACCCGGACGATAGCGATCGAGTGCCGCGAACAAGGCTTCCTTGGTTCCTGTCTTGCCCGCCGACCCGGTAACGCCGATGATCCGTCCGTGACTGCGTGCTCTTGAAGCAACGCCGAGCGCGTCGAGCGCGGCAACACTGTCGGCAACATGGATATGCGGATAATCGATTGCGGTTTCGCAGACGATCCCGGCCGCCCCCGCCGCGATGGCTCGATCGATGAACTTGTGCCCATCGGTCGCCTCTCCTTTCATCGCGATGAAGAGGTCGCCCTTCGTCACCTCCCGGGAATCGAAGGCAACGCCTTGAACGGTAAAATCGGCGCTCGCGGTGCCGCCCGTTGCCGCTGCGATAGCGCGTGCCGTCCATAAGGGGGTCATGCCGCCACCTCGCGCGCCACGGCCACATCATCGAAGGGAATGACGCGCATCGCGGCGCCCGCTCCGACAATCTGCCCCTGTTCGTGCCCCTTGCCCGCGACGCAGATGATATCGTCCGCCGTGGCTTCGCTTACCGCCGCCGCGATGGCCGCGCGGCGGTCGCCGACAACGGCAGCGCCGGGTGCGGCTGCGGCGATTGCCGCGCGGATCGACGCCGGATCCTCGCTGCGCGGATTGTCATCGGTGATGATCAGCACATCGGCCTTGGCCGCTGCGGCACGCCCCATTTCCGGGCGCTTCGCCTGATCGCGATCGCCGCCGGCCCCGAATACGAGGATCAGCCGCCCCGCCGCGTGTGGACGCAAAGCGTCGAGCGCCGCCTCGATCGCATCGGGGGTGTGCGCATAATCGACATAGATGGGAGCACCTGCGCGCGTGATCGCCGCCCGTTCGAGCCGCCCCCGGACAGGCTGTAGCCGCGCGAGGTTGGCCAGCGTCTGTTCCAGCTGGCCGCCGGTGGCGATAACCAGTCCCGCCGATACGAGGGCATTGGCAGCCTGATAAGCGCCGATCAGCGGCAATTCGACCCGATGGCTTGCACCGCCCGCTTCGATCACCAGCGACTGGCCAAGCTGGGTCGGCTCCCGCGACACGAGGCGCAAATCATCGCCGTGTGTGCCGACGGTCAACAACCGCACACCCCGGGCACGGGCCGTGTCGGCAACGGCTGGCGAGGACGGGTCATCGTTCCACAGGACGATCGCGCCGTCGGGGACCACCACCTCGCTGAACAGCCGAAGCTTGGCAGCAAGATAAGTCTCCATCGTGCCATGATAATCGAGATGATCGTGGCTGAGATTGGTGAACGCAGCTGCTTTTACCGACAGTCCCTCGGTTCGATACTGATCGAGCCCATGGCTCGAGGCTTCGAACGCCGCATGCGTAACCCCCTCGGCCGCCAATCCAGACATGTTCGAAAGAAAGGTCACGATATCGGGGGTCGTCAATCCGGTCGACGTACTGTCGTTCGACGTGGTGATGCCGAGCGTGCCGACCGAGGCGGCATGAAAGCCTGCCATCCGCCAAAGCTGGCGTGTCATTTCAACGGTTGAAGTCTTGCCATTCGTTCCTGTCACCGCAACGCACGTAGCGGGAAAGCGGTGAAAGAAGCGCGCCGCAATATGGGCAAAGGCGCGGCGCGGATTGGCGTCGGCAATATGCACCGCGCCTTCGACCCTGGCCCCCGGCCGCGCGACGACAGCAATCGCTCCCGCCGCAACGGCATCGGCGATGAAATCCTCTCCGTTGAAACGCTCGCCGACAAAAGCGCCAAAGATCGTCCCAGGCGCGACCTTGCGGTGATCGATGGCCAGCCCCGTCACGACCGGATCGGAACCTGCCGGCACTGGATGGTCAAGCAGCGCGGCGAGACGCATTATTCGCCATCTCCCTTTTTCCACAGCAGCGGCGTCAGTTCGGAAACATCGACATCGCGGCTCTCATCAGGGAAAACCCCGAGCATCGGACCGGCGCGCATCACCACCTTTTGCACCACCGGTGCAGCAGTCCAGCCCGCCGTACGCTGACCCGAGCTATAGGCGTTGCCTTTCGGTTCATCGACCATGGCGATCACGACATAGCGCGGATTGTCCATCGGAAAAGCGGCCGCGAAGGTCGATACTAGCGAGCTGCGGCGATACCCGCCCACTCCGGGCTTTTCAGCGCTGCCCGTCTTGCCGCCAACGCGGAATCCGGGGGCATCGGCCTTGCGTCCCGTACCATCGGAGACGATCAGGCGGAGCAGTTGGCGCATCCGCGCGCTGGTCGCCGCCTTGAACACCCGGCGCCCTTTGGGCGGCGCACCGTCGGCCACCTTCGTCAGCGTCGCGGGGCGATAGATGCCACCGTTTACAAGTGCGGCATATGCACTTGCCAGATGCAGCGGCGTGACGGCGATGCCGTGACCATAGGCTGTCGTCATGGTGGTAAGCCGCCCCCAATGCTTGGGCCAAAGCGGGAAGGCCCGTTCCTTGAGGTCAATTTCAGGCCGGGCGTCGAATTCAAGATCGCGAAACAGCTTTTCCATCCGTTCGCGGCCCAGTTCATCGGCAATTCGGGCGGTGGTGATGTTCGAGCTGTGGATCAGCGTTTCCGGAACGTTGAGCCAACGGCGCGACGGATGACTGTCGCGAATGCGAAATCCCGCAATCGCCAGCGGCTCGGTCGCATCATAGCGACGCGCCATGCTCGTGACCGTCCCGGCGTCAATAGCGGCTGCGACCGACAGCGGTTTGAAAGTCGAGCCAAGCTCATAAAGATTATATGTGACCGCATTGCGCCGCGTCGCGGAATCGCTGCCCGAAAGATTGTTGGGATTGAAGGTCGGCAGCGACGTCATCGCCAGAACCTCACCCGTGTGGACGTCGAGGATGATACCAGCGCCGCCGATCGCTTCGAGATTCGTGACAGCGTGCGCGAGTTCGCTTTCGAGTACGCCCTGGACGCGCGCATCGATCGACAGCGCCAGTGGATCACCGCGCGTCGCCTTGTCGATCAACCGTTCGTCATAGGCGCCTTCGATCCCCGTGACGCCATGGCCTGCTGCGTTGGTAAATCCGAGGACGTGCGCCGCGAGCGACAATTGAGGGTAGAGCCGCTCCTTCTCGCGCGGAAAATCGAAACCGATCTCGCCGATCGCGTTCACGGCCGCAACCTGGTCGGGAAGCGCACGCCGACGAATATAGGTCGGCCGAGTCCCGTTCAGCTTGGCCAGAAACTCCTCGCGCGGCGTATCAGGAAAGATCTTGACGAGTTCATCGGCCAGATAGGCGCGATTATTGAGCAGCTTCGTCGGAACGACCCGGATCGAATAGCCGTCGATGGTGCGCGCCAGCGGCACTCCATTGCGATCGACGATGTCGGCACGCGCAGGAGCGAACGCCGCCGCACCGCCGCCGCGATTGGGTGAGGTGTCGAACAGAGCGAAATAGACCAGCCGAACCGAAACCAGAAAAAAGGCCGCCATGAACAACAGCATCAGGACCATCAACCGCTGTTGCGCGGTCAGCAATATCTGCTGCCGCACCCCAGCGGTTCGGACCCGAGCCGGACGGACGACCAGCGTGTTCATTGCGCGCCATTGCCCTCCCTGGCTTCGCGAGCCGCGCCGCGCCGAAGATCGGCCAGCGTCGATTCAGCGAGGAGTTGATCCTCGATCATCTTCAACTGTTCGCGGCGACGGGTCTGAACCATGCGCGGCGCACTGTCGCTGCGCACCTCAGAGGAGGCCTGAGCGAGCACGATCGGCTTTTGCGCGAGCGCCTTCCTCTCAACCGGGGACGCCTCAGGCGCGGCGTTGGCGGAAGCAACCGGGCTGGCGGTCGGTGCCGCGGAAACCGCGACGGGCGACACCATAGCCATCAACACGGGCGCGACCTCGTTGGCACCGCGTGCGCGCGGCAGGCGATCGAGCGAGGCCAATTGGCGCTCGTTCGCCAGATACTGATCCGCCGATGGCGCCGAATAGCCAAATGTATCGGCATTCCACTGTTCCAGCTGCCGCATCGAGGCGCGGACGGCCAGTTCGGATTCGAGGTAGCGAATATTGTCGCGCGCGCGATCGATCTGATTCTCGATACGCGACAGTTCGCTGCGCGTGGCCGCGACCTTGAGCGATACCGGATAGAGCATCATCGCGAAAATCAGCACGAGCAGGACCAGGCCGATACCCTGGAGCTTGCGAGCCGCCATCAGCATGACATTGCCTCCTTCTTCGTCGAATCCGCCGGCCAGGCGGGCGCCGCGGTACGAACCGCGCTTCGCAGGGTTGCCGATCGGGCACGCGGATTGCGCGCCTCTTCGGCCTTGCCCGGCCGCACCTTGCGCGCCGGGGTTTCGAATGTTGCGGCCCGCGCCGCTCCGATCGGCGCGGGCCGGTGGCGCGAACCACCGGCGTCGCCGCCGCTGCGTTCACGCAGAAAATTCTTCACGATACGATCCTCGGTGCTGTGAAAACTGACGACGGCGAGCCGTCCACCCGGACGCAGCAAGCGCTCCGCCGCACTCAGCCCCTCCACCAGTTCGTCGAGTTCGCCGTTCACATGGATGCGGATCGCCTGGAAGCTTTTGGTCGCGGGATCCTTCGGCGCCCCCGGCGGATGGCGCAGCGCTTTGCGGATCACCGCCGCCAGTTCGCCAGTACGCGACAGCGGGCGCGCCGCAACGATCGCCCGCGCGACACGCCGCGACTGGCGCTCATCGCCATAATGATAGAGCACGTCGGCAATCTCACCTTCATCGGCGCGGTTGAGCCAATCGGCAGCGCTCTCTCCGTCCTGCGCCATGCGCATGTCGAGCGGGCCATCGGCCTGAAAGGAAAAGCCGCGCTCGCCCCGATCGAGTTGCATCGACGACACACCGATGTCGAACACGATACCGTCCACGGCCTCGACACCGCGCTCGCGAAGCAGCCGGTCGATTTCTCCAAACCGGCCGTGCACCAGCGTCAGACGCCCTGCCGCTTCGTCGACCAGCGCCTGCCCTTCGGCAATCGCGTCCGGATCGCGGTCGCACGCGATCACCTGCGCACCAGCGGCAAGCATCGCGCGCGTGTAACCACCAGCGCCGAAAGTCGCATCGACATGACACTCGCCGGGGACGATGGAGAGCGCAGCAATGATTTCTTCGCGAAGGACCGGATCGTGGCGGGGATCTCGGGGAAGGTCGGTCATTTCCGCCCCTTCCCCTTCGTGCTTTCCCAGGCGGCCGCCAGACGCTGGAGCACGGGGTCCGCCTCCACACATTCAGCAAGCGTCGGCAACCACCATATTTCAAAGCGACGCCCCGACCCCACGAAAGCGGTCGCACCGGCATCGCCGACACGGTCGCGATGAACGAAGCTGGGTAAAAAACGGCCACTGTCGTCGAGAGCGTAGGCCTCGGTATAGCTGAACCGCTTTTTGAATTCGGCATCCTCGTCAAAGTCGCGATCACGCATTCGCGCCGTTTCACGGTCGCGTTCGATTTCGCCGGTCAACCGATCATATTGGTCCTGACCATAAGCGACGAGGCAGGGCAGTTTTTCATGAAAACCGACCCAAAGTACGCGCTGACCGTCCGCAGTGAGGGGCACATTGTTGCGGAACTGAGAGGGGACGGCGATGCGCCCCTTGCCATCGATCGCGGCAAAGTTGGTGCCAGCATATTGACCGGGCGTAACAATCGCCATCGCATCGCCCCCGTCTTACGCGCCACCGGGCAATACTTTCCTGATCCCAAAATCGCACGATTTCAGTCCAAATGACTCAGGTGGAGATTGCCCCTCTCCAACACCTGCCTACCAACTATAGATCGGGGTGAAAAGGGGAAAATTGGGGCAAAAAGGGGCAAGAGAACCCAATTCGCCGCAAAAACGATATGAATCAGGGCAGAAGCCAGGCCACGAGCACAGAGTGCACGCAACCAGCTTTGCAATTTTCGGGGTGAATCGAGGAAAATGCGGCGGGCACCGCAAGCCCAGCCCAAAGTCAGGTTACGGCTGCGCGAATCCAGACGGGGGCAAAAAGCGACTCTCTGGCCTTCACCCCCCACAAGCGGCCCGCAAGCCATTCCATCGTGTCCGACGACCGCAGATGGTCGGCGCCCGGAACCGGCGGTTGCCACAACGGCGCAAAAATCAGATCGGCATCACCAACGAGCCAGACCTGACCCTGTCCAATGCGGCAGAAAGCAACACGGCGCGCGCCGAAACGGCGGCACCCGTCCGGCAGCGCCTCAAAGGCACCAGCGCTGAACAAGCGAAGACGCGCCCCGTCGACATCGACCGATACCGGCGCCTCATCACCCGGCGGCGCCGCGCCGAGCGTCACTCCCCAATGGTCGAGCAGCGGCGTCAACAGGCTCGTCACAGGCGGATTGCGCGGATCGCCAAGCGGATAGATCGTCGGCCATCCGGAAAGCGCGTCAGCCAGAATGACGGCCCGGCCGCCACCACGAACAAAACTGTCGATCGCCACCAGTTCGACCGGAGCCAACGCACGCGGGTGAGCGATCAACAGCGCGCCGCCGGGTGGCGGCACTTGCTCGACCAGACTGTCGACCAGCCGCACCGGACCCGCCGCCTGTAACCGGAGCAGCGCCGGATCCTCCTCCGCACCCGCGCGAACCATGGCGGACAAGTCGCCGCCACCTGCCCAGCGCAAAGGCAATCCGGTCAACATCGTCACCGGCGGCGCACCCACCGCAGCCGGCGGAGCACGATAAAGTGCGGCGAGCCCGACATGGGAAAAAAGGAACCAGCCGACAGCCAGACAAAAGGCCGCGACTATCCTTACCGCCCTGCCCCGCGCGCGATACTGGACGATCGCGTCCGCCAGCCACCCAACCACAACGACCGAACATGCCACCAAGGCAAGTTGCCCAACCGCGCCGCTCGATGCCAACGTCGCGACCGATACCGCCTGCCCCGCAGCGACCGCCAATGCGACGAACAAGATGCCGCGCCAGCGATGCTGCCGCCCCTGCCCCCGCTGCAACCAACCGAACAGGAGCATCGGCGGAAACAGCCAGGGCACAACAAGTGCAGGGTCGACGCGTCCAAGCAAGGATTGCCCGCCCGCGAACCATCCCAACAGACCGATCGTCACGGCCGCCGCAACGACGTGCAGTGCAGAACGCAATTTCGCCATCATTCCTTTTTGGACTGGCGCGCGCGTTCGAGTTCGGGATCGGGCTCGAGGTCGGGAACGGTGGCCGGAGCCGGCACCGGCGCCGTCTGCGGCACCTTTACCGTGGTCGCGGCATTTTCATCCTTCGACACCGGCTGTACGCCCAGTTCCTCCAGCGGCGCGCTCGCGCTCTTGCCTTCCTCGCCGGGCATTTTCACCTGGCTTGCCGCAGCGGCATCTTCGGTCGCGCGCTCGCGGGCTCGGTCGCCGATCACGCCCGCCATGCCAACGAGCAGCAGCACCGTCAGTACGCCGGCTATGCCGATTTGCAGCCGTCGCATACCATCATGGACCGGCATGATCGGCGGCTGAGGATTCGGCCGCGCATCCTTCATGCTGCGTTCTCCGCCAACCCCTTGCTGGCCAACCATTCAGGATTGTAAAGTGTCGACAAATAGCGAAAGCCACTGTCGCAAAGAATGGTCGCGATCCGCTTTCCCGGCCCCAGCTCTCGCGCCAGCGCCATCGCACCGGCGACATTGATGCCCGACGACAGTCCCAGGCACAGCCCCTCTTCAGCCAGCAACCGGCGAACGACCGCCAATCCCTCGGCATCCGAAATCCGGAACTGCGTATCGATCGGTGCGCCATCGAGGTTGGCGGTGATGCGGTTCTGGCCAATGCCCTCCGCAACGCTCGACCCTTCGGCCTTGAGCTCGCCGCACTTGTAATAATTATAGAGGCCCGCGCCATGCGGATCGGTCAGCGCGACGACGATATCGGGGTTTTTCGCCTTCAACCCCAAACCCGTGCCGGCAATCGTCCCCCCGGTCCCCGCGGCGCAGGTGAAACCGTCGATCCGGCCGTCCATTTGATCCCAGATTTCCTCTGCGGTCCCGCACACATGCGCTTTCCGGTTGGCGATATTATCGAATTGGTTCGCCCAGATCGCATTGTCGGTTTCCTCGGCAATGCGGCGCGAGGTGTGGACGAAGTGCCCGGGGTTAGCAAAAGGCGCCGGAGGGACCAGCACCAGTTCCGCTCCCAACGCCCGGATCGTCGCCATTTTTTCCGCGCTCTGATTGTCGGGCATCACGATGATGGTCCGATATCCAAGCGCGTTGCCGACCAGCGCCAGCCCGATCCCGGTATTCCCGGCCGTCCCCTCGACGATCGTACCGCCGGGGCGCAACAGGCCATTCGCTTCGGCGTCGCGAACGATGTAAAGGGCGGCGCGATCCTTCACTGACCCGCCGGGGTTGGCATATTCGCACTTGCCCCATATTTCGCAGCCGGTTTCCTCGCTCGGACCTTTCAACAGTACGAGCGGCGTGTTGCCGATAAGTTCCAGGCTGTTTGCAGCAATCATCATGCCCATGATCTAGGGCGCCGTCCGCAACGCCGCAAGACAGCTTCGCTTGTCGCGCGCCATGCCACGCTTTTCGACCAACGGCGCCCCAGCCCCGACCAAAACAGCGTCGAAATCCGCGGCAAAGCTTGAAATCGTGACAGTATAACATTACTGCCCCGCCGCGACCCGTGCTCGAATCCAGGATTTTACCGATGCGCCTCCTTTGCTCTGCCGGCTTCACTCTCGCTCTCATGCTGTCCGCCCCCGCCTATGCGCAGGACCGCCCCGCCGCCGGCAGCGATGATGACATCCACACCGGCGAGCCGATCATCGTGACGGCCCCCTATGTCCGCAGCCTCGACATTCTGGGCAATGTGTCGGTGCTGGAAGGCGATGAACTGGCCCGCGACATGCGCGGACAGATCGGGGACAGCCTGACCCGTCAGCCCGGCGTGTCCGCGACCAGCTTTGCCCCCGGCGCCTCGCGCCCCGTCCTTCGCGGCTTTTCGGGCGAGCGCGTACGGGTGCTGACCGACGGCATCGGGTCGATCGATGTATCGAACACATCGGCCGACCACGCCGTGACCATCGATCCCCTGACCGTCGAGCGCGTCGAAATCCTGCGCGGTCCAGCCGTGTTGCTGTTTGGCAGCCAGGCAATTGGCGGCGCGGTCAATTTGTTCGACCGCCGCATTCCCCGCAAGGTTCCGACCGATCATGTCCATATCGACGCCATCGGCGGTTATGCGACCGCTGCCGACGACCGCAATGTCGGCGCATCGATCGACGTGGCCCTGAGCCCGCAGGTCGTCGCTCACCTCGACGGAAGCTGGCGCAAGAGCGGCGACGTCCGCGTCGGGGGCTTCACCCTTGCGCCGGGGCTGCGCGGCGAATTGCTGGACCTGGCGGCCGAGGAACGCGAAGAAGGCCATGCCGACGAGGCGGCCGAACTGACCGAAACCGCAAACGCGCGCGGCAAGGTCGCAAACACCGCCAGCGAAACCTGGACTGTTGCGGGCGGCCTGGCCCTGATCAACGATGGCGGCCAATTGGGCGTCTCGCTGGCCTATATCGACAGCCGTTATGGCGTACCCAGCCGCCCTGGTGCCGAACACCATCATGATGACGGCGGTGCGGACGAGGACGAACATGGCGAAGGACCGGTGACGATCGGCCTGAAGCAATGGCGCGCCGACCTGCGCGGCGAGGTCGAACTGGGCGATGGCTTGTTCGACAAACTTCGCCTGCGCGCGGGTTTCGTCGACTATGAACATACCGAATTCGAAGGCGATGAAGTCGGCACCGTCTTTACCAACCAGGGTTTTGAGGGCAGGCTCGAGCTCGCACAGAATGACCGCGGCGGCTGGCGCGGCGCCAGCGGCGTCCAGTTTTCGCACCGCGATTTCAACGCCGTCGGCGCCGAAGCCTTTGTTCCGCGCAACCTGACCGATCAGTTCGCGCTTTTCACGCTTCAGGAATGGACGCTGGGTCGGCTCGGGCTCGAAGCCGCCGCCCGTTACGAAAAGACCGATGTGCGCGCGCCCACCCTGGCGCTCGCACGAGATTTCGGTACCTTTTCCGGCGCGCTTGGCGCCAGTTACGCGCTTGCCGAGGGCGTCAAGGTCAGCGTATCCGGCGCGCGCGCCGTGCGCGCCCCTTCGGCCGAAGAGCTGTTCTCGAACGGCCCGCACATCGCCACCCAATCCTTCGAGATCGGGAACCCGAACCTGAAACGCGAAGCGAGCTGGGGAGCCGAAGCGTCGATCCGGTTCAAGAGCGATGGGATCAACCTGGCGCTGACCGGATATGCAAACTGGTTCGACAATTTCATCTATTCGGCCGCAACCGGCGCCGAAGAAGACGAGTTGCCGGTGTTTCAATATTTCCAGCGCGACGCCAAGGTCTGGGGCTTCGAAGCCGAAGCAAGCGCCCGACTGGCACAGATCGGTGGTTTCAATATCGTCGGCGACGTGACCGCCGACATGACGCGGGCGGAAATTCGCGGCGGCATCAACGAGCATGTCCCGCGTATCCCGCCGCTGCGCGTCCTGGGCGGACTGGAAGCGCAGGGCGAGCGGATCGATGCCCGTGCCGAAGTCGAATGGACCGACAGCCAGACGCGGATCGCGCCGTTCGAAACGCCCACCAAGGGCTTTACGCTGGTCAACGCCTCGATCAGCTGGCGCCCTCTGCCCGACAGCCGTAATCTCACGCTCTCGCTTGCTGCGAACAATATCTTCGACGTCGACGCCCGTCGTCACGCAAGCTTTACGAAGGACTATGTCCCGCTGGCCGGACGTGACATCCGCCTGACGGCGCGCGCCAGCTTCTGACACGCATCTGCCGGGTCACGGAAAGTCCGGGCCAAGACAAGACGGCGGCGCTCCCTCGGCAAAGGCCGGGGGCGCTACCATTTGGACGCGCGATCGGTTCGAATAATCGAAAGGCCAGAGACAGCCTCTGACGGCGGATCAGTGCGGTAGCAGCTTGCGTTTTCGCCAATAGATGGACGTTGCGGCAGCGTAAGCGCCGACCTTTTCCCAAACGCCCGATTCGACCTTGTCGATGTCGATGCCTTCCTCGGTATAGGCCTGCACAATCTTCAGAATCTGCGGTTCGCTCATATCCTCGGAAAGATCGGGATTCGTCCCCCCCGGTCCAAAATCGAGCGCCTTGTCGACGACCAGAGGCGACATCCCCACTTTGCCTAGATCGACCGCAAGCCATTCGCGCGAAGCCCGCGCGAGGCTGTAATCGAAATAATCGCCTTGCTGTTCCTTGGCGATACCATGCTCCGTCGCGCATTTTTCGACGATACCGGAAAGCTGCCGAAACAGGTCGTCACGGGTCGCATCATCCGTGGCACCGATCATCGCATTGCCGATCGCTGCCCGCTGGTCAGCGGACGCGCTCAACACCGGGCAGTCAAGCGCCGCTCCGTCCTGCGCCAACGCCGCGCCCGGCTGCGCCGCCAGTATCAGCGCAGCCGATGCCACCATCCATTTGTTCATGATCCCCTCCCCCAATATGCCCCGTCAGGACAGCATCGCCATCCCGCCGTTCACGTGCAACGTCTGACCGGTGACATAGCCTGCCTCTTTCGAGGCGAGATAGACGACCGCTGCCGCAATATCGCTTCCTTCGCCCATCCGGCCGGCCGGGATACGCTGGTTCAGCGCTTCTTTTTGCGCGTCGGGAAGATCGGCAGTCATCGCGGTCGCGATGAAACCCGGCGCAACGCAGTTCACGGTGACGCCGCGGCTTGCAAGTTCCTGAGCCAGTGCCTTAGTCATCCCCGTGACCCCGGCCTTGGACGCCGCATAATTGGCCTGCCCCGGATTGCCGGTCGCCCCGACGACGCTGGTGATCGAGATGATGCGACCGAAGCGCGCCTTCATCATCGGCTTGGCGGCGGCGCGCGCGAGACGG
Organism: Sphingopyxis sp.; assembly: GCF_034380315.1. Lineage (GTDB taxonomy): Bacteria > Pseudomonadota > Alphaproteobacteria > Sphingomonadales > Sphingomonadaceae > Sphingopyxis. The sequence goes on from NZ_JAXMPB010000006.1 coordinate 141,279, forward strand.
AAATTGGCTTCGAGGTTGATGCGGATGACGTCCATCCACTCCTCGTCCTTCATGCGCAGGATCAGATTGTCGCGCGTCACCCCCGCATTGTTCACGAGGATGTCGAGCTTGCCGAGCGCCTCGACTGCCGAGGGCACGAGCGCATCGACCGCCGCCGCATCGCCGAGGTTGCACGGCAGCGCAACATGGTCGCCGCCAAGGCCAGCACGAAACGCCTCCAGCTTTTCGGCATTGGATCCCGACACCGCGAGCCGCGCGCCCTGCGCGGCGAGCGCCTGCGCGATGGCCGAGCCGATGCCGCCCGAGGCGCCGGTAACGAGGGCAGTCATGCCGGTGAGATCGAACATCGCTAGTCTCCTGAAAATTCTGAAATCTTAGAGCGTCTTGAGCAGCGCTTCGATGTCGTCCATCGAAATCACGCTGATGGTCTCCACCTCACCCGATGCGCTTCGCTTGACCATCGGCGACAGTACCTTACCGCCAAATTCGACGAACTGGGCAACGCCGATATCTTCCATAGCGCCGACGCTCTCGCGCCAGCGGACGCGGCCGGTAACCTGGCTGACCAGCAGGTCGCGAATTTCAAATGCGTCGCTGACCGGGCTGGCGGTAACATTGGCGACCACGGGCACGAAGGGAGCGGCGGGCGGCGTCGCCGCCAGCGCCTCGGCCATCGCGTCGGCGGCGGGCTGCATCAGCGGACAGTGGAAAGGCGCAGAAACCGGCAGCAGCACGCCGCGCTTGATGCCATAATCCTTGACCAGCGCCACCGCGCGTTCGACCGCATCCTTGTGGCCCGAAATCACCACCTGCGACGGGTCGTTGTCGTTGGCGACGGTACAAACCTCGCCTTCTGCGGCGGCGTCGGCAAGCTTCTGCGCGGTATCGACATCGGCGCCCAGCAGCGCCGCCATCGCGCCGACGCCGACCGGCACCGCCGCCTGCATCGCCCGTCCGCGCGTTTTCAGAAGCCGCGCCGTGGTCGCAACATCGAAGGCCCCGGCGGCGCACAGCGCGCTATATTCGCCAAGGCTGTGCCCCGCGACGTAATCGGCCTTGGCCGCGAGCGTCACCCCGCCTTCCTTTTCCAGCACCCGCAGCGTCGCAAGCGCATTCGCCATGATCGCCGGCTGGGCATTTTCGGTGAGCGTCAACTCGTCGGCGGGACCTTCGCTCATCAGCTTGAAAAGATGCTGACCCAGTGCCTCGTCGACTTCCTGGAACAGCTCGCGCGCGACGCTCGATGCGTCGGCGAGCGCCTTGCCCATACCGACCGATTGGCTGCCCTGACCCGGAAAGATGAATGCGCGCATATCCTTGCCCCTTACTCGTCACCTCCGCACAAGCAGAGGCATTGGCATATCGACTATTTGCACCCCCGCCTTTGCAGGGGCCTTGCGAGCGCGCCTATTCGCTCACCCGGCGCGATGCAAGCCGAAGGGCACGACCTTGTTCGCTATGTCATGTCCGATATCCGCGCGCCCGAGCCAGGCGATCCCGGTCCGCGCGCACCAGCCCCGCGCGATCTCTTCCGCTTCCATTCCGAACGGGCGGTCGTTTTCGGGCACGTCGCTGACCCGCCCCAGCCGGATGCCGGCAAGCCCGCGCGGCGCAAGATAGCTGGCGACGTGGAAAAAGGCGCGGTCGAAGGCGTAGAGATATTCGCTCACCTCCTCGACGATCAGCACATGCCCCGACAGGTCGGGCTCCAGCGGGGTACCGAGAAGCATCGACAGCGTCATCAGATTAAAGGCCGCGTGACGCGCGCCGTGCCGCAGCCCCGCCTCGCACGCCGCCGGGTCGCGCGCGACGAGCCAGTCGAGCGCGCGCATTACCGCCGCATCGCCGCCCGTGCGGCGGACGTCGGCGACCATCGGGCCATGCGCGACATGATCAAACCCGTCACGATAAAGGGCCGCGAGCAGATTGCCCTGATCCGAATAGCCAAGGAACGCCTTGCCGCGCGCGGCCCCGGTCATCGCAGCGACCGCATCCTCGGCGATGCGGCACGCGCCATAACCGCCGCGCGCGAACCAGATCGCGTCGATATCGGGGCGGTTCGCCATCTCGACCAGCGCCGCGAAACGTTGGCCATCCTCTCCCGCAAAATGCCCGGCGACCGCAAAACATTGTTCATCGAACACAAGTTCGAGATCAGGATAGCCAAGACTGGCCAGCGCCCGCACCGCTTCGGCATCGTCGGGCAATATGGGGGTGCTGGGGGCGACTATTCCTATACGCATGCGTCCCCATATCCCTTTGCATCCAGCGAAGTCGAGATGTCCTTCGGCATCACGTCTTTCCAAAGGGCGCCCCGACTTCGCTCGACACGAACGGAAATTGGGGCGAGTGCCGGTTGCAAACCCTTCGCCAAGCCCATATCGCGCCGCCATGGCCGAAAACAAATCCTATTTCTTCTGCGGTATCGGCGGATCGGGCATGTTGCCGCTCGCAATGATCGTCGCGGCGCGCGGGGCACAGGTTGCCGGATCGGATCGCAGCCGTGATCAAGGCCGATCGCGGAACAAATTCGACTGGATCGAAGGCCGCGGCATCGCTCTGTTCCCGCAGGACGGCAGCGGCGTTGCCGCCGGGCAGGCGCTCGTCGCTTCGGCAGCGGTCGAGGACAGCGTGCCCGACGTTGCCGCCGCCAATGCGCTCGGCCTCCCCCGCATGACGCGCGCCGAGTTGAACGCTGCGCTGTTTAATGCCGCCGACAAGGCGGTCGGCGTCGGCGGCACCAGCGGCAAATCGACCGTCACCGCCATGATCGGTTGGATTCTCGAAAGCGTCGGCCGCGAGCCCACGGTGATGAACGGCGCGGTGATGCGCAATTTCGTGAACGAAGAAACGCCCTTTGCCAGTGCGCTCATCGGCGATGCAGCCACCTATGTCAGCGAGGTCGACGAAAGCGACGGATCGATCGCGCTGTACCGCCCCGACGTTGCAGTCGTCACCAACATCAGCCTCGACCACAAGAGCCTGGCCGAACTGCACCAATTGTTTGGCGATTTCGCCGCCAAGGCGCGGATCGCGGTTATCAACGCCGACGACCCCGAATCCGCGCCACTGCTTGGCGGTGACAATGTCATCCGCTTCGGCTTTTCAGAGGCCGCGGCGGTGCGCGGCAGCGATTTCGAGGCGCAACCCGACGGCTGCCGCTTCACCGTTCACTTCGCCGGCGACACCCATGCGGCGCGGCTGCGGATGCCGGGGCGTCACAATGCAATGAACGCGCTGACGGCGATTGCCGCGGCGCGCGCGCTCAACATTTCGGTTGCACAATCCGTCGCGGCGCTGACGGATTTCGCGGGCCTCGCCCGCCGCTACGAAATATTGGGCCAGGCAAGCGGTGTTACGGTCATCGACGATTTCGCGCACAACCCCGACAAGGTCGCCGCGACCCTGGCCGCGGCCGCCGAACTGCCGGGCCGCACGCTGATCTTTTTCCAGCCGCATGGCTATGGGCCGCTCCGCCAGATGGGCAAGGAGTTGGCCGCGAGCTTCGCGCGCGGCCTGCGCCCCGGCGACCGGCTGTTCGTCTGCGACCCCGTCTATTTTGGCGGCACCGTCGACCGCAGCATCGGAAGCGAGGCGCTGGCCGCCGACGTGATCGCTGGCGGCGGGGATGCCCTCCACCTTGCGACCCGTACCGAATGCGGCGATGCGATCGTCGCCGAAGCAAAGTCCGGCGACCGGATCCTGGTGCTGGGTGCGCGCGACGACACGCTAACGGAATTCGGGCTGGATCTGCTGGAAAAGCTGGCCGTTCGCGCTTGATTCTTTCGCACGAATCTGTATAGGCGCCCGCATCGGGGCGAGGCTCTTTGGCCATCGCCCCGTTTGCTTTGCACCAATTTTGCGAAGCAAGGACGACAGCCGGAGGGGTGACGCGATTGGCGCGGCACCAGCGATCGGCCAAATCGAAGGAAGCGCATCATGCCGTTTTACGAGCATGTTTTTATCGCGCGTCAGGACCTGAGCCAGGCTCAGGTCGATGCGCTGGCGGAAACCGTCACCAACGTCATCGGCGAATTCAAGGGCACGGTCCACAAGACCGAGACCTGGGGCCTGAAGCAGCTCGCCTACAAGATCCAGAAGAACCGCAAGGGTCATTATGTGATGTTGTCGGCTGAAGTCTCGGGCGAAGCCATCGCCGAGATCGAGCGCCAGGCCGCGATCAACGAAGATATCCTCCGCTGGTTGACCATCCGCGTCGACGAACTCGAAAAGGGTCCGTCGGTCATGATGCGCAAGCAGGAACGTCGTGGCGGCCGTGGCCGTGACCGCGACAGCGAAGACTAAGGAGAAAGACCCATGGCACGACCCTTTTTCCGTCGCCGCAAGACCTGCCCCTTCAGCCAGAAGGATGCACCGGTCATCGATTACAAGGACGTCCGTCTGCTCCAGGGCTATCTGTCGGAGCGCGGCAAGATCGTCCCGTCGCGGATCACCGCGGTGTCCACCAAGAAGCAGCGTGAGCTGGCCAAGGCGATCAAGCGCGCCCGCCACATCGGCCTGCTGCCCTACATTGTGAAGTAAGGAGGGCTGGTCCGATGGAAATCATCCTGCTCGAACGTATCGAGAAACTCGGCGGTATCGGCGACGTCGTCACCGTCAAGAACGGCTTTGCCCGTAACTATCTGCTGCCGAACAACAAGGCGCTTCGTGCCAACGAAGCCAACCGCAAGCTGTTCGAAGCGAACCGCGCGAAGATCGAGGCCGACAACGCCGAACGCCGCACCGATGCCCAGGGCCGCGCCAAGGACATCGACGGCAAGCAGGTCGTCCTGATCCGTCAGGCGTCGAACACCGGCCAGCTTTACGGTTCGGTTTCGGTGCGCGACATCGTCGATGCGCTGGCCGATGACGGCGTCAAGGGCGTCAGCAAGGCGATGGTCGAGCTGGAACGCCCGATCAAGTCGCTCGGCCTCGTCGACATCAAGGTGAAGCTGCACCCCGAAGTCGTCGTGACCGTCAGCGTCAACGTCGCGCGCTCGCCCGACGAAGCCGAAATGCAGAAGCAGGGCATCGACGTCATCGCCGCCATGTTCGAAGAAGAACAGGCTGCGGTCGCCGCTGCTGCACTGGAACCCGACAGCGAAGACGAATTCGAAGAGGGCACGCCCCCGTCGGAAGTCGCCGCAGAGGAAGCTCCGGCTGCGGACGAGGGCGAAGAGGCTTAAGCCCTTCTCTCTCCCACAAGAAAAGAGGCTCCGGAACCCAACGTTCCGGAGCCTTTTCTTTTGCCCATTGCCTCAAAGCCGCGGCGAAGCCTTGCGAAAGCCACGCCCGCAACAGCGGCGGGGCGCTCGCCGTTCAATAGCCCATCAGGCTCAGCACTTCCTTGCGGCTGCGTTCATCGTCGAGGAAACAACCGAGCATCCGGCTCGTCACCATCCCGACACCGGGCGTCCGCACGCCGCGCCCCGTCATGCAGCCATGCTGGGCATCGATGACGACCGCCACCCCATGCGGCTGGAGATGGTCCCAGATGCACTGGGCGACTTCGGCGGTCAGGCGCTCCTGAACCTGCAGGCGGCGCGCGTAGCCGTTCAAGACCCGCGCCAGCTTTGAAATGCCAACCACGCGATCCTTGGGCAGATAGGCGATCGATGCCTTGCCGGTGATCGGCGCCATATGATGTTCGCAATGCGACTGGAAGGGAATGTCGCGCAGCAGCACGACCTCGTCATACCCCCCCACTTCTTCAAAGGTGCGCGACAGGTGGACCGACGGGTCTTCGCCATAGCCCTGGCAATATTCTTTCCACGCCCGCGCGACGCGCCTCGGGGTGTCACGAAGCCCCTCGCGCACCGGGTCGTCGCCCGTCCATTCCAGAAGCGTTCGCACCGCTTCCAATACTCGCTCTGGTACAACGACCTTGCCGTCCGGTCCCACTTCAACTTCGGTCATCATACCGCTTTCACTGTTGCCAACATGCCGCACATTTCGCGGCGAACGGGCCGATTAGCAAGGCCATCCGGACAAATTTTTCCAGTGGCTTCCCAAGATGACGTTGCGGAATCCTGATCTTTTCCAACTTCGGGACAGTCGTTATTTTCCGTACCTTTCGGTTCAGAATAAGTGACTTGACGCTTTCGTTAACTAGGCGCACCTTCGTTGCATTACAGAACCCGTCGAAACGGGTCGTAATCCGGAGAGACCGGCGATGTCCCCGACGCCGGTGGGAGAGGACAATGACCAGCAAGGCTGGCAGGTGGGATCAAATCAATCGCCCGGCGGTTCCGGGCCGACACCCCTTACCCTGCACGGGCCGCACCATCTGGCGAAGTCCCTTCCCATGACCTGAAAATCCATTTGGGCGGCTCCGCAATCGCGGTGCCGAAAGAGGGAGGATATAAATGAAGTTCAAGGCACTGATTGGCACGTCGGTTCTCGCCGTGGCGGTGGCGACCCCCGCCTACGCACAGGGCAGCGGCGATACCGATGCATTTGGCAGCGAAATCGTCGTCACGGCACAGCGCCAATCCGAACGGTTGCAAGATGTGCCGATCGCGGTCAGCGCCTTTTCCAGCGAAGCGCTGGAAGCGCAGCAGATCGAGAACAGTTCCGACCTGCAGTTGACCCTGCCCAATATCACCTTCACCAAAACGAATTTCACCTCGTCCAGCTTCACCATTCGCGGCATCGGCGATCTGTGCGTCGGCGTCACCTGCGATCAGGCAACCGCCATCCACCTCAACGGATCACCGCTGTTTCAGACCCGGCTTTTCGAAACCGAATTTTTCGACCTTGAACGCGTCGAAGTGCTGCGCGGCCCACAGGGCACCTTGTTCGGGCGCAGCGCGACGTCGGGTGTGGTCAACGTCGTGACCGCCAAGCCACGCATGGGCTCCTTCGAGGCCGCCGTCGATGCCGAATATGGCAATTACGACGCGATCAAGGTGAAAGGGATGGTCAATATCCCGCTGGGCGACACCTTCGCCGCCCGCGTTGCGGGGGTCTATGTCAACCGCGACGGCTATACCAAGAATCTGTTCAACGACACCCGGATTGACGGCCGCGATCTCTATTCGGTGCGCGGGTCGCTCCGCTGGGAACCCACATCCGACACGGTGGTCGATTTCATGGGGTCCTATTTCCGCGAAAAGGATGACCGTCTGCGCATCCAGAAACAGCGGTGCCAGCGCGACCCGACCGGCGTGCTCGGCTGTCTCAACAATCGCCGCGATGCCGCAGCGACGAACGGAAATTCAACGCTGGCGTCGATCTTTGCATCGCGCGAGCTGTTCGCGATCCAGGGCCTGCCGACCGCGCTTGCGCTTGGCAGCCTCTATGGCACCGATTTCTATCACAACGCCGTGGTGCCAGAGGATGCCCGAACGGTAAGCACCGCCTTCACGCCCGAATATTTCACCAGCGAGCTGACCTTCGAAGGGCGCATCCAGCATGATTTCGGCGGCCTTTCGGCCCAGCTTTCCGGTTCCTATCAGAAGATCAAGGTCGACTCGCGCAACGACTACAACCTCGCGGTGGGCGACCGCAGCCTTTATGCTGGCGCGCTGAACACCCTGGCCTTTTTCGCCGCGAACGGGGTCCCGACCGGACTTCCCGCCCCGGCCCCGGCATTCGTTCCGGGATCGGCCGCCTATTTCGCACCGATTGCCGCGGCCTTGATGCCCAACGGCCCCGCAGGCCAGCTCTGCACGTCGGATACCGATCCCACGGGTCTTGGTGCCTATGGCGGCAACCGCATTTGCAGCGACCAAGCGCTGCAATATGATCGATCGAACCAGACGGGCAATGCCTGGTCGGCCGAACTGATCCTCAACAGCGACTTTGACGGAATGTTCAACTTCCTTGCCGGCGCCATCTACGCCCGGTCGAACACGACGGAAAACAGCTATTATGTCAACGCCTTCGGCCTTGACTATGCCTCGGGTATTCTGGGGTCCTTTTCGACCTTCGCCGCCGGCCTTCCGCCCGCGCATCTCGGCCAGTCCTTCTTCCGGAACAATACATCGGACTTTTCGCTGAAGTCCTACGGCCTGTTCGGCGAAGCCTATTTCGAGTTCAACGACCGCCTGAAGCTCACACTCGGCGCACGGTACAACAATGACCGCAAATATGTTCAGGCACGCTCCATCCTGCTAAGCTCGAACGGCAATCTTCTGGTTCCGTACAATCAGACCGGCACCATTTACGACAGCCCCTTGGCCGCCCTGTTCGATGCCGATCCCTTTACCACCTGTACCGCGGCATCGCCGGTCGGCGCCGTCGGATCGGCCGCCGGTTGCGAGGTTTTCCAGGAACGCTCGGTCAAGTTCGACAAGCTCACCGGCCGTGCGGTGCTCGATTTCAAGGTGACCGAAGACAATCTGCTCTACGCTTCCTATTCGCGCGGCTATAAATCGGGCGGCATCAATCCGCCGCTTCAGGCCAGCACGGGCGTTCGCGAAAGCTTCCGCCCCGAACAGGTCGACGCCTTTGAAATCGGTTCGAAAAACACCTTTGGCGGCGGAGCGCTACAGCTGAACCTGACGGCCTTCTACTACAAATATAAGGACCTTCAGCTCAGCCGGATCGTGTCACGCACGGCGGTCAACGACAATATCAATGCCGACATCTGGGGCGCCGAGGTGGAAGCCATCATCCGTCCTGATCCCAAGATGATGGTCAACATCGGCTTCAGCTATCTGCAAAGCAAGGTGAAGGGGGACACCTTCTTCTCCAACACCCGCGATTTCGGTGGCGGACGCTCTGACGCGGTGATCATCAAGGATATCACCAATGCGTCGAACTGCGCCGTGGCCTCGACATCGGGCAGCGTCGCTGGGGTCAATGGCTATGTCAATCAGGTCAATGCGCTGATCAATGCCGGTGCCTTTGCCGGAAACGGTGTACGCGGCGGCGCCGGGCTGCAGGGCACCAGCCCCTTCCCTGCGGACGGCGGCATTGCCTCCACCGGGGCGTACAGCATCTGTGGCATTCTGGCAGCAGCAGCGCCCACCGTCGGCGCCGCCTTTGGCGGGGTCCAGGTGTTCAGTGCCGGCATTCCGGTCAATATCAAGGGCAACGAACTGCCGCAGGCGCCCAATCTGAAGTTCTCGGCCGGCGCGCAATACCGGTTCGACTTCGCCAGCGGGATGAGCCTGGTACCGCGTTTCGATATTGCCTATACGGGCGAAAGCTACGGCAGCATTTTCAACGGCAATGTCAACAAGATCAAGGGCTACGCCCAGGTCAACACACAGGTCCAGCTCAACGGCGACAATGACCGCTGGTACGTCCGGGCCTATGTCCAGAACCTGTTCGACAGCAACTCGACCACCGGACTTTACGTGACCGACCAGTCGTCAGGCCTGTTCACGAACATCTTCACGCTGGAACCGCGCCGTTACGGCATCGGCGTCGGCGCGAAATTCTAGTCACCCGGCAATCGACGGAAAAAACCCCGGCCTCTCGACACGAGGGGCCGGGGTTTTCCTTTGTCGAAACGGGGGGCAGAGGGCCAGTCGGCCGCCCTGCCCCACCAGATCAGAATTTGAAGCGAACCGTGCCGCCATAGGTGCGCGGCTGGCTGGGATAGCCCGACACGCTGCCCGATTGGGCGACCGCATTGAAGATGGTCGTCAGATATTGCGCGTTGGTGAGATTGCGTCCCCACACACCGACTTCCAGCCCGTTGGTCAGGGCCAGCGTAAAGGATGCGTTGAGCTGGTTGACCTCGCGCTTCAGATTCTGGGCGATGCTGGCCGGAAGACCCAGCAGCCCATCGACAATCTGCGTCGGGCTTTCATACTGATAGTCCGCATGCAGGATCGCCCGGGTACCGCCCGCGAACTCGTGGGTATAGGTTCCGCCGAGCGACATCGACAATTCCGGGACGCCCGCCGGCTTCTTTCCCGAAAGATCGCCGAAGGCCGACCCCGTAAAGCTGTCGTACTTGGCATCGAGATAGGTCATGGCAAGCGTCAGGTTCAGCCCGTCGACCGGTCGCACCGAGCCATCAAACTCGATCCCAAAGGTCGACTGTTTGCCAGCATTGACCAGAACGAATCCAGTGCCGCTGAACACGTTCGACTGGAACCCCTTGATCGACTGTTTGAACACCGCAAGGTTCAGTGCGGCAACCGACCACTGCGCCTTCAGGCCAGCCTCATATACCTCGGACTCCTCAGGCGCCGCAAAGCGCGAACCCGACACAAGGTTCGGCGTCGCAAGCCCCGCCGCGCGGATCGCAGGCAGGTCGGCCGCCAGCGGTCGGCTGTCACGCGACAGATTGACCGAGCTGGCCTTAAAGCCTGTCGCATAGGTCGCATAGACATTGACGGTATCGGTCAGTTCATAGGCCAGGCGCGCGCTCCACGCGAGATCGCTGTCCCGCGTCTTGCCGGGTTCCACGGCGTTCGGCACGTTCAGGAACGGCGGCAGGAACTGAAAGGCCTTGAGGCCGTTCAGCGGGTTCGCCGCCGGGTTGTTCTGGTTGTTGTTGGCATTGGTCTGCGCAGCGGCGGACAATGCCGCGAATGTGGCCTGATTGCTGCCCGCAAATGCCGCAATTTCCGCCGCCGTTGCCGGGCGGCCGAGATTCAGGCCCTGCGTGCCGCCGACAAGTTGCGCCAAGCCGCCCTGGAAGAGCAGTTGATTGCGGAAAGGCGCATAGGCAGCAGCGTCCAGATTGATACCCGAAAAGACATCGCTGCTCGTCACATCGGTCGAGAAATCCTTGCGATCCTTGGTATAGTTGGCGCCGACCGACAGCCGCAGCCGGTCGGTGACGTCGAAATCGACGGTTCCGAAAATCGACCAGGCGGTATTTTTCATGCGATAGGCTTCGTCGAAGCCGTCACGGGCCCGGAAGAACGCACCCGTATATTTTCCAGGATTGCCTTCAAGGGAGCCGAGCGTGGTTTCCAGCATCCCGACATTCAATGCGTTGCCGCTGGCGGCACGGATCAGCGCATCGCCGTATTGGCGGAAATGCGCACCGAAACGCAGGTCATTCTGCTGATCGATCTTTTCATGGAAATAATAGCCGCCGACCAGGAAATTCACCGGACCATCGAAATCCGAGGTCAGGCGCAGTTCCTGCGTAAAGGTGTCGATGTCCAGATCCTGGCTGTTTTCACCGATCAGGTCGGCCGCGGTAAAATCGGAATCCTGATTGGTCAGCGCGCGAACCTGACGATAGGCACTGATCGACGTCAACGCCATGTTGCCAAGGTCGTAATCGATCTGCGCCGACCCGCCATAATTCTTGATATTATTCGACGACAGGACGTTATTGTACACGTTGTAGGAGAAGGGTTTGTTGGCATCGACGCTCGGCCCGCCAACGATGGCATTGGTGATGGAAATCGTCGGTCCCGCAATGACATTGCCCGCGATGCAGCAATTTTCATCGATCTTGTCATAGTCGGCGATCAAACGGATCGAGAGCGCATCCGTCGGTTCGAACAGCAACTGGCCGCGCACGCCCCAGCGGTTGCGATCATTGACGTCCCTGTCGAGGTTCAGGTCCTGCGCATAACCGTCGCGGCGGTTGAAATTGCCGCCGATCGAGAAGGCCACAGTGTCGCTGATGGGGCCGGTGACATTGCCCTTTACGGTGATCGCATTATAGTTTCCGTACGTCGCCTCGACCGCCCCACCGAATTCATACTGCGGCTTCTGTGTCACGATGCTGATGACACCCGCCGACGCATTTTTCCCGAACAGCGTGGATTGAGGCCCGCGAAGAACCTCGACACGCTCAAGATTGGGCAGGTCGCCGATCTGCGCCGCCGAACGCGAACGATAGACACCGTCGATGAACACGCCGACCGACGGTTCGATCCCGGCATTGTTCGCGCCATTGCCGAAACCGCGGATGATGAAATTGGTGTTGGCGCTTGACTGAAGCTGCGACACGCGAAGGCTGGGAACCGCCGATTGCAGGTCGATCAGGTCGCGGACCTGTGCATTTTGTATCTCGGCCGCCGTCGTTACCGAAACGGCGATCGGGGTGTCCTGCAGCGTTTCCGAGCGCTTGCTGGCGGTTACGATGATTTCATTGCCATAGTCGGTATCATTGGCGGCGGGTTCCGCGTCCTGAGCGAAAGCATGAACCGGAGTCATGCCGACACACAGGGCAGTGGCACCCAGGAGAATATTCCGCAAACTCATCATCAATCCTCTCTCCAAAGCGGCAGAATCCCTCCGCCTGAAGATCTGGGGGAGAGTATTCGACCGACAAGCAGGCCGGTGTAATCGGCCCTTTCACCGCGTCAATCGGGGGTCAGCGGCTAGCTAACTTTTCGCCTATCTAGTGACAAAAAGGCAACAGCTACGGTAAGTTAGCTGGCTTGGAGAGTTTAATTAGCGTGCCGTAGCGTCATTCGTGCGCCGCAAGAAATTCCGCGATGGCATCGACCGCGGCAACCTCGTTCAGGAGCGGCGCATGGCCGACTCCTGGGACTTCGGTAAAGCGCATACGCGGTGCACGCCGCTGCATCTTCGCGGCCGTTTCGGCCGACAATATGTCGGACAGAGCCCCGCGCAGCAGCAGGACAGGCCGCCTGCGCGCCAGGTTCAGGAACAACAGCCACGCCAGCAACGACCGGGGTTTGGGCGGCTTGGCCTTGATCGGCGCAGCGATCGCCGCGTCATAATCGGCGACGATGGCTTCAGCTTCGTCGACAACAAATCCGCGCTCCGCCAGGCTGCGCCATTCGGTGTCCGACAGATCTGGAAAGGCGGCGGCGCTGACCCGCTTCAGATAGGCCGCCGCGTCGTCCCAATCGCGGATCACGGGCACATCGCCGGCATAGCCCGCAATTCGCGCCAACCCTTCTTTCGCAATCTCCGGCCCGATATCGTTCAGTATCGCGCCGGCGACCGCCCGCGAGCGGAACATCGCGACCATCATCGTGATCAACCCGCCCATCGACGTACCCAGGAAATGGGCGCGGGCGATTCCCAGATCATCCATCATCGCCAGCATATCGCGGGCATAGACGGGCGGGCGATATTGCATGGGATCGGGGCTGCGCTGCGAACGGCCGCGTCCGCGGACATCGACCGCCAGCACGCGCCGCCCCTGCGCCGCGATCATCGGCGCCACTTCCTCGAAATCACGGCTGTTGCGGGTCAGGCCATGAATGCAGATCACCGGAAGCCGCGCGTCCCCCGCATCGGCCGAATAATCACGGGCGTATAGCGAAATGCCGTCGGCCGCACGCCAGCGGCGTTCCACGAAATCCGCCATGGTCAGAACCGATATTCCGCCGAAAAGCGGACGGTACGCGGCGGCCCGTAAAACCCGATCACCGACTGACCAAATTGGTTCGACGGGAAATTATATCCGCCGGTGCGATAGCGCACATCGAACAGGTTGCGGCCATGGACGCCAAAGCGCCAATGATCATCGTCCGATGTCCAGGTGACGCTGAGGTCAACCAGTTCGAAACCATCCTGGTCGATCGACGGAATCGGCACTTCGAACAGGTGAACGTCGCTGCGCATCGACAGCGACGGCTGCACGGCGATCCGGCCGCCCGCGAAATCGCCCTGCCAGTTGACCGAAATGCTGCCGGTAAACTTGGGCGTATTCTGGAACCGCCGCAGGTCGGCGACGTCCACCGTCTTGCCCGTCGCCAGATCATAGACCAGGAATTCGTTGAACTTCGCGTTGATGTAGCCAAAGCTGACATTCGCGCTGAAATTGCGGCTGAGGACCGCCGCCGCTTCGAGTTCCAGACCATAGATGCGCGAGCTGCCGACATTGTCGACAAAGCTGACCACGCCCGGCGGGGGCGTAACCTTGGGCACCTGGGTCGTCACTTGCTGGCCCTGATAGTCCGTATAGAAAAATGCTGTGTTCAGGCGCAGCTGACCGTCCAGGAAATCGCCTTTCAATCCCACTTCATAGGAATCGACGATTTCGGAATCATAGCCATCGCGCGTGCTCGGGGTCGCGGTCGCGTCGCCGCGCATATCGAACCCGCCCGATTTGAAACCGCGGCCATATGCGGCGTAAATATTGACATCGTCGCTCGCCTTGTACGTCAGGCTGACGCGCGGGGTAAATTCGTTGAACGTCCGCGCTTCGCGATAGTCGGTCAGTATCTGGGGCACGTTGAACGGCGGCGGCAGCACCGGGACATAGGGCTTCACAAGCGGGCTACCGATCGTGCCGAGGTAATTCGCCTTGAACACCTCTCCCTCCTTACGGTCGCGGGTCCAGCGCGCACCGACCGACAGCTTCAATCGGTCGGACAGGTCAAAATTCACGTCGCCAAAAATCGCAAAGCTCTTGGTATCCACCGATCCGCTGGTCAGCTGGGTCAGCGCGGTCGCAGCCGACGGCCTCGGCACCAGAATGGCTTCAGGCACCAGTCCGCGCCCCAGGATCGTGTCGAACGCACCCTGCGCCGTCGAATCGAGATAATAGACGCCGACGACGCCCTGAACACGGCCCGCCTCGATCAGCGCCTGCAACTCCTGGCTGAACTGATGGTCCTGATAGACCTTGCCGGCCGCGACGATGTCGAGAAAGGGCTGCGGCGTACCGTCGAAGTCGATCCCCGCCCCCTCGGTATAGCCGTCGCGATAGGCCGTGATCGATTTCAGACGCACCGCGTCCGACACCTGCCATTCACCAGTCAGAGAAATCCCCTGGGTAACGACCTTGTTCCGATCGCCTACCCCGGCGAAAGTGTCATATTTGCCAGCCAGCACCGGCGTTCCACTGTTCGGTTCGCGAATTTCGCGATGGCCATGGTTGGCGTTCGAGCGATCCTCTGTCCGATCGGCCGCCAGACGAACGAAGACGTCGTCCGAAGGCGCCAGTTCGACCGAAAGGCGCCCGGCGATCACATCCTTGTTGTTCGTGTCCGCCCCGGTGAAATAATTCCTTCCATAGCCATCGCGGTTGTACCAGGCGAAAGCCCCGCCCACCGAAATCGCGTCAGAAACCGGAACGGCAACCGAAGCCACCAGATTATATTCGTTGAAGCGCCCATATTCGCCGCGAATTTTCCCGCTGACATCATGCCCCAGTCGTTTGGTGACATATTTGACAGCGCCGCCGATCGTGTTCCGGCCATAAAGCGTACCCTGCGGTCCGCGCAGCACCTCGATCCGCTCGATATCGAAAATGTCGAGCACTGCCCCCTGTGGCCGCGCGACATAGACATCATCGACATACAAGCCGACGCCGGGTTCAAAGCCCCACAGGGGGTCCTGCTGCCCAATCCCGCGAATAAACGCCGTCAGTGTCGAATTGGTGCCGCGCGACACCTGCATCGTCAAATTCGGGGTCGAGCGCTGAAGCGCTGTAATATCCGGCGCCCCCTGCTGGTCGAGCGCGTCCCCGCTGAAAGCGGTGACGGAAATCGGGACATCCTGCAGGCTCTCCTCGCGCCGCCGCGCGGTGACGACGATTTCCTCGACCTGCACCGCCCCCGGAGCCGTCGGCTCCGCATCCTGCGCTTGAACAGCCGTCGATACGCCGCAAAAAGCGGTTCCCGCCAACAACACACGCCACATCGCCTTACCGTCGCCCATCGCGCCTCTCCCCTTCATTCATTTTAATTGATACTATATAGTATGAGTTAATGTTCAAAATCATTCCGGTCAATATGATGAATCATCGAATTTTGATCCCATGTCGAACCTGTTTTTCATACGCGCGTTGACCACGGCGCCTCAGCGGCATAGGCAGCAACTATGACCCTGCCCCCCTTGCCGCCCCAACCGGATATCGCCGGCCTCGCACCGGCTGCGGGCAAGCGCGGGCCCAAGCCCAAAATTTCGGCGGAAAGCTGGTTCATTGCAGCGCTGGAGCAGCTTGCGATCGGCGGCGTGGAATCCGTCCGCATCGACCTGCTCGCGGAGCGGATGGGCGTAACGAAAGGGACATTTTATGCCCGCTTCGACAATCGAGAGATCTTTCTGGATGCGCTGGTTGAATATTGGCGCCAGCGCACGTCGATCGGCCTGGTAGCCGAATTGGGGGCAATGGACGGCAGCCCTGGAGACCGGTTGTTGCGCCTGTTCACCATTTCGCAGACCGACCGGGCTCGAACCGGCGCCTGGGTCGAGATCGCGATGCGAACCTGGGCACTGACCGACCCCCGCCCGGCCGCCGCGCTGGCCGAAATCGATCGTCATCGTCTGACCTATTTCGAGTCGGTGTTGCGTGCCAACGGCTTTGCCCAGGATCAGGCGCGCGCGCGCGCCTTCCTGATCTATACCTTCGTGATCGGTGACACGGTGCTGTCGGGCGACCGCGCCACGATGCGCGATATGTGCTCGGCCATTCTGTCCGCGCCCTGACCTCTAGTTGGTCAGGACAAAGGGGATTTCGACCGACCCGCGAACCTGCACCGGTTCGCCCTGACGCAGGGTCGGGCGCCAGCGCCATTTGCGTACCGCATCAAGCGCGGCCGCATCGAGTCGGCCGTGACCGCTGCTTTTGGCCACACCGATGTCGGCGACCTTTCCGTCGGCACCCAGCAAAACCCGCAACACCACCGTTCCCTGTTCTCGCAACCGCCGTGATTCACGCGGATAACGCGGCGGCGGCGCGTGAACCATCGTCGCCGACAGGTCGCCAGCGGCAACCGGGGTCGGCGGCGCCACTGCGGCGGATGCCGCGGGAACAGCGGGCCCTTCATTCGGCGTCGATGCCGGTGGCACCGGTTCGGGCTGGACCTTGACCGGCTGGGGTACGGGGGAAGGCAAGGCAACACGCGGAACGGGAACATGAACCGCGGCGGGTGGCGGCACCGGCTCGACCCGCGGCGGTGGCGGCGTTTCCGGCGGCGGAGGGGGCGGCGGCACGTCGAGGTTCAAGACAACCATGCGCGGCGGCGCCAGTTTCGCTTCGGGAAGTGCACGCTGCACGATCAGCGGGGTCAGCAGGCCCACCGTAATCAGCGCGACCAATCCCGCCGATACGGGATCGAGCCCCCGTCGTCCTTCATAACGCGCCGATGCCGCCCGCCGGTCAATCGGATCGATCCGGATATGCTTCATACACCCCTCGCCAGGATGGACCGATCGATCGACCCGATGTCGGGGCAGCCCGTCAGCGCCATCGCCAGTTCGAGTTCGCCGCGCAGCAGACGCAGCACATGGGCAACCCCCATGGCCCCCGCCGCCGCAAGACCGAACAGCGGCGCGCGTCCGACCATCACAGCATCGGCGCCCAGTGCCAGTGCCCGCAGCACATCGGTTCCGCGCCGTATCCCGCCATCCACGAGCAGGGGAACCGCCCCCGCCACGGCTTTGGCCACGGGCGGCAGCAGGTCGATTGCTGCGGCAACACCGTCGAGCGCGCGGCCGCCATGGTTCGACACAACGATGGCATCCGCACCGGCGTCAAGGGCGCGCCGGGCGTCGTCGGGATCGACAATCCCTTTCAACAGGATTGGCAGCCGGGTCTGTGCCCGCAGCCATTCAATCGCATCCCATCCCGGTGCGGCAGCGGCGAGCGGGGTTCCGAACAGCAAGGCTTCCGGCGGGCCGGGCGGCAAACGCCGCATTCCGGCCAGATTGACCGCCTCCACGCCCGTCGGCAACGCAAATCCGGCGCGCTGTTCGGCATAGCGCATACCGTTGACCGGCGCGTCGACGGTGACGACCAGCGCGCGATATCCTGCGGCCTCGGCCCGCGCGACCAGCGCCGCGGTGAAATCGCGGTCGGGCTGAATATAGAGCTGGAACCATAATGGCGCAGCGGCGGCAGCCGCAATGTCCTCAAGCCGGATGCTCGCCTGGGTGCTGACGACCATCGCAATATCAAGCGCGCCAGCCGCCGCCACACTTGCCAGTTCGCCGTCGGGATGCGCGATGCGCTGATAGGCGACGGGGGCTAGCAGGATCGGCGCCGCCATGTCGCAACCAAGCAGGCGGGTATGGGTCGTGGCGGCCGACAGGTCACGCAGCACCCGCGAACGCAGCGGCAGGCGGTCAAAGGCCGCGCGATTTTCACGCAGGGTCCATTCGTCGCCCGCGCCGCCCGCAAAATAGGCCCAGGCGCCCTTGTTCATCCGCTCGCGCGCAAGCTCCTCATAATCGCAAACAGCGGCGACATGCGGCGGAATCTGGACAAGCGGCGGCGACGTCATGTCGCGGCCCATTCGCGCAGCAGATTGTGATAGACGCCGGTCAGGCGGACGACCTCTTCCCCCGCCGCCTCTATAGCGGCAAGCGCCTGGATGCTTTCATCCAGTTGGAGAAGCACCGAGCGCTTCGTCTGGTCACGCACCAGGCTCTGAATCCAGAAAAAAGAGGCGAAACGCGCACCGCGCGTCACCGGCATCACCTGATGCAGCGAGTTCGACGGGTAAAGCAGCAGATGTCCGGCTGGCAGCTTGATACGCTCGCGCACCATGCCGAATTCCGCGACCAGTTCGCCGCCGTCATAGCTGTCGGGATCGCTGAGGAAGAGGGTGGCCGACAGGTCGCTGCGCACCCGTTCAGGAGATCCCGGCACGCCAAAGATCGCGGCGTCGATGTGGCGCCCATAGGCGCCGCCGCCAGCATAGCAATTGAAGCGCGGAGGCAGAATGCGCAGCGGCAGCGCAGCCGCAACGAAACGCGGCGTCGCCGCCAGCCGTGCGACGATCGCCGCGCCCACCTCGGCTCCCAGCGGATCGTCATCGGCGAGCTGCAAATTGCTTTTGGCTTTTGCCGCGACCGGCCCGGCGGTTCCTGTACCATCGCGCCAGCCCGCCTGTTCCAGCCGCTCACGGATTCCGGCTACCTCCTGGGGTGAGAACAGCGCCGGAATCTCGATGAACATTCTTTTGCCTCCGTCCCCGCGTGCCCGGCCCGCCGGGCGACGCGCGGGGCGCCGACCGGACCCTAGAAGCGAAAGCCCGCACTGATCAGATATGTGCGCGGCGCCCCCAGGCTGGCACGGGTTCCGTTCCAGTTGGTTGTCAGCGCATACTTCTCATTAGCAATATTGTCGATATTGAGACGCAAGTTGATTGCATCGGTCACGTCATAGGACAACATCGCGTTTACCAGCGTATAAGCCGGCAACTTGCCATAAAAACCATTGGGTATGACGCGCAGCGCGTCATCCGGGCGGCCAAGGTAGGACGATCCGGCATGCTGGACCCCGCCGCCTACCGTCAGTCCGAACGGCAAGCGATAGGTCGTCCACAATGTGGCCGAAACATTGGGCGTAAAGGCCAGCCGGTCACCGTTCAGGCCCGACGCCGGGAATGCGGCGCTATAGTCGCCGGAATTGCCAAAGCCGAGCGCGGCCTCCATCGCGTCGCTAAGCTTGCGTTTGCTGTCCATCACCAGGACGCCGCCAAAAATGTTCCAGTCGGGCGTCACCTGTCCGCTCACGCCGAATTCGACGCCCTCGACGACCAGCTTCTGATAGCCTTGCAGACTATTGCTGCCGGTGGCAGCGGGGCGGCCGACCACGGGCACGTTCCGCTTTTCGCCGCGGAAACCCGCGAGCGTCAGCGAGAGGCCGCCATCGAGCAGGTCAACCTTCGCGCCGACCTCGTAATTATGCGATCGCACGGGCTTCGCTCCCGCGATCAGGCCGGGGAATACATTGTCGCCGGTCCGCGAAGCGTCGGAGTTCGACAGATAGGAACCTGGCGGCAGGGTCGAAGTGCCGAACGACGCATAAAGGCTGGCGTTCTCCACCGGCTTCCACGTCAGCCCGACCTTGCCGCTCCAGGTGAACGGCGATTGGCGGAAGTTGTCGAACGCGCCGGTCGGCGTGCCGTCCAGTTCGCGGCTGTCGAGTTCGACGCGATAGCCCTCTCCCCTGACCCCGGCGGTGATCTGGAACCGGTCGCCGATCGAGATTGTGTCGAACAGATAGACCGCAAAGGTTTCAATGTCGGCGCGCGCCCGCTGCGTCGGCGAGAAGGCGGCCGCGCCGCTGCGTTCCGGATCGGGATTGAAGATGTCGGTATCGGCAGGCGTTGCCAGGCCAAAGCGCAGGGCATTGGACTTTTCCCAGCTCAGTTCCACCCCAGCCGCGACCGAATGGCGGAGCGCACCGGTGCTAAACTGCGCGTTCAGCGAGGTGAGGTTCGTCAGGCTTTCATTCTCTCGGTCGTAAAAAAGCGTGCTGCTGGTTGCCGTACTCGGTGCAACAAAGGCACGCGGGATGGTAAAGCGTGCGCGGCGATCAACCCGCGACCAGCGCGTCTGGTTGGCCACGACAAATCCTGTGAAGGGTTCATATTCGAGACGGCCAAGCACAGCATCACTCGTCGCGTCATCGAAATCGCTCCGCAGTCCATAATAGGCATCGCGCGGCGCCCGTTCGGCAGCGGGGTCGTGGCGGAACAGACCGCGAATCGTCGCGCCGGGAACGCCCCAGTCGGGCCGGTCGTCCCGCTCGACATGCTCCCAGGACAAGGTAGCGCGCAAATTGGTGCCTAGCCCCACCGCAATCGACGGCGCAAAACCCCACAGCTTGTTACGCGCCAGATCACGCCCCGGAACACCGCTGTCCTCCACCACCGCGTTGAGGCGGATCGCCGCAGTGCCGCCGAGCGGCTGGTTGACATCGATGGCCCCGCGCTTGCGCGCGCGACTGCCATATTGGTCAAAGCCCAGGCTGATATCGCCCGCGACGAAGGCGTCGAGCAGCGGCTTTTTGGTGTTGATGTTCACATAGCCACCGGCGTTGCCGCGACCATTGTCGGCGGCGGCGCCCTTCACCACCTCGACCGAATCGATGTTGAAGACGTCACGCGCATAGCTGCCCGAATCGCGGGCATTGTCGACGAACACGCTGCCGCTGCTGTCGAAACCACGCAGCGTGAAATTGTTGGTAGAGGTGCCAAAGCCATTCTCGCCGGCATCAAAGCTGATCCCGGGCGTGTTGCGAAGCACTTCGGCCAGGGTACGGGCACCGCGATCGCGGATCAATTCCTGCGAAACGACGCTGACCGTTTGCGGGGTATCGACCAGGGCAGCGGTCGCTTTGTCCGACTGAGTTTCGCTGCGTGCATAGCTGTCATCTATTGCGGTGTCCGTGACCGTCACGCCGCCGAGTCGCGGCTCTTCTTGCGCCATCGCCGGGCTGGCCCCCGCCATCAGGCCGAAACAACCAAGCGCCAACAATGCGCTGGGCGACGCGGCTGCGACTGCCTGCACTGCTCCGCGATCGCTGTTCTTCATATCGGTCACGTCTTCACCCTTCATTTAGGAATAATAATCACTCGCAATAGCAAGGCGGGCCTAAAGGCGTTTCTGGGGTGCCTGTCAACCCCCGTGCCGCGATCCCGCCCCACCACACCCATGGAAGCGCGATGGCGACAAGCCTTCACAAAAATATCCGCAAGGCATGTTGAGAATGGTTCGCAATACTGCTAGGCCGGTTTCGAACGCAGCAACAAAGGATGATGATGTGCGGACGATGATATGGGCGGCCACGCTAGCAGGTGCGGCGGTTTTGACCGGATGTTCGGGCCAGGACAAGGAAGCGGACGGTCAGGTCGTCAACCTGTACACCGCCCGCCATTACGATAGCGATCAAGCGCTCTACGACCGGTTCACCAAGGAAACCGGGATCAAGATCAATCGCATCGAAGGCAAGGCCGACGAAATGGTCGCGCGCATGAAAAGCGAAGGCGCGAACAGCCCCGCCGACCTGTTCATCACCGCCGACGCCGGCGCGCTGTGGCGTGCCCAGCAGGCAGGCCTGTTCCAGCCGATCCAGTCGGCCACGCTCAACGAACGCATCCCCGCCAACCTGCGCGAACCGGGCGGCAATTGGTACGGCTTCACCCGCCGCGCCCGCGTCGTTGCCTATGATGCAGCCAAGGTGAAGCCGGAAGAGATTGACGATTATGCCAAGCTCGCCACCCCGCGCTTCAAGGGCAAGATCTGCGTTCGTTCGTCGGACAGCGTTTACAATCTGTCGCTCGTCGGCGCGTTAATCGAAAGCTGGGGCCCCGAGAAAACCGGCGAATGGGCCAAGGGCATCGTCGCCAATATGGCGCGTGCCCCCGAAGGCGGCGATCGCGACCAGATTCGCGCGGTCGGCGCCGGGGTCTGCGAAGTCGCCATCACCAACAGCTATTATTATATCCGCCTTGCCAGCGGCGATGATGCCAAGGACCGGCAAGTGACCGAAAAGGTCAAGCTTGCCTTCCCGACCTTGGGCGGAAAAGGCGCGCATGTGAATATTTCGGGCGGCGGCATCGCAAAGAATGCGCCGAACAAGGATAATGCGGTCAAGCTGCTGGAATTCTTCGCCTCGGCGGATTCGCAAAAGCATATATCGGCAAATAACAACGAGTTTCCGGCGTCACCCGATGTCGCCGCCCCGCCGCCCGTCGATGCCTATGCAAACTTCGTCGCCAACCCGATGAATGTTGCAGCATTTGCCGCGCGGCAACCGGAGGCACAGTCGCTGATGAGCGCGGCGGGTTGGCGCTGACACCAGCCACCTTCCTTCGCCAAAGACGATTGTCGCTGACCGCCAGCCTGGCCGCTTTGGCCGGGCTGGCGGTTGCGATGCCGCTCGTCGGCGTCATCCTGGCGGCCTTGGGCACCGAGACCGCCGATATCGCGGCACGCGACATCGCGCGCTATGCGCTGACCTCTGCCTGGCTCGCCCTGCTCGTCGGCATCATCACGGCCGCGGCCGGGACACTCGCGGCTTGGCTGGTGGTGATGTACCATTTTCCTGGCCGCAACCACTTTGCCTGGGCGCTCGCGCTGCCGCTCGCGGTGCCGGCCTTTGCCCTGGCCTATGGCTACGCCGATCTGTTCGACGTGGCGGGCGCGCTGCGCACCGGCCTGCGCGATGCGACCGGCCACGACCTGCCCTTCGAAATGCGCAGCATCGGCGGCGCGGCCTTCATCCTCTCTGCGGCCTTCTACCCCTATGTCTATCTGGCCATGCGGGCCGCTTTCCTGAACCAATCGGTCAATGTGCTGGAAGCGGCGCGGATGCTGGGATGCAGCGGACGGGCGGCCCTATGGCGAATTGCACTGCCGATGGCGCGCCCCGCGCTCGCCGCCGGAACCGCACTCGCCGTCATGGAAACGCTCGCCGATTATGGCGCGGTCCAGTTCTTGAGCGTGCAGACGTTGACCACCGGTGTCGTGCGCGCCTGGTCAGTCTATGGCTCGACCGTCAGCGCGGCGCGCTTTGCCCTCCCCCTGCTCGCCGCCGCCGCGCTGCTCCTGTGGATCGAGCGCGCAGGACGCAAGGGACAAACGCATGAAGGCGGCAAGGCCCGCTGGCGCGCACTCGATCCAGAACCGCTCGGCAGCGCGGCCCGGTGGCTCGCCTTTGCCTTCTGCCTGATGCTGTTATCCGCGGGGCTGGTCCTTCCGGTGGGATGGCTCGCGTGGAACCTGGGACAGGCCAGTCCCGATTGGGCCCGGCTGATCGGCGCGACACGCAACAGCCTTTTCCTGGGCCTGGCCGGAGCCGCCGTTACCGTCGCGCTTGCCACCATGCTGGCGATCGGCACCCGCCATCTGCCGCTCGCCGCCCGCGTCGCCAGCCTGGGCTATGCAACCCCGGGCGCCGTGATGGCGATCGGACTCCTCGCCCCTGCCGGCGTGATCTGGAACCTCGCCCCCGGATCGGGAGCTGTCATCGCCATCATGTTGCTGATCCTTGCCTATGCCGCACGTTTGATGGCCGCGGCACTCGAGCCCATCGACGCCGGCCTGGCGCGCGTAACGCCGTCGATGCGCCACGCCGCGCGCACGCTCGGCCGAACCGAATCCGGAGCCGCTCTCGCCGTCGAGCTGCCTGTCGCGCGCGGCGCGATGATGACCGCCGGGCTGATCATCCTGATCGACATATTGAAGGAACTGCCCGCGACGCTGATCCTGCGCCCCTTTGATTTTGATACGCTGGCGGTGATTGCCAACAATTATGCACTCGACGAACGGTTGGGACAGGCTGGCCTGCCCTCGATCCTGATCATCCTGCTATCGCTGCCCGCCGTCATCTGGCTGACGCGGCGGATTGCGCACGCGCGCCCCGGGGCCTAGGCAAGCGCCGTGGCGATACCCCCGATCCTCGAGTTGCTTCAGGTCACGCGCGTCCATGGCGCGCGAACCACCGTCGAAGGCGCCAGTTTCGCCCTGATGCCGGGTCGCATCGCCTGCCTGCTCGGGCCATCGGGGTGTGGGAAAAGCACGCTGCTGCGCATGATTGCGGGGCTGGAACCGGTGAACGCGGGCGAAATCCGCGTACATGGTGCGCCGCTGTCCAGCCCCGATCGGACGGTCGCTCCCGAAGATCGCGGCGTCGGCCTCGTCTTTCAGGATAACGCCCTTTTTCCGCATCTCAACGTATCCGACAACATCGGCTTTGGGCTCGCCGGCATGTCGGCAGAGGTACGATGCGAGCGTGTCGCTACGCTGCTTGACCGCTTTTATATCGCTCATCTGGCACGCGCCTGGCCGCATACACTGTCGGGCGGCGAGCAGCAACGCGTTGCCATCGCCCGCGCCCTGGCGCGCGAACCGTCGCTGCTGCTGCTCGACGAGCCTTTTTCGGGGCTCGATGGACAGCTGCGCAACGATGTTCGCCGCTCGCTGCTTGCGGATCTGCGCGATGCGGGCGCGACGGTACTGATC
Organism: Sphingopyxis sp.; assembly: GCF_034380315.1. Lineage (GTDB taxonomy): Bacteria > Pseudomonadota > Alphaproteobacteria > Sphingomonadales > Sphingomonadaceae > Sphingopyxis. The sequence continues at coordinate 165,834 of NZ_JAXMPB010000006.1, forward strand.
GTCACCCACGATCCCGAAGAAGCGATGATGATCGCCGACGATCTGATCCTGATGTCGGACGGACGCATCCTGCAAAGCGGCGCGCCGAACGATTGTTACGCGCGGCCGGTGTCGGTCGCCGCCGCGCGCCTGCTCGGCGACGCCATCGTCGTTCCAGCCACGATCAGCGACGGCACCGCACAGACGCCATTGGGTCCGGTACCGGCCCCCGGCCACCCCGACGGTCCCGCCGAACTCGCCGTGCGCCCCGAAAAACTGTATTTCGCGGCCGAAGGCGCGGCGGCGGAAATCCTGTCCGGACGCTGTATCGGAAACGGCTGGCTGATCGATCTTGTCGTCGGCGACACCCAACTGACCCTGCGCACCGCAGCCCCCCCGCCGCCCGGCAAAACCGCCTCACTGGCAATCGACGCCACCGACATCGCGATCCTTCCCCTGCCCCACGCATGAAGGCCGCCGACAATGATGGCGAGCCATGCAGCAATATTCAGGATAATGGCTGAAAAAGTTTCGAAGCCGCCTGCATCGGCAGGTATGCTTCTGTTGGAGCGGGTAGCGGGAATCGAACCCGCCTAGCTAGCTTGGAAGGCTAGAGCATTACCACTATGCTATACCCGCGTCTCCAAGGTCGGGGGCGATTGCCATTTTGATCGGCGTTCGTCAAGCGCCTGCGTGGCACCGGCATTGAGAACATTCGAGCAACATGATAGACGGTCCCGCGTGAAGGACGGAGACGATCAGGCTGCCGTGGGCTGCGATGCGCCGGTCCGCAAGATCATCCATGTCGACATGGATGCCTTTTACGCATCGGTCGAACAGCGCGACAATCCGGCGTTGCGTGGCAAGCCCGTCGCGGTGGGCGGTTCGTCGCGGCGCGGGGTGGTTGCGGCCGCATCCTATGAAGCCCGCAAGTTCGGCGTGCGTTCCGCCATGCCCAGCATCACCGCGAAACGGCAATGCCCCGACCTGATTTTCGTGCCGCACCGCTTTGACGTTTATCGCGATATCTCACATCAGATTCGCGCCATATTCAGCGACTATGCCGATGAGGTCGAACCGCTGTCGCTCGACGAGGCCTATCTCGACGTCACCCAGGACAAGGCGGAGCTCGGCAGCGCCACCGCGACCGCGCGGCGAATTCGCGAACGCATCCGCGCCGAAACCGGGCTCACCGCGTCGGCGGGCGTGTCCTACAACAAGTTCATCGCCAAGCTGGCATCGGACCAGAACAAACCCGATGGCATGACCGTCATTCCGCCGGGACGAGGCGCCGCCTTTGTCCAGGCGCTGTCGATCCGTCGCTTTCACGGCATCGGCCCCGTCACGGCGGCCAAGATGGAAGGGCTTGGCGTCTATTCGGGAGCCGACCTGGCCGCGAAGGATATGGACTGGCTGATCCGCCATTTCGGTAACAGCGCTGAATGGCTCCATAATCTGGCGCGTGGGATCGACCACCGCCGCGTCAAATCGGACCGGCCGCTCAAATCGCTGGGCGGCGAGCGGACCTTTTTCAACGACCTGATGACCGACACCGAAATCCGCGAGGCACTTGCCCATGTCTGTGCCGTGGTGTGGGACCGCGCCGCGAAAAAGGGCGCGCGCGGGCGGACAGTGACGCTGAAACTGCGCTACGACGATTTCCGGACGATCACCCGGGCAAAGTCGGTCCCCTTCCCCATCATCGATGGCGCCGCCCTGCTCGCCGCGGGCGAAGCGATCCTGGCGCCCCTGCTGCCGACCGAACGCGGCATTCGCCTTCTCGGCATTACGCTGAGCAAGTTCGAAGGCGAAAGCGAGGCCAAGGACGATGGCGGCAGCGGCACCTCTGCGCCCGCCGACCTGCTCAGCCTCATTTGACGGCGAGCGTCGGTGCAAAGCGCCGGATCGCGGCCTGCATTCGTGGCGACAGCGCGGCGTAACCGCACCGGATCAACGCTTCGTCGCTGACCTGAATTTCGTCGCGAAACGGCGCCCCTACCCGATAGAGCGCCCGGTCCGGCCCAACCGACTTGATACGGAAATAGCCGGCGCCATCAACGCCGCCGAACTGCATATCGGTAAAGCCGCCTTCGACCTTGCGCGATCGGGTAATCGGCTCCAGTTCGGCCGAGGGGCCCATCGATCCGCCGGGCCCATAATAATATAGCGCGCCCCATCGCTTGCCGTCAAAGACATAGCCGTGGTGGACGTTGCCGCACCGTTCGGTGTCGTTGGTCCAGAAGCCCGGCGCGATCGGCAGTTCCACCGACGACTGCGCCATCGCCGGCTGCCCGACGGCAAGGGCGATGAATGCCGCGATCAAAGGACGCATCGCCCCCTCCCCATTTTGGCCCAACGGGCGGCATGGTGACGGACTTGCGGCTTGGGATCAAGCTGCGGGGCGCAGCCCCCTTACCCTGCGGGGGCGAATATGCGTTCCTTCGTCGCGGTGAAGCGAATCGATGGGTTGCGCTGGGTGACATAGCCGACCTCCCACGCATCCTTCGCCATGAACACCGGCGCCCCGTCGCGGTCGGTCGCGGCGGCGCCGCGATTATCCGCCTGAAACTGCTTCAGCGCCGCCGCGTCCTCGCTTGCGATCCATCGTGCGGTGTCCCACGGGCTGGCTTCCAGCTTTGCCTCGACCTTATATTCGGCCTCGAGCCGGCTGATCAGCACGTCGAGCTGGAGCTGCCCGACGACGCCGACAATCATGTTCGCGCCGATTTCCGGGTAAAAGACCTGGATGATCCCCTCTTCGGCCATGTCGTCGAGCGCCTTACGGAGTTGCTTGGTCTTGGTCGGATCGACGAGCGCGACGCGGCGCAGAATTTCGGGAGCAAAGTTCGGCAGGCCGGTGATCGTGATGTCGCTGCGTTCGGACAGCGTGTCGCCGACGCGCAGCGTACCGTGATTGGGAATGCCGATGATATCGCCGGGCCACGCCTCTTCGGCCATTTCGCGATCCTGCGCCAGGAACAGCATCGGGCGGCTGATCGCGATCGCCTTGCCCGTTCCGCCCTGGGTCAGCCGCATTCCGCGCTCGAACTTGCCCGAACACAGGCGCATGAAGGCGATGCGGTCGCGGTGCGCGGGGTTCATATTGGCCTGCACCTTGAAGACGAAGCCGGTGACGGCATTGTCATCGGGCTGCACCGGCGCGGGTTCGGCGGGCTGCGGCTGCGGTCCCGGCGCGTGCGCAGCGAGGGCCGCGAGCAAGTCCGCGATCCCGAACTCCTTCAGCGCCGATCCGAAATAAACGGGCGTCAGGTCGCCGTTCCGATAGGCCGCCGCATCGAAGGGCGCATAGCAGGCCGAAGCCAGCTCGGTTTCTTCCTTGAGCAACGCCAGCCCGTCGGGCGAGATTTCCGCCGCCAGTTGCGGGTCTTCAAGACCGCTCACCGCGGTCCGCGCGCCTTCGTACATACGCGAAGCATCGCCGCCCGGGCGCATGATCGCAGGGTCGACCAGATCGTAAATCCCTTCGAACTGCCCTCCCATGCCCACTGGCCAGTTCATCGGGCAAACGTCGAGCGCCAGGCGGTCGGCCACTTCGTCCAGAAGTTCGAAAGGCGCCTGCCCTTCCCGATCGACCTTGTTGATGAAGGTGATGATCGGCACCGAACGCAGGCGACACACCTCGAACAATTTCAGCGTCTGCGGCTCGATCCCCTTCGCCGCGTCGATGACCATGACCGCACTGTCGACCGCGGTGAGCGTGCGATAGGTATCCTCGCTGAAATCTTCGTGCCCCGGCGTGTCGAGCAGATTGAAGACGAGCCCCGCATGTTCGAAGGTCATCACCGACGACGTCACCGAAATGCCGCGCTGTTGTTCGATCTTCATCCAGTCGGAGCGCGCGCGCCGGGCTTGCCCGCGCGCCTTGACCTCGCCCGCCATATGGATGGCGCCGCCCGCGACGAGCAGTTTCTCGGTCAACGTCGTCTTACCCGCGTCGGGGTGCGAGATGATGGCGAAGGTGCGGCGGTCGGGGCGAGTGCTGGACATGGCGCGGGCGCCTAGCAGGACGCGCCGCTTGTGGAAAGGGGCTGGCTCAGGCGGCCAGCCCCGCGATCAATGCCGCCGCGCCGCCGGCGAACGCCATGCGCGCAAGGAACCGCTTCACCGGCCAATGGGGTGCCGCCGCGATCGCACCGGCCAGCAGGAACGCCAGGCCGACCCAAAAGATCGCCACCAGCGGCGCCGCGTTCCCCATCACAATCCGCGTCACGAAGCAAAGCGCCAATATGACGGGCGTTCCCCACACAACGCCATCCCATGCGCCGCGCAGCCGCGGCTGATGCAATCCGCGCCGCTCGCGCTTGCCGATCCAGATCGACAGGCCCGTCGCGGTCATCACGCACAGCGCAAGGCCCAGCAACGCATAGGCAATCTTGACCGTCAGACCACCGTAATTGCCGAAGTGGAGCTTGTAGTTGGACGCCGCAATCTGTTGGCCCAGCTTGCCGTCGGACAGCCCCGACGACCCGGTAAAGCGCCCCCGATCGTCGAAATAATAATTGTCGCCATAGATCAGGCGCCGGGGATGTTCGGCGATGATCTGCACCATCTGCCCCTTCGTCCGCGGATCGTGGACAATGACATAATAGGCCGCAACGTCCGGAAAACGCGCTTTCATCGTGCGCAGCGCCGCGGCGATGTCGGGCAAGGGCGCGGCGGCCTCGTCCGTGACGGCATCCCGGCCAAAGATCGGCGTATAAACATCTTCGACCTTGCCCTTGTAAAAGCCCTCGGCGAGGCCAAAGCTCACCACCGATCCCAACCCGATCGCGGCACCGGTAACGGCAATCGCCAGGGTGAAGGGCAAGGTCCACACCCCCAGCCGGTTGTGCCAGTCGGCAAGGCCGACGCCGCCCCGGCTGCGGGCGCGCAGGCGAAAGGCATCGCGAAAGATGCGCGGGTGGGCCAGCACCCCCGACATAATCAGGCCGACCATCATGACGCCCAGCCCGCCGACGATCGTGATGCCGAGTGTCGAAGGCAGGTGCAGACGGTAATGAAGATGCAGCAGGAAATCGGACCAGCCATTCTCCTCGGGCACCGTCAGTCGCCCCGCACCATCGACATGCCAGGCCTGTGTATCGGTGATAACGGTGGTCCGCGGCAGGTCGCTGGTCGGCAGATGGAGGTAAAGATGCGTCGTGGGCTTGATACCCGAAGCATCCTCGCGCGCGAGGATCGATGCCGCCGCGCGCGCGGCGGCGTCGGGGTCGGCGTGGATCATTTCGGGCGCATTCGGCTGTTCGATGCGCTGCCACTCATCGTAAAAGACCAGCAGCGTGCCGGTAAGGCTGATCAGATAGAGCAGCGCCCCGGCGAGCAGCCCCACCGCCGCGTGCGCCGACAGCGCGCGTTTGACGACGTCCTTGTCGACGGCAACGCTCATATATTCCCTCCCGATATGATCGCCACGCCGCCGGCCAGCGCGGGGGCCGCAAGCCAGAGCGACTGGCGCGCCCGGCTTGGTTCGATCAGCAGGATGGTCGACAATATGGCCCAGATCACCGGCACCGCCATCAGGGCCAGCACATTGCCGTCGGCGTCGTGCCAACCGGCCATTCCCGCCGCCGCCCGCAGCGCGAGCCCGGCCAGCAAGGCGGCGATCAAGCCCAAGGGAACGGTGAACAGGAAGGTCAGCGTCCGGCGCCCGAGATGCCAGGGCTCGCGCCCTTGCGGCATCATATGGGCGCGCCGCTGCGATGCACCGCCACGCCCAGGCGCGGCGGTATAGGCCGCTCGGCCAAGGCAGGCCGTCGCCGCCGCCATCGCCGCCAGCGATGCCATGGCTACGCCCCAGGCGCCATGTCCTGCCGCTGCCAGCAACACCCCTAGCGCCAGCACGGCCCAGGCCCGGCCGTTCGCATGGGCATCGCGCCGCTCGCCTCCCCAAGCGGTGCGGAGCAGCAATATTCCGCCCGTCGCCGCCGCGGCGCCCGCCGCCACCGTCATCGCCCCGCTGTCCATCAGAAGCTGTAGGTCAACGTGCCGAACACATTGCGTTCGGATCCGATGAAACAGTCGCCGCGCGCCAGGCAAGCGGCATAATATTTACGGTCGAACAGGTTCGTCGCGTTGATCGAGAAACGCCACTGGCGCCAGGCAAGCTCTGCCAGGGCATCGACCAAAGTGTTCGCGGGCGTGCGAACGACGCCGCGTGAATAATTGGCGCCCGAATGGCGCACGCCCGCACCGATCCGCAGCATCGCGTCGTCGCCAAGCGCAATGCTTTTGGTGCCCCACAGCGAGGCGTTGTGCTGGGGTACATTGTCGAGTTGAAACGCGCTGCCCGACACCCGCGCCTGATTATAGCTATAGTTGGCAACGATATCGAAATTGCCCGGCAGGCTTCGGCTTGCCTCGATCTCGAAACCCTTTGACGTCAGCAACCCAGCCTGCATCTGATCGCGCGGATCGGGGGTGGAGGGATCATCCACCGGGCGGTTGCTCTCGCGGATATGATAGGCGGTCGCGGTGATCAGCGTCGCATCGTCGGGATGGAATTTGATCCCCGCCTCAAACTGACGGCCGCGTTTCGGGACAAAGGGATTGCCATTGCTGGCGATTCCCGAAATCGGCTCGAAACTCTCGGTATAGCTGAAAAAGGGCGATACCCCCTTTACCAGTTCGCCGATGATCCCGGCACGAAAGCTGGTTGCATTGGCCTTTTCCGCTGCGCGGCCCGCCGCGCGGGTACGGACATGATCGCGGCGCACGCCCAACACCAGCGATACCCGGTCATAAAAGCGGATCTGGTCCTGAAGATAAAAGCCGAGCTGACGCTGGCGGCTGTCCTCGAAAGAGGCGCGAATGAAGCCCGGATGATCGGCCGTCGGCAACCCGCCGCCAAAGTCCGACAACGCATCATAATCGATATCATACAGGTCGATCCGTTCCAGAGCGAGACCGCCGCGTTTGCGCACCCGGTTCCAGCTATAGTCCGCACCGACAAGCAGCACATGTTCTATTCCCGGGCCGGTGTTGAAATCGACCCGGACATTATTGTCGGTCGAAAAGACATTCATCCGGGCAAGGCTGCCGCTCGCATAATTGCCGATGATGCGCGCGCCCGCGTCAAGGAACGGATTGGCCGGATTGCTGTAGCTGTTCGGATAATGGGTGAAATAGGTGACGTCGCTGTCGATGTAGCGCGCCTTCAGGCTGATCCCGACCGCTTCGCCAAAACGGTGTTCGACGACCGCGCTGCCCTGCAGCAAGCGCCCGTCGTACCGGTCCCAGCCCGGCTTGCCCACGAAAGTACTGTTGGGCAGTTTCCCGTTGGGATTGTCATATAGTGTGCCGACAAGCGGCAGGAACTGCACCGTCGATCCGCCGTCATCCTCCTGATACAGGCCGAGCAGCGTCACGCTGGTATCCGGGCCCGGCTGCCAGAGCAACGACGGGGCGACCATCACGCGGTCGTCCGGCACATGGTCGGTCTGCGTATCGGCGTCGCGTACCCGCGCCACAATGCGCCCGGCGAGCCCGTCAACGACCGTCCCCATTATGTCCGCCAGCACTTCCTTTCGGTCGTATGCGCCGTACCGCAGCGCGATCTCGCCGCGAGGCGCAAACTCGGGGCGCTTTGACACGCTGTTGATCAGGCCGCCAATCGATCCTGAACCATACAGCACCGATGCGGGGCCGCGCACGACTTCGATCTGGGAAAAATTATAGGGGTCGGACCGGATGCTGGCATAATAGCTGAACAGGTCGCGCATGCCGTCGCGGAATTGCAAAGCGCTGATGCCGCGGATGAAACCTCCGTCGACGCGCGAATCCTCGCCAAAACTATTGGCCTGCACCCCGGCGACATAGCGAAGCGTGTCGGCCACCGAAATTGCCCCCTGCGCCAGATAGACATCGTCGGTGACGACGGTAATCGGCTGCGGCGTTTCGACGGTCGGCGTGTCGGTCTTCGTGCCCGCCCCACTGAAGGGCCGCTCGCCTGTGACGACAATGGCGCCTCCCTCGTCGGCCGCCTCTTCGGCGGCAAAAGCGGGCGATACGCCGAGTGCCGTGGCTCCCAACAGCGCGAGCTTCGCAAATCTCATGTCTTCCCCTTTTCAATGGCTCGCGGCGGCCCCTCCCCCGCGATTCGCGAAACCAATAATGAGAGTCACTATCATTATCAACATTTCACCAATCTTTGATCGACGCCGCGCGCTTTTTTGGGGAAACGGCAGTTCGGGCTGGCGCATCGGCAAGCGATGCCGCATGCTGGCACGATGCAAATCCCAGCCTTCCTCGCCCTGCTTTCACTCGCAACTGGACCGAGCGCCCCTGCGCAACCGAATGTTATGCTTGGCGAATATCGCGTGACCGGCAGCCCGGACATCGGCGGTGGACTGCTGATCCGCGACGACGGGCGCTTCGCCTATGTCCTGATCGCCGGTGCGCTGGATGAACGCGCGGAGGGCCGGTGGGAACGGCGCGGCGACCAGATTTGCCTGTTCACCGAACCCGCCCCCGTCCCGCCCGCCTTTACCCGGATCGACCCGGTAAAGGTCGACGATGCCATTCCCACGATTTTCGCGAGCTGGCCGAACGGATCGGGAATCGCGGGCATCGATTTCGTCATCGGCTTCGATGAAGGCGATCCGATCACGGGCTATACGCAATCCGACGGCTGGACGATGCCCGACGATGACCAACGGGTTCCGCGCTGGATCGAAGTGCAGGAACCGATCTACAATGTCACCGCCCCCCGTTTCGAACTCGCCGATAGCGACGGGGGCAGATTGCATGTCCGCTTGACCCCGAATGACATGGGGATTGTCCGTTACGACGGCACCGCCTGCCTTCGGCAACAGGGAGACGGTTTCGTCCTCGACCGGAACGACGGCCGGATACGCTTCCGCCGCGTCGTCGACACCCAATAGCCGCCCTGGCAATGCCCACCCAGTAAAGAGCACCCCGCAGGGGCGCCCCTTCCCCCTTGCGCTAGCATCGCAAATCGTCCACAACTTTACGTGAACGTAAAGGTAAAGGCCTGCCCCAGCGACGAGAGGATTCTTCCCCATGACCGACCTGCCCAGTTTCGACACCATCAAGTTCGGCGTCGCCGACAATGTCGCGACGATCACGCTGAATCGGCCGGACCGGTTGAACTCGATGCCGCCGGCCATGGCCGACGACATCCGCGCGGCGCTCGACTGGCTGGGCGTGGCCGGCGCACGGGCATTGCTGATCACCGGGGAAGGGCGCGGATTTTGTTCGGGGGCCGATCTGGCCGGCGATCGCACGGGGTCGGCCATCGGTGGCGGCGCGAACAGCCGCAAGGCATTGCGCGCGCACTATAATCCGATGCTGCTGGCGCTTGCCAACCTCGACATTCCGGTCGTGACCGCGGTCAACGGGCCGGCTGCCGGCGTCGGGTGCAGCTTTGCCCTGTCGGGCGACTTCACGATTGCGGGACAAAGTGCCTATTTCCTGCAGGCCTTCGTCAACATCGGACTGGTTCCCGACGGCGGCTCTTCGTGGCTGTTGCCGCGCCTCGTCGGCGTCCCTCGCGCGCTGCAGATGATGATGCTGGGCGAAAAGATCGGCGCCAATCAGGCCGCCGACTGGGGCATGATCTATAAATGTGTCGATGACGCCGACCTGATGGACGAGGCGCGCGCACTCGCGACCCGCCTTGCAAACGGCCCGACGGTCGCGCTGGGCACGATGCGCAAGATTTTGCGCGACGGTTTGTCGCAAAGCTATTCCGACACGCTCGACGCGGAAGCAAAGGGCCAGTATGTTGCCGGCAACAGCAGCGATGCCGTCGAAGGCGTCATGGCCTTCGTCCAGAAACGCAAGGCCGCGTTCAAGGGCAATTAGGCCGCGGCTTCCCGGCGCCGATGCGCCGAAACAAGTTACCTAGGGAACTGCCCCGGCCAATGTGCCGGGGCATTTTTTATTCGGCGGCCTCTACCGCCCGCCGCTTGTAGATGCTCTGCCGCGGCTTTCCGCAAAGGCGCATCACCATGGGTTCGAAAAATTCGAGCGGCAGCGTGTCATAGTCCGGGTCGAACGCGGGCTGATCATATTTCTCGCAAAAATCAGCGCACGCCTGGAAATAGGGGTGGCCCCGGAACTGGTCGCGCATGTCGCGGTCCAGGCCGACATAGTGAAAGAAATAATGCCCCTGGAAAATCCCGTGATGCTGCACGATCCAGTGATTCTCCTCCGACAGAAATGGCTTCAGGATCGCGGCGGCGATGTCCGGATGATTGAATGCGCCCAGCGTGTCGCCGATATCGTGCAGCAGGGCCATCACGACATATTCCTCGTCGCGTCCGTCGCGATGGGCGCGGGTTGCCGTTTGCAGGCAATGCGTCAGCCGGTCGATCGGAAAGCCCCCATAATCGCCCGCCAACAATTTCAGATGCGCCAGAATGCGGGCACCATTATCGGGTGCGAACCGCTTCTGCTCGGCCGAAATAATGTCCCAGTCCTGCTGCGTTCCTTCGGCCATCGCGCGAAAACGGGCACGCGGATGCGACATGTCGTTCATGATGAGCTCTCCCTTGTGCCCACCAGTTTACGCAATCAGTTGCACTTTGCAACGCTGGCGCCAGCCGCCGGGGCGGGTATCTTCAGTCCCCGGTCGCGTTGGCGACATTATATTGCAGCACCTCGGCCTGTGTCAGACAGCGGCGGGTCGATTTGTCGGCGCCCTGACCGGCCACCGCCTTTTGCTGATACATGATGTCGGTCAACAGCTTGCGCGACACGCCCATGCGGATCAGGAAATCATTGTCTTCGCTCGCCAGCAACGCCGCATCCTGTTCGATTTCCCCGATCAGCTCGGTCGTCGCATCGGTCCCCATTGCGACGCTCATGTCGATCGTCCCGCGATCGCCTGTGCGCGTGAACATATGGACCATGAAAATCCCGCCGGGTTCAACGACGCGAAGTTGACCGCCCATGAAAATGAAATTGCACGCGCTGAAACAGGTCCACCCCTTGGGGATGCGGGTCAATATGCCCGGATTCTGCCGGATGATCCGCCCGGCGGCATTTCCGGCCCGCGCATCGCCCCCGGGCGAACTCAGCCACACCTCCTCAATGTCGGAATTGGCGGCGAGCACGGCCTTCAAACGATCCGGCAAACCGGAATCGACGCGCCCCTCGCCCGCCAATATCTTTCGCCCGCCAACGTCACGCACGGTCAGCTTCATCACCGGGTTCGCGGACCAGCCGGGCGAGGCCGGGCAGGTCGGATTCGCGGAATCCATCGGCGCGGCCCCCATCAGGGCGCTGGCGGCAGCAACCGCGCCCAGCGATCGGTAAAGGCGCCTGAACTTAGGCTGCGATGACATAGCGCGCCTCGCCCGGCCGCTTGCACATGCGCTTCGACACCATTGTTTCCTCGCCTTCGACGATGATGACGTCGGTGACGTTCATGCATTTGCGGCCTCGGCCGCCATCGTCGATCGATGCGATGGTCGACGACCCGCTGACCCCTTCGCGGGTTCCGCTTGTCCAGCTTGCGGTCGCGCCGACCTCTTCGCCGCGCGTGACCTCTTCGGTTGCGGCGGCGGCCTGCACCTGCTCCGCGGGGTCGAGACGGCAGGCAATGGCGTCGGTCAACGTCCCGCTCACCTCGGCAATCGGAACATAGCTATAGACGCCCGCCTTGCTGGCGGCGTCACCGACGGCATCGCGAATGACGCCGCCCAGAATGTCGCGTCCCACGCTGCTGCCCGATTTGCCCTTCGGACAGCCACCATTATCCTTTTCACTCGGGCTAGGCGCCGGAGTCGGACTTGTGACCTTCCGCAACAAACTGCCGAACTGTGCACCCGCCGGAGCAACCGCCAGCAGGGAAACCGCCAACGCCGCGGGAACACTCCAAATTTTGCGCATGTCTTCTTCACCTTCGTCGCGCCGCATAGGGCCTGTTTCGCGACCTGTTTTATCGGTCGATCATGCCACCCGCCGTGATTTTCAGCAACACCTTCGGAAATCTCATCCTGACAGGTTGAATTAAGCGGCAATATGGCTCACTAAGCGCCGCCATGCTTTCGCAAAAGACCCGCTACACGATCCGCGCCTTCCAGCATCTTGCCGACCATTGGGGCAAGGGGCAGGTGCAGCTGGCGGACATCGCGGACGCACAGAATATCCCTCCCAAATTCCTGACCGTGATCCTGTCCGAAATGGCGCGCGAGGGATTGCTGATTTCACAGCGCGGACGGGACGGCGGATATCAGCTCGCACTGCCACCCATCGATATCAGCTATGGCGATCTTGTCCGGTTGACGCGCGGTTCGCTGGCGCTCGTTCCGTGCGCCAGCCGCAACGCGCACGAGCATTGCAAAAACTGCCTGCCCGAGACCGAATGCCGTATGCGCAGCCTGATGCTGAAGGTACGCGACGATACCGCGGCGATCCTCGACCGCATCACATTGGCCGATCCGATCCGCATGGAAGCGGTGTTCGAGAACGAACCCACCGCCCACTGATCGCGCGAATACCGGCCCGGCGTGGCCGTGACCCTCCCCAACCCAGCTGCCCCGACAGGACTCCGGCAAGAAAAAAGGCCCCGGCGCGATGCGCGGGGCCTTTTTCGGGGAATGGTGGAGCCTAGCGGGATCGAACCGCTGACCTCTACAATGCCATTGTAGCGCTCTCCCAGCTGAGCTAAGGCCCCGTGCCATTTCCGAACGATCGCGTCTGGGTGATGCGATCGGGACGCCGCCTTTACCAGTGCGGGCGTCCGATGCAAGGGGGCAAATGCATCCAGCGATGCTTTTTTGTCCCCTCGCCCGAAAACTCAGCTTTCGTCTTCGTCGTCGTCGCCGGTCGCGACGCCCAGATCGTCGTCACCGCCAAGGTCGACGTCATTATCCGGCGAATCATTGTCCTCGTCGACGTCGACGTCCAGATCCAGATCGTCGTCGGCCGTCTCTTCCTTGACCTTGCCCGGCTTTTCGACTTCCTCAAACGGGATCGGCTGCTTCGATTTCAGCACCGATTCCGGGATCCAGGCATAGCCGCAATTGATGCAGGTAACCGGATCATCCTTGGTCAAATCATAGAATCGGGTGGCGCATTTCGGGCAGCTGCGCTTCGCGCCCCATTCAGCCTTTACCATATATGCCTCGTATCCCTCTGGAAACAGGATGGAAATATCGGAAAAACAACGGCGCCTGAATAGCTATCCGTCAAATCGGCGTGCGCCTTGCCAGATTGTCGGGCCGCTGTCAAAAGCCGCACGCCATGATAGACCCGATCGCCACGCCGCGCAGCTTTTCCGCCTCACCGCCGCTCAGGGGGCAGATTGCCATTCCCGGCGACAAGAGCATCTCGCACCGCGCGCTGATGTTCTCGGCGCTGGCCGTCGGAACCAGCCGCGTGACCGGCCTGCTCGAAGGGCATGATGTGCTCGCCACCGCCGCCGCCATGCGCGCAATGGGCGCCCACATCGAACGGGGCGCATCGGGCGAATGGCGCATCGACGGCGTCGGCGTCGGCGGCCTGCTCCAGCCGCAAGCGGCGCTCGACATGGGCAACAGCGGGACCTCGACCCGCCTGCTGATGGGGCTGGTCGCCAGCCACCCGATCACCGCCACCTTTATCGGCGACGCCAGCCTGTCGGGCCGCCCGATGGGCCGGGTCATCGATCCCCTGTCCCAGATGGGCGCCGACATTTCGGCATCGCCCGGCGCCAACGGGACCCAGACACTGCCGCTGATGGTGCGCGGCATGGCCCCGGCCATCCCCCTCTCCTATCGCCTGCCGATGGCGTCGGCACAGGTGAAAAGCGCGGTGCTGCTCGCCGGGCTCAACACGCCGGGCATCACCGAGGTGATCGAACCCGTCGCGACGCGCGACCATAGCGAACGCATGTTGCGCGGCTTCGGCGCCGACCTCTCGGTCGAGATCGACGCGGACGGCGCCCGCCATATCCGCATTCGCGGCGAGGCCGAACTGAAGCCGCAGACGATAGAAGTGCCCGGCGATCCGTCGTCGGCCGCCTTCTTCATTGTCGCGGCGCTCTTGGTTCCGGGGTCGGACGTGACGATCGCCAACGTCGGCCTGAACCCGACCCGCGCCGGCCTGGTCGAGGTTTTGCGCGCGATGGGGGGCGACATCGAACTGGTCGACGCCCGCGACGTCGGCGGCGAACCGGTCGCGGACCTGCGCGTCCGGCACAGCAGCCTGTCGGGAATCGACGTCGACCCGGCCGTCGCACCCAGCATGATCGACGAATTCCCTATCCTCTTCATCGCGGCCGCGTTGGCCGAAGGGCGCACGGTGATGACGGGCCTTGACGAACTGCGCGTCAAGGAAAGCGACCGCATAGCGGTGATGGCGACGGGGCTTCAGGCGATCGGCGCCCGCGTCACCGAGACCGAGGACGGGATGATCATCGACGGCACCGGCGGCGCACCGCTTCCCGGCGGGGCGACCGTCGCGGGCCATCTCGATCATCGCATCTGCATGAGTTTCGCGATCGCGGGCCTCGTCAGCAAGGACGCCGTGACGATCGACGACATGACGCCGGTCGGAACCAGCTTTCCCAATTTCGAAACCCTTTTGACGGAGTTGACCCCATGAAGATGCTCCACCTGCCGGTCGCGGCCCTGGCCATGATCGCAACGGGCGCCTGCGCCGCTTCCGCCCCGACCGCCGTGTCGGCGACGCCGGCCGCGCCCGCCACCCTTCAGGATCGGGTCGACAGCAGCTTTTCGCCCCTGGCGATCAACAGCCGCCTGGCCGACGTCAAAGCTGGCCTCCAGATGATCACGGAAAATGATTGCCTGGAAATGGACGAATGCGAGTGGCGCGATGCGGAAGGCGTGCGACACTTCTTCTGGAGCGATTCGTCGGACACGCCGAAATTGCTGGTCATCAAGTTCGTCGTCGCATCGGAATTCGAAGGACGGGCAATTTCGGCGCTCGGCATCGGCAACGCCCGCATGAAAGCCGATGTCATCGACCGCGTCCGCGCCTTCGACCCGCGCATGCAGGTCGAATGCGACGGAAAGAATGTGTCCGGCAACGTCGGCGTTCAGGAATGCGCCGCAACGGTCGGCGACGGGTGGGTTCAGATCGGTTTCGATGCCGATGACCGGCTGACGAAAATCCGCTTCGACGGCTATCAGTTCATCTGAGGCGAGGAGCGAAGCCGATGATCATCGCCGTCGACGGCCCGACCGCTTCGGGCAAAGGCACCATCGCCAAGGCGCTGGGGTCGCATTTCGGATTGCCTGTGCTCGACACCGGCCTTCTCTATCGCGCGGTCGGATATCAGACCCAGCTCAACCACGGCGATGCCGACAAGGCCGCCGATGCCCTGGCTGCCTGCGCCTTTCCCGACACCCTGCTGGACGACCCGGCGCTGCGCTATGAAACCACCGGCGGCCTCGCAAGCCGGGTTTCGGTCCATCCGGAGGTGCGCGCCGCCCTTTTCCAACGCCAGGTCGATTTCGCGAACCAGCCCGGCGGTGCCATACTCGACGGGCGGGATATCGGGACGGTCATTGCCCCCCATGCGGACGCAAAGCTGTTCGTTACCGCCTCCGCCGACGAGCGCGCGCGGCGGCGCCATGCCGAATTGCTGTCGCGCGGGGTCGAGGTCGGCTTCGATGTCGTGCTGGCCGACATTCGCGCCCGCGATGCCCGCGATACCGGACGCGCGGATGCGCCACTGGTCCGGGCGGCCGATGCCCTGCTGCTCGACACCAGCATGATGGACCGCGACGCCGCTGTCGCTGCCGCGATCGCCTTCGTCGACCAGCAGCGCGAGCGCGAGCGCTAGAATTCGGCCTTTTTCCTTGCTCGGGGGCTGGCCAACGCCTATAGGCGCGCCGTCCGATGGGCGTTTTCGCCGGTCGAGGCATGGACAATCCGCCGCCCGATATCGGGCGTCGGGCGTGACGGAAATACCCCGTTGCGCCCCTTTTGCGTTGCCCGTGCCTTGCCGGTGCCGCGTTCAAAGGATGTTTTGCATTGCATTCGGCAGGCAAGACGGATCGGCCAAAAGACCAGCGGAACCAACCGCTTGGCCGGAACAAATGAAGTAAGGAACATATTTATGGCCTCTACGGCTTTTCCGACTCGCGACGATTTTGCCGCGATGCTCGATGAATCGCTGGGCGGCGCCGACGGCGGCTTTGAAGGCCGCGTCGTCAAGGGCACCGTAACCGGCATCGAAAACGACATGGCAGTGATCGACATCGGCCTGAAGAGCGAAGGCCGCGTTGCGCTTCGCGAATTCGCGATGCCCGGCCAGAAGGCCGATCTGAAGATCGGTGACGAAGTCGAAGTCTATGTCGACCGCGTCGAAAACGCCAATGGCGAAACCATGCTGTCGCGCGACCGCGCTCGCCGCGAAGCCGCCTGGGACCGCCTGGAAGAAGAATTCAACAAGGAAGCTCGCGTCGAAGGCGTGATCTTCGGCCGCGTCAAGGGCGGCTTCACCGTCGACCTCGGCGGCGCCGTGGCCTTCCTTCCCGGAAGCCAGGTCGATATCCGCCCCGTGCGCGACGTCGGCCCGCTCATGGACCTGCCGCAGCCCTTCCAGATCCTCAAGATGGATCGCCGCCGCGGCAACATCGTCGTGTCGCGCCGCGCCATCCTCGAGGAAACCCGCGCCGAACAGCGTTCGGGCCTGATCCAGAACCTCGAAGAAGGTCAGATCATCGAAGGCGCGGTCAAGAACATCACCGATTACGGTGCGTTCGTCGACCTCGGCGGCATCGACGGCCTGCTCCATGTCACCGACATGAGCTACAAGCGCGTCAACCACCCGAGCGAAGTCATCAACATCGGTGACACCGTCAAGGTTCAGATCATCCGCATCAACCGCGACACGCAGCGCATCAGCCTGGGCATGAAGCAGCTCGAAAGCGATCCGTGGGAAGGCGTCGCCGCCAAGTACCCGGTCGGTGCAAAGCTGTCGGGCACCGTCACGAACATCACCGACTATGGTGCGTTCGTCGAACTGGAACCCGGCATCGAAGGCCTGGTCCACGTCAGCGAAATGTCGTGGGTCAAGAAGAACGTCCACCCCGGCAAGATCGTTTCGACCAGCCAGGAAGTCGACGTCATCGTCCTCGAAGTCGACAGCGAAAAGCGCCGCATCAGCCTGGGTCTCAAGCAGGCTCAGTCGAACCCCTGGGGCGCGTTTGCCGATGCGCATCCGGTCGGCAGCGTCGTCGAAGGCGAAGTCAAGAACGCGACCGAATTCGGTCTGTTCGTCGGCCTGCCCGGCGACGTCGACGGCATGGTTCACATGTCGGACATCGCCTGGGGCATCTCGGGCGAAGAAGCGCTGCACCTTCACCGCAAGGGCGAAAATGTACAGGTTGTCGTTCTCGACGTCGACGTCGAGAAGGAACGCATCAGCCTGGGCATCAAGCAGCTTGAAAAGGGTGCACCCGCGATCGGCGCCGGCGCTGGCGCTGGCTCGCTGAAGAAGAACGACGTCGTCACCGTCACCGTCCTCGAAGTCCGCGACAACGGCCTCGAAGTTCAGGCTGGCGACGATGGCGCGACCGGCTTCATCAAGCGCGCCGACCTTGGCCGCGACCGCGACGAACAGCGTCCGGAACGCTATCAGGTCGGACAGAAGTTCGACGCGATGGTCACCGGTTTCGACCGTTCGAAAAAGCCGAACTTCTCGGTCAAGGCGATGCAGATCGCCGAAGAGAAGCAGGCTGTCGCCCAATATGGTTCGTCGGACTCGGGCGCATCGCTCGGCGACATCCTCGGCGAAGCGCTGAAGGCTGGCAAGAAGGACTAACCCTTCTTCCTCTCAAGCCATTGGAAAAGGCCCGCAGAGTGTCTCTCTGCGGGCCTTTTTCGTAGCGTCATATCTTTTGACCGAATGCCGATTCATGTTACTCTCCACAGTGCGTAGGGAGGGGTCCTCACGCACTGGTTTTCCGGCAACGACCGGAAGATGATTGCGTCCGTCGCAGACGCGCGTGAAAACAAGGGGAAGCATATGATCCGGTCGGAACTGGTTCAAAAGATTGCAAGCGAGAACAGCGACTTGCGCCTGGAGGAGGTCGAACGCATCGTCGACGCCTTCTTCGATTCCATTGTCGAACAGCTGGCCGCCGGGGGGCGGGTCGAGCTGCGAGGCTTCGGGGCCTTTTCAACCCGGGCGCGCGAGTCGCGCACGGGACGCAATCCCCGCACCGGCACGCCGGTCGCGGTGAGTGCGAAAAATGTGCCCTATTTCAAGCCCGGCAAGGAAATGCGCGAGCGGCTGAACGGCTAGCCTCGAACCGAACAATCCGCGACGGCTACCGATTCAGTTCTTGAGCCGGTAGCCCGTCCGGAACATCCAGAAGATGACCGCGAGACAGATCGCGAAGAACAGGGCCACCGCGCCCATGCTCACCTCTATCGCCACATCGCCCTGACCAAAGAAGGTCCAGCGAAAGCCGCTGATCAGATAGACGACCGGGTTGAACAGCGTCACGGTCTGCCAGGCCTTGGGCAACATATCGAGCGAATAGAAGGCACCGCCAAGGAAGGTCAGCGGATAAACGACCAGCAGCGGGATCACCTGCAACTGCTCAAAGCTCTGGGCCCAGATGCCGATGATGAAACCGAACAGGCAGAAAGTCACGGCCATCAGGATCATGAAGGCCGCCATCAACAGCGGATGCGCGACCTCGACATCGACAAACAGATGCGCGGTCGCAAAGATGATGCTGCCTATGATCACCGATTTGGTCGCCGCCGCCCCGACATAGGCGATCAGCAGTTCGAGCGGCGACATCGGCGCGGACAGCATCTCATAGATCGTGCCGGTCCATTTCGGCATATAGATGCCGAAGCTGGCGTTGCTGATGCTCTCGGTAAACATCGTCAGCATCATCAGCCCCGGTACGATGAACGCGCCATAGGAAATGGCGCTGATCTCGTTCATCCGGCTGCCGATCGCCGACCCAAAGACCACGAAATAGAGCGCGGTGGTAATCACCGGCAGCATCAGGCTGGTCCAGAACGTCCGTCCGAAACGCGCCATTTCGAAAAGATAGATGGCGCGGATGCCGCGCATATTGCTGATCATCGCCCTTGCTCCTCGCCGTTCCGATTGTCGTGGACCAGTCCCACGAAAATATCCTCAAGCGAGCTTTGCTTCGTATTGAGATCCTTGAAGGCGATGCCAAGATCGCTCATCCGCCGTAACAGGGATGGCACCCCGGTCGCCTCCGCCTGGCTGTCGAATTCATATACCAGTTCGTGCCCGTCACCGGTCAGCTCCAGCTTCCAATCGGCCAGCGCTTCGGGGATCGCGTCGAGCGGTTCGGCAAGGTTCAACGTCAGTGTCTTGCGCCCCAGCTTCTTGATCAGCGCATTTTTTTCCTCGACCAGAATCAGCCGCCCCTTGCTGATCACCCCGACGCGGTCGGCCATCTCTTCGGCCTCCTCGATATAGTGGGTCGTCAGGATGATGGTGACGCCGCGTTCGCGCAAGGACCGCACCATGTTCCACATGTCGCGGCGCAGCTCGACATCGACACCGGCGGTCGGCTCGTCGAGAAACAGGATTTCGGGCTCATGGCTCAGTGCCTTGGCAATCATCACGCGGCGCTTCATTCCGCCCGACAATTCCATGATCTTGCTGTTGCGCTTGTCCCACAGCGACAGGTCGCGCAGCAATTGCTCGACAAATGCCGGATCGCGGCGCTTGCCGAACAGCCCGCGCGAAAAGCTGACCGTCGCCATCACCGTTTCAAAGGCGTCCGTATGGAGTTCCTGCGGTACCAGTCCGATCATCGTGCGGGCGCCGCGATAATCGCGGGCATGATCGTGGCCGCCCACGGTAACGGTTCCGCTGCTCGCGGTGACGATACCGCATATGATGCTGATCATCGTCGTCTTGCCCGCGCCATTCGGCCCAAGCAGCGCGAATATCTCGCCCTTCGCGATTTGAAGATTGACGTCGGACAAGGCCTGATGCCCGCTTTTATAGGTTTTCCCGAGGCCGACGATATCCAGGACAACTTGCATGGGGCCGACACCTAACCGACTGAGCCCACTGGGTGAAGCGCTAAACATTGCTTGACCTTGCCCCGTCCATCGGCTTTTCCCGGCGACGGTGCTGCGGACGTGGCGGAACCGGTAGACGCAGCAGACTTAAAATCTGCTATCCTTTTGGGTGTATGGGTTCGAGTCCCATCGTCCGCACCAACGGACCGTCGCGGCGACGCGGCATGGCTATCGACGGCGATCGATGGCGACAATGTGGTCGCCGACCATTGCGACTTCCCCCTTCGACGGGCAACGCCTATTCGGGTGTCGGACCGCAAGGCCAGGATCGGCCGGAACAAGTGAAGGATCGGATGCAATGGCGGGAATGCGCAGCCTATGGCGAACAGCGGCTCGCGCCGTGGCCGGAGGGCTCCTGCTTT
This sequence comes from Sphingopyxis sp., assembly GCF_034380315.1. Taxonomy (GTDB): domain Bacteria; phylum Pseudomonadota; class Alphaproteobacteria; order Sphingomonadales; family Sphingomonadaceae; genus Sphingopyxis. Next base: position 186,203 of record NZ_JAXMPB010000006.1, read on the forward strand.
CGGCGACAGGATGCGGCCTGTTCGGCGAACCAGGCCCAGTACGCGTCGCGGCGATCGGCCCCCTCAATCCGAGTGCGAACCCCGTCAACGGTGAACTGTCGGCCGCCAACGCCGCCCTGCTCGACGCGACGTCCCAGGGCCTTGTCGGGTTCGACAATGAAGGACAGATCGAACCGGGGCTCGCCGAACGCTGGACAGTGACCACCGACGGGCGCAGCTATATTTTCCGGATCCGCGAGGCGAAATGGGCCGATGGCCGCAAGGTAATGGCGGACGAGGTGGCCACGATCCTGCGCTCCTATGTCGCCGCGCGCAGCCGTCATGTTCTGAAGGATGATTTTCCGGAGGTCGAGGCGATCCGCGCGATGACCGACAGCGTCATCGAAATTCGGCTCGGGGTTCCGCAATCGGCGCTGCTCGAACTGCTGGCCCAGCCGTCGATGGCGATTGTCGGAAAAGGTCGCGGCTGGGGGCCGATGCGGGCGCGCCGGGCGGGCCGCGCCATGCTGCTCTCCCCCGTTCCAGACCCCCTGGCCGAGGATGCCGAAGCCGCACAGGCGGCCGCGAACGACCCGGCCGCATCGGTCGAACTGATCGGCACCGACGCGCCGCGCGCCCTGGCGCGGTTCAAAAATGGCTATGCCGACGCCGTGCTCGGCGGTCGCTTTTCCACCCTGCCCTATTTCGCTTCTTCGAACGTCGCGCGCGCGCGATTGGTCGTCGACCCCGTCCCCGGACTGTTCGGCCTCGCCTTTGTGCGCCCCGAAGGATTTCTGGCAACCGATACCAATCGCGACGCGCTGACCCGGCTGATCCGCCGCGAACGGCTGACCGAAGCCTTTGGCCTGTCCGAATGGCGCCCGCAATTCACCCTGCGCCCGTCGGTTCACGCCCGCGATGGCGGCCCCGCCGCACTGGTGCCGGCATGGACCGAATATGACGATGCCTCGCGCTTGACTCAGGCGCGGCGGGTCATCGACGCCTGGCGCGGGGCCGGGCGCGACATACCGACGCTGCGTATCGCGCTTCCCGACACGCCGGGCGGGCGGATATTGTTCGCCTATGTCGCCGCTGATTTCGCGCGGGTCGGCATCAAGAGCGAACGAGTGGCCCTCGATGCCGTCGCCGACCTGAAACTGATCGACGAGGTGGCGCCGAACGACGATCCCGTCTGGGCGCTGCGCCGCCTTTCGTGCCGTCGCGATACGCTGTGCAATCGCGACGCACAGAATTTGATCGATCAGGCGACAGCCAATGTCGACGCGGGGCAACGCGGCCAGCAAATCGGCGAGGCAGAGGCCGTCCTTGCCCGCTATGTTCCCTTCATTCCGCTCGCGACGCCGCTCCGCTGGTCGGTGGCGGCCCAACGCCTGACCGGGCTGCGCGCCAATGGCCGGTCGCAGCACCCATTGAATCGACTGATCGCCAATCCCAACTAATGATTGGCGCGCGCCGTGCGCGCTTGTTGAAAGGACCCCGATGGCCCCTTCGAAGGCGAACCCCGATGCGATCTTCGACGCATTCATACCCGATCGGAACGATCCCGCCGCGCTGCGCAAGCGCGTCGAAACGCTCGAAATGCTGCTCGAACGCAGCTTCGTCATTCCCGGCATCAATCGCCCGGTCGGCTTGGACGCGATCGTCGGGCTTGTTCCGGTCATCGGCGACGTCGTGACCGCCGCCATGGGCGCCTATCTGATCTGGGAAGCGCGAAACCTGGGCATGCCCAAGTGGAAAATTGCGCGCATGATGGGCAATCTCGGCGTCGATACCGCGCTGGGCGCCATTCCGTTCGTCGGCGATGCCTTCGACTTCCTGTTCCGTTCGAACAGCCGCAATCTGCGGATCATCAAACGGCACCTCGACAAGCATCATCCAGGCACGATCGTCATCGACCAGTAAGCAACACTCTTCCATCGCGGTGTGTGATGGTGCTAGCACAGCCCATCCGCACCGCCTTGGAGATGACGATGATCCGCGCCCGCCTTGCCGCGCTTGCCTTTGCCTGTTCCACCGCCGCCATCGCGATCGCCGCCGAACAGGGCGCCGATCCCTGGCTGTGGCTGGAGGATATCGAGGGCGCAAAGGCGCTCGACTGGGTGAAGAAGGAAAATGCCGCAACCGACGCGCTGTTGCTGAAACGGCCGGGGTTCGAGGCTGACCGCCAGCGCGCCCGCGCGATCCTGGACGATGATCGCCAGATCGCGATGCCCGGCACGGTGATGGGCGACAGCATCACCAATTTCTGGCGCGATGCCAAGAATCCGCGCGGCGTGTGGCGGCAAAGCCCGCTCGACGCCTGGCTGGCGGGCAAGCCCCAATGGTCGACGCTGATCGACGTCGATGCGCTGGGCAAGGCCGAAGGGAAAAGCTGGGTCTGGCACGGCGCTGACTGCCTTGCCCCCGAATATCGGCGCTGCCTCGTCTCGCTGAGCCCAGGCGGCACCGACGCCGATGTGGTGCGCGAATGGGACCGCACGACCAAAAGCTTTGTCGCCGACGGCTTTACCCTGCCCGAAGCGAAGAGCAGCGTTACCTGGGAAGATGCCGACACGCTGCTGGTCGCCACCGATTATGGGACGGGCAGCATGACCGCGTCGGGTTATCCCCGCATCGTCAAGCGCTGGAAACGTGGCACCCCGCTCGCCCGCGCGGCAACGGTGGTGGAAGGCGCGCATGAAGACGTCGGCATGGGCGTGTTCGCCGCGATGGACGGCGATCAGCGCTGGACGATCATCAGCCGCAACAAGACCTTCTATACCAGCGACTATTTCATCCCCGGCGCGGGCGGCGACAGCTATGTTCAGGCGCCGATCCCCGACACCGCCGACCTGCGGGAGATATTGGCGGGCCAGGCGATCATCTTCCTCAACAAGGCGCAGGACGGTTTTGCGCAAGGGTCGCTGATCGCCATGCCGCTCGCCGACATGGCGGCAGGACGCAAAGCGGCGCCGGTCGCGGTGATGGCTCCGACCAAGGCACAGGCGATCGAGGATGTCGCGGCGAGCGACAATATCCTGTGGGTCAAGGCACTCGACGATGTCGAGGGTCGGTTGTTTGCGCTGCGCCGCGACCCCGCAACGGGGACATGGCGCCAACAGCCGGTGCCGCTCGCCGACAATGCCACGGTGCAGATCGCCGGGACGGTCGGCAAGCGCGACATGGTTCTTGCCACCGCAGAAACCATGCTGACGCCCCCGACCCTCTATGCCGCCGGAACCGATGGCATGCCGCGGGCGGTGCAAAGCCTGCCTGAAAGCTTCGACGCTGGCGGGATGACGGTCGAAAAGCGCTTCGCAACGTCAAGCGACGGCACGAAAATCCCCTATTTCCTCGTCCGCAAAACGGGCGCCAAAGGCCCCGTCCCGGCGCTCATCCACGCCTATGGCGGCTTCCGCTCGGCACAGACCCCCGCATATCTGACCGGCCAGCCCTATCGCGCGGGTCCGCTCGGCCTGTTCTGGGTCGAGGACGGCAATGCCTATGTCCTCGCCAATATCCGCGGTGGCGGCGAATATGGCCCCGCCTGGCATCAGGCGGCACTGCGCGAAAAGCGCCAGAACAGCTTCGACGATCTCCATGCGGTGGCAGAGGATCTGGTCCGCACCGGGGTCAGTGCAAAGGGCCGGATCGCGATTTCGGGTCGCTCGAACGGCGGCGTACTGGTCGGTGCGGCGATGACCCAGCGCCCCGATCTTTATGGCGCCGTCATCTCGGGCTCGCCGCTCAAGGACATGCGGCGCTATAACAGGATGCTCGCGGGCGCCTCGTGGGTCGCCGAATATGGCGATCCCGACAATCCCCAGGATTGGGCCTTCCTGTCGAAATATTCTCCCTATCAGAATATCCGCAAGGGCGTGAAATATCCGCCGATCTTCCTTTACCTCTCGACCAAGGACGATCGCGTCCATCCCGGCCACGCGCGCAAATATGCGGCGCGGCTCAAGGAAAATGGCAACCGCGTCTATTATCACGAATATCTGGAGGGCGGCCATTCGGTCGGCGCCGATCATGCCGAGGATGCGGTGCGCGCCGCGATGCTCCACGGCTTTTTACAGCGCGAACTGGTCGAACCCAAATAATCGTGTGGCTCCCCCGGCTCCGGCCGGGGGCGTTTCGCTAACGCTCGAGCTTTGTCGCCAGGATCACCGAAGTGGTCGTGCGCTCGACCCCCTCGAACAGGCCGACATCGTCGATCAGCTCGTTGAGCTGGACGCTATCGTCGGCTTCCAGCATCGCGATCATGTCATATTCGCCGCTGATCGCATGGATCGCCTGCACCTGCGGCAGGCTGGCGAGCGCCTGTTCGACCTCGCGGTGATAACGGGGCAAGGTCTTGATCATCATATGCGCCCTGACGCGACTGGCAGCGAAAGCATCGCCCAGGCGGACGGTATAGCCCGCAACCACATTTTCTTCTTCCAGCCGCGCCAGGCGCGAATAGATTTGCCCGCGTGAAATGCCGACTTCCTTGGCAAGCTGTGCTATGGTCTGGCGCGCATCATCGCGAAGAAGGGTGAGCAGGCGTTCATCGACCTCATCCAGATTGATGCCGCCCGGCAGCATCAATCAGCCCACGCTTCGTCGGCAAAAATCGCCGTTTCCGGAGGCTGCCCCGCACTCATGCGCCCTCTATACATGCCAAGGTCGTTGATGGCAAAGGCCGGGCGCCCGTCAGGTCCGATGGCGATCAGGCCGCCGTCACCGCCGATGGCGCCCACCGCCATGATCGTTGCCTCGGCCGCCGCCTTCAGGCTCTCGCCCTTCCAGGCCACCCGGTCGCAAAGCTGACGGGCCGCGCTTTCACGGATAAAATATTCGCCCGAACCGGTCGCGGACACCGCGCACCATCCGTTTTTTGCATAGGTCCCGGCGCCGATCACCGGCGAATCGCCGATCCGTCCCCAGCGCTTTCCGGTCATTCCGCCGGTCGATGTCGCGGCGGCCAGATTGCCCTCGCTGTCGATGGCGACCGCGCCGACGGTCCCGAACAAATGCGTCGGATCGACCGCCGCCGCCTGTTTCTCGCGCCAGCGGAGCATCTGTTGCCACCGGTCCTCGGTCCGGAACCAGACCGGATCGACCTGCGCAATGCCGCGTTCGACCGCAAACCGGTCGGCGCCCGCGCCCGACAGCATGACATGCGGGCTCTTTTCCATCACCGCGCGGGCAAGGTCGATTGGATTGCGGGTCCGGGTGACGCCCGCGACCGCCCCCGCCTTTTGCGTCCTGCCGTCCATGATCGCGGCATCAAGTTCGTTCCGTCCCTCGGCGGTAAACACCGCGCCGCGCCCGGCATTGAACAGCGGATCATCCTCCAGCACCCGAACCGCCGTCGCGACCGCGTCGAGCGCCGCCCCGCCCTGGTCGAGCACCGCGCCGCCCGCGCGCAGAGCGGCGTCGAGCCCGGCGCGATAGGCCTTGTCCTTGTCGGGGGTCAGCGCGCCGCGCTCGATCACGCCCGCACCGCCATGAATGGCGAGCGACCAGCGCGGCACCTCCACCAATTCGCCAGCCCGCGCGGCATAGTGGCGCTCGAACACCGGTCGGTCGACCCGTCCCGACGGCAGGTGGACGACCGATCCCGCCCCCACGCCGGTCACTTTGACGCGCGGCGCATCGAGCGGCCCGCGTCCCGCGACGCCGCGCAGCCTGGCGCCGTCGACGACCCACGCATAGCCGTCGGGCGCGGTGGCATAGATGCGCCCCGTCCCGTCGGGCTCAACGGCCAGTGCCGCGCTTTCATCGACGCCCAAGCCGATCATTGCCGGGCGATCGTCAGCGCGGCCGACCTGCGCCTTCGCGACAAAGGCGAACAGGCGGCCGAGCCGGTCGCGTTCCTTGAAATGCGTGTCGGTGACGATACCGGTCAACAGCGGGAAATGCAGGAAATCGCCCTCGATCGTATTCGCCGGGCCCAGCGGGTCGGCGAGCGCCTCGGGACTTTTGATGCTGCCATCGTCCATCGCGCCATAGAGTTTCTCGCCCTGGATCGCGAGCCCCGCGCTGGTCCCGGCGAGCGGTTTGCCCGCTGCGACATGCGCGTCGAGTATCTCGGCCACCGGCGTCCCGCGCCAATATCGGACATAGCGGGCCTGGTCGCCGCCCGCGATGAATATCCCGTCGGCCTTGCGCAGCCGGTCGAGGATCCGGGGGTTCGTCGCCTGTGACCGGGCGTGAAAGACGAAGATCTCGGTCGACTGGATACCGCCGATCTCGCGATAGAATTCCTCGCCAATCTCCTTGCCATAGGACGCGCTGATCACGACGATATGGCCATGTCCGGCTTTGGCGAAGAACCATTTCATCGCGTCGATGTTGCGGTCCCCCCCACCCATCAACAGCAACCCGCCCGAGACCGGACCGGGGGTCGGCGTATCGCGCTTTCCGAACACATAATGCTCATAGGGCTTTTCCTTGCCCGATCGGGCCGCCGCCGGCGTCATCGACAGACTTACGGCCGCGAACAGCAGCCCCAATATTCTCACCACTCGACCAAGCACCGCCCTCTCCTTCCGCCCGCGCCATCACGAGGCACGATGTTACATAATGATTGTACATATCGACAATATGATTCCGTAAACAATCATATTGATTGAAATATTGAACGATATTTGTTCAGAGGGATCGGATTTTGATCGAAAAATAGGGCGCGATTCGCGCCGCACAGATGGTGAGGGGTGGATAATGGTTGGTTTCCGACACAGGTCTTTTCGTACACTGCTGGCCATCGGGGTTTGCGCGCCGGCGATGATCAGCTCTGCGCATGCGCAGGAAAGCGCGGCGGGCAGCGATGAAATCGTCGTGACCGGATCGCGCATTCCCACCATTCGCGACCAGGGGCCGGCCCCCGTTACCACGATCGATTCCGACAGCATCCGCGCCAATGGCTATACCAGCGTCCCCGAACTGCTGGCGGCGATGACGCAGAACAGCGGCGAAACGCAAAGCCCGCAATCGGGCAGCAGCGCCGATTTCACGCCCGGCGCGCAACAGGTCGACCTGCGCGGTCTGGGGCCCAACCATACGCTGGTGCTGGTCAACGGCCGCCGCATCGCCGACTTTCCCCTGCCCTATATCGGACGCAGCAATTTCACCGACATTTCGAACATCCCGGTCAGCCTGATCGACAAGGTCGAGATATTGAGCGGCGCCGGATCGGCGATCTATGGCTCCGACGCGATCGCCGGGGTCGTCAATTTCAAGATGAAGGAACGGCTCGACGGCGTCACGCTCGACTATCGCCACGGCCGCACCCAGCACGGCGGCGGCCTGTCGCACCGTTTCACCGCGACCGGCGGCTGGTCTTCGGGCCGCTTCAATATCGTCGGCGGGATCGAGTATCTCGACCAGCGGCCGCTGTGGGGTTTCCAGCGCAGCATCCAGGACAGCACCGACGATGGCCCGACCGCGTCGAGCCGGGTGGCGCGGCGCACCTTCTATCGTGCCGATTACTGGGACGATTATATCGCCCCGGCCGCCGGAACGTGCGAGGCGCTGTCGCACCTCAACAACGGCTCGGTCGCGCTCTACAACCGGCCGCGTTACGGCGATTTCTGCGGAAGCAAGGAATCGATCGGTTACGGCACGATCATTTCGGGGCGAAAGGGCTTCAACAGCTTCGCCAGCGCTTCCTATGAACTGTCGGACGATGCCAAGCTGTTCGTCGATGCCCAATTGGGGATCAGCAAGGTCCGGTTGATGTACGACGTCACAAAATGGGCGTTCGAACAATCGTCGAGCAGCAGCGACAATTATTTCTACAACAGCTTCACCGACCAGATCGAGGATTGGGGGCGCCAGTTCACGCCGGAGGAAACCGGCGGGTTCGAAATGCAGCGCAGCAAGCAGACGACGTACAGCATCACGCCGGGTATCCGCGGCAGTTTCGGCAAGAGCTGGGACTATGAATTGTCGTTCAACTACAGCCGCTACCAGTCGGTGGTGCGCTGGCCGCAGATCATCAACAGCAAGGCCAAGGATTTCTTCCTCGGTCCGCAACTGGGCATCGATCCCGACAGCGGGTATCCGATCTTCAACGCCGACCCCGCCACGCGCCTCTATCGCGCGTTGACGCGCGCCGAATATGACAGCATCTCGGCCGATACCGTCTATCGGCCGTTCAGCTGGACGAGCAATGCGCAGGCGACGCTCACCAACGGCGAACTGTTCCAGCTCCCCGCGGGACCCGTCGGATTCGCAGCGGTCGCCGAATATGGCAAGCAGGGCTATAACCTCCGTCCCGATCCGCTCGCGCTCACCGACTATTATTACAGCTGGAAGGACAGCGACGGCAAAGGCAAGCGCAGCCACGCCGCGATCGGCGGCGAGGTGCGCGTGCCGGTGCTCGAATTCGTGACGCTGACCGGCGCGGGGCGCTACGACACCTTTGGTTTCGACAGCCGCAATGTTGACAAGTTCACATATAATGGCGGGCTCGAAATCCGGCCGACAAACAGCCTGCTGTTCCGCGCCGCTTACGGCACAGCCTTCCGCGCGCCCGATCTTCACTATCTCTTCACCGGACCGGGCAATGTCGAGGGCGGGGTCGCCGACTATTATCTGTGCCGCCGCGACGAGCCGGGCGTCGAGATCGAGGATTGCGAACGCGGCGATGAGGGTGTTGTCCTCAACCGCAACGGCAACCGCGACCTGAAGCCGGAAACGGGGCGGACACTGACGGCGGGGCTCGTTTTTTCACCGTCGTCGCGGCTGCATGTCTCGGTCGATTATTTCCGGGTGACGCTGGACAATCAGGTTAACGATCTCGACACGCGCAAGCTTGTGCGCGACGAAGCCGATTGTCGGCTTGGCGTGACCGAGAATGGCGCCGCCGTCGATCAGAATTCGCCGACCTGCGTCGATGCCATCGCCCGGATCCAGCGCTTCAGCGGTGGTTCGCTGAACGAACGCATTTCGTCGATCCGGATCAACCCGATCAACGTCGCGCGCGAAAAGACGAGCGGGATCGACGTCGCCTTCCGCGGCACGCTGCCAACCAGCTTCGGGGACTTCACGCTGTCGCTGGCGCACAGCCATGTGTTCAAGCACAGCTTTGTCCAGTATCCGGGCGACCCGGTCGAGAACAAGCTCGCCGCCGACAGCGGCTATTATATGCCGCGCGACAAGTCGAACGGCAGCCTCAGCTGGTCAAAGGACGGACTGCGTTTCACCCTGTCGGGCACCCGCCTCGGCAAGCTTCCCAATTATGACGAAGACGCCTTCATAAAGGCGAGCTATCTCTTCAACGCGACGCTGCAATATGACTTTACCGACCATCTGCGCGGCTCGCTGACCATCCGCAACCTGTTCGACACGATGCCGGTCAAGGATCCGACCTGGTCCGGATACCCCTATTACAACGCAAGCTGGTTCGACAGCATCGGCCGCAGCGTGTTCCTGCAGCTGACCTACAAGCTCGGCGGCGCGCCGCTCTGATGCGCGGACTCCGGGAACCTGCCCAGGCAGCAGGTTCCCGGCCGCGTCCAGCATGGGACAGAACAGGCACCGCCCGGCCGCGCCTCTGGCAAAAACCCCCATGCTACAATGCGGCGGTCGACATATGTTAAGAAGACTTCGATAACGAGGCGCACGCCATTGCGCCGCCGTTCGGAGAAATCAGTGATCCGCCTTTTCCTGTCCGTTGACATGGTCGGTTCGACCGAGTTCAAGGCCCGTTTCGCCGCACAGGGCAATCAGGGCTGGCTCGAAATCTTCCGCGCCTTCTTCTCCAACTTCCCGCTCATGCTGGCAGGTCAAGTGGGGTTTGAGTTCATCGACGACGAATGCACGCCGTCCATCGACGTCTGGAAGGCGATGGGCGACGAGATTATTTTCGCGGCCGAACCGCAAAGCCCGGACGAGGCCGTTTCGATCCTCCGCGCCCTGCTGCGCGCCATGGCGCTGTACGAAGCGAAATATTTCGACCGCCTGCCACTGCGGTTGAAGGGGACGGCCTGGATCGCCGCGTTCGGCGAACAGAATATCGAACTCGACATTGCCGAACTGGCGGCCGGCGATGGCGCCAGCCACATCGATTTCATCGGCCCCGATGTCGACCTTGGTTTTCGCCTGTCCAAATTTTCGCGGCCATCCAGCCTGGTCGTCTCCCTCGACCTGCTCGAACAATTGCTGGATGCCGGCAACGTCGGCACGCTGGCCTTTCACCTCGTCGGCCGCGAAGAATTGAAAGGCGTCATGTTTGGGCGCCCCTATCCCGTCATTTGGGCCAGCGACGCCGATTGCGGTTTCGACTTTCTGCCGTGGGAGGTCGAAGCCTGCCCGCTTATGGCCGCCGCCATGGCCAGCGGCCCGACCGACAGCCAGCGATTGCGCGACACGATCGACGATATGCGCCACTATCTGCGCAAGATGCATGGGGTCGATCGCGCCCCACTTGGCTTCGGCAGCCCCGACGCGCGCGACCCGCGTTAAGTCGGCATCAGGGCCGGGTTGGCCCTTCGTAACAGACCACCAATATCGCGATATCGTCGGACTGAGGGACTTCGCCGACGAAAGCGCGAACGCTGTCGGCCAGTCCTTCGACGATATAGCGCGCCGACGGGTTCGACCGCGTGCGGTCCAGCGCGGTGCGGATACGATCGACCGTGAACAACTCGTCGTCGGGGCCCGTTGCTTCGGACACGCCGTCGGTGAACAGCACCAGCGCATCACCGGGCGCCAGGGTAAAGCGATCGGCCTGATAGGCGACATCGGCAAAAATGCCCATCGCAATCCCCTGTTTCTTGACCAATCGTTCGACGCGGCCGTCCGCCCGCACCAGGAATGGCGCCTCGTGCCCCGCGTCGCTATACGTCACCGACCCGTCGCGCAGGTCCAATATGCAGGCAAAGGCCGTCACGAACATTTCGGCGACATTGTCGCGCGCTAGCTCGGCATTCACCCGGTTCATGATTTCCGCCGTCGACGCGACCGACAGCGCCTGCGCCTTGAACAGGGTTGTCGTCATCGCCATGAACAGCGCCGCCGGAACGCCCTTCCCGGCGACATCCCCGACCACGAAAAACAGCCTGTCGCGATCGATCAGGAAATAATCGTAAAGGTCGCCGCCGACCTGCTTTGCCGGCTCCAGCATCGCAAAGACGTCAATGTCGGTGCGATCGGGGAAAGGTGGAAATTTACCGGGCAGCATCCCCAGTTGAATGTCGCGCGCCGCGGTCAGTTCGCCCTCGACCCGCTCGCGCGCCGCGGTCGCGGTCTCGACTTCCATCAGATAGCGTTGCAGGCGCGCGATCATTCCCGACATCGCTTCGGCCAGGCTGCCGACCTCGTCGCCGCGCGAACCGCCGATCTGCCGGATCTCGGCCAGCTCCTGTTCGTCGGGCTCGAAACTGCGTTCTTCCATGCTGCGCGTGAATGCCGTCAGGCGGGTCAGCGGCTGCACGATCCGGCCGATCAGCAACCAACCGATCGCAAGCGACAGGGCGAACATGACCACCCCGACGCCGATCGACTGCAACAAGGCAGCGCGCAGCTTTGCATCGAGGTGGCCAAGGTCGATATCCGCACCGATGACATAGGTGCGCCCGTCGCGCATCCGAACCGGCGTATAGATCGACCGGAAACGCCCAAAGGCGTCGCTATATTCATCATACCGAATCCGGTGGTCGACAAAGCTCCGGTGCAGCTTCGCCGGCGCCGTGTCGTACAGCGCGAAATAGCGCGTCTGCGACCCGGCCCGCATCTCCTCGACCGTCGCGCTGGTCGCGACGGTGCGGATCTGCGCCCCGAACTTCATATAGGTATAGGCATAGGACAGGCCCGACGCATTGGCGAAGCCTGACAACCGGTCCTGCAGCGCGTCAAACTCTTCGGGCGAGATCGAATCCATGTGGCGGATGCGCTCATGATATCCCGGCGGCACGATTTCCTTCACCGCATAGGCGGCGGTGCGCAACTGATTGTCGATCCCGATCAGGATTTCGGCGCGGTCGATCCGGTACAGGACGAGCGAATAGGCCGATGCCGCGACCAGATTCAGCACGAACAGCAACAGCAACAGCTGGGGCTTAAGCCCGAATTTTCTTTTTCGTTCCGACATCGCCCCTGGCGCCATCATCGCCGCTTTATACGATGCTGGCAACCGTGCGACTGACTTCGTCAACATTTTGTTGCTATGCGCAAATATCGAAGGGCCGGGACGACAGGGGAGGGGCGGGTGATCGACAGGCTGAACCGTCTGCTTCGCGTCGAGCGGCACGAATGGTCGAAACTGTTTCAGTTCGGGCTGTTCGGCTTTCTGCTTCAAATGGGCATGGGGGTCGGGTTCAGCGCCGGCGACGCCGCCTTTTTCGGCAATGTCGGCGCGGGCGCGCTGCCGGTCATCTTCATCCTCACCCCGCTCGTCATGCTCGTTTACACGGGCCTGTTTTCGGCGTTGATGATGCGGCTATCGCTCGATCATGTCGTGACGGCAACGCTGGTCCTGCTCGCGGTCGGCGGGCTGGCCTTCTGGTTCCTTCTGGGCCGCGCGGAAGGCAGCGAGCCGCTCTACTATGCGCTCAAGCTCTATCTCGCGATGTGGTACATCGCGCTCTACAGCCTGTTCTGGAATTATACCGACGCATTTTTCGACATTCAGGATGCAAAACGGCTATTTCCGCTGTTCGCCGCATTTTGTGCGCTGGGAACCGCGACCGGCGGACTGGTCGTCAGCCTGCTCGCCGAAACCGTCTCGCTGGCGGGATTCCTGCTCTTTTGGGCCGCAATCGCGCTCGCGACCATCCCCCTCGCCCGCGCGCTCGGCCGCCGCTGGACGAAACTCAACGAAAATGACCTGGAAGAATCCCCCCCCTCCCCCAACATTGCGGGCCAAGTCGCTATTTTAGCGACCAATTTCCGGAAATCCCCGTTCACGCTGGCGTTAACCGCGACGCTGTTCGTCACGCTGTTGATGACCAACCTCGCCGAGTATCAATATGCGGAGGTTTTTCAGCAGGGCCGAACCGAAGCCGAACTCGCGGCATTGTTCGGATCGCTTTATGCGTTTTCGAATATCTTCAATCTTTTCGTATGTCTCTTTTTGTTCAACAGGTTGATCGCGCGGATCGGCGTCCGCAACGTGGCCTTCATCCTGCCTTTCGCTTATTTCGGCGTGTTCGGATTTTTCTTCCTCGACGGCGGCTATTGGGCGGCGGTCGCGGCTTTTGTCGCGTATCACGGCGTTTTGACGTCGATCGAATACAACAATCAGAACCTGCTGTTCAACGCCATGCCATCGGGCGTCAAACGCACGCTTCGCACGATAATAGAGGGCATGTGCGAACCGCTCGCCAGTCTGGTCGCCGGTCTTTTCCTCCTTTACGCGGCCAAATATGTCGATGCGCGCGAGCTGTCGGGAATAGGCGTCATGCTGGGCGCGCTGCTGATCGCGATCGTCGTGACGCTGCGCCAGCTTTATCCGGCAGCCATGGCCGGCAACATGCGCCGCGGCTGGCTGGACTTCGGCGCGATAGCCGCATCACCCGATGGCGACGATCGCCAGCCTGTCGCCCATGACCGCATCCGGACCTTGCTTGCGGAGACGGCGGCCGCGACGCCGCGACGCCGCCGTCAGATTGGTGCGGCACTGATCGACCATGGCGAAACCGCCATCCCGCCGCTCGTCGCCGCGCTGCGCGATCGCCGACACCCCTATCCGACGCGGGCCGTCGCCGCTCGCGCGCTTGCAAGCCTCTCGCTTGCTCAGTTCGTCGTTCAATCCGACGCGCTGCTCGAACTGGAAATCGGGGAAGCCCGGCAGGCGGCCGATGGCGCCGCCAGCCTCGACGCCGCCGCCGATGCGTCAGGGCTGACCGCGCTGCTCGCCCGGGCCCAGCGCGAACGCGCGAGCGCCGCGATCGATTTCCTGCTGGAAATTCTGGCCCTGCGAGGCCTGCTGCCCGACGCCGACCTGTTGATCGTGTCGCTGCATTCGTCGAATGCAAAGGTTCGTGCCAATGCGATGGAGACGATCGAAACCGGGCTCGGTCACAAATTGTTCCGGCAGATCGATAGCATATTGCGCCCAAACCCGCGCGAGCGGGACGCGCCCCCGTCCCTCGCCAACATCACCGAATTGGCCCGCGCCTCGCTCGACCAGGGAAGCATGATCGAGGCGGCGATCGCGCTCGCCCTTCTCGACGACCGGCTGTCGATCGCGGATTTCGCGGCGATCACGGCACCGATCATTCGCGCCGACATGCCGGAACCGCTGCGGTGCCAGATATTGGCGCAGATGGCGATGCGCCCTCAACAGGGCCCCGGCCTCGTGCCCATGGTCGATGCCTTGGCCCGCCATCCCGATTTCGGCGGAGCAACCCTTGAAGCGCTCGCCGATCTGGCCGCCATGGCACAATGCACCCCGCCAGGCGCAACGCCAGCGTTCGGTTGCGCCGCGCGCGGCGGCGAAGCCTTCTGGATCGGTCATGCCCATATTCGCGACGTCGCCGCCCGACGCCCCGATCTGGCGCTCGTGATGCTGCGTGTGCAGGACGGGCGCGCCCATGCGGCCTGAGCGTAAACTCGGCATCCGGGCGCTGCTCCTAAGGGTCTTTCTGCCCATCGTCGTGGCGGTGGCGACGCTGTTCGCCACGCTCGTGTATCTGCGGCTCGACGCCACCATCATACGGCAGTTCGACGACCGGCTGATCACGACCAGCGCGCTCGTCGGCGCCCTTGTCGACCCGGAAGATCACGACTGGCTGATCGAGACGGCAGCGGCCGGCGGCGATTTGACCGCTGCGGAAGCGGACATTCGCTATCGCCGCAATGTCGAGCCGATGCGCCGGATCCGCGCGCAACTGGGGCTGACGTATATCTATACGCAAGTCATCACGTCGCCGTCGGAGGTACGCTATATTCTGGACGGCACCGAGGGCCCGGAACACACGAACCTCGGCGCACCCGACACGCTGCCGCCCGATACGATGGCCGGGCTTCATGATGTTCAGGCCCAGGCGCACACCTATGTCTCGCCGGTGGAATATCAGGAACAATGGGGATTGCTGAAAGCCGGAGCCGCGCCCGTTTACGGCGCCGATGGAGCGATCCGCGGAACGGCCGGTGCCGACGTCAATGTATCGGTGCTGCGTGTCGCGACACAAAATGCCCTGTACCTGAGCGCGATGGCCGGCCTCGCTTCGCTGCTCGCATGCCTGTTGGTGACGCTTCGGATCATGCGGCATGTCGCGCGGCCCATCCAAAAGCTGACCCAGGACGCCCTGCGCATCGCGGCGGGCGATCACCATGACCCGGCCACGATCGACAGCCCCGCCGAGGTCAAAAGGTTGCAGCGCGCGCTGGCCGGATTGAACGATCATGTGACCGCCGACCTGAGGGCGGCCGAGGCACGGGCCGACCGGCACCGGTCGGCGGCGACCGAACGCTGGTTTCTCGGCCGACACGCGCCCGGCCGCGCGCCCGTGGTCCTCGCCGACCGCCCCGATCTGCTGCTGCTATGGCTGCCCCTGACAGACGACAGCTTGCCCGTCGCCCTGGCCCATCGCGCCATGATGCTGCTGGGCGACAGGATCGCCATATGCCCCGAACTGGCGGAACAGGTCGAGCATCTGGCGGACCGCGATCATGGGGCCCTGCTTCGTTTCGACCGACAAGCCCGGCGGCTGTCGCAGTCTGGCCCCGCGCCCATTGATCTGGAGAGTGAATCCGGGCCGCTCCACCTGGTTCCCGGTCGGGCAATCCTGCTGGCGACCGACGTTTCGGACCTGCGATACCGGAACATGCCGATCCCGCTGACGAAAGGCGGCAAGCGATGATGCAAGAGATCACCGCCATGCTGAAGGCCACCCCGCCTTTCGACTGCCTGACCGACAGCGAATGCGCCCTTGTCGCGGCGCAAGTCCGTCCGGCGCGCTTCGAAGCCGACGCGCTGCTGGTCGAAGCGGGCAAGCCCGCGGATGTGCTGCATATCGTTACCGACGGATGGGCCGTGGCGGGGAACGTGCGAATGCCCGCCCTGTTCGATGTCGCGTCATTGCTTTTTTCCCTGCCGGTCCTTGCGCCTTATCGTGCGGGGCCAGAGGGCATGCATTCGCTATGCCTGGCGCGGCCACACCTGTTCACCATTGCGCGGGAATGCCCCGAGTTCATTGTCGCTCTGCTCGACCTCGGTTCCCTGCAATCATGCGCTTGAGAAACATCATATTGGCCGCCTCTGTGCCGCTGTTGATGCTGCTGGCCGCGATCAATGGCGCTTTGCTCTATTTTCAAAGCAAGGCGGAGATGCTGCGGGGTATCGACAACCGGGCGCTCGCCGCCGCCGTCACCGCGGCAGAGTTTCTGTCCTCCATCGACCACGCCTCGCCCGTCGACGTGGCTTCGGAACGCCGCGATGCTCTCGCCGCCGCCGCCAGGCATGTGGATGGGCTGGACGGATATTATCTGGTCGACGGTGCGGGAAATATCGTGGCGCTGGCCCCCGCCACCCGCCGATGGGTGCCCGGTCGCGACCAGCCGCCTTCCGGCCGCCGCGTGACACCGCTTATGCGCGACCCCGATGGCCGCCGCTACGTCGCCGCGCAGGCGCGCCTCGCATCCGGCGGCTTCGTCGCCGCTCGCATCGATGCCGAACCCATGTTCCAGCAACTGGATGCCCTGTTGCGCCGGATCCTTGTCGGCGTCGCCTTCGCGGCCATGATCGGTATCGTGGCGGGCTGGTATGTCGCGGGTCGGATTCGCAAGGAATTGGCCGCCAGCCGCGCGATTATCGACGCGATCGACGGCGGCTTGCCGCTTCCCGATACGGATGCGCTGCGAATTGCCGAAGCCGCCGACCTCGCGGCGGCCCTGCGATTGCTCGATGCTGGCCGCAACGCCGCCATATCCGCGCTCGACCAAAGCCTTGCGCGGGAGGACGAGGGCAGGGACGAAGCCAGCGCCTTCGCCTCGTTGCGCCGCGCGCATGTCCCGCCGATCGATACCGCCTTGGCGGGTGCCGCCATTGCGGTTCGTTTTTGCGGAAATGTCACGCCCGGCAGCTTTGCCGCCCTCTGCCATTCGGGTGACAAGGCCGCACTGGTGATCGGCGAATGTTCCGCGACAACCCCGATCGACGCTCTGGCGATGGCGCTGTCGGCCCGGCGTTTCCTGGAAAACGGCTGGTGGGACATGCCCGAACGGCCGATATGCGATATCGTGCGATCGGCGTTCAACGTGACGCGAATGGCCCATATGACGTGGTCCGCCGAAACGCGGCCCGGCAAGCTGGTCCTGACCTGCCTTGCGGATGATGCGACGGCGAGCGCTGCCGAAACCTATATCGCGGCGACCCCCGATGGATCGCCGCGTGCGGCGCTCGACCGGATCGCCGCCCTTCTCAAACCCGACGGGGTCTTCGCCTTGATCGGGCCCGCCGATTAACCGATGGCCGCAAGCCCGGCGTCGATATCGTCGGCGATCGTGAAGATGGCCGTAAAGCCGCTGATCTCGAACACCTCATATACGGAGGGCGACAGACCCGTCAGAACAAGCTTGTGCCCGCTCGCCTTCGCCGCCTTCACGCCCTTCAGAAAGACGCGCAGCCCTGCCGAACTGACATAGGCGACCGAGGAAAGGTCCATGATCGTTGCCGCATGCTGCTGCACCCGCTCCGGCAACACCGCTTCCAATGCCGGAGCGCTGTTGCTGTCGATCCGGCCCGATGCCGCGACGAGCCAGGCGCCATCGATCTGCTTTTCCGTGATATCCATGCCTGCCCCATAAGCTTCGCGTAACGCGGCGTCGCCAACCATTATGTAGTGATTGTGAAATTTTTCCACTCGATTAAGCTGAAGCCCCGCAAGCGTCCGCCTTGCCTTCTGGAACGATCGGTGTCGTGAAGACAGAATTTAGCCGCACCCTGTCCGATGGAAATGCGGGCTTGCAGGCCTTGCTGGATGCTGCGGAGCAGTTTTTCACGGACCATGCGGTTCCGGATCGAACGGCGGCGCAAATTCTGGTCGCTCTGGATGAAATCACCAGCAACATCTTCGTCCATGGAAGCAGCGCTGCCGAACCAACCGTTCACGTCCGCCTGCGCAAGGCGCCGGATCGCGTAGCCATTGAAATCGTGGACGATGGCGCGGCTTTCGATCCGCTTGCGGCAACGCCCCCCGATATCAGCCTGCCGGTGGAAGAGCGTCCGATCGGTGGGCTGGGGCTCCATATCGTGCGCAAAACCATGGATAATCTTCGCTATGATCGCGATCACGGACAGAACCGGCTACGATTTTATAAGAGATTCGCACTAGACGATGGGGTTTAGGGACCGCGGGCCGTGACGGTGGGATGTCCGGCAGCACAGGGGTTTGCGAATGGTTTTGGCATCGCGAAAGGGCGATGGCGCTCCGATAAAGGAAGCGCCAATGTTGGGCATATCCCGCGATGATGATTTCGGTCTTTGCGTTCGCGCGCGGCGCGACTGCATAGAAGGAACCGTAATCGAACGCTTTGACGGCAACGTCGGTACACTCGTGTCGCAGCACAGCCTGCAGATCCGGCCCGGTCTCCATATTTCCGGAACGCGCCATATCGGCTTTCTTTCGCACGGCTGCGATCCCAATTGCCGTCTCGACATGACGCATTTCGAACTGGTCGCGCTTCGCCGGATCAGGAATGGCGAACTTTTGACGATCGACTATTCGGAAACCGAAGATCGCCTGTTCGCGCAATTCGCCTGCATTTGCGGATCGACCCGTTGCCGCCGTTGGATCACGGGACGAAACGAGGCGGCGACCCCGACCGGGCAACGCTTTCTGGCGGCGCTGACCCGCGTACCGGCGTGACCCCCGACGCGGCAGGCACGGGGTTCTGGTGGGAGCGTGACGAGCTTCGATATCGTCATGGACGATTGACCTTTGCGGGCGCCGACGTTGCCGCGCTCGCCGCCACGGCGGAAGGCCCGCTCTATCTTTATTCCGCCGCCCGCATCCGCGCCAATCTGGCCCGGCTGCGGGAAGCGCTGCGCAGCACCGAAAGGCCCCACCGCGTCTATTATGCGATGAAGGCAAATCGGAACCCGCAGATCCTTTCCATGCTGGCCGGGACCGGCGAATGCGGCATCGACATCTGTTCGCCGGACGAACTGGACCATGCCTTGGCCTGTGGCTTTCCGGTAGAACGCATCAGCTTTACCGGCACCGGCGTGTCGCGGCGGGACATGGCCCGGTTGCTCGCGCACGACGGGCTGACGATCAACTGCGATTCGATCGGCATGATCGACCGGATCGGCGATCAGCTTCCAGGGCGCGAAATAGGCATTCGGGTCAATCCCGGTCGCGGCGTTGGCTATGGCGACGATCCGCGCCTGACCTACGCCGGGATGCGAACGACGAAATTCGGTATCTATCGCGAACAATGGGACGCGGCGCTTGCCACCGTCCGCAATCGCCATCTGCGTGTCACCAGCCTGCATTTTCACGTCGGTTGCGGATATCTGGATCGGCAACTTGGCGATTGGGAGGCCGCACTGGCGGCGGGGCTGCAATTTCTCGACCAGCTTCCCGACGTCCGCGTCGTCAACATCGGCGGCGGGCTTGGCCTTCCCCACCGCGCCGGCGACCAGCCGCTCGATCTGGCGCGATGGGCGAGCGCGCTCCGCCACCATTTCGCCGGCCGTCCGGTCGAAATTGCCGTCGAGCCCGGCGACTATCTGGTGAAAGACGCCGGAATGCTGGTCCTCGGCGTCACCAATGTCGAACGCAAGCGCGATACATTGTTCGTCAGCGTCGATGGAGGCTTCAACCTGCATCCCGAACCCGCATTTTACGGCCTGCCATGCGAACCGGTCGCCTGCGTCCCGCGGACCGCCGATGTCGCGGCGTGGCAGCGCTGCACGATCGCAGGGAATATCAATGAAGCGCTCGACCTGTGGGGCGAGGATATCGCCATGCCGCCATTTGAGGAGGGCGATTATATCGCCCTACTCAACGCCGGCGGCTATGGCGCGGCCATGAGCTCCAACCATTGCATGCGCGGAAAATTCCAGGAGCGGCTGATCTGACAAGCCGCCCCTTTCTCCTGACGATATAGGGCGAAAACGGACAGGGCGGCGTATAGCGGGCCGTTGATGGCGGGGTGACGCGAACCGGGACTCGCGGCGGGGCCGCCAATCTATCGCCGCACGTCGCCCGCCCCCACCGACGCGCTTTCGACGACGGCGCGGGAAAAGGGGGCGAAATCACCGCGCAGCCCGTGCTTCAGCAGCGACAGGCCCAACCCGCGTGCGGCGGCCTCAAGCCCCTCCCCCTGCCACAGGCCGTCGAGCACGCCCGCCGCGAAGGCATCGCCCGTCCCGACGCGATCGACGATGGGCGCGACCGTTGCCGGCTGGGTCGATACGGCGCCATCCCGGCTGTCGATCCGCGCCGTGATGTGATGCTCCCCTTCCCCGACAATATGCCGGGCGGTCGATGCGACATAATCCAGCGCCGGATACTGGTCGAGCAGCGCCAGCGCCGCTTCGCGCCGCCTTTCCGTTCCCTCGCCCGAAAATGGCCGCCCCAGCAACAGGCTGGCATCGCGGTGATTGCCGAACAGCACATTGGCCTCCGCAACGATCGCGCTCAATATCGATCGGGGGTCCGCCTCCCAGCGTTCCCAAAGCCGTCCGCGCCAGTTGCCGTCGAACGATACGCCGATCCCCGCGGCGCGTGCGGCCCGTACCGCCGCCAACGCCGCCTGCGCGGAACTCGCCCCCAGCGCCGGCGTCACGCCCGACACATGCAGCCAGTCGGCGCCGGACAGAAGATCGTCCCACCGCCATACGTCGGCATCAAGGCCGGCAAAGGCAGACGCGGCGCGGTCATAGGTCACTTCCGCCGGACGCCCCGGCCCGCCCGAAAGATGATAATATAACCCCATGCGCCCCGGATGGCGGCCGACCCTGTCGACGGCCACGCCATGCCGCCGCAACTCCCCCAGCGCGCCATCGCCGGCCGGGCCGTGCGGGACCGCGCTGATCATCCGGCTATCATGACCCATCGCGGCAAGGGCGACCGCGACATTCGCCTCCGCACCGCCGACGAAAGCGTCAAAGCGCGGCGACTGAAACGGCAGCTCGCCCGGCGGCACCGACAGGCGCACGACAAGCTCGCCGAAACAGGCGACGGTGCGGCGGGTAAAAGTCATGATGAATATCCGGTTTCGGGAACGGCGACACAGGAAATGGCGAGATCGGCGCCGAAGCGCGCCGTCGCCACCTCTCCCGGCGCGAAAGGATGAACCCCGGTGATCGCGCCCGCCGAAATCCACTGCCCAGGCGCCAGCACGATCATCCCGCGCAGGTGAAGATCGACCAGAAAGCGAAGCGCGCCCAAGGGGCCATCCAATATGTCGACGGCGCGCCCTTGTCCGACCAGCGTTCCGCCAATCCGCGTTTCGACGGGCACATGGTCGAAATCGTCAGCGGACAGCGACGGCCCGATCAAAATGCCGTTGTTGATGCCATTGTCGGAAATGATGCCAAAGGGCGCGTGATCATGAACGTCGGGGGCAGGAGAACTGGCGACCTCGAAGCCCGCGCAAACGGCATCGACATAGCCGCGAGCCTCCGCATCGTCCCGCAGCACCCGGTCCGGCACGCCGGCAAGGCGCAGCATCACCTCGACTTCGATCGCCGCCGCGCCGCCCACAAAAACCGCGGCCTCGCCCGGCGCCTCGCCAGACAGCATCGCACAGCGGAGCACCGGCCCCGCCAGCCGCTCGGCAGCCAGCACGCCCGTCATCGCAGGCGGAATGCGTCCCACCTTCCACCCCCTCACGGGCGAACCAAGCCCGGCAAGGAGGCGGCGCTGACAGGCATAGGCGTCCTCCAGCGTATCGGGCACCGGCCCCGGAAAGGCCGCCAATGCCGCACCGGACTGGCGCGCCGCACAGAGGATCGCCGCCGGATCGCCGGCGTGTGCACCGTCCTTCATGCGGGCGTCCAGATCGACATCAGGCGAGCTTTGCGCTCAGCAAGTAACGCTCGCGGCTTTCGGCCGAGCGCTGACGCAATTCGACCAGCGCGCGTTCTTCGGTTTCGTCGAGCATCGATTCGAGCAGACGATTGAAATGACGCCGCATCGCCAGGCGCGCGCCCGCCGCGTCCCGCTTTTGCAGCGCGACGACGACGTCGGCATGCTCGGCTTGCCGCGCCTTGCCGTCCTTGCGGCAAACCATCGAATGGCTGGTGCGCACATCGGGCAATTCCATCCGCATCCGCCACAGGCTTTCGATGACATGGATGATGGCCTTGTTGTTCGATGCGGCCGCAATGGTCATATGGAACTCGCGGTCGATGGCGCTGATCTCGTCCTCGCTGGCCTGTTCGTCGGCCATGGCGTCGAGCAGTTCTTCCAGCCTGGCGAGCGTTTCGGCCGAAATGGTCGGCGCGGCGAGCGCCGCCGCTTCCGCCTCGAACAGCGAACGCGCCTCGGTCAGTTCGAACGCGCTGACCTCCGGCAAGCGGCCGTTGTTGCCGGGAAGTTCGGACGCGACATAGGCGCCCGCGCCGGTCCGGATATGGATCCACCCCGTTGCCTGCAACGCGATCTCGGCTTCGCGGATCGTGACGCGGCTCACCTCGAAACGCTCCGACAGCTCCCTTTCGCCGGGCAGGCGCGTCCCCGGCGGATAGATTCCCTCCAGAATCAAACGGCGAATTTCGTCCGCGACATCCTCAAAAAGACGGCGTTCGGCCATGGCTCAATCAACTCCCCGCTTAAGTACAGCAAGGTTCATACAATCCGGTATGACAAGTTTGAAGCCCATGACCGCGATGATCATCAGTTTTTCGAAACGCAAACGGCAGCATCCAGCAATTTGCGCCCGCACAAAAAGGAAATGGCCCGGCCGACGACAGCGCGATTGCTTTCCGGATCAAATTTTCCGTGGCCCCCACCCGCAACGACGAACAATTCGGACGGAACCTCCAGCGCGTCGAGGCGATGCTTGAGATCGATCGACTGCGCGACGGGCACCACAGGGTCGGCATCGCCATGCACGATGAAAATGGGCGGGCTGTCGGCCGCGAGCCAGGTCACGGGCGACATGGCACGTTCCAACGCCGCGGCGTCAGGCCCCTCGCCGATCCAGTTCGCCACCGTTCCATGTCGCGCAGCGGAGCCCGCGCTGGCGGCGGCAAGATCGGATGGGCCATAGAAATCAAGGATCGCCGCCGCCTTCGGCACGTCGCGGCACGCGTCGCTGTCCACCATATTGGTGGCCGGAAGCAAACCCGCCATCAGCGCCAGATGCCCACCCGCCGAGGTGCCGGTGACGATGATCCGTTCCGGGTCGAAACCGAAACGCGCGGCATTGGCCGCCACCCATTGCAGCGCACAGCGGGCATCGGTCACGGCCGCGGGGGCTCGCGCCTGCCCCGCCAACCGATATTGCACGGTCACAAGCGACATGCCCGCCGCAAGATAGGGCCGAAATCCGGTCCAGTTTTCCGGGCGTTGCCCCCGCGCCCACCCCCCACCGTGGAAATGGACGAGCACCGGCGTCGGCGCCTTGGCCGCATCGCGGTGGACATATATGTCAAGGTTCAGCGCGGTATCGTCGACCATTCGATAGACGATGTTTCGAACGATCGTTTCGGGCGCCGGATCCTGTCCCATGGCGGGGCTCGCCGCCGCCGCGATGATGCTCGCCAGCACAAGCCGTGCCCTCGCCCAGGGTCGAAGGACGAAAGCACGGCAGACTGAAACGAACGACAGCTTCATATCGAACGCGCCCTAGATCCGTGCCCGGATACCGATGAAATATTTCGACCCATAATAATGATACTGCCGGGTGCTGCCATAGACCGGCATATATGTCGATTTGGGTTCGTTGAAGATGTTCAACGCTTCGAACCGCAGCGAAACCCCCTTCATCAAGTTCAGCGACGCCCGGAAATCGACGGTCTCGCTGGGGCCGACGAAACGAAGCTGCGAATTGCCGCCAACAAAATCCTGATAATATTTCGACCGGTAATTGTAGATCGCCTGCAGCGATACCGGGCCGATATCATAATAGGCCTGCGCCGACAGCACATGCTTGGAATATCCCGACAATCCCGCCGCCGGGATGATACCGGGCGACACGCTGTCGGTTTCAGGATGATATTCGTCGCCAAGGCGGATGTCGTGATTTTCGAAGTTCGAGTCCGCATAATTATAGCTGACCTTCGCCCCCAATCCGTCGAGCGGCTTGGGCAGGAAGCTGAAGCGCGTCGCCGCGGTCAACTCCAGGCCATAGATGCGCGATTTGTCAGGACTGTTGCGCGTCTGGCTGACCGGAATGGTCACGGCCTGTCCGTCGATCGTGAACTCTTCGTTGAAGACCACCGGCTGGAAGCCGCCATTGAACTGCTTGTAATAGAGCGTCGCCGACAGAAGGCTGTCCTTGTTCGGATACCATTCGACCGCGGCATCGGCGTTCCATGACATCAGCGGCTTGAGGCGCGGGCTGCCCGTCGCCGTGATGTTCCGGATCGCATCTTCGATCGTCGTGTGGCTATTGCCACTTTCCAGCAGGATGTCGCGACCGGCACCAAGCGCGCTCGGCGCGGGGCGCGACATGGCGCGATAACCTGCGAGCCGGACCAGCACATCCGGCGCCGCTTCGAAAATCGCATTCACACTGGGAAGGATGCGCGTATTGCGGCTCTTGATCGTGACGGCGTCGAAATCCCCGGTCGTATCGAGACGGATCGTGCCGTCACCATTATCGATAACGATCAGATCGCTCCGCAGACCCACCGATGTCACCCGCGTGTTGACGACGCGCACGCCAACATTGCCCCTTACCGGCATGTCGCCAAGGTCAGCATCATATTCCGCCATTACATAACCCGCGAGCGTCCGTTCGGTGACATTGCGACTGCCGATCGAACGAATATCGTCGGGAAGACCGGGATCTTCGACGCCGACATATTCGCGGAAAAGGCAATTCGTATCGAAGGTTGCCCAGCTGTTGATGATATTGCCCTTGGCGGCCGTCAGGAAACCCGTCTGCGGAAAGCTCTGCCTGCAAAGATTGTTGATGCGATTGTCTTCGGCCAGCGATGGATTGAAGTTGAAATCACCGTTACGGGCCGAATAATCTTCATAGCTCAGCTCTGACCAGCGAGCGCCAGCCGAAACACGACTGAGAAAGCCGTCCATTTCATAGGACGCATCGAACCGCGCGGCGACAATCTCATTCTCGCGGCGGCTCTCGTCGCGGCGGAAACGGGCATCATCCCAGAACAGGTCGTGATTGTTGAGATCGAAACGCGGATCGATCGTGATCGTCGGCACGAAACTGCCGGGTGCCAGTTCATATGTATAGGGAACGCGGATGTTGTTATTGTTTGGACCGGCAAAGAAATTGAGCGCGCCGTTGACGTCCCTCTGATCGGTACGCAGCCGGAAGTTGCGCGCGACATCCTTGCGAATGGTCCGCGAATAGCTGCCATCGACGGTCAGCGTCAGCCGCTCGCTCGGCTGCCATTCAACCGAAAGGCCACCGCCCAGATATTCTTCGCTGCGCGACTGGATCGTCCCGTTCGATTCCAGCGCGCTTTGGCCTTCGGCATAACGAATGATATGATTTTCGTCATATTCGACATTGGCCAGGCTGCGGCGCGCTTCCGAGATCGTCAGATCGTTCCGGTTCTCGACAAAGCGGCGGTCGGAATATTGCACGTCGAGATTGACGTTGAACTGGTCCGAAGGACGCCACTGGATCGCGCCGAAAATGGCGTCGCGCTTGTCCTTCTCGCTGATCTGGCGGAAAATATAGCTGTTCGGGACCAGATAAAAAGGCAAATCCTGATCATATTGGTCGCGGGCATATTCGGTGCAATTGCCGTTGGCGACGACAATGTCGGCGCGGCACGCGGTCCAGGTGCTGCTGCCCGCCATCGTTTCTTCGGGATTGTTCGTGTCGTTGCGCTGCACGCCGATCGCAATACCGATCGTATCATTCGCGAACTGGTCGACATAGCTCAGCGTCCCGCGCCAGCCGATGCCGCCTTCGCCGACAATGCGGTCGCCATAGGGATTATACTGTGCCTTCAGCTCGCCCTGCAGGCGCCGCTTGCCAAAATCGAGCGGACGCAGCGTGCCGATCTCGATCG
Source organism: Sphingopyxis sp. (assembly GCF_034380315.1). Lineage (GTDB taxonomy): Bacteria > Pseudomonadota > Alphaproteobacteria > Sphingomonadales > Sphingomonadaceae > Sphingopyxis. The sequence continues at coordinate 212,289 of NZ_JAXMPB010000006.1, forward strand.
TTCCCGCGACGCCACCTTCGACCAGATCGGCCTGCTGCGTCTTGTATATCTTGATATTATTGACCAGTTCCGACGGAAACTGGTTGAAATTGACCGACCGGTCGCCGCTGCCGTTGCTGGCGTCGCGACCGTTGAAGGTTGAGTTGCTGAGAAAGGGCCCCAGGCCCCGCAACGCGATTTCCGACGCATCCCCCTTTTCGCGGTGGGTCGTCGCGCCGGTGATGGTCTGAATGGCCTGGCCTACGGAAATGGCGGGGATATCGCCGATGTCGTCCGCCGACAGCGCATCGACAATCGCGGTTTCCTGGCGCTTCACATTGATCGAATCCTGGATCGTCGCACGGATGCCGCTGACGACAATCGCGTCCCCTTCGGCCTCGCTCCCCTGCTCGGCCGCCACATCCTGCGCCGCCACCGGCCCCGCGACCAGCAACAGCGCCGGCCCCACACCCGCAAGCAACGCGGCGCGCAGCGCCCGGACACGATCCTGGTCGTACGAAATCACACTCTCTCTCCCTCGAATATCGATTCTGTTCTGACCAATGTGGTCGCCCACTCAGGCCATATTGTCAACCAATATGTAAGCCATCATGGACTAACCACTTTGAAAGTCCAATTTCGTCAGCGGACGAGTTGGCTCCGCAGCGCGGGGACAGCCTGCGCCAGGGCGTCAGTCACCAGCCGTGCGGTCACTTCCGCTCCGACATTGCCCAGATGGGTGTAATCGAACTTGCGCGTCACTTGACCGCGGGCGCCCTTCCCCTCGATCGCCGGGGGAGGCGGAGGGGCCGGACGCGCCGACAGCGTCGTCCCGGCCTTTGCCGCCGCCAGTTCTTCGGCGGTCGGCGGCTCCTGTGCCAATTGGGTCGCGGTCTCCGCCCCCATTTTCTGTGTCTGGGCGGCGCTCAGGGCGTTGAGGTCGACAAGCGGAACGTCCATCGCCTTGGCGACGCCGCGCACCTCGTCCGACCAGCTTGCGAGGCTGTTGTAAAGCTGGCCATCACGAAATTCGCGCCGGGTCAGCGGCGTGACGAGCACCGGCACCGCGCCCGCCGCGCGCACGTCCGCGACGAAACGGCGAAGATTGGCGGGAAACTCGCCCTTCTCCTCCGTCCAGCGTTCGGGCCGGCTCGATTGGTCATTGTGCCCGAACTGGATCAGCACCCATGCGCCGCGATAACCCGGCACGCTCGCTTCGGCGACCGCGATGTCCCACGACCCTTCCTGGCGATAGCTACGGCTACTCCGTCCCCCGCGCCCGGCATTGACGCAGGCGACGGATGATTTGACATGATATGCGCAAAAGGCGCCGCCCCATCCGCTGTGCGGCGCCATCGTCGAATCGCCGACCAGAATGATCTTGTAGGGCTGAAGCGCGGGCGCATCGCTCCGCTCGCGCTCCTTGGCCTGGACCCCGCCTGCCAATGCGGCGGCGACAATCGCCGCCGCGCCTAGAAACCTGCGCATAACCATCTCCCCAGAAGGCCTGTTGTCAGGACAGGAACAGTCCACCGTTCACATCGAGATTCACGCCCGCCAGGAACCGCGACGCGGGCGATGCGAGGAAGGCAATCACGTCGGCCACTTCGTCGGGATGCCCCTCGCGGCGCAGCGGCGTATTGCCTGCGGTCGCCGCGCGGCCTTCGGGTTTCGAGAATATGTCGTGAAAGCTGGTTCCGATCAGGCCCGGACAGACGGCATTGACGCGAATGCCCTGCGGCCCCAGTTCCTTCGCCATCGCGCGCGTATAGGTCATGAGCGCGCCTTTGGCGGTCGCATACACCGACGCCCCCGGCCCGCCGCCATCGCGGCCTGCCTGCGATGCGACGTTGATCACCGACGCCCCTTCGCCCAGGAAGGGATAGGCGGCTTGCAGGACCAGAAAGGCCGATTTCATGTTCAGCGCCATGACATGATCGAAAAACGCCTCGTCCATCTCGGTCAGCGTCTTGCGCGCGACCATGCCGCCCGCGAGATTGACGAGGATGTCGAGCCTGCCGCTGAAGGCGACCCCGACCTCTTCAAGCATGGCCTTGACCGCGGGGCCGTCGGTCACGTCGGCCTGGACGAGAAAGGCCTCGCCGCCGGCATCCTTGATCGCGGCGAGCGTTTCCTCTGCCGCTTCGCGGCCGCTCTTGTAGTTGATGGCGACGCGCGCACCGGCGCGGGCGAGCGCGATCGAGACCGATCGGCCGATATCGCGTCCACCGCCGGTGACGAGCGCGGTCTTGCCCTGGAGAGTCATGAGATGCAGTTCCTTATTCTTGGGTGTTGATGGGGGTTGTGGCGACCGGTTCGACGCGGCCGCCGATCAGTCGAAAGGACAGGAAGGCCAGCGGCACGATGGCCGCCGAAAGCGCGAAGATCGGCGCGTAGCTGGTCTTGGTGAGCAGCGGGACGAGCCAGGTCGTGATCAGCGTCCCCGCAACGGCGGCGGTGCCGCTGATGCCCGCCAGACTGCCGACCGCACCGCCACCGAACCAGTCGCTCGGCAACGTCTGAATATTGCCGATCGCCATCTGGAACCCGAACAGGATACACGCGATCAGCAACACCGCGGTCAACGGATCGTCGGCGCGGATCGTCAGCAACAAGGCGGGAAGCATGATCGCGCAGCCGATACCGATCGCCAGCGTGCGCGCCTTGTGAACGCTGCCACCGGCACCAATAATGCGTCCCGCGAACCAGCCACCAAACAAACTGCCGAACATAGCGCCGACAAAGGGAACCCAGGCGAACAAGCCGATCTGCTTGATATCAAAGCCGAAAGTTTCGGCGAGATAGATGGGCAGCCACGAAACGAACAGCCACCAGACCGGGTCCAGAAAAAAGCGGGCGAGAATAACCCCCCAACTCTGCCGATACCCCAACAACTCGCCAAGCGGGATGCGGCGTCCCTCATCACGTCCGGACTCCGTGCGGCCGGATAGGATATACTCCCGCTCCGTGTCGCTCAGCCCAGGATGTTTTTCAGGGTCGGCCTTGTAGAACCAGAGCCACGGCACCAGCCACACAAAGCCGAGAAGGCCAATGAAAACGAAGGTACCACGCCAACCGAAATAGACGAATAGCAAGGCGATCAGCGGCGCCGATACGATCCCGCCCAGCGAGGCGCCCGCGTTAAAAATGCCTTGCGCCAGTGCGCGTTCGCGCGATGGAAACCACAGCGCATTGGCCTTGGTCGCACCGGGCCAGTTACCCGCCTCGCTGATACCCAGGGTCGCGCGCAGCACCCCCAGCAGCGGCAAGGAACGAACCAGCGCGTGCGCCGCGATCGACAGCGACCAAATGACGATCGAGATGGTGAAACCCATCCGCGTCCCGATCGCATCGAATATCCGTCCGAACAGCGATTGGCCGAAGGCGTAGAAGATCATGAAGATCGTCACCAACAGCGCATAATCTTCCTTCGTTGCGCCGATGTCCTTCGAGACTTCGGGCCACATCACCGCGAGCGCGTTGCGGTCTATGTAGTTGATCACGGTGGCGAGGCCGATCAGGCCGATCACGCACCAACGCAGTTTCCCGTTCATTTGCGGGTCTCCCTGGAAAGATCGAGGCGGCCGACGGGGCCGGTCCATTCGAAAGCGCGCCCGTCCACCGTGGTGCGGTGGCGCGCCGTGGGCGCCACATCCTCGGCAACCGCGACTGCAAAGCGGCGCCCGTCCGCAAAGGTAACGGTCAGAATATCGGCGCCGTCGGCACGGCGATGATCCATCGCCGAAACGCGAGCCTTGCTCGCCACCACAGATTCTGACGATGCGTCATATTTTCCGTGAGGTTCGAGCAGGCTGACAAAGACCGCGTCGGCCGCACCCTCCACCCTTTGGATCAGCGCCGGTTCGCGGCGCAGATTGAACTGCGGGTCATTGGCACCGCTTTCGGCAAGGATAAAGCGCGCGCCAGCAGGTGGGAGCATGTGATAGCTGTAGAAACGGCTTCCCTGCATCCATGTGAGCCGTGCCTTTCCAGCCCGTGCACCCACTCCATCGACCCACAGATGCTGATAGCCGTTCGCGGTGCCCAGCACAGGCCGTTCTGCCAGATGGCGTGCGAAATCAATGTCGCTATCGATTATATGTCCGGAAAAGTGCAGCGGCAGGTCATAGACATGTCGGCCGCCGCCAGTGGCGCGGAGAATGTCGATCGTCAGCGGATTGGCGAGCCCCTCAACTTCAACCAACAACAAGGCGCGGCGCATTGCGACGCCCTTGTAGGCGGTGTCGATCGCGGCGATCGAATAGCGGGTGGGACCCGCCAAGCCAGCGGCGAGTTGTTGCGTCGGCCGTTCTTCACCGACCTTCCATTTGCCGCCGAACTGGTTCTGCTCGTCAACCACCAGCGTATTGTGCGCGATGCTTGCCTTTGCCCAGCTATTGTTTTCAGGGACGTAGCGCCCACCGTGCTTAGCCTCGACATTCAGGAACCGCGCGGCGCCATAGTCAGTCACGACCGGACCCGTTTCGTCGAAGTACAGCCAGTTCAGGCGATCGAAATGGCCATGCCCCATCCCCTGTACGCTGTTCTTTGCGACGAGCAGAGGGCCATCGCGCCCTCCATCGGTTCGCAGCAGAACAAGCGCCCCCTGCTTGCCGTCGGGACCGTCGCCAAGCGCGCGCGAATCAAAGCGCCACGGCTGCGCCTTTCGGGCGGCAAGGTCGCCCGCGAGTTGTTCGCCGGCCGGGGTCAAAACCGTGCGCCCCTGCCAGTCCGCAATCGACAGAAAGGTCGGATCCTTGGTCGCACCATAGGCGATAGCGACCGCATGATAGAGTTCCTCGGTCCGCAGGCTCTTGTCGCGGATCGCGTCATTAACCGGGATGAAATAGCCGTTGTGGGTGACATCGATCGCGGCTCGAACGGCCTTCAGCACGATGGCATCACGATAGGCGAAGATTTCGCGGTCGGGGTCGTGGGCCGCGATAGCCGCCGCGAAAACGACGAACGGTTGAAGCGCGTAGCGCTGGTAATAGGGGCCCTCGGCATAATAGCCGTCAGGCGAAAAGAGCAGATCGAGCTGGCGCAGGAAGCCCGTCTTGCCGCTCTTGTCGAGGCCGAGCAAAGCCTTGTCGACCAAATCGCGGTCGCCGAGAAGATAACCCGACAATCCCACCCCGGCGGCGGCCCAGGTCGCATGATTGTGGATCCGGTCGATCACCTCTGGCGATTCGTCAGACAGAAAATGTGCCATCGGGCAGATCACATTATCATCGATCCGCTGACGGTCGGCGGCCGGGAGCACGTCGCGGATTTCGGCATAACCCTGCACCGCATTCACCAAAAACACGCTGTCGTTCAGGCTTTGCCAGAACAGACGCCCGGCCACCTGATTGGCAGCGGCAGGGTGACGCCCGAGGCCTGGATAAAGATCGGCATAAGCGAGCAGAAGCGCACGCACATGATCAAGATAACGCCGGTCGCCAGTGAGCCGATAGAGCTGCCCGCCCTCGAAAATGGTGCGATAATTACGTTTGTGCTGTTCGTGCGTGACGCCGCCGCCCGGATCCCGCGGCACCGGCACATTGACCCCGGCCCGAATAGCCGCATCGACCTCGTGCCTGGCGCGCGCGACTTCCTCAGCAAAAAGCGAGGCCTGGACCGACACGGCAGCCCCGCCTTCCGGTTGGGCGAAGGCTGGCCACGAGGCCAGTGTCGCCGCAGCGATGAGCAGGGCAAGCGAGCGGGTCATGGACGAGCCTCCAAAATATTACCGGACAGATGCGCCCGGAGCGGACCGGAATAGACAAGCTCTTCGATCCGCGGCGCGGGCGTGGCGACGAAGCGATTTCCAACAAGGCGCGTGTCAGGCGTTCCGACCGAGTGGATAATCGCAACCCCGCCGGATCGCGCAAAGCGGTTGCCCGACAGCAGCGCGTGCTGCGCTCCCGAAAGGCGTAGCGACACGCCATCAACGCCGCTGTCGGCGACGTCGGATTGGGTCATTTCGAAATGCGGCCCAAAGGTACTTTCATCGCTTCCCTTGCGCAGCAGGTCAGCAACCATCGCGACGCGGTCGAAATGGCTGTCGGCGATCGTCAGGCGTTCGACCGGATACCAGCCCTTGGGGCGGTCCTCACCCGTTCCGACCACAACGACGCCCATGTCGGCGAAACGACTTCGCGTGATCGAGATAGCGTTGGCGAACGTGCCTGGCGCCATGACGATACCGTCAAAACGACCCCTGGCCGGGCCGCGCACCGACACATCTTCAAGGACAATGTTGTAATTCGGCGCGACACCCGATCCGACGGCAATCAGGGCGCCCTCTGCTGCAATCTTGCGAGCCTCGACCGCGATATTTTCGAGCCGTAATCCACCACCACCTTCAATCCTTGCGAGCCCTGACGCCACACGGAGCGTCGCATCGCGTCCCTTGGGGCCGGCAATCGTCAGCTGGTGGCGCAGCACTAGCGGCGCAGCAACCTCATAAACGCCCGCGGCAAGCAGGAGCGTGTCGCCTGCAGCCGTCGCCGCGAAAGCGTCAGCGAGCGAAGAGCTCGAACCCAGTGCGATGATGCGTCCGGTCCCGACCGCCGCAACTGGCGCCGCCGTTCGATACCATGGCACCCCCACTTCTTCGCGTGTCACCGGTACAAGATCGCGCGGCGCCCCCACGCCGGCCAACGCAGGGTCAACGGGATAGAGAAGGCCATTTGACGCGCGTTCGAGCTGTACTTCGCGCTGGGTGACGCCGAGGGTGAACAATGGCCTCTGGGTCTGCGCTTCGACATTGCCTACCATTTCAATGCCCGACACGTCCCCGTCAGCACGAAAAGGGTCCGCACCCTTGGCCCCGACAATCAGATTGAACGCGAAACGGCTGCTCACCGGCGCGGCGGACCGCTCTGCGTCAGCGCCGGCGGCAAGGGTGATCCGGGCGCTGTCGATCACAGAATTCCGCTCGAGCACCGCGTTCGACACCTGATGATAGCGGTTGATCGCCGAGTTCGGGACACCGTTCATCACACTGATCGCGCTCTTGAAATCCTGGCCCGCCAACCCTTCGAAATAATTGTCGCGGACGACCTGATCGCCATTGATGATGCGCACACCGCCGCTGTCCGGGATATGGTTCCCCAGAAAAATATTGCGCTCGATCCGATTGCCGTTGCCGTGGCGAAGTACGAAAGCCCCCTGCGATGAAAGCACCAGATTTTCGCGCACGACATTGCCGCCGGATTTGACCGACACGATTTCCACTTCGCCGCTGGTGCGATCAAAGATGTTGCGCTCGACGGTCGTGTGGCTGCTGGATAGCGATTCCTCGCTGGTTCCAATACGGATCGTCTCGCCACCGTTCGATCCAAGCGGCGGTCGCGGTCCGAAATAATTATGATCGATCCGGTGACGGTTATCGAGGGGACCGCCTGCTTTGCGGATCACCGCCAAAGTAACGCCAGCGTTGGTCTTGCCTTCGAAATGCGAGTGGTCGACGCGATTGCCGCTGCCGTAAAGCGCGACCCAAATATCCTCGGCTCGGCGATCGGGTTTGCTGAAACCGTCAATCACCACCTCCGTGACGCGGCTGTCGCTGGCCAGGACTTTCGAATCGCGGCGAAAGCTGATCACCTCACGCGACGGGCTGAACCCGCCGCGAAAGACGAGGCCCGATACGTGCAAATGCCGCCCACCGATCCGCAGATTGGATTGGCCAGTCAGCAGCACCTGACCCGGCGTCTGCGCAACAAGCCTTATCGGTTGTCGCGCGGTTCCATTGCCAACGAAGAGAATCTGGAAGTCGCGCCATTCACCGTTGCGCAAGACAATCGAGTCGCCCGGCCGCACCGCCTTGACCGCCGATGCGAAGCCGGCCTCGTCGCTGACGAGAAACTCGCGAGCTTCGGCCGATCCCAGCACAGCGCCGGATGCCGACAACAGGAAAATCGCCCCTCTCAGCATCGCACCCCCCGTCCCTCTTCTAACCGACGAAAGAGAGGACTACACATCTGGTATGACATGATCAAGAAACATTGTAAGCCATAGCGCCAAACCAATAAGGCCTGGCGACGGCAGCCGCCCACATAGTCGACAAAGTTCGCGGCGCGGCGCGCCGCTGTTCCGGGTTTCGATTGACCCCCTTACCGCCTTGCGACTATTCAAATTTTCGATTGGATTAGGGCATGAACGACACAGAAGCGCCGCGTTGGGCCGTCGAAGCGCTGGGCGCATTGGCACACGAAACCCGGCTCGCGGTATTTCGCAACCTTGTCATGGCGGGACCAGACGGCTTGGCCGCGGGAAATCTGGCAGAGGAAGCGGGTGTCCCCCCGTCCACCATGTCCCATCATCTGGCGACGCTCGAGCGCAGCGGGCTCGTGCACTCGGAACGCGAAAGCCGCCAGATTTTCTACAGCGCGAACTTCGCGGCGATGCGGCAGTTGCTGGAATTTCTGATGCAGGATTGCTGCCGCGGCTTTCCGGACACCACCAACAAGCCGGCCCATTCCGGCGATTGATGCGCTGAACCGCCAAACCAGCAACAGGCGCAGCGCAGACCTGGCCACCGAACCCCACCTCCAACGGCAGTGCTCTTGACCTTCCCATATATTTCGATATTTGCGGAAATATCAAATATACAAAGCACGCCGCACCAGACGCATCGGGAGGGACAGCCATGACAACAACTGACATCGAACCAGTCGACACCCCCGCCCCATGGCGCGGAGCCGTGCTGCAACAGCGCGAAGATATCTGGCGACGGGAGTTCGAACCGGCTGAGATGACGGAACTGCTCGAAACGTCGGAGCGCGCCCTGACCGCAACGCCCGACATTACCGCCATCGATTCAGATCATTTCCCCATGCCCCGCGTCGCGGACCGGTTGCGACAATGGCGGTCGGAATTGGCCGATGGGCCCGGCATGTTGCTGATCCGCGGCCTTCCGGTTCGCGACATCGGCAAGGCGCATGCCGCAGCCGCCTATTGGCTGGTCGGCGCGCAGCTTGGGGAGCCCAAGGCACAAAATGGAGCGGGGCAGCGACTGGTCGATATCCGCGACGTCGGCCCGGACGGCATCGAAAAACGATCGCGCCTATACAAGACGCGAAAGGAACTGACCTTTCACACCGACGGCGCCGACATCATCGGCCTGCTATGTCTGCGCGCGGGAAAATCCGGCGGCGTCAGCCGCATCTGCTCGTCGGTCCATGTCCACAACGAGATTGTGCGGCGGCGGCCAGACATCGCAGGTCTGCTGTACCAACTGTACCACCACCACGCGCATAATGAATTCGGCCCGGAGGGTCAGCGCACCTTCGAATATCCAATTGTATCGCGATCTGGGACGATGTTTCGGATGCTGTTGCTCAGTTGGTACATCCGTGCCGCGGCGGACGATTTCCCCGACATCGCGACACTTTCGGCCGATCAATTGGCGCTGCTGGACCTGCTCGAACAGATTCCCCAGGAAGACGGCGTCGCGCTCGACATGAATTTCCAGGAAGGCGATATGCAATTCCTGCGTAACGCGGTCGTGCTGCATGCCCGCACCGAATATGAAGATTGGCCACATCCCGACGACAAGCGGCATTTGCTGCGCCTTTGGCTTACCGCGCCCGATTTCGAAGATGGCGATGCCCGTCTGCGGTCCGGTTTTACGGCTTCAGCCGAGACATGAGCGACCATGACATCATGGTGATCGGGGCGGGTCAGGCCGGCTTGGCCGCCGCACATATGCTGCATGCCGCCGACGCTGACTTCACCATCGTCGATGGCGCCGACAAGGCAGGCGGATCATGGCACCGCTATTATGACAGTCTGACGCTCTTTTCACCGGCACGCTATTCCGAACTGCCGGGCGCTCCCTTCCCCGGCAATCCCGACCACTATCCGACGCGGGACGAAGTGATCGCCTATCTCGACACCTATGCTGCGCGCTTCGCGCATCAGATTGAAACGGGGCGACAGGTCGGGAAGGTAGAGGTCGACGGAGCTCGCTATCGAATAAGCTTTCACTGCGGCGAAACCCGGCACGCGCGCGCGCTGGTCGTTGCAACTGGAAGCTTCGGTGCGCCCAACCTGCCGTCGATCTCCGGCGCCGCGCATTTTGCGGGAGAGATATTGCATAGTAGCGACTATAGGGAGCCGTCGCGCTTTGCTGGACAGTCCGTTATCGTTGTCGGCGGCGGCAATTCAGCCATTCAGATCGCTGCCGAACTCGCAGAGTATAGCGCCGTCACCCTGGTTTCCCGCGACCGACTGCGCTTCATTCCTCAGCGTATCTTGCGCCGCGATATTCACTGGTGGTTCGACAAGCTTCGGCTCAATGGCACCGGCCTCTTCTCTGACCATGGCGTTCCAATCATCGATGACGGTCGCTATCGCGCCGCGATACGCGCGCACCGCCCCGCCGTAAAACCGATGTTTGAACGCTTCGGTCAACGAGACGTCCAATGGGCCGATGGCAGCAGCATAAACGCCGATGCGGTGATTTTTGCGACCGGGTACCGACCCTCGCTCGACTTTCTATCCGGCACCCCGGCCGTTGATCGTCACGGACACCCCGTCCATCGTCGCGGCATATCGAAAACCTTGCACAGACTCGGCTTTGTTGGCCTCTCTGGTCAAAATGGCTTTGCCTCGGCCACACTGCGCGGTGTCGGCCGCGATGCAGCATATGTCATCCAGAGGCTGCTTCGGCGCTAGGCGGCACCGCATTGATAAGCGTGCCTTGTTCCAAGACCAGAAGCGGGCGGATTGCGAGACCCGCCGCCGGATGATAGCCCTTTGACCATGGAACGGATCGCCACCGAAATCTCGGGCGGGTGCCAATGCGGTGCGGTACGCTATCACGCGACCGCCGTACTGGACACGTCGCATATCTGCCACTGCAGGATGTGCCAGAAGGCATCGGGAAACTTCTTCGCCGCCCTGATCGGTGTACCACGTGACGCGCTATGCTGGACGCGAGGCGCAGCATCGACCTTCAACAGTTCGGACAAGGTCGAACGTGGCTTTTGTCGGGACTGCGGCACTCCGCTCTACTATGATTATCGCGAAAGCCGTCACCTTAGCGTAACGACCGGATCACTTGACGAACCGGCGCGCTTTCCGCCCAAGGTGCAGTTCGGAACGGAAGGTCGCATGTCCTGGTTCGACACCCTTCCGCGGCTTCGCGAAGAAGGGACAACTGAAGAGACGATGGCCGAAATCGTCGAATCGATCCGCACAAGTAACCATCAGCACCCCGACCATGACACCGATGCATGGCCCGAGTGAGCGTTTGAACCTCGCCCGTTGCTATAGCGCCATTCCTCTGATCGCCGCACTCGGCGTCAGCCCGAAGATATGACGAAACACCCGCGACAGGTGGGCGGTATCCGAAAAGCCCGCATCCATTGCAGCCGTTCGAACGAGCGCACCACCCACAAGTTGCTGTGTTGCATATTGCAGCGCGCTCCACAGCTTATATTCGCGAAACCCCTGCCCTGTCGCGGCCTTGAAACAGCGCAGGGCCTGTGTTCGCTCTAGACCGAGCCGTCGCGCCAATTCGCCCTGTGACATCCGCCACATCGGATCCGCGTGTATGGCGTTCACAACGCCCCCCATCGCCGGCGTCAGCAAGCGAAATGCCGGTGTGAGCTGAGCGCGGAGATTTGCTGCGGCATCACCACTCCCGTTCAAAGCGTCTCGCGCCGCATAGGCCAACGCACCATCGAGCGGCACCCCAAGCGGGGCATCGAAAGGACAGTCCAATCCATTGAGATAAAGAACATCCGCGCCGCGCGCCGGGAGCGTCACCGAATGGGCCACGCCCGGACGGACGAGCAACACCTCGCCTTCGACACACGAATCCTGGCCGTTCAGTCGCACCGAACCGTTTCGCCCCGCCAATATGCAGGTCACGATGTTGGCGTGAACCGCAAGGCCATGACAGCCAACCGGAAAACAGGCATTTCGAAAAGGCGACAGGACATCGCGCATAAAGCCACTATCCGCCGTTCGCAGGCGATGCACAAGCTAGGAGGTCAACGAACGATCCCGGCACGGGAAAATGCCTCCGCCATCCCCAGGCTGTCCGGGTAAATGTCCTTGCGTGAGACCAGGCCATCGGCATCGACGGTCACGACGTCCAGCATCTTGATCCGCGCCGTGAAAGCTGTGCCGTCGGGCTCAACGAGCGGAAGAATCATCATCCATTCGAAGACCCAATGATCGTCAGCATATAGACGTCGGCCCATTTCCATCGAGAATTCATATGTCTGGAACATTTGACGACAATGGTCGCGCAGCGGATCGCGTCCAGTCACCACCGGCGATCCGTCATGAAGACAAAAAACGCTGTCTTTCGAATGCAGTGCCGCGATCTGGTCCGGATCTTTGGCTTCCCAGCTCGCGTGATAGCGGTCGAATAGATTTTCGGTCGTGATACCTTCCAACGCAGCGGTAGCACTTGCCATGGCCATTCTCCTTCAAAGCATGCCACAGGCTATTCGATGACCGGCCGGTCGCGTTGAACAAACGTGCATTGCGCGGCGACGCCATATCGGGTCAGGAGAGACCAAACAGAATCGGAGCATTCCATGACCCCCACCGCCACCATCCTCCTGCTCGGTTCGGGCGAACTCGGGCGCGAATTCGTCATATCTGCAAAGCGCCTTGGTTGCCGTGTGATTGCATGCGACAGCTATGAAGGCGCGCCGGCAATGCAGGTCGCGGACGGATATGAAGTATTTTCGATGCTCGATGGCGACGCCCTGCGGGGCGCGGTCGATAAGCACCGCCCGGATCATATCGTGCCGGAGATCGAGGCGATCCGCACCGAAATATTGGCGGAGGTGGAATCCGAAGGGTTCCACGTCGTACCCTCCGCACGCGCAGCACAGCTCACAATGAACCGCGACGCCATTCGCGATCTGGCCGCCAGCGAACTGGGCCTTGTCACGTCAACTTTCGAATATGCGACGAGCCGCGCAGAGCTTGCCGCAGCCGCGGAGCGCATCGGCTTTCCGTTGGTGGTAAAGCCCGTCATGTCTTCATCGGGCAAGGGGCAAAGCACGGTCAGGGACGCGACCGGCATCGACGCTGCATGGGATTATGCCGCTGCGGGAATGCGCGGCGACCGGTTGCGCGTGATCGCAGAGACCTTTATCGATTTCGATTACGAAATCACCCTGCTGACCATACGCCACAAGGACGGCGTGGCCTTTTGCCCGCCTATCGGTCACCGTCAGGAACGCGGCGATTATCGCGAAAGCTGGCAGCCCGCCGCGATGTCCGCGACGGCGCTCGCCGCTGCGCAGGAAATGGCGACAATGGTCGTCGACGCGCTCGGTGGTCACGGCATTTTCGGGGTCGAATTTTTCGTGAAGGGCGACACGGTCATCTTTTCCGAACTCAGCCCACGCCCGCACGATACCGGCATGGTGACACTGATTTCGCAATCCTTGTCCGAGTTCGATCTGCACGCGCGCGCGATTCTGGGTCTCCCCATCCCGACGATCGAAGTGGCACAGCCAAGCGCGAGTGCCGTATTGCTCGCCGATCGCGACGCGGCCGATTTTGCGATCACAGGCCTGGCCGAAGCGCTCAGCCCGCCGAACGGGCAAACGGCGGTCGATGCCCGTATCTTTGGAAAGCCCGTGACGCGGCCCTATCGACGCATGGGCGTTACCCTGACGCGCGTCGAAGGCGGCACGATCGAAATCGCGCGCGATGCCGCAGTAGCGGCCGCCGCGAAACTCGTCATCGACTACCAATAAGCGGTATCCTATCGCCCCGACAAAGGCGGGCGCGGCAGGACCACACGCACAATGAAGCCATCACCGGGGCGATGAAAGCTGATCTCTCCACCATGGCCGCTAACGATATCGCGGCAGATCGAAAGGCCAAGCCCCGATCCGCCCGTTTCGCGGTTTCGTGACATTTCCAGCCGTTCAAAAGGACGAAAGGCCCTTACTTCCTGGTCGGGCGCAATCCCCTGTCCCGCGTCATGAATGTCGATGACAAGCGCGGCACCGGTGACGCAAAGCCGGATGCGGACGGCTCCGCCATATTGGCAACCATTGATGATGAGGTTCGAAAAGGCACGCTTCAGCGCCAGTGGGCGGCACGGCAGATCGGCATGGTCCGGTCCTTGATAGGAAACGCTATGCCCGAAATCGCCATATTCATCGGTCAGACTGATCAGCAGTGCCGCGACGTCGGCGTCCTCCACCCGTTCACGCCGTGCCTCCTCGTTCATGAACGCCAGCGTGTCGCCGATCATCGTCTCCATCTCGTTCACATTCTGAAGCAATTGCTCTCGCTGATCGGCGTGGCCGACATATTCGGCCATCAATCGAAGCCGTGTCAGCGGCGTGCGAAGGTCATGCGAAATCGCCGCCAACATTCCCATGCGCTCGTCGATGAAGCGCTTCAACCGCATCTGCATCGTATCGAACGTGTCGGCAATCGCTGCATGTTCGGGAAGATACATGGGACCGATCGGCGTGGGTTCACGGTTGCGCCCAAGCCGCTCGGCCGCAGCAGCCAAGCGGTTCAAAGGCAGCACGATGCTGCGCGCAATCCATATCGACAGAAGGATGACGATCAACAGATAGCCAGCGACGCCTACGCCGACCCGCGCATAATGGCGCCACGGCGCATCGACATTGCGTGGTGTCACCGTCAGCCAGCGCCCCTTGCCGATCCGCACCCAGATAGACAGATCGCCAAGAACGCTGCTTTCGTTGCTGGCCAACGTATCGGCCGTCAGCATCGTCGGTAGCTCCGGAACGATCACCACCGCCGTCCGAACGGTGCGTTCCGTATAATTCTGGTCATATATCTTTGACATGACGCGAACGCGGTCGCGCGGCACTGAAAGCGCCTCGGCGATCGCACGACGAAGTCCTTCCTCCAGATGCGAAGGGCGATGCCCGGCGCCAAAATCGGCCTGCACCCATTCGAAATCAAGCTGACGAGCCGCAGGCAGTCGGCGCAACGTGCTGGCATCCCCTTCACCTCCTTGCCGTGCGCGTTCGGCGGCCCGAACCCCGTCCGCCACCGCATCGACCAGCCAATCGCGCTGAACGATCAAAAACGGCGGAGGAGGAATAAGGTAGCGCAGCGCCTGATTCAGGAAATAGGCGGCACACACGGTCAGCAAGATAGCAAGGCCGATACGCGGCGCCAGTTTCAGCCGCGACGGGCGCAGGTCGAAGCCTGTCATGCGCCTGCACCTTCGCTTTCGACATCAGCGGCAAAGAAATAGCCGCCGTTGCGTACCGTACGGATCAACAGCGGCTGTTGCGGGTCCGCCTCTATCTTGCGGCGCAACCGACTGACCTGAACATCGATGCTGCGATCAATGTTCAGATTGCTGCGCCCGTGGACCAGATCGAGCAACCTGTCCCGGCTCAACACATGCTGTGGATGCTGGACCAGCGCCGCCAGCAGATCAAATTCACCCGTGGTGAGATCGACACGGGCGCCCCTAGGCGACGCGAGGGCGCGCCTGGACATATCGAGCGTCCATCCCGCGAAATGAAAGCGCGTCCGTTTTGCAGCGGCAACGGCGTCGGGCACCATCGACGCGCGGCGCAGCATCGCGCGGATACGCGCCAGCAGCTCGCGCGGATTGAAAGGCTTGGGCACATAATCATCGGCACCAAGTTCAAGACCGATCACGCGGTCGGTTTCGGTGTCGCGCGCGGTGAGCAGGATGATGGGGACCGTGCTGCGTGCCCGCAGCCGCTGGCAAAGCGTAAAGCCGTCATCGCCCGGCATCATGACATCCAGGACGACAACGTCAAAATGATGGTCAGCCAGTAAATCCATCATCTGCTTGCCGCCGTCAGCCATCGTAACCCGCAAGCCATGGTCGCCCAGATAGCGGGCCAGCATGGTGCGTATCTGATGGTCGTCGTCGACCACAAGGATATGCGATGGTCGATCAGTCGCCATGAGCGCTCCTTACCTCCCGCACATCTGCAAGTCTTTAGCAGACACAAATTGTAACAAACGGAAACCGTGCGGTTATCGGGCTAGCTCGACCGGAATCTACAAGCCGGGGGACATTCCATCCCTTCCCCCGGAGATCTTATGAGCCATCACCCCATCGCCGACCATCTGCCCCTGCCTCCGGTGCGCCCGACATGGCGCCAATCGCTGGCCATCGGCCTGTTCGGCGCCGCTGCCACGGCGGCATGCTTGTTCGGAGCGAAAAGCGCCTTCGCACAGGAAAACGGCGAAGGATCAGACGATTGGACCATCTTGCTTGGCGCCGGTGCCATCTATGCGCCCGACTATGAGGGGTCCGAAGATCATGAGCTCCTGCCCTTTCCGTTCGTCTCGATAGAATACAAGGACATCGTCTATCTCCGCGGATCCGAAATCGGCGCCAATCTGTTGCGTATCCGGCCGGCGGATGACGTGAAGCTAAGCATCGGCCCCATCGCTCGCTATCGCCGCGATCGCCCCGAAAAGCGTAACGACGCCCTGAACGGACTGGGAAAGGTCGACAGCGCGTTCGAAGTCGGCGGGCTTGCGCGCCTGGCCGCTGGTCCGACATGGATCGAAGTCTCGCTGGCCCAGGATGTCGCAGACGGACACGACGGACTGGTCGGCACAGCAACGGCAGGCGCCGACGTGCGCCTGTCCGAAGCGTTGTCCCTCACGGCCAGTGCGTCGGCGAGTTGGGCGGACGAGGATTATATGCAAAGCTATTTCAGCGTGAACGCGGCTCAGGCAGCGCGCAGCGGTCTTCCGACCTTTATTACCGACAAGGGCGTCAAGGATGTCGGCGCGACAATGACCCTGAACTACCGGATCGACGACCGCTGGCTCGTTTCCGCGACAGGCGGCTACACGCGGCTGCTCAACGATGCAAAGGACGCGCCGCTGGTCCGCCTGCGCGGATCCGCCGACCAGTGGCAAGGCGGCCTGTTCCTTGCCTATCGCTTCTGACGGTGAAAGGGCGCGCAACCACGCCAGCCGTCCCCATTTCCGTATGATCTCGCGGTCGACGAGGCAGATCGCGGAAGCGCCGCCGCTTCCGCGTCATTGAGGGGCGAAAAAGGGAGCATCACGCTAGGCCCCCCGCTTCGCCCCTGCTACACCCCGCGCCATGTCCGAGAAGAATCATCTCTATCTGGTCGATGGCTCCAGCTACATCTTCCGCGCCTATCACCGTCTGCCGCCACTGACGAACCCGCAAGGCGTTCCCGTCGGCGCCGTCTATGGCTACACCACCATGTTGTGGAAGCTGGCAAAGGACCTGCATGAGGCCGACGGCCCAACCCATTTGGCCGTGATTCTGGATCACAGCAGCCAGTCGTTCCGCAACGAAATCTATGACCAGTACAAGGCGAACCGGCCCGAACCGCCGGAAGATCTGCGCCCGCAATTTCCGCTGATCCGCGATGCGACACGCGCCTTTTCTTTGCCCTGCATCGAAATGGAGGGCTTCGAGGCCGACGACCTGATTGCCAGCTATACCGAAGCGGCGGTCGCCGCGGGCTGGGACGTCACCATCGTATCGTCCGACAAGGATTTGATGCAGCTTATCCGCGAACCCAATGACGGCCCGCATGTCGACATGCTCGACACGATGAAAAATCTCCGGCTTGGCATCGCAGCGGTCGAAGAGAAATTCGGCGTTGGCCCCCAACTGGTCGGGGACATATTGGCGCTGATGGGCGACAGCGTCGACAATGTGCCGGGCGTGCGGGGCGTCGGGCCCAAGACGGCGACCAAGCTGATCGTCGAATATGGCGACCTGGAAAAGACGCTGGACGCCGCCCCTGCGATGAAGCCGTCAAAACTGCGCGACAATCTGATCGAACATGCCGACATGGCGCGGCTGTCGCGCATACTGGTCGACCTCAAACGCGACTGCCCGCTCCCCGACGCGCTCGACGACCTGAAGCTGGGAGCGATCCCGCCGGCCCCACTCAAGGCCTTTCTCGACGAGCATGGCTTTCGATCGCTTTCGGCAAAGCTTGACGTCGGCGCCGCCCCCGGCGGCCCGCCGACGCTGCCAAAGAATGGCAAGAGCGCGTCAACCTCTACAGCGCCGTTCACCGATACAGCGCCCGCAACGCCGACGCTGCTGCCTATGCCCGCGATCGACCGTGCCGCCTATGAATGCGTCACCAGCCTTGATGCGCTCGACCGCTGGATTTCGGACGCAAGGGCGGCCCACATCGTCGCGATCGACACCGAAACCGCCAGCCTCGACAGCGTAACGGGCGAGCTTGTCGGCGTCAGTCTGGCTACCGCGCCGGGCAAAGCCTGCTATGTCCCGCTCGGCCATGGCGGCACCGACATGTTCGCCGAACGGCTCGATCAGATTCCGATGACCGAGGCGCTCGCGCGGCTTGGCGCGCTATTGGCCGACGATGCGGTGCTGAAGGTCGGTCATAATCTGAAATATGATATGGGCGTGCTGGCACAGCACGGGGTCCACATCGCCCCCTATGACGATACGCTGCTGATCAGTTTCGCGCTCGATGCAGGCCAACATGGTCACGGCCTCGACGAATTGTCAAAACTGCATCTTGATCATGAATGCCTGTCGTTCAAGGAAGTGTGCGGGACCGGGAAATCGCAGATCAGTTTTGCTGAAGTGCCGATTTCCCGCGCAACCGAATATGCCGCCGAGGATGCTGATGTCGCGCTCCGCCTGTGGAAGCTCTTGACACTGCGCTTGCCGCTAGAGGGCGGCACCCGGATTTACGAGATGGTCGATCGCCCCCTCGCCGCCGTGGTCGAAACGATGGAACGCGCGGGAATCATGGTCAATCGCGACTATCTGGCTCGGCTGTCGAGCGAGTTTGCCAGCGAGATGCTGCGTATAGAGGGCGAGATTCACGAACTGGCGGGCCAGCCCTTCACCATCGCCAGCCCCAAGCAATTGGGCGAGATATTGTTCGACAAGATGGGCCTGAAGGGCGGACGCAAGGGTAAGTCGGGGGTGTGGTCGACCGACCAGAACGAGCTGGAAAGATTGGAACGCGATGGCGTTCCGATCGCCCGCAAAGTGCTCGAATGGCGCCAACTCGCCAAGCTGAAATCGACCTATACCGACGCCCTGCAGGAACAGATCAACGCCAAGACCGGTCGGGTTCATACCAGCTATAGCCTCGTCGGGGCGCAGACCGGACGCCTGTCGTCGACCGATCCCAATTTGCAGAACATCCCGATCCGCACCGAAGTCGGCCGCCAGATCCGTGACGCCTTTATCGCGGCACCGGGGCATGTTCTGATTGCCGCCGACTATAGCCAGATCGAATTGCGGCTGGCGGCGCATATGGCGAATGTCCCGGAACTCAAGGACGCCTTTGCCCAAGGAGCGGACATTCACGCCGCGACCGCGATCGAATTGTTCGGAGAGGTGAACCGCGACACCCGCGCCAAGGCCAAGACGGTCAATTTCTCGATCCTCTACGGAATTTCGCGCTGGGGTCTCGCCGGCCGGCTCGAGATCAGCCCCGACGAGGCGCAGGCGTTGATCAGCCGCTATTTCGAACGTTTTCCAGGCATTTCCGATTATATCACCGACACGCTGGAGGGCGCGCGGGCGCGCGGCTATACTGAAACCTTGTTCGGTCGCAAAACATGGTTCCCGCGACTGAAGGCCGCCAACCAGAATGAGCGCGCCGGCAGCGAACGCGCCGCGATCAACGCCCCGATACAAGGAACAAGCGCCGACCTGATCAAGCGCGCAATGGCCCGCATGCCGGCGGCGCTCGCCAATGCGGGCCTTGGCGACGTCAAAATGCTGCTCCAGGTCCATGACGAACTCGTTTTCGAAGCCCCGGAGGACAAGGCGGCTGCAGCAGGCAATGTGATCCGCCAGGTGATGATGGGGGCGGCCGAGCCCGTGCTGGCGCTGTCGGTACCGCTGGAAGTCGAAATCGGCATCGGCAAAAGCTGGGGCGACGCGCATTGATCCTGAGCTTGCTTGCGGCCGCGGCGCTGACATCTGATGTCGCCGCACCCATCGACGTGCCGCCCCCGCCAACGAGCGCACGCACGGAAACGACGCCTCCCGTTGCGGATTCCGACGTCCGCGAATTTGCTGCAATCGCCGGCCGGAAGGTCGCCGGGCGGCCGGTCAACGGCCCGCTGGGAAATGCCGACAAGATATTGCTGCTGACCCGCGACAAGGCTGGATTTCCCACGATCGGTATCAGCAGCGGCTTTCCGACCCGCCAGTCGCTGCCCGTTCCGCCGGCCGGAACGCTTGCAGTGGTGCGACTGCGCCAGATATCGGAAACGATCATCCCGGGACCGACCGCGGACGATCTTGCCTTTGTCCGGGTGAACCGGATGCCCCTGTTCGTCATTGGCGAATGGGCCCGACCGGCCCCGATGTGGGAGGTCGCCTGGGTCGATGGCACCGTCCTGTATCGCAGCATCGGCGAGGTCGGAGAGATCGGTCCCTGGCGCGATTGAGTGTGCGCGGCTGAACGCCGTGCCCTTCGCCTTGCCATCTTGTCGTCCGGCCAACCGGGTTCGCCTTGGGACGGACCGCACATCTTCCCTATTTTCTATGCGCCGGCCCCTTTATGGAGGGTTGATGGAGAATATGTGACGTCTGGCTGACACAGATGTGACAGTCATGGACGAAGGGCAAATATGAACAACGACAATTCGGCGAACCTCGCGATCACCCCGCCGACGCGCATTCAGCAGAATTTTCTGGCGCGCGGAGAACGCAAGCTTTTGAATTGGATATGTTCTCGATTGCCTCGCTGGGTCACGCCCGACCAATTGACGAGCGTAGGGTTCGCAGGCGCCGTTATGGTAGCCGCAGGTTATATGCTGAGCTGGCTGGGCGGCGCATGGCTGGCGCTGTCGCTGCTCGGCTATGTCGTCAACTGGTTCGGCGATTCGCTCGATGGCAGTCTCGCCCGATGGCGCGGCATCGAGCGGCCGTCTTATGGCTATTTCGTCGACCACAGCGTCGATGGCATGGCGATATTCCTGATGGTCGGCGGGATCGGGCTCAGCCCTTATGTCCGCTTTGACGTCGCCCTGATCGGCGTGGTCAGCTATTTGCTCCTCGCCATCCATACCTTCCTGGCCGCGAAGGTGATGGGCGAATTCCGCCTTTCCTATATGGCAGGTGGGCCGACCGAAATGCGGCTCATGCTGATGGCCATGACCGCCCTGATGCCTCTCGTCGGGACCGGGGACGTCGGCCAGATCAATTTCACACCCTTCGACCTGTTCGCACTGTTCATCGCGAGCATTCTGATGACGTTGTTCGTGGTCCAGAGCCTGGCGACGGCCCGCGTGCTCCATCGCCGCGATCGCGGCTAAATCAAGACGTCGACCGTGTGAATCGCGACACCGACGAGGCCGCCGACAAGCGTACCGTTGATGCGGATATATTGCAGATCGTCGCCGACGGCATTTTCCAGACGATCGGTAATCGTTTTGGCGTCCCAGCCGCGAATCGTGTCTGAGACGAGTTTCAGCGCGGTTTCGCCATAGCTATCGACCACGCCGACCACCGCCCGGCGAGCATAGCGGTTGAGCGTACGCTTGATCCGCTCATCCTCTCCCAGCATCGCGCCAAACTGGGTGACAAGCTCACCGATCCGGCCGGCCAGCATCGTATCGGGATCGCGCGCAGCGCGCAGCAACGCGCCGCGCCCCTGTTCCCACAATCCATCGAGCCAATGCTTGACGGCCGGGTTGTCGAGCAGTTCGTCACGGACCCGCGCAACCTTTGCCTGCACTTCGGGGTCATGCTGAAGGTCGAGGGCAAGCTTTGCCAGCCCATCCTCCACACGGATGCGGATCGGGTGGCTTTCATCCACCGCCATTTCACTGAGCAACTTGCCGAGCCCGGCAACGATCCGGTTCGAAATGCTCTCATCGAGCCCGGTGAAACGCACGATGGCGTTGGAATTGTCGTGCACCATCTGATGAATCAGATGTTCGTTGAGATCGAGCGTCTTCGATCCCCATTTAACCATCGCGTCGAGCAACGGTTGGTGCCGACCTTCGGCGAGCGCCGCCTGTAGCGCCTGCCCCAGCAACGGCGCAATGTCGAGTTCACGCAGGCGGTCGGCTATCGCCGATTTCACCATCCCACCCAGCCGCTGCTGATCGAGCGCGCCCAATCCGTCGGCAATAATCCGGGAGGCTCCGCGCCTAAGCCGCCCACCGCCCTCGGCTGGCTGTGACAGGAATTTCCCGACCGCGCCTGCCACATCGACCTCGCGCATCTTTCGCGCGATCAGACGCGGCAACAGGAAATTGTTCAGCAAAAAACGCGCCAGCGTGTCACCTATCCGGTTCTTGTTACGCGGCACAATCGCCGTGTGCGGGATCGGCAGACCCATCGGGTGACGAAATAGCGCGGTGACCGCGAACCAGTCCGCCAGGCCGCCCACCATCGCAGCCTCCGCAAAGGCCCGCACGAAGCCGATCGCTGGGTGAACGTCCTGAAAATATTTGGCGCTGACGAAGACGAGCGCCATCATCACAAGCAACCCGGTCGCCACAAGCCGGATATTCAGCCCCCCGGTCGGCACGGCCACGCCCCCCCGCATTGAGCGAAGGTCAAGTGGATGGGACGTTCGTTCGGTCATGCAATGCAAATGGCGAATGGCGCGGAAGGTTGCAACCGGCGCCGCATCAAGCTGCGCCGGTTGCCCCTGTTGTCATTCGGCGCCTCATTCCGCGGGTTGCGGCACCGCGTCGGCGTGCAGCTTTCCGTCATCGCCCTTCCGGTAGGTCAAAAGATTGCGCGAGAAGAAACCGCCCAGACGCTTTTCGATGCTGTCGGCAAGGCTGAAACCCGCCGGCACGATCACCAAAGTCAACACGGTCGAAAGGATCAGGCCCCCGATCACCACCACGCCCATCGGCGCGCGCCATGCCCCGTCGCCCGACAGCGACAATGCGGTCGGAACCATGCCCGCGACCATCGCGACCGTCGTCATCACGATCGGCTGGGCCCGCTTGCGTCCCGCATCCATCAGCGCCTCGGCCTTGGGAATGCCCTTGTCCATTTCCTCGATCGCGAAATCGACGAGCAGGATCGAATTCTTCGCAACGATACCAAGGAGCATCAGCAGGCCGATATAGACAGGCATCGAAATTTCCATGCCTGTAATCAACAAACCCAACAACCCACCGAGCGGCGCCAGCAACAGCGAGGACATGTTGACCAGCGGCGACAGGAAGCGGCGATAGAGCAACACCAGCGTCGCAAAGACAAGCATCAGGCCGGACACCACGGCAATGATGAAGTTGTTGATCAGTTCCGCCTGCCATTTGGCATCACCCTGCACCACCTTGCGAATGCCCTGCGGCATCTTCTTCACAGCGGGCAGCGCATCAATCTTGGCCTGCGCATCGCCCGTCACCAGTCCCGGAGCAAGATCCGCGCCGATGACGATGCGCCGCGTCTGGTTATAACGGCGAAGCTCGGTCGGACCCGCACCGAAGCCGATTGCCGCGACAGATTTCAACGGCACGGTCCCGCCGCGTGCCGTCGGCACGGGCAGATTTTCGATCGTGGCAAGGCTACGCCGCGAATCTTCGGACAGCAGAACGCGGATCGGAATCTGGCGGTCGGACAGCGAGAATTTCGCGGCATTCTGATCGATGTCGCCGAGCGTGGCGATACGGATCGTCTGGCTGAGCGCCGCTGTCGTTACCCCGAGTTCGGCCGCAAGATCCAGGCGCGGCGTGACGATGATCTCGGGCCGTGGAATATCACCTTCGATACGCGCTCCGCGCAACTCTTTCAGCTTCGATATCTGAGCGACGATTTTGCGCGCATGCGCCTCGAGCGCGACCGGGTCATCACCACCAATGATGAAGGTGATGTCACGACCCGAAAATCCACCCGACTGACTTTGGAAATTCACCCGAGCATCGGGGATCGCGGACAATTTCGGTTGAAGGCTGCGTTCCCAATCGACGCTGGAAACCTCGCGCTCTTTCTTCAGCGTGATATAGGCGTTGCCGCCACCAACGCGGACATCGTAAAAGGCAGTTTCCACTTCCGGACTGTTGTCGAGAACCGCGCCAATCTGCCGCGCGATGGTCTGGCTCTGTGCCAGCGTCGATCCGGGCGGAAGTTCATAGCGGACCTGGCTGTAATCGCTGTTGATCGTCGGCTGGAACTGCTGAGGCAGGGTCGCAAACAAAATGATGCTCGACACGAAAGCCAGAATGCCAATGCCGACAATCCAGATACGGTGATCGAAAAGCCGCGCGAAAGCGCGTTGCAGCATGAACTTGGCCCAATCGGGATAGCCATATTGGCGCATGCCGATCAGCCACAGGAGCGCCCCCAGGAGGATCGTAATCAAGCTTGCGATCAATGTGATGGCGATCGCGTTAAAAGGCGTTTTGAGCAGGAAATAGAGGGCGGGGTTCGGGCCATCTTCACCCAGCGGCACCGGCTGAAAATAGGCATGGACCGCATAGAGAACATAGATTCCGCCAAGAATGAGCGGCACCGCGAAATAGGAGAGGCGCGTCGATACCGGCTGATAGCGGGCACGAACGGCCTTTTGCTTGCTGCTGTTGAGAGTCCAGGCAAGCAACCTTTCATAGCGATCGATCCAGGGCCCGTTGGCGTGATCCTGTTCGCCCTGCGCCGACAGAAAATAGGCCGCAATCATGGGTGTGATCATGCGTGCGACGGCAAGGCTCATCAGCACGGCAAAAACGACGGTCATCCCGAACTGGATGAAGAACTGCCCCGATACGCCCGGCATCATCGCGACCGGCAGGAATACGGCGACGATCGACATAGTGGTGGCAACAACCGCGAGACCGATTTCGTCCGCCGCGTCAATCGACGCCTGATACGCGCTTTTGCCCATGCGCATATGCCTGACGATATTTTCGATCTCGACGATCGCATCGTCGACGAGGACGCCGGCCACCAGGCTGAGCGCGAGGAGCGACAGACTGTTGAGCGAGAAGCCCATCATTTCCATGAACCAGAATGTCGGGATCGCCGACAGCGGAATCGCGAGCGCACTGATCATCGTTGCGCGCCAGTCGCGCAGGAAGAGAAACACTACGACAACCGCCAGCACCGCGCCTTCGATCATCGCCGCCATCGAGCTGCGATATTGTTCCTTGGTATAGCTGGTTCGCGTGAACAGGATCTTGAAATCAACCTTCGGATTATTTTTCTTGATCTGCGCCAGCTTTTTCATCGTTTCGTCGTGGACGGTCACGTCCGAAGCGCCCTTCGCCTTTTCGATCGAGAAGGACAGCACCTGTCGTCCGCGGATCTGCGCAAGACTGCGCTGTTCGGCATAGCCGTCCGTCACCTTGGCCACATCCGACAAGCGGATCGTGCGGCCGTTACCGATGGCGATGCGCGTTTCGCCAAGCTGGAAGGCATTGGCAGCGTTGCCGAGCACGCGAACGGCCTGTTCGGACCCCGC
Organism: Sphingopyxis sp.; assembly: GCF_034380315.1. Taxonomy (GTDB): domain Bacteria; phylum Pseudomonadota; class Alphaproteobacteria; order Sphingomonadales; family Sphingomonadaceae; genus Sphingopyxis. The sequence goes on from NZ_JAXMPB010000006.1 coordinate 237,647, forward strand.
AATCTCGGTTCGTCCGCCCGCCGCGTTCAGGTTCACCTGCCGAAGCTGCTGGTTTACCTGACTGGCGGTCAGACCATAGCTTTGCATGCGCGCGGGATCGAGAATGACACGGATTTCTCGATCGACGCCGCCGGCGCGGCTGACCTTTGCCATGCCAGGAATCGACAGCAATTCCTTGGCAATCGTATTATCCACGAACCAGCTCAGCTGTTCGAGCGTCATGTCCGATGTTTCGACAGCGAAATAGGTAATCGGACCGCCAGCGGCGTCGACGCGCACCACCTGGGGCTCCAGAATGCCATCGGGCAGGTCGCCGCGGATCTGCGAGATCGCCTGATTGACGTCATTGTAGGCGCGGTCGATCGGGGTTCCGATCGCGAATTGCACCATCGTCCGGCTGTTGCCTTCATTGACGTACGACGACATTTCATCGACGCCGCTGACGCTGCGTACCGCCGCCTCAACCCGCTGCGTCACCTGCGTTTCCAGTTCGGTCGGCGCGGCCCCTGGCTGCGACACGATCACCTGAACCAACGGAAATTCGATGTCGGGATTGTCGTTGACGTCCATCCGGTTAAAGCTGACGATCCCTGCCAGCATCAACAACACGAACATGACGATCGGCGGCACCGGATTACGGATGCACCAGGCGGAGATGTTACGAAAGCTCATGATTCAAACGCCCTTGTGCGCATGCTGACTCCGACGGCGACGCCCCTTATTGCGGCGCCTTCTGCAACACCGGCTTCACCTTGTCGCCAACATTGAGGAATGCCCCTGCGAGTGCCACGACACGCTCGTTTCCAGTAAGTCCCGACGCAATCGACACGCCGTCATCGGACACGGTACCGACCTTCACCAGTTTGCGCGCGATCCGGTCGTCCTTGCCGACCACCAGCACATAATTACCCTCGGGGCTGCTTTGCACCGCGCTTTCCGGCAGCAGCGGCGCCTCGGCCGAGCCCGACACCAACCGCGCATCCGCGAAGCCGCCGGGCCGTGTCGCCGCGCTATATGGGAGCGCGATGCGCACCATGCCCTGGCGGGTTTCGGCGTTCACCACCGGCGACACCTGCCAGATCTGGCCCGCAATGTTGAGCGCGGTTCCCACCGGCGTAACGGTCGCCCGCGTACCGACACTGACACGCTGAAGATCGGCTTCGGCCATCTGGGCGAGCATTTCCATCTCGCCGCCCTTGGCCATACGGAACAGAACGCCGCTGCCACCGCTCACGATCTGGCCCGGCTCAACCTCGCGGGTCAGCACCAGGCCGGCAGCGGGGGCCACGATATTGAGGCGGCCGTTACGCGCGACCGCTTCGCGATATTGCGCCTGCGCAACGCGTACCCGGGCCTGCGCGGAATCGCGCGTCGCACGCTTCCGATCCATGTCCGCCTTTGAAATAAAACCACGCGAGACCAGCGCCTCGGCCCGCTCAAGCTCTGCCTGCGCCAAATTGGCGTCGGCCTGCGCGACGCGGATCGACGCCGCCAGCCCTTCGGCCTGCTGCGCCTGAACGGAGCGATCGATCACCGCAAGCGTCTGCCCCGCACCGACCCACTGGCCAGGCTCGACCAGCACACGCACGACCTGTCCGCCCTCACCCGCGACACCGACCGGCATCTCGCGCCGTGCGGCGATCGTTCCGTTGACCGAGATCACAGCCTCTACCGACTGGCGCCCCGGAACCACCACGGTCACGCTGGGCGTACTTGCTGCGCCGCCAGCCGCAGCATCGTCCGCCGCAGCCCCCTTGCCCGAAGAAAAGGCATACCATGTCCCCGCGAGCGCCAGCGCGATCAGCACCAGGGCAATGATCAGCCGGGTACGCTTGCGGCGATTGTCCGCATCCTCGTAAAAGCTCTGGGTCGATCCCGCCAAGCTATCCATCGAATCCACTTTCCGCTCGTAGTTCACGCCGAATTCCCCATCCGCCGCCCGCAGCAGCCGTCCAGCGATCGCCCTAGGCGATGCACTCCGCCCGCACGACAGGATCGAAATCCCGTTGAGGTGTATTATCCAATTAAATCACCGCATGCAAGGGCCAATGACAATCGGCACACACGCAGCCTGGAAAGCGAGTGATAAGTAAATTCGAACCTTGTTTCCACCATTTATCGCAGCGCAAAGAAAAGGGGCGGCCCATCTTGCGATTGCCGCCCTGATCCGGGATAATAATCCCGGCGAATATTGTACCGATCAGCGAACGCGTCCGCGTCGAACCAGATTCACGATCGCGAGCAAAATGACCGCGCCAAGAAAAGCGGTGAGCAAGGTCATCGGATCGAAATAGTCGCCGCCGGACAATTTCCCGCCGCCCATCCAGCGCCCAAGCAGAAAGCGTCCAAGGATAGAACCAACGCACCCTACTATGATATTCAGGAAGATGCCTTGCTGAGCATCGGTTCGCATCACGATGCTGGCAAGCCAGCCGATCACACCGCCCACGATAAGCGCCATAATGAAATCAATCATGCCATGACCCCCTTCAAATCATTGAACCGCCCGCCTTGACGAGCCGTGTAGTGGTAACGCAATTGCCCATAAACGCCTAGCCATATGGCGCGCCCACCGGACGCGCCACACCGCATCAACGAACGCTGCCGCGTCGGACGAGATTGATGATCGCCAGAAGAACGACGGCACCGATGAACGACCAGAGGAGACCGATCGCGCTAAAGCTGCTGAGCGTTGCCCCCATGCCGAACATCCCGCCCAGAATATTGCCGATGAATGCGCCGACAATCCCGACGACGACGTTCAGAATAATACCTTGCTGTGCGTCGGTGCGCATGACGATGCTGGCCAGCCAGCCGATAATGCCACCGACGATCAAGGTGATGATAAGTCCCAACATGATGCTTCCTTCCTGAACCTGCCGGCGCGAAAAATGGCCGACGTTCCTGCGAACGCCCTGTCGCGTTCCGACATCGTTTGAACGATGCCGACATAATGGCCAGAAAGGTGAAAAGGTTCCCGGCCGTTCCGATTGGACACGGCCGGGACTAGTGGGATCGGCTCCGGTCGGGGAACCTCTCCGGGTCGCGAAATCGGGTATAGATGTGCATCAGGCCCATCGGCTGTGATGGCGATCACAGGCCAGGATTTTCGCGGTGCCGCGGATCAATGACGGGAAAGAAAAACAGCTTCGGCCAGACGGAGCCGAGGCAGAAGAGCCCAAACAGCAGGCCCATACGAAATGGGAGCCGACATCGCTGTCAGCTCCCACTATCCGGCTTTGCCGCCTGCGCAATTCAATCGCATCAACCCGGACCACCCATCTTGCGATGGACATCCGCGAATGCTGCGGCTCAATCGCACCGGAACAATCCGGCGATGGTTTGGTCGGCCCCCTTTCGGGGGCCGGCCGCACCTGGAAAGCTGTTCATCATCTTGTTCGAACGTCTGCCGAAACAGTCATCCATCTCAAGCGATGGCCTGCGTTTCCACCCCAATCGGGTCCGCACCAACTCGTGGGAATCGCTACGTTCCGTGATCGGGTTATCGGTAGGTTTCTTCGTCGATCCTGCCCGTTCTCTTCCGGCCAGTCTTGCAACTGCCCTTCATGTCCCGGCGGTTCGTCGCTTCTGCCGTCCGATGATTGGAAGCTGACATGAAGCTCCCCGGCCGCCAACAGAAAAACGCCAATCCGTGGCGTTCGGACGACCACAATTGTGGATAACTCCGACACTAGCAACATGACTTTGCTGCGCAGCATTTTTGTAACAATGCCGCAGCATTTTCGGATTCAATGGACGAGGAATTTTTTGTCGTCCCGCGACCGACTCGCTTGCTCATGCCTCCGCGAGGGGCGATTCAGCCCCACCCTCCCGCTCCGACGCGAAGGCTCGCCGATGCTGGTCGGCTCGTGACCTCAGCCGACGCCGGGAACGCCGACGTCCCCCTTGCCAACCGTTCCGGACGCCATTTCGAGCATCCGATCGAGACTCCTGCGCGCCGCGAGGCGCAGTTCTTCGTCCATTTCGATCCGCGGCTGCAGGTCGCGGAGCGCCAGATAGAGCTTTTCCATCGTGTTCAGCGCCATATAGGGGCAGATGTTGCAGTTGCAGTTCCCGTCAGCGCCCGGCGCTCCGATGAAATTCTTTTCGGGCAGCGCCTTTTCCATCTGGTGGATGATGTGCGGTTCGGTGGCGACAATGAGCGTGTCGCCCGGAAAGCTTTTCGCGAACTGTAAAATGCCGCTGGTCGACCCGACATAGTCGGCATGGTCGACAATGTGCGGCGGACATTCGGGATGCGCGGCAACGGGAGCATCGGGGTGCTGCGCCTTGAGCTTGAGCAGTTCGGTTTCGCTGAACGCTTCGTGGACGATGCACACCCCCGGCCATAGCAGCATGTCACGCCCAAACTTGCGATTCATATAGCCGCCGAGATGGCGGTCGGGGCCAAAGATGATCTTCTGTTCCGGCGGGATCTGGCTGATGATCGTTTCGGCACTCGACGATGTGACGATGATATCGCTTAGCGCCTTCACCGCCGCCGAACAATTGATGTAGGTCAGCGCGATATGGTCGGGATGCTGCTCACGGAAGCGCTTGAACTGTTCAGGAGGGCAGCTGTCTTCCAGGCTGCATCCCGCGTCCATATCGGGCAGGATCACGATCTTTTCCGGCGACAATATCTTTGCCGTTTCAGCCATGAACTTTACGCCGCAAAACGCAATGACCTCAGCGTCGGTTTCGGCGGCCTTGCGCGATAGTTCGAGCGAATCTCCGACAAAATCGGCCAGATCCTGTATCTCCGGTTTCTGATAATAATGGGCCAGGATCACCGCATTGCGTTCCTTGCGCAGCCGTTCGATTTCGGCGCGCAGGTCAAGGCCGGACAGATTTTCGCGGATCGGAGCAGTCATCATTCTTCCTTGTCAGGCAGGAGTTGCCCTTCCCCTACACCTCGCTCGCTGCGGGGGCAATTGACGCATCAACGTGCCGCGAACCCAACAGTCACCCGCGCGTCGATTCCCGCGGCCTTCAACGGCATGGCAAAGCTTTGGGCAACAGCCGTGCGCGCGGCGCCTTCGGCAAGCCGCATTGGGGTTGCCCCCTTTGCCTGCTTGATCAACTCTTCCTGAGCGGCCTTGCGGTTCGCCGCGTCAAGTACGTCCTCAGCACCGGTCAGAGTCAGCAATATGGCGCCATCGCGAAACTCACTGATCGCGTCGATGTCGATTTCGGGCCCCGCAAGACGTAATCGGGGTAATGTCACCGTCAACACGCCGGCTTCGGCATCCCAGTCGAGGTCGGATGGACGCAACTTGGCCAGATCCACCTCGTAACGCACCGTTCCAGGCATGATCAGCGTCTTCTTCGCGCTGAGCCCCATGCGGCTCTGGGTCGAGGTGACGACAGCGACATAGCGCGCAGTGAAGGGCACTAGTATATTCTGCTCCTGCAGCCCCTGCAGGCTTGCCGCCACGATGGTTTCGGGCGGCGGCCCTTCGCGCCAGTCTCGCCACGCCGACACCGCCCACCAGACAGCCAGCGCGAAAAGAACCGCAGCCAGAAACAGGATCAGGCGCGGTACGATCCGCGGGCCGGAAGCTGCCGTGCCGGTCATGGATTGGTGTAGGTCGAGCAATCAGGCCCCGGCCGGTCCATTTCATAGCGCGCTGTCGCCGGATTATAGCGCAAGACACGCTGATAGCTGCATTCCGGGTCGCGCCAATGCGTCAAGTCGCTCTTTTTCAGCTTCTGCCCGCTATTATCCTCCCATCGCCGCGACATCTGCGGAAAGGCGGTCGCCACGCTGCGATAGGTCAGCGAAGGCAGTTCGCCGCCGTCACCGACAGCCGGGGTCAGGGTCGCGACATATTCATATTCATCGTGGCAGGCGCCCAGCCGATCCTGCGCCTCGACCTCGGTGAAACAGGCACGGATCGCCAGATCACCCTTCCAGTCGACATCCAGCACCTCTCCACCGAAAGCCATGGCATGGGGCGCCATGACAAAGCGCAGCAGATGCAGCCGCGAGCCCGATCCGCCGCCGCCTGAATAGCCGGCGCTTTCGGTCGCGACGACGCCGACGAGATATTCGAGCGAACTGCCCTGTCCGGGTTCATCCTTCGAGGAAACGAAAACCAGATTCGGCCAGAGCGTCAGATCGCGGTCCGTGCCCAAGCCGGACGGAAGGGCGACAAGCGCCCCCTCGGCGTCGCCCGTAGCAGGCGAACTGATCCGCATCGCGCGACCGCCATCGCCGTCCGACAATGCGATGCAAAGCTCCCGGTTCGCGACACAATGGACACCATTGCCTTCTGCTTCAAGCATGACGATCGGCGAATCCATTGCGCCAGCCCCCGGCGGCACCGCCGCGGCCATCAAGATCGTCCAGAACATTCAGGCAAGCTCCCATTGCTGGTCCTGCGCCCGGACCATTCCGCGCGCGCTGAGATCAAGAAGGTGGGCAAGAACCGAGCGTCCAGCCGCACCGGTCAGCCGCGGATCGAGGCCTTTGTACATGACAGCGACCATATCGGGTACGCCGCGTGGCCCTTTGTTCAACTCGCGCAATATCTGGCGTTCTCGCTGTTTGCGATGGCCCAACATTCCGCGCACCAACTGCTTCGGCCGCGTCACGGCGGGGCCATGGGCCGGATAATAGACGCGATCGTCGCGGTCGTAGAGCTTGGCAAGACTGGCCATATAGGCGGCCATATCGCCGTCAGGCGGACTGACGACGCTGGTGGACCAGGCCATAACATGATCGCCGGTAAACAACGCCCGGCTTTCAAGCAGCGCATAACAAAGATGGTTCGAGGTATGGCCGGGCGTAGCCACCGCCGCCAGCGTCCAACCGTCGCCAGCAACCTTATCACCGTCGGCCAGAACCCTATCAGGGGCATAGTCGGCATCGAATGCGGAATCGGCCCGCGGTCCATCGTCTTGCAAAGCCAAGGGTGCACAGCCGACAACCGGCGCGCCCGTCGCGGCCTTCAGCGGCGCCGCCGCCGGGCTATGATCGCGGTGCGTGTGGGTGCAGAGGATCGCAACGACGCGCTGCCCCTGCACGGCGCGCAGAATCGCCTCGACATGCCCGGTGCCATCAGCATCGGGTGGATCGCCGACGCTTTTCCCGGATCCGGTCGGTCCGGGATCGATCACCGCAACCTCGTTACCGGCACCAACGACCCAAGTCTGGGTTCCGGTGAAGGTATAAGGCGAAGGATTAGGGGCGAGCACCCTCCGGACAAGAGGCTCGTGCCGTTCGCAATCACCGGCACGGATCGTGTCGGGCCAAGGCTTTTCATCGCTCATGCCGATCATGTGGCATTGCGGTGTGGAAAGGAAAAGGGTGGACATGAAAAAGGGAGCGGGACGGACCGCTCCCTTTCCCACCCCCGAACGCCGGCCCACCGGGGAGCAAGGCTGGCGCCGGAGATCTGCGCTCCAAAAATTTGGCGCTTAGTGATTTTCGCGTTCGATATCGGCGATCGCGCGATCAAGGTCGGCGACCATCTCTGCCCGCATTTCGGGGGTCAGTCCCGGCATCGACCGCGCCCGGGCAAAATTGTCGCGCGCCGCCCTCAGAGCCTTGACCTTGCTCTTCGCAATATCGCTGCAGCTTGTCAGGAGAACACGGCTGCGCGTTGCACCCTTGCGTTCGTCACGCTCCACCAGCGCGACCGGCTTTTTCCCTTCACTGCATTTCGAGAAAGCGAAAGCCTGGTGATCCACCACCGCGAGCGCCTTTGGAGGAATGGGTGGAGCAGGAGGGGCTGGGTGCGCCGGAAAGGTCACGGTGAAGCGTTCCTTGCGGCGCGCCTCCAACTTGTCGGCAATGGCCTCGGCCTTGTGACCGGAAATGCCCTGCTCCTTCAGCGTCGTCAGAATTTCGTCACGCGACAGACTGCCCGGCACGCGGAATTCGACCGCGCGGGTCCGTTCCTTGACAGCCGCCCCCTCCTGTCCTGGCGCGCCAACCTCGCCTTCAGACCCTTGTCGATCGTGTTGAACGATCTTGTGCGGCACATCACGGTGCTCACGGTGGCCGCGCTTGCGCTCGGCTCCATCATCCTTGACCTTCCGGATCATCACGACATGGCTTGGCCCCGCGACTGTTTCGACCGGCGCAGACGGCTCAGCGGGCAGCGTCAGCGACACATCTTCCGTTGGGAACATATCTACTGGCTCCGCAGGCGCAGCAGCCACCACGGCATCGATCTCCGGCGTGCCGGCCGCCGCCGCCGGAACCAACGTCACCGTCGTCGCCAGGACCGCGAGTGAGGTGCTTCCAACCAGCAACTGCCCCACAAGCCCGCGCCGTTTTGAAATATCCTGCTTCGTCAACATGATCAGCCTCTCCTGCAGATTATCATGTACAGCCATCGGGGCGGCAAGCGACAGGCGCGCGCCCGTAGCCGCCTTGGCAATGGCAGTGGCGTATTGAGCCGTCCGTTCCGCACACGGCTGGGTCCCGGCCATGGTCAGGACACGCGCATCGCACGCCGCCTCCTGATCGAACCGAAAGGCGCGGATCGCGCGCCACGCGAAGGGGTTGAACCATTGCGTGGCAAGCAAGAGCAGCGCCGCCGCATTGGCCCACAAATCACCATAGCGGTGGTGCGAGAGCTCATGGTCGATCGCAAGCGCCCTTTCGCTCGCGGCGTAGCGGCCGAAAAAGTCCTGCGGAACCGCGACGCAGCGACGCAGCAAGCCGAACGCCACGGGACCGTCAACGGCATCGCTTATCACCAGACGGATCGATCCGATGGGTTCCAACTCCACCGCATCGCGCAACACTCCATGCAGAAAACGCCGATGGGCGATGAGCGCCGCCACCAGTACCGCCACGAAACCAGCAGCCCAGAAACCGAAAAGAACGGGAACGAGGTCAGACAGCGACCAAAGGGGTTCAGCCGCGGCCGGAGCGATGTCGGCAAGCTCGGTCGGCGCCCGCACATGCATCGTGTCAGTCATCGACGATGCGGCAGCCGGGACGGGCGGCACAGGGTCCGCAAAGGGAAGCGGCGGCAGAAACAGACGCATCACGGGGAGCAGCCACAGCATATAGGCAAGGCGGGGACCGAAATGCCGCGCAAAGGGTTTGCGTACGAACAGGATCGCAGCGACGAGAAGGCCGGTTGTAACAAGCGTGTCCGACCAGACCTGAAGAAACATCGCGCCGCTCATGACTTGAGCTTCCGAAGCAGCGCCTCAATCTCTGCAATATCGGTGTCAGTCAGCGCCTCACGTTCCGCAAGATGCGCAATCAGCGGGCTAACCCGCCCGCCGAACAAGCGATCGACGAAGCGTTGCGATTCATCCGCAACGGTGTCAGCGCGAGCAATGGCGGGGCGATAGAGATAGCGACGCCCATCAGCCTCGGTCGTCACCGCTCCCTTTTGCACGAGCCTGGCAAGCAAGGTCTTGACCGTCGCCTGGGTCCAGCCATTTGCCGCCCCCACTCGGCTCGTCAGTTCCGAGGCCGTCTGCGGGGAATCATCCCAGAGCGCCCCCAGCACCTGCATTTCGGATTCGCTTGCTCGCTCGGCCACCGACGTCCCTCCCTTTGGCGCGTTCGCTCCACATCGACTACAAATGTAGTCAATACGCTGAACGGTCGATGAATGGGAACAGGAGGCGGGGTGTCGGAATTCTTGACAGCACCGGATCGGCGTCGATTTTCGTTAACCACTATAATGATCGAAATTCCTGTGTTCTCGAAAGTTGGCACAGCGTTTGAATGTCATATCGCGTTCCCGAGTGTTCCGCTCAATGGAGCGGCGGGGGTTTCGGTCTGGTCCCTGAAATCCCCGCCCCACCGGGAAATCCCCACTTACCCCAAGCAGACGGGGGCGGAGCGGCCGAAAGGCCCCGCCCCCGAATGCTATTACGCGCCAACAATTCCCCTTTCAGGCCCTGAGGCGGCATGCGGGAACATATCCGCGGTTGCGACGTTCATCGAAGGTTCCAGATTGCCTCGGCAGAATTGAGGCGAGATAAAAGGGTCGGAACGCCAAAAGCCAAGAAGGAGAGTTGAGGGTGAAACGACTGATTGCCGCAGCGGCGCTTGCCGCCGTCGCCATGCCCGTCGGCGTCGCCTATGCGGACCCGCCGCCCTGGGCGCCGGCACATGGAAAGCGCGCCAAGGACCGCGCCATCTATGACAGCTATGGCCGCTATTATGAGCCGCGTCGCTTGTCGAGCAACGACCGGATTTGGCGCGGCGATGACGGACGTTACCACTGCCGCCGTGACAACGGGACGACAGGCCTGATCATCGGCGGCGCGGTTGGCGCCCTGCTCGGACGCGAACTCGATGGCGGCCGCGATCGTACCGTCGGCACGATCATCGGCGCCGCTGGCGGCGCGGTTCTTGGCCGGGCGATTGATCGCGGCGAACTTAAGTGCCGATGAGTGGCCACCGGCTTATCGATCGGACATAACAAAATATACAAGGAAAGGCCGTCGGCACGCCACAATCGCGCGCCGACGGCCTTTATCTTAACAAACGCGCCCGCCGCCGGATAGCCGCAGCCGCGGAGTGCCAGCCTATTCGGCTCGCGTCGGGATACCCGCCATCAACTGGTGCAGTTCACCGGCTTCCCACATTTCCATCATGATATCACTGCCGCCGATAAACTCGCCCTTCACATAGAGTTGGGGAATCGTAGGCCAGTCCGAAAATTCCTTGATGCCCTGGCGCACTTCCATGTCCTGCAGAACATCGACGCTTTCATACTCGACGCCAAGCCGATCGAGCATGGCGATCGCGCGCGACGAAAAACCGCATTGCGGAAAAAGCGGCGTGCCCTTCATGAACAGCAGCACGGGATGTTCGGCGACCAGCTTTGCAATGCGGTCCTGGGTGGCGGGGTCACTCATATCAGTCTCCGGTCCGGGGCCGCGATCCGCGCCCCATTGATAGCCATGTCCCCTATGAAGGGATGGCGGTGGTCAATTGCAAGGCATGGAGCTCTCCGCCCATGCGCCCGCCCAGCGCGGCATAGACTGCCTTATGCTGTGCAACGCGGCTCATCCCGCGAAAATCCTCACTCACCACATGCGCGGCATAATGGTCCCCATCTCCGGCGAGGTCGGTGATCGTCACCTCCGCACCAGGAAAGGCCGCCAGGATCATGGCCTTCAGATCCGCTTCCCGCATCGCCACGACGCGCGCCTTCAGTCCGGCTGCGCTTCGATGAACTGACGGCGGGCCTCTACGGCCTTTTCGTTCAGCGCGGCGCGAATTTCGGCATCGCTGATCTCCACCTTTGCAGCAGTCAGATCGCCCGCGATCTTGCGGATCACGTCTTCGTCGCCCGCTTCTTCGAAGTCAGCCTGCACCACAGCCTTGGCATAGGCGTCGGTTTCCTCGGGCGTCAGCCCCATGCGCTCGGCCGCCCATTCGCCAACCAGCCGGTTGCGGCGGGCGGTGATGCGGAACTGCACCTCCTGATCCCGCGCGAATTTCGTTTCGAATGCCCGTTCACGATCGTCAAATGCGCTCATTTTTTCCTCACCGGATTAAAACTCGCCTTCCAGATAGGTTGCGCGGCTATCCGGCGCAAGGCGCCTGTGCGGCAGATCACTTCCCTTTTATCCGAGAAGGGATTAGGGTCAGCCTTAAGGGATTTGGGTCGTACCACAGCGTTAAAGACTGCCCCGTGCCGCAACCGCGCCGCACGGCGGACTGGTATGATTTTAGGGGATTTACATCATGGCCGCTCGTCGTCCTTTTCATCTGCCGGCGTTTGCGGCGCTGGCTGCGCTGGCTGTTGGAGCCGCCCCCGGCACCGTTGGGATAGCGCGCGCCCAGGGCGACGACCCCACATTGCGCGACAGTTTTTCAATCGGCGACCAGGGCGGATCGCTTTGCGAGGTACAAGCCACAGTCCGCGACACCGTTATTTCGGGGATGTTCGACCGGGCCTGGATGATCCTGTGCCGCGACGCGAGCCAGCCGGTCGGCTTTGTCCGCATGTTGCGGGCATCGAGCGCAGAAGCACAGACCCGCATCGCGGCGGCGCGCAGCGGGCGCATTGAATGCGCCGCAGACGGCGGCTGTACGATCGCAGGAAGCAATGTCGCCTGGCGGACACGGATCGAAACCGACGGCAACACCGCGTTCACCGTCGAGGGCTTCGCCGCCTATGACGACGCGCTGAACCTCGCGCTCGAGTCGGTTCGCAGCCACAAGGTGATGCCTGGCGTGATCAACGTCGCAACGACATCGGTGGGCGGAAACGACGGATTTGCCCGTACGCTGGCGGGCGCCATCGACATCGACAAGGCGCTGGCCGAAGGATATCGGCGCAATCACAGCGGCGATTATGCGGAGGCGGCCGAGTTCTTCGAGGCGCTGTCGCGGCGGGCGCTCGACGACCAGAGCGCGGCCGAACTTGACCCCACAGAATTCACGCTCAACCGAGCGCTTCAGGAATCGAACCTGGGCGAATTTGCGGAAGCCGAGCGGCTGTTCGCCGAGGTTGAGGCCATTCCGACCAGCGACGCCGTTCAAATGCGCCTGCGCCGCAATTTTCGGGCGATCCACGCCTTGAATCAGCGCGATTTCGATAGCGCGGCGACATTGCTACAAACGCCGATGCCGCAAATTGTCGGCGGCGTGATCGTCGCCGAAGACGGTGTAACACTGTCGCCCGGCATCGTGGCGGGAATCAACGGCAATGGCGCGATTGGTCAGGTTTCGGATCGCGAACGCCTGAGCCCTGCCGAGCGCGCCCAGATCATCGATGCGCAAGCAGTTCACCTGCTCGGCACGGTCGAACGCCTGCGCGGCAACCCTGCCGCCGCGAAGGCCGCGCAGATCAAGGGATTGAGCGATGCGACCACGGTGCGCGACGGCCGCGTCACATCGATCATCCGGCTCCGCTCGCAAATGCTGGGCGAACTGGCGCTGGCCGAAGAGGCACTTGGCAATATCGCAGCTGCCGACGCAGACTTCGTCCAATCGGTCAACGCACTCGCCGTCGAATATCCCGAAACGACGGCGCTGGCCTCTGCTCGCGCCCGTTACGCAGCCTTTTTGACCCGCCAGGGCCAGGCCGACAAGGCCATCGGCATCTATCGCGACGTTGTCGGTTCGCTGGCCCAGTCTCAGCGGTCAACCACCGGCATGGCGAACATGATGGCCCCCTATTACAAGTTGTTGGCCGAGCGCGCATCGAGCGATTCTTCCGCCGCGAACGACTTTTTCGTCGCCAGCCAGTTACAGGTGCGTCCCGGCGTCGCCGACACCCAGGCCGTGCTGGCGCGCGAATTGTCCGGGGGCAATGGCGAGGGAGCGCGCCTGTTCCGCCAGGCAACGACGCTGAACCGCGACATCGAACGCGCCCGGATCGAGGACGCCCGGCTGGCCCAGTTGCCGGTATCCCCCGAAATCAACGCATTGCGGGCCGACGTCAAAACTCAGATCGACAATCTGTCCTTTCAGCAAGCCGAGACCGTGGCCCGCCTGTCGGCGTTCCCGCAATATCGCGTGGTCGCGTCCGGCAAGCTGGACGTTACCGAGTTGCAACAGGTTCTGCGGGCCGACGAAGCCTATCTGAAGATGCTGGTCGTCGGCGAGGCCGTGTACGCCATGCTGATCGACCCCAGGGGTACAGACTTGTGGAAAGCCGATATCACGGCATCCGACCTGGAGCGCGCCGTCGACACCATCCGTTCGACGATTTCGATCGTCGAGAACGGGCGCCGTGTCACCTATCCGTTCGACGCGGCAACGGCGCGCAAACTATATACTCAACTCTTTGCGCCCGCTGCCGACCGGTTGCCTACGATACCCCATCTGATCTTCGAACCCGATGGCGCAATGCTGCGCCTGCCGGTCAATCTGCTTGTCACCGCCGATACCGGGTTGGCCGATTATGAGGGGCGCCTGACCGATCCAGCCGCCGATCCCTTCGACATGCGTCAGATCGCCTGGCTGGGCCGGTCAACGCGGCCCAGCACCGCCGTATCGGCGCTGGGTTTCCGAAACGCACGCCAAGCCGCCCCTTCGCATGCGACCAATCAATATTTCGGCCTGGGCCAGAACCAGCCGGTCAGCGGTACATTGCCCTCACTCGGGACCCGCGGCGCGACGTCTGGCGGGATCGACGGCAGTTGCCAATGGGACATCAGCCAATGGGCACGCCCCATCTCCGCCGACGAGCTGGTCATCGCGCGGAACGCGATGAACCGCGACGCCGCAACCCTGCTGACGGGGGGCGCCTTCACCGACACGGCAATCAAGAACCGACAGGATCTGGCCGACTATCGCATCATCCATTTCGCGACGCACGGCCTCGTCACCGCGCCGCGCCCCTCCTGCCCGGCGCGCCCGGCGCTTGTGACTTCGTTCGGCGGCGAAGGGTCCGACGGCCTGCTGACCTTTCAGGAGATTTTCGATCTCAAGATCGATGCCGACCTTGTCATTCTGTCGGCATGCGACACCGCTGCCGCGGCATCGGTAGCCGCGACGCGCGAGGCGGGGGTCGCCAGCGGCGGCGGCAATGCCCTTGATGGACTGGTCCGCAGCTTCATCGGCGCGGGCGGACGCTCGGTGATCGCCAGCCACTGGCCCGCCCCCGATGATTTCGACGCCACCAAGCGCTTGATCGGCGGCCTGTTCTCCGCCGCAGAAGGCGAAAGCGTCGCGGACGCTCTATGGACAACGCAGACGCAGTTGATGGCCGACGCCCAGACGTCTCACCCTTATTATTGGGCCGGCTTTGCGATCATCGGAGACGGTGGCCAGGCGCTGCTTCGCAGCGACGCAGCAACGGTCGAGCGTCCAATTGGCGGCGAAGGGTCCGGCCGCGCGGCGCGCTGAAACCATGACCGATATCGAAGGGATCAACCAGACACCGCCACCCGTCGCGGAGGATGGATCGCCGTCGGCGGAGCCGCTAAGCAAGCGCATCCGCCGGCTCGTCATGCAGCTTGGCCCCTCGCGCATGGTGGCGACCATCCTGTTCCTGATCGTCGCCACGCTGATCGCCCGGTTCAGCTGGCAGATGCCGCTGCTCGGCGATGCCGAACGCGCACTATATGACGCACGAGCAACCGTGATGGCGCCGCATGTCGGGCAGGACAAACGGATCGTCATGATCACCTATAATGACGAAACCTTGTTCAACACAGGCATACGGTCACCCCTCGACCGCACATTGCTGGCGCGCGCGCTCGAAAATATCGATCAGATGGGAGCGAAAGCAATCGGCATCGATATCGCGTTCGATTCTCCGCGCCCCGACGATGATCTGCTGAAGGCCCAGCTGAGGTCGATGCATACCCCGACATGGCTGGCCTATGCCGAGCAGGGAAGCAATCCCAACACCATATTCTACGAGCAGCAGAAGTTCCTGGAGTCCTTTCTGGCCGATGTGCGAACGGACAAGACGAAGCCCACCAGCGTGCTGTTCCGTACCGACAATGACAGCGTTATTCGCAATTGGCCCGATCGTCCAAAGAACCTGCCGCCCTTGATGGCCAATGCGATGGCACCGATTGATCCCGCCTATGCCGACTACCAGGGCAATATTCGCTTCCTCGTGCCCGCGCGCGCGGAAAAGGGGCAGGAGGAACCGGTCTTCGCCAATATCCCCATCGATACATTCGCGATGCCGATGGACGCAGAAATGCGCGCCGGATTTTCGGACCTGATCAAGGACCGCTATGTACTGATCGGCGGCGACATCATCGACAATGATCAGTTCAACACCCCGCTCAGTCGCTTCACCGATCCGTTGACCGGGCTTCACGAAACGATGATTGGGCTGGAAGTTCATGCCCATATGCTGGCTCAGCAACTTGACGGCGCCTGGGCCAGGCCATTGTCGGCACCCGCGCTGTGGGTGCTAGCGCTTCTTGTCGTGCTGGCAGGCGGGTTGACCAGCCTGATTGATATGCGGGCCCGCTGGGTCGCGCTCGCCTTTGTCTCGCAGA
Organism: Sphingopyxis sp.; assembly: GCF_034380315.1. Lineage (GTDB taxonomy): Bacteria > Pseudomonadota > Alphaproteobacteria > Sphingomonadales > Sphingomonadaceae > Sphingopyxis. Next base: position 253,556 of record NZ_JAXMPB010000006.1, read on the forward strand.
TGGTCTTTTTTGCTGCTTTCCCTTTCTGGATGCAGGGGCGAGGAATAGACACGACCACGCTTCCCGCTGCCGGATGGGCGCTAGCCTGGCTGTTCGGTTATGCCGCCGTCGGTACCGCCGCGCGTACAATCGGCGCACGCCAGCGCGCCTTTGCCCAGTCGGCGCTTGGCAAATATCTGCCGGCCGACGTTGCCGCACAGATCATGCGCGATCCCGAACGCCTGTCACTGTCAGGTGAAAAGCGCGAGATTTTCTGCGTGTTCACGGATCTGGAAGGCTTCACCAGATTGAGCCACGCGATCACACCAGAAACGGTGGCGCGGCTACTCAACGAATATCTCGATCGCCTGTCCGACGTCGTGCTCGACCATGGCGGCACGATCGACAAGTTCGTGGGCGACGCCGTCGTGGCCTTTTGGGGTGCACCGCTCAGCCTGCCCGGCGATGGCCAGCGTGCCGCCGATGCCGCCCAGGCCATGTACGAAGCAGGCGAAAAATTCCGCGTGGACATGGCTGAGGGCGTCCCGCCGCTGGGGATGACGCGAGTAGGATTGCATGTCGGCGACGCGATCGTTGGCAATTTCGGCGGCGAGGACCGGATCCAGTACACTGCGCTGGGCGACAGCATGAACACCGCCTCGCGCCTGGAATCAGCGAACAAGAGTCTGAAGACCGGTGTTCTTTTCTCGGGTGAGGCGGCGGCTCGGTCCGAGCGGGGCGATTTGATCCCGATGGGCCGGGTTACGCTGCGCGGTCGGGCACAGCCGGTCGACCTATTCACCCCGCGCCCGGACCTGACCCAGGAGCAGCGAAACCGTGTGGCGGCGCTTGTCGCCGCGCACGCGGCGGGCGATAAACAAGCCTATGTGACCAGCGCCACAGCGCTGGCCAAGGAATTCGCCGAGGATGCCGCCATCATGTTCCTGATCGAACGCCTGAACCAGACGACCAAGGGAGAAAGCTATGTCCTTTCCTGATTTCCGTGCCCGCCGCCTGGGCCTGTCCGCCGCCGTGGCCATCGCCGCCGTCACCATCGTCGGCACCGCGGCGGCGCAGTCCATGGTAGTCCGTTCCACCGGCCCGTCGGCGAGCAAATACCCAACCGGCACCAAGTTGAAGGCAAGCGACCGTGTAACATTGGTCGCGGGCGACAAAGTCGTGCTGATGCAGTCGGGCAAGACCCGCACGCTGTCCGGACCCGGAACTTTCGGCGCGACCGGCAACGTGCAGGCGAGCCAGTCGATGGGCACCACAGTTACCCGCATGCTCGCCAAGGGCCCGACGATGCGGGCGCGGGGCGGTTTCTCGCGCGATGCCACCATGCCGGCGCCGCTCGAGATGCGGGCCCCGAACCTGTGGCTGCTCGATTATCGCGAAGCCGGAACTTTCTGTGTCGCCGATCCCGCCACGCTGATGCTGTGGCGTCCACATATGGATAGCGACCAGTTGCTGCGCATCGAGCAAGGGGACAAGAGCGAGACCGTCGCCTTTGTTGCGGGAGCGAATTTCCGCAAATGGCCGACCGACATTCTGCCGGTGCAATATGGCGTCGATTACCGCCTGTCAGGCGCTGGGCTGGCAGCACCGGTCACGGTTCGTTTTACCGCGATGGAAAGCACCCCCGACACGCCTGAAGCCTCGGTCGATGCACTGATGGTCAAGGGTTGTACGCCGCAGCTCGATCGACTGGTCGATGCGATGGAGGAAGCGACGGCGGGCTGATCGTACGGACCGGGCAACCATTGAACCCGCCCGGTCCATCTGTTAAAAATCGGGAAAGAAATGCCGCAAAGACGGCGGCCTTCCTTTCCTTGGGTCGATATTTGCTGCGCCAGAAAACGGCGCGGTGCACGGAACGGACACGCGCCTGGCGCGCGTGCCTGTCCATACGCGAGGGGTGGTAATGGCCGTGATGGCAAAAGGGGAAAAAAACGGGCGCAACGCGGCCCCGCGAGCCGTGGCCCGTGCCGCGCTGGCAGGAGCGACGGGACTGGCCACGGCGATGATCTCGACGATGGCTTTTGCCCAATCGACGCCGCAGATTCCGACCCGCGAGGAAATACAGCAACCCTCGTTGCCCACCGCGGTCCAGCCACGCGAGCGGATCGTCACGGCAGACGACAGCATCGAACGTGCCCCCTGCCCCCTCGCCAGTCCCGAGTTCGACAGCGTCCGCTTCACGCTGCGTGGGGTCGAATTTTCCAACGTCGATGGCATCGACAATGATATGCTGGCACCCAGCTGGTCAGACAAGGCCGGTCAGGATCTGCCGATCGCAGCGGTGTGCGATATTCGCGACCGTGCCGCGACCATCCTGCGTTCGCGCGGCTATCTGGCCGCCGTTCGCGTTCCGCCGCAGACCATCGACAATGGTATCGTTCGTTTCGACATTCTGGCGGCGCGCATGTCCCGCGTCGAAGTGCGCGGCGATGCGGGGCGCAACGAAAAGCTTCTCCAGCGTTATCTGGCGAGACTCGACGATCAGCCGGTTTTCAATATCACCGATGCCGAACGTTATCTTCTGCTCGCTCGTGACATACCGGGAATGGATGCGCGGTTGACCTTGCGCCCGGGCGGCGCACCCGGCGAAGTCGTGGGTGAAGTGCTGGTAACGCGAACGCCCGCAATCTTTGATGCCAGCATCCAGAATTTCGGATCACGCGACGTAGGCCGATGGGCGGGGGTCGCCCGGGCACAGGTCGCCGGCCTGACCGGCATGGGCGACCTAACGACGGTCAGCCTCTATTCGACCGCTGATATTGACGAGCAACAGGTGCTGCAACTCGCACACGAATTCCGGGTCGGTGGCAATGGGCTCCGCTTTGGCGCCAGCTATACCTATGCGTGGACACGTCCCGACATCACCGGGCTGGCAATCAAGTCGAATACCCAGATCGTCAGCCTTTTCGGTTCCTATCCCGTCACGCTAACCCAGGCGCATCGCCTGACCGTCGGCGGCGGGCTCGACCTCATCGATCAGGATATCCGTCTGGGCGGAATTCCCATCAACCGCGACCGACTGCGCGTCATCAACCTGCGTGCCGACGCGAACTGGATCGATCCCCGTTCGGTCGCCGGCGGCGGCGGCTTTAATCCGGCCGAACCGCGCTGGGCATTCGGCGCCTCGCTGGAAGCCAGACAAGGGCTGAACTTCCTTGGCGCCAGCGACGATTGCGGCCCAACCGGCGCGGCTTGCTTCCTTCCCGGCGCGGTCCCTCTATCGCGGATAGAAGGCAAACCCGACGCCTTTCTCGTTCGCGCCAGCGCACAGGCCGAATGGCGCCCGGTGAAGAATTTCACCCTATCCGCGGCGCCGCGCGGTCAATGGGCAAACGATCCCCTGCTTGCCTATGAAGAGTTTTCGGGCGGCAATTTCACCGTCGGGCGCGGATATGATGCCGGTACGGTGATCGGCGACAGCGGCGTCGGCGTCGCGATCGAGGCACGCTATGGTTCCTTCGTTCCAGCCAATACCAAGGCTTTTGCCTTTCAGCCCTTTGCCTTTTTTGATGCGGCGTGGGTCTGGAACAGGGACACGGCATTCAACGGCCTCAACCCACAGAAACTCTATTCCACCGGAGCCGGTCTGCGCGTTGCCTATGGCAATCTGGGACGTCTCGACATGACGCTGGCCGTCCCGCTGAATCGAGCCGGTTTCCTGACCGAACGGCCCGATCCCCGCTTCCTGGTGTCGTTGACCACCCAATTCGGCGTGCGGGCGCGCTGATCGATGATCCAATTTTCGAGGATGAACGCCATGCGTGCAGCAGCCAACCCCGCTTCGGTCCGTAGCAACAAGAGCCACCTGTTCGATAGCTGTGCGATTGCCGCAAGCCTCGCAGCGCTGGCCCTTGGCGGCCCTGCGCTCGCCCAGGTTGCGGGGACCGGAACGGTCGTTGGTGGCTCAGCGATTATCTCACCCCCCACTACGCCGTTGCCCCTCCCGCCCAACACGACCCAGGTGGAGGTATCGGGGGCCCAGACGATCATCAACTGGACGCCGACCGACGGCGCGGCCACCGGCGGCGCCATCGACTTCTTGCCCGTCGGAAGCGCGCTCGAATTCTATGGCCCGGGCGACTACACCGTCCTCAATCGCTTTGTGGACGGTGGCGGCGGATCGATCAGCCGCCAGGTCGCACTGAACGGCACGGTCAACAGCTATGTCGGCACGCGCTTTTCAACAGGCGGCAATGTCCAGGGCGGCAATATCTGGTTCTACAATGCCGGCGGGATACTGATCGGATCGACCGGCGTGATCAATGTCGGCAGCCTGGTGCTGACCGCGAACGATATCGACACAACAGGCCCGGGCGGCTTGTTGGGCCCTGGCGGCGAAATCCGTTTTCGCGGGGCAAGCGGCAGCACCGCCGCCGTCCAGATCGACGCCGGTGCCCGGATCAACGCAACCGGCGTCTCGGCAAACAGCAGCTATGTGGCGCTGGTTGCACCCCGCGTTGTCCAGCGCGGAGCCGTCAGCGTCGATGGATCGGCGGCGCTCGTCGCTGCGGAGCAGGCTGACGTTCTGATTAGCAACGGCCTGTTCGACATCAACGTCCAGGTCGGGGCCGAGGGCGGTACCGTCATAGACCACAGCGGCAGCACGACTGGTCCCGAACAGAATTCGGGGAATTCTGGCGGTATATATCTGGTTGCCATTCCCAAGAATGACGCCGTGACCATGCTGGTATCCGGGCAGTTGGGCTATGACGATGCCTCGAGCGTAACGCTCGACAATGGGCGGGTCGTCCTGTCGGCTGGACATAATATTACCGGCGGCGCCATCAGCGCAGCACCTGCTTCGACGGCGGCCGCCTCCATCGTGGCGAGCGATACGATCGTCCACAGCAACCTGTTCGCGCGGGCCTCCGGCAGCTTCACCGGCGGACCACGGAGCGAGCTTCCCGATCCTAGCGGCCCAGCGCAACCCGCCCACATCGGTCGCTTCACGGTCGAAGGCGATGCGTTGATCAATGCAGCCGGCAGCGCGACCTTCACCGTCGGAACCAATCAGGAAGTCGATGTTTCCGGCGCGTTGACGATTCAGTCAGACGGGCCGACGGGGAACGCAGCGGTGGCGGTCAACGGGGGCCAGTTTTCCGTCGGCGGGCTGTTTATCCGGGCGGATGACATCGCATCGACCGGTAACGCCCAGGGCGGAACGGCGAGCTACACCCAAACGGGTGGATCAGCATCTATTGGCGCATTTCTGGTAAGCGCCGATGGCATCGGCAGCAGTCTTGGCGGGTCCGGATCGGGCGGCACGGCGACGGTGGACATCGCGGGCGGAACCCTGACATCCGACGAAATCCATGCTTCGGCGGCGGGCATCGGCGGAATGGGTCTCGATGGATTTGATTCGGGTTCCGGGCCAATTATTCCGGCCGGGAATGGCGGCGACGGAACGGGCGGCGACGCAACTATCACGATCGCGGGCAATGCGGTGGTCAACACTGCCGATGTCTCCGCCTCGGCGCGCGGCGTGGGCGGCAACGGCGGTTCTTTCTCGACCAGCTTCCTCGGCGGACCCGGAAATGCGGGCAATGGTGGCAGCGGCAACGGCGGCTCTGCCGCTATCCGTCTTTTGTCTGGATCGCTGGTCGCGGGGGACACAATTTCGGTAAGCGCCAGTGGCGAGGGCGGGCTGGGCGGCAACCGCTTCGATTCGAGCAGCAGCGGCAGCGCAACCAGCATGGGTGCAGGCGGCAACGGCGGCTCTGCCGACGGCGGCTCCGCAGTCGTCGAGATGTTCTTTACGCCGGATTTCGCTGGCACGCTGGAGGTTTCGGCGCTCGCCACCGGCGGCGCGGGCGGAAGCGGGAATGACGGCGGCAATGGTGGCGACGCCTTTGGCGGAAGCGCCGGCGTGGTCGTCGATAGTTTCGACGCAGGCGATGTCGACTTCAGCCTTGATGTCCGGGGTATCGGCGGAAACGGCAGCGACGGGTTTGACGGTCGCGGCGGCAATGGCGGCGAAGGATCGGGCGGCAGCGCCGACATCGACGCCTTTGGCCCCAATGCCCGCGTTTCGACGGGGGCGGCGCAATTCGCCGCCAATGGTCAGGGTGGCAACGGCGGCAATGCAGGTCTCGGCTTCTTTTCGAGCAGCGCCACTCCTCCTGCGGGCGGGAATGGTGGCGACAGCTTCGGCGGTGCAATCACGATCCGCGCCGACGATGGCGCTACCATTGCCCTAGCCTCTTCATCCGGCGACATTCAGTTCGATAGTGGCGGAACGGCCGGGAATGGCGGCAATGGTGCAGCCAATGAATCCATCCCGGGCCTGACCGGCGGCGCCGGAGGAAATGCCGGAAGGGCAATCGGCGGTCGAGTGTTCTTGATTGCAAGCGGCGGGACGATCGATTCCAATGGCGCCGCAGTTACGATCAATGTCAATTCCGTAGCCGGGAATATTGGCATCGGCGGCATCGGCACGGCCGGAAACGGAGCGAATGGCACAGCGCAACCGACCCGCGGCGGCCAGGTCGTGATCGATGCGCGGACCCCGGCAGGCCAGGTCGTACTGGGCGACACGATCATCAACGCCAGTGGCGACAACGCCGGGCGGATCGACCTGAGCGCCGAAGGCAGCATCAGCATGGCCAGCCTCAGCGCCTCGACGCAAGGCTTTGCACCGCCCACCGGTATCGGCGGGGTCGGGGAATCCTTTGGCGGCATTTTGCTGTCGCCGGACGGCGGCACGATCTCCACGACCGGCAACATGCAGCTGATTTCCGGCGGAGCGATCGGCATTTTCGCAAGTGGTGACGGCAATGCCAGCGCCGGGGGCAACATACTGATCCAGGCAGCCGACCGAGTGGATATTCGCCGGACGGGCGGCACGAATATTGTTCCAACCGCATCGGCAGGTGGGACACTGACCATCAATGCGGTGAACGGCTTGACCGCGATCCCGACGACCCAACTCAACAGCGCAGCGGCAATGTCGCTGAGTGTTTCAAACGGTGCAATCGATGTGGACCGCCTGATCGGCGGGAACATCTCGGTCATCAGCAGCGGTGCCGCGTCGGTCGAACATGCCGAATCCGATACCGACTTCTTTGCCGCCGCCGCCAGCTTCCGCACCGGCCTCAATTCGATCATCACTGGCGGCAACATCATCATCTCCTCGCCCGGCGCCGTCGATCTCGGCAATTCCAGTGCCGGGGGGCTGGTGTCGATCAGCGGTCAATCGATCACGTTCAACAGCGTATCGGCCGGAACCGGAATCGACATGACTGCGAGCGGCACGGTCGCGGGTGCCGAAGGGATCAGCGGCGGCACGCTGACGGCGGGCACCGACATCAGCCTGACCGCGAACAGCCTGTCGCTCACGGGGGCTGCCAACGGCGGCGGGTCGCTCTTCGCCTTTGGACTGGGCGGGCCGGTCGCAATCGCCCAAGCCAATATGGGTGGCACGATCTCCATCTTCTCAGCAGGCGATCTGACCGGAAACTATATCTCTGGCGGCGACATCCGGTTGAACTCCGACGCCAATGTTACCGTCTCGGCCCAGGCGAACGGCGGCTATATCGACAGCAGCACCGGCCTTACCGCCGACGGAAATTTGCTGGTCGATGCCGTTGGCGATGTTACGCTGACGAACAGCGGCGCGGCCCGCATGTTCGGGGTCAATGCCGGACAGAATGTATCGATCAATGGCGGGAGCGCAGGCGAGGATATGCTTGTCCTTGCCGCAGGTAACGCAACGCTGACCAGCATCAGCGCGGGCGACGATGTCGATGTCAGCGTCGGGGGCGACATCAGTGCAACGAACGTCAGCGCGACTGCGGTCGGGCCCGACACGGCAGACATCGTCTATACCGGCAACGGCTTTTTCATCACTACAAGCGCGGCCGATGGCGCCGACATCAATTTTTCGACCAGCGGAACTGTCGACGCCGCCAACCTTTCCGCCGGTGACGATATCTCCATTTTTGCAGGCACCGCTTTGTCGCTCGATGGCGCGACCACGCTGGGTCTTGGCGTTACTGGCGGCGACAGCAGCATCGGCGCGTCTGGAGACGGCATGGCGCTCGCCAACCTCAACGCGTTCGACAATATTTTCGCGAGCGCGAGTGGAACCGTCGCGATCACCGCGCCAATCATCGCCGGAGCCAATGTCACGATTAACGCGGACGCCGTAACAATGACGACGCTGGCCGCGCCCACCGACACCGTATCGGCGGGAGGCGACGCGCTGATCGAAGTGGGGAACGACATCAGTGGCGGTCGTGTCGCGGCCGCGGGCGGCGCAACACTGTCTGCGGGCGGTGCGATTGGCGTCGAATCCGTGACCGCTAACAATGTGGCGATAAGCGGCGCGGGCGGTGTCGCGGCAACCCGCGTTACCAGTATTGGCACCGCCACGCTGACGAGCAGCGGCGGCAATATGACGGTCGACACACTGAATGCGGGCGGTGCCGTCGATGCCAGCGGCAACGCTGTCACCATCGGCAACAGCGGCAATCTTGCCTTTTCCAATCTGGTGGCGACGACCGGCGATGCCCGGGTCAATACAACGGGCACCCTTTCCGTCGCGAACGCCAATGTCGCCGGCACCGCGGACCTGCGTAGCGGCGGCGACCTCAGCATATCGAGCCTCAGCGCCGCGAATGCGCAGCTCGCCTCGACAGCCGGTGCCATGACATTGACCGATCTTTCCGTCACCGGCACCCTGAACGCGAACGCTCAGGGCCTGATGCGGGTCGATGGAACGCTTGCGGCGCCGACAATCGCCTTGACGTCGGGCGACATCGACGTAACCGCGACCGGTCAGGCGGGCGCGGACGGAACGACGACCAGCCTGATCTTGACCAACGGCAATGGCGCGGTTCAGACCTTCATAGGCGGCACAGGCACGCGCAGCGGCTATCATATCGACGCCGCCGAATTGGCACGCCTCTATGGCTCGCAAATTCGTATCGTGGCGCCAGACGTTACCGGAACCACCGGAATCGCTGCGGAGCCGGACGCCGTGATCGACGACTTCACCCTGACAGGCGGCATATCGGGTTCCAACCTCGGAACAAATGGCAGCTTCACGATCCAGACCGCAGGCAAGGCACGCGTTATAGGCGACGTAAGGCTGACCGGCATAACGTCCGGCAACAGCTTTGCCATTTCGGGCAACGAAGCGGTCGAGGTGATCCTGGGCGACGGATCGATCCGCATGACTGACGCCAGCGGCGCGATCGCCGGACAGCTTAACCTGGCGGGACAAAGGGTTAGCATCGCGACGCTCGCGGCGATCGCCGACGTCGCTGCCGCGACATCGACCAACGCAATCGAAACCCGGCTCGCACAAAATGACGGCGTCGTCATCGACGATGGCGCCCTTTACGCCAGTGGGATATCTGCGGCGGTTGGTGAAGGATTTTACGTCCAGAACAGTGGAGCGACGACCGCCACCGCCGACCGGCGCGGTCTGACCTTTGGCGCGTTGGGGTTGGATGTCCAGACAAGCACGCCAGCGCGGATCGTGGCCAGCGGCGTTCAGATCGGACCGTCGGGACAGGTAACGGGCGCCGATGCGCTCGCATTGTTGACCGTCAATGGCGTCGCGCCGGTGGTCGGCGCCTATGACCCGCAATCGCGTTTCAACGGCTGCCTGATCGCCAATCCGGCGATCTGCGGGCCGGTCCAGCCAGTCAATGATCCTCTATTCCCCGTTCAGGACGTGATCGAGGACAAGAATGATCCCGACGACGGCGAAAAGAGCAAGGGACGTAATCTTCCCAACCCGTTGATCACGATGCGCGATGTGGACCCGATGACCGGCGAGCCGTTGCTGGACGACCCCGTTACGGGTGCCGGTAATGACGATCTGTGGACACCGCCCGCCGATTGATCCGCCTTTCGGTTGACGTATCGCCCCGACGCGGGGCATGGGCGCCTCTATGATCGACGCCCCTGCCCCCGTTTCGGATTCCGGCGCTCCGCTGTATCTGTTCAACAGCCTGACGCGCGCGCTGGAAATCTTCCAACCCGTCCATCCCGGCGAGGCGCGCGTCTATTCATGCGGACCGACCGTCTATAATTATCAACATATCGGCAATATGCGCGCCTATGTTTTTGCCGATACGCTGGGGCGCACCCTGTCGTTCAAGGGCTATCACCTGCGCCACATCATCAACATCACTGACGTCGGTCATCTGACGTCGGACGCCGATGCCGGCGACGACAAGATGGAAAAGGCCGCGGCATCGCTCGGCAAATCGGCGTGGGATATCGCCGCCTTTTACACCGCCGAGTTCAAGCGCGACCTCGCTTGGCTCGGCGTGCGCGGTCCCGCAAAATGGACAGTCGCTACCGATTACGTCCCGCGAATGATCGACTTTGCAAAGCGCATCGCCGACACCCATTGCTATGAACTCGAGAGCGGCCTCTATTTCGATGTGTCGACCGTCGCCGACTATGGCCGTCTCGCGCGCGCCGTCACCGATGAAGGCGAAGGCCGAATTGACGAGGTGGAGGGCAAACGCCACGCTGCCGATTTTGCCATCTGGCGCAAGACCCCCGCAGGCGAAACGCGCCAGATGGAGTGGGATTCACCCTGGGGCCGCGGCGCGCCCGGCTGGCACCTGGAATGCTCGGTGATGGGCGAAGCCGAGCTCGGCATGCCCTTTGACATCCACACCGGCGGCATCGATCATCGAGAGATCCACCACCCGAACGAGATTGCGCAGAACCAGGCCTATCGCGGCTGCGGTGGGCTGGACCATGCCGAACATTCGGGCGCGCGGCTGTGGATGCACAACAATTTCCTGATCGACCGCGGCGGCAAGATGTCGAAATCGGCAGGCGAATTCCTGCGCCTCCAGCTCCTTTTCGACCGCGGCTTTCACCCACTCGCCTATCGCCTGATGTGCCTGCAGGCACATTATCGCAGCGAACTGGAATTTTCGTGGGAGGGCCTTGCTGCCGCGCTGACCCGGCTCAAACGACTGGTAATGGCGGTCGCGCCGCTGCGCGATATCGAAGCTTCCACAATCACCGACAAGCGCTTGACCGACCTGCTCGCCAAATTCGACGCAGCGGTTTCCGACGATCTCAACACAGCGGTGGCGCTGACCGTGATCGAGGAAGCGGCAGCGATGAAGAAGATCGATACGGCGCAGAAGCGCGCAGCCATTGCGAAGATGGATGCGGTTCTCGGGCTCGACCTGCTAACCATCGCTCGCGCCGACCTGAGGCTGCGACCCAAGGGTGCAGCGATCAAGGATACGGCGATCGAAGCGATGCTGGTACGCCGCAAGGAAGCACGTGCGGCCAAAGATTTCGCGACATCAGACGCACTGCGGGACGAGTTGATCGCGGTCGGGGTCGAAGTGATGGATGGCGACCCGCTCGGCTGGGAATGGCGCCTCTGATCTATCCGCTGGGCGGCGGCGCTTGCCCCATCAGGCCGGTCGCTCGGCCTTCAGTTCGCGGACCAGCGGCTGCAATCGCTGATCATATTTGGCGAGCATGGTATGCGCCCCGGCATGATCATAAAAGCTGACGAGTTCACGCCCGTTCCAGCGATGGAGCGCATAGGCAGGATCTTCGGCAACGATCATCGGGCGGTCATCGGGAGCGTCCTCGTCAATCGGCCGAAGGTCCAGCGAGACCTGAGGGGCGGTCGATGAACAGATAGCAATTGTCCGCCCTTCCCATGCGACGGTAACGCTGCGGTGCAAATGGCCGCAGATCAGGCCGCGAACCTGGGGGTGACGACGCACGACATCCGTGAAGCGGAGCACCCAAGGTTCTTCTGGATGCGTGTTCATCCATTCGATACCGCTTTCGACCGGCGGATGGTGCATGACGATATAGGATGGTTTGTCCGGAGCCTTTGCCAATTCGGCATCCAGCCATTTCGCCCGCTCCGCGCAAAAGGCGCCGCCGTGCCGCCCCTCTTCCAGCGTATCGATCGTCACCAACCGAAGTTCGGGAAGTTCGATCGCATATTGGACAAAACCGTTTCCATCGCTCAACCCCGGAAAGCGAGCGTGAAAATTATCGCGCAAATCATGGTTTCCGACACTCGGCCAAACTGGGAAAGGGCACCGCGAAAAAGCGGTTTCAAGCCGCCGATAACTGTCGGGATCGCCACGATCGGTGATATCACCGGTCGCCAGCAGCAGATCGGGGCGATTCGGGCCTTCGATAAGCACGTCGAGCACCTCGTCGAGGCGCTTACGATTATATTCGGCCGGATTGTCCGGATCGAAACCGATATGAATATCGGTGATCTGGGCGATCAGCATGTGCGTCCCCTGCTCCGGCCGTCAGGTCCCAATCCCGGCCACTGTGTTATCATCCACCCTGCCTGATGGCCGGCAGCGCCTGCGGGCGCCATGACACGTCATATAGCCCCTGTCGCTGCTGACCTGTGATCAGGCTCACATCATAGATGCCACGCATTGGTCTTTCTGTGATCGCCGTCACATTTTTGCGCCGCTGACGTTCCGGCACCCACGGCTTGCCACCATCGGAATGATATTCGTGACACATGGCGCAAGGCGATTCGGTAGCCGTGTTCACCTTGACCAGCCGGGCGCCGGTTTCTCCGACATGACAATCGCGGCACTGACGCAAGCCCGGGACCAGCAGTTGGCTCGCCTGTTTCGACTGCGGTGCGGTCGTGTGACAATCGGCACAATCGGTTTCCTTGTGCGCATCATGGTCGAACCAGCCCTTTTGGAGGAAGCGGGGCGTCTGGTTCACCGCCATGACCCGCCACCCACGACCAGCCTGAGGCGCAAAAACGGTATGGCAATCGTAACAGGCACCGCCCTTTGAAAAGACCGCCCGGATCGCATCCGCGGCCCGGCCGGGTCGCACCGCGGCCTCACGGAAATAGATGCTATACACCTGCCCTTCGGCATATTGGCCGGGCCGCCGCCGTGCCATGCCACCAAGCTGAAGCGGCCGTGCCGGCGGGGTCGAGCGATAATAAGCCATGAGGTCCGCCGCGACCTGATCGGGCTGGCCATGTCGTAGCGTGCGCGTCACGCCGCCAACCGTTTCGAAGGCCAGGCTGTGACACATGGCACAGTCGCGTTGCATCTCCACCGGTTTCATGCCGACACCGTCGGCTTCGGGCCGGTGACAGTTTTCGCACTCCAGCTTTTGTCCGAAATCGTAGCGCCCCCGAAAACTCGCCGCCATGCGCGCCACGCCGCCGGTCGCCTGCAAGTGCAAGTCGTGCGGAAACTTGAGACCATTATAATCGACAACACCCTTGCCCGCCGGTGCGCGTGCCTGTTTTGCGCCGGGCGCCAGGCGGACAAGAGGACGAAATTCAGGATGCCCGGTACCGAAATCGGCGGCGTCGACCAGCATCGTGGGATGTCCGGCAGTTTTCAACCGCTCCGCCATGCCATCATGGCAATCGGCACAGAATTTCTGCGGCGTCGCGGGCATGGGGCCTGCCCCTTCATGCTCTGTATGACAATCGACGCAGCGCCCCTGAGGGCGATTGAAGGTCTTAGCAAAGCTTGCGAGGATTTTCTCCCCAGCCCCCGGCGGGTGCCGCGCAGCGAGAAGCATCGCGGAGGGCGCGCCCGCGTGAGCCTGGCTCATCGCCTTATGCTCACCGGTATGGCAATTGACGCATGCCTTGTCTGTCACAGCAACGAACGCGTCGACGTGGCACGACTGGCAATCCTTCTTCAAATTCGCATGCGCGGTCGACAATGGTCCCGACAGCCAGGCACGGTCGGCGTGATAGCCTTCCGGCCGTTCGTCGACCTGCCGATAATTATACCAGGCCCAGATCGGTCCGACGAGAAACGCCAGCACCATCACCACCGCAAAGGTCCAGGCCCCAAGACGCTTGCCAGGCAACACGCCCGCCAGCGAAAAGGCCTTTACCTCGTCGACGTCCTTTGACGATTGAGAAAGTTCGTCAATCCGTTCGACGAGCAGGATGATATCTTCGCCTTCGCGAACGATCGTCAAACGATGACCACCAAAGCGCAGCTCCGCACCGGCGGCACTGTCGATGTCCGCGACATCAAGCGTACGACCGTTGAGATCGAAACCAAGCCCCTCCAGCGCGGCTACGCGAACATGGCGCCCATCGGCACTACTGATCGTCGCGTGATGCGGGTTCACCGCCAGATCGGCGATGTGAATGATGTTGCCGCCTTCGCGGCCGAGTGTGATCGTGTCGCCCGGCAGCGCCTGGTCACGAACGATCTGCTTGCCGGTCTTCGTCGTTGCGATGCGGCGCAGGATGAAGCTCATGGTCCCCTCTCCCTTGCCTTACCAGTAAAAGAAAACGCTGATGATATGCGCCGATAGCGCCGCAATCAGCGCAAAGGTCAGCGGCACATGCACATAGAGCCAGATTTCGAGTAACGCACGCAATCGCAAATGCGCGCGCAACCGCGCGAGCGCAGCCTGTTTCTGCCCCAACAAGCCTATAACCTTGGTACGTGCTTCGGCATTACCGCCGCGTGAGGCGGATAGCGTGCGATAGGCGGCGGCCGTGGCGCAACGTGGGTAGCGACCGCTGAGCCGCGCTCCGATACCGCCGGCAAAAGGATCTTCATCCAGGGCCGCGAGCACAGGTGCTGTATCTTCCGGATCGAGCGGCTGCGCCGCGCTGTGCAATTGGCGGTCGAAAGCGCGGATCGCCTCCAGCATCTGCATCTGGGTCATCTGATCGCGATTGTTCGACAACGCCTGCGGCAGGGTCGCATAGACGATCACGCCAAAAAGGCCCGACAGAATGACGAGCATCATCAGCGCCCAAGCGAGTGTATGAACATTCCAGCCAAGCTGGAACCCCGTGTGCCACGTTCCGATGACGATCAGACTGAGCCCAAGATAGACATGCGCAGAGGTCCAGGCCTTCAGCGACCAATAATCGCTGGTCATCCTGCGCTTGCGATAACCGAGCGCCGTCAGCCATATGATAAGAAGGGCCCCGATCGTACCCAGCGTATAGCCATACCAGCTGCCGCCATTATGCCGCGGCGTCACGTCAATAAGCGCGTAACCAATGATAACAAACAGGCAAAGTGCCCCGGAAATCTTGGCCCAGCGAAACCCGGCGTAGCGCAAAAAGCCCTCATGGCGCCGTTCGCGGACGCGCTCGACCTGGGTCGCTCTGTTGCGGCGACGCTGAAAGAGGCTGGCCATCAAGGCGCCTCCTCTTCCAGTCGGGCGATCGAAAGAAACTCTTCGGGCGATACGCGAATTGCCGCTCCGGTCGGACAGGCACGAACACAAGCTGGACCACCCGCGATCCCCTTGCACATGTCGCATTTCACGGCAATTTTCTTCGGCTTTTCATCACCCAGCTGCTTTTTGGTCCATTTCGGCGAGGGCTCCCCCGGGCCTGGCCCCCTCGCCAGCAACAGCCAGCTCAAAAGGCCAGGTCGCGGGGGAGGTGAGGCCTCCATGCGGATCACGCCATAGGGGCAGTTGCGCATACAATTGCCGCAGCCGATGCAGCCGGGTTCCATGAATACTTCGCCGTCAGGACCGCGATGAATGACGTTGGGCGGACAATCGGCCATGCAATGCGGGTGCTCGCAGTGACGGCAGCTGGTCGGCACGTGGAGATGGGCAAAGCTCTTGCCCGCCTCGCGATCGAGCCGCGACAATCCTTCGTGGCTGTCGGCGCAGGCCTTTTCGCAATTGTCGCAGCCTACACACAGATTTTCGTCGATAAGCAACGCATCGGTGGCTTCGCCCAACCCCTCCTTCATGATGAAGCTTGCGGTATCCGAATAGAGGTCGACCGCGCTCGAATAGCTGGCTTTGCGGGATTCGATAAAGCTGTTCATCGCGGCGCGCTCCGCAACCGCCTTTTCCGTCGCCTCGCGCACCTGCGGCCGCGCCGCCAGCATCGCCTTGAAACCCGCACCGGTCAGCTTGATCACTTCGCTGCCCACCGCAGCTTTTACCGTCGCATTGCGGCGCTCGCCACTCAGCACAGCCATTTCGCCGAAATAGCTGCCAGCAGGCAAATATCGGAGGAAAATCGGCTTTCCGCCAATGTCCTTTTCCACCACCATCGAACCGGAGCGGATGACATAAACGTCGTCGCCCTCGTCCCCTTCCTGGAGCACGACCTTGCCGGCCGGCACGCGGACCACCTCCGCCTCGTCAACCACTTGCCCGAGGTCTTCGACCGTCAACCCGCCCTTGAATATCTGAAGCAACTGGCGCTCGAGCGAGATGCGATTGATAACGCGTTTGGCCCCAGGCACCGCCGCCATCAGCTTCAGCGCCGCGGTGCGCGACATTTCGACGAAGATGGCGTCGGCGCCCGCACGGATCGTCGCGCCCCGCTTGCGTCCGGAAATCAATCCAACTTCGCCAAAAATCGAGCCTTCCTCGATCGGAACCGTAACGCCCGGCCCCACCTCGACCAGTGCATGCCCATCGGCAATCGCGAACAATGACGATCCCGGCTCGTCCTTTTCAAACACCACGTCGCCCGTGCGATAGAAACCAACCTTCGAATCCAGCATGAACTCGCGCATCTGAAGCGGCGAGACATCGGCAAAGATACGAACCCGCTCACGCAGATATTCCAGCCACTCGCTGACCGAGCGTCGTCCAGGAAGCTCGGCAAAAATCGCCGCCAGGTCCTTTTCGTCCGCAGGAGTCAGCGCGCTGTTGCCATTGATGAACTCGACGACGTCATAGCCCTGGTTCATGCAATGCTTGATCAGCGGATAGCCCGCGAGCGCACCGATGACATAGATGCCCGGCACGGTCGTTTCAAAGGTCGGCGAAAGCTTTGGAAAAGCCTCTCGATCCGGTCCCGTGAATTCGATCCCCATCGCTTCGACGAAAGCGCGCGGCGCAACAGAGCCTAGGCGCGCAACGATGACATCGCACTCAATCCTCTCATCACCGGACGGCGTTTCAAGCGTCAGCCAACCGGCTTCGACCGCTTTCGGCTGAGTTTCGGTACGGATAGAAAGGAAACCATTTTCTCCCGCCTCCATCATATCCGAGACGTTTTTTGCCTTAGCGCGCGCAAAATCCTTTGAGCGATTCAGGATGGTGACGGTATTTTCCAGCGCCTCTTCGGCAACGCCGAGCGCATTCTCGATCCCCGCATCGCCCGACCCGACGACGGTGATATGCTGATCCTTGAAATCCTCTGGATCATCAACCTGATAGATGATGTGCGGCAGTTCATTGCCGGGACAGCGCAGCCGGTTTGGATTGCCCTGGGTTCCAATGGCAAGGACGATATGTTCGGCGGCGATCGTGTCACCCTTTGCCGTCCTGATCTGGAAAGCTCCTTTGGCGCCAGTTACTTCGACCACTTCGGCGTGATAGGCGACATTGACCTTGTTAACGGCAGCATCCTCGTCCCAATTGGCGAGGATATGCTCACGCGCGCCCTCGGCAAATCGGCAGTCGGACCGAAGGTCGAGCCTTTCCGGCGTTGCCAGGACGCGCTTGCCCTTCTGATATTTGAAGATGGTATCGGACAGATGATCGGTCTTTTCGAGCAGCACATGGGTTAGACCCAACTGCGCTGCGCGGGCGGCCGCGCTGAGACCAGCCGGACCCGAACCGATGATCGCGACCTTTACAGGTTCGGTCACGAGCGCGCACCTTTTGAAGGCCACAGCCCCGAAAATGCGCCAGTCATGATGCAGCCAACCGTTTTCACGGGCATCCCTTCCCCCTAATCGCCCACCCCTGGACGATCATTACCTTGGATGCGACCCGGACTTCACGTCCTCAGCGCAAGGCTATGCCCTTGAAAGCGGGATAAGGTCAACCGCCGCTGAACAAAGAGGTTCGGCTGGTGGGACAACCCCGCCGGAAAGCCGCGCTCTCTTTGGGGTGCCAACCGGATCAGGCGAGTTCCAACAGCGCCGCAATCTTGTCCGACGCCGCCGGATCGAAAGGCGCCCAGCCATCCGGCCCAAGCCGTTCTAGCGGACGGAAACGGGCCTTATAGGCCATGCGCGTGGACCCTTCGATCCAGTATCCGAGATAGACGTATGGAAGCCCGGCATGCGCCGCGCGCTGAATATGGTCTGCGATGATGTAAGTGCCGAGCCCTTCACGCAGGGGGTGATGAGAATCGAAGAAGCTGTAAATCATCGACAGCCCGTCGCCTTGACGGTCCGTGAGGCAGCAGCCGACAAGACGCCCGCGGCCGCCGTCCGTTGTCGGTTCCCGATATTCGATCATGTAGGAATCGACGGGAGTCTGCTCGACCATGTCGGCGAAATCCTGTTCGTCCATGTCGGCCATTCCGCCGTTCGGGTGGCGCGAGCCGAGATAGGCGCGCAGCAGCGTATATTGCTCTTCAGTGGCCCACGGCTTGCAGGCGGAGGCGACAAGATCGCGGTTGCGGCGGATCGTTCGCTTTTGGGAATTGCTGGGTCGGAACGCGCCCGCACAGACACGCACCGAGACGCAAGCGCTGCAATCGGCGCAGCTTGGGCGATACGCAACCGACTGGCTGCGTCGAAAGCCGATGCGGCCCAGCGCATCGTTCAACTCATTTGCGTTATTCCCGCTCAGTTCGGTGAAAACCTTCCGCTCGGTCTTGCCCTCAATATAGGGGCATGGAGCGGGACTGGTCACAAAGAATCGAGGAAAACGAAACGGTGCCGACACGCGAATGAAACCTCCGGACTTGCGAATGCGCGCGCCGTCGCGAGCATCAACGCATCCCATGTCCAAGACTATGGCCCGCGCCGTCAATGGTGCAAAGAGCGTTTACCATTTTTAAGCGTCCCGTTCTGAATCAGCTCGAAAATTTTCTGAATCGTCCGGTAACTTTTGTGCCGATTTGAATCGATCCGGCCCAACGCAGCGCGGCGGACCGGATTCGCGACATACATCACTGCGTCAGTTATAGCCCTTCAACTCATCACCGGTCAGCGTGGCGACATGCAGCACATTGGTCGATCCCGGCGTGCCAAAGGGAACGCCCGCCATCATGACCAACTTGGAACCCGCATTGCCGATGCCGTGCCGCAGCGCCATGCGCTTGCCCTTGGCAATCATCTCTTCAAAGCTGCCGATATCCTTGGTCGGAACCGCGTGCGCGCCCCACAGAAGGCCCATGCGACGCGCCGCTTCCCGACGCGGGGTCAGCACGAGCAAGGGCGCCCCCGGGCGCTCGCGCGCCACCCGCCGCGCGGTCGATCCCGACGCGGTGAAACAGATGATCGCATCGGCGGCAATCGTCGTGATGATACCGCCCGCCGCTTCTGCCAGCGCATCGGCGGTTGTGGCGTCGGGCGCGGTTTCGGTGAAATGCAGGCGGCGGAAATAATCGGGATCGCTCTCCACCGAGCGGGCGATCGAATCCATCATCGTCACTGCCTCGACCGGCCACGCCCCGGCGGCGGTTTCGGCCGACAGCATGATCGCATCAGCGCCGTCATAGACGGCTGTTGCAACGTCGGACACCTCGGCGCGCGTCGGCGAGGGCGAGACGATCATCGATTCGAGCATCTGGGTCGCGACCACCACCGGCTTGCCCATCCGCCGCGCCGTGGCAACAATCCGCTTTTGCAGCGGAGGCACAGCTTCGGGCGGCAGCTCTACACCAAGATCACCGCGCGCGACCATGGCCGCGTCGGCGAGTTCCAGTATCTCTTCCATCCGGGCCACGCCCGACGGCTTTTCGAACTTGACGAGCAGCGCCGCCTTGCCACCGATCAGGCGCCGCGCCTCGGCGACATCCTCCGGCCGCTGAACGAACGACAGCGCGATCCAATCGACCTGCTGCTCCAATGCAAAGGTCAGATCCTTGCGGTCCTTTTCGGTCAGCGCGGCAAGCGGAACCACGACATCGGGGACATTGACCCCCTTACGATCCGAAATCCGGCCGCCAACCTCGACGATCGTGTCGATCCGGTCGGCACTGACGCTCTGCACGCGCAATACCAGCTTGCCATCGTCGATCAGCAGGCGGGTGCCTTGCTCCAGCGCGGCGAACAGCTCGGGATGCGGCAAGTGAACGCGCGTTGCATCGCCTGGCGCCGGATCGGCATCGAGCGCGAACCCCTTGCCCTTCACGAGATCGGCCGGCCCGTCCCTAAACGTCCCGACGCGTAGCTTCGGCCCTTGCAGATCGACCAGGATCGTCGTCGGGCGCCCTGTGTCCTTCTCGAGCGCACGGATCGCGGCGATCACCTTGGCGTGACCAGCATGGTCGCCATGACTCATATTGACGCGAAAGGCGTCGGCACCAGCGCGATGAAGCGCCGCAATCATTTCAGCATTGGCACTCGCAGGACCAAGGGTCGCCAATATGCGCACCTTGCGCTGGCGGGGGGTAAAGATATGCGCCACAAATGCTCCGCTAGAAATATGGTCCTGAATATGCACGGGGCATGGCGCGTTGCTTGCGTCAAGGCAACCACCGTATAGCTATTCACATTCACCTGGGCGATCAGCGGGGCAGATATCATGGCATGCAGCGAAGAACATAACGAGCCGAACGATACGCTTGACGCCCTCGACGATGCGGCCGCAGCAGCGGCCTTTCGCCGTCTCGTCCGCCTGCTTCAGCACCGCCACGACGCGGCCAATATCGATCTGATGGGTTTGGCCGGATTCTGTCGCAATTGCTTGGGGGACTGGGTCGCCGAAGCGGCGGAACTTGACAGGGAAACCGGGCGCGCCATCGTCCACGGCATGCCAAATGCGGAGTGGAAGGCGCGTTTTCAGACACCCGCCACCGCGGAACAGTTGCGCCGGATGGAAGAAAGCATGGCCAAGAATCCCGGACCTCGCTAGGGGATCGCCCGAGGCGATTCTTGCGCCACCCCATTCATTCACCTGCGGAGTAAAAAATGAGCGAAGCCACTGTGTCCGACGAACAACTGCGCCTTTTCATCGAGCGTATCGAGCGGCTCGAAGAAGAGAAAAAAGGCATCGCCGACGATATCCGCGACGTCTATCTGGAATCGAAATCGCAGGGATATGATCCCAAGATCATGCGCCAGATCGTCCGCCTGCGCAAAATGCCCGTCCATGACCGCAAGGAAATGGAAGCCATCCTCGACGTTTACAAATCGGCGCTCGGTATCGCCTGATACACCACCCGTTCAGAACAGGAGACGGAATGATGTTCAGCACCACCACCAACGCGGTAGAGGGTCGCCCGGTCCGCGAGTATCTAGGCATCGTCACCGGCGAGGTGATCGTCGGCGCGAACCTCTTCCGTGACCTGTTCGCGAGCATCACCGACATCGTCGGCGGCCGTTCAGGAAAATATGAAGATGTGCTAGCCCGCGCCCGCAAGGAAGCATTGGGCGAGATGGAAGCCGAAGCCGCACGGCTCGGGGGCAACGCCGTGGTGGGTGTCGACATCGACTACGAAGTACTCGGCCAGAATGGATCGATGCTGATGGTGTCGGCAAGCGGCACGGCTGTCGTCCTCTGACAGGCGCGGTTGTCTCGAAAGCCTGCACGCGCTAGGGCGGCGCCACAATTTTCCATATGTGATGGAGGTAGGCCGTGGCCGGCCATAGCAAATTCAAAAACATCATGCACCGCAAGGGCGCGCAGGATAAAAAGCGCAGCGCCCTTTTCTCCAAGCTCAGCCGCGAAATCACCGTGGCGGCAAAAATGGGTCTGCCCGATCCTGACGCCAATGCGCGCCTGCGCGCAGCCGTGAACGCCGCGAAGGCGCAGTCGATGCCCAAGGATAATATCCAGCGCGCGATCGACAAGGCGAGCGGCGGCGAAGGCGACAATTACGAGGAAATCCGCTACGAGGGCTATGGCCCCGGCGGCGTGTCGCTGATCGTCGAAGCGCTGACCGACAACCGCAACCGCACCGCAACCAACGTGCGCACCGCCTTTTCGAAAAATGGTGGAAATCTGGGTACGTCAGGCAGCGTCAGTCACGGCTTCGACCGGCTGGGCCTGATAAACTATCCTGCCGCCGCGGGCGATGCCGACACGGTGTTCGAAGCCGCGCTGGATGCCGGCGCCGACGATGTCGAATCGTCCGAGGATGGACATGACATCTGGACCAGCATCGACAGCCTGCACGAAGTGGCCAAGGCCCTGGAAGGCAAACTGGGTGAAGCCGAAGGCGTGAAACTCGCGTGGCGTCCAACGCTGAAAAGCGAAGTCGCGGACGAAAACGTCGCCCAGACTTTATTCAAACTGATCGACACACTCGACGACGACGACGATGTCCAGACCGTTTGGGGCAATTACGAAATCCCCGACGCCGTGATGGAAAAACTTGGGTGACAAACCCCTCCCCTCCCGCTTGCGGGAGGGGCCGGGGGTGGGCCGATGCACGGCACGCCGCCAGCCCGCCCCAACCCCAGCCCGCAAGCGGGAGGGTTTTCTGACATGATCATCCTGGGTCTCGATCCATCGCTCAGTTGTACCGGCTGGGGCATCATCCGTGTCGACGGCAGCCGCCTGATCCACATCGCCAACGGGCAGGTCAAGACCGACGCCAAGACCCCCCTGCCCGACCGACTAGCGTATCTCGATACCGTGCTAACGGCGGTGATTGTCGATCACGCACCGACGGCGGCCGCCGTCGAGGAAGTGTTCGTCAACGACAACCCCCAATCAACGCTGAAGCTCGCGCACGCACGGGGCGTTTCTCTGCTAGCCTGTGCGCGCGGCGGCTTGACGGTGGCCGAATATGCCCCGCGCCTCGTCAAGAAGGCGATCGTCGGCACCGGCAGCGCAGCAAAGGAGCAGGTACAGGCCATGCTACGTATCCTGCTGCCGGGCGCGAAGGTGGTGGGCGCCGATGCGGCCGATGCCCTGGCGGTGGCGATCTGCCATGCCAATCATCGCCGCCGCGCCTGACTTTTCGGTACACGCAAATTTGTTCCCTTTTCATTCCTGCCGCGCTAGGCATGTTTCATGATCGCGAAACTCAAGGGAAAGCTGGATAGCAGCGGCGCAGGCCATGCGGTGATCGATGTCGGCGGCGTGGGTTATCTGGTCGAGGCGTCGGCGCGCACCCTGGACGCGCTCGGCGCGGTTGGTGGTGAGGTTACCATCCATACAGAGATGCTGGTAGGCGAAGATTTCCTGCGGCTACTGGGCTTCGCCCGTGCCGAGGAACGCGACTGGTTCCGTCTTCTCACCAGTGTTCAGGGCGTGGGTGCAAAGGTTGCCCTCGCGATCCTCTCGGTCCTCGAGATCGCCGACCTGCAACGCGCGCTCGCGAGCGGTGAGAGCGCGATGATCGCGCGCGCCAATGGGGTCGGACCAAAGCTCGCGCAGCGGATAACCCACGAATTGAAAGACAAGGCTGGCGCCCTCGGCGGAATAGCGGGTTCGGGGCCAGTCCTGTCCACGACCACCGGCCCCCTCGGCGACGCCGTTGCCGCCCTCACCGGCCTTGGTTTCAAGCCCGCCGAAGCCAGCGCCGCAGTCGCAGCGGCAAGTGAAGAGTTGGGGTCAGGTGCAACATTGGACGGACTTGTCCGACTGGCGCTCAAAAAGGCTGCGAAATGAGCGGTCGGGTAAAGAACGCCCTCCATCCCGCGGCCGTCAGCTTCGCCCGGCCGATCGCGGCGGCAAAGCCCCATTTTCTTCGCCCTTGCGGGGCAAAGGTGTAGAACTCCCCCGTGACCGACCTCACCACTCCCATCCGCACTCCCGAAGATGCCGACGCAGCGCTGCGGCCAAAGTCACTGACCGAATTTGTGGGGCAGGCAGCAGCGCGTGAAAATTTGCGGATTTTCATCGAAGCAGCAAAGGCACGCGCCGATGCACTCGACCATGTACTTTTCTATGGGCCGCCAGGGCTGGGTAAAACCACGCTGGCCCAGATTGTCGCCAAGGAGTTGGGCGTCGGCTTTCGTTCCACCTCTGGCCCGGTGATCGCGAAGGCGGGCGACCTTGCCGCACTGCTCACCAACCTCGAGGACGGCGACGTCCTGTTCATCGATGAAATCCATCGGCTTTCGCCCGCAGTCGAGGAAATCCTCTATCCCGCGATGGAAGACCGTGCCCTCGACATCATGATCGGCGAGGGGCCGTCGGCGCGTAGCGTGCGCATCGACCTGCCGCAATTCACGCTGGTCGGAGCCACCACGCGGCAGGGCCTGCTGACAACGCCGCTGCGCGACCGCTTCGGGATTCCGGTGCGACTCAATTTCTACACCCATGCCGAACTCGAACAGGTCATCACCCGCGCCGCGCGGCTGCTCGGTCTGGCGATTGCGCCTGATGGAGCCCTGGAGATTGCCCGACGCGCGCGCGGAACGCCGCGTATCGCGGGTCGTCTGCTACGCCGCGTGCGCGATTTTGCGCATGTCGCGGGTCATGCGGTGGTCGACCGTTCTGCCGCCGATGCCGCGCTCAACCGGTTGGAGGTTGACGCACTCGGGCTCGATGCCATGGACCGCCGCTATCTGACCATGATCGCCGACATTTATCGCGGCGGCCCGGTCGGCGTCGAAACGCTTGCCGCTGGCCTGTCCGAACCGCGCGACACGATCGAGGATGTGATCGAACCCTATCTACTGCAAATCGGACTGATTGCACGCACCGCACGCGGCCGCACGCTGAACGCAGCAGCCTGGAAGCATCTGGGGCTCAATCCCCCGGCCGGAGCGCAAGACGGATTGTTCGACCAAGGAAAGTAGATGGATTTCCGTCAAACGTCGCTTGGCTGCGACGAACCCGCGTTAATCCTCTTTGCGACGAGTCGTTAGCTCGCTATCCATCGCGGCGATGACGCAAATGCCTCCCCCTTTCGTCCCCGGCGCCTTCGTCGGGACCGCGCATCATTATCGCGCGCGCGTCTATTTCGAAGACACCGACCTGTCGGGCATCGTCTATCACGCCAATTATCTGCGTTTCATGGAGCGAGCACGCTCTGACATGCTGCGACTTGCCGGAATAGACCAGCGCGCAGCGATGGAAGCCGGCGAAGGTGCCTGGGCCGTCACCGACCTTTCCATCAAATACCGTCGCCCGGCAAGGCTCGATGATGACCTGCTGGTGGTCAGCACTGTCGAAGCCGTTCGCGGAGCCAGCGTAATTATCGCGCAACGCATCCTTCGCGGTCATGATACGTTAAGCCCCGAAACGCTTACGGATGGGCAAGTCACCGCAGCCTTCCTGTCTCCCGGCGGCCGGCCGCGCCGCCAGCCAGATGATTGGGTCGGACGGTTCACCGCGATCATGAATGGAGAGAATTTCCCTTGCTAGACAATATCTCGCTGGCCGCCGACGCGGCGACCCTGTCCCCCATCGCGCTGTTTATGCAAGCCGACTGGGTCGTGAAGGCCGTGATGATCGGCCTGTTGCTGGCGTCGATCTATGTTTGGGCAGTCATCATTGGGCACGGGCGCGGCGTCGGCAAGCTGATGGGCGCTTCCGAACGGTTTGAGCGTGATTTCTGGCGCGCCGGCAACATCGACAAATTCTATGACGAAAACGGCCGCGAAGAACTGCCGAGCGCCAAGGTACTGGCTGCGGGTATATCGGAATGGCGCCGCTCTACTACCGGAAAGCGGGTCGATCGCGACGGCACCCGCGAACGACTGGGCATCGCCATGAATAGCGCCATCGCGGGCGAGATCGACAAGCTGGCCGACAAGATTGGCGCCCTGGCAACCATCGGGTCGGTTGCCCCCTTTGTGGGCCTGTTCGGCACCGTCTGGGGTATCATGCGCAGCTTCACCGCGATTGCGGCGGAGAACAACAGCAGCCTTGCCGTCGTCGCACCGGGCATTGCAGAGGCGCTGTTTGCGACCGCCATCGGCCTGTTTGCCGCCATTCCCGCGGTGATTGCCTATAACAGCTTCTCGCAGCGGCTGAATCGGCTTGAATCGCGGCTCGGTCGCTTTGCCGACGGGCTGCACGCAACCTTCAGCCGCGAACTGGAGGTCGAAGGCTGATGGCCATGACCGGACCCTCGGGCGGCGGTGGCAGTACGCGGCGTGGGCGCGGGCGCCAACGCGCGCCGATGTCGGAAATCAACGTCACGCCGCTGGTCGATGTGATGCTGGTGCTGTTGATCATTTTCATGATCACCGCACCGATGCTGGCGTCTGCCGTTCCGGTAAACCTGCCTGAAAGCCGGGCAAAGCCGATGGACAATGAGGAACAGGAGCCGATCCAGCTGTCGATCACCGCCGACGAGACGATCTATATCGGCGAGGATGAGGTGAGTGAAGCCGCGCTGCCCGCACGGCTCGACGCGATCGCACGCGCCGATGAACAGAATGAACGGCCGCGCCAGATCATGCTGCGCGCCGACAAAGCTTTGCTGTTCGGCCGGGTCGCCTGGGTGATGGGCGAACTCAATCGCGCCGGACTGACCCGCATCTCGATGGTCACAACCGGTTCAGACAATGAGCCCTAGGCACGGATGATGGCAGCCGCACGTGCATCTTGGGGAACGGAAAGGAGGGGCGTCGCCGTTGCGGTCGCGCTCCATGTCGTCGTGATCGGTCTATTGTCGGTGCAATGGACAGCCGGTGAACGCCGGTTCGATAACCCGCCGATGGAAGTCGATCTGATCGCCGAGACCGCCCCGATCTCGACCGCCCCGATCATCAGCGAAAGCCCACCCGCTGCACGCTTGGGCGAAGAGTTCACCAACGACATCGCCGCCCCTGCCCCCGTCCCGACACCCGCTCCGCCGATCCCCGATCCCATCGTGCGGCCGAATCCGGCCCCGGCGCCCAAACAGGTCAAACGCCCACCCCCGACGCCGCCGAAGAAGCAGGCGCCGCCCGCGCAGAAGAGTCAGCCCAAGGCAACACCGAAAGCGCCATCAGCGAAGGATCGGACCACTCGGCCGACAGGACGGCTCGACGGCATCGCCGAAGGGCTTTCGAAAACGCAGCCCAAAACCCCGGCAAGCAAGGGCGCCCCCGCTGCGGCGACCGCGGCCGAGGTGAAACGGTCGATCGACGTCAGTATAAAATCTGCTGTTGCTCCGCGCTGGAACAGCTGCCGCGTCAGCGGGGTCGATGTCGATCAGTTGAAAACCGTCGTCAAATTTCGCCTCACTCGTAGTGGTACGTTGGCGGGCTTCACCAGTGTCACGACCAGCGGCGATAATGAAAGCAACAAATTCCAGATTCAGCGGCATCAGGAATGTGCCAAACGTGCGGTCGAACTTTCCGCCCCCTTCGACCTGCCGGAAGACAATTACGACTTCTGGCAGAATTACACGCTCGATTTCATCAAGAGGTAAGCGAGATGCTCCGTCCAATCACCCTGACCCTCGCACTGGCCTTCGCCGTAACGCCCGCTCTGGCGCAGGAGGTGAATGCTCCTGCTCCACCCGCGATCACCAGCACGTCGGAACCGCGCGAAACCATCGAAGGCACGCTATCGCAAGATCGCACGGTCGTCGCCATTCCGGCGCTCGCCACCCCCGAGGTTCAGAATGTAGCGGGCCTGCGCACCGACAGCCTGGGACGCCAGATCGCCGAAGTGATCGCATCGGACCTTGAACGCAGCGGTCTTTACGCTCCGCTCGGTCCCGGTAGCGTCCGCGCGATTACCATGGGCGAAGTCACGGCGCCGCGCTTTGCCGACTGGCAGGCACGCAACGCCGAAAATGTCGTCCACGGCTTTGTGCGGGCCAACGGCACCGGCGGACTGATCGTCGGATGCTATCTCTACGACACCGCGCTGGGTAGCGAGCTTGTCCGGCAAGGGTTCGAAATCCAGCCCGGCGACTGGCGCCGCGCCGCGCATAAATGCGCCGACGCCATTTATTCGCGACTATCGGGCGAAGCTCCCTTCTTCGACAGTCGTGTTGCCTATGTCGCGGAAAGCGGTCCCAAGGGGAACCGTACCAAACGCCTTGCGATCATGGATTCAGACGGGGGCAATCACCGTTTCATCACCAACGGCCAGGCGCTGGCCATCAGCCCGCGCTTTTCACCCGACTACAAAAAGATCGTCTATGTCAGCTATTTGAACAACCGCGTCCGCGTGTTCATCTATGACGTCACGGCGGGAACGCAGAAGCTTGTGACCGAAAGCGGGAACACGACCTTTGCACCGCGCTGGTCCCCCGATGGCAGGCAAATCCTGTATTCGATGGCGGTCGGTGGAAACACCGATATCTATCGTGTCTCGGCCGACGGCGGCACGCCGGTACGGCTGACCAGCGCACCGGGTATCGACGTCGGCGGCAGCTTTTCTCCCGATGGCAGGAAGATCGTTTTCGAAAGCGATCGGTCGGGAAGCCAGCAGCTTTACACGATGAACATCGACGGATCAGATCAGCGCCGGATCAGCTTTGGCGGCGGGCGTTACGCAACACCCGAATGGTCGCCGCGCGGCGACCTGATCGCCTTTACTCGGCTGGGTGGCGGCGAATTCCGTGTTGGTGTGATGACACCGTCGGGAGGCGGCGTCCGGATGCTGACCAACAGCTGGCAGGACGAGGCCCCAACCTGGTCGCCGAACGGCCGCGTGATTCAGTTTTTCCGCACCACGCCGGGCCGCGAGGGCAAGTCCAGCCTGTGGCAGGTCGATTTGACCGGCGTAAACCTGCGGCGCCTGCCGACGCCGCAGGACGGGTCAGACCCGAGCTGGGGCCCCATCCTTCCCTGATCCCCGGGAAACGACGGGAACCAAAGGAAATCCACGGGGTTCCATTAGCGCATTCAACATGGGTTAATCCCGCCCGATCACCAGTCAAACCGCAACAAGCAGAGGACGGAAAAGATGACGATACGTAAAACCACCGCAATGATCGCGGCGATCACCATGCTTGCCGTTGGCGCCTGCGCCAAGAAGGCGCCGGACGATCTTCCGCCGCCGCCCACCGGGACCGAAACCGGAACGGGCACCGATACGGGAACCGGCACCGGCGTTGTGCCGGGTTCGCAGGAAGACTTTGTCGCGAGCGTATCGTCCGACCGCATTTTCTTTGGCTTCGACCAGTATAATGTCGATGCCGAGGACCAAGCGACACTTCGCAGCCAAGCGCAGTGGTTGCAGCGCAACCCCGCAGTGCGCGTCACGCTAGAAGGGCATGCCGACGAACGCGGCACCCGCGATTATAATATCGCGCTCGGTGAACGACGCGCCAATGCTGCTAAAAATTATCTGGCCTCGCTGGGCGTTGATCCGTCGCGTATCCAGGTGCTGAGCTATGGCAAGGAACGCCCGGCCGCTCTTGGTTCGACAGAGGAGGCTTATGCCCAGAACCGCCGCGCGGTGACGGTCGTTATCGGCCGCTGAGCAACGGCCAAAAAGGCACCGCTACCCAGGCAGCGGAGCAGGCAAAAACACCGAAGGGGACCCGTCGCTGGCCTAGCGATCGGTCCCCTTTTCTTTGGGTGACAAGCGCCCAGATGATGCCGCCCAAGCTGGCGAGCAGCAATATGAGCGGCAGTACTTGCCAACCCGTCCAAGCCCCAACCGCCGCAACCAGTTTTGGATCACCGCCCCCCATACCATCGCCACCACGCTGACGCCGATACACCCAGGCAATTGCGGCGAGCGCCGCACCACCGACCACCGCGCCGATCCAGCGATCAAGCAGCGACATGCCGAGCATAGGCCCGGCGAGCAACAGGCCGGCAAGCGCCAGCAACAGGTTGAGCCGGTCCGGTAACCAGAAATGGCGCGCATCGAGCAGTGCGAGCGGCAACAGCAGCCAGCCGAACAGGGCCCACAACCAACCGGCCACACCGGGCATCAACGCGACAGCAGTGGCGCCTAGTGCCGCCGCCGTCCATTCGACGCGGCTATGAAAAGGGTCAATGGGACTGCCGCAGCAGCGACAACGCCCACGCTGGACGGCAGCCGATAGGACCGGGATCAGGTCGCGTAGCCCCAGCACGCGCCCGCAACCGTCACAACAGGATCTGCCACGCACCGAGCGCCCGGCTGGCCAACGCAATACCAGCGTCGCAATGAAACTGCCAAGGATTAAGCCGATCAATGCGGCAAGAAGGACGCCCGCACCATAGGGCAGAGCGCCAAGATCGAGCATGTCAGAAACGGCCCGTTGTCGTCAGCACAAAACCACCGGTCCCGGCCTTGAACCCCATGGCGGCAAGCGCGGCGGCCATCGCAGGGTCGCGATCGACATTGATCGCAAGGCGGGCGCGATACGCTCCCTTGCCGTCAAAGGCCAACGTCAGTCTTTCCATACCCGACTGGCTGGCCAGAGCTGCCTGCACGCGCCCACCCACGCAAGACAGTGGCCCCGACAGCCCGCGCGACAGGTCGAGTCCGGCGATCGGGGCAGCGATCACGAGCTGCAGACGCCCGCCCGCCTCGACACATTTTCCTGCCCCGTTGAAGCGCGCCGTCGCGCCTTCGAAGCGCAGCGTGTCGAGAGGGATCACGCCCAGCCCGCCGATCAGCATCGTCGCACCCTGTACGTCCGATACGCCGCGCGGATGGCTGCCGTGCAACCGCCCGGTAAGCGCACCAAGCCGTTCGTCAGCGCGCGCAAAGATCAGTTCGACACGCCCGGTCAACAACGCCAGAGGCGACAGGCTGGCGTGCACGGTACCAAGCGGCAATACGCCGAGACGCGCGTCGGCCAGTTCGCCCGACCACACCGACCCGTGAACGGCGCGCGCCGTGATCCCCGCATCGCCGGCCCCCGACCAGCCGAGCGCAAGCCGCATCGGAAAGGTCGCAACAATCAACGACAGCGCAAGGACCAACCCGGCGGCGATCCAGCGACCGCGCGGCACTCTCATTGTCCGTCCTTTCGCAGTTCGGCGGTCATCCCGACGGTACCGTCGGCTGCCGGGGTGATAGTGAGTTGATCGACGACAAAACCCTGCGCCTCCAGCGAAGCAAGCCAGTCCGTCAGAACGGGTGCTTTCGCGGTCGCGATGGCGATGGCCGCGACATGCGCCCCCCGCGCCTCATTGCGATCAAGCGTCAGGCCTATCTCACCAGCCGATTGTACCAGATATTGATCTATCGCGACTGCATCGACTGCCGCGGCGACCGCTTTGGCAGGACGCTGGGCTAGCAATTGCACCTTGGCCGCAACGCGCCCTTCGCGTTCGACGGCGGCGCGGTGCTGCACTTCCAGATCAACGAAAGCGGCATAAAGCGGACGCGCAAATGCCCAGGCAAGCACCGCAAGGGTCAGTCCGCCCGCGATGCCGACCAGCCACTGCTCTCGCCGTGACAGGGCGATCCACCAGTTTTTCGCGCCGTCCATCATGGCACCGCCCGGATCGTCACATTGGCCATTTGTTGTCCGTCATTGCCCGCCATCGGCTGTGCCGTGATACGGTAACCACGCGCCTGGATCGCGATCAGCACCGCGTTGATATCCTCGACCCGCGGTGCCGCGAGCGTGGTCGTCAGCGTCCCGTCGGTGCGGTGCGACATTGTCTTCAAGGATACGCCCGGCGTATCCCTCAGAGCATCGTACAACGCCGATGCTGGCACAGAAAAAGCGAGCGGCCCACCGCCCACAGCAGCAAGGCGCCGGTCAAGTTCTGCCTCCGCGGCAGCCGCATCGGTGGCGGCTACGCCTGCCTTTTCCGCCGTCACCACAGCTGCTGCATCGGCACGCCGGGTATCGGACGACAGGCGCAGCGCGTAAACGATCGGGATCAACAGGCTGACGACCATCAACGCTGCCGCCAATTGCTTCGCCAGCCGCGCCATCGCGGGGTCGACCACCCAGGTCCGCTTCGGTTTCCATGCGCCGGAGAGAAGATCGAGCGGCGGTGCAGCAAGCGAAAGCAACAATGCCGTGCGCATCCGATCGGTATCAAGTGGCATGACAGGACGCCCGGCGGCGATTAGCGCATCCAATTCGAGGTCGGAAGCATAGGCGCGATCTTCGCTGCGAATGATCTGCTCGCCGCCGCACTCCGCCACCCACAGCGATCCGGGTTCCGGCGGCGGCACGATAGCGGCTGCGGGAATAATCACGTCGGCCGTCAGCCCTTGATCGGCAAGCCAAGCCGTCCAAGCGGTCATCGCGGGGTGTGTAGTAATGGCAACCGGAACCGCCTGCCCCGCATCGGCGGGTTGCCCCGCAGCGACATGCAGCGCGGCGGGATCGCCTAGGCTGTCCTTCAATATGTCGACGCGAGCGGCTACAGCCGCCTGCGCGGGTGTCGCTTCGGGAAAATGGTACCAGCGCAGCGGCACATCGGCGGCAGGGGCGAGTGCGATCAACCTTATGGCGTCGGCACGGCCATCGTCGGGATGTTCCCAACTATCGGTCCAGCCATCATCTTGTCCCGAATCGACAATTACTCCATCATCGACGCGCAACCACGCGGTACGAGCCGTACTCCCTTCTTCCAGGTTTGCTGTCGTGGGCAGCCAAAGAATCAACATGCACGTCACGTCAGTCGGCCTCGCCCCAGTCGCGGCGCACGATGACCGGCGGTACCTGCCCCGCCGCCGGGGCGCCGCCATTGGCATCAATGAGCGAATGTGCCGTCAAGAAACCGTCCCCCATTGTCACCTGCGTCGTCAGCGCCAGCCAGCGGCTGTTCACCCCGGCCTGTTCGGCCACGTCCTGCGACGGCTTGACCCGTTCGAGTGAACGCGCCTGCCAGAATCGAACCGCGCTGCCATAGCCGTCTGCAGGCCGCGCGGCCAGCGCCGCCCGCGCATCGGCGGTCGAGATCTGGCCCGGGACCAGCATCGCGACGAGCGGCGCCTGTTCGGGAGCCAGCGTGTTGACGTTGAGGCGGACGGGTTCGGTGACCGGCAGCGCGCAGATCCATGGTTTCAGCCGCGCATATATTTTGGCGCTGACGCCGCGCACCGCGCGCAATTCGCTGACATCCACCATCGGGCGGTTCGCGGGCAAATAGCTGGTCTGCATCGCGCGATAGACGCCATCCTCCGCCCCGAGCGGGCCGTCGTTGCTGTCGCTGTCGATCCAGTCGGCGGCCGCGCCGGCAATCGCCATCGCTTCGCCGCGATCGATACCGAGCAAGGTCATAAGTTCAGTGAACTGAGCAACCGCGCCCGACCGCTGGCTGAACCGGCCCGGCGCGGTTTCGGCGACCAGACTATTGAGGTTGAAGCAATTATTGGCGTCGGACAGTCGCGCCCGCCCTTCGCCGCCGGGCAGCGGCAGGGTGAAGTCGCGGCCGAGCCAGCCGCCCGCGAGCGTCAGGCGCGCGGCGTCGCGGCGGACCAGTTCGCCAACCCGGCGCAGCGCGATTTCCTCGGCGGCAAAAGCATAGGCGCGGCCCTGATCGACGGTCGCCGCGCTGCCCGCGATCCGTGTCGCGAGCGTCAGCCGGTCGAGCGCGGTGGCTGCGATCACCGCCATCACCGCAACAAGCAGCAGCACGCTGAGCAGCGCCGCGCCGCGTTCCTGGGGATGGCGTACCGTCATGGTGCGGCGCCCGCGGCCGGCGGCGGCACGGGTGCCGGCGCGACGAGGAAGAAAAGGACGAGCGGCGCCCGCCCTTCGCGGGTCAGCCGCAGTTCGACCGCGCGCGGCAAGCGATCGCCCGGATCGGACGTCCAACTGTCCCCCCAATTTCCTTCGGCATCGCGGTAACGGAGCTGCGCGGCGGTGACCTGACGGGCGATCGCGTCGCCCTCTCCCAGCGCGGTGCCGTCGAGCATCGGCTGTACCGCGCGGCGCCATTCGCCGCCGGCCAGGGCATAGCCGACACGCTCGACCGCGGGGCGCGGACCGCCCGCCGCCGCCCCTGCCCCGGCATGGACAAAGGCGAAGCCGCTCGCCGATCCGGCAAAGGCCGGAAGCGCCTCCCCTGCTTGGCCGCGCGTCGGGCGCGGCACCGCCTGCGCCAGATCATTCGCCATCACCGCGCGCAGCCGGTTGACGCCGCCCATCGCTTTCAGTCGCTGCTGCACCGCATCCTGGGTATCGACGCTGGCGCGCAGCAAACCGACCCCGATGGCGGCAATCGCCGCGAACAGCGAGAGCGCGACCAACATTTCGACGAGGGTGAAGCCGCATTGTGCTTCCCCTCCCTTCGGCGCGCGCAGGACGAACCGGGAAAAGATCGATCGGCGTCCCGTCATCGCGACGGCCGAATGATCGTCAACGCCGCCTGCCCGCGCCCGGCGGCGGGACGGACGATCAGGTCGATGCGCAGCAGGCTGTCGTCGGCGGTCCGCGCGACGCGCTGTTCGATACGCCAGTCGCGCCCGCCATTGGTCACCATCGCAGCGCTGGCACCGATCGTCGGCGGCACCGGGTCAGTCCACAATTCGACCGCGCGATTCTGGGCGACGATCCCCGCCATCGTGCTTTCATCAAGATCGCCCGCGGTGCGCACCGCATAGGCGTCGAGCCGTACCAGGGTCAGCGCCGCGATGCTGATGATGCTGAGCGCCACCAGCATTTCCAGAAGGGTGAAACCGCGCTGGTCGCCAGACCGGCGCGCCCCGGCGAAGGCCGGGGCCTCGGTAGGCCATACGGAACGTGGCTTCATACCGCTCTGGACCCCGGCTTTCGCCGGGGAACGGCTAATTTTATTCGCCACGCCGGACCTCCCCCGTTGCCGAGACATGGATGATTTCGCGCGTATCGCCGCCCGCCAGCACCACGGCTTGCGGCGTCGGACTGGTGCCGACCCGGTCGAACAGGATCCGCGCCGCCGCCTGGCCGTCGCCCGCCACGAAGCGGACATCGCCGGGCCAGTTGTGCTGTTCGAACGCGCGCCCGGGTAGCGGTTGCCATTCGCCCGCGACCCGGCGTTCAAAGCCATAACCCGACGGCGCGAAATTAACCGCGACGCTGCGCCCTTCGATCACCGCGACATCGCGCGCGGCGGCAAGCCGCGCGGCGAGCCGGTCGGCCTCGCCGCGCAGCGTGCGTTCCTCACCCGGGATGGTCAGCACGACGGCGGTTGCGGCGAGTGCCAGGATAGCCAGCACCACCATCAGTTCGACCAGCGTGAAACCGCGGGTGGCGCGCGGTCGGGGACCGGGTGCCGCCGCCTCAGCTGTCTCCGCGAATATCGGCATTGTCATCGGTTCCGCCGGGCGCGCCGTCGGCGCCGAGCGACCAGAGGTCGAACGCCTTTCCGTTCGGCCCCGGCGCCTGATAATTATAGGGGCGGCCCCACGGATCGGCGGGCAGTTTCTTGATATAGCCGCCGCGGCGATAGCGTTCGGGCTGGGCAAGCGAAGGCGGCGCCGTCACCAGCGCATTCAGCCCGTCGGTCGATGCGGGATAGGTCAGATTGTCGAGGCGATATTGTTCGAGCGCGCTTTCCAGCGTCGCAATATCGGCCCTGGCCTTGGTCACCATCGCCTTGTCCTGGCTGGGCAGGACGTTGATCATCACCACCGTGGCGAGCAGCCCGATGATGAAGATCACGACCATCAGTTCGGTCAGCGTAAAGCCGCGTTCGCCCCGGCGCCGACGGCGCGGTACCGGTGGGCGCGAGGGATCGAGGATCAGGCGAAAAAAAAGCTGCATCAGCGACATTATTATAGTCCTGCAAGATTCTGCAACTGTAGGATGGGCAGAAGGATGGCGAGGATGATCAGGGCAACGCACGACCCCATAACGACAATTATGACAGGTTCGAGTAGGGCCATCGAGGCGGCAGTAAAGCGGTCGAACTCGCGCTCCAGATAATCGGCCGCGCGTTCGAGCATCGATTCGAGCCGGCCGGCGCTTTCGCCGCTGGCGGTCATATAGACGAGCAGCGGCGGAAAGACCCCGGCGTCGCGCAGCGCCGCCGACAGGCTGCCGCCCGCGCGCACCTGATCGACGATATGCGCGGTCGCGCCCGCGAGCGCGGCGTTGCGGATCGTCGGGACGGTCAGCCGCAGCCCTTCGACCAGCGGCAGGCGGCTCGATACCATCGTCGACAGGGTGCGCGCGAAACGCGCCGCATGAAGGTCGCGCAGCAGGCGGCCGAGCAGTGGCAACCGCAGCAGCCGCGCATCGACTCGCGCCTTGAAGGCGGAGCGCCGCATCGCCTGTACCCAGCCGAAGACGCCGAGCGCCAGTAACAGGGCGACGAGCCACCACCAATCGGCGGCAAAGGTCGAAAGGGCGATCACCGCGCGGGTGAGCCAGGGAAGCTGTTGCCCGACATCGGTGAATTGTTCGACGACGCGCGGGACGACAAAGATCATCAGCGCCGCAACCACCCCGATCGCGACGACCGCGAGGACGACCGGATAGGCGAGCGCAGCGACCAGCTTGCCGCGCACCTCGGCCTGGCGTTCGAGCAGGTCGGCAAGGCGCGCGAGGATGACGGTGAGGCTGCCCGTCGTTTCACCCGCCGCGACCATGGCGCGATAGAGCGGCGGAAAACTGGCCGGCTGGCGCCCCATCGCGTCGGCGAGGCGGCGGCCTTCGAGCAGGCCGGCATGAACATCGCCGATCACCTCGCGCGCGCTGTCGGCCTCGCTCTGCCGGGTCAGCGTGCGCAGCGC
This sequence comes from Sphingopyxis sp., assembly GCF_034380315.1. Taxonomy (GTDB): domain Bacteria; phylum Pseudomonadota; class Alphaproteobacteria; order Sphingomonadales; family Sphingomonadaceae; genus Sphingopyxis. The sequence goes on from NZ_JAXMPB010000006.1 coordinate 289,856, forward strand.
CTCTTCGAGCGGCGCGACCTCGGCGAGCGTCGCCAGCTGGCGGGTGAAAAGCGCAAGCTCCTTGCGGCCGAGCCGGTCCTTGCGAAAGGCAAACAGCGAACGCCCCGGCTTCGCCCCCGCCGCTTCGACGGCGACGATATGGAATTTGCGGGCGATCAGGCCGGCGCGGGCGGCATCGTCGTTGGCGGCGGTCAGCCGCCCCTTGCGCTCGCGGCCCTGCGGATCGATCGCCACATAGCGATAATCAGGCATCGACATCCTCACGCCGCGCGATGCGGATCGCCTCTTCGGGGGTCGTCAGTCCCTTGGCAACCATCGCGCGCGCTGCCGAGGCGAGCGTCGGTGCCTTCAGAAACGCATGTTTCGCGATCATCGCCTCGTCGCCGCCCGCGTAAATATAGCGGCGCACCGTTTCATCGACCTTGATCGCCTCGAACACCCCGACGCGGCCCTTGAAGCCGGCTCCGCCACATGCCTCGCACCCCTTCGGCCGCCAGATAACGGTGCCGATGTCGAGCCCGAGCATCGCCGCGATGCTGTTATCGGCCTGCACCGGCTCGCGGCAATGGTCGCAAAGCTTGCGCACCAGCCGCTGGGCGATCACCGCACGCAGCGTCGACGCCAGCAGAAATGGTTCGACTTTCAGGTCCTTAAGGCGCGTTATCGCCCCCACTGCATCATTGGTGTGAACGGTCGACAGGACGAGGTGGCCGGTGAGCGAGGCCTGCACTGCAATATCGGCGGTTTCGCGGTCGCGGATTTCGCCGACCATCACCACATCGGGGTCCTGGCGCAATATCGCACGCAACCCTGCCGCAAAATCGAGCCCGACCTTGGCATTCACCTGGGTCTGGCCGACCCCATCGACGGCATATTCGACCGGATCCTCGACGGTCAGGATATTGCGCTGGCCATCGTTTAATTGCTTGAGCGCGGCATAGAGCGTTGTCGTCTTGCCCGATCCGGTCGGGCCGGTGACAAGGATGATGCCATTGGGTTCGGCGAGCGCCTCGCGCAAGACCTGGTCAGCGGCGCCCGACAGACCGAGGACGTCGAAATCGATCCCCGCCGCATCCTTGTCCAGGATACGCATCACCACCCGCTCGCCCGCGCGGCTGGGCAGCGTCGAGACGCGGACATCGACGGCCTTGCCCGCCAACGTCAGCGCGATACGGCCGTCCTGCGGCACGCGGCGTTCGGCGATGTCGAGCCGCGCCATTACCTTGATGCGGCTGACCACCACCGGCGCGACGTGCGGCGGCATGCGCAGATGTTCGCGCAGCACCCCATCGGTGCGCATCCGCACGACGAGCCCGCTTTCATAGGGTTCGATGTGAATGTCACTGACGCCCTGGCGCACCGCTTCGGCAATGATCGCGTTGATCAGCCGGATCGCCGGGGCATCGTCAGCGCTGTCGAGCAGATCCTCGGCGCTCGGAAGGCTGAGATCGAGATCCCCGCCGTCGAGCGAGCCCGCCATCGCCGCCGAGGCATCGACGGCATAATGGTCCGAGAGCAGTCGGTCGAAATCGGCGGTGCTGGCGGTGGTGACGTGCAGCGGCTGCGCCAGATAGCGCTTGACCTCGATCAGCACGGCCGGATCGGCGTCGGCACGCAACGTCGCGAGCCAGCCGCCTTCACCGTCGGGCGCAATCACCACGCCGTGAGAGCGCGCAAAGCCATAGGGTATGTCGACCGGCGCCGCGTGCTGCGGCGCCGCCGGTTCGGTGTCGGTCAAAGCCCGCCTCCCTCTGCCGGCGGGGGCGGCGCGCTGTTCGTCGAGGGCGGAACGTCGGCGGGGGCGATGCTTCCGTCGGGACGGCGAAGGCCGGGAAGGTCGCCCGGCGCGACGGTGATGTCGGCGGCGTTCGCTTCGCTCGGCACCGGCGGCACCGTGCCCAGATAGTCCCGGACCAGCGTGTCGATCGCGGGTTCCTGATCAGGATTACGTTGCAACTGGAAATTGCGGACATAACCATAGCGACGCGCGGTCAGCGCGGCATTGTCCTCACGGCTGCGCAGGATTGTCGGGCGGATGAACACCATCAAATTGGTCTTTGCCCGCGTCCGGCTGCGCGATTTGAAGAGTTCGCCGAGCAGCGGGATATCGCTAAGCAGTGGAATGCGCTCGATCGTGCGGCGTTCATCGTCGTTGAGCAGCCCGCCGATGGCTAGAATTTCACCATCGTCGACGGTCAGCGTGGTTTCAAAGGCCCGCTTGTTGAGAATCAGATCGCTGTTGCGCGACGACACCGGGCCGGCGACGCTTGACACTTCCTGGCGAAGGAACAGCTTGACCTCACCGGCGCCATTGACCTGCGGCGTCACCTCCAGCTTGATCCCGACTTCCTCGCGCTGAACCGTCCGAAAAGCATTATCGAAATTTTTGGACAGCGCTTCGCCGGTGGTGATGGGCACATCCTGCCCCACCAGAAATTTCGCCGCCTGATTGTCGAGCGTGACAATGTGCGGCGTCGCGAGCAAGTTTGACGTCGTGTCCGATTTCACGGCGTTGATGATGGCACCAAACACGGTGTTCTTTCCGATATCACCCGCAAATCCGGCAAATCCGCCCGTAGCCGACAACAAAGACGCCGCGGCGGCCTCTTGCAGGCTATTGCCAAGCGCACTCGTCGTCTGGGTAACTACGGTTTCACCGTCCACCGTGGTCTTGTCCTGCGTCAGCTTCGTCGCGGCATATGCTCCGCCAAGCGTCAAGATATTGGGCTGCGCGTTGCCGTAGCTGGTCGCGACGAAAGGAATATTCTTGCCGCCGAGCAAAAACTGGACACCCAGCCGCTTGGCCGCATCGTCGCCGATCTCGACGACAATCGCTTCGACCAGTACCTGTTCGCGGCGGCTGTCGAGCTGGCGGATCAACTCGCCGAGCATCCGCTGCACGTCCGAATTGGCCGCAACGATGATGGCATTCGCCCCTTCATAGCGGGTGACGATCGCCGGACCGCGCGTCGCGATGCTGCCGCCCGCGCCGCTCACCGTCGAGGAGGCAGCAGTGGGCGCCGCAACCGGCGCACCGGCGCCTGCGCCATTACCGGACGAAGACGAGCTAGAAGCAGGCGGGAGGCCAGCCTTTTGCGCGGGATCGCTACCGCCGCCAACCAATTGCTGCAGTGTTGGCAGCAAGGTTTCGGCATTGGCATGTTCGAGCCAGTAAACGCGCAACTCCGTCCCGCCAGCTGCCTTCTGGTCGAGGTCTGTCGCCATCTGGACGAAACGCGCGACCAGCGCCTGATCGCCTCTCAAAGCAATTGCATTGCTGCTATCGATCGGCACTATCGCGACCGGCGCCTGAGCTCCCTCCCCAGCGGCCGGAACAAGCGCCTGCAACGCTGCCGCAATTTCGCGTGCACCCGCATTTTTTAGCGTCACGACGCGGCTTGTCGATGTGTCGCGGTCGATGCTCGACGCTAGCGCACGGATACGGCGGATATTGTCGGCGAAGTCCGCCACGACCAAACTGTTGGCGTTGCGGTTCGCGGTCAGCGACCCTTGCGGGCTTACCAGTGGACGTAAGGTTTCGACGGCGGCCACTGCATCAATGTGCTTCAGTCGAATAATCTCTGTAACGAATTGGTTCTGTGCCGCGCGGGCGCTTCCGATACGTCCCGGCTGCGCAGCTGCTCCATCGATCGGCTGGACGCGGTAACTGCCGTTCGGTCCAGGCACGGCCACCAGACCGTTCGAACGAAGCGTCGCGAGAAAAATCTCAAAATATTCGCTTCGCGACAGCGGACGGTCGGTAACGACCGACACTTTGCCATTCACGCGGCCATCGATAACGAAGGTACGGCCCGTGATCCGCGCCGCATCCTGAATGAAAGCGCGAATATCGGCATCGCGGACATTGAGCGTATATTGTGCGAGCGTTGGAACCGGAACGGCTGAAACCAGAGCGACCGCAAGCATCAAGGACAGTTTAAAGCGCATAGGACTCTATTGTTTGGACAGAAAAATGGCGACGGGAACCGTGCTGGCACCCCGTTCGACCTCGAGCGAAATGCGAGCGCCAGGCGTGATCTGGCCCGCCAGCGCGGCAGCATCGCCCGCCGAACCAATGGGGCGCCCATTCACGCCGCGAATGACGTCGCCGGGACGCAGCCCGGCGGCCCTGAAGGTTGCGCCGTCTCCCTGTGGCTGGACAACCAATCCGGTAACGCGACCATTTTCGGTTCGCGGCGCAAAGCCCACACCGGCTTTGACCGCCGCAGGCGACAATTCGCCGCTATCACCTGCACTGCCAGCGGCAGCCGATCCGATCTCCGGCGTTGGCGCGGGCAGCGACGACACGGGCGTCGCTACGGGCGCCTCGCCGCTCTGATCGAGGAACAGACTTTCACGCGCGCCTCCGCGATCGAGCAGCACATGGTCGAAGGCGATCCCGGCGAGCGTCACACCCGGAGCGATTTCATCGCCCACGGCATAGCTCGACTGAACACCATCATCGGCAGCGATAATCGCCGATCCGCCACCCGTCGCTTCGTTCAGATTGATGCCAAAAAGCGTCAGGCCAAGTGCAGTCACATTGGCATTTGCCGCGCTCTGCGCCGCCCCGCGGAAAAAAGGATCAAGACCAACAAACAAGGCACGCCGTTCCGCCGGAGACGCAATGATGGCGGCTTGCGGTTGCCAGGCACCGAGCGGCGACAATGGAACGATCAACGTCCAAAGCAGTCGAACCGATTGCCAAATGAGCAGCGCGCCCAGCAGCAGCACCAACAGAAACGGACCAGCGTCACGCGGCGAACGGCGCGCAGCGCGAAGCCAGCCGGGCAGCGCACGCGGCATCCTTACGGCCGATCCGGACATCAGCGTCGCCATGAAATCTCTTTATCCCCCAACTGAAGCCGTCGTCCCGAATCGCCTAGAGGCAATCGATGACAATCAGTTGACCGGAAGATTACAGTTTTTTGGCAGCCGAGCGAGTCCGGGCGCCATTTGAGGCTCCTCCCCTATCGGGAAGGAGCCTTGCGGGTTCAGAATTTCATCGATGCGCCGAGAGAGAAAGTTCGACCCAGCTTGTAGCGGTTGAAATAGATGCGATTATCACCCGCCTCCTGCACTTCCTTATAAGTGCGGCCGGTCAGGTTCCGCGCTTCGAACTTCAATTCGACTTCCCGGCCCAGCATGGTCAAGCCTTGGCGGGCAACGAAGTCGATCTGGACGCCCGGCTTTTCCTTAAGATCGGGCTGCCCGGACGGTCCGCGACTCGTGACACGCGGACTGGCATAGGTGATCAGCAGTGTTTGCTGTGACAGCTTGTCCTGATCTTCCAGTCCGAACTGGACGTTGACCAAGTGATCCGACTGGCCGGTCAGGGGCGCGCCATCAAAAAAGAAGTTCGACGCATCCTGTACAACGCCGTTGATAACGGTGGTATCGTTAGCCCCCACTCTAATCTTCGATTTGGTGAACGTGTAGTTGCCGATCACGACAAAGCGGCGACTTTGCCAGAACCCGGCGTCGGAGAGCGTGTCGAGCGGAAAATATTTCTGTACCTCAAACTCGGCGCCGTAAAGCGTCGCCTTGGGCGCATTGGCATAGCTGGAGTTGATCGCCGAATCGGATACCGAGGTATATGCCTCGATAGGCTTGTCGATGGACTTGTAAAAGACAGCGGCGGTCAGGCGCTGGTCGCGGCCAAAATACCATTCATATCGACCCTCCGCGTTCCACAACTCGCTGTCGCCGAGCGACGGGTTGCCGCGGAACAACCGGTTCGATTCAGGGTCCTGATAGATTTGCGCAACCAACTCGCGAAACTGCGGACGCGCGATCGTCTTCGACCCGCTGACACGCAATTGCATATCTGGCGCCATTTCCCAGGTCAGCGTGACCGCTGGCAGCCAATAATCATTGGCAAGGTTCGTCGGCACGATCGATGACGCACCAGTATTGAACAGGTCGATCGGCGAGACAGTCTGTTTCGCGTCCTCATATCGCACACCAGCGTTGACGTTGATGCCAGCAGCCAATTCCGCTTGCAACTGCGCATAACCCGCATGGGTGCGCAGCTTGGCATCGAAGGCAGCCGTCCCGTCCTGCGCCGATGTTTCGATCAGCGTGATGTCGTAAAGCTGTATCGTCGCATCCGACAATAGATAATCGGGCCGCAACTGCTGCACGGCAATCGGCAGGTTCGAAGCCCGGAACAGAAAGGATCTGCGCTCTGACACGCGATGGGTGTCGCTATAGGCATAGCCGATGGTTGCGGAGACGCGCGGCGCGATTTCATAGGACAGGTCAATCCCGCCGGACCACAGATCCTCGTTCAGGTCGGAAAAGGCGATGGAAGCATCACCGCGACTGCCGCCGAGGTCGTTGACGAAGCGATCGCCGACCGGATCCTGAGCGAGCGGCAAATTTGTTCGGACATAGGTAAAGCTGCGCTCATAAGGCGCTTCGCGCTGCGAATTGGCATAGCCTCCACGCAGATCGAGCTTCAAGGCGTCGAACTTGAATTCGCCCACGAACTGCGTGTTGATCAGTTGGCGCTCGTACCAGGCGGTGTCCTGCTTCATAATGTCGCGATCAGACTGGTTCCGGTCGGTACCGAGCGCCAGTCGCGCCTGCTTCAACGTGTCGCGGATATAGAGATTGGTCCAGCGCAACTTGTGATCGCCAAGCTCCAACCCGAACCCCAAAAGGCCGTTCACAACGACGCGGTTGTCAGTAACGACACGGTTATAGCTGGTTTGCGGATCACCGGACAGATCCTGGTTCAGCGAGGTCTGTTGCAACGTGTCGCGTGTCCGCCACTTGTTGCTGATACCTGCAGTGGCGATGATGCCAAGTTCGCCATTGGGAAGCTGGATAGTGGTTCCGCCGGTCACGCCCGCCGACCAGTTGATGGGAATATGATTGTTCTGCTGAAGCAGCGTGGTCGGAGCGTTCACCAGTTCCGTCTGGATCGCTTCCAGATCGTCCTGACTGAAATCGGCGCCTTCGAGAATCGGCTTTCCGCTGTTCAGAGCCGCCTTCAACAACGGCGGAACATCGCGGGTACCATCATCAAACCCGGTCCAGTCGGCATCGCCGCCATAATAGGTATAGCCGAGCTCGTTCGTCGTTTCGCTGTCCCAGCCAACTCCGCCAGAAAATGTTAAGAAGCTTTCACGCGGGGTCGCCTTGGTGGTCAGGTTGATGACACCGCCACCGAATTCGCCCGGAAAGTTCACCGAATAGCTTTTCTGCACCAAGGTCGAATCGATCACATTGGTCGGAAAGATGTCGAGCGGGACGACGCGCTTCAACGGCTCTGGGCTGGGCAGGGGCGAACCGTTCAGCAGCGCCAGCGAATAGCGATCACCAAGACCGCGAACATAGACAAAGCCTCCACCCACGACGCTGAGACCGGTAACGCGCTGAAGCGATCCTGAAATATCGCCTTCGCCGGTACGGGCGATATCCGCCGAGGACAGCACCGAGACCACTTCGGGGGTCGCCCGCACGACGTTGGGCGTGTAACGACCGGTGACGACGATTTCCTGGTTGGCACCGCCAGGAATCGAAACGTCGGCCTCCTCTTCCACAACTGCAGCGTCATCGGCTGCAGCGCCCTGCCCTTGAATGTCGTCGGCCGCGGTGGGCTCGGCATTCTGGGCAAGCGCCGCAGGCGCAACAAGTGCAGAACTGAGAAGGAGCAGACTGGTGAGGATCGGCCGCTTGGTCATGGTGGGTTGTCCCTGAAAATATGCAGATGAGGAGCGGGCCGCCACATGACCTGCCCGCTCCCCGGGGGATCGCTGGCGATCAGGTAGTCGGCAGGGCCGAGCAGGATCCGCTAGTGCTGCCGAAGCTCGCGGTCGCCGAACTGCAGGTCCAGCCCTGATACCAAGTGTCATTGGCGTCACGAACGGCGCCGACATAAGCGGTGGTGTCGAAGAAGGCGTTCAGCGTCTTGGCATTGAACGGCGCGTAACCCGTTTCGGTGGCGCCATTGACGAACAGGTTCGTCAGGCTGGACACATAGTTTGAACGATTGTTCGTACCGCCTTCAAAAATCGCCTGCACTTCGGCATCGCTGACGCCGTTCGAGCCGCGGAAGGGCGTTGCATTGCACTGCATCGAAACCGAATAGAATTTCGGCGGCCCCGCTTCGTCGGCACCGGTGGTCTGGGTGGTCGTGGCGCTGTCGACGCGAAGGCAGCGCGTCCCGGTCACGATAAGACCATTGGCGAAGGTATAGTCGGCGCCGCCGCGGATACGGATCGCGGCACCATTGCCGGCCGCACTGTTGCGGTGGATGAAGGTGAAGTTCGAAATCGTGACATTCTGACGCGGCACCGCGTTTTCATTGCCGTCCGAATCGATTTCCATCATCGAATCGCCAACCGCGCCGCCGGCCCGCTGGACGCCAATCACATATTGGATATTGCCCTTGTACCCGACATCGGTGTCGAGCGTATCATCCTCATTGCCCGTCAGCACCAGATGCTTGAAATTCGGACGGCCACCAAAAACCTCGATCCCGTCATCGGAACTGTTATGGATCTGGATATGGTCGAGTTGGGTGTTCGAGCCGACGCCCGACGGGGTAAGGCCTTGCAACTCCTTGTCCGCGCTAAGGACGAAACCCGAATAGCGGATCTGGACATAGGACATACGCCCCGAATTATCGCCCGGCTGTGCGCCACCATACAGGGCGTTGGATGTACCCTCCGTATCGCGCTCGCACGCTGCGGTGCCCTCTGCGGCCCCCGGCGCCAGACAGTCGGTGATCGGCGCACGGCCGAGCAGAACGACGCCGCCCCAAAGCTGCGAGGTCTGGTCGCCGGCCGAACCGACGACATTGCCGCGCCCCGTAAAGATGATCGGCTGGGTCGGCGTACCGACGGCATCAATCTTGTTACCGCGATTGACGACCAGATAAGACACGCCCGTCGAACCAAAAATGATGACGCCCGGGTCGATCGTGAGCGTTACGTCGGTGTTGGTGCTCGTCGCGCCTTGGTCGGTGCCAACATCGACACGCCCTGGCAGCGAATAGATTACGCCGGCAACCTTCGGAATTGCGGTCGAGGCCGTGAAGCGCGACGGGAAAGCACAGTTGCGCCACGTTCCCTCGGGGCCGGTGATCGTACCGAGGTCAGTAAACTGCGCCGTCGACGGGCCGGCAATCGTCGGACAATTGGCAGCCGGAGTCACGCCCGTCGGTGTTGGCGTGGGCGTCGGGGTCGGCGTGGGTGTGGGGGTCGGCGTGGGAATGACAATCGTCCCTTCACCCGGCGACGCGACGCCGTCAGCCCCGCAGGCCGCCAGAATGGTACAGGCCACGCCGCTGAGCATGACCAAACGAACGCGCGCAAAAGCCGCCATGAAAATCTCCGTTCCCGGTGTGCGCCGTCGGCGCTGCTGAAAATCACCGGCGAGCAAGGAAGGCTCGACCGCCCCGCCCCCGGTGACGCCGCCACTAGGATGATTCGATGACGGTCTGACGGTAGAGCAATGACAGTTGGATGACGCTTATGAGTCCATTCAATGACATGAGGCCCGGTGGACAGCGCCGGGAGCGTCCCTGATAGCACCGCGAAAATAAATGCTACAAAGGGCGCTTGCATCCCCCGAACCGCTTTGCTAATCGCCCGCTCCTACCCGGTGCCGGACCCGTTCGGCCCCATCATGATGTGCGGTCGTGGCGGAACTGGTAGACGCGCAACGTTGAGGTCGTTGTGGCCGAAAGGCCGTGGAAGTTCGAGTCTTCTCGACCGCACCATCATCCGTGAAATTCTCCGGATGATTCATGATTTTGGCACCACAAGATGCGGATGAGCCATATAGGCCACGCCCGCTTTCAAGATATCGTCTCAGCAGACCGAGATTGGCTAGCTGACGCCAACACCATAGCCCGACAAGTAAAACTTTTCCGACAAATGGAAAGGCGCTCCCCTCCCCCGATCGGTCGATTGGGGGAGACGAGGTCAGACATATTACGCCGGAGAGTATCCCATTCGTTCTCCGGCGTTTGCCATCGCGTCAAGGTGTGGGGGACAAACCTACGTCAAAAGGCCCAGGTAAAGGCCGCGCGGCCTGTGTGCGAGACCGCCCTGCTCGCGACGTCCCCATTGTAGGAGATATCAATCCGGGCGCGGTCGGACAGGGCGACGTTGATGCCGATATCCGCCGCGAACGCATCGCGTGCGATCGGTGCACCAGCGATTACGAACGGCGACGAGCCCACAAACCGGCTACTCGCGACCGGCAAGCGATCGTCAAACGCATGCCGCCAACCGGCCGAAAGCTTCAATCCAGCATTGATCGTCCCTAACGAGAAGTGCTGGTCCAGCCGGGCGCCGATCGTGGAAACGGCGGTCGACATCTTGCTGCGCGCAACGCGAAGCGCGGCAACGCCGCCGGTTTCGTTCATCGCCTCGCCTTCGACCCAGACTCGGGCGATCTGCGCAAAGGGCTCAAGCTGCAGCGCACCGAAATCAAGCCGGTAACCAATCTCCGCAAAGGCCTGAGTAGTCGAGGCATCGAAACGACCGGTCGTGACATCACCGAAGCTCGAGAAGGCGATCCGGCGCGTGACATCAGCATCATGCCAGCCGAACGCATAACCCGCCCGCAAACCGAGCGCGCCCATGTCCGCGCCGACATAGGCCCCGACATGATAGCTCTTGATATCCGCTTCGGAAGCAGCGGCATGAACAGTTCCGTCGCCCTGCTGATAACCGCCGAAGGCGCCGAGTTGAACCGTTTCGTCGGCTATAGCGTCGACTCCCATCAGGAATCCGCCTGAATCCTGCTTGAAGCGGCGTGCGTTACCGTCGCCATCGAGATGCCCGCGCGATCCCATCGCCTGCATCCAGTAACGAACGCCGGGTTCGGCGTCGGCCGCCGCGCCGAACTGCTGCATTCGTTCGAGCGCCGCACCGCGCACAAACCGGCTGTCCTGTACAAAGCCGGACAGGAGCGAGGGGTAGATTTCGCCCGAGAGCAGATCGAATGCGAGCCGAGCCCCGCCGTCATCGAGGACAAGCACCGTTTCAAACAGCGGATTGCCAAAGCGTAGTTGTTCCACCCCGCTCGCCACTCCGCGCTGGTTCGTCGTGACGGCAATATCGGAAAAACTGATGTCATTGCGTTCGAGCGTCAATGTCACCGAATTCGGGCCATATCCAAGTTTCGGATCGAGGAACGCAAAGTGCGACGACACATCCGCGAAGGCACCCTCGATGCCGCCAGCGGCCGTCAGGATCGTGTAAATCGTCTGCGGCCGGTAGTTCCCGTCCAGACCGATGTGCACCACCGATCCGCCGTTCAGGATTGCCCGGCCCGTCGCGGCGATCAGGTCGGTTGCGGATCCGGTCGGATCGACCTCGACTTCATAGGTTGACCCCGCCGCGAAAACGATGTCGCCGTTGACGTTGAGCGTGCCAATCGAATTGCCGGGAGCGATTGTGGCGCCATTCGCCAGCGTGACGCTGCCGACCGTTCCGCTTCCCGACAGGCGGGCCCCAGCCGCCACCGCAAGCGCCGACTGCGCAAGCGAACCATTGACGGTCAATTCGCCGCCGAGCAGGCGAGTCTGGCCCGAAAAGGCCGAGTTTCCGGTCAGCGTCAGTCTTCCCGCACCGGTTTTTTCCAGCACGCCAGAACCGCTGATCTGGCTCGCATAGCTGCCAGCGGCAGCCTGCGCGAATTCGACGGTACCGTCAGCGCGAATCGTGTTCGCGCCGAAGGAGGTCGTATCACCGCGTAGGCGACCGTTCGAAACCACCATACCGCCGGTCAGACCGTTGGCGGCGCTGAGTACGGTCGTGCCGCTGCCCGCCTGAACAAGCACGCCCGCACCCGACAGGGCGTTGGTCAGCGCATAGACATCGCTGCGATCGATGATCAGGGTGCCACCCACTTCGATCGGGCCGCTGACGCTCCCCGTGGTACCACCATCACCAAGGCGCAGCGAACCTTCGGAAATAACCGTGCCACCGCCATGGCCGCTCGCGCCGGTCAGGGTCAGCGTGCCGGCACCCGTTTTCACGAGCCGTCCGTTACCCCCAATCGTACCGACGAAAGTCGACGACGAGGCATTGCCGACCGTGAGCGTGGTTCCAGCGTTGGTTCCAGTGACGATCGACCCGGCTCCGCCAAGCATCCCGATCGTCGTGGAAAACCCGCCAAGATCAAAGCTGCCGGCGGCGGTCTGGGTCAGCGCTGCGATACCCGTCGTCACACCGGTCAAAGCAATGGCGCCGCTATTGTCGACGCTGCCGTTGAGTTGACCCGCGAGCGCCACCAACCCGCTGTTGTTGAGCCCGCCATTGATTATGCCGGTCGATGCCAAGGAACCGCTGTTGACGAGGGACGCATTAACCGTTCCCGCATTCACGAACCCCGCGCTGTTCGTGACCCCGGCACCGCCAATCTGGCCGGTCGAACCGATATGCAGCACGCCCTGCGTGACGCTGGTCGAGCCCGTATAAACATTGACGCCATTTAGCGTCAGGGTGCCGGTTCCGGTCTTGGTCAGGCCACCTGCCCCGGAAATAACGCCCGCGAAACTGGTGCTGCCGTTGCCGCTGCCGACAGCTAACGTCGCACCGCCCAATTGAACGACACCCGCGCCGCTGAGGCTGCCGAGGCTGGTATCGAAACCCGCGAGATTGACGCTGCCCGCGGCCGTCTGGCTCAGAGCGGTGACGCCGGTTGTCGCACCGGTCAACATTATCGAGCCGGTGTTGCCGATATTGCCGTTCAGCTGCCCCGCGATCGCTGCCGAGCCGCTGTTCGTCAGTGCGCCATTCACAATTCCCGTCGATGTCAACGAGCCGCTGTTGTTGATGCTGGCATTGACTACCCCGGCATTGACCAGATTAGCGGCATTGACGAGGCCAGCGCCGCCGATCGAACCCGATGCTGCGATCTGAAGCGTGCCTTCCGATATCGTCGTGACCCCGGCGTAGCTGCTCGCCCCGCCCATCAAGAGCGTTCCCGCTCCCGTCTTGGTCAGACCACCATTGCCGGAGATGCCAACGTTGACGCTCGCCAAGTCGGCATCAACCTTGATTACCGAGAAGCCCCCGGTCGTTGCGAGCCCGCCGCCGACGCCCGTCTGAAGCGTATAACCGTTGGTTTCAAATCGCAGTTCCTGAAAGGTCTGCACCCCCTCGACCGTGACCGCGCCGCCGCTGGCGCCGCCGAACACCGCGACCTGGCTTTGCCACGCATCATTCACTGCAAAGCCGTTCTGCGCGGTCCAGTTGGTTCCGCCCGCGCTCCACACGCCAGCGCCGCCATTCCCGCTCGTCGCGCCGCTGGCGCCCGTCATATCGGTGCCGTCCCAATATTGGACCCGCTGCGCCGAACCGTCGCCGAGCAGAAGATTCACCTGACCGCCGATGTTGGTCAGGATCGTCGGGGTGTAGCCCCCGGCAATCGAGCCAATGGCGAGCCCGTTATCGGTGAGCGTCCCCCCATAGTTGAAGAGGCGGTAATAGCCGGGACCGTAACCGGCGCCGAAGCCGGTCGTATTGAGCGTACCATCGAGCGTCAGATTGCCGCCGACAACGATCAGATCGTTGTTCGGCCCGCCGACCACGCCGGATTCGCCAAGTTCAAAATTCAGGATCGTCGCAGCGCCAAGGGTCAAATTCCCCCCGATCGTCAACGTGCCAGGACTGTTCCCCGGCGCGAGCGTACCCGCCTGCGCATCGACATCGCCCCAAAAAGTGCCGCTGCCGCCGAGCGTGCCGGAGGCGCCGACGACGATCCGCGCGCTATTCGCGACCGTATCGCCAAAACTGCCGTCGATCGCGAGGCGACCGGCATCGACAAATATACTCCCCGTAAATACCTGCGCCGGCGCATTGTTACCCGCCAACACCAGCGAACCGAGCCCCGATTGCCGAATCGTGCCGGAACCTGTGATCACGGCGCCAACCAACAGATCGTCGCCGCGGTCAAAAACAAGATTGCCTGCGGACGCCAGCGAAACCGGTCCGGCGATGGACCCGGCCGTTCCGCCGTTCCCGATCCGGAGCGTGCCAGCGTTGACGCTCGTGCCACCGGCATAGCTGTTGGCGCCGGTCAGAGTGAACATACCGGAACCGGTTTTGACCAGCCTGCCCGTGCCAAGGGCATCGCCGACGATGGTACCGGCGAACAGCGTATCCTGGCCATTCCCGCCGGTAGTCAGCACCATACTGTCGGAGATGCGAACGACGCCCGCGTTTCCGCTCAGCGACCCGATCGCTTCGCTCGACTGGATACCGAACAGACCGCTGCTCATGATGACGGCCGAAGAATCCGAAATGGCCGAGCCGCCCGCCACCAGCAAGGTGCCCTCGACAATCCGCGTTGCGCCGGAAAAACTGTTGCCGCTGCCCGAAAGCAGGACCGTCCCGCTGCCATCCTTGGTAAAGTCGGAAAGCCCCGTGATGGGGCCCTGAACGCGCGTCAGCCCTGCCCCCCCGATCGTGAGCGCATTGCCGTTACCGATCATCGCGGCAAGGTCGAATTCGCCCGAATCGCTGTTGATCCGGGTGTCCGATGCCAGCGTGACCACGCCGCCCAGCGAGTTGACGCCCGACCGGTTGCGGATCGCACCACCATTGGATACGCCGCCCCCCCCGACCGTCACTGCCTCCGAAAGGTTTATGCTCCCTTCGATTTCAAGTGCCGCGCCGCTCGCTATGTTCGTCCCGGCGGCGGTCGCGCCCAACGCCGCGCCATGCCGGACGTTCAAAACCCCCGATTGAATGTTCGTAATGCCGGTATGACTGTTGGCACCTGCGAGTGTCAGCGTGCCCGTGCCATTTTTGGTCAATGACGCAACGCCGCTGATCGCCGCATTGGCGGTCACGCGTCCCGTGCCACCGATCGCAAGGTCAAATCCGTTACCGATAAACGCTCCGCCCAGCACCAGTTCATCGCCGCCCGGTGCCGCATTGCCAGCGGCGGTGATGAGCGTATCCGACTGCAGGGTGATGGCACCGTTGACCGTATTCCGGCCCGCAACATTGCGTAGCGCGCCGCCATTGGCGATGCCGGTGCCGTTCAGCGACAAGGGTTCCGCGATGGTAATGCTGTCCCGAAGCTCGAGCGCGCCGCCGGATTGCACGACCGTTTGGCCCGCGGTCGTTCCAAGGGCGCCGCCGTTGCGGATGTTGAGCACGGCGCCGGCATCGATCCGGGTTGTACCGGAATAGCTGTTCGCTCCGCTGAGGGTCAACTGTCCGGTCGTCAATTCAAGGTTGCCGGTACCGCTGATTGCGCTTGATATCTCATGGCTGCCGCCCCGGCTTACCCGCAGCACCGCATTGTTGATGACGGCGCCCGTGCCGAGCGCTCCGGTGCTGCCACCGTCTCCGACCCGCAACACGCCGGCACTGATCGTTGTGGTGCCATTGTAAGTGTTCGCGCCCGTCAGCGTCAGCGTACCTGTGCCAGTCTTCACGAGAGAGCCGACGGAACCACCATCCTCGATCACACCCGCATAGGTCGTCGAACCATTGTTGTTGCCGACCGAAAGCGTCGCCCCCGAGACCAGCTCAACATTCCCAGTGCCCGTCAGCGATCCAATTGTTTCCGAATTGGCGAGCTCGAGGTTGCCGGTTCCATTCACCGTCACCGCCACACTATTGGCCACGGACGCACCGCCGACCAACCGAAGCGTTCCGGAATTGACCGTGACCGGCGCATTCAGATTGATATTGCCCAAGGTGAGGAAGCCAAATCCGTTCTGAGTCAGCGAAGCGATGCCACTGATCGGCGCATTGGCGGTCACGCGGCCCGTGCCGTCGATCGTAAGATCGAATCCGTTACCAATGAACGACCCGCCCAACACGAGTTCGTCGGTACCCAGCGCCGCATTACCAGCCGCCGTGATGAGCGTATCCGACTGCAGGGTGATGGCGCCGCTGACCGTATTCCGGCCCGCAACATTGCGCAGCGCGCCGCCATTGTTGACGCCGGTGCCATTCAGCAACAGGGACTCGGCGATGGTCATGTTGCCCTGGAACTCCAGCGCGCCGCCGGATTGCACGACCGTTTGGCCCGCTACCGTCCCAAGCCCGCTGGCGTTGCGGACGTTAAGCACGCCACCCGCATCGATCCGGGTCGTACCGGAATAGCTGTTCGCTCCGCTGAGAATCAGTCGTGCGGTGGTAAGTTCAAGGTTACCGGTGCCACTGATTGCGCTTGATATCTCATAGGTACCGCCCCGGCTTACCCGCAGCACCGCGTTGTTGATGACGGCACCGCTACCGAGCGCCCCGGAGTTGCTCCCATTGCCGATCTGCAGCACGCCGGCACTTATCGTCGTCGTGCCATTGTAAGTGTTCGCGCCCGTTAGCGTCAGCGTGCCGGTGCCGACCTTGACGAGGTCCACCGTCATGCCAGGATTTTGCCCAATCCGCCCAGAAAACACCGTCGAAAGGTTCAGTCCCCCCCACAGTCAATTGCTGATTGGCGATCGCACCGTTTGCACTGATCGCCTGAACTCTACCGTCGCCACTCAGGGCACCCACTGTCGCGGTGCCGTCGTTCGTTTCGAGCGAAAGTATCCCGCCGTCCATCATGACGTGAGCCATGGTTGCGTTCGCCTGCTGCGCGATCTGCATGAAGCCGTTGCCGACGCGGATATTTGTCTGCGTTCCAACGATGTCGCTAGCGTTCGCGAGTTGAAGCGTGGTCGAGCCCTGCACGGCACCGTCGATGTTGATCGTCTGAATGGCGCCTGATTGATTGTTGATGCCCGCCCCGAACAGGCTCAGGAACGCCCGCACATTGATTGTGCGCGCTGGTGCACCGGCGTCGAATCGCACGCCGGCTGCCGGCACGTTACTGGAGATCGTGATGTTTGTCGGAGCGCCATTATTCTGAAAAACAGCCGTTTCGCTAGCAGAATCGGCTGCATCGCTGCCGCTCCAATTGGCAGCCGACGTCCAATCGGTGCCGGGACCTGCATAAACGCGATCCTGCCCCCAGGCAGGCGCGGCAGAAACCGCCAATGACATGCCGGCAGCAAAAAAAGTCGCCGTTCGCAGATTATATTTCCGCAGCGAACGGTCCGACGGGCAACGGCGACGATCATGGGTCTCCGTGGCGGCAGGAGCCTGTGCGATTGCACCAGAAGACGGCTTGTCAGCCAAGCTTGCGAGCACAGCCATCGGCACGCCGACAGGCGCGCGGTTTTCCAGTGCATTGATCGGCACGTCCGTTCCCCCTTGAACTTATTAAGTTTTCACGCAACGACCCTGCTTTTTCGTTGCCATCGCATGCCCGCCAAAGCAAGCCAAAGCTCCGCCCAAATTAACCTTTCCAGGAGAGCATCCACGCGGAAACCGCGCCACACAGCAACTCGCCGGAGAAGGCAAGGACACCGGATGCATTGTTCCAGCACGCGAATCTTCCAAACCATCGCCACCCGAAAAGTTGCGCGGCGATGCGCCCTTCAGCCCCATCCGTCAGATCAGGATTCCGGCTCAGCCCTTGGGGCACAATGAGCAGCGACATCGACTGTTCGAGCCGCTTGATTTGCCTGCGCGACCTCGGCGAGCATTCGATCGAGATCACCTCGCCGAAAAAGCCGCCCGACCACGAACACATCGCTCACGCGGCTTGTATGCGATATATCGACCAGTGGATCGGCGTCGAGCAAGACCAGATCTGCCGCGTAGCCCGGCACAATACGGCCGACAGGTTTGCCAAGCCATTCACCGGGGGCTGCGGTCGCACTATGCAAGGCCTGTCGCGCACTGAGACCGCTGGCAACAAGAGCCTGAAGCTCCTGATGCAGCGATTTCCCGGGTACGAGGATCGGGGTTCCGACGTCAGTACCCGCCAGAATCGTTGCGCCATTTCGGGAAAGCGCAGCAGCCAAGACACGGACCGCTTCGACATAGGTGGTCCACCAGCGCTTGACGGCGGCGGAACGGGCTGGGTCAGCGGCCTCGTCCGGCGCTAGCCCATATATGTTCTCACCGGAAAGCCAGCCAGGCGTAAGCAATGTGCCTTCTATCTGACCGGGATCGACATATCGCAGGTCAAGGTCGCAGAGCGCGGGGGCAAGCGCGAATTTCTGAACCGGAATGCTATCCATCAAGGCGATCGATGACCCCACGGCGATCCGCGCTTCGCGAATATCCCGCGCAACATCGTCGGCCCGGCGCCTGACGTAAGCGAGAAATCGATCGCCTTCGTCCGGCCCGTACCCGCCATATTCATTGATCAGTGCCTTCGTCACCTCCTCCACATGGGACAGTTCACGTTGCCCGCTCGAAAGCATATCCTTCAGCGTGCTGTCCTTGTGAAGGTGGCCTATCGGATCGAGGTTGCGTTCTTTCGCAGCAGCGAGAACCGCGCGATGAACCTCCGGCGTGGTAAATCCGCCGATCTTGATCGCGTCATATCCCTGCTCAGCCAATCGCAGCGCGACGCTGTCGGCATCCGCCGGATCGGCAATGTTGATACGGGTCCGCGTCCAAGCGGTAAATATGCCATGGAAACCGGCATCACCGTATATCTTCCGCGACGCGACGTACATATGCGGACCGGCAGCGCCCGCTCGCGTGGCTTGCCGCATCTCCAGCGACGCACGACTGCCTCCCATCTCACGGACATAGGTCACGCCATGCGCCAACAAGACGAGCAGATCGTTCGATCTGCGCTCCAGGTGGACATGACTATCGATCAGCCCCGGAATCAGATATTTCCCTCGGCCATCCAGAACCTTCGCCCCATCCGGCACGCCCAACCCTTCACGCGCAGCGCCGATACGCGCAATCTTGCCATCGCGTATCAGGACGAACCGTGACGGCAACATCGTTGCGCCATCTTCAGACAGTATCGCGACATTCTCTATCAATATGGGGCCACCCTCCCCGATGAATGCCGCGCGATCGACCGCGCGTGTCAGACCGCCGTAGTAGCGCGCTTTCTGATACTCCACGAAGGCAAAGGCTCCAAGTGCGAGTATCGTCAAGAACAACGCGCCCAAAGCAAGTTTTCGTGACATCTTCTGCAACATCTTCACCGCCCCCTTTTCCGTTTTCCCAGAATAACGCACGACAATCAGGACAAGATCAACCGATCGACAGGAAGGCGCGATATTAATTGGGAGTCAAGCCGTGCTTGGCGTTAGGGTCAGGACCCATTGATTTGCGGTGACGGCTGTGATTCAGGCTTGGGGTGAGGAGCCTGAATGATGAGTGATTTGTATTGGCTGACGGACGAGCAGATGGCGCGTCTTCAGCCGTATTTTCCGA
>NZ_JAXMPB010000007.1:0-217031 GCF_034380315.1 Sphingopyxis sp.
TCCCCGCCTCATGCTCCTTCAATATCGCGATGATCTGCTCTTCGCTGAACCTGCTTCGCTTCATTACGTCCGACTCCTTCGCGCCGGACTCTACTCAAAATCGGTCACATTTCAGGGGAGCACGTCAAGCTTCGCCCGCACCCAAAAATGTGCCCGCCATCCCCGCGATAGCCTGCCGCTTCCACGACGCAATCATCGTGTGGTGAACGCCATGCTTCGCGGCCAACTCCACCAGCGTCAGATCGCCCCGGATCGCTTCCAGCGCAACCTTCGCCTTGAACTCTGCGCTATAGCGCTTCCTCGCCGTCTTCATTCCCGTACCAGTCCTTCAGGTCGGGACTAGCTTAACACCCTGTCCAGAAAACCGGCACCACCTCACCTCAGCGCGTCCACCATTTTCAAACATCTGCGACATCGAATTTGGCGCAATGCCGACACCTTGCTGAGCGGCGCGATTGCGTTGTCGGCGCGCTGGGATTTCCCGCGGACATATGCGCCGGGCAGGGCATTCCCGGCAAACCGTCGATATCTCGCTACGCGCTCGGCCTGACGCGCAAACTCTCCACAAATGGCAGAATGGTCCTTTCGAAGGCGGCATCCCATTCCCCCGCCCCATCCAGGACACAAAGCAGTGCAGCCCCCTCTATCATCGCCAAGCACTGCATCGCCGCCGCGTCGGGGTCGAGCGAAGGATTGAGCTGCCCGCGCTTTTGCCCGCACCGCATTGCAACCGCAACGGCAGCCTGCGCACCCGACAAGCGATCGCGAATGAATGGCCGCACTTTCGGTAAGGCATCGAAAAGGAAACGATAATATGCCCCGACATCAGGAACGATCGCAGTAACCGTTTCAAGCAACCGAGAGAAGTCGGCAATCATCGCTCCGACGAGAGCATCTAGGTCGAGGACGCAATCCAACTTATCCGAGTTGACATTGCCCGATATGGTGGAAGAAAAGAAGCGCAGGAAAAAATGATCAATCGCAGCGTCGTGCAGCGCCTCCTTGTCCCGGAAGTGATGGTAAACGGCGCCTTTTGACAGGCCCGTCACGGCGACGAGTTCCGCCATGCTGGCATTTTCATAGCCTTGCTTCAAAAACAGCCGGAACGCCGCCTCAATGATGCGATTCCGCGCGCTCGTCATGACGCTGGCACCGAGGCACCGGTATCGCCACGGCACATCACTGCGCCGCCGCTAGCGTGATTGACCGCAAAACTGAACGCGACCTTGAGCAAAAACAACAGGCCCGTCACGAGCATGACCGAAGACAAGGCCGGCCAGAGTGAAATCCAGACCACCCCGGTCGCGAGCAGCAAGCCGCCGACAAATCGCTGAATCCGATGCCTCTGGAGCCCGTTTACGATCAAGGCTGCCACGATGGTGTAGCCCCATATGGCAACGGCGGCTCCAAAATCCCGCCCAAGCAACAGGGCAACCAACAGAATGTGAACGTGAACGACAATGAACACCCGCCGATTGCGTGGCCGCTCAGCGTAGAAATCGTTGGTTGAACGGGTAAAGTTGGCGATGCAACCAGCGCCAATGTCGAAGATCAGCGCCAAAGCGATCAGGCCGCGCCAAGATGCGGGAGCGCCGAGCGCGACGCCAAAATGGACGACCATGGCCGCCGACACTCCCAATCCGAACAGCAGAATTGCGATCAGCTCAAACGCACTTTGCTCTTCACCAAAAATGTCTTGCATATGACGGTTTATGACAAAGGATTTCACAGTCAGACTCCAACAGACCGAACGGTCGGTTCGTTTCATAACTCGCTGATCGGATCAAGCAAGGCCATGACGACGGCGCCCTGCCCCAAATTCAGGACGAAACCGCGCCCTCACTCCGGCAGGGCCTCCCTGTCGTTGCCACCTCTACAACAGTCCAACGATTCGCCGCCTACGGCCGCTTCGACCGCCCTCGACATTAAAGGCGGTATGGGAACCCAAGAAATGTAACCGGTTGCACAAATCATGTGCTACGGTTAGACCAGTTTGATAACGACAGTTTCGGGAAGGGGTTCTCCGTATGAATACGCCACCGCTGACACCCGTTGGCACGGGTGGGCGATCGACTGCCGCCGCTGCATTTGCGGCCGTCACCGTTCTTTTTTTCGCCTGGGGCTTCATCACCTCGATGATCGACCCGTTGGTCGCAGCGGTGAAAGGCATTTTCACGCTCAGCGATGCTGAAGCACAGCTGTCCGCCTTTGCCTTCTTCATTGCCTATGGTGTGATGTCCTTTCCGGCCGCGGCATTAATTGCGCGCTTTCATTCGGTCCCATCGATTTTAACCGCGCTTGCGACGATGGTTGCAGGATGCCTCGTCATGCTGGCCGCTGCCAATCTGGCGATCTACCCCCTCGTCCTTGCCGGACTGTTCATGCTCGCCGCGGGGATCACCATTCTTCAGGTTGCAGCAAATCCGCTTGCGGCCGCGCTCGGCGACCCCAAACACAGCCATTTCCGCCTTACTTTTAGCCAGACTTTCAACAGCTTCGGGACCTTTTTGGGCCCGCTCGTCGGCGCCCATCTTTTTCTCGAAGGGGTCGAAGTAAAGGAAGGCATGGAGATTTCGGAGAGCGTCCGAGCCCAAGCTCTTGCCGGAATCGATGTGGCGTATTTCTGGATTTGTGGGCTTATTATCGCTCTGTTTCTTTTCTTCTGGGTCAGCCGCCGGATCGTCGGCGCCGCCGTCCCCCCCGCCCCGATCGCGCAACGCGCTGGAATGCGGGAATTAATCGGTGAAGCCTTTGCGTCGAAGTGGGCGGTCCTGGGTGCCCTTGCTATCTTTCTTTATGTAGGGGCCGAAGTCGCCATCGGCACGCAAATGACCCTTTTCCTCAATAGCGACACGGTCTGGGGCCAGTCCGATGCGCCCTTCGGCGTGCCGCTGCTCGGCTTTGCGATGGGCAGCGACGGCGTGACCGGCGTGTCGCTTCAGGAAGCAGGCAAGGCGGTCGCCTTTTACTGGGGCGGCGCGATGGTCGGCCGCGCCATCGGATCGGTGCTGCTGGCGCGCGTTTCGGCGCCGCTCCTGCTCGCCGTCTTTACCGCGATCGCAGCGCTGTTGTGCCTGTACATCGTGGTCGTCGGCGGCGTGACGGCAGGCTTTGTCGTGCTGTCGATCGGCCTGTTCAACTCGATCATGTTCCCGGTGATCTTCACCCTGACCCTCGAACGGTCGAGCGCCCGTCCCGAAGCCACGTCGGGCCTGCTGTGCACCGCGATCATCGGCGGGGCGATCATTCCCGTCGCGGTCGGCAGCCTGTCCGACGCCATGGGCTATGGCGCCGCGCTGTTGCTGCCCGCCCTATGCTATGTCCTGCTGTGCGGCTTTGCGATCGCCGCCGGCCGGGCGCCAGCACGCGCGGCCGCCACGACGTCGAGCATTCACTGATGCGCCTGCGCGATCTGGCCCGGGCGGGCGGCCTGCCCTTCGCCGCGCTCGCCGCCGCGGCGACCGCCGCCCCGGCCGAAGCACGCGACGATGTGACCCACCGCGTCTGTTCGCCAAGCGAGCGGCTGTGCTTTTCGCTGACCACGGTGGGCGAGGTTCCGACCTATAGCGTCACCCGCGACGGCGAAGCGGTGATCGCGCCGTCGCGCCTGGGGTTCATGCTGCGCGGCGCGGGCAAGTTCGAACACAGCACCGCGCTGGGCGAGGCGCATTTCGCCGAAGCCGACGGCCGCTGGGAACAGCCGTGGGGCGAGAACCGCTGGGTACGCGATCATTATCGCGAAATGCGCGTGCCGATCGTCGAACTGATCGGCGGCAAACGCCGCATCGACCTGATCGCGCGGGTGTTCGACAATGGCGTCGGCTTTCGCTTTTCCTTTCCCGACCAGGCGCAGCTTCGGGACGTGCGGATCGACGAGGAGCTGACCGAGTTCAACCTCGCCCGCCCCGCCGACGCCTGGTGGATCCCGGCGGGCGAATGGAACCGCTATGAATATCTTTACAACCACACCCCCGCGAACCAGGTCGGCACCGCCCATTCGCCGCTGACCTTTCGCACCGAAGGCGGGTTGCACGTCGCGATCCACGAAGCCGCGCTGGACGATTACGCCGGTTTCTGGCTTCAGCGCATCGACGGGCAGCGTTTCCGTACCCGCCTGTCGCCGGGGTCCGAACCGTGGAAGGTGCGCCGCGCCGCGCCGTTCGATACGCCGTGGCGGACGATCCTGATCGCCGACGACGCCCCCGGCCTTTACGCCGCGTCGGACATCATCCTGAACCTTAACGAACCCAACAAGCTGGGCGATGTCAGCTGGGTCAAGCCGCTGAAATATGTCGGCATCTGGTGGGCGATGCACCTCGACACCGCGAGCTGGAACAGCGGCCCCAAACATGGCGCCACGACGCAAAACGCGATCGCCCATATCGATTTCGCGGCAAAGCACGGTTTCGACGCGGTGCTGATCGAGGGCTG
The DNA here is from genome assembly GCF_034380315.1 of Sphingopyxis sp. GTDB lineage: Bacteria > Pseudomonadota > Alphaproteobacteria > Sphingomonadales > Sphingomonadaceae > Sphingopyxis. The sequence goes on from NZ_JAXMPB010000007.1 coordinate 4,432, forward strand.
GAACCTTGGCTGGGACGGCAATTGGATCGGCGACAAGGGGCGCGATTTCGAATTCGCGAAGGCCTATCCCGATTTCGACATGGACAAGGTCGCCGCCCATGCGAAGGCCAAGGGCGTCGCGATCATGGGCCATCATGAAACCGCGGGCAACGCCGGACGCTATGCCGACCAACTCGACGCCGCGCTCGATTATTATGCGCGGCGCGGCGTCCCGGCGATAAAGACCGGATATGTCGCCGATGCCGGCGGCGTGCTGCACCAGGATGCGGCAGGCCAAGACGTGTGGGAATGGCATGACGGCCAATATATGGCGCGCCATCACCTGGCCGTCGCCCTGGCCGCCGCCGCGCGGCGCATCGCGATCAACGCCCATGAACCGATCAAGGACACGGGCCTGCGCCGCACCTATCCCAATCTGGTCAGCCGCGAAGGCGCGCGCGGCATGGAATATGCCGCGTGGGGCGAACCCGCCAACCCGCCGGAACATGAAGCGAATCTGGTCTTTACCCGCATGTTGTCGGGCCCGATGGACTATACGCCCGGCATCGTCAGCCTGAAAGGCAAGGGCGGCCGCCGCATTCCGTCAACGCTGGCAAAGCAGCTCGCCAATTATGTCGTCATCTATAGCCCGGTGCAGATGGCCGCCGATTTGCCCGAACATTATGAGGCGCGTCCCGATGCGCTGGCCTTTATCAAGGCGGTTCCGGCGGACTGGGAAGCTTCGCACCTGCTGGGCGGCGCGATCGGCGACTATGCCGTCTTTGCCCGCCAGCGGCGCGGCGGACGCGATTGGTATGTCGGCGGCGTCACCGACGAAAAAGCACGGGATGTGATTGTCGATTTCGCCTTTCTGCCCAAGGGTAAGACATATAAGGCGAAAATCTGGCGAGACGGCGATGGCGGCGGGATCGAAGGCGACCCTTTTGCGATGGCGATCGAGGAGAAACATGTGACGGCAGCGACCAAATGGCCGGTGCGAATGGAGGCCGGCGGCGGCTTTGCCATGACGCTCGTTCCGGTCCGCTGACGATGGCCGGCCTGTCGATCGCCGGCGCGCGCAAGAATTTCGGTGAAACCGAAGTTCTGAAGGGCGTATCGATCGACGTTGCCGACGGTGAATTCGCGGTCATCGTCGGCCCGTCCGGATGCGGCAAATCGACCCTGCTGCGCAGCGTTGCCGGGTTGGAGGAGTTGACCGGCGGAACGATCCGCATCGGCGAGCGCGACGTCACCGACCTGCAGCCGTCCGAACGCGGCGTCGCGATGGTGTTCCAAAGCTATGCGCTTTATCCGCACCTTTCGGTCCGCGACAACATGGCCTTTGCCCTGCGCATCGCCAAGGCCGATATCGCCGCGATCGACGCGGCGGTGGCCCGTGCCGCCGCCATCCTGGGCATCGAAGCGCTGCTCGACCGCAAACCCGCCGCCCTGTCGGGCGGCCAACGCCAGCGCGTGGCGATCGGCCGCGCCATCGTCCGGCAACCCCAATTGTTCCTGTTCGACGAACCGCTGTCGAACCTGGACGCTGACCTGCGGGTACGGATGCGATATGAATTTGCGGAACTGCACCGCCAGCTTGGCACCACCACCCTTTATGTCACCCACGACCAGGTCGAGGCGATGACACTGGCCGACCGCATCATCGTGCTGCGCGACGGCCAGATCGAACAGGTCGGCGCGCCGCGCGACCTTTATACCCGGCCCGCCAACCGCTTTGTCGCGCGTTTCCTGGGAACGCCGCGCATGAATTTCCTGGATGCGACCGTCGACGGCGACGGCCGCGGCCGGATTGGTGGCGGCCACGCCCTTGCCCTGCCCGCCACCGAACAGCCGCTGGCGCCGGGCACCCGCATCGCGATCGGCGTCCGCCCCGAAGATATGGCGATCGGCAACGCCCCCGACGCCCTGTCGCTGACCATCACCTTTGTCGAACGGCTGGGCGGCACCGCCACCATCCATTTCCGCAGCATCGACGCAGACGAGCCGCTCGCCTGCCAGTCCCGCGACGACGGCACGCTGCGCGAGGGCGAAACCATCCCGGTATCCCTGCCCCCGGCGTGCCTGCACCTGTTCGACATCGACGGACAGGCGATCGCCCGAAAGGCGGGCGAATGACCTTGCCATTGAGGCATGTAACCGGTTACTCTATTTTTTATCCGCGCTCGGCAGCCAGAACAACAACGGAGTCGCATCCAAAGCGGCCCGGCGCCATCGCAGGGAGGGAGAGCGAATCCTATGGCTACATTGAGGGACGTGGCACGCGAGGCCGGAGTCTCGGTGGCAACCGCGTCACGCGCGATCAACGGCCTGGGCAATGTTACCGCGCCGACGCGCGCCGCGGTGATGGAGGCGGTGAAGAAGTTGAATTTCGTACCGCACAGCGGCGCCCGCAGCCTGACGCGGCGCAAGACCGACACGATCGGCGTTATCCTGCCCGACCTGTTCGGCGAGTTCTTTTCCGAAATCATTCGCGGCATCGACCTGGTTGCGCATGAATCGGGCATGCACCTGTTGCTGGGCAATATGCACGGCAGTTCCCACGAAACCGCGACCGTGATCGCATCGATGCGCGGACGGGTCGACGGGCTGTTGCTGATGCCGCCCGAGGTGAAGCCCGAAATGCTGGCCGACAATCTGGACCCCGCGCTGCCGACGGTGCTGTTGAACTATGATGCCAGCACGCTCGACCTGCCCTTTGTCGCGGTCGACAATTATCACGGCGCCTATACGATGACCGAGGCGCTGATCGAACGCGGGGCGCGGCAGATCGTCCATATCGCAGGCCCCAAGCACAACCGCGACGCGCGCGATCGCCAGCGCGGCTTTTCCGACGCCATGGCAAAGCTGGTCGGCGAGCGCAGCCCGGTTATCCTGCCCGGCGATTTTTCGGAGGAAGCCGGGGCGGAAGCGGCCCGCCTGCTGGTGCAGGGGCAATTGCCCGCCGATGCGGTCTTTGCCGCAAACGACCTGATGGCGCTGGGCTGTATCCTGCAACTGGCCGAAGCAGGCGTCGCGGTTCCCGAAGATGTGATGGTCGCGGGTTTCGACGATATTCCGCTTGCCCGGCACATCACCCCTTCGTTGACCACGATGCAGGTCAAGATCGACCGGCTGGGCTCGACGGCGATGATGCTGCTCCTGCGCCTGTTGCGCGGCGATACGCTCGGCACCGCCAGCGCCAACGTCCTGACCCCGACGCTGATCGCGCGCGGCACGACCGGCGGTCCCGCCGGGCTGGCGCGCGCGGCCAAAATCCCGACCACGGAGACGGTTCGGCCATGAACGCCGGCGCCCGCGCCTTTCCATGCAATTGACGCGGCGCCATTTGACGGGCACGCTGGCGGCGCTGCCCCTGTCCACGCTTCTGGGCGGTTGCGGCGCACGCGGCGACGGCGGGATAACCATCTGGGCGATGGGGAATGAGGCGGCGAGCCTGCCGCGCCTGCTCGCCGACATGACACTGCCCGCCGGGTGGCCCGAGGTTCGCGTCCAGCCGTTGCCGTGGAGCGCGGCGCACGAAAAGCTGCTGACCGGTTTCGCGGGCGACGCGCTGCCCAGCATCGGCCAGATCGGCAACAGCTGGATCGCCGAAATGGCCGCGATCGGCGCGATCGAACCGGTCCCGGCGGCGGTCCGCCAATTGCTCGACGATCAGTTCGCGGCGGTGGTCGATACGAACCGCATCGGAACGCAGACCTGGGCCGTGCCCTGGTATGTCGACACCCGCCTGCAATTTTATCGCAAGGACCGTTTCGCGCGCGCGGGCTATGCCGCGCCGCCGCTGGAATGGGCCGAATGGAAACAGGCACTGCACAAGGTGAAGGCCGAGGCGGGCGACGGCAATTACGCGCTGTTGCTGCCGCTCAACGAATTCGAACAATTGCTGACCATCGCGCTGTCGGCGGGCGCCCGGCTGTTGCGCGACGAGGGCGCGCGCGGGGCGTTTTCGGAGCCCGCGTTCAAGGAAGCGCTTCGCTTTTACAAATCGCTGTTCGACGAAGGCCTGGCGCCGGTGGTGTCCGCGACGCAGATTTCCAACATCTGGAACGAATTTGCGAAGGGCTTTTTCAGCATCTTCACCTCCGGCCCCTGGACGATCGGCGACCTCAAGACCCGGCTTTCCCCCGCGATGCAGGACAAATGGGCGACCGCCCCCAACCCCGGCCCCGGCGGCATCGGGTCGGCGGCGCCCGGCGGGTCGAGCCTGGTCGTCTTTGCCGGACAGGCGCAAAGCGAACGGGCATGGCAGCTTGTCGCCCGCCTGCTCGCGCCCGACGCGCAGCTGCAATTCCACCGGCTGACCGGCAATCTGCCCGCGCGGCGATCGGTTTGGGAGGCGGCGGGGCTGGCCAGCGATCCGGTCGTCGCCCCCTTTGCCCGCCAGCTCGAACGCGCGCGCGCGCTGCCCAAGGTGCCCGAATGGGAACGCATCGTCACCGAAATGCAGGTCGTCGCCGAACGCATGGTGCGCGGCCAGTACAGCGTCGATGACGCAGCCGCCGAAATCGACCGGCGCGCCGACCGCCTGCTCGAAAAGCGGCGGTGGATGCTGGACCGGGGGCAGGCGATATGAGCATCGCCCGTATCCGCGAGGCGCGCGCCGGATGGTCGATGACCGGGCCCGCGCTGGCCGCGATCATCCTGTTCTTTCTGATCCCGGCGGCGGCTTCGCTGGTGCTGAGCTTCACCGATTTCGATATCTATGCGCTCGCCAACCTCGACAATCTGCGCTTTGTCGGTTTCCAGAATTACGAACGGCTGCTGGAAAATCCGCTGTTCTGGAAGGCGATGGCCAACACGCTGCTGTTCGTGCTGGTCGGCACGCCCTTCATCGTCATCCTGTCGCTGTTCGCGGCGATGCTGGTCAATTCGCACTGGCTGAAATGGCGGCCGATCTGGCGCGTCGCGCTGTTCGCGCCCTATGTCACCACCCTTGTCGCGACGGCGGTCGTGTGGCGCTATCTGCTCCATACGCGCTACGGCCTCGTCAATTATCTGCTGTCGCTGTTCGGTGCGGGGCCGGTCGACTGGCTGGGCAGCCCGACCGCATCGCTGCCCGCGATCCTGATCTTCGTCGGGTGGAAAAGTTTCGGTTACAACATGATCATCTTCCTCGCCGCGCTCCAGGCGGTGCCGCGCGAGCTCGACGAAGCGGCGCGCCTCGACGGCGCCGGCTGGGCTATGCGGCTGCGCCACGTCACCCTGCCCGCGATCGCGCCGACCCTGTTGCTGGTGTCGGTGCTGACCGTCGCGGCGATGTTCCAGCTGTTCACCGAACCCTATGTGATGACCCAGGGCGGCCCCGCCCAATCGACCGTCACCGTCCTCTATTTCATGTATGAGGAAGGGTTCAAATGGTGGAACCTGGGGTCGGGCGCGGCGGTCGCCTTCCTCCTGTTCCTGTGCATCCTGGCGGTGACGCTGGTGCAATTGCGCCTGGCGCGGCGCGGCGGCGCGATATGAGCGCGCGCCGCACCCTCGTCACCCTGCTCGCCGCGCTGGTCGCGCTGATCACCGTCGCGCCGCTGCTGTGGATGGTGTCGGTCAGCTTCATGGCCCCCGGCGAGGCATCGCAATTCCCGCCGCCGCTGCTGCCCAAAAGCCCCAGCCTGGAAAATTACCGGCAGCTTTTCGGCACCTATGGCGTCGGCCGGTTTCTGCTCAACAGCCTGTTCGTTTCGACGCTTGCGACGCTGCTCGCGCTGCTCTTTACCGTGCCGGCGGGCTATGCCTTTGCCAAGCTGCGCTTTCGCGGCCGCGACGCGACCTTCCGCCTGCTCGTCGCCGCGCTCGTCGTGCCGGGCCAGATCGGGATGCTGCCGCTGTTCCTCGAGCTGAAGGCGATGGGGCTGGTCAACAGCTATGCCGGCGCGCTGGTGCCGTGGCTCGCGGGTATTTTCGGTATCTTTCTGGTCCGCCAATATTGCCTGTCGATCCCCGACGAAATGCTGGAAGCGGCGCGTATCGACGGCGCCAGCGAGGCGCAGATATTGCGCCGGATCGTGATGCCGATCCTGACCCCGATCATCGTCACGCTGGCGCTGTTCGTGTTCCTCGGCAGCTGGAACGACTTCATGTGGCCGCTGATCATCTTTGCCGACCAGGACCTGTACACCCTGCCCGTCGCGCTCGCCGCGCTCAGCCGCGAACATGTCCAGGACAATGAACTGATGATGGCGGGCGCGGTGGTGACCACCCTGCCCGTTCTCATCCTCTTCCTCTCCCTCCAGCGCTTTTATCTGAGCGGGCTTCTGGCCGGGAGCGTGAAGGGATGACCCGCCCGACATATCCCCAGGAAAGGACAAGGATGACAGGATTTCGGATCGCGGCGCTGTCGGCGCTCGCGCTTTCGCTGGCACCCGCCATGGCGATGGCGCAGCCCCCGGTTGCCCCGAAGGACGGACAATCGCCGCAACCCGCGATCGAAGCGGGCAATTATCCCTATCAACTGTTCCTGCCGCGCGGCTATTCGGCCGACCGCAAGGCCGACTGGCCGCTGCTGATCTTCCTGCACGGATCGGGCGAGCGCGGCGACGATGTCGCGCGGGTCAAGGTGCATGGCCCGCCCAAGATCGCCGACCGCAACCCCGCCTTTCCTTTTGTCACCGTCTCTCCATTGCTCGGCGCCGATCAGGATTGGGACGTCGCCAAGCTCGACCGGCTGGTCGACCATGTCGTCCGCACGCTGCGCATCGACCGCACCCGTATCTATCTGACCGGGCTCAGCCGCGGCGGCCATGCGAGCTGGCGCTGGGCGATTGCCCAGCCGCACCGCTTTGCGGCGGTGGCGCCGGTTGCCGGGCGCGGCGACCCGGCCGGTGCCTGCGCGCTGAAGGACACGCCCGTCTGGGCCTTTCACGGCGACCGCGACGATGTGGTCGTGCCCGAAGGCAGCTTTGCCATGGCGCGCGCGATCCGCGCCTGCGGCGGCCAACGGTCGCGGCTGACCATCTATCCCGACCTCGGCCACAATGGCTGGGACCCGGCCTATGACGATCCCGCCCTTTATCTCTGGCTGCTGTCGCAGCGACTGCCCACGCCCGACAAGGACAAGAAATGACGAAAACCGCCTTTCCCGACAATTTCCTGTGGGGCGCCGCGACCGCGGCCTATCAGATCGAAGGATCGCCGCTCGCCGATGGCGCGGGCGCCAGCATCTGGCAGCGATTCAGCCATGATCCGCGCCTGATGGCATCGCCCGGCGACACCGGCGACGTCGCCTGCGACCATTATAACCGGATGGAAAGCGACGTCGCGTTGATGAAGGAACTGGGGCTGCAAGCCTATCGCTTCAGCGTCGGCTGGGGCCGCGTGCTGCCCGAGGGCATCGGCCGCGTGAACCCCAAGGGGCTCGATTTCTATGAGCGGCTGGTCGATGAACTGCTGAAGCACGACATCGAACCCCTGCTGACGCTGCATCATTGGGACCTGCCCGTCGCGCTCGATGACAAGGGCGGCTGGCTCAACCGCGACAGCGCCGACTGGTTCGCCGAATATGCCGATGTCCTGTATCGCGCGCTCGACGGGCGGGTGAAGAAATGGGTGACGCTGAACGAACCCTGGGTGATCACCGATGGCGGCTATCTGCACGGCGCGCTCGCGCCCGGGCACCGCAACATGTTCGAAGCGCCGATCGCCAGCCACAATCTGATGCGCGCGCACGGCCGCGCGGTCCAAGCCTATCGCGCCGCGGGCGCGCATGAGATCGGCCTGGTCGTCAATATCGAGCCCAAATATCCGGCGAGCGACAGCGCCGAAGATGCAGCCGCCACGGCGCGCGCCCACGCCTATATGAACCGCCAATATCTCGACCCGGCGCTGAAAGGCAGCTACCCCGCCGAAATGACCGAGATTTTCGGCGAAGCCTGGCCGCAATGGGCGGCCGAGGACATGGCCGATATCTGTCAGCCGGTCGATTTCATCGGCATCAACTATTATACCCGCAATGTCGTGCGCGCCGATCCGGCGCAGTGGCCGCTTCGCGCCTCGCCGGTCAAACAGAATGCGACCCATACGACGACCGACTGGGAAGTCTATCCGCCCGCGATGACCGACATGCTGCTGTGGTTCCGCGACAGCTATGGCGACATCCCGCTCTATATCACCGAAAATGGCGCCGCCTTTTACGACCCGCCGCAGGCCGGGCCCGACGGCATCGACGATCCGCTGCGCTGCGATTATTACCGCACCCATATTGCGGCGATCGGCGAGGCGATCCGGCAGGGGGTCGATGTGCGCGGCTATATGGCCTGGTCGCTGCTCGACAATCTCGAATGGTCGCTGGGCTATTCCAAACGGTTCGGCATCGTCCATGTCGATTATCAAACGCAGGTCCGCACGCCCAAGCGCAGCGCCCGCTTTTACAGCGAGATCATCCGGACCAACGGCGGCAATCTGGCGTGATGCGCCGCCTCCTCCTTTTGCTCGCGGCGCTGCTTGCGCTGCCCGCCGCGGCTAAGGAGGGGGCCGCGCATTTCAGCGCGATGACCTATAACATCCGTCTCGACCTGGCGTCGGACGGCGACAACGCATGGCCGCACCGCCGCGCAGCACTGACCGGCCTGGTCGCCTATTACGCCCCCGACATCGTCGGGATGCAGGAAGTGTTGCTGCACCAGAAACAGGCGATCGAGGCCGATTTACCCGACTATGCCTTTGTCGGTGCCGCGCGCGACGATGGGAAGGAAGCAGGCGAGTTTTCGCCGATCGGATACCGCACCGACCGCTTTGCACTGCGCGCGTCGGGCACCTTCTGGCTATCGCCGACCCCGGCGGTGCCGGGCAAGGGATGGGACGCCGCCTATCCGCGCATTGCCACCTGGGCACGGTTGCAGGACAAGCGCAGCGGAGGGCGGCTGCTGATCCTCAACACCCATTTCGATCATGTCGGCGCTACCGCCCAGCTGGAAAGCGCGCGCCAGATCCGCCGCTGGATCGCCGCGCACCGGCAGGCGCGGGAAAGCGTCATCGCAATGGGCGATTTCAACAGCCCGACCGGCAGTCCGGCCTATATCGCGATGGCCGAAGGCGGCGCCCTTTTCGACACGCTGGCGATCAGCCGCACGCCGCATTTCGGGCCGCGCGGCACCTTCACCGCCTTTCAGATCGACCAATCGCCCGCCGAGCCGATCGACCATATCTTCGTCGGCGACCGCATTGCCGTGCTGCGCCACGCGACGCTGACCCAGCAGATGGCGGGCAAGCTGCCGTCGGATCATTATCCGGTGCTGGCCGACCTGTGCGTGGGCACCGGTTGCTGAAGAACGCGCGCGCGCCGGTCTTGGCCGGGGCGGTGCCCCCTTATTCCTTTGCGCCGTCGAGCCAGCCGCCGGTGAAGCCCGAACGCTTCAGCCCGCGGATGATATGCGGATTCTTGCGCATCACCTGCCACACGAAGCCGCTGCGGTGATTTTCCATCATCGCGAGGATCGGCCCCTGATCGATGCCAAGATAGTCATTCGCGACCCATCCCTTTCGGGGGTCGACCGCGCCCGATTGTGACCCGGCACCGGTGAAGGTGAAACTGGGGTTGATCGCATCCTTGAATCCGTAGCGGGTATAGAGGCGCGTGCCATATTTGGTGCGCATCGCCATCAGCGCCGGAATGGTGACTTCGGGCGCAAAGGGGATCGAGCCGCCCGCAGCGGTCGGAACGATCGTGCCATCGTCGACGGTACGGATCGCACTGACCCCGCGCGCCATATAGCCGTTGAACGCGCGCGGCGTGCCGTTCACGCGATATTGACCGTCCGAATATCCGGGGCCGTCAGACGCCGTCCAGCCCCAGATGTCGGCGCTGTAATCGGCCCAATTGTTCGGATTGTCGGCGCCATAGGCGCGCTGCGCCAGCGTCGCGCGGCGGCTGTTCTCGAAATAATCGATGCCCTTGCCGCGCATGAAATCGTCCTGGATGCCGCGGAAATCGACCCAGACATGGCTGTACTGATGGCCGAACATCGGTTCGAACTGCAGATGCTCCTGGCCATAGAAGCGCCCCCAATCCTTTTCGAGATCGGCGGCCCAACCCTTGTCCCAGGCGTCCTTGCCGACCGGATAGGTCGGCGATGCGAGCGCCAGGATATAGACGAGCATACCTTCGTTATAGCCGACCCAATCATGGGTCTCCCACCCCTTCTCCGGCTTCCACCCCATGGTGATGCCGTGCGAATTGGCGAGATTCTGTGCCTGGGTGCCGGTGGTGGTACGCTGTGCCCAATTCCATTCGACGCGGCGATAGATTTTCTCCGCCAGGTCGCGGATCTCCGCCTCGACCGGGTCGTTGCGGTCGTAATAGCTTTGCGCGAACAGCGCGCCGCCGAGGAACAGGCTGGTATCGACGGTCGACAGTTCGTTGCTCTTGTAGCGCGTGCCGTCGTCGTTACGCAGGAAATGGTAGAAAAAGCCCTTGTAACCGGTGCGGCCTTCGGCCTCCGGTCCCTGCGGCGCGGACCAATAGAAGCGCAGGCAATCGCGCGTGCGTTCGGCAGCCTCGCCGCGGGTTACATAGCCGCGCTCGGCCCCGATGCCATAAGCGGTGAGCGCAAAGCCCGTCGCGGCGATCGACGAAAAGGGATTGCTGGGCCACCGGTCGGGCGCAAGGCAGCGCTGTGTATCGGTGGTGTCCCAGAAATAGCGGAAGGTCCGCTGGGTCAATTCTTCGGAAAACTGGGCTTCGGTGAGCGGAGCCAGCCGGGCATCACTGCCCGACGGGGCAGTCGCCGGAGGCGGTGTGGCGGTGGACGAACAGGCGGCGATCAACGCCACGAGGGGCAAGGCCAGCGACCCAAGCCGAAGGGACATTCTCTACTCCAAAAAAAGTCGGCGCCCGGTCACGGGAGGGGGGGGATGTGACCGGGCGCCTGCTGTTTGGCTGGTTTTAGAAACTGAAGCCAGCCGAAAGCTTGATCGTGCGCGGGGGATTGCCGCCGACGCCGATGCCCGAAATCTCGCGGTAGATGGTCGGGCTTGTTGGCGTCCGCGTACTGTCCGCCGGATTATTGTTATAATCTACGTAGTTGCGATCGTTGAACAGGTTGATGATGTCGACGCGCAACCGAAGTCGCGCTTCGTCGCTGATAAAGCGGAAGGGTACATATTTGATGACGGCAAGGTCGAACTGACGCAGGCCCCAACGACTGCCATTCCCCCTGGCTTCATTCGACACCACGGTCCGGCTCGGCGTGGCGCCGCCAGTGTTGACGAACGCCTTCAGATAGGGCGGCGATGCCAAGGTAAACTTACCAGACAGGGTCAAGCCAATCGGCAAGTCAACCGAGCCAGCCGCAACGAAGCGGTGCTTTCGAACTCCGCCCGACCGAGCGATGGGATAATCCTCCAGCGATGGAAAATCGAGACTGAAAACCTCACCAAAGTTTCGGTTCTCTTCCGCTTCGGTATAGGTGTAAGTCGCCGCGAGGCTCCAAGGCGATGCCACCGAGTAGGTCTTAACAAGCTTGAAATAGCCGGAATCGGCGCTGGTTTTGAGACCGTTGGTACCGATGATGATCGAACCGAAGCCCGGAGGGGCAAAGCCGAACGGAGACGACGGAGAAGCGGGTGCTGCCGGGAAGAAGCTGCCGTCAGGGCGTCGATTTCCGAGCAAATAGGCGAAGCCGTCCTTGCTCTCGATGTGGCTGAAACCCACCTCTGTTTCGAGCAACGGCGTAACACGAGCGCGAAGACCGATACTGAACTGGTCCGAATATGGCACCTTCAACTTATTGTCGATGAAGCGCAACTCTCGGCCACCACCAGGGCCGGCCTGAGCAATCAACTGCTGACGCCCCGCCTCGGTAAGATACACCGGATCCCATGCAACGCAGGTCGGACCTGCCGCGCATACATTATATGGGTCCCCCGTGTTGAAATTGAACGTACGAGTCGCGAACGAGCCCACGCTGATTTCCTGCTGAAGGAAATCGAACTGATTTCGGTCATAGGAGCGCCCGTAGCCACCGAAGACGACGAAGCGCTTGTCCTCGTCCAGTGCATAGCTGAAGCCAAGGCGTGGCTGCCAAGCGCCCTTGAACGCCTTCCGATTATTACCCGTCGATATGAAATCGCTGATATCATAATTCGCGTTGACCAAATTCGGGTAATTGGCCGGCGACACAGCGTTCACGGCATCCGCCGGGTGAACAAAGTCAAGGTACGAAGGCGTTCTCTCATAGTCCCAGCGAACACCCAAGTTCAGCGTCAACCGGTCCGAAACTTCCCAATCATCCTGAACATATACACCGAACTGCCAGTTTTTCGACTGAACAATCGGGTTTCCATTGCCCGTCGAAGCCCCAAACTGCAGACGATAGGGGATCGCTTCATTGAATGTCCCGCCACCCGGATTGAAAGCCGTATTGTAGCTGTACAGCGGGTTGAAGTTATTCAGCTGCAGTGAGTTCAACTTTACCCACTTGGATTTTACGCCGAACTTGATCGAGTGCCCTTCGATACCCGTCCAAGTGAAGTCGTTCTGGATGCCCCAGCCCTTCTGCCCCTTGTCCTGATAATTCGAGCCGCCGCCGACACGCAAAATGTCAGCCCGATCAATCACTGTCGGGTTAGAGCTGTTCGGTGCCGCATAGGAAAAAAGACTTGCGTTACCAAACACCTGCGGCGTTGGCGCCCACCGCACATCCTCATACGTAAGCTTCAGATCGTTGATCCAGTTTTCGGCGGTATGCTCCCACCGCGCCGTTCCACGATACTCAATCACCTTTTGCGCGCTGATAGTTTCGCGCGAATTGATGCCGCTGCTCAGGAACTCACCACTTTCGCGGCGATGACGCCCGGACAACTCGATCAGGTCAGAGGACGTCGGCTGAAAGCTCAGCTTCCCGAAATAGAGATCTTCGTTGAAGGTCGCATTGGTCGGACCGAACACACCCTGATACTTCGACGGAAAATATGAAACTGGGAGGTTGAAACCCGGTGTAATGTCACGCGGGTTTTCCTGGCGCTTACCTTCGTAGGTCACGAAGAAGTGCAGCATGTCCTTGATGATCGGACCGCCCAGCGCACCGCCGAACTGAAAATCCTTCGTCTCAACCTTCTTGGTTCGCAGCTCATTCGGCCGCGCATCCCGCAGCCCCTGATCGGTATAGTCAATGAAGGCTTCGCCATGAAACTCATTGGTCCCCGAACGCGTGACGGCCGTAATAGCCACAGAGCTGACCTGGTCGAATTCAGCCTTGTAGTTCGAAGAGATAACTCGATATTCGCCGACCGCGAGCTGAGGGAAAGGGTTGCCCTGTGTCGAATCCTGACCCGACACGCCGTTTTTCAGGACATAATCCTTCTGCCCTACGCCATCGATAAAGACGTTGACGGTGCTGCTATTCTGCGCGCCACCCTGCAGCCGGGACTGCTCGTTTCCGCCCGTCACGAACTGAACGCCAGGCGCCAGATCGGCGAAAGCCAAGAAATTCCGATTATTCTGCGGAAGCACTTCAATCTGGCGCTGCGAAATGCTGGTGCCAACCTCGCCGCCTTCCATCGAACGAAAGCGCGTACCGGTCACGATGATCGCGTCGTCGCCGCCCGAGGCGATGTCGGAGGAGGAGAAGTCGAAATCGAGAACCGCGTTCTGCGCGACGTTCAGGGTGAATTCGTCGGTACGGCGGACGCCGTCGGGGGTCGTCAGTTCCAGGCGATAGGTGCCGACCGGAAGCGACGCGAAATTATAGCTGCCGTTGGCGCTGACGGTGACCGAGCGGGTCAGACCGGTTTCGACGTTGAACGCCGTAACCTGCGACACGCCGCCATCGGCCTTTACCGTTCCGCGCAGCGATGCGTTCGAAACCTGCGCATGTGCGGGCGCAGCCATGCCGAGCGCCAGAGCCGCCCCGGCGCTGCTCCACGCCAGCGCTGCGGCGAGCGCACGAGCGCGCGACCCACGCACGGTATTGGATTGAAAATTACGCAATGACGTCACGGCATCCTCCCTTGTTGGCCCCGCCCCCGACCATCCAGACCGACCCCGGCGCCTGATTGCAGCCGGACAGTCCGACGAATCGCCGGAAGCACTATTTGCGTTTTTTGAGTTTGTAACCGGTTTCACAATCACTGTATAGGGGCCTTCAACACCGACGGGAAAAATCCCGAAACGGGCGAGAAGCGCTTGTTTCCGGGGATTTTGCGCCCACAGATCAGAAGTATTTCAATGGGGAAGGACGAATCATGCCGCCGCTTTCGCGCAACTTTACCACTCTCACGCTGGCCAGCCTGATGCTGACGGGAGCCTTCACCGCCCTGCCCGCAGAGGCCAAGCCCGCGCCGCGAATCGAAAGCGCCAAGCCCGTCGACGCCACCGGCTGGAAAAAGCCCGATCCGGCAATGGACCGCTTCATCGCCGACCTGATGGCGAAGATGACTCTGGACGAGAAAATCGGCCAGCTTTCGCTGCTGACCAGCGACTGGGATTCAACCGGCCCGACGATGCGCCAGGGGTATCAGGACGATATTCGCAAGGGTCGAATCGGGTCGATCTTTAACGCCTTCACCGCCAAATATACGCGCGATCTGCAGCGACTGGCGGTCGAGGAAACCCGGCTGAAAATCCCCCTCCTCTTTGGCTATGACGTGATCCACGGCCATCGCACCATCTTTCCCATCTCGTTGGGCGAAGCGGCGAGCTGGGACATCAAAGCCATTGAAAAAGCCGCGCGAATCTCTGCCACCGAAGCCGCTGCGGAAGGCATTCACTGGACCTTTTCGCCGATGGTCGATATCGCCCGCGACGCCCGCTGGGGCCGCGTATCCGAAGGCGCAGGCGAGGATGTCTACCTGAGCAGCCGGATCGCCGAAGCGCGCGTACGCGGATATCAGGGCGACGACCTGAAGCGGGTCGATACCGTCCTTGCCACCGCCAAGCATTTCGCCGCCTATGGCGCCGCCCAGGCCGGCCGCGACTATCACACCGTCGACATTTCCGAGCGCACCTTGCGCGACATTTACCTGCCGCCGTTCAAGGCGGCCGCCGATGCCGGCGCGGCCACCTTCATGACCGCTTTCAACGAGTATGACGGTGTCCCGGCGTCGGGCAGCCACTATCTGCTGACCGATGTGCTGCGTAACAAATGGGGCTTCAAGGGCTTCGTCGTAACCGATTACACGTCGATCAACGAAATGGTCGCCCATGGTTATTCAAAAGATCTGAAACAGGCGGGCGAACAGTCGATCAACGCCGGGGTCGATATGGACCTGCAGGGCGCGGTCTTCATGGAAAATCTTGCCCAGTCGGTCGCCGAAGGCAAAGTCGACATGGCGCGGGTCGATGCCGCGGTGAAGGTCATTCTGGAAATGAAGTATCGCCTGGGCCTGTTCGAAGATCCCTATCGTTATTCGGACGAAGCCCGCGAAAAGGCGACCGTCTATCGCGCCGACTTCCTGGAATCGGCGCGCGACGTCGCGCGCAAGTCGATCGTTCTTCTGAAAAACAAGGACAATGCCCTGCCCCTGGCCGCGACCGCGCGCTCGATCGCGGTGATCGGACCGCTTGCCGACAGCAAGGAAGACATGATCGGTAGCTGGGCCGCCGCAGGCGACCGCACGACCCGCCCGGTCACTCTGCTGGAAGGGATGCGCGCCCGCGCCGCCAAGGGCACGACCGTCGGCTATGCCACGGGCGCCGGATATCATTTCGGCGACGCAGGCAAGACGGACGGTTTTGCAGAGGCGCTGGCCCTGGCGCAGAAATCCGACGTCATCGTCGCGGCGATGGGCGAGCATTGGAACATGACGGGCGAAGCGGCAAGCCGCACCTCGCTCGACCTGCCCGGCAACCAGCAGGCGCTGCTGGAGGAGCTGAAGAAGACCGGAAAGCCCATCATCCTGGTGCTGATGAGCGGCCGACCGAACAGCATCGAATGGGCCGACGCCAACGCCGACGCGATCCTGCACGCCTGGTATCCCGGAACGATGGGCGGCCACGCCGTCGCCGACGTCCTGTTCGGCGATTATAATCCGTCGGGCAAGCTGCCCATCAGCTTTCCCCGCAACGCCGGTCAGGCCCCGATCCATTACGACATGAAGAACACCGGTCGCCCGATCAACCCGGCCGATCCGAACGCAAAATATGTCTCGCGCTATCTCGATACGCCCAACAGCCCGCTGTACCCCTTTGGCTATGGGTTGAGCTATACCAGCTTTGCCTATTCGCCGGTGACGCTGAGCGCGGCCAAGGTTCGCCCCGGCGAAACACTGACCGCCAGCGTGACGGTGACCAACAACGGATCGCGCGATGGCGAAGAAGTCGTGCAACTATATGTCCGCGACCTGGTGGGGTCGGTGACGCGCCCGGTCAAGGAACTGAAGCGTTTCGAAAAGCTGATGCTGAAGAAGGGCGAGACCCGAACGGTTCGCTTTACCCTGACCGACGCGGACCTGGCCTTTACCCGTGCCGACATGAGCTGGGGCAGCGAGCCCGGCGAATATAAGCTGTGGGTCGGCACGTCATCGGCCGAAGGCGCCGAAGCCGGTTTCGAACTGACGCAATAGAAGGACCAGCACGCCGCCGCCCCTGCCGGTCATCGGCATGGGGCGGCGGTGAAATGCCCACCGAAACAGGTCCAAACCGAAACAGGCCAAAGAGGCCGAGCGCGTCCGGGACGCGGCAAGCGAGATGAAGCGCCGTCCCTCGCCCTGGAGATTATGGGGCAGCGGGTTCGGCGGCCAGCCCCAGTTCGGCAGCCGCCACCGCCTGAAGCGCGGCGGCAACGCGCGGGTCGAGCCCGATTTCGTGGGCAGCCTTTTCCCCTGCCCCCAGGCGTCGGGGATCGATGCCCGACACCCGCCCGAACACGACCAGCGCCTCAAGATATGATCCCGCGGCGCTGGCATGATATTGATCATAGCTCCACAGGTCGACGCTGCCGAAAGCGATCCCGTCATAGGGGTTCGGATCGGCGACACCGGTTTCCATCGCACGGGTCCATGCCTCGCCAACCGGGATGACCCCGTCGATCCGGGGTTCGGCCCGATCGATAAGGTCGAGCGCGGCCCGCAGGTCCCGCGCCATCTGGCCAACCGGCCGACCGTACCACGCCCCTTCGGGACGATAGACCTGATCCGCCCGCGACCAGGTCGCCATCAGATACACATCGACCCCGGGGTTCGCGCGGCTCAGCAGCCGGGCCAGGGTCGCGGCGCTTTGCGCGGTGATCTCCGCATTGCCCGGCCGCCTGGGGTCGAGCGTGCTATATTCCTGGAGCACGACCATGTCCCACGGCCGTTCGATCATCGCCAGCCGATCGCGGATATGGTCGGCAAGCGTAGCCCCGCCGCGGGTCGCATGGGCGACGCGCCATTTTTGCCCCGCCTGTTCGGCGAAGCGCGCGAAGAGGGCGGGAATGCCGCCGACGCCCTCTCCCCCCAGATCGTCGACCGATTGCGGACGATAGCGGAGCACCGCCGAATTGGCCCCTTGCGTAAAGCTGTTGCCGACGAAGAGGATCGAGCGCTCCGCTTCATCGGCGTGCACGGGCGAGACGGCCGCCAGCCAGGCGGCAGCGACCATCGCGATGCGGCGGCGCATCAGTCCGCTCCCCCCGGATAGCGGCGCGCGAAGGCGGCGGCGGCACCGAACAGACCCGGTTGCGGGTGGGTGATCAGCTTGACGGGAATCGCCGCCATGAAATTTTCAAACCGTCCCTTGGCGACGAAGCGTTCGGGGAATCCGGACCGGATCAGGCTGTCGCGAATGCGAAGCCCCAGCCCGCCGGCGATCACGACCCCGCCCGCTCCCTGCGCCAGAGCGAGGTCCCCCGACACGCTGCCCAGCGACAGGCAGAAACGATCGACCGCGGCGGCGGCCAGACTGTCGGTGCCGTTCAGGGCGCGCGTCCATATCTCGCGGTCCTCGAGCGGCGTCACCGGCCGCGCTTCCATCGCCGCGAGCGTTTCATAGATATCGACAATGGCTGGGCCGGAAACGATGCGTTCGACCGACACCCGGCGATGGCGCTTGCGCAAGCGGGCCAGAATCGCATCCTCGATACTGTCGAGCGGCGCGAAATCGATATGCCCTCCCTCGGTTGCCTGGACGCGATAGTCCGCGCCGTCGCGCCACAGATGCGCAACGCCAAGGCCGGTTCCGGGGCCGATGATGCTGATCGTCCCACGGGGCGGCAGGGGCGCATCGGGGCCGGTCAGATGCTCGAAATGCGCCTCGCCCGCCTGGGCCACCGCATGGCCCACGGCTTCGAAATCATTGACCAGGACATGGCGGTCGACGTTCAGCTTTTCGCTGACCAGCGCGGGACGGATAATCCAGGGATTGTTGGTGAAACGGATGATGTCACCGCCGGTCGGCCCCGCAATGGCGATGGCGACGGCCCGCGGCAGGACGCCGCCCTGCTGCCGTTCAAATTCCTGCCAGGCGGTCTGAAAACTCGCATGATCGCGGGTGTGGAGCGTCGTCGCGTCGCCCATGGCGACACAGCGTCCGCCGTCGATCTGGGCAATGGCGAAGCGCGCATGGGTCCCGCCGATATCCACCGTAACAATTGCTTCGCCCATGATTCTCCCTAGCGCGCTGCGTCGGCTGCCGAAAAGCCGGAATGTCGCCTGCCCGCCATAATGCAACAAGCATAGCTATGCGCGCCCTTTGTCACGGCGCCGCCGCGGCGAAGCCCCCGCGGCAAGGGGCTTCGTCACCAGGCGATGCCAATCCCTGCCCTTCACTCGGGGAATCGGGGAGCCCTCGCAAAATCGGCCTTCGCGAAAGGGCGATCGCGGAACAGATAGCCGTAATAGAATTCGCGCAAGGTCCGGTGATAGGCGCGTACCCTGTCCTGATAGGCCAATTGCGCGGCCAGATCGGTATCCGCCATGCGGGTCAGCAGCAACTGCACGCCGACCGATGGCATCAACCACCCAAGGCGCTCGGCCAGTTCCGCCCGGCGGTCCAGGCCGCCGCGATAGGCCGCGACCTGCCGCGCCACGCTTTCGTCGCCGACCTGGTGAAAGGCGAAATACCATTTGTAGTGAAACCCGTCCGGCAGGGGCGGCGAATGCGCCCAGTGCGGGTGGCTGGCATAAAATTGGCGCATCGTCTCATCCCGGGGGATGTCCCACGCGCGGTTGACGGCTTCGCGCTGCGCCACCGCAATCTCTGTCCCTTCGCCAACCGGGACTGCGCGGTTGATCGCGACATGCGCCAATGTCGGCAGGACGAGTACCCACAGGATCCAGATCGCCGCCAGCGATGCCGCATTGGCCGTCGAGCTCCAGCGCATCCGTCCGATAAGCCAGGACAGGAATATCCAGAACAGCAGATAGGCGGCAACCAGCCCCAGCACCGCCAGCAGGGGCAAAGCGGCGACGCCCTCGACACCCGCCGCGATACACAGGGGGATGGCGAGCGCCACGAACAACAGGCCGAAGCGCAGGCAGGCACGGCGCAACCACAGCGCGCGCCGGCCGCCCGGCAGCGCTTCCAGCATGCGCAGCCGGCCCGCTTCGCGCTCGGACGACAGAAGGTCGTGAAACAGAATGATCACGAACAGCGGCGCCAGAAAGACGAGCACGAACGCGAAGTCGAAACGCCCAGGCAGCGCCAGTTCGGGATTGATGATATCGCCGTCATAGATTTGCGCCTCCAGCCCCAGCGCCCGAACGCGCAGGATAAAGGGCGAAACGTCGCGCATCCCCAGCGCCGCGAATGCGAGCGACGAGGGCGCGTCCCATGTCGGGTGAAAGCTGTAATAGGCGGCCCGGCCCGGATCCTGGCCCGCGGCGTCGATCCATTCGGCGACCGGGCCGATATCCTGGGCCTGCGCGGCCGGAATGGCGGCGATCTGGTCGCGCTGGCGCGACACTTCGGAAAGGCCGGCGCCAAGCGCGAGCGCGGCAAGCAATGCGAGCAGGATCAGCGCCGCCGGAGCGAGGCGGGACCGAAGCAGAAGGCGGATTTCCTGGGCCCATGACGACATTATTTGGCTCCCAATTCAAAGGCGGCACGGCGCAGCAACGCCGCAGCGAGCGCCAGCCACGCCAGCAGGATCAAAAGTCCGGGCAAGGCGGCAGCGGCCAGCGCGGTACCGTCCGGCGCGCGATAGGAAAAATCGGGCATTTGTTCCCAATTGTCGGCGGCGATGCGCTTGCGGCGATCGGCGTCGGGGTCGCGGGCGGTGTCGTCGGCATAGCTTACGCTGTCGGCCTGGAGCCGGTTGAGCGCCTGGACCAGCGCATAACGATAGGCTTCCGCCTGTTCGAGGAAACGCCGGTGCCCGGCAAAGTCGGTGCCCGATGCGGCCATCGAGAGCGTGCGCAGCGCAATCGCCGGGCTGACGATGCCCGCCATGCGGACGATATCATTTTGCCGTTCCTGCGCAGCGTGGCTTTCGGACGCATATCGGTCGAACAGCGCCGACGTCAGCTTTTCGCCTTCGATCGCGAGCGCCCCCTTGTAGTTGATCGGAAGATCCTCGACGCGATCGACCCCATAACGGTCGAGCAGGCCTTGCTTGAATGCGGCGAAATGGGGGTCGTCGGGATTGTGGCTGTCGCCGATTTTCCGCAAGTCGCGGGCAATCGCGATCTCGGTCTGCAACCTGTTGCGCAGCTCAACGGTCGCGCTCGCCGCTTCGGGCGCGGCACGCGGCAGCAAAATGACGACGACCGTCCAGACGGCAAGCAGCGCCAGCAGCGCATCGCGGCTGCGCCGAACCCGTGCCGATACCAGGAGAATGACCGTGACCCACAGCGCGAGATAGGCGGCGTACCCTAGCGCGACGATCGCCATCGGCAGCGCCAGGGCGCCGGGCTGTCCGGCGATCAACAGGAAACCGACCATCGCGGGCAATCCCACGCAAAGCGCCACCGCGCCAAGCGCGGCGAGCTTTCCGGCGATCATTTGCCCGCGCGACACGCCCTGCAACAGCAACAGACGCAGGGTGCCACGTTCCCGTTCCCGCGCGATCGCGCCATAGCCGAGAAAGACGAGCAGCAAGGGCGCCACCGCCTGAAGCACGAAGGCGGGGGTCAGCTGCCCGAAGCGGATAAGCTGCGAACTTTGCCGGACGTCGCCGAAATTGGCGCTGTTCTGGCGGTGTCCTTCGAGAAACATGCTGTTGCCGCTGAAGGCGTCGATACCGGGGTCAAAGGCCGCGAGCGGGCCGAGCGGGCGATAGATAAACGTGCCATAATGAACGACGCGGTGCGGGTGGCGGTCGGGCTGGGCATCGAAAGCATGTTCCGCCACCTGCTGATGTCGCGCACGCAATTCGGCAATCCCGCGCTGATGCGTCCAACTCGTCAGCACCGCCACGAGGGTGAGCAGCAACAGCAGCAGAAAGGCGGTCACGGCCACACGGTTGCGCAGCATCAACCGCAGTTCGTCGCGGGCGATCAGTCGGGCCGCAGTCATGCGTCGCCCGCCCCGCCCGGAAGCGCAAATCGCGCATGAAGGCCGCGCACGTCGAAGCGGTCGGGACCATCCGCCCGCACCTCTTCCACGATGCGCCCGGCTTCGAGGAAACAGATATGGTCGGCGACATCCGCGGCGCTCAGCAAATCGTGCGTCACCATCAGCACCGCGGTTCCGCGCCCCCGCACCTGGCGCAGCAGATGATTGAAATCGGCCGTCGCGCGCGGGTCAAGCCCCGAGGTCGGTTCGTCAAGCAGCAACACCGGAACCTCGCGCAGCAAGGCAACGGCGATCGCGACCTTTTGCCGCATCCCCTTTGAAAATCCGTCCAGCCGCCGATCCCAGGCATGTTCCTGCAATCCCGTCGCGGCAAAGGCCTGCCCGATCGCCTGGCGGGATTTCCCCTCGCCAGACAAGGTCAGCAAATAGTCGGCATTCTCGATCGCACTGAGATGTTCGTAGAGTGCGACATTTTCCGGCAGATAGGCGATACGACGCCGCGCGGCGTCGGGGTTTTCCGATGGCGCAAAGCCGCAAATGGCCGCCCGTCCCGAGAGCGGCTTCAAAAAGCCGAGCAGCGTCGACAGGCTGGTCGACTTGCCCGCGCCGTTGCCGCCCAGCAGCGCGGTGATGCTGCCCGCCGGTACGGCAAGCGACAGGCCGTCGAGCACGCGGCGGTCGTCATAAGCGACGACGAGCCGATCCATCAGAATCGGGGGCTTTTCGATCATCATTTCCTCTTTGGCTTTCGACGGCGACGGGCGCTGGCGGCGTTCATCCTTCGAGTTCTGATACAACATATCATTTCAATGAAAAGGAGAAATTCGTGCAGATTCAGTGGAGTGGCCCACACGGCTAAACCCAGAAAGACGCGCTTTCCTGACCAGCCTCGCACGGCGGAACGGTCCGCGGCCGGCAACGCCCGCTCATCGCTTGAGCCCGGCAGCGGGGTTTGTTAGGGCCGAGCCGTCCAAGGAGGCGATAATCATGACGGCGCGCCCTTCCCTTTCGGCGATCCTGCTGATCGTGGCAGCCCCTTGCCAGGCCCAGGACATCGACGTCCTGCCGCTCGATTTCGGTTCCGCACAGCAACGGCTGATCGAACAATCGGACGCGATCGCGGCGCAGGACGCCAATCTGCGCGCCAAGGAAGCGCAGGAGGGCGCAACGCGCAGCCTGCATCGCCCCGATGTCGACATCGAGGCGCAGTTGCTGGAATATCAGAAGACGCTGTACCTGCCGCTGGGCTCGCTCGCCCCGATCGCCGCACCGTTCGGCATCCGCGATCCGCTGCGCTTCCGTCAGGAACGGACCGCGACACGCCCCATCGTGACGGCGACCCTTCCCATCTATACTGGAGGCCAGATTTCGGCGACGCAAGCCGGCGCGCGGGCGCAGGTCGGCGAGGCGCGCGCCGCCCGGGCCGCAACGCTCAACGACCAGTTGCACAGGTTGTCGCAAGCCTATTTCGGCCAGCAACTTGCCGAACATGTGCTGGCGGTGCGCCGCGATGTGGTGGCCGGACTCGAGCGACATGTGTCCGATGCCGAAAAGCTGGAGCGCGAGGGTTTCATCAGCCGCGCCCAGATGTTGCAGGCGGAGGTCGCACGCGATGACGCGGCACGCGAGCTTGAAAAGGCAAAGGCCGACCTGGCGACGGCCAATGCCCTGCTCGCCGGATTGCTTCGCGCGCCGGGCGGGGTCCGGCCGACCAGTCCATTGGCGGTCGATTCCCGTCCCCTTGAACCTTTGGACGAGTTCAAGACCGCCGCGCTCAACAATCATCCGCAGATCGAACGGCTGCACGCCGTCGAAGAGCAGGCCCGCGCTGGTGTCGGCATCCAGAAATCGAAGCTGCGCCCCACCGTCTATGGATTTGGGCAATATAATTTCGATCGCCGCAACAGCCTGTTGACCGACCCCGACTGGTCGGTCGGCGTCGGCGTGAAGTACAAGCTGTTTTCGGGCACGGGAAGGCAGCAGATGGTCGAGGCCGCCCAGCATTCGGTCGCACAGGCACAGGCCGGGCTCCGCGAAATCCAGACGCAGGTCGCGATCGGTGTGACGAAAAACTGGGGCGAAGCCGATGCGGCGCGGCGACGTTTCCTGTTGCTCGACAGCACATTGGCATCGGCCGAGGAAAATCTGCGCCTGCAACGCCTGTCCTATCGCGAGCAACAAGCGACATCGCTGGATGTCGTCGACGCCGAACTCGGACTGGGCAAGGCGCTGACCGACCGGACGAAGGCCGCGTTCGACTATATCCAGGCGCTTTCCGACCTTCTTTACAGCTGCGGACAAATGGATCGGCTTCCCGCATATCTCGACCGCGCCGACAAGGTGATAGCATGAGCCAGAAGCCGCCCGCAGACACGCCATCGTCGCCCAATGACACCGAAGCGGACGCCGAAGTTTCGACGCGGCGGCGGCCCGCCAAGCCATTGATCATTGCCGGTGCCGTCGCCGCGCTGCTCGCCGTAGGCCTGTGGCTGAGCTATCGCCCTGAACCCGGTCAATTGCAGGGTATGGTCGATGCACGGGAAATACGGATCACGAGCAAGGTCACGGGCCGGATAGAGGCGTTCCACGTCGAAGAGGGGCAGCCGGTCCGAAAAGGCCAGCTTCTCTATACCATCACCAGCCCCGAGGTCGCGGCAAAGACCGAACAGGCGCAAGGGGCGCTGGCTGCGGCGCAGGCGATGGAAAGCAAGGCGGACGAAGGCGCACGGGTCGAAGACATCCGAGCCGCCGAAGCGCAATGGCGCCGCGCCCAGGCGGCGGCCAATCTGGCCCAGGACACCGCGTCGCGCACCCAGCGGCTTTACCAGGAAGGCGTCGTCGCGCGGCAGAAAGCGGACGAGGCGCAGGCCAATGCCGTCGCATCTTCGCAGGCCGCGCGCGCGGCACGCGCCCAATATGACGCCGCGGTCGCGGGCGCCCGACCGCAGGATCGCGCCGCAGCCAGCGGCCAGGTCCGGCAAGCACGGGGCGCCGTCGCCGAGGTCGATGCCGCCGCCGCCGAAACCCGCGTGTTTGCTCCCGCCGATGGCGAGGTGGGCCGCCGCCTTGCCCAGCCCGGCGAGCTGGTACCACAGGGGTTTCCGGTCTTCATGCTGACCCAGTCGCAAGCGCCGTGGGTCACGATGACGGTTCGCGAAGACCAGTTGAAGGGATTGGCGCGCGGCAAGAATATCGAGGGTCATATTCCCGCGCTGGACGATCGCAAGGCGCGGTTTCGCGTCGCCTTTGTCGCACCAGCCGGCGATTTTGCGACCTGGCGGGCCACGCGCCAATCGAGCGGCTTTGACATCAAGAGCTTTGAAATTCGTGCCGTACCGATCGGCAAGATCGACGGCCTTCGCCCCGGCATGACCATCTTGTTCGACTGGCCACAGTGACGGACGGTTCGACCGCGCCGGCCACGACGAGGGAAAGGCCCTTCATCACCAGCGCGCGGCGCGAGATCGCCTTTCTTGCATCCAGTTTCTGGGACCGCGCCATGCTGGGCCTGATCCCCCTGCTGTTGCTGGCCCTGCTTTCGATCGAACTGTCGGATGGCGTCATGCGCGACCTGCCGATCGCGGTGGTCGATACCGACGGCAGCGCGATCAGCCGCGAGTTGATACGGCGTTTGGACGCGGCACCGGGACTGGCGGTTGCCGCGCGCACGTCCGATATGGCCGCCGCCGAGCGTTTGATCCGGACGCGGCGGGTCTATCTGATCGTGTCCATCCCGCCAGAGGCGGCGCGACAGGTGCTGCGCGGCGACAGCAGCAAGATCACCCTGTTCTACAACGCCAGCTATTCCACCCCGTCAAACGCCGCCCTGCGCGAGGCAACGGCGGTCGTCCAATCCTATGCCGCGACGCTGATCGGGCGCGAAACCGCCGCCATAGCCGGGCCGGACAGGGTGCGTGCGCCGCCCGTCGCGGCGCAAACGACGCTGTTGTTCAATCCCCAGGGAAGTTATGAGCTGCAACTGATCGGCCTGATCCATCCGGCGATCCTTCATCTGGTTTTCATGGTCGCCGTCGTCAGCGCGATCGGCCGGGAACTACGCGACCGCAGCATCGGCGCATGGCTGTCCGGTCCCCCTGCCGCCGATGCGGCGCGCATTTGCGGAAAAATGGCCCCCTATTTCATCATCTTCATGCTGTGGGCGGTCGCCGTGACCGCCTATCTGGCCGGGGTACGCGGGTGGCCGATCGCGGGCAGCCCCGCGCTGATCCTGGCGGGTTATGCCGTGATGTATCTCGCCTATATCGCCGTGGCGATCATGATCGTCGGGCTGACCCGTTCGATGGCACAGTCGCTGTCGCTGACGGGGATCTACGCCGGAGCATCCTTTGCCTTTGCCGGCGCGATCTTTCCCATCGAATCCGCCTCCGCCTTTGCCCGGGCGTGGAGCCATTTGCTGCCCTATACCGCCTTTGCCAAATTGTGGGCCGAGCAGTTCGCGATGGGTACGCCCATCGGATTTTCGTTACGGCAGATCGGCGTAATGCTGATCTTCCTGCCGGTCGGCGTTGCGATCGGCCTGCCCCGCTATATCGCCGCGGCCAGGCGCCCCGAATTGTGGGGCAAACGATGATCTGGCAATCCTATCGCGCGACCTTTTTCGCCATTTTTTCAGACCGGGCGGTGATGTTGCTGCTCATCGGATCGGCGATCCTCTACTCCTTCTTCTATCCCGCTGCCTATTCAGGCGAAGTGGCCGAACGCATTCCGGTCGTCGTCGTGGACAACGACCATAGCGCAACCAGCCGCGCCTTCGTCCAGCGGGTCGATGCGGTGCAACAGGCCCGCATAGCGGCGCGGGTGAGTTCCCCGGCAGAGGCGCTGTCGCTGATGCAAGAAAGGCGCGCCGACGCCATTCTGTACATTCCCGTCGGGTTCGAGCGCGCCATCCTGCGCGGCGACCAAGGGACCGTGGCCCTGTTCGGCAATGGCGCCTTTCTGCTGCGCAGCAGCACGTCGCTGACCGGTCTGGGGGCCGCGCTTGGCGCGGTGGGCCGCGATGCCGCGATGGCACAGGCCATGGCCCGCGGCGCCCCCGCCCCATCGCCGTTCGCCGTCATTGCGCGGCCGCTGTTCAACACGCGGGAGGGCTATGGCAGCAGCATCGTGCCCGGCGTGACCTTTCTGATCATTCAGCAGACCATGCTGATGGGCATGGCGATGCTGGCCGCGACGTTGCGCGAAGCGCGCGGCGACCATCGCTTTTCGCCGCCGCGCCTGCTGGGTATCGCGCTTGCCTTTTTCACCGTCGGCTGGGGGGTGCTGGCCTATTGGACCGGCTTTGTCTTCTGGTTCCAGGACTATCCCCGCGCCGGGGCCGACGGCCTGACGCTGATCGTGTCGGGCACGTTGTTCATCGCGGCAACGGTCGCGGCGGCGCTGGCCCTGTCCAGCCTGTTCCAGGTTCGCGAACGACCGGTCCAGCTGTGGATCGTCACCTCGCTGCCCATCTATTTTCTCGCCAACTTATCGTGGCCGGCCGAACAGACGCCCCATTGGCTGACGTTGTTCGCGCGGCTGTTGCCGACGACGCCCGGTATCCACCTGATGATCGGGACCAATCAGATGGGAGCATCGCTGGACGAGCAGTGGCCGGAGCTGATCAACCTCGCGCTGCTGATCCTCCTGTACGGGCTGATCGCGCTTTGGCGGCTGACACCGCTCAATCGTTCAGAAACAGCTCCGCCGCCGCGTCGATGATCGCGTCGCTGTCGAGGCGGTAGGCCCGATAGAGATCGGGCAGGTCCCCGGTCTGGCCGAAGCGGTCGGTGCCGAGCGGACTGACACGCATTCCCCTGACCCCGCCCAGCCATGACAAGGCAGCCGGCGATCCGTCGATGACCGTCACCAGACCGGCCCCCGGCGCCAGCGCGGACAACAGGCGCTCGGCATGGCTGGGGGCGGCCGGTGCCTTGTTCCAGCGCGCCGCACGCGCCGCCGACCAGTCGCGGTGAAGAAGGTCGGGCGACGTAATGTTCAGCAGCCCCAGCCCGGCGATGTCGTCGGCCAGCGCTTCCCACGCGGCCAGCGCCTCGGGCGCGACGACCCCGGTGAAGACGATCGCGGCGTCGGCGCCTGGCCCCGGTTCGCGCAGCCAGTAACCGCCGCGCAGCGCGTCGGCTTCCCAATGGTCGTCGGCCCGCTCCACCTGCGCGATCGAGCGCGTGGACAGGCGCAGATAGACCGAGCTGCCGTCGGGGCGCTGCATCGTATCGAAGGCCCAGCGCATCATCAGCGCGACCTCGTCGGCATAGGCCGGCTCGAAACAGGTGAGGCCCGGCTGTCCCATGCCGATCAGCGGGGTGTTGATCGACTGATGCGCGCCGCCCTCCGCCGCCAGAGTCAGCCCCGATGGCGTGCCGATGAGCAGAAAGCGCGAGTCCGAATAACAACCATAGTTGAGCGCATCGAGCCCACGGGCGACGAACGGGTCATAGACGGTGCCCACCGGCAACAGGCGGGTGCCGAAATGCGGTGCCGACAACCCCAGCGATGTCAGCATCAGAAAGAAATTATTCTCCGCGATCCCTAGTTCGACATGCTGCCCCGCCGCATGGGCCGCCCATTTTTGCGCCGAGGGGATCTTCGCTTTCTGGAACACATCGGCCAGTTCCTGGCGCCGAAACAGGCCGCGCTGGTTTACGAAACCGCCAAGGTTCGTCGTCTGCGTCACATCGGGGGCCGTGGTCACGATGCGATCGCCGATGGCCTCCCCCGATTTGGCCAGATCGAGGAGGATGCGCCCGAATGCCGCCTGCGTCGATTGTTCGGCGCCATCGGGTACCGCGAAACGCGCCGGCACCGGCACCGCCGGAGCGGCGGGTTCCGCCGCCTTGCGCGCGAGTGGGCTGTCTTCGACAAAAGCGCGAAGCTGTGCCGCCGCATTGTCGCCCATCCCGCCCCAGGGTTCCCATTCGGCGCCCGGATCGATCTTGAGCGATGCGCGAAGCTGTTCGATCTGGGCGGGGTTCATCATCCCCGAGTGATTATCCTTGTGCCCAGCCAGCGGCAGGCCGTGCCCCTTTACCGTATAGGCGATGAACAATGTCGGACGGTCATCGTCGGCCGCGTCAAAGGCGTCCATCAGCGTTTCGACGCAATGGCCGCCCAAGTTGGTCATCAACCGCGCCAACGCATCATCATCATAGCTGTCGAGCAAGGCCTTCACGTGCGACTTGCCGCCGATGTCGGCTTCCAGCCGCTGTCTCCAGGCGCTGCCCCCCTGATAGGTCAACGCCGCAAATTCGGCATTGGGGCAATTGTCGATCCATTCCTCCAGCGCCCGGCCACCCCGGCGACCGAATGCCGCGCGCTGCAACTTGCCATATTTCAGCGTGACGACGCGCCAGCCGCAGGTTTCGAAAATATCGTCGAAGCGACGAAACATGCGGTCTGCGGTCGTCGCATCGAGCGATTGGCGGTTATAATCGACCACCCACCAGCAATTGCGCAAATCATGCTTATACCCCTCGATCAGGCATTCGTAGATATTGCCTTCGTCGAGTTCCGCATCGCCCATCAAGGCGATCATCCGGCCCGCATCCTCCTCGCGAAGTTGACCATGGGCAATGAGATAGTCCTGCACCAGCGAGCTGAACGCCGTGACCGCCACGCCCAGACCGACGGACCCGGTCGAAAAGTCGACGGGGATCGCGTCTTTCGTCCGGCTGGGATAGCTTTGCACGCCAGCCAGTCCGCGAAAACGCTCCATACGTTCGCGCGTCTGTTGGCCCAGAAGATAGTGGATCGCATGCAGGACGGGCCCCGCGTGCGGCTTTACCGCTACCTTGTCCTGCGGCCGCAGCGCATGGAAATAGAGCGCCGCCATGATCGTCGTCATCGACGCACAACTGGCCTGATGCCCGCCGACCTTCAGCCCATCGCGCTTGGGCCGCAGGTGATTCGCATTGTGGATCATCCACGACGACAGCCACAACAGCCGGGTTTCCAACTGTTCGATCGCATCGATCTTGTGGTCCCGGTCGGCGATGAGGGTTGTCGTCACGCTGCATGTCCTTTGCTGGCTATCGCATCGCTATAGCCGCTTCTGCCGGACATGTCCCTGCCCGCGCCGATGACGAACAGGATGCAGGGGCGACGCAGATAACCCTAGCTGAACACCGCCTGGTAGAGCGTACCCTGACCGTCCTGGCCCACCGGAACCAGGAAAATATCGAGAGCCCCTATCGTCGGGTTGCTGACCCGATAGAGTTTTTGCGGCAGCACGACCTGCGACGCCGCCCGAAACACAAGCGCAAAGGGTTCGCGCAGCATTCCCGGAAACGGTTGTACGGCCATCGGCTTCGCTTCGACCAGGGTGAGCGGCATCGACGCTTCGCCGACGCCAAGGTCAAAGCCTTCCCGTGCCGCAGCGGCAAAATTCTGAAGTGAAAGAAGCACTATTTCCCTTTCCCTGAACGCCGAGCCGATCCTCAGAAGCGAGTGGACGCGCTGAGCTTTGCCGTGCCGAGCACCGTTCCCGAACCAAACCGCCCGCCAAGGTCGAGCCCAAAGGTCCAGCCGCCCAGCGCCTCCAGACCGATCCCGACCTCGATCTGAATTTCATCGCGAAGCCAATTGTCGTCACGGATCAGATAGCCGTAACCCAGCCCATCGGTGCCCGCGATATCGGCATAGTCCAGCGCCTGCGCCCCGCTGCGGTTGAATTCGTGCCGCCATTCGACGCGCGCGCGCGGCGTCAGCAGGCCGATATCCGACGGCACCGCGATCATGCCCCGCGTTCCGATGATACTGGTGAAGGAACGCGGCTTTCGTTCGGCAAAGGCAAGGTCATAGATGCCCGCTCCGGCTTCCTCATACGCCTTGAGCCGGGCCGCCATATATTCGATGCGCGCATAGCTCGACAGACGCCAGCGATCGGTCGATTCATCGACACCGGCGGCCAGCGATGCGAACGTCATCGTCCCATCGCGCGCGCCCCGCGCGGTTGCGCCATTGGGCGCCCGGCGCCGGGTTTCGAAATCGAGCCCGCCCATGCCGAACACGCCGTCGATGAACACCCCCTTGCCGGGCGACAGACTGCCGTAAAGCGCCGTCACCCAGTTTTCGGCATCGAGCCGCCCTTCGTCATTCTGTCCAACCTTCGTCCGGTCAAAACCATAACCGCCGCCGATCCCGATCGTGAGCGAGTCGCTGAGCCGCACATCGACACCGGCGCTGAGCCCGGAACTCGACACCCGCAGCTTCGACCGCCGCGAGGTGGCATCGCGCGTGCCGATCTGGATCGCACCGCCCGACCAGATTTCGATCGATCCGACGGTGCGGGCGCCCGCCGGAGCGGTATCGCGGTCGGACGCGGCCAATTGGGCGAGCATCTGCGTCGTGTCGGGCGAAGCATCCGCGAGTTCAACACCGCCAAGTGCCCGCATGTCGACCACCCCGGCCGGGGTAGCGTTGTCCGCCGTCCGCCCACGATAGGTGCCGTCACCGCCCGACAGACGAACGCCCGTCGACTGCCCCCGGCTTGCCGCTCCGCTGCCGTGCAACTGTTCATTGCGACGGGCAAAATTGTCGAGCTGTGTGCTTGCGAACCGCCGCGCCGCTTCTGCCTGGGCCGCGCTCAACCCGCGAACCACCGGATCGGCGGACGGGTCGGGTCGCGCCTCGACCATGACGCTTATCGTGGCAGGTTCCGAGACGCCAAAGGCGTTGGCGAGCGTATAGTGGATCGTGGCCGAACCACTGAAGCGGCCGATCGCGCGCAACTTGATGCCATAGCTTCGATCGCCCGGCGCGCCGCCCTCCACAACCTCTGCCGCCAGCGAATTGGCCGGAAGAATGGCGGTGACGGCCGCCCCATTGAAGGGACCGCCCTGCGCGCCGGTGGTCACGTCCAAGATGACCTCGCGCCCGTTCAACAAGGTCGCGGTCAGGCTGGGCGCCACCGGCACGGCCCCGACCACGGTGATTTCTGCGCGCGCCGGAGACGACGTGCCCCCGGGGCCGACAGCAACGAAGGTAAAGGCGTCGGCGCCCTGATACGCCACCGCGGGGCGATAGGTGGCGACAAAGTTGCCCGCCACTGTCACCGTGCCGTGTTCGGGCTGCGTATCGACCCGGATATCGGTATATTCCCCGTCGACCAGCGCGGCGAGATCGATGTCGACCGATGCCGCATTCGGAACCGTCGTCCCGGTCACGGTCGTGTCGGGCGCGTTGCGCGCAACAGGGGCCGCCGGAAGCGCGATTTGCAGCGTATAGGAGATGGCTGCCGTGAAAGGCCCGGTGCCAGTCGAACTGTCGGTTGCCGTTATCGTGAAGGCAAAGGCGCCGTTTTCGGTCGGCGTGCCCGACACAATTCCGTTGGTCGCCAGCGACAGCCCGGCGGGAAGTGCCCCCGCCGTCACCGCAAAACGATAGGGCGCGGCGCCGCCCGATGCCGTCAGGGTCGCCGAATAGGCAACGCCCTGTTGTCCAGCGGCCAGATTGGCGGGCCCGACCGTTACGACGGGGCTGGCAACCGAAATGGTCACGGCCGCCGGCGCCGACGTCCCGCCGTCGTTGCTGGCGCTGTACGTGAAGCTGTCAGGCCCCGAATAGCCGGGCGTCGGCGTGTAGCTGATCGCCAGCCCCGATACGGTTGCCGTGCCATGCGAAGGCGGCGTCACCACCGCAACCCCGGTCGCGGTACCGCCCGCGAGATCGAGCGCGATCGGATTGTCCGCCGATCCATAGGCGATGTTGGCACTGACCGGATTGGCGACCGGGGCCAGCGGCGGCGAAACCACAAAGGCATAGGCCTGGCTGCCGGTGAAGGGGCCGGTGCCCCCCGAACTGTCGGTCGCCGTCACGGTGAAGGCAAAAGTGCCGTGGACGGTCGGCGTACCCGAAACGACACCCGCGGGCGATAGGGTCAGGCCGCCGGGCAGCGCCCCGGAACTGACGGCATAGCTATAGGGTCCGGTCCCGCCCGACGCCGACAGCGACGCGCTATAGGGCGCCTCCATCATCGCGGACGGCAGGCTGGCGGGTGTCACCGCGATGCTGGGTGACGCCACGTCGAGGCTATACGCCGCCGAGGCGCTGAACGGCCCGCCGACACCGCTGTCGGTGACGGTGACGGTGAAACTGAACGTCCCCCCGGCCGTCGGTGTCCCCGAAAGCGCGCCATCGGTCGCAAGCACGACACCCGCCGGCAAGGCCCCGGATGTCACGGCATAGCTATAGGGAGCGACCCCGCCCGTCGCGCCCAACGACTGGCCATAGGCGACGCCCACCGCGGCGTTAGGCAATCCACCCGCGGGCGGAACAAGCGCCAGGACCGGCGCGGCGATGGTGAAATTATAGGCCTGATTGCCGGAGAACGGCCCCGTGCCGCCCGAACTGTCCGTCGCGGTGACGGTGAAAGCAAAGCTTCCGACCGCCAGCGGCGTACCCGACAATGTCCCGTCCGGCGCCAATGCCAGCCCGCTCGGCAAAGCCCCGGCGGTAATCGCATAGCTGTACGGCGCCGTCCCGCCAGACGCGGTGATATTCTGGTTATAGGGCGTGTTATAGACAGGCGCGGGCAACGTCGTCGGAGACACCGCGACCGTCGCCGCGCCGACGTTCAAGCTGTACGACTGGGCGGCGGTATAAGGCCCCAGCCCTCCCGTACTGTCGGTCGCCGTGACGGTGAAATTATAGGCTCCGCTGGCCGTCGCGGTTCCGGAAATCACCCCCGAAGTCGAAAGCGTCAACCCTGGCGGCAAGGCCCCCGCCGTCACGCCAAAGGTATAAGGTGCGGTGCCGCCACTGGCCGACACGGTCTGGCTATACGCCTGGCCGATCCCCGGATCGGGAAGCGCCGCCGGCGACAGAATGACCGTGGGTCCGCCGACCGCAACCGTATAGTTGCGCGTCCCGCTGAAAGGTGCACCGCCCCCTGTTGAGCTGTCGGTCGCCTGTACCGTGAAGTTGAAATTGCCCGGTGTTGTTGGCGTTCCCGAAATCGCCCCGCCGGCATTCATCGAAAGTCCGTCCGGCAGCGCGCCACCAACGATCGAATAGCTGTAGGGCGCGGTGCCGCCGCTGGCCACGACCGTGGCCGACACGGGAGTGCCAAAGGCAAAGCCCCCCAAACTCGCCGGGTCGAGCATCACGGTCGGCGCCCCGATCACCAATGTGATATTCCGGTCGACGGTGGCCGGACCGGTACCACCCGTCTGATCGGTGGCGCGTACAATCATGTTGAAGCTGCCCGCCTCGGTCGGGGTCCCCGAAAAGACGCCCGCCGACGAAAAGCTGATCCCGTCGGGCGGTGTCCCGGTGCGCAGCGAGAAGCTATAGGGACCGATCCCGCCGTTCGCCGTCAACGTCTCGTTATAAGCGTCGCCGACCCGGCCGTTCGCGGGCGTCCCGTTGATCGCCAGGGTAGGAAGCGCGACCGCGATCGAATAAGCCGCACTGCCGGTAAAACTATTGGCGTCGGTCGCCGTCACCGTGAAACTGAACGGCCCGGAAGAGGTCGGAATCCCGCCGATCTCGCCAGTCGATGCGTTCAACGTCAACCCGGTCGGCAGCGTCCCGGCAGTCACCGCATAGCCATAGGGTCCGACGCCGCCGCTGGCTGAAATGCTTTGCGAATAAGACGCACCGGCCGTCGCGGCCGGCAAGGCGCCTGCCGCCGGTGTCAGCACGATGGTGGGCGATGCAATCGTGAAGTTATAGCCCCGGCTCCCGGAAAAAGGCGCCGCCGGACCGGTCGAACTGTCGGTCGCGGTGACGGTGAAGCCGAACGGGCCCGTGGCCGTCGTCGTGCCGGACAGCGTCCCATCGCCCGCCAGCGTCAGGCCGGACGGCAGCGCCCCAGCCGTCACGGCATAGCTATATGCCGCGGCCCCGCCGCTCGCCGTGATCGTTGCGCTGTACGCGGCGCCATATGATGGTGCCGCCAGGCTGGCGGGCGCAAGGTCGACCGTCGGCGGCGTCACGGTGATCGTCACCGTCGCCGCGGACGAGGTTCCCCCCGCATTCGTCGCTGTATAGGTGAAACTGTCGGGCCCGGCATAGCCCGCCGTCGGCGTGTAGCTGATGCTCGTCCCGGCCGCGGTTGCCACCCCATTGGACGCCGGGGCGACAACGGCCACGCTGGTCGCGGCGCCGCCGCCGAGCGTCAGCGAAATGGCATTGGCAGCCGACCCATAAGCCACGGTCGCGTTCCCATTGGCGGCCGTCGGCGGCGCGACATAGGTAAATTGGTCGCTTGCCGAAACGGAACTGGTTCCCCCCACCGTCGTCACGCGCACATCCACCGCTCCCGCCCCGGCGGGACTGGTCGCGGTGATCTGCGTCGAACTGTTCACGGTAAAGCCCGTTGCCGCGGTGCCGCCGAATGTGACGGCGCTCGCGCCCGAAAGATTGCTGCCGGTGATCACCACCGTCGTACCGCCCGCAGCGGGGCCCGACGTCGGGCTGAGCCCCGCGACGGTGGGCGCGGGGATGAAGCTGTATTGATTGGCCGCCGCCGTCGCGCTCGTGCCGCCCACCGTCGTCACGCGGACGTTGCCGGTGCCGGTCCCGGCGGGACTCGTCGCGGTGATCTGCGTCGCGCTGTTCACGGTAAAGCCGGTTGCCGCGGTGCCGCCGAATGTGACGGCACTCGCGCCCGTCAGGTTGGTGCCGGTGATCACCACCGTCGTACCGCCCGCAGCGGGACCCGACGTCGGGCTGAGCCCCGTGACGGTGGGCGCAGCAATGAAGCTGTATTGATTGGCCGCCGCCGTCGCGCTCGTGCCGCCCACCGTCGTGACGCGCACATTGACGGTGCCGGTGCCCGGCGGACTGGTCGCCGTGATCTGCGTCGCGCTGTTCACCGTGAAGCTGGCGGCCGCCGTTCCGCCGAATGTGACCGCCGACGCCCCGGTCAGGTTGGTGCCCGTGATCACCACCGCCGTACCGCCGGCGGCAGAGCCGGAGCCGGGGCTGACAGCTGTGACAGTGGGCGCAGCGACATAGGTGAACTGATTGCCCGCCGCGGCCGCGCTTGTGCCATTGGCCGTCGTCACGCGGACGTTGACGGTGCCCGTCCCGGCCGGGCTGGTCGCCGTGATCTGGGTTGCGCTGTTCACCGTAAAGGCCGTCGCCGCCGTTGCCCCGAACGTAACCGCGGAAGCCCCCGAAAAATCGGTCCCCGTCAATACCACCGATGTTGCCCCGGCCGCAGGCCCCTGAGAGGGAGAGAGGCTTGTCACCACTGGGGGCAGCGCGGCCGGCAGGACATTGACTCTCACGGTGATGACGCGGCCAGTATTGTTATTGTCGACCGTGAAAGTATCGGTTCCGCTGAAGCTGTGTGACGGGGGCAGATAGCGCACCTCGTTAGCGCTATAGCGAACCAGTGTCCCACCCTGCTGCGTCGCATTGTCGACCCTGACACCGACTAGATAACCTTCCCCACCGAGCAATGGTCGGAGATTAATGTTCGCCAGCGGACCACAGGCACCGCTGTCGCGGACATTCTCCCCCGTCAACACGCCGCCGAGAGCGTAGGAATCAAAATCATTCACGTCGCCCAGCGGGTTGACGAAAGTCAGCCCCGCAATGTCGGTGGAGTCGACGTCGCAAGGGAATACCCCCTGCGCCCGCAACTGAGGCGCCGCGCCCATCAAGAGGAGCAGAAACAGGAACAGAGACAGCAACGATCTGACTGCCCCGAATCTGTTCATTTTCCTCACCCCCCATCAAAATTTCAATGACCATATATTAAAATCGAAAATATCAAAAGAATCATAAAATTCATAACTCCAACAACACGATTGAAACTGACCGCTTAACAACATCCAATATGAAAATATTTGGTTCCAATATGGCAATTCGCTGAATCCAGTGGATTTTTAATTTATCATAATATGAAATTTACCTTGAACACATGGCTCCATCAGAAATAGTGTTCACACCCTGTCCTTGCAGGGGAGACGCGTAAATGTCAGAGCCGTTTATCGGGCAAATCATGTCTGCCGGATTTTCCTTTGCTCCCAAATATTGGGCCGCATGCAACGGACAGATTTTGCCGGTTGCCCAGAATCAGGCGCTGTTCGCCCTGCTCGGCACTCAATATGGCGGCAACGGAACCAGCAATTTCGCACTTCCCGATTTGCGCGGCCGGGCGCCCATTGGCGCCGCCCCCTCTGCGGCTCCATCCTGGCAACCCACCATATATGCGCAAGGCACGGCGCTGGGCAGCGAGACGGTGACGTTGACGAGCGCCCAGATTCCGTCACACAGCCACGGCATGACGGCCACGACCGCCGCGGCTCGGAATGGGTTCCCCTCCGCAACCGAACGGTTCGCCACCTCGACCCCCGCCATCTATGGCCCGGCCCAGAATCTGGTCGGCCTCGCGGGCGGACCACTCGCTCCGGCGGGGGACATGGCGCATGCGAACATGCAGCCTTACGAGGTGATCAACATGTGCATCGCGCTGTCCGGCATTTGGCCCTCGCGCGGCTGACCGGCGGACAAACAGAAAGGGCAAAGCATGAGCGACCAGTTTGTCGGCGAAATTCGATGGTTCACCTATGTCCGCGGCGCGCCTGCTGGTTGGCAGCTATGCAATGGCGCCCTGTTGCCGATTGCGGAAAATGAAGCGTTGTACACACTGATCGGCACCACCTATGGCGGCGACGGCAGAACCACGTTCGCGGTCCCCGATCTTCGTGGCCGCATCCCCCTGCATCAGGGGGTGGGGCCGGGCCTTTCCCCGCACCCGATCGGAGGGAAGAGCG
The DNA here is from genome assembly GCF_034380315.1 of Sphingopyxis sp. Lineage (GTDB taxonomy): Bacteria > Pseudomonadota > Alphaproteobacteria > Sphingomonadales > Sphingomonadaceae > Sphingopyxis. The sequence goes on from NZ_JAXMPB010000007.1 coordinate 41,539, forward strand.
GTTCCGAGACCGTCACGCTGACCGCCAGCCAACTTGGGGGCCATACCCATTTGATCGAGGCTTCCAGTCTTGGAGCGACGAGCAGCAACCCCACATCGAACGTGCCGGCCACCCTGCCGGCGGGCGATGCGCTGTACCAATCCGGAACCAGCGGGGCAGTGCCCACGACCGTGCCCTGCGTCGGCAACACGGGGTCCGGGCTTCCCCACGAGAACTGCGCCCCAACGCTCGCCCTGCTGCCCTGCATCGCCATCTATGGCATATTCCCGTCGCAGGGCTGACCGCTAACCCCAACCTATTGCCAGGAGAGACCCCATGGCGGATCCCTATATCGGCGAAGTCCGGATTTTCGGTTTCAATTATGCGCCCTATCAATGGGCCACCTGCGATGGCACGCTGATTCCGATTCAGCAGAACACAGCGCTATACTCCCTTATGGGGACCAGTTTCGGCGGCGATGGCCGTACCACCTTCGCGCTCCCCAATCTGGCGTCGAGACAGCCCTGCGGCATCGGCAATGGCCCGGGATTGACCGCGCGCACTTTGGGCGAAAGTTTCGGCGTTCAGCAGGTGACGCTGACCACCACAGAGATACCGCCGCACAACCATGGCGGGATTCGCGTCTGGGAAGGAGGGTCGGCCGCGCGCACCGCTGGACCGACCCCGAGTTCCGCACTTTCAGGGTCCGACAATGCCGTCGGTTTTGGGACACCGACCAACACCGTGCAAATGTCCCCCATGGCGATCGGCGTCGGCGGCGGCAGTTCGCCGCATCCGAACCAGCAACCGGTTCTGGCGGTCAATTTTTCAATCGCACTTTACGGCATTTTCCCGAGCTTTTCTTGAACAACGGCCAGTCGGTCGCGCCCTTGCCGGTTCCGTCAACCGCCATGGTGCGACAGGGGATCCTGCTGCGCGCGGCAGAGGAGCGGGACCAAAATTGGCTGCGCGAGCTTTATTGCACCGCCCGTTTTGACGAACTGGCCCCGCTGCCGTGGGCGGACACGGCGAAACGCGCCTTTCTCAACGATCAATTTCGCTTGCAGCATCTGCACTATCAGCGCGCCTATCCACATGCGGACCGCCTGATCGTTGCGCGGCAGGAAAGCGACGGAGGGCATGTCGACATCGGGCGGCTTTACCTCGACCGCTCGCTGCGCCCGTGGCGACTGGTGGAAATCACCCTCACCCCGGCATCGAGCGGACATGGTGTGGGTTCGCTGTTGATGCGGTGGATCGCCGCCGCAGCGGGAGCCGCGAAGATCGACGCCATCGACCTGCATGTCGCCCGCGACAACAATCGCGCCCGACGCTTTTACGAGCGCCTTGGCTATCGCGAAGTCGCCAGCCTGTCCGCCACACATCACCGCATGGCCATCAAGCTGAAGCCCTGAAACAAAGCGATCGAATGGGGGCAACCGAGCCCTTTTCCAATCGACATGCCCCGACAAGAGTGCCGAAACCTCTTGGCGAGGAGCACCCGCTGGCGCGCCCTGCGCTGGCACGCATCCATTTCGGTTTCGATAGCTTGCCACCCCGAAAATTGTTCATTCAGCGTTAATTATTGACTCCCGGTCAGGGCGCGCCCACTATTGCCTCCAGACGTCGATCGCCATCGCGACGATAATGTCAGCCGGCGGCTTGGCGAAGACATGCGAGCGAAACCCTTGACTTCCTTCTGTATCGGAGGAGTTCATGCTGGACATATTGCGAAACTATAGCGCAGCCCGATTGGCGATCACGCCTCTCGGCACGGCTATAAATTCGTCGGGCGTTGCGACGGGCGCCGCAAGGCCATCATGTGCCACCCCAATTTCCGAACCAATCCGGGGGCGAATACGCAAAACCCCTCACATTTCGCGCGATGTTCGCGCAGCCATGGGCTTCACACGGCGGCCGACGCGATGAGTGCGGCGGCCGTCCCAACGGCGATCGAAGGCGGCACTGCGGCCGCCCATGCACGATGCGAACACATGCCGCGCCGGCTGCGAAAAGCATCCGCCGCGCGGGCGCACACGGGAGACGATAGCGCCGGTTAGCACGCCGACACACGGGATCGAAAAAGGGGGATCAAGGGATGAAGATACTGGCCGGACTGCCTGCAGAATTTGTGTCCCGAAAGCCCATGCGCAAAATTGCGATCACGCTGATGATGGCGGCCAGCCTGCCCTCCTGCGGCAAAGGGAGCGATCAGCAACAGCTTCCCCCCGTCCCGGTCGAGGTGGCGGTCGCCAGAACGCAATCGACCCCGCTCTATGCCGAATATGTCGGCGACGTCCGCGCGGTGAAGGATGTCGGAATATATCCCCGTGTCGGCGGCGTCCTGTTGCGGCAGAATTTCGTCGACGGCGGGCTGGTCCGGCAGGGACAGTTGCTGTTCGTTATCGACCCGCGCGAATATCAAACCTCGGTCGCCGCGGCGCAGGCGCAACTCGCCGGCGCGCAGGCGCAAGCGGCGCGCGCGCAGCAGGATGTCGCCAGATATCGTCCGCTGGTGGAAGAGGACGCCATATCGCGCCAAGTCTATGACAATGCCGTCGCGACGGCACGCGCCAACGCTGCACAGGTCAGCGCCGCAAGGGCCAGCGTCGAACAGGCCAGGATCGGCCTGTCCTATGCCTATATCCGCGCGCCCATCTCGGGCCGGATCGGCAACGCCAATGTCGATGTCGGCACGCTCGTCGCGCCGGGGACGACCGAGCTTGCGCGGATATCCGACGCATCGACGGTCGAGGTCTATTTCAGCCCGAGCGAGCAGGAGGTGCTGCGGTTCCAGCAACTGCCCGAGGCGGAGCGTCAGGAAGCCGGCAGCGGAATCGAGTTGATCCTGTCGGACGGTTCCGTCTTTCCCGCGACCGGACGGATCAATTTTGCCGACCGCGCCTTTGACGCGGCGACCGGTAGTTATCGCCTGAGAGCCATTTTCCCGAACCCCGACAACGCGCTGCTTCCCGGTCAGTTCGGGCGGGTAAAGATCAAAATCGCCACCCGGCCCGACGCCATCGTCATCCCGGACAAGGCCGTGGTCGAACAGTTCGGCACCTATTTCGTCATGGTGGTCGGCCCAGCCAACAAGGTGGAGCAACGCCGGGTCGAAGCCGGCCCCCATGTGGGCGGCGAGTGGATCATCGACAAAGGGTTGAAGCCCGGAGAGAAGGTGATCGTCGAGGGGCTGGGAATGGCGCGCCCTGGCGCGGTGGTCCAACCCACGGCTGGCGGAGGATCGGGCGGGCCGAAAAAAGCCCCCCCCACCGCCGCGAAAACGAGCTGATCCGCCATGGCGCGCTTTTTCATCGACCGCCCGGTCTTCGCCATCGTCATTTCGCTCTTTCTGGTGCTGGCCGGGGTCATTTCGCTTTTCGGGCTGCCGGTTTCGCAATTCCCCGACATCGCGCCCCCGACGGTTCGGGTGTCGAGCGTCTTTCCCGGCGCCAATGCCGAGGTGGTCGAGGAGACCGTCACCGCGCCGCTCGATTCCGAAATCAACGGCGTGACCGGGATGCGATCGATCCGGTCGGTTTCCGGGTCCGACGGGTCGTCGATCATCACCGTGCAATTCGCCCTGGAGCGCGACCCCGACATCGCATCGGTCGAGACCCAGAACCGGGTGTCGCAGGTTATCCCGCAATTGCCGGCGGAGGTTCAGAATATCGGGGTTTCGGTGAAGAAAACATCGTCCGACACCCTGATGTACGTTGCCTTCCATTCCCCCGCCAACGCTTATGACAAAACATTTCTTTCCAATTATTTGTACAACAATATCGTCGACGAGTTGAAGCGGACCGAAGGGGTCGGCGACGTCACCGTCTTTGGTTCCCAATTTGCGATGCGGATATGGCTGAAGCCCGATCGGTTGGCGGCGCTTGGCCTGACGCCGATGGACGTCGTCGCGGCCATCCGCGAGCAAAACAGCCAGGCGGCCCCCGGATCGGTCGGCCAACCGCCGACCCAGACGCAGAGCGGGTTTGAATATTCGCTCCAGCTGCAAGGCCGTATCAACCAGGTCCCGCAGTTCGAGAACATCATCCTGCGCAGCGGCGCCGACGGGTCGCAAGTACGCATTCGCGATATCGCCAGGGTCGAACTGGGCGCAAAGGGCTATGCGCAGGAGGCGAGGCTGGACGGCAAGCCCGCCGCCGCCGTTGGCATCGCCCTGTCGCCCGGCGCCAATGCGATGGCAACGGCCGAGGCGGTGAAAGCCCGCCTGGCCGAGCTCAAGACCGCCTTCCCCCCCGATTTCGCCTATAGCATCGTCTATGACACGTCCGAGTTTGTCGGCGAATCCATCGCGGAGGTGGAGCATACGCTGCGCGATGCGGTGATCCTGGTTCTGCTGGTCGTGTTCCTGTTCCTGCAAAGCTGGCGCGCCACGCTGATCCCCATGCTCGCCGTCCCCGTGTCGTTGATCGCGACGCTGATCGTGTACAATTTCCTTGGCTTTTCGATCAACACTTTGACCCTGTTCGGCATGGTGCTGGCGATCGGTATCGTCGTCGACGACGCGATCGTCGTGGTCGAAATGGTCGAACAGAAAATGGAGGAAGAAGGGCTCGCGCCGCTGGAGGCCACGCGCGCCGCGATGGACGAGGTGTCCGGCCCGGTCGTCGCCATCGCGCTGGTGCTGTCGGCGGTATTCGTCCCGATGGCGTTCGTTCCGGGCGTGAGCGGCCAGCTTTACCAGCAATTCGCGCTGACCATCGCGGTATCGACCGCCTTTTCGGCGTTGGTCGCGCTGACCCTGACGCCCGCGCTGTGCGCCATGCTGCTCAAACCCAAGGAGCATGGCAAGGCCGAGAGCGACAAGAATTGGCTCGAACGCTTTTTCGACCGCTTCAACGCCGGGTTCAACCGCATGACCGAGCGTTATGCGCGGTTCATCGGCGTCACCACGACCAGCCTGAAACGTGTCGCCATGGTGCTGCTGCTCGTTATCGTCGCGATCGGCGTCCTGTTTCGTATTACACCGACCGGCTTCGTTCCCGATGAGGATGTCGGCGCCTTTTTCGTCATGGCGCAATTGCCCGATGCGTCGAACAGCCAGCGAACCCAGGCGGTGCTCAACTCCTATTCTGGACAACTCGCCAAACTGCCGGGCGTTGAATCGGTTCTGTCGATTTCCGGATTCGATATTCTGTCGACCACCGCGGCCCCCAATGCGGGCGTCATGATCGCCAAATTGGCGCCGTGGCATGACCGTGGCGGCGACAGTTCGTCGGCCGCGCTGATCCAGACGTCGAACCGGATGGGCTTTGCCGTACCCGAAGCCATGATCATGAGCTTTGGCCCGCCGCCGCTTCCCGGATTTGGCGCTTCGTCCGGGTTTTCGATGATGCTGCAAGCGAGAGCCGGGCAATCGCCCGCCGAGCTGGCACAGGTCACGAACCTGTTTCTGGCGAAGGCGAGCGAAGCCCCCGCGATCGGACGCATTTCATCGACCTTCAACGCCGCGACGCCGAATTTTCAGCTGTCGGTCGATCGCGAACGCGCCAAGGAAATGGGCGTATCGCTGACCGACATATACCAGTCGCTCGGGATCATGCTGGGCGGCGCACAGGTCAATGATTTCAATCGCTTTGGACGCAATTACAAGGTCATGGTGCAGGCCGACGCCAGCTATCGCGAAGATATTGACGCGCTCGGCGCGATCAAGCTCCGCAGCCGCACGACGGGAAAGGTCGTCCCGCTAAGCGCCCTCGTCACGGTCGAAAAGGGCGCAGGACCGCGCTTTACAACGCGCTACAATCTCTATGGATCGGCCGATATCTCGGGGGCGCCCGCGCCGGGATATAGTTCGGGCGACGCGCTCGCCGCGCTCGAAAAGACCGCCGCGGAAACGCTGCCCGCCGGATATGGCTATCAATGGGCGGGCGTCACGCGCGAAGAGGTCGAAACCGGCAATGCCGCAACGGTCGTGATGGCCCTGTCGATCGTCGTCGTCTTTCTGTTCCTGGCCGCGCTTTACGAAAGCTGGTCGATCCCGGTTGCCGTTCTGCTCGGCGTTCCCTTCGGCATCATGGGTGCCTTGTTCTCGGTCCTGCTACGCGGGCTCGATTTCAACGTCTATGGCCAGATCGGCATCGTTACATTGGTCGGCCTGTCAGCCAAAAACGCGATCCTGATCGTCGAGTTCGCCAAATTGTTTCGCGAGGAAGGCATGAGCATCGCCGATTCCGCCGTGAAGGCAGCCAGGCTGCGTCTGCGCCCCATATTGATGACCAGCTTTGCCTTCATTCTGGGGGTCGTGCCGTTGATGATCGCTTCGGGTGCGGGCGCGGCATCAAAGCATTCGGTGGGAACCGTGGTGTTCGGCGGAATGCTGGTCGCCACCGTCATGGCGGTGTTCATGGTTCCCGCCCTTTATGTCATCGTCCAGACAATGACCGAGCGCATCGCGGCGTGGCGCGCGGGCGAGGAGAAGCGTCAGCCCGCGTTGAATGCGGATCGCCCATCTCGCGGCAGCGCACCGGGCCAGGAGGGCGCGGCATGAAGATCGCCCAGCCCCTGCGCGTCGGCACGGCGGTCCTTGCCGCCCTGTCGCTGTCCGGCTGCATGATTGCCGGCCGTGACTATAGCCGGCCCGACCTCGGCCTGCCCGCCGGCCATGCAGTGCCGATCTCGGAAGAGGATGCGATCACCGCCGCCAACACGCCCTGGTTCGCGCTGTACCGGGACCCCGAGCTGCAATCGCTGATCCGGGAATCGCTCGCGCACAATCTGGACCTGCAGCTTGCCTTTGCCCGGATAGAGGAAGTCGAAGGACGGTTGAGGACATCACGAAGCCGCCTGTTTCCCTGGATCGACGGTGCGCTGCAAACCAGCCCGGCGGCACAGACCAATTCGAACGACAGCAGCTTTACGCTGGGGTTGATCCTCAATTGGGAAATCGACCTTTTCGGCAAGCTGCGCCGTGAAAATGAGGCGGTTCGGGCCCAACTCCTCGCAACACGGGCCGGCAGGGACGCCGTCGTGTCGACCCTTGTGCAGCAAGTCGCGGCGAGTTGGCTGTCCATTCGCGAGTTGCAGGCCGAAGAACGGATTCTGGAACGCAACATCGCGCTGCAGCAACGGTCGCTGGGGCTGGTTCAGTCGCTCCATCGCGCAGGTGTCGTGTCCGACAGCGAGGAGCAGCAGGCGCGCGGTCAACTCGCCGGAACCAGGGCGCAGCTTCCGCAAATCCGCAAGACGCGGCTGATCAGCGAAAATCTGCTGGCCACATTGCTGGGTCGCTATCCATCGCCACTGGAATTGGCACCCGTCGCGGACCAGGGAGGCGAACGCGGGATCGCAAGCCATGATCTGCCACTGGGCGTTCCGGCCGACCTGCTCGCCCGCCGCCCAGACGTCAGGATGGCCGAACAGGCCTTGGTCGCCGCGACCGCCCGGGAAGGCGTCGCCATTGCCAACCGCTTCCCTTTCCCGACCATCGGCCTCAGCGCCCTGTTCGGGCGCGCGTCAGGACAGATCGACGGGCTTTTTGATGACGCAAAATCGGTATCGATCAACAGCTGGGGGCCGAACGTCACGCTGCCCATATTGGCGTTCGGACGCGACCAGGGAGGTGTCGATACAGCCCGCGCCCAGACAAAACAGGCGCTGATCCAATATCGCCAGGCGGTGCAGAATTCGATGCTCGACGTGTATCAGGCGGTCTATACCTATCGCGCGGCGCAGGACCAGCTCGCACCGCTGGCCGACCAGCTCGCGGCGGCCGAACGCTCGCTTCATCTGCAGGACCTGCGCTTCAAATCGGGCGTGAACGACTATTTGTCCGTCCTCGACGCGCAGCGCCAGCTGCTGTCCACCGAAGTCGCGCTGGAACGCGCCCGGTTGAACCGCGACCTGGCGTTCGTTGACCTGTACCGTGCCCTCGGCGGGGGGTGGGACAGCGAAGAAATCGAGCAGGACTAGGCAGCCAGCCCGCCGACCGGGCCGCGATCGCAGACGTTTTCCTTCGTTCCGGCTTCAGCGAGTTGGAGTTCACGACCGCGTTCAAAGGGACGCCATAGCCAAATATGGAACATGCGCAGCTCGGGCTGGACAGACCGGCGTCCCGGCCGCTACCGGCGCGCCATGAGTATCATCGCAACCATCATGAATCTTTCGACCGGCCAACCCATCCAGCGCATGAAATTCGGGCGTATGCCCAAGCCCTGGACCAGCTTCAACCTCGCCACCGGCGAGCTCGTGACCGCGGAACGGGTCGATATCGGGAAACCCGAACCGGGGAAGTTCGCTGCGACCGTCAACATCTGGGTCACGCCGAAGAAGAAGGACAACTGAACGCCAGGTCAGCGCCCGAACCGCCTTCTTCCCGACAATCAAGAAAGAATGAGGCGAAGCGGCTGCGCTAGCGCTCCGCCCTAAAAAAAAGTGGCCGGCTCTCTGGAAGGAGAGCCGGCCAGGCCTATGCGGCAGTGCCGGAGAGGTCAGAATTTGGCGCGCACACCGAAGTAGAATTGGCGGCCATTGTCATAGGTTGCACGCGGACGATCGCGCGTTCCGGAATATTGATCGATCGATTCATTGGTCAGGTTCACCGCCTCGGCCGTCAGCGCGATATTGTCGGTGACATTGACGCTGACCGATGCGTCGAGCGACGACAGCGATGCCTGATTCAGCGGCGACGAGCGATCGATATCGATGAAGAATTTCGAACGATAATTGTACGACAGACGCGCACTGAGCAGATCATCCTCATAATAGCCGGTGAGATTCAGCGAGTGCTTTGAATTGCCCGGGATCGGATCGCCGTTATTCGCCTTCGCATCCGAATAGGTGTAGTTGACGACAGCGCCGAAACCGCCCCAGATCGGACGCGACACCTGGAATTCGAAGCCCTGATTGCGTCCACCCGCGCCGTTGCTGCGCCGGTTGATCTGATAGGGACAATCGAACAGGTTCGGATTGCTGCCCGCCGCCGGTACGCAGCCTGCCGGCTCCGATCCCGGAACGAACACGCTCGGCAAAATCTCCACCGACGTCGTGTTCACGATATAGGATTGGATATCCTTGTAGAAGGCCGCCAGCGCGACGATCGTCTCGCGGTCGGGATACCATTCGATCGACAGATCATATTGATTGGCGCGATAAGGTTTCAGATTCGGATCGCCGCCACGCCCCGTCAGAAGCGTACCGTTGAGATCGACGCCCGGCGTGATGTCGACGAAATCAGGGCGCGTTACCGTCTTGCCCGCACCGAAGCGCAGCACGACCTGATCCGACAGGTCAACCGTCAGGTTCGCACTTGGGAGCACGTCGGTATAGGAACGCTCGGCGGTCGCCGGCGTGAAACCGCCGAAGGGGTTGGTGAACTGGGGATTGGCGCCACCAATAATGAAGCCCTTTGACGTCTGATCGGTGCGGATCACGCGCAGACCGGCGTTCCCGCGCCACCCTTCGCCCGCGAACTTCGCGAGGCCGTAGCCGCCATAGGTTTTTTCATTGATCGAATAGCTGTTGCCCGGAACCAGGAAGCGATCGGTTCCCGGCGCCGTCTGTGCCGCATAGATGGCGCGCAGCTTTGCCGGGTCGACCCGCCAATAATCGTCGAGCGTGCCCGACGAGGACACATTGTCGAGGAAGTCGCCCGGCATCCCGCCGCCAGTTGCGAAATCGGCCGAAGTACAGGCGCGGCCATCGCAGCGCAGGCTGGGCGTGAACACGCCGCCATTGGTTGCGAAGCGATCGGCGACGCGATCATGATCGGTATATTTCACCCCGATCTTCAACGCCGTCATCGGCCCCCATTCGACCTGCTTTTCAAGATCGAGGTAGAAATATTTCTCCTCATCCTCGTTCGTCACGCTCTGGATACGGGCGAAGTCGGGACGGATGCCCGCCGGGTTCAGGGGGTCGGGGTTCGCGAAGCTGACTTCGGGGCGTCCGCTGCGCAGGTCGTAGCTGAACGAGCCCGGACCGGCGAACTCGATGAAATTCTCGTTACTGGTATCGCCATTGGCCTTGGTCCAGCCGGCCTTGAAATGGACTGTCAGCGAATCCGACGGGCGATAGGTCAGGTCGAAATCGGCGGACACGGTCTTCGCCACCGCCTGACGATCGATGGCGTCGTAAACGACGCCGAACCCAGCCGTACCGCCGCTGCGCGAGGCGATATTTCCGGCCACCGCGACACCATCCTTGATCACGGCGTTGGTGATCGTACCACCGCCACCAAGTGCCTGATCCCCCCAAGCGAGATAATTCTGGTTGAAGTTGTCGGCGTTGAAGCGGGAATAAAGCCCGGTGATGTTGATTTCCAACTCGTCGGACGGACGGAACTGGATGCCGATATTGCCGCCATAGCGTTCGCGATTCTGTTCAAACATCGTCGAACCGATCAGCGTCGGAACCAGGGCATCCTGGCCGCCGCCCACGGCTGCAGAGCGATAGCCGAAGATTTCGAGGCCGTCGCGGCGCGTCCGGCGCTTCTGATAGATGGCACCGACCAGAATGCCGAAGGTTTCGTCGGAATTTTTCCAACTGACCAGCCCGGACACCTGGGGATCAAGCTTGCCAGAGAGGTCCGAATAGGCGGCCTGCAGCGACGCAGACACCGTCAGCGGGTCCAGGTCGAGCGGATTGCGGGTGACGACGTTGATCGTCCCGCCAACGCCGCCTTCTTCGACATCGGCCTGCGGGCTTTTATACACTTCAAGTCGGCCGATGATCTCGGCGGGAAGCGTGAGATAGTTGAAGCTGCGGGTCGAGGCGACCTGATCGAGGATGAACCAGTCAGCCGTCGCCACCGAGTGACCGTTCAAAAGGGTCTTGGTCAGATTGGGCGCCGTGCCGCGCAGCGACACACGTTCCCCTTCGCCAAACTCGCGGTTGACCACGATCCCCGGAACGCGCTGCAGCGCCTCGGCGACGTTCTTGTCCGGGAATTTGCCGACATCCTCGGCCGTGACCACATCGGCGATGACCGCGAGATCGCGCTTCGCCTCGATCGCCTGGGCGACGGACCCGCGAAAGCCGGTGACGACGATTTCATCTGCACTGGCGGCATCCGCCGCGTCGGTCGATTGCGCAAAAGCCGGCGAAACGCTCGCCATGCTCGCGATTACACTTGCCGTCGCCAACAGCGACCTAGAACTCGACATATAGATCCTCCCATTCTTTTTGTTCTGATGGATCGAATTGGTATCATATTTTAAATACCAATATCAACCAAAGAATGCGTTTCGCACCGAAACCCACTCAAACCGCCTAACAGCCTAGGAAATCTTCGAAGAATTCCCCTTATTGGTATTTAATTGGTTATCTTCGCGACCCGGAGACCGTCGCGCGCCGGAAACAACGGGCGGACATGTTCCCGGCGATTCGCGTCCGGGCATCGATGGCATCGCTTGAGTCATGGCGATGTTATGTTATTACATTGCCATGACTGCTCTGGACCATGGTTCGCAAACCGGCTCGGCCCTTTTTCGCCACATCGAATCGCTGCACGGCCCGGAGCCTTGGGGAGCCTTGCTGGACGCGGGCACGGGCACCCATTCGATCGGATGGATCCGTTCGCTCGCCACCACCCGCTGGACGGCCGTATCGGGCTCTCAGGCTCATGCAGCGCAGGTAGGCCGGGCTGTCGCCGACACCCGACGTCCGGGCGATCGGATCATCGTCGGAAATTGGGCCGATCCTACGCTGCTTGCCGGGGAACGCTATGACATCGTGCTCGCCGACTATCTGCTCGGCGCGATCGACGGTTTTGCTCCCTATTTCCAGCACAGACTGTTCGCGCGGCTGCGGCCGCTCGTCGGAAAGCGCCTCTATATCGTGGGACTGGAACCCTATGTTGCGGGAACGCCCGATACCACCGCAGGACGGATCGCATGGAAAATCGGACGCTTTCGCGATACATGCCTGCTCCTCGCAGGAGAGCAGCCCTATCGCGAATATCCCGTGCAATGGGTGGTCGACCATCTGGAAGCGTCCGGGTTCCGCGTGACATCGGCGCGGCGCTTTCCAATCCGTTACAAGCAGCGCTTCGTGAACAGCCAGATCGACATGTGCGCTCCGCGCTTGGAGCGGATGGCCGACCGGGCGCTCGCAACGGCGCTGGCGGCCCATGGCAGCGCCCTGCGCGACGAAGCCCTCGCCCATATCGAGCGCGAGGGCTGTTTGCACCATGGCTTCGACTATGTGCTGGCGGCCGAGCCGAGCTGATCCGACGCGTGCGATGGGGAAGGTCGCGCCCCTCCCTTCCCCATCGGCTCGACAATCAGAAGTGGGTGCGCAGTCCGAATACGAAGTTGCGACCGCGTAGCGGCGAGGCATTCTTGATGAACGAGGCGTGGTTGTACGCCAGTTCGTTCGTCAAATTGGTGGCCCGAACAAATATTTCGGCGTCGGCCTTGGTTCCGACATCGAAACGATAGGCCAGCGTCGCATTGATCATGTCATATCCCGGCGTTCGCGTTTCGAAATCGGCGATCTTGCGTTGGGTGAAGACGTGATAATATTCGATGTCGGCCGAGAAGGCGCCCCACCGCCCGTCGGCGCGCGCGCCCAGTCGGCCGGAGGGGATGCGCGGAAGATTTCCGCCACCATCCTCCAGCTTGGCGCGAACATAGTCGCCAAATAGCGACAGACCGAAATCGCTGGTAAATTGATGCCGCACTTCGCCATCGACGCCGGTAAAGGTCGCATCGGCGGCCGTGTATCGTATCAAGCGAAAATCTTCGAAACGGTCGAGCGTCCGAGCGAAGATATAGTCGTGATATTGTTGGTGATAGGCCGCGAGGGTGAAGGTGGTCGCACCGGCCGTCTTGCGGAACGTGATGTCGACAGACTCCCCCTTTTCCTTGCCCAGCGTTGCGGTTCCCAGTTCATAGGTATTGGTCGCCAGGTGAACGCCGCGCGCATAAAGTTCCTGCACATTGGGTGCGCGTTCCGAATGGGCGAGCGAGACAGCCAGCGAGTAATCGCCGCCCACATCCCACACCGCCGCACCCGAGATGGAGAAGGGGTCATGCTTCGCGAACCGACCGCGCGTGGTTTCGATCCGCTGCCACTCCTTGCGAAGCGCGAGCTCGAACCGGACCGGACCGATATCAAGCGTCTCCATCAGGAATAGCGCGGTGCTGCGCGTGTCGGCCTCTGGAATGAACGCCTCCTTGCCCAGCGCGCTCGTCTTGCCATCCGAGTGCTGGACACCGAAAGCACCCCGCAATCCGCCGAGCGGTTGATGCGCCATTTCGACGCGGATGTCGTGCGCCTTGTTCTTGAATGTCGTTCCGATCTTGTCGCCCTCGATCTCGTCATGTTCATAGTCGGTGAACGACAATCGAAAACGGAACTTTTCGATCCCGGGCAGCGGATCGTCATAATCGCTGCGAAGGTCGAACCGCTCGCTGCGCAGTTTCACGAAAGGCACTTCGTCATGGTCGTGGCCATGGTCATGGTCGTGATCGCCGTCGTCATGACCATGACCGCCGCAATGCAGGCGAGAACCGTGCGGGTGGCAATCTTCATAATCATGATTGTGGCCCGGCAAGCCATATTCGCTGCGCTGGCGGGTATAGGCGACGCCTACATAGCCACGGTCGCCGACCCACGACACGCCGCCGCTGACGGTCGAACCCTTGTTGTACGATCCATCGACATGGCGTTCCCCGAAACCACCGGGCACGCGGTAGTCGTTCGAATCGCGGTGAACCCCCTCGATATGGAAAACAATCGGGCCGGTGCCCGCGGTAATCCCGCCGACCAGCGAGCGTTCGTCATCGGCGGTGCCCAGCCGCCCTTCGAATACGCCGGCAAAACCGCCCTCGGGTACGCTGGTCGGCACTTTTTCATCGAGCAGGTTGATCGCGCCGCCAATCGCGCTGCCGCCATACAGCAACGCCGAGGGGCCGCGCAGAACCTCTATCCCGCGCAGCAGCAGCGGCTCGGTCGTGATCGCATGGTCGGGCGATATCGCGGACGCATCCTGAATGCTGGCGCCATCGGATAGCGCCTGGACGCGCGGCGCGGTTTGCCCCCGAATGACCGGTCGGCTCGCCCCGCCGCCGAAATTGTCAAAATGGATGCCCGGCTGTCCGGCCAGCGTATCGCCGAGTGTCGCCTGTCGGCGGTGGATCAACTGATCGCCCGACAAGGTTATGACCGGCGTTGCCGTTTCGTCCGCCTTCAGTCCAATCATGCTTGCGGTCACGACGATTTCACGGTCGGCGAGACTGCCCGCCTGGGCGAAGCCCGCAGGCGGCACCACCGTGGGCCGTGTCGGAGCGGCTTCGGCCGCCCAGCCTGGGTGAGGCATAACAGCCGGGACCGCAGCGGACAGAAGGAGAGCTTTGAAATTCACGGAAAAAACCCCTTTCTCAATAGACGGGGCACCCTTTATGTTACATTATAACATACCTCAACAAAATTCTTCCCGACCCAAAGAGAAGGCGCGTCGCCATCCGGACAGACCCCACGGCGAAGTCCCCGCCGCACCATATGCACGGCGGGCGGGCAAGAGAGAAAATCGTGCGCGAGCAGCGACCCACGCTCGCGCATCGGGCGAGATGCTATCCTGCGGCGGGATCCGCCAGCAATTCGCGGTCGGGCATCAGCAACGACGTTGCGCCTTCCGCATATTCGGCCTGCAGGCAGGCCGCGACATGATTGACCTGGGCAAGCAGATCGTGATCGGGTTCCGGCATCAGCAATGACGACGACAGAATAACCCCGATCGTCCCGGCAATCAGGCCATCGGGTTCGAAAATCGGCGCCGCGATGCCGCCGAGTCCGCTGCCGCGCGGATTGGCTTCGAAATCCACGCCATAGTGGCGCAGGTTGGTCGCAACGCGCGGTGGCGTCGGTTTCTGATCTTCGAAGAAATAGATGAGCCGCGCCGCCGGCGAGGTCGGCAGCGTCAAAACCATGCCCGGATGGATCATGATGCCGGGTTCGAACTGATTGTTCACGGACGACACCACCATCGCCCCGCCCCTGGTCGGCGTTGCGAGCAACGCCGTATGGCCGGTGGCGTTGAACAAATCCTGAAGAAAGGGCCGTGCGAGCTGTACCAGATTGCTCCGATACACCGCTGCACGGCCGAATTTCAGCAGCTTGCGACCGAAAACATAGCCTTCGCCTTCGCGCGCGCGATCGACCAGCCCAAGCCGCGTGAGCGTTTGCAGGTGCCGTGACACGCGCGCCTTGGTCATGCCGAGTTGACGCGCCATGTCGGTGACACGGACCGCTTCGGTCGCTTCCGTCAGCACTTCCAGTATCTGGACAGTAACCTCTACGCTCTTGACGCGGGCCGAACCCGTGTCGTCGTCGGCTTGTTCATTTGTTTCGGTCATACTGCCTCCTAACACGCACCTTCCGGTCCGAGAAGTGAGACCGAATAAAATCTATTCGGCCTGATTCCACAGGGTAAAGGCGCAGGAAGAACCGGTTCCGCCTTCGGTCCGATACAGTTTCTGATAGTCGACCAGTTGCATGTCCAGACCGGCGGCATCCATGGCCGCTGACGTGGCAATCCAGCTCTTGCATTCGGACGTTCCCGCCATCAGCTCGTTCTGGGGGATGGCACGCAGCCATTGGTGGTCGCGGGTCCGCATCGCTTCCAGGAAACGATGATCCCATTCGGGATCGACGACGAAATGGGTCAGCCCGCCGGTCGTCAGTACCGCAACGCGCGCGTCGCTGTCCCACGCCTCGATCGCCTGCGCGACGGCCGCGCCAAAATCATGCGCCCGCGCCGCACTGGGGCTATTGTCATAATACCAGCAATTGACATCGACGGGCACCTGCGGACGGATCATGTCGCGCATGATGTTCTTGTACAAAAAGCCATAAGCGTGCGGCATACCGTAAAGCAGCGACTTGTCGTTACGCACCGTCGGCTTTTCATGGCACAGGGTCACGTCGAAACCGCCCTCGCGCACCAGATGGCGGGCAAGATGGGTCCCGAAGGCCCGGTCACCCGGATAGACCGTCGGTGCATCGGGCAGATGGCCATGGTCAGAAATCTCGATCCCGACCGGCAGACGCGCCTTCTGTTCATCGGTCCGCGGAATATTGGCGATTTCGTCGGCTGCGATCACCGCGAAGCTCGGCACGATATCCGAAAATATCTCATGCTGGTCATTCCCGATGATAACCACCAGATCGGGCGCAGCCGCCTTATAGGCTTCGTGCAGCCGATCCATCGCAGCAAAGCTCTTGTCGAGCGCCGCCTGCCGCGTCGCCAGGTCGAGTTGATCGCCCAGACGCTCTGCCGCGCGCTCGCTTTCCAGCTCGGCATATTTCAGCTTGCGCCCCTTGAACCACAGCGGAATGCCGTCCTGCCGGTCGCGAGCGGCCCGAATATCCCAGTCCTTCGCCATCGTGTGGAGCTGCGGCGTATGTGCACATCCGATCCCCAAAACTATCTTCGCCATTTTTCCTCCTCAACCGATTGACGGCACCATTTGTAGCGCTATGCGTGACGCTGTAGCGAATTACGATATAAATGTGGAGAGCAAAGATGAGACTCGTCACTTTCGATGCCGGTCAGGGCGAGATGGTCGGCGCCGTGGCGTCCGACGGATCGATCCTCGACCTAGCCGCCGCCGCCGCGCCAGCGGACCGCCCCGCGCTGGCAACGATGCAGTCACTGATCGAAGGCGGCGACGTCGTCCTCGATCGCGCGCGCGATATCCTGGCCCGCAACCGAGGCGACCACCGCCATGCCGCAGCCGACATAATTTTTTGCCCGCCGCTGCCGGTGCCCAACTCGATCCGCGACTTTTCGAACTTTGAGCTGCATTGCCTGCAGGCGCTCGACACCAGCATGCGAATGCGCGCAGCAAGCCAACCCGATCCCGAGGCGGCCTATGCCTCCTTCAAGGCCAGCGGCGCCTATGACCTGCCCGCGATCTGGTACGAACGCCCCTATTATTTCAAGGGCAACCGGATGACCTGTTCGGGCCATGAATCGACAATCCAATGGCCGCGCTTCAGCACCACGATGGACTATGAGCTGGAGTTCGCCGCGATCATCGGCAAACGCGGCGTCGATATCCGCGCCGAGGATGCGGCAGAGCATATCTTTGGATACACCGTCTATAACGACTTTTCCGCACGCGACGAGCAGGTCCGCGACCAGCAGTTTCGCATGGGCCCCTCGAAGGGCAAGGATTTCGACACCGGCAACGCGATGGGGCCGTGGATCGTCACGCGCGACGAGATCGCCGATGCGACAAATCTTGCGATGGAATCGCGGATCAACGGCATGGTACAGGGCCGCGGCAATTCGTCGGGAATGCAGTTCAGTTTCGAACAGTGCATCGCCTTCGTATCGCGCGACGAAACCCTGTATCCCGGCGATGTCTTTGGCTCTGGCACGGCCGGCAATGGCTGCGGTTTCGAAACCGGTCGCTATCTGGAACCCGGCGATGTCATCGAGCTCGAGGTCGAAGGCATCGGCATCCTGCGCAACCGCATCGGCGAACGCCGCACCTGATCTCTGAACCCCTGGGGAGGGGTGGTCCGGCACGCTTGTGGGCACTCGCGTGCCGGACCCTTCCCGCCTTTGGACCATGAACAAAAAAGGGCGCCGATGGAAATCGGCGCCCTTTCTTTTTATCGAGAGGGTGCGGCCCCCGTCGCAGCCGGTCGGAAGCGACGGGGGACCGTTGGCCGCGCGCTAGACCTTGTTCACGCGCACCGTCTGAAGCTGCATATATTCCTCGAGTCCGTGGAGGCCGAACTCGGCGCCGATGCCCGACTGCTTCGCCCCGCCAAAGGGCACATCGGGCGAGATGACGGCATGGTCGTTGACCCATGCCGTGCCGGTTTCCAGACGCAGGGCAAGCTCCGCCGCCGCGTCGGCATCCGACGACCAGACCGATCCGCCGAGGCCGTTCTCGTTCGCATTGGCACGCGCCAGCGCATCTTCGGGATCGGTGAAACGGATCAGCGGCACAATCGGGCCGAACTGTTCTTCATCCACAATACGGTCGCCGTCGGTGACATCGACCACGACCGACAAGGGGAAGAAATAGCCCGGTCGATCGAGCGGCTCGCCGCCCGCCAGAAACCGCCCGCCCCGAGCGCGGGCATCGTCGGCAAGACTGCGCACCAGATCGAACTGCGCCCGGTTCTGTACAGGGCCATATTGGGTTGCCGGATCGTCACCCGGTCCGACCACGGCGGCGCGCGCCAGCTCGGCCATCTTGCCAGCCAGCGCATCGTGCAGGCTGTCGTGAACATAGATGCGCTTTACCGCTGCGCAAATCTGCCCGCTGTTTCCAAAAGCCTTTTGGAAAAGCTTGGGTGCGACCTTGTCGACATCCGCATCGGCAAGAACGATCGCGGCGTCGTTGCCGCCTAGTTCGAGCGTCAACCGCTTCAGATTGGCTGCACCGCTCGCCATGATCGAACGCCCGGTCGGGGTCGAGCCGGTAAAGACGATCTTGTCGATTCCCGGATGCTCCGACATCGCACGCCCGATGTCGCCTTCGCCCGTCACCGAATTGATGACCCCGGCCGGCAGATGCGCCGCCATGATCTCGATCAGGCGCAGCGCCGAAAGCGGCGTGTAGGAGGACGGCTTCATCACCACCGTATTGCCCGACAGGAGCGCGGGAATGATGTGCCAGACCGCAATCATCACCGGGAAATTCCACGGCGTTATCGACCCGACGACACCCAGCGGCTTGCGGCGGATTTCAACCCGCATCGCCTCATCATCCTGAACGACCTCGACCGCCGGACGCAGTTTCGCCGTGGCACGCGCCCAGCCGATCGATCCGTTGATCTCTCCCGCCGCACCGCCGTGCCGCGGCTTGCCCTGCTCCAGTGAAAGCAGGGCGGCCAGCGCCTCCTTGTCGGCTTCGATCGCATCGGCGATCGCTTCGATAACCTTGGCGCGGTCGTCGATCGCGGTCGCCGCCCAGGCCGGGAAGGCGCGCCGTGCCGCCGCCACGGCGTTTTCAAGGTCGTCGCGGCTGGCAAGCGGCGCGTGCGCAAAGGCTTCGCCGGTCGCGGGATTGACAACCGGGAAGGTCGCGGCGGTTGCCTGCGCCCTTCCGTCGATGATCAGCGATGGTGTCGTCATAGTCTGAACAGCTTCTCCGCCGTGGTGCTCTTGATCTGGCGCGCCGTGCCGGCATCGAGCGAATTCACCCGCGCCAGACAACCTTCCATGTCGCCGATGTTGTGCGGATAATCCGAACCATACATCAGGCGATCGGGCCCGCCCGCAACCTCGATGCACAGTTCGAGCGCCGACTTTTCATATACGACACTGTCATAATAGATTTTGCGCAAATAGGTGGAAGGCTTGTCGCTGATCTTTTCCGAACAGGCCGGGATCATTTCGTGGCAACGATCGAGGCGTCCCGCCAGATAGGGCAAGGTGGCGCCGCCGTGACCGGCGATGATACCGAGCTTTTCATAGCGGTCGAAGAAGCCGTCGAAAATCATCCGCGAGATGGCCAGCGTGGTGTCGATCATGAAACCGACCGGAGGCACCAGCCCATATTCGTCGAGTTGCAGCTGGGCCGAGCCCTGCGGCGCCGTCGGATGGACAAGGACCGGCAAGGCAAGCCGGTCGATCGCCTCCCAAACCGGCGCGAACTGCGGTGCGGTCAGGCTTTCGCCATCGATGTTCGCCGAAACGAACACACCGACCGCGCCGCCCTTTACCGCACGTTCCAGCTCGGAAACCGCCCGATCGGCATATTGCCAGGGCAGCGAAGCGAAGTAGCGAAGCCGGTCGGGATAGCGGCTCTGCTGATACGCCATCAGATCGTTCATCGCGACAGCCGCCGCGTTGCTGACCTCTTCGCCTCCCCAATAGACGTTGGGGCAGGTCAGCGACACGATCGCCACGTCGACCCCCGCCTTGTCCATATTGGCGATGCGCAGGTCATAGTCGAACATGCCGGGCATCAAGGTGACAAAGGGATTGCCGCCCAGATAAACCGATTCCTGTCCGGCCTTGGTCGGCTTCACCTCATATTTGGGTCCGCCGTGCTCGCGGATCATGGCCACCCACTCCTCGCTGAGCATGTGGGTGTGAACGTCGATAACCGGCCCCGACATGATCACTTCTCCAGATTGATGCGGTTCGACAGACGGCCGAGACCCTCGACCTCAACATCGGTCAGATAGCCGTCATACTGGTTCAAATAGGTGCCGATGTTCCCGCGCGGGTGCTTTTCGGTACCCTTGGAAGCCGTGCCGGTGTGGATGCAGTCGCCCGGTTCCATCGTGAACCATTTCGACGCTTCTGCGATCACCCGCTCGACCGAGAAGAAATAGTTGGCGGTCGAATCGTCGGCATAGCATTCGTCGCCGATATAACCGCGGACGATCAATTTGTTCGGATCGGCAATCTCGTCCTTCGTGGTCAACCACGGGCCCATCGCCGCAAAGGTGTCCGCTGCCTTCGACTTCGAGTGATAGATGAAGAGCAGCCAGGTATCTTCGCCCTCGAACTTGGGGCGCCAGGCGGTGTGGTGGGGCTTGACGATATCGGCAGTCTGCTTGAGCGCGATCGAATCCTGCGTGAACTTCACGCCGCTCGCCGTCACGTCGTTGGTGAGCGTGTAGCCGAAGACATAGTCGAGCGCATCTTCGGGCGCGACATTCTTCGCCTTCTTGCCGAACACGACGACGGGTTCGGGTTCGGGAATCGAAGGGCCATGATCCTTCAGAATGTCGATCGTCTTGTTGTGGCCGGTCAGCGCCGAACGTCCCTTGATGAAGAACATCGGGGCGGTCATCGGCTTCATCGCCTTGTTATTCAGATTGTTATTGTTGACCGCACAGCCAAGAATCTTTGACGGACGCGGATTCGGCGGCATCCAGTCGGCATTGGACACGTCGATAACCGGAAGGCGTCCGGCCTTTGCGGCGATGATCGCCTCGTTCGCAGCGTCCAGACCGGCGGCCTCGGCCTCGATCAGTTCTTCCATCCAGCGATAGGCATCAATCGCGACCGCCTGGTCGCCATCAACGCGGGCGATCACCAGCGGCTTGCCCTCATGTCGTATCATTCCCAGCTTCATGGCCGTCCACTCCTTGTAGAATATTGTCAGTTAGATGGTTTCGGTCGCGTCTTCGGGGATCATCCCCATTGCGATCTGATATTCGCGCTTCACCGCTTCGGGCTGGCCGACCTGATGCTGATAGTCGGGACGGTTGATCCGGTACTGCAACCGGTCGCCAAGCTGGCGGCTTTCCTCGAGCGTCATCGAGTTGGTGAACAGCTCACGATGCTTGATCGGCATTTCGATGCACGTGTTGCGCTCGGCATCGCGGATGACGCCCTTGGGATCGCCACTGCCTTCCTCGACGATCCGCATGTTGGCCTCGAAGCTCTTGCGCATCATCACAATGCCCATGTCGCTCTTGCCCAGATGCTCCTTGGTACGGTCGGCAATGACGCCCTGCCCGGCCCAGGCCACGATATCCTGGTTGAGCACATGGCTGGTGATCCAATTGCCCTGCTCGTCCTTCACGGGGCCCGTCCAGTACGGAATGCGTTTCTGGACATAGGGTTCGCGATCGACCGGGACGCGGTGAAACATCCAGGTGATCGAAAGCGTGTTCTCGTCATCGACGGGAATGCGCCATTCGATGTGATCGCCGAGGAAAAAGGCGTTGGGCCACAAGGCGGTCGCCCCGACCGTCCAGTGCTGGCTGTCCTTGTCGGTATCCTCGCGAACGCGGCGATAGATGTGACCGAACTCAAATTCGTCGAAGGCAAGCTCGAGATGGGTCGGGCCATAGCTGCCATCGCCCCCGAGCACCGACGACCAGTTACGGTGCATCCATTCGAAATGCACGGGATCGCAGCTGTTTTCCTGGCACTGGAACCAGTTGCACGGAACGTCGGCAAAGACGACCTGCTGAAATCCGTTGGCCCAGGTGAAAGGCTCCCAGTTCGGGACAAGCGGCGCGGGCTGCGGCCCCATATAGGCCCAGAGCATCCCTGCCTTCGCCTCTACCGGGTAGGCCTTGGTCCGAATCTTGTCCCGAAAACGGGCGCGCGGATTGGCGACATCCTCGAACGGCTGTTCAAGGCACTGCCCCGACCCAGCAAAGCACCAGCCATGATAGCTGCAGCGCAGACCATCCTCTTCGATGATGCCATTCGCCATGTCCGCCCGCCGGTGCGGGCACTGACGGTCGATCAAGCCATATTCGCCGTTTTTCGACTTGAACGCGACCAGATCTTCACCAAGAAGCCGAACGGGCTTGATCCCCGTTTCATCGAGCTCCGCAACCGCGGCAAACGGATGCCAATAGCGACGGAGCAACTCGCCCATAGGCGTGCCCGGTCCAACCTGTGTGAAGCGTTGATTTTGTTCAGCCCTCACAATGCGCCTCCCTAATTTATGAGACGTATCTGACTATCTGGAACGCTATACGCAACAAGGCCCATCCATAGTTGCACATATCGCAACAACGATCGGAGCAATTCTGGCGATGCTCGCAGCCCGCCGATCCGCCGCCCCATAACGACAAAAGGAGGCCGCGGACCCTTGCCCGCGCCTCCCATTGCCGACAGAGCCCGCAATCGCGAAGCTTGCCGTCAGGTGATCGGTTCGCTCCGCCGTTTTCCGGCCGCGGCGATCGCCTCGGCAACCACCGACGGATCGCCGATATGGTTGATCAGGATAAGGTTCAGCCGGGCCGCGAGCTTCAGGCTTTCGTCGGCCGAAGCCCCCGCATGCAACGCAATCAAGCGTTCATAGATGTCGTCGATACCAGCGATATTGGGATCGGTAATCAGGCTCGCCATCATCAATTCCCCTTGGCCCGCGCGATCGCCGCGCGGATCGCATCCGCGTCAGGGCCCCGCCAGCGAGCACAGACATAGTGATCGGGCCGGATCAGATAGGCGGTGCCGGGTTCGATGGCATAGCGGGCGCGCAGAACATCATCGTCGGCGCCCACATTGATCACCGCGAAACCCTGCGCATCCCCTGCCCAACCGTCGGCGAGCAGCGTGAAGCCGGCGCCCAGACTTTCGAGCAACCAGTCGCCTCCGAGCGGCGCATCGAGCGCCGGGAAGCCGGGCGCCACGCCGTCATCAAACCAGACATCGACGTCGGGCGTGTTCAGCGGGCTGTCGGGCAAGGCCACCGCCGTCGACAGGCGCCCCGAATTGACGAACGGCCGCGCAAATGGCAGCTCGCTGGCCAGTTCGAGCACGGCATCGCGATAAGCGCTGCTGGCGGCTGATTTCGGCGTCATGAAATCGGTCGAACGGCTGGAATTGAGGATATTCTCGTCCGCAATCGCCGTCGCTTCGGCGTCATAGCTTTCGAGGAGCGCCGCACCGGCCTCTCCCTTCAGGATCAGGTCAAGCTTCCAGCCCAGATTGTCGACATCGGCCAGCCCGCCGTTACAACCCCGCGCGCCAAAGGGCGAAACGAGGTGCGCGCTGTCGCCCGCGAAGATCACCCGGCCATGGACAAAACGCGCCATGCGGCGGCATTGGAAGGTATAGACGCTATACCATTCCTGTTCATATTCGACGTCATCGCCGAGCATTGCGCGAACCAGCGGATCGACGTTTTCCGGCTTCACCGCCGCTTCGCGGTCGATGTTCCAGCCCAACTGGAAGTCGAGCCGCCAGACATCATCGGGCTGTTTGTGCATCAGCGCCGATTGGCCAGGATTGAATGGCGGATCGAACCAGAACCAGCGCTCGGACGGCCGCTCGCCCTTCATCTTCACGTCGGCGATAAGGAAATTATCTTCGAACACGCGGCCTTCGAAATCGAGCCCGAGTGCATCGCGCACCGCCGAACGGCTGCCATCGCAAGCGATGACCCAGTCGGCATCGATGGTATAACGCCCCTCTGCCGTTGCCACCGCGACGTTGGCGCCGTCGGCCGTCGCCTCGACGGCCTCCATTCGATGCCCCCAGCGCAGATCCACATTCGGCAGCGCTGCAAGCGCTTCGATCAGCCGGTCTTCGACATGATATTGCTGGATATTGATAAAGCCGGGGCGCTTCTGATTTTTCACCGGCAGCATGTCGAACTGGAAAACCGGATCCTCGCGGTCGCCCCAGAACACCTTGCCGACGTTCCAGATCACCCCCTGGTCGACCATCGCGTCGCCGACACCCAACCGGTCGAAAATGTCGAGCGAGCGCTTGGCGAAACAGATCGCCTTCGAACCCGCTGCGACAAAGTCGAGCTGGGAAAGAACAACAACCGGATGTCCCCGACGCCCAAGATCAAGGGCCATGGACAGCCCGATGGGACCGGCACCGACGATGACGACAGGCGCGGTCTGCACCGGAATACCGGGATGCGGTGTAGCACCGACCTCTCGCCATACGGGGATGTTCGCGACGTTGGCCATGACCGATCAGCCCTGCAACTGGTCCCAGACCTCACGGTCGCGCTCCATCGTCCAGATGCGCGGACGCTCGATCCCGTCGAATTCGTCCCACAGGCGCTGGACGTTGAACGGCAAGCAATGTTCAAAAATCGGCCAATGCCCGAATTTGGGCGCGAGCGCGGTGTGGGTTGCCTCGAACGCGTCCTTCAGCGTGCCGCCACGCTTGTGGGCGGCCCCGACATGCTCGATCATGCCGTTCAGAAATTCGCGGGTCTGCTCGACTGCCGCGTCGACTTCGGCGCGACCGTTGGCAACAGCGCCCCGTCCGCCGACCAGATGCTCGGCGTTGAACGCCTTCACCCGATCGAGCGTGTCCGATGCCCAGTCGAAATGAAAGGCATCACCGGTGTAAAGCGCAGCCTGCGCTTCGACCAGGTCGCCCGCGAACAACGTACCGCTCTTTTCATGCCAGACCGCGATGTCGCCTTCGGTATGACCGCGACCGCAAAATTGCAGCTCGAGGCGACCACGATCACCCCCCAGTTCGATGACATGATGATCGGCAAAGGTGATCGTCGGCCGCGTCAGACCAGGGATTTCCTCGGGCTGCTTGAACAGGCGCGGCATACGGCCGAACTCGCTCGCCCAATCCTGTTCGCCACGCTCCTCGACCAGCGCCGCAGTCGCCTCGCTCATGATGATATCTTCGGCTTCGAAGGCGCTCGCACCGAGCACGCGCACCGCATGATAGTGAGTGAGGATGAGATAGCGCACGGGCTTTTGCGTATGCTTGCGCAGTTCCACCAGCCAGTCGCGCGCGGCGGCGGGGGTTGCCCGCGCCTCGATACAGACGATGAAATCCTCGCCTTCCACAGCGCCCACATTGGGATCACCCTCTGCGGTCAGCGCATAAACGCCGTCGGCCAGAACCTCGAGCGTCTCCTTTTTTTCGGCCGTATCGGCCGATGATGCAAATGGCTTTGCCATGATGATATTCTCCTCAGTCCTGGCTGACGGACGCGATGGCGTCGGCAACGCGGTCGACGTTGTTGCTGTTGAGACCGGCGATGTTCACGCGCCCGGAGCTGGTCACATAGACATGGTGATCACGGCGCAGTTGCTCGACACCCTCGGGCGTGATCCCCAGCATGGTAAACATGCCACGCTGGCGAGCGATGAAGCCATAGTCCCGGCTGCTCTGTCCCGCGAGCCGCGATGAAAGGCGCGCACGCATGGCGTTGATCCGTTCCCGCATCGTACGCAGCTCGATTTCCCAGCCGCGGCGCAGATCGGCATCGCCAAGCACGCGGGCCACCACCGCTGCGCCGTGATCCGGCGGCATCGAATAGAGAGTACGCGCCACGGGCAGCGTATGGGCGTGTGCCAGTGCCGCATCCTTGGCATTGGCGCCGACAAGCGTAAGCGCGCCGACCCGTTCGCGGTAAACGGCGAAATTCTTGGAATAGGAACTGGCGACGATCATTTCCGGCAGCTTTTCCGCGAGCAGGCGGATACCGGCGGCGTCGGCATCGATCCCGTCGCCGAGCCCCAGATAGGCCAGATCGACAAGTACCCCGGCGCCGGTTTTCGACACCAGATCCGCGACGGCATTCCACTGATCCAGGCTGAGATCCGCCCCGGTCGGGTTGTGGCAACAGCCGTGAACGAGCAAGGTGTCGGCGCTGGTCATGTCTGCCAGACATGCCATCATTTCGTCAAAGCGCAGCGCGCCGCTGGCAAGATCATAATAGGGATAGACTACCAGTTCGTGCCCACTGGCCTTCAAAAGGACCGGATGGTTCGGCCAGGTCGGACCAGGCAAGAAAATGCGCCCGCCGGGACGGAGGCGCTTGATCAGGTCCGAAGCCAGACGCAATGCGCCGGTCCCGCCGGGAGCCTGGATGGTCCGGCTGCGCTGATGGGCATCACTTCCCTCGCCGAACAGCAGCGCCCGCGTATGGTCATTATATTCGGGGTGGCCCGCCGACGACAGGTAGCGCTTGCTCGACTGGTTCTCGACCAACCAGCGTTCGGCCGCCTTGACGCAGTCGAGCACCGGGGCGTCGCCATTTTCGTCATTGTAGATGCCGATACCCAGATCGACCTTGTCGGGACTCAAATCGCTCGCAAGCAGTTGGGCGAGCCCGAGAATGGGATCCACCGGCGGTTCGGGAAGCTCAGCAAACATAATCTCTCCATCTGTTCCGTTATACGATACAGCGTAGTGCAATACGTTACAATAGCGCTTTGGCTGGCAATGGCGAAATCACCCTCCGCCACCGCCATCCTGGTCATCGATTTGGACGAGCGCTCCGGGATTCATCCGATTGGCGGGGTCGAACACGCGCTTCACGGCGCGAAAAAGATCGCGTTCGACATCGCTCACCGCATTGGCCACCGAATCCCGCATGCTGCGCCCGACGCCATGTTCGGCACAGATCGACCCACCAAGGCCGAGCACCACCGTTTCGATAGCCTCGCTGATCGATTGACCAGCCGCTGTAAGCGATGCGGGAACATTGGCCCCGCGATGAACCGAAAAATGAATATTGCCGTCACCGATATGCCCGACGCTCAGGCACTCGCTGCCCGGCAACAGGTGATCCGCCACCGCGGTGGCACGGTCGATGAATGCTGGCACCTGCCCCAACGGGACCGCCACATCGACGCTGACCGATGGTTTCTGAGCGATCTTGCCCTCGACCACCGTTTCGCGGATGCGCCAAAGTTCACGGCGCTGCGTTTCATTTTCCGCCAGCGTGCCGTCCTGGACCAGCCCGCCGTCAAAACCGTCGGCAATCGCCTGCTCGACCGCCGCGCGGATCGGATGATCGCTTGCGGAAGAAGCAAATTCGGCCAGCACGAACCATCCATGTTCGCCCATGTCAGGCATGCGCAACGCCGGATTGCGACGCAGCGCCCATTCGCACCCCCGCCGCTGTACCAGTTCAAAGGCCACAACCAGATCACCTAGCGACGCACGCAGCCGATGGAGCAAGCTCAGCGCCGCCGCCGGACTCTCGACAGCCAGCCAGGCCGTCTCGACCTGACGCCACGCCGGCACCATGCGAAGCGCCACCGCCGTAACGACGCCAAGCGTCCCTTCCCCGCCGATGAACAACTGTTTCAGGTCGTAACCCATGTTATTTTTGGCAACGCGGCGCAGCCCGTCCCAAACGCGCCCGTCGGGCAGAACGGCTTCCAGACCGAAAACTTGCGCTCGCATCACGCCATGGCGCAGCGCGCGCACGCCGCCGGCGTTGGTTGATACCAATCCGCCGATCGTCGCACTCCCCTCCGATCCCAGACCGAGCGGGATCGCAAAGCCCCGGTCGGCGGCAGCCGCCTGCACGTCGGCGAGAATGCAGCCCGCCTCGACGACGATCACTGCCGCGTCGGTGTCGATCAGGCGGACACGGTTCATTCGCCGCAGCGACAGCAGTAACGCCGGGCGCTCGGCCGGCGCTGCACAGCCGCCAACGAGGCCGGTATTCCCCCCTTGCGGCACGATCGCCAGCCCCTGCTCGACCGCCTGCCGAACGATTGCCGCAGCCTCCGCCGTATCGCGCGGTCGCGCGACCGCGATGGCGTGAGCAGGCCAGCGCCCGGTGATATCCCGGCGATAGGTTTCGCAATCCTCCGCGCTGTCGAGTATGACATCGTCGCCAAATAGGGCTTTCAGCGCCGCGACCTGTTGCTGCTTCCCCATCACCTGAAGCCCTTCAGCGCGCGTATGGATCGGTTAGCGCGGGCAGCACACGGGCGCGACATTCGCCAAAGCCAATCTCATATCCATCCCCGATGCAGCGGCCACGAAGGTCCAGCGTATCGCCGTCCTCGACAAAGCTGCGCACGCCGCCGTCCGAGAGCGACACAGGCTGCTTGCCCCCCCAGCTCATCTCAAGCAGGCTGCCGAAGCTGCCCGCCTCCGCGCCGGAGATGGTTCCGGTCCCCAGAAGATCGCCGACATCCATCCGGCAACCAGCAGTCGTGTGATGCGCCAGTTGTTGCGCGGCCGAATAATACATGGTGCGATAGTTGGTACGGCTGATGACGGTTTCCGCCCCATCCTTGGGCGTCAGCGCTACGTCGAGCGCGATGTCATAAAGCATCGGCCCCGGCTCCGCGAGATAGGAGAGCAACGGCTTCTCCCGCTCCGGCGTCGCCACGCGGAAAGGTTCCAGCGCGTCCTTCATCACGATCCACGACCCGATCGTCGTCGCGGTCGCCTTGCCCTGAAACGGGCCCAGCGGCTGATATTCCCATGCCTGAATGTCGCGTGCCGACCAGTCGTTGAGCAGCACATAGCCAAAGATCATCGCATCGGCCTCTGCCACCGTTACCGGCCCGCTCGACGCCTGGCCAACGACCGCACCGAGTTCCAGTTCGATGTCGAAGCGCGCAGAAGGAGCAAAGCGTGGAGCTTCATCGTCGGGGCCTTTCACCTGTCCCCACGGCCGTCGAACCTCGCCGCCCGACACCATAACCGACGAGGAGCGGCCATTATAGCCGATGGGGATATGCAGCCAGTTGGGTGGAAGCGCATTTTCGGGGCCCCGAAACATCGTGCCGACGTTGAAGGCGTGCTGGCGGCTTGCATAGAAATCAGTGAAACCCGCAACGCGGAACGGCATGTACATTTGCGCGCCATCCTGCGGGACCAGATAGTCGGCGACCGCCGCGCGTTCGGCAGTTCCTTCGCCCAGCAGCTCCGCCAGCCGCGCCCGCATCGCCCGCCACGTCGCCGGCCCGGCCTCCATCACCGCGTTCCACGACGGCGCGCCAAACAGCGGCGCGTCGGCCAGCTGCACCAGCCCCGCCGACTCCGCCGCCGCCATGTCGACAATCTGGTCGCCGATCGCGACGCCGCAACGCGGCGCCTCTCCATCGCGGCCGAACACACCGCACGGCAGATTATTGAGCGGGAAAGCACAGCCGGGCGCATTGGCGCTTTCCAGCCAGGAGCGCATCAGCGCCATATCGTTTCTCCTTGAAAATCGCGCTTCGCCTAGATCCGCAACGGCTCGCCCGGATTTGGGCTGCCATCGAACTGGCGGTCGAGACCGGCCCAGCATTCGGTATAGTCCGCCTGCATCGGCGCCTCTTGGGCAGCCCATTCGGTCAAATGCTGCGGAAAGCGAGTTTCGAACATGAAACTCATCGTGTTTTCCAGCTTTTGCGGCTTGAGCTCGGCGTTGCTGGCCCCTTCGAACGCATCAAGATCGGGGCCATGGGGCAACATGCAATTGTGCAGGCTCATGGCGCCGGGGGCAAAGCCGTTGGGCTTGGCGTCATACTCGCCGTAAATATTGCCCATCAGTTCGGACATCACATTCTTGTGATACCAAGGCGGGCGAAAACTGTGCTCCGCGACCAGCCAGCGCTCACGAAACAGCACGAAATCGATGTTGGCCGTGCCTTCGATACCCGACGGTGCCGTCAGCACGGTAAAGATCGACGGGTCGGGATGATCGAACAGGATCGCGCCGACCGGGCTATAGGTCTTGAGATCATATTTGCACGGAGCGTAATTGCCGTGCCACGCGACCACATCGAGCGGACTGTGACCGATAGCCGTCCGGTGAAATTGGCCGCACCACTTCATCGTCAGCGTGGACGGTGCCTGCCGATCTTCGAAGGCCGCGACCGGCGTCTTGAAATCGCGGGGGTTGGCCAGGCAGTTGGCGCCGATCGGACCTCGGTTCGGAAGATCGAACTTCTGTCCGTAATTTTCGCAAACGAAGCCGCGGCACGGCCCGTCGAGCACCTCGACCCGATACACCAGCCCGCGCGGCAGGATCGCGATCTCGCTCGGCTCGATATCGATGATGCCCAATTCGGTGGCGAAACGCAGGCGCCCTTCCTGCGGCACCACCAGCAGTTCGCCGTCGGCCGAGCAGAAATATTCGTCGACCATCGATTGCGTGACGCAATATATGTGGCTGGCCATTCCTGTCTGGGTATTGACGTCGCCCGCCGTCGTCACGGTCCGCATCCCGTTGATCCAGGTCAGCGGTATATCTGCGTGCGGCACCGGGTCCCAACGATATTGCCCCAAGCTTGCGACGCCGGGAACAATATGCGGCGCCGATTTCCAATGCGGCACCTCGATTTCCTGGAACCGTCCGACATGCTTGACGCTGGGACGGATACGGTAGCACCAGCTTCGCTCATTCTGCCCGCGCGGCGCCGTAAAGGCGGTGCCCGACAATTGTTCGGCATAGAGACCATAGGCGCATTTCTGAGGCGAATTTTGCCCCTGCGGCAGCGCGCCCGGCAAAGCCTCGCTTTCGAAATCATTGCCGAAACCCGGCATATACTGCGGCGCATTGCGTCCCAAATTGCTCATCACACCCTCTCACCCAAAAGAAACGTAGCGCCGCGCGTCATTGAACCGAGGCACCGCCGCCACCGGCGGCCCATCCCGCTACGACCGCCGCCGCCTGTGCCCGCGCCCGCAGCACCGCAGGCCGGCGCGCGGCCTCCACCGCCTCGCGGATCGCGGGCGGCGCGGTTTCCGGCGTTCCAGCGTCGAAGGGCGGCGCCGGTGCATATTCGATAACAAGCTGGATACGCTGGGCGGCCTCCTCGCCCCGGATCAGCGCAGCAAGCGTCAGGCCGAAATCGATCCCCGCCGTGACGCCGCCGCCCGTCAGACGATTGCGATCCTGGACCACGCGATCGGCCGACGGGATCGCCCCGAACAGCGCGAGTTCGTCGCGCACGGTCCAATGGCTCGTCGCGCGATAGCCACGAAGCAGCCCAGCCGCCCCCAATACCAACGACCCGGTACAGTCGCTCGTCACATATCGCGCCCGCCCGCCGCGATCGGCAAGGAAGGACAGCACGTCGGCATCGCCCATCATCGCAATGGAGCCTTCCAGCCCGCCGGGCACGAACAATATGTCCAGATCATGCGGACAGTCGGCGAAGCGCGTAGTCGGCGTCACGAATATACCAAGGTCGTTGGAAACCGGCGCCAAATCCCTCCACACCAGATGAATATCGGCACGCATCATGTTGAAAACGGTTAAGGGACCAACCAAGTCCTGCAGCACCATCGCGGGATGCACCAGCAAGGCGATAACCGGGCGCGCGGCCACTCCCTCTTTGGCACCGCCCCCTTCGACCTGAGCCGGGGCATCGCCATGGGAGCGCCCCTGTGCGCCGCTGACGCCCGCAGCCAGCGCGGCCCCAGCCACAGCGCCAGTCAGGAAGCCACGACGACTTGCGCCGGGCAAAGCATCGAAACCACTTGTCATAGCCCCTCCTGCCTTCGCCAGCCGCTCGCCGGTCGGCGAAAATCACAGCCCCCACCCATGCGTCGAGGTGCCCGACGCCTCCTTGGCGAGCAGGGTCAGCTATCATCCCTCGACGGCCCTATCAACAATTTGCGTTACAGCGTTTCGTTATGTGATACAGAATTTTCGCAAGCCAGCTTGCAAAGGCCAAGGTTGAACGCCAAAGTCATCCACATCAATGTTGCAAAATACGCGACTTAATCTCGCAAAACGAGACAGGCGGATTGAATTGTGCGATATTGGCGAACAGGCAGGTGGCAGCCCAAGCTGCGCCGATCCGCACGTCGCGGGCCATATTATGAAAGGGAGACTGAAAGGCAATGGCACATCTCAGACCGCTGGAACTCGACGAAGTGCAGGATGAAGAAATCCTGGCGGCGTGGAAGGAAGGAATCAAGAAGCGGGGCTTCGTCGTCAACGCCGCGCGCACGATGGCGCGCCGCCCGAATATCCTGAAAGCCTATACCAAGCTGAACAATGTCGTGATGTACGAAGGCACGGTCGACGGCCAGTTGAAGATGCTGCTGACGCTTGCGCGCAGCCTGGCATCGGGATGCCGTTATTGCCAGTCGCACATGACCAACCTGTCGAACCGTTATGGCGCATCCGATGAGAAGATTCAGGCCCTGTGGGAGTTTGAAACGAGCGACCTGTTCAGCGATGCCGAGCGCGCCGCCATCCGCGTCGCTTTCAAGGCGGGGCAACTTCCCAACGAAACCTCCAAGGAGGATATTGACGAGTTGCTGAAGTATTTCGATGAAGGCGAAGTCATCGAAATCGTGGCGTGCATCTGCCTGTTCGGCTGGCTCAACTGCTGGAATGAAACACTGGCAACCCAGGCCGAAGACGTCGCGGTCGAAGCGACCAGCCGCATTCTTGGCGGCCAGGGATGGGAACCCGGCAAGCACGCCTGACGCCCCATCGCAGCTCGCGGCGGCCCGGCGGTCGTCGCGAGCGCTTATTCAGAGGAACGACGCCATGAACATTCACGACGCCGATTTCGAAGAACGAGTTCTGAAAGCCGCAGGTCCAGTTCTGGTCGACATCTGGGCACATGGATGCGGCCCATGCAAAATGGTCGGCGCCGGGCTGGAACGCATTCATGCACGCGACCCCGAAGCCTTTTCGCTGTTGTTCGCCAATCAGGAAGATATTCCTGAAGCTGCGGCCCGGTTGGGCGTCCGCGCATCGCCGACACTGGTCCTGTTTCACCAGGGACAGGAAATTGCCCGGAGATCAGGCGCGCTCATCGAATCCCAACTCGTCAACTGGCTGAACCAGTCGCTTCCCGCGACCTAAGCCGCCAGGCTCTTTGGCTTGGACAAAAGGCCCCGACCAACAAGGTCGGGGCCTTTTTCTTTGCGTACGACACGGATCCTGCGCAGCCATCCGGTTCGCCGCCACCGCCCCCTCTTCACGCAAAAGAGCCCGCGCGTCCTGCGACGGCACGGGCCCTTCAGGGGCGGCCGCTCTGTGGGAGAAACGGCCGTCCGGTCGGAGATTAGAAGTTGTAGCGGAGATTGATACCGAACTCGCGCGGACGTCCGACGTCCATCTGGCGCATGCCGATGGTGTTGGGCGTTGCAAAGTCGATGCCGCCGATGAAATAATCCTTGTCCGCCAGGTTGGTGGCGAAGGCCGCGATGCTCCACTTGTTGTCCGGCGCATTGTACTGGATGCGCGCGGTCAGCAGGCCATAGGGATCGAGGATGACGGTGTTGCCGTCGCTCGACGTCGTGCCCTGGGTCGACCGATAGTTATAGTCGATGTTCGCGACGACTTCGCCGTCACCCACAGGCTGACGAAGCTGAGCGCCGATCGTATAGTTCCACTTCGGCGCGCGGAGAACGCGGCTGTTGGTGGTCAGCCCCTGCGCCGCACCGATGCTCTTGTACTGCGCATCGAGGTAGCCGAGCGTTCCCTGCACACGCAGCCAATCGGTCACAGCGAGCGTCGATTCCAGTTCAAAGCCCTTGAACACCGATTTACCGACATTCTGGATGTAGGTGATGTTCTGTGCGGCATCGAACGCGCTGAGCTGCTGGTCGCGATACTTGCTGTAGAAACCGGTCAGGTTGAACCGCAGGATGTCCAGCGGATCCGAACGAATGCCGATTTCATAGGTGTCGACCGTTTCGGGGTCGTAAGCGAGGAACGGCTGGATGCGGCCACGATAGCTGAGTCCGGTGCCGGGCTCCGTCGACAGCAGGTTTTCGTTGAAACCGCCGCTGCGGAAACCACGCGCCCACGACGCATAGGTCATGACATCGGGCGACCACTGATATTCGACGCTGATACGCGGCGAGAAATTGTCCCAGCTTTGCTTGTCGCGGCCTTCGAGAATGCCGTTCGGATAAGGCGTGCCATCCGGACGCGGCGTCAGGTTGCGAGCGCGACCCGATTTGGTGTCCTTGCTGTAACGCAGCCCCAATGTGGTCGAAAGCTTGTCGGTCCACTTGTAGGTGCCCTGGAAGAAGGCGGCGTAGCTGTCGACCTTGTGGTTGTCGATCAGCAGGCGCGGAATCGGGAACTGCGAGTCAAAGGTCGTCGACTGGACCCGTTTGTCGCTGGGCGTTTCCTGCATGTAGTAGAGGCCACTGACGAACTTCAGACGATCGTCGAACAGCGTTCCGGAAAGCTGCAATTCCTGAGAGAACTGCTCGATCTTGCGATCATAGGAAATGTCGTAGAGCGGGATCGGCGTACCATCCCAGTCCGAATCGATCAGCACATTGGCGTGCAGATAGGCCGTTACCGACTTCAGCGAGATGGTATCGGACAGATCGACGGTGACGACGCCCGACAGGCCGTGGCCGTCATAATCATAACCCGTGTCGGTGCCGCCATAGAGCGTACGATTGTCCGGGCTGAGATAGGTGTCGTCATAGACGATGCCGAGCTTCGTCTGTGTGGTCCGCGAAAACAGCGCATTCGGGCTGATCTTGTCGATGATGAAGCCGCGACCGCGCGTGCGGGTGCGGATCTTGTTGGCTTCGAGGTCGATGGTGACATTGTCGCCGGCCAGGAAACGAAGTTCGAGGCGGCCGACGCGCGTATTTTCGTCGCCATCGCGCTTGTTGTCGATGACATGCTTGATAAAGCCGTCGCGTTCGAGCGAGCCGAAGGTGGCCTTGGCAAAGACATTGTCGCTCAGCGGCACATTGACCACTGCCTTCAGGTCGAGGCGATCGAAGCTGCCGACAGTGGCGTCGACATAGCCGCCGAAGTCGGGGCCGGGCTTGCGCGAAATATAGCGGATGGCGCCGCCGATCGTGTTCTTGCCATAAAGCGTGCCCTGCGGACCGCGCAGAACTTCGATGCGCTCGACGTCGACGATGTTGATCAGCGTGTTGTCGCTGCGGCTGTAGAAGACGTCGTCGACATAGAGGCCGACCGCCTGGTCAAAGGTGATGCCCGAGCGGTCCTGCCCAAAACCGCGGATAAAGAAGCCGCCATTCTGAGCACCGGTGGTCGACTGGCTGCCGACGAGTACGTTCGGCGCAATGCTGCCGACATCGAGCAGGCTCGACACATTCTTTGCCTGCAGTTCGGATTCACCCAGAGCGGTGATCGCGAGCGGTGTTGTCTGCAACCGCTCTTCCTGACGGCGAGCAGTGACCACGATGTCCTGAATTCCATGATGCTCGCTCGCCTGGGCGGCGTCGCCCGCGTCCTGCGCGTGACCGAGCGTCGGCCAAAGAAGCGCGCCGCTCGTCAGCAGCCCGGCAATCAACTTACGCCCGCTACCCAATCGCTTATTTTTTTCGTAGGCCATGCAGTCCTCCCTTGCGTGTCTCGCATTTTGCATTTTTGTCTCGCATAGCGTGATACAAAAGCGGAGAGGGTCGGAAAACAGGCGATGAAGCCAAGTTGCACTAGGCGATACTTGGTCTTGCAACCGGATGAAAACGGGCAAATTTGTCACGTCGCACGGGCTTTGAGGATGAGGTCGATGCCCCGTCTTATGAGAGCAATCGCCATATTCCTATCCCCAACAAAGCCGCATGCCGGCAAACAGCCGCGCCCACCGTGACCATGACGGATGTCCCAGCAGTTTCGGCAAGGACATAAAATGCCGAGACCGAATGGCGATTCGCGACGCCCACAATGTTTCCTGTATCGAATTGCGATACAGCATCCCAATTGACGTGACGCTTCATTCGTGTTTGATTTGCCCCGACACATTATAAAGAGGCCGGACAGCCCGATCTGGGCGGGGCCAGAACATGGAGAAAAAGGGTGGCGACGATAGGCATGGACGCAAGCGGTGAAGACAGGGACGGCAAATGGAATGTCGCCTGCGCCTTCCTGATATTCTTCGCAGTTCTGGGCATTCCGGCCATCATGATGCCCGTCCTCTATGGGCCCATTATCGACGAGACAGGTTGGTCGCGCGGCGATGTCGCATTGCTGAGCTCGCTCAAATTCGGCGCCGGAGCAATCGCCGCCTATCTGACCGGTCCGCTGGTGGAGCGATTCGGGGTTCGGCCGGTTACTATCCTTTGCTCTATCCTATCGGGCATCGCGCTGTTGATGATGGTGATGGTCGACAGCCTGCTGATGCTGTACGCGGTCGGCATCTTCCTGGGCATCAGCGCGCTGGGCGTGACCACCGCGATGAAGATCCTGGTGTCGCAATGGTTCTCCCGCAACCAGGGGCTGGCGATCGGCATCGCGCTGATGGGAACCAGCGTCGCGGGCGTGATCGTTCCTTATGTCACCACCCTTTTGACCGAGGATTACGGATGGCGCATGACCTGCGCGATCATGAGCCTGGGCATCTGGGTCGTCGCCCTGCCCTTTTTCATCTGGCGCGCCCGCGAGCGCAGCGCCGAGCAGACCGCGGCCGCCGTACAGCAGGCAACGCTGGACAATCCGGACGCCCCGAGCTTTGCCGACATCCGCTTTAGCCGGCTGTTCATCACCGCCGCGATCATCAACGTGCTGATCGGCATGGTCGATCACGGCATGTCGACCCACCTCGTCATCTATCTCGACCGCGACGTCCACCTGGGCGCCGGAGTGGCCGCCATCGGCTTTTCGGCGGTGATGGTCATGAGCAATATCGGCAAGGCCGGCTATGGCTGGCTGTTCGATCGCTTCTCGGTTCGCGGCGTCGCCTTTTGCTGGTTCATCGTCGCCGCCGGGGTCGCCATGACCTTCCCCATCGCCGGAACCGCGACCCTGCTTTTGTTTGCCTTTGTGTATGGTCCCACCCAGGGCGGCATGATGATCAACGTGCCCATTCTGGCAAAACATGTCTTTGGTCCGCGCGCGATGGCACGCGCCATCGCGGTCCTGACGACCTTTTTCATGGCGGGTAGCGCGATCGGCCCGGCGCTGGCGGGATATCTGTATGATGCGACGGGTTCCTATCACCTGCCCTTCGCGATCTTCATTGTGTCTGCACTGGTTGCCGGCGTGCTGACCCTGACGATCCGGCCGGCCTTCCGACCGGTACGCGAAGAGGCCGCGAAACCCGCCACCGCGAACTGAGCTTCCGAACCATGCAGGACGATTCCCGCAAAGAATCGTCTTGCATTTTGGAACACAATTCGTAACAGAGTCTCGTTATACGTTACAAACTATGCAATCGACAGAAAGGGGCGGCATGGCCACCGTAGTGAAGATGGAAGCAAGCGATTCGAACCAGGCGAAGCGCATGACGGGCGGCGACGCACTCGTCGCCGGCCTGCACCGTTGGGGCGTCGACACGGTTTTCGGCGTTCCGGGCGTTCAGCTCGACGAGTTTTTCGATGGACTGTCGCGCGGCGGCGGTGACATTCGCCTGTACCACACCCGCCACGAACAGGGCGCCGCCTATATGGCGCTCGGCTATGCGATGGTGACGGGCAAGCCCGGCGTGTGCGCCGTCGTCCCCGGCCCCGGCGTGCTGAACGCGGGCGCCGCCCTGTCGACCGCCTATGCCTGTAACGCCCGCGTCCTGTGCCTGACCAGCACGGTGCAGAGCGCGCTGATCGACCGCCGTTATGGCGCACTGCATGAAATCAACGACCAGACCGGCCTGCTCCGCAACCTGTCGAAGTGGAGCGCCCGCGCCACCTGTGCCAGCGAAATCCCCGCGCTGCTCGACGAAGCCTTCCGTCAGTTGCTGACGGGACGCCCGCAGCCCGTCTCGCTGGAAGTGCCGCCCGACATTCTGGCGCAGACCGCGATGATGGCCTATCCCGAGGCCCTGCCCTCGCTCGCCAATCCGCTGCTCGACCCCGAGCAGATCGCCCGCGCCGCCGCGCTGTGCGCCGATGCCAAGAATCCGATGATCGTCGTCGGTTCGGGCGCCCTCGGCGCCCGCGAAGAAATCCGCGCGCTCGCCGAATTGCTTCAGGCGCCAGTCGTCAGCCGCCACATGGGCCGCGGCACGCTGCGCGCCGACGATGATTATGCGATGCCCGCCGCCGCCGCCCTGCCCCATTGGGCAGAGGTGGATCTGGCGATCGGCATCGGCACCCGCCTGACCCAGCTTCGCGAATGGGGCATGGACGATGCACTGAAGGTATTGCGCATCGACCTTGATCAGGCCGAAATCACCCGTATCGCACCGCCGACGCTGGGCATTTGCGCCGACGCCGCCGACGCGACCGCCGCATTGACCGCCGAACTGGCCGCCCGCGGCATCCAGCGCCCCTCGCGCGTTGCGGATTTCCAGGCGATCAAGCAGGCGTTCCGCGACGAGGTCGAGCGCGATATCCAGCCGCAGGTCGGCTATCTCGACGTCATTCGCGAGGCGATGGCCGAAGACGATATCTTCGTCGACGAGATGACGCAGGTGGGTTACGCTGCGCGTTACGCCCTGCCGATCTATGAACCGCGCACCTATGTCTGCTCCAGCTATCAGGGCACGCTCGGCTATGGCTATGCCACCGCGCTGGGTGCGCAGGTCGGCGCGGGCAAGCGCCGCGTCATTTCGGTGAACGGCGACGGCGGCTTCATGTACACCATGCCCGAACTGGCGAGCGCGGTGCTGCACAACATCCCGCTGATCGCGATCGTCTTTGCCGACGGAAACTTCGGTAATGTGCGCCGCATCCAGACCAACAAATATGCAGGCCGCGTCATCGCGTCGCACCTGCACAACCCCGATTTCGTCGAACTGGCGCGCAATTTCGGCGCCGTCGGCATCCGTGCCGAAGGCCCCGAGGGCCTGCGCGCCGCGCTGGAAGAGGCCAAGGCCGCCGACGGTCCGGTGCTGATCGAGGTTCCGATGAATCTGGAAACGACCGCATCGCCGTGGAAGCATGTCCACGGCCGCAAGGTCCGCTGATGCCGGAGGCCACCAGCCGCCGCCCGTCCGACACGACGGTTGCGATGCTCGGCCGGCTGGTGGCCTTTCCAACGGTCAGCCGCGATTCCAATCTGGAGCTGATCCACTGGGTTCGCGACTATCTGGCTGGGCATGGCATCGCCAGCCGCCTGAGCCACAATGCCGAGGGCAACAAAGCGAATTTATTCGCGACCATCGGCACCGGCGACGGCGGCCTGTTGCTGTCGGGGCATAGCGATGTCGTTCCGGTCGCCGGACAGGCGTGGGCGACCGACCCCTTTGCACTGACCGAACGCGACGGCCGCCTTTACGGCCGCGGCACCTGTGACATGAAGGGTTTCGTCGCCGCGGTGCTTGCGAAAGTGCCGATGCTGGCGGCGCGAGAAAATGGCACGCCATTTCACATCGCCCTGTCATTTGACGAAGAGGTCGGATGCAAGGGCGTCGGCCATCTGATCGCCGACCTGATCGAACAAGGGGTGCGCCCCGCCGGCTGTATCGTCGGCGAGCCGACCGACATGAATGTGATCGTCGGGCACAAGGACGGCACCGCCTGGCGCTGTTCGGTCGAAGGCCGCGAAGTCCACAGTTCGCTGGCTCCCCACGGGGTCAATGCCATCGAATATGCGGCACGGATGATCGTCCGCATCCGTGAGATCGCCGAGCGGCTGGAACGCGAAGAGCCCCGCCATCCCGGTTATGAAATTCCCTTTTCGACCATGCAGACCGGCGTGATCGAAGGCGGCCAGGCGAGCAATATCGTGCCGCGCCATTGCAGCTTTCGTTTCGACATGCGCACCCTGCCCACGACGAGCAGTGATGCGTTGATCGCCGAGATCAGGGACTATGCCGAACGCGAGCTGGTTCCCGCGATGCGCCGCATCGCGCCCGA
The DNA here is from genome assembly GCF_034380315.1 of Sphingopyxis sp. GTDB lineage: Bacteria > Pseudomonadota > Alphaproteobacteria > Sphingomonadales > Sphingomonadaceae > Sphingopyxis. The sequence goes on from NZ_JAXMPB010000007.1 coordinate 81,302, forward strand.
CGCCGCGATCCGCATCGAAAAACTGGGCCGCGTTCCCGGATTTGCAATCGACCCCGAAGCCCCGCTGGTTCGCCATGTCCAGCGAGCCGCCCTCAGCAACGCAGCCCCCGGCCATGTTGCCTTCGGGTCCGAAGCGGGGCTGTTTCAGGAAGCCGCGATCCCGACGATCATCTGCGGCCCCGGCTCGATCGCACAGGCGCATCAGCCCGACGAATATCTCACCCTCGATCAGCTCGCACGATGCGAGGATTTTATCGATCGACTGGCGGAAACGCCCTTCATCGCCGGTTGAGCGGTCAAGCATGTCATTTCTCGCAACAGATCAACTTCGCAGTTGCATAGAGCGCAACAAATCCTAGAGTGATGCAGATGGATACCAGGGACGTTCGCCGCCGCGCACCGCAAGCCACCTCCGCCAAGATCGAGGCGGTAGCGACGGCGTCGGCCATTATCGATTTCCTCGCCGAAAGCGAACAGCCGGTGGGCGTCCAGCACACCGCCGCGACGCTGGGCATGACCAAATCGCGGGCGTCGCGTCATCTGGCCAATCTGGAATCGCTGGGGCTGGTGATGCGCAACCCCAGCGGCCGCGGTTTCCAGCTTGGCTGGCGCGTGATGCGCTGGGGCCAGATCGCGTCGGCGCGGCTCGATTTCGCCAAGACGCTCGAAGAGCCGCTGCAACAGCTTGGCGCCCGGATCAATCGCACGGTGCTGCTTTGCGCCCCTGCGGGCGGCGACGCGATCGTCGTCAATTGCATCCCGGCGCAATCGGCGATCCGCATCGACGTCAAGATCGGCCTGGTACTGAGCCTGCCCCATTCGCCGACCGCGCGCGTCTGTTACGCCTTTCAACAGCGCGAACAGCGCCAGGCACAGCTCGCCGAACTGCAGGCGCGCGAACCCGATTTCCGGGTGGAGAATGAAGCACAATTCATGCGCCAGGTCGCCGATATCCAGCGCAACTATTATTGCTGGGACCGCGACAAATACGGTCTTGGCTATGCCGCCATCGCCGCGCCGGTTTTCAACCAGAACGCCGAACTGGTCGCCGCCATCGCGATCATGTTGCCGACATCGGAGCTCGATACCTCGCTGGGCGAGCACACCCGCGAGCTGCTGCTGTCGGCCGAAAAATGCTCGCGCCTGCTGCGCTCGCGGATGAAATATCCGATTCCCCCCGCGCGCTGACCGCGCGCGTTGCGGGCTGCGCAACTTCGGCATCGCGGCCATGGCCCACCCCCTCGCACGCCCTATGGACAGCCGCATTCCGTAGCGAAAAACAGGGGCCCGACCAGCATGACCGCAACCCATTCGACCCGCGTTCTGATCCTCGGTTCCGGCCCCGCCGGATTGACCGCCGCCATCTATGCCGCGCGCGCCGGCCTGTCGCCGATCGTGGTCGAAGGTTATCAACCGGGCGGCCAGCTGACCATCACCACCGATGTCGAAAATTATCCCGGTTTTCGCAGCGCGATCCAGGGCCCGTGGTTGATGGAAGAAATGCGTGCGCAGGCCGAACATGTCGGCGCACGGATGATGATGGACCAGATTGCATCGGTCGATCTGTCGCAGCGCCCCTTTCGCCTGACCGGCGACGGCGGCACCATTTATGAAGGCGACACGCTGATCATCGCGACGGGCGCGTCGGCCAAATGGCTGGGGCTGGAGAGCGAGGAGCAATTGCAGGGACGCGGCGTGTCGGCGTGCGCGACCTGCGACGGATTTTTCTTTCGCGACAAGAAGGTGGTGGTGATCGGCGGCGGCAATACCGCGGTCGAGGAAGCGATCTTCATGACCAACCACAGCCAGGACGTGACGTTGATCCACCGCCGCGACAGCCTGCGCGCCGAGCGCATCCTTCAGGAACGCTTGCTCGCCCACCCCCACATCAGCGTCGCCTGGAACAAGGCGGTGGACCGTTTCGTCGAGGGCGGCGATCCGGCCGGACTGGTCGGTGTGGACCTGCGCGATACGGTGACCGGCGAAACATCCCACATCGCGGCCGAGGGCGCCTTTGTCGCGATCGGCCATTCGCCCGCGACCGACCTGTTCCGCGGCAGCCTGACCCTCGACGATGAAGGCTATATCGCGGTCGAAACCGGATCGACGCGCACCAACATCCCCGGCGTGTTCGCCTGTGGCGACGTGATGGACAAAATCTATCGCCAGGCCGTCACCGCCGCCGGTTCGGGCTGTATGGCCGCGCTCGACGCCGAACGCTTCATCGCCGCCGCCGAATTCGCGCAGCAGCGCGAGACCGTCGCCGCCTGAACCCCGCGCGTCAGCCGCGCCGCGCGAACAGATCCTCGCGCAGCGACCGTCCCGCGCATTCGGGCATGAAACGCAGCGCGGCCAGTCCGACGAGGCACGCCAATATCATGTAATAGGCGGGCATCAGATAATCGCCCGTCGCGCTGATCAGCGCGCTGCCGATCGCGGGCGCGGTGCCGCCGAAGATCGAGGTCGCGACATTATAGGCGATGGCAAAGCCCGCAAAGCGCACGCCGGTCGGAAACATCGCGGGAAAGGTCGCCGATATCGTCGCAAGCTGCGGCACGTACAACAGGCCCAGCAGCATGAAACCCACGATCGCCCCGGCAAAGCCGGTGCCGATGAGCATATAGAGCGGGACCGCCGCGACGATCAGGCCGAGCAGCGACCAGCGCCACAAGGGCTTTCGCCCCACCCTGTCCGACAGCGCGCCCGCGAAGGGCAGGAACAGCATCATGAACAACATGCCGACGATCGGCACCACCAGCGCCTCGTCGTTCGACAGGCCGATCCGGCGCTGCAGATAGGTCGGCATATAGCTGAGCAGCGTATAGTTGACGACGTTGAGCGCAACGACCAGCCCGCCGACCACGAGCAGCGGCCGCCAATGCTCGCGCACGATCGCGCCGATGCCGGGGGGCGCGCGGCCTTCGGCGGCGGTGCTCTCCTCGATGAAGATGGGCGTGTCCTCCATCTTCGCGCGCAGATACATGCCGATCAATCCCAATGGCGCGGCAACCAGAAAGGGAATGCGCCACCCCCATTCATGCATCGCCGCATCGCCGAGCAGCAACGAGAAGCCAAGCATCAGCAACGCGCCGAGCGAAAAACCCGCGAGCGTCCCGAACTCCAGAAAGCTGCCGAAAAAGCCGCGGCGGTCATCGGGCGCATATTCGGCCATGAAGGTCGCCGCGCCGCCATATTCGCCGCCGGTCGAAAAACCCTGGATCATCCGCAGCAGGATCAGCAGGGCCGGCGCCCAGAAACCGATGCTCTCATAAGAGGGAATGAGCCCGACCCCGAGCGTGGCGCCCGCCATCAGCAGGATGGTGAGCGCGAGAACCGACTTGCGCCCGATACGGTCGCCGAGCGGCCCCCAGAACAGCCCGCCGAGCGGACGGATCAGGAAGGAAATCGCAAAGGTCGCGAGCGCAAAGAGCGTCGCTTCCTCCAGATCGCCGGGAAAGAGCGCGGCGGAGATATAGGTAACGCCATAGGCATAGATGCCATAGTCGAACCATTCGGTCGCATTGCCGAGCGCCGAGGCGGTGATCGCCCGGCGCAGCGTTGCCGCATCCTGGGGGCCGGCGACAGGCTGACCGCCGGGGGCGGAAGGCCCCGAAAGCGCCGAGGTATCGGGGGTGGCTTGCATGATCATATTTTCCCTGTTGTCTTGTGCGGTTCCGCCGCAGAAACGATCGCGTCGGCGGGACCCGCCGGGTCCAGAAGCGCGGCGACGGGGGTGGTGCGCGGCAGGATCTGGAAATCCTGTTGCTCAGCGCCCGGAACCGGAGCGCTGGTCGCCAGCCTCCACAGCCCGAAACCGAGCATCGCGGCGGCGCAAAAGGCGATGAACAGAAAGAGGCCGCCATTGCCCGCAAGCGTCATCGCGACCGCCGCGCCGACCGGCCCCAAGGCCGCCCCGCTGGAATAGAGGAGGACGAGCTGGCTGCTCGCGCTGACGCGCTCCGACGGCAGCAATCGGTCGTTCGCATATGCGACGCACAGCGGATAGAGCGCGAAGGCCAGCCCCCCGAACGCGGCCCCGAGCGCCAGCAGCGACAGGCCGCGCGGCTGCATCGCGAGCCCCGCGCTGACCGCCAGCGTCAGAGCGAAACAACCGATGATGACGTGACGCCGATCATAGCGATCGGACAGCCGGCCGAGGGGCCATTGCAGCGCAACCCCGCCCAGGATCGCCGTCATCATGAAATTGGCGGTATCGCCAAGGCTGAGCCCCAGGCGCCGGGCATAAATGGCCGCCATCCCGTAAAAGGCCCCGAGCACCAGCCCGGTGGCCCCCGCCCCCGCAACGCCGAGCGGCGAGGCTTCGAACAGTCGTCGCAGCGGAAGCGATGCGACCTCGCCCAACGCGGGCGCGGGACTGCGCGTCAGGCAGACGGGAATGATGGCCAGCGTGATCAGGATCGATGCCAGTTCGAAGGGCACCGCAGGGTCGCTGTTTCCGGTGCGCAGCAACAATTGGCCCAACGCCTGCCCCGAATAGAGCGCCACCATGTACCAGGCGAGCACGCTGCCCCGCGTCTGGGGTTCGGCCCGGTCGTTGAGCCAGCTTTCGACACAGATGAACATGCCCGCGACGCATATCCCGTCGACGAGGCGGAGCGTTCCCCAGAGCAGCGGGTGCTGAAGCAGCGCATAGGTCAGCGTGCTGGCAGACAGCAGCGCCACGAAGGCCGCAAAGGCGCGAATATGCCCGACCCGCCGCACGACGGCACCCGAGCGCAGCGCGCCGATGACAAGCCCGCCGAAATAGGCGGTGGCGACCAGGCCGATGACCATCGTTCCGCTGCCCGCGCGTTCAAGGCGCAAGCCGATGAGGGTCGAAAGAAATCCGCTGCCCGCCATCAGGACGAAGATGGCGGCCAGCAGGCTGCGCACAGGCTGGATCGATGCGAACATTCCGATGGTGGAGGGGCCGCGTCAGGCGGCGCACCGCCCCTCTTTCACCCGTCCCTCTTCCTCCACCAAGGCCTGATGAAGCGCCCGAACCGCCGGGTCGAAATCGCGGCTGGCGACGATGAACTGAACATCGACGTTCCGGATCTGATGTTGCATCGCGATCATGTCGACCCCCGCCGCGTCGAGCGCACGCAGCGCATCGGGAACGAGACCGGGGCGCGAGATGTCGCTGCCAATCACCGACACCATCGCAACGGACTGCGCCGAGATAGCGGCGTCGGGATATTGTTCCTGCAGATCGGCGATCACCGCTTTCACCGCCCCCGCGCCGGCCGAAAGATAATGGGTGATGGTGTTGGCGTTCGACGATTTGCTGACGATCCAGAGACCGTGACGGGTCAGCGCATCGAGGATCGCGGCGTCATAGCCCTTTACCCCGACCATATCCTGTTCGAAAAATTGCAGCGCCTGCATCTGGGGAATGCCGGTGACGATTTCGACCCGCGGAACGTCGGAGACATATTTGCCCGATACCACCGTGCCGGGATCCTCGCGATCGAAGGTATTGCGCACGCGCAGCGGAATATCGGTCTGTCGCAGCCCGCGCCCGGCACCCGGATGGATCGCCTCCATCCCCAGGTTCGCGAGCTGGTCGGCAACGTCATAATTGGTCCGCCCGATCTTGCGCGCCCGGTCGGCGCCGACCAGCTTGGGATCGGCGCTGGACAGGTGGAACTCCTTGTGGATGATCGCCTCGCGCGCGCCGGTGAGCACCGCGATGCGCGAAAAGGTCATTTCGGTGTACCCGCGCGAGAAGCGGCGCACCATGCCGCCCCGGCAACCCGCATATCCGGTCACGATCGGCAATGTCGCCGACAGGTCGATCGCGGCGAAAGCTTCCTCTATCCGCTGATCGAGCGTGCGCAGATCGTCCTGGTCCCAGGCGGTCAGATCGACGAACAGCGCCTTCACATCGCGATCGCGAAGGAGCAAGGCGGTGCTGTGCGCGCTGTGCGCTTCCCCCAGCCCGGCGAGCAGTTCGCGCGCCGTATCAAGCTGTTCCTTGACGCAGAAGCGGCCATGGCTGCGAAGCCGGGCAAGGTCGTCGAGACAGGCCGTGACGGCACCGAGCCGTTCATCGACGAAAGCGTCGGCCTGCGCGCGGCTGTCGGCGCGTGCGAACATCGCCGCATTGCGATCGTGCATCGCGCGGCGCACCGCCGCCATCGCGTCGCGCCAGCCGTCGGCGCCTTCGTCATCGGCGACGAAGCGGCCATAGACCCCCGGCTGTCCGGTTTTCTTGTCCTCCAGCAGCAGATTGGTGATGCCGGCATAAGCCGATACGACGAAAATGCGGTTGTAGAGATCGGCCCCCGACCGGCCCGCGATCAACACATTGTCGAACAACGTCGCGGTGGCCGCCATCGACGTGCCACCGATTTTTTCCACGCTATGATGTCCGGTCATGCCGACACCGCATCGCACAGCGGACCATGTGCGACCTCTATCGCCTGGGGCTCGCCCCGATAGGCGAGAAACCAGGGACGCGGTTTTTCGACCCCAAAGGGCTTTTCCAACCGATTGCTGACCGCATTATAGACGAGAAAGGCGTTGGCACGCGGGAAAGGCGTGATGTTGCCGTTCGACCCGTGCATCAGGTTGCAGTCGAACAGGACCACGGTTCCCGGTTTTCCAGTCGGCGCGACGATGCCGTGGCTGTGCGCCATTTCGGCCAGGCTGTCCTCGTCGGGAACACCATATTCCTGCTTTTTCAGCGAGCTTAGATAATGATCGTCCGGGGTTTCGCCGACGCAGGTGAGATAGGTCCGATGCGACCCGGGAATGACCATCAACGGTCCATTGTGCGGCGTGTTTTCGGCCAGCAGAACCGACATCGACAGGGCACGCATCCGCGGCATCCCATCTTCTACGTGCCAGGTTTCGAAATCGCTGTGCCAATAGAATTCCCGCCCCTTGAAGCCGGGTTTGTAATTGAGCCGCGACTGGTGAACATAGACCTCGTCCCCCAGCAGGAAGCGGGCGACGTCGGCGAGGCGCGCGTCGGCGGTAAGCCGCGCCATCACCGCGCTCTGCCGATGAATTTCGAAGATCGAACGGATTTCCCTGCTCTGCGGTTCGGTAACGATCGTTTGGTCATCGAGCGCAGCCGGATCGGCAAGCAGGCCGCCCGCCGCGCGCTGGAGATATTTCACCTCTTCGTCGGTAAAAATATCCTCGAGCACGATATAGCCGTCGCGGTCGAACTGCGCGGCCTGTTCGCGCGTCACGGGCGCGTCCTCGTTCCATTCGCGGTGCACGACCGCATCCTGACGCGGCAGCATTTCGGGACGCGCCGCGTGGCGGGATGGGTAGATGTCTTTCATGGGACTTCCCCCTTTCATGTTTGAGACAGTCAGTCGGCGGGCGCGGGCTCGCGCACCATGTCCGGGTCGGCGGGATACGCGCCGCTTTCGTCATGCACCTCGCGCCCCGTCACGGGAGGGTTGAAGACGCAGGCCGTCAAAATGTCGGTTTCAGGCCGAACGATATGACGATCATGGTCGTTCAGCGCATACATCACGCCGGGTGCAAGGCGATGCACCTCGCCCGTCGCCAGATCCTCTATCGTGCCCTTGCCCTTCAGGATCAGCACGGCTTCCAGATGGTTCTGGTAGTGCATCTTGAGTTCCGACCCGGCGAACAACGTGGTGACGTGGAACGAAAAGCCCATGCCGTCATCCTTGAGCAGCAGACGGGCGCTGGCCCAGCCGTCGGAGCGGACATTGCGGTCGGTCTTGCGAATTTCGCCCAGATTGCGAACGATCATAAAATCCTCCTGTTCCTATTCGGCCGCGACGGCGTAGTCATTCGCCAGCGCGTCGCGGATTGCGGTTTCCAGAATGTCGAGACCGGCGTGCAGCACCGCATCGTCGATGACGAGCGGCGCCAGAACCTTGATCACCTCGTCATGGGCGCCGCTGGTTTCGATGATCAGCCCGGCCTTGAAGCAGGCCGCGGTCACGGTGGCGGCCAATTCGCCCGATCCGACGTTGATGCCGCGCATCATGCCGCGCCCGCGGGTTTCAAACCCATGACCGGAAGCGATCGCGGCCAGCCGCTGGTCGAGCAGATCGCCGCGGCGGCGAACATCGTCGACAAAGGCGGTGCCGACCCAGAAATGACGCAGCGCCGCAGTGGCCGTCACGAAGGCATGGTTATTGCCCCGAAAGGTTCCATTATGCTCGCCCGGCGACCATTGATCGAGTTCGGGACGAAAGAGGGTCAGGGCAAATGGCAGCCCCATGCCCGACAATGACTTTGCCAGCGTGATGATATCGGGCGTGAAGCCCATGTCCTCGAAACTGAAAAAGCCGCCCGTCCGGCCGCATCCGGCCTGAATGTCATCGACGATCAACAGGGCGCCATGGTCCTTTGCGATCCGCGCGATCTTGCGCAGCCATTCGGGCGATGCGGCGTTGAGACCGCCTTCGCCCTGAACCGTTTCGACGAGGATCGCGGCGGGTGCATCGAGACCGCTCGACGGATCGGAAAGACGCTGTTCCAGAAGATCGGCGGTATCGACGTCGGGTCCGTGATAACCGTCATAGGGTTCATGGCTAACATGCGCGAGCGGGACGCCCGCGCCGCCGCGTTTCGCCGCATTGCCGGTGCAGGCCAGCGCGCCGAGCGTCATGCCGTGAAAGCCGTTGGTAAAGGCGATCACCATCTCGCGCCCCGTTACCTTGCGCGCGAGCTTGATCGCGGCCTCCACGGCGTTGGTGCCGGTCGGGCCGGTGAACATCACGCGGTGGTCGAGCCCGCGCGGCTTCAGGATCGTCGCCTCGAACGTATCGAGGAAATCCTGCTTGGCATCGGTATGCAGATCGAGGCCATGGGCGATGCCGTCGGCGCCGATATAGTCGAGCAGCGCCTGTTTCAGTATCGGGTGATTGTGCCCGTAATTGAGGGTCGAACAACCCGACAGAAAGTCGAGATAGCGTCCACCCTGATTGTCGTGCATCCAGACGCCTTCGGCCCTTGCGAACTGGCGCGGCATGGCGCGCGCATAGCTGCGGACCCCCGATTCCCGGCGCTCATAGATACTGCGGTCCGGAATCGTTCCGGACGGTTTTGGTACGATGGTCATCTGATTACCCTTGTTCTGGTTGCAGCATCCGGGGCAGCAATGGCCCGATGCTGGCTTGAAATTCGGTATCGTGCGCGCCGGCGAAATGGGCGTCGCGTTCGAAAAGCGGCTCTTGTTCAAGGCCCGCCCCCCATTCGCGGGCGAGACCGCGAAACAGCGCCCAGGACGCCGCATTGTCATGCGTTACCGTGGTGATGAGCCGGGCGACGCCGCGCTGTTCGGGGCGGGCAAGCAGCATCCGGATCATCCGGCCGGCGAGACCCTGCCCCCGCGCTTCGGCCGCAACGGCGACCTGCCACACGAAAAAGGCTTCGGGATCGGAGGGGGGCCGGTGGCCCGACACCCAGCCGACGATCCGCCCGCCGCGTTCGGCGATCACGCAATGCGCCGCGAAATGCGTGCATTGAACGAGGTTGCAATAAGCGGAGTTGCGATCGAGCGGCGGACAGGCGGCAATCAGCGCGGTGACGGCGGGGCCGTCGGTCGCTTGCGGTCGGCGCAGCCGGATGGCTTGCGGCTCGGCGGAGACAGGGAACTCCCCATAATTCCGGGGGGTATCGTCTTTTGGACGATCAAGAATCTTTTATCTCCTGAAATATAAAATGCGCTCGAGCGACGCTGAGTCGCGACAATGCGATGAAATATATGCCGAATAGCCCGAGGTTCAACCCCGCCCACCGAAATATATTTCGAACATCGAAATACATGCCCGATGCAGCGGCGTGCAGAATGGCTTTGGCGATGGCGCGCGGGGCCGCTAAACGGCGGGAATGGAGACCGAGATTGCCAACGCCACACTGAAGGCAGTTCGCCGCATCCTGCGCGCGACCGAAGCGGGACGGCGCGGGCTGGCCGCGGCCACCGGCCTGACCCCGTCCCAACTGCTCGTCCTGCGCGAAATCGAAGCGCGCGACGGCGCGACCCCCGGCACCATTGCCCAGCAATTGCAGTTCAGCCATGCCACCATCACCGCGATCGTCGACCGCCTTGCCGCGCTGGAGCTCGTGACGCGCACCCGCAGCGACCGCGACAAGCGCCAGGTCCTGCTGAACGTCACGCCGCAGGGGCGACAGCGAACCGCCGCCGCGCCGGATTTGCTGCAGGAAGATTTCGCCGCCCGTTTCGGCGCCCTTGCGACGTGGGAACAGGCAATGATCCTGGCGGGGACCGAGCGGCTCGCCGCGCTGCTCGGCGCCGAAGATATCGACGCCGCGCCGTTGCTCGATACCGGCGCGATCGACCGGACGGGCGCGGAACCGCCCCCGGCGCCCTAGCCCCTGATCCACCCCGCCCCGCCGCGGTCACGCCTCCAGCGGCAGCTCGGTCGTCGACTTGATCTCTGACAGGGCGACGGTCGAATTGATTTCCTGCACCCCGGGCAATTTGCTCAAGCGGTCGAAGAAGAAACGTTCATAGGCATCGATGTCGCGCGCGACGACGCGGAGCATGAAATCCATGCTGCCCATCAGGACATAGGCGTCGAGCACCTCGGGAAAGGATTGGATCGCGCGGCTGAATTCGTCCAAGTTGGCGCGGCCGTGGGCGTTCAGCTTTACCTGCGCAAACAGATGCGCGTTCAGCCCCACCTTGCGCCGATCGACGATCGCCACCCGCTTGCGGATATAGCCATCGCGCTCCAGCCGGTCGATGCGCCGCCAACAGGGCGAAACCGACAGGCCGACCCGGTCGGCAACCTCTGCCGTCGTCAGATTCGCGTCGCGCTGCAATTCGCGGAGGATTTTGACCTCATAAGCATCAAGATCGGTCATATCATTCTCATATACGTTATTGTTGGGTCATTCTATCCCAGAATCCATCGCGACGTCCAGAAAAGCGAGCAAGTTTGTCCGCGACGAAAATGCGATGATGGCGCCATTGTTCGCAGGAGATATCCGATGGTTGCTCGTCCCGCCCGCCTGACCCCGCCGCTGGAATGCGTGCGGCTCTTTGACGCTGACGCTCAGCTGGACGGCATCATTGCAATTCATTCGACCGCGCTCGGTCCGGGGGCCGGGGGCTGCCGTTTCTGGAGCTATCCCGATATGGACGACGCGCTGGACGACGCGCTGCGGCTTGCCGAAGGGATGAGCTATAAAAATGCGCTGGCCGGGCTTCCCTTTGGCGGCGCCAAGGCGGTGCTGCGCCGCCCCGAAGGCGATTTCGATCGCGCGGCGCTGTTTCGCGCCTTCGGACGCGCCGTCGAAGCGCTCGGCGGCCTTTACGTCACCGCGGAAGATGTCGGCACGACCGTCGCCGACATGCAGGAGATCGCAGGCGTGACCCGTCACGTCGCCGGGCTGCCCCCTGCCGAGGGCCGGGCCGGAGGCGATCCGTCGCCATGGACCGCGCGCGGCGTGTTCGAATCGATGCGCGTCGCCGCCGGGCATGTCTTTGACCGCGACCTTGGCGCGTTGACCGTCGCCGTTCAGGGCACCGGCAATGTCGGCGCCGATCTTTGCCGCCGCCTTGCCGAGGCCGGAGCGCAACTGATCATCGCCGATCCCAATCCGGCGCGGCGCGACCGATTGCAGCATATACTGGGCGCGCGGGTCGTCGATGTGGCGGACATTGCGGCGGTCGATGCCGACATCTTTGCGCCCTGCGCGCTTGGCGGCGCACTGACCGACGCCAGCGTCGACGCAATGAAAGCCCGCCTGGTTTGCGGCGCCGCGAACAACCAGCTCGCCGCCCCCGACGTCGCGGCGCGGATGCTGGAACGCGGCATCACCTATGTTCCCGACTATGTCGCCAACGCGGGCGGGATCATCAGCGTGTCGGCCGAATATCTGGGCGAGGATGAGGAGCATGTCGCCGCGCGCGTCGGCGCCATCGCCCCCCGCGTCGCAACCTTGCTGGAACGTGCCGCCCGCGAAAAGAGGTCGCCCGCCCTGGTCGCCGACGAGATGGCGGAAGAGGTCATCGCCAACGCCGGACGCGAGGCCGCCTGAGTGCACCGTTTCCGCATCGACGCCATTGTCGACGCCCAGTCGTTGCCACGCATCGCCGGATTTTTCGCGCAGCGCGCGATCGTACCGGACGACATGTCGATGCGCATCGCGGATGGCAGGATGCTGATCGACGTTGCGGTCGCCGGGCTATGCCCGGCCCGCGCGGCGGTGATCGCAGCCAAGCTGGGCGAATTATACGCCGTGCTGGACGCGGGATGCGAAAGGCGGGAGCCGGTCGCCTAAAGCCGCACCGAACGCAGCCCGCGCACAGGCCGGATATCACGCATCGGTGCGCAAGATCATGGACAAAGGCCAGGCCGGGGAACGGAAAGCACGATCCCGTTCCCCGGCCGCCCGTGGTTATTTGAGACAGTTTTCCACCAGCGCGTCAAACGCAGCCCCGCCGCGGATGGGGTCCGCCACCGGCAATCCCAGGCGACGCGCCTCGCCCTCCATCAAGGCCTGGGCTTCAGCCGCATCGCGGCCCGCCGTATTGAAGCTGACACCCGCACAGCGGATCGCCGGGTTTGTCCGGCTGCCCAGCCGAATGGTCAGATCGATGACCTCCTCTACCGTCGGCAGGGCAAAGCTTTCCATGCCGAGAATCACCTTGCGCCCCGGATCGTGACATACGACGAAAACGTCAGGCTGGCTTCCGTGCAACAGTCCGAGCGACACCGCCGCGTAAGCGGGATTGAAGATCGAACCCTGTCCTTCGATGATGTCCCAATGATCCTCCGCTGCGTCAGGGCTCAATATTTCGGCCGCCCCGGCTTCGAAATCGGACACGACAGCATCCATGGGCACGCCGCGCCCCGCGATCATGATCCCGGTCTGCCCGGTCGCGCGGAAATCGGCATCGATGCCGCGCGCCACAAATGCGCGATGCAGCGCGAGCGCCGTGTATTTCTTGCCAAGGGCACAATCGGTTCCGACCGTCAAAAGCCGCATCCCGCTGCGCTTGCGCCCCGTCCCGATCGGTATGCCCTCTGGCGGTGTCCGTACGTCGATCAGGCGCCGCCCGGTCCGCCGCGCCGCCGCAGCCAGTTCGGGAACGCTGGCAAGGCGCATGTGCAGGCCGCTGACGATGTCGAGCCCGGCCTCCATCGCCTCGACGAGTGCCGCGACCCAACCCGCGCCGATGACACCGCCCTGATTGGCCACGCCGATCAGCAACGACCGCGCCCCTGCCGCACGCGCCTGCGCCGGGGACAGGTGCGGCAATCCAGCCGATACCGTACACCCGTCCACCCCATATTCACCAACACAGCGATCGGGAGCCCAGTCGGCAAGGCCAAAGGCCGTTTTTGCAAAACCGGCCTCCGTCGTGTCGCCGAGGAACAGAAGATAGGGGACAGGGAGCGCCTCCAACTGCTCCAACGGCTCCGCAACAATCGCGCGGCGCGTGAAACGGGATTCGCTTATCATCTTTATCTCCATCTTGCCCGCCGCCCAGATACGGGTCGGCCAAATCGACAAATCATCCTAATAAGAAACTTTTGTCCTGTATAGGACATTCTTACCATCCCCATATCCCGGCGGGGCAATGCACCTTGCCCCCGGAATATGATACCCCGGGGGTGCGATCACGGGCGAGAAAGGTTGGCCCGTCGAGATCGACAATATCGCACAGCTGACCGAGAATATAGGATGGCGCCATCGACAGGCTGGTCCCCATCATATTGCCGACCATCACGTCGAGCCCCAGCGAACGCGCCTGACGCGCGATCGCCAATCCTTCGGTAAGTCCGCCGCATTTATCGAGCTTGATATTGACCACATCGAAACGTCCGACCAGCGCGGGCGTGTCCGCTTCCGTCAGTGCACTTTCGTCGGCGACGAAGGGAAGCGGCCGGTCGAGCCCGTCGAGATCGGCTTCGCAGCCGCGGCGCAACGGCTGCTCGAGCTGCGCAACGCTCTGATCGACCAGCACCGGCAACAAGTGCGGCAGCGAAGCGCGATCATAGCCCTGATTGGCATCGACACCGATCCACGCATCCGGGCGTGCGGCGCGGATCGCCAGGATACGCGCGACATCATCGGACAGATCGCCCGTCAGCTTGACCTTCACCGGCGCCTGGGGATCGAGCGCGCACGCGGCCTGAGCCATGACGTCGGGCGATGCCGCGCCCAGCGTCAGCGTCGAACGAAGCGCCGTGGGCGCCGCCAGTCCCGCCAATTGCCAGGCCGGGCACCCGCTCTGGCGCGCCTCCAGATCCCAATAGGCACAGTCGATGGCGTTGCGCGCTCCGCCGGGCGGCAGCAGATGCTGAAGCTCCTGCCGCGTCGCCCCCTCCTCCACCGCTGCGCGAACCCCGGTCGCCGCGCGGAGCATATGATCGACATCGTCGCCGAGATAATAGACCCCCGCCCCCTCGCCGCGCCCAACATGTTCGCCGTCCGACAACTCGGCAACGAGCAGCGCGGTTTCGGTAAAGACGTGCCCCGCGATGCGGAACGGTTGGTGATAGGCGAAGCGTTCAACCGACAGTCGCAGGGACAGTTTGCGGCGGGCATCAACAGGCGAAGCAGCGATCATTGTCAAATTACCAATCCAAAGCCAGGCAGATAGAAGGGAAAGCCCCCTCCCGCTTGCCGACGCTGCACTTGCGGCCACGCAAGCAGGCGCCTATCAAGCGCAAACTGGAAGAGTCCTTTTTAGGATCTAAATATCCCAATTGGAAAATTGTCAAGCAGAGCGACGCCTCTCATCGTGAGATGGCTGATACTGCGCCGGGTGGGATGGACGCGGAATTCGAAGCCGGAGCGAGCGGACATTCGAAGAAATGAGCGTGATACGGAGTACCCGCCCCCCGCCCTTTCGCCGAGGAAAGCCGAAGCGCGCCCCTTCGGCGCACCAAACAGTGCCGAGGCCGGATCGAAAAGAATGCACCGGCAACGCGGCGCAACCGACGCCGCGAAAGCAGCGGCGGCCTAGGCCGCTGCCGCATCCCGATCGCGGAGCGGCGCCCCACCCGCCGGAACGATATTCCCCCTGACGCGGTCGAATCTGGCGGCGACCAGCCGGGCGTAGGGGAGCGCGTCGGCAGGCACGATCAACCGCGCACCATCCCAGCAAACCAGACCCAGCGCATCGAAATCGGACAGCCCCTCGCGGGCGGCAGCGAGCCAAGATTCGCCAAGATCAACCTGTCCCCGGCACAGCAGATCGCGGATGATCGCACCGCGCTGCTGTTCTTCCTCGTCCAGCGTGACACCGCGCGCGGCGGCGAGCCGCCCTTCGCCGACCAGGTCGCGATAGAGGCCCGCCCGCTTTTCATTCTGGACGATAAGGCCCGGAAACCGGCTGATCGCACTCGCCCCGAAACCGAGAAGGACGGGCGCGTGATCCTCGGTAAATCCCTGAAAATTGCGGTTCACCCGCCCCGCACGAGCGGCCTCTGCCAAGCTGTCGTCGGCTCGGGCGAAATGGTCGAATCCGACCGGCAGATAGCCCGCCGCCGTCAGCCGTCCGAAGCCATGTTCGGCCTGACGGAAACGCAGCGCATGGTCGGGAAGGTTGGTCGCATCAATCCGGCGCTGACGCGGGATCATCGTCGGCAGATGCGCATAGCCGAACAGCGCGATCCGACTGGGCGCGAGCCGAATGGTTTCGTCAAGCGTGGCGTCGAGGTCTTCGATGGTCTGTCCCGGAAGGCCATACATCAGGTCGAAATTGATCGCGTCGATACCCCGCAGGCGCAGCGCCGCGACCGCCGCCTCGATCTCCGCAAGCGGCTGCACCCGTCCGATCGCCTGCTGGATATGGGGCGCGAAGGTCTGCACCCCCATGCTGACCCTTGTGACGTTCGACGCTGCAAGCACCAGTGCCCATTCCGCCGAAAATCCGCGCGGATCGATTTCGACCGAGATAGTCGGTCGGCTGACGTCGAACACCGTCATGATCCGGTCCAGCAGCCGAACGAAATCAACGGGTGCGATCGCATTGGGGCTGCCGCCCCCGAACGCGATATGCTGAACCCGCGCGCGTCCGCCGAGACGCCGGGCAACCAGCGCAATCTCTGCCCGAAGCGCGGTCAGATAGTCGGCGAGCCGCTGCTTGCGATTGGCGGCGCCGGTGTTGCAGCCGCAATACCAGCAAATCTGCTCACAAAAGGGAATGTGGACATAGAGCGACACGGGGGTCGCCGCCTCGATCCGGTCAAGGGCCAGCCCATAATCGTTCGCCCCCACGGCCTCTGCAAATTCGACCGCAGTGGGATAGCTGGTATAGCGCGGAACCGGTTTGGCGAGCAGGTCGGGGTGATATTTCCACATAGCGCCAGACTATGGGCGGCGCGTCCCGGAAACATTGACCGGGATCAACGATTTGGGCCGCCTTTCAGCAGCAGCCTTTTCGGTCGCCGCCCGACTTTCCCCGGCGATCATTGATGGCGTGACAAGGCTTGGCACAATGATCGCCGTCGCCGGGCGCCGCGGGATCGGACGGGATGACGAGAAGATGCGCGGGCGTGTTGCAGCCGGGTATGATGACCACCCGCGCGCCGCCGCCCAGCGGTGCGAGAGCAAGGCCGAATGCGGCGACAAGGGAAGCGGAGCCGGCCAGCATCATGACTCCTTCTCCTCTTCTTCCTCGACAAAGATGCGCAGCGCAGCGCCGTCGAGATCGTCGAACTGCCCCTTTCGCACCGACCAGAAAAATGCCGCGAGACCGAGCAGCCCCAGCCCCAGCGCGACGGGGATCAGGAAAATCAGTCCGTTCACCGGATCGCCGCTTTCAAACGCAGGGCATTGCCCACGACGATCAGCGACGAGCCCGACATGGCCACCGCGGCAACCAGCGGCGTGACATGGCCCAATATCGCGAGCGGCACGGCAAAGACATTATAGCCGATGGCCAGAATGAAATTCTGGCGGACGATCGCCTGCGTACGGCGCGCCATGTCGATCGCCTGCACCACCGGCATCATCCGATCGCCGAGGAAGATGCAGTCGGCGGCATTTTTTCCCGCGTCGCTCGCCGACCCCGGCGCGATCGAGGCATGGCCCGCGGCGAGCGCCGGACCATCGTTCAGCCCGTCGCCGATCATCAGCACCTTGTGCCCTGCCGCCGACTGCCGCGCGATGGCCGACAATTTGTCCTGCGGGCTCATCCCCGTTTGCGCGGTCATGCCGAGTTCGCGCGCGATCGGTGCGACCGCTTCGGCACGGTCGCCCGACAGGATGGTCGGCTCGATTCCCGCCTTGCGCAGCGCGTCGATTGCAGCGCCGGCATCGGGGCGCAACCGGTCGGCGAAATGGATCGTCGCGGCCGGAACGCCGTCGATAGCCAGTTCGGTCGCGAGCGTGCTGCCAAAAAGCGGCACCTGCGGCCGGCCGAGCGAGACCTGATGCCCCCGCCATATGGCCTCGACCCCGAAGCCCGGGGTTTCGCGGATATTGTCGACCGCATCGGGCATGACGCCGCGCGCGGCAAGCTCGCGGGTCAGCGCTTCGCTCAGCGGATGGCGGCTGGCCTGCGCGAGCGCGAGCAGGAGCGGCCTTTGCATTTCGTCGACGCGGTCGAGATCGATGGCGTCGGGACGACCGAGCGTCAGCGTCCCGGTCTTGTCAATCAGCGCCCGGTCGACCTCCGCAAGCCGTTCGAGCGCCGACCCGTCCTTGATCAGCACGCCGACGCGCATCAACGCGCCCGCCGCGACGATCTGCGCCGCCGGAACCGCCAGGCCCAGAGCACAAGGACAGGTGATGATGAGCACCGCGACCGCGATCAGCAGACTGTGGTGCCAGCCCGCGCCGACCGCCATCCAGCCGATGAAGGACAGAAGCGCAAGCAGATGCACCGCCGGGGCATAAAGGCGCGCGGCGCGATCGGCGATGCGGACATAGCGCGACTTGCCCTGCGCCGCCTCTCCCATCAGCCGTGCGATGTCGGCGATGGCCGTGTCGGTCCCCGCCGCCGTCACCTTGACCCGGATCGGCGCATCGAGGTTAAGCGTCCCGGCGTGAACGCGATCATCGATGTCAGCCGCGACCGGCGCGCTTTCACCGGTCAGAAGCGAAAGGTCGATCTGGCTGGCACCGCCGACGATCAGCCCGTCGGCGGCGAGCCGCTCACCAGCCGCGACCAGCATCACCATCCCCGGTTGCAATTCGGTCGCATCGACCCAGCGGGTGGCACCGCGATCGTCGAGGACCATCGCGCCGGTGCCCATGTTGCGCAGCAGCGCCGTCACGCCGCCGCGCGCCCGGTCGCGCATCACGCTGTCGAGCCAACGGCCGCACAGCAGGAAAAAGAGCAGCATCACGACGCTGTCGAAATAGGCGTGCGGGCCGCTGGTCGCGGTTTCATACAGGCTGAGCGCGGTCGTCAGCAGCACGCCGATCGCGATCGGCACGTCCATATTGGTCTGGCGATGGCTGAGCGCGCGCCACGCCGACCGGAAAAAGGGACGCCCGGCATAGGCGACGGTCGGTATGGCGATCAGCGCCGACAGCCAGTGGAACAGGTCGCGCGTCGCGCCCGCGGCCCCGGACCAGACCGACACCGACAGCAGCATGATGTTCATCATCGCAAAGCCCGATACGGCAACCGCGCGCACGAGTTCGCGGCTGGTCGCGGCCTGGGCATCGACATCGGCAGGGCCGTCGCCGATCGGATGCGCCTCGAACCCCAGCAGCGAAAAAGCGCCGATCAGGTCCGGCATCTTCGCATCGGCTGCACAGGATAGGTGAACGCGCTTTTCGGTAAAATTGACCCGCGCCGACGCAATGCGGCTGTCGCGCACCAACCCCTGTTCCAGCTTTGCGATACAGCCGGCACAGCGGATGTCGGGCACCGCAAAGTCGCGCTCGATCAGCGCCGTGGCGGCCGCCGTTGTCATTTGAGATCGATCCGGTAACGGGCTTCGTCGGCGGCGTGACGAACGATGAAGTCGAGCCGCCAGCGGCCAGCAGGGACAGCATCGACCGAGCGCAGCGTCCCATCGGACGCGGTAACGAAACGCACGGCGACCGGTTCGGCGCGGCCTAGCGGGTGGCTGAGCGTCGCCGTCACCATCAGGCTGGTCAGCGGTCGGCCGTCCTTGCGCACCGCGAGCCGGATATGGCGATCAGCGTCCAGTGCGGCCTCTTCCTTCCAGCCGAGTTGTTCCTGCGCGGCGGCACGGTCGAGCCATTCGTTATAATGCTGGCTGGCGACATAGCTGTTTTCGACCACCTTGCCGCCGAAGGTCGACATGGCAAAGCGGGCCATGGCAAAATTGACGACGATGACCACGCCGAAAAAGGCCACGAGAATGGCCGTCATATGCCAGCCGGTAAAACGCTTTTGCTGAGGTTTGTCGGTCATTGTCCTGTTCCCGGCCGGTCGAACTGAATGGTGTCGGCATCCCCGCGGGGGTCGCCGTCGAGCCCGCGCGTCTCGATCGTGAAATCCTGTCGCGCGGGCCCCTGGCCAGGGGCCGCGACAAACAGCTTCACGCGCGTCACGCTGTCGGGGGTGAGGTCGAGGGTCAGGCGCTGCGTCGCGGTTTCGCGCGATCCCGCCTCGGTCCAAAGCTGCGCGCCGTCGAGTCCGCTGACCCCGATTTCGACCTTGCGCGGCCGTGTCTCCATATTCCGCAATTTCAGCGTGTAATTGTTACGAATATGGCCGTCCGATAGCTGGACATAAAGCGGGCTGCGTTCATGCTGAACCGCAAGGTCGAGCCGGGTCCGCTGTCCCAGCGAGAAAAGCATGGCGAGGCCGATCGCGCCCCACACGCCGAAATAGATCAGGGTCCGTGGACGCAGAAGCGTCTTGATCACCGGCTTGCCCTGGCCGCCGGTCTTTTCGACCGCGGCATCGTCGAGCGTGCAATAGTCGATCAGACCGCGCGGACGCCCGACCTGTTTCATGACGCCATCGCAGGCGTCGATGCACAAGGCGCAGGTGATACAGCCGATCTGCGGGCCTTCGCGAATATCGATCCCGGTCGGGCAAACGGCGACGCACTGGTTGCAGTCGATGCAATCGCCAAAGGCACCTGGGTGCGCCTGGGCCTTTTTGACGCTGCCGCGCGGTTCACCGCGCCAGTCCTTATATGTCACCAGCAGCGATTTTTCGTCCATCATCGCGGTCTGGATGCGCGGCCAGGGGCACATATAGATGCACACCTGTTCGCGCATGAAGCCGCCCAGAATGAAGGTCGTGGCGGTGAGAACCGCCACCGTGCCATAGGCCACGGGTGCCGCCTGCCCCGACCAGAATTGCACGGTCAGGGTCGGTGCGTCGGCAAAGTACATGATCCACGCGCCGCCGGTCCAGAAGGCAATCGTTAGGTAGATCAGATATTTGATTGTCCGTTTTGATATTTTCTCGAACGTCCAGGGGCCGTTGGCAAGACGAATCTGCGCATTGCGGTCGCCATCGACCAACCGGTCGACGTGCTGGAACAGATCGGTCCACACCGTTTGCGGACAGGCATAGCCGCACCAGGCGCGGCCAACCGCGCTGGTGACGAGGAACAGCCCGATCCCCGCCATGATGAGCAGGCCCGCGACATAGTAAAATTCATGCGGCCAGATTTCGATCTGGAACATGTAGAAGCGGCGGTTCGCAAGATCGACGAGCACCGCCTGATCGGGCGCATAGGGACCGCGATCCCAGCGTATCCACGGCGTTCCATAATAGATCGCCAGCGTAACCGCCATGACCAGCCATTTGAAACGGCGGAAGGGTCCGTCCACCTTTTTTGGATAGACGCCCTTCCGCGCTTCATAGAGCGAGGCGAGCGGCCCGGCCAGATTGTCAGGGCTGGCCATCGGCTCCCTGTCCTTCCACCGTCGGCGTAGCCGCCGCGACCGGCGCCTTCTCACCCCCGCCCAGCGAATAGACATAGGCGGTCAGCATCTTGATCGTGACGGGATCGAGGCGCGCGCCCCAACGCGGCATCACGCCGTTGCGCGGATTGTGGACCGTGGCCGTCAGGCTGGCGCGGTCGCCGCCGTAAAGCCAGATCGCATCGGTCAGTTTCGGCGCGCCGAACGCGCGGCCGCCTTCACCTGCCGCGCCGTGACAAACGGCACAATTTGCTTCGTAAAGCGCCGCACCGCGGGTTGCCGACGCGCTCGGCTTTTCTTGACCGCTGATGACGCGAATGTGGCTGACCACATCGGCGACACCGCGCGCATCGAGGATGCCGTCGCGGCCAAAGGCCGGCATCAGGCTGGTGCGCGTTTCGCCATGGTCGGGATTCCGAATGCCGTGGACGATCGTATATTCGATGCTGTCGAGATCACCGCCCCACAGCCAATCATCGTCGGTCAGGCTGGGATAGAGTTTGGAAACCCCTGCCCCGCCCGCACCGTGGCACTGGACGCAATGCACCTTGAACGCGGCGCTGCCGCCCTGCACCGCCGCCTGCATCAGTTCGGGCTTTGCGGGCAGTTCGGCAATCGGCGTCGCCGCAATGGCGTTAACGATCGGCGCGCGGCGCGCGGCATCGGCCTGCAGTTCCTTTTCCAGTTCCCCGCGGCTTGACCAACCGAGCACGCCCTCGGTCGCGCTGTTGATCATCGGCCAGGCCGGATAGAGGATCACATAGCCCAAAGCCCAGACGATGGTGGCGTAGAAGGTCCACAGCCACCAGCGCGGCATGGGGGTATCCAGTTCCTCGATACCGTCCCATTCATGGCCGACCGTGCTGGTGCCGGTCGCTTCGTCGATGCGTTTGTTGTCAGCCATGTTCGTCGTCCTTGAAGATCATGTTCGCGGCTTCTTCGTTCCGGCGGCGCGCGCCCTTGCGAAACGGCCAGGCGACCAGACACAGGAACAGCAGGGTCATGAACAGCAGCCCCCAGCTGTCCGCAAAGTGGCGAAGGTCGTTATAGTTCATGGCGCCTTCCCCTGGGGCGCGCCCGCAACCGGCGCGCGTCCCTGTTCCTGGGGCGCCGCCTTTTCAACGTCGACGAGCGTGCCGAGCATCTGGAGATAGGCGATCAGCGCGTCCATTTCGGTGATCCGCGAAGGATCGCCGTCGAAGTCGCGAACCTGCGCCTTGGGATAGCGCTTTACGATGTCGCCCGCACCAGCATCGGGATCAGCCTGTGCCTTGAGGTCGTCGTTGGCGGCGGCGATATCCGCCTTGGTATAGGGAACGCCGATCCGCGAAAGCGCGGTCAGGTCGGCGCTCATATCCCCGGCCTTGAGCTCGCGTTCCGCCAGAAAGGCATAGGGCGGCATGATCGATTCGGGGACCACGCTGCGCGGATCGATCAGATGCGCCTTGTGCCATTCATCCGAATAGCGCCCACCGACACGCGCCAGGTCGGGCCCGGTCCGCTTCGAGCCCCATTGGAACGGATGGTCGTACATGCTTTCCGCCGCCAGGCTGTAATGGCCGTAGCGTTCGACCTCGTCCCGGAACGGGCGGATCATCTGGCTGTGGCAGGTATAGCAGCCCTCGCGGATATAGATGTTGCGACCCGCGAGTTCGAGCGGGGTGTAGGGGCGCATCCCCTTCACCTTTTCGACCGTGTTGTCGATCCAGAAGAGCGGCGCGATTTCGACGATGCCGCCGATGGTGACGACGACCAGCGACAGCAGGCCGAGCAAGGTCACGTTGCGCTCGATCTTCTTGTGGCTGAAGCCCTTTTCAGCAGGTTCAGTGGCCATGTTTCGGGCTCCTTATTCGGCGGGAACGGGCGCGAGCGGGCGGTCCGCTGCGGCGTTGTAGGGCGTTTCGGTCATGGGCTTTTCCTCGCGGACCTTGCCGGCGAGCGTGGCCCACACATTGTAGATCATGATCAGGAAGCCAGCGAGGTACATCGCCCCGCCCGCCGCGCGGATCAGATACATGGGATGCATGGCCGCGACGCTTTCAGCAAAGCTGTAGACGAGGTAGCCGTCCGCCCCATATTCGCGCCACATCAGACCCTGCATGATGCCAGCGACCCACATCGACGCGGCGTAGAAAACGATGCCGACCGTCGCGAGCCAGAAGTGCCAGTTGACCATGCGCAGGCTGTAGAGACGCTGGCGACCCCACAAGCGCGGCACGAGGTAATAGACGCAGGCGAAGGTGATCATGCCGTTCCAGCCGAGCGCACCCGAGTGAACATGGCCAATGGTCCAGTCGGTATAGTGCGACATCGAGTTGACCCATTTGATCGACATCATCGGGCCTTCGAAGGTGCTCATGCCATAGAAGGCGAGCGCCATGACCATCATGCGGATGATAGGATCGGTGCGGATCTTGTCCCAGGCGCCGTTCAGCGTCATCAGGCCGTTGATCATGCCGCCCCAGCTCGGCATCCACAGCATGACCGAAAAGACCATGCCCAGCGTCTGCGCCCAGTCGGGCAGCGCGGTATAGTGAAGGTGGTGCGGACCCGCCCAGATATAGAGGAAGATCAGCGACCAGAAGTGAATGATCGACAGGCGATAGCTGTACACCGGCCGTTCGGCCTGTTTCGGAACGAAATAATACATCATCGCGAGGAAGCCCGCGGTCAGGAAGAAGCCGACCGCATTATGGCCATACCACCACTGGGTCAGCGCATCCTGTACGCCGGCAAAGACGATGTAGCTTTTCGACCCAAAGATGCTGGCGGGCAGCGTCAGGTTGTTGACGACGTGCAGCATCGCAATGGTGATGATGAAGCTGAGATAGAACCAGTTCGCGACATAGATATGCGGTTCGCGGCGCTTGACGATCGTGCCGACGAAAACGGCCAGATAGGCGACCCACACGATGGTCAGCCACAGGTCGACATACCATTCGGGTTCGGCATATTCCTTGCTCTGCGTGACGCCGAGCAGATAACCCGTCGCGGCAAGCACGATGAACAGCTGATAACCCCAGAAGACGAAGCGCGCGAGGTTCGGGAAGGCCAGCCGGGCGCGGCAGGTGCGCTGCACGACATAATAGCTGGTCGCGATGAGCGCGTTACCGCCAAAGGCGAAGATGACCGCCGAGGTGTGCAGCGGCCGCAGCCTTCCGAAAGTCGTATATTCGAAATTCAGATTGAGCGCGGGGAACGCCAACTGAAGCGCGATATAAAGACCGGCGGCCATGCCCGCGAGACCCCAGAACAGGGTCGCGATCACGCCCCAGCGGACCGGATCGTCGTCATAGACCCCCTCGTCCGCCGGCATCTTCAATATACCGCGGGCGATGCCGTCGAAATCGGCGCGCGAAACGGTCGCCCACAACGCGACAAGGCAGGCCACGGCGACAATGCCCATATGCACCGCAAACGGCGCATCAACGGCAAGTGCCGCCATCACCAGCGCTAGCAGGGTCAAGGCCAACCACCCCCCCGCCTTGAAAACCAGACTGTCCATATTCGCGAATCCCCGTTCGTCGCAGCCGCCAAGCTGCCTGGATAGAAATGCCATGGCCGCACGCGCGGCCCAGAACATTGATTTGGATCAACTTAAATATTGCGCCGCGTCAATGCGGCGATTTGTCCGCCCCCATAAAAAAATGCCATCAACTGAGGAGCAAAGCAATGAATCGCAACCATCTCTCCCTTGCCGTCCTGGCTGCCGCAATGGCTGTGCCCGGGCAGGCGGCCGCCAAGAGCGGCGACGTCAACGTCAAGCTGCTCGCGACGCTCGTCGCGCCGGACGGCAAGATCAAGGACGTCGAGCTCGATGCGATCGGCCTCCCCGCCGGCACCCAGACCAAGGCTGACGATAACGTCATTCCGACGATTGCGGTCGAATATTTCGTTGCCGATAATGTGTCGATTGAAACCATTGCGGGCGTAACCCAGCACGATGTCGTCGGGCGGGGGCCGCTGGCTGGCGCTGGCCTGGTTTCCGACGCCAAGATCGTTCCCGCGACCCTGACCGTCAAATATCATTTCGGACAGGATGGCGGCGTCCAGCCCTATGTCGGCGCGGGACCCAGCTATTTCATCTTCATCGACGAGAAACCCGGTGCAACCGCGGCAACGCTGGGCGCAACGAAGCAGAAGATGAACGACAAGTTCGGCTTTGCATTGCAGGCGGGGATCGACGTCCCGGTCAACGACAAGGGCCTGTCGGTCACTTTCGATGCCAAGCGCTATTTCCTGCGGCCGACGGCACGCTGGTTCGCGGGCAATACCGAAGTGCTGCGCACCAAGCACAAGCTGGACCCGTGGGTCATCAGCGCCGGCATCGGTTTCCGTTTCTGACCACCGGAACCTTGCGCCGGTAGCAGATCAGGGCCGGTCGTCCCCCAAGGCGGGTGTCGATCGGCCCTCAGCCACAAGCCCTAGCCGGCCAATGCCTCCATCGCCGTGCGGTCATTGATCACGATTTCGCGGCGGGACGGCAGGTCGAGAACCCCGTCGGCGCGCATCTTGGTCAGCTGGCGGCTGGTCGTTTCGATCGTCAGCCCCAATATGTCAGCGATCTGCTGGCGCCCGAACGGCAGCTCGAACGCTCCCTGACGGTCGGAATGGCACCCCAGCCCCGACAGGCGCTCCGACATTTCAAGCAGGAAGGATGCGACCTTTTCGGTTGCCGACTTGCGCCCCAGCAACATCATCCAATGCCGCGCCCGATCAAGCTCGTCGAGCGTACGGCGCAGCAGCTTCTGTTGCAGATCGGGGTGCTGCCCCGCGAATTCGTCAAAGCTGTTGCGGTTGAAGATGCAGACTTCGGCGTCGGTCATCGCCGTCACGCTGTACGGGCTTTCCTTCCCGAAAGGCCGACCGATGAAGTCCGAGGGGAAGACGACGCCCACAATCTGTTCGCGCCCGTCGGCAGCCGCAACAACCAGTTTCAGCACGCCTTCGAGAACATTGGCGACGACGGGGGCATCATCGCCTTCCCACAACAGGGTATGCCCCGCCTTGACGCGCTGGCGCCGCCCCATCTTGCCGAGCAGAATCAGCTCGTCGGGATTAAGGCTCGCACAAATGGCGCGATTGCGGACAATACAGGATGCGCAGTCAGTCACCCCGTCCGATTACCCGACGATTGGCGCATTGGGAATAGGCGGCGACGAAAAGCCCTGTCGATCAGGCGGCGGCAGCCGGTGCGCGCCCTTCCCCTCTTTGCCGCAGCAAGGCGCCTTGTTCCGCCGTCGACCGATAAAGAAAATCATAGGGCAGCCCCAAGCGCACGCACGCCTGACAAGGCGCGGATTCCCGGTCGGCCCGGCGATCGGCGAGCCGCCCCGCAAGGCCGAGCAGCAACCGGTCGATCCGGGTCAGATCATATCGCCGCCCCAACTCCAGCCGCGCCCGGACCTGCGGCGGGAGCAACGACACCGCGGCGCGCGCGACGGCGCGGTGCAGGCGCCGCGGAATCCCCGGTGCGGCGCGGCCCGATTCGATGATCTCCAGAAATTCGAAGATGATCGGGTGCGGTTCGAAGCCGGCTTCCATCGTCGCCAGCATCGCCATGAAACGATCGACCGAGGGCGGCGTCCGCCGCGCGCCGAATTCGCGGCCGATCGCATCGGCGTCGCGCAGAAAGCGATCCTTGTCGGCATCGCCGAGCCGATGCACGAAGCGGTCATAGGCCATCAGAAAGCCATAGGAGGCCGTCGCCGCGACCCAGTCGAGCAACACGGGATCGAGCGCACGATATTTATCGCCCGCCGGGGTGCCCCCCCGCACCTTGGCATGCATCCGGTTGACCTGGGCTATCGCCGCGCGGGCCTGGCTTGCCGGACCGTAGCAGGCAAGCAGGGCCACCGTGCCGGTTCGACGCGACCGGCCGATGGGATCGACCTTGTACGTCGAATGATCCCATACCCCCGACCGGATGCGCGGATCGGCGAACTCCAGCAGCACCGCCGCTATGCCGCCGATCCCGAGTGCGATCGGATTTTTATACACCCGCCATTGAACGCTGTCGGGCGCCAGCAAGGCGTCCTCTCCCGCCGGACGGGAAAAGTCGATCGCCGCGGCCGGTTCAGCGTCCCGCATGTCGCGCGCGCCCTTCGCAATCCGCCTTAGAAATCATAGCCGACAGTCAGGCCATAGGTCCGAGGCTGGTTGGCGAAACGGACGACGACATTGGCGTTGCTGGCGACCGCCGACCAATAATATTTGTCGAACAGATTCTTTGCCCACAACGACACCGACCAGCCGCTTTCGTCGCGCAATCCGACACTGGCATTGACCACGGCATAGCTGTCCACCTTGTACAGCGGCAGGTCCTCGAAAATCGTGTTCGATTTGCCTTGATAGCGGGCGCTGATTGCCCCGGTCAGATCAAGCGTGTCCGAAACCGGCGTGTCATAGGACAGCAGGATGCTGCCCTGGAACCGCGGACTGTAGATAAAGGGTGCCCCGTCGAAATTCTGCGGCTGTCCCGCGGCATTGGTGCCGTCATAATCGTCGATACGGGTTTTCAGCCACAGACCGTTGGCCGCAATGGTCACGCCGGTTACGGGACGCAGCGTCAATTCGCCCTCTATGCCATAGGCCTTTGAATCGGGAACATTGTCGAGCCGCGACAGCGCCGTGTAGATAGGGTCGGCGAAATAGGTGCTGATCTGCTTGTCCGCATAATCATAATAGAAGGCCGACAGATTGGCCTGCACCCTGCGGTCCGCCAATGTCGCCTTTACGCCGACTTCATATGCCGTCAGCTTTTCCTGCGTCACCGGCGCATTCTGCCGCGCAAGATTGGCCGCGTTGATCGGGGTCGTCCCAGATTTATAGCCGCGCGATACCGAGGCATAGATCAGCGTGTCATCGTTGGGCGACCAGTCGAGCGCGGCGCGCCACGCCAGATTATTCTCGTCGAGCAAGGAGCGCACCTCTCCGAAGTTGCCGGTTTCCGGATCGAACGTATTGCATTGCCCCTGCGAGATTTCGGGCGCGAGGACGCCATAGGTCTGAAAGTAGAGCGCCCGGTTCACGACGTTGACGTTGGGCAGCATGTTGCCGTTGAAATCGCGCGAACAGCCATTGTACCGTTGCCGGTCCTCTGTGTAGCGCAGGCCCAGGGTGAGTTTCAGTTGATCGGTGAGTTCGGCATCGGCATTGCCGAAAAGGCTCCAGGTCCGCGTACGGATGCGCCCGAAATCCTCGTAGGTCCGAAAGGCCTGGGCAAGCTGGGCCAGCGTATAGCCGCCAGAATTGAACGGCGTTCCGAGCAGCGGCGCCCCCGCCGCCCGGATCAGGCCGACATTGGCATTCTGGCCGAGCAGCGTGCGATTTGAATCAATGATCCGGTCCTTTGCATAATAAGCACCGACCAGCCATGTAACACGGCCCGCTTCGCCCTCGAGGTGGACCTCCTGCGCAAAGCTCTTGATCCGTCCCACGGTGTTTTGAAGCAGAATTTCGAATGGCGCGCCGCTCCAGTCCGACAGCGCGTCGCGCTTGAAATCATTATAGCTGGTGAGCGAGACGAATTTCATCGCATCGCCGATATCCTGATCCCATCGCAGCTTCAGACCCCAGAAACGATTGTCTTCCGCCAATGGCCCGTCGAGCCCCAGACCGGTGCCGACATCGGCCGAACGGACGGCAAGCGGTGCCCAATCGGCCTGGCTTGCGCGGGTCGGAACGTTGCCAGCGATATAAGCTGCAAGGCCGGGCGCGTTAAAGAAGCGAGAACTGCTGGTACCCGTCACCGGATCGGTTGCGGGCGTAAATCCGATCCCCTGCCCTGCCACCGTATCCGAGCGGTTCCGCCACCATGTCACCGACAGATCGAAATGAGTCCCCGGCGCCGGGTCGACCGCCAGCGATCCGCGAATGCCAAGCTTGTCCACCTGGCCCAGGCGTTCGCCGCGCGTGTTGCTGACCTGCCACCCCTTGTCGCTGTTCTCGCTGCGAAAGGCGATGCGCGCGGCGATCCCCTCGCCCAACGGGCCCGAAAGATGTCCCGCGAAATTATAGGTCTGATAATTGCCGAGATCGGCCTTTATGCTGCCTTCGAAGCGGTCGGTGGGTTTGGCCGTGATGAAATTGATCAACCCCGCCGTCGTGTTGCGACCATAAAGCGTACCCTGCGGCCCTTTCAGCACCTCGACCCGCTCGAGATCCATGACGGGCCCGGTGTTCATGATCGGATAGGCATAGGCGACCTCGTCGACATAAGTGCCGACGGTAGAGGTCGAAGACAGGTTGATCGTGTTGAAGCCGATCCCACGCAGCGTATAGGTCGGAACGCCCTGATAGCTTTGCGACACGGTGAAGCTGGGTGCCACCGCGGTCAGATCGCGAACGTCGGTGACACGCAGATTCTGAAGCGTTTCGGCATCGACCGCCTGCACCGCCATGCCGACGTCGTTGAGCGATTCCGCGCGTCGCTGTGCCGTGACGATGATGTCGGCCGGCGCGCCGTCGGTCGATTCCGCATCAGCAGCAGCAGCAGCGACTGTTTCCGCACCCATCGCCGGGACCGAAAGCGTCAAGCCGGCAGCCGTTCCGGCGAGCAGCAAATATCGAATTGCCTTCATCATCCATCCTCCCTCGATCGGCGTCACACGCACCCGTCCTTTTGCAGGCATCGCGGAAAACCGGACGGTGACAGAGGAGGCAATTGCGGTTGCCGCCGCAAGCTGGCATCTGTGACAGGATGGTGTGAGGGACAGGCGTGAACGAGGATTATAAGGCGCTGTGCTGGGCACAAATGCCCGAACTGATCGACGCGGTGCAGACGGCCGGACAGGCTCTCGGCATGCCCTATATCGCTGCACAGGCGGACCTGGGCGACCCGGAGCCGATGGCCGACGCCGAAGGACGCCCCTATGCCGCATCGACCTTTCAGTGGATCGACCCGTCGCACCAATATTGGCGGGACCGGAAACTTGCGCTGCACATCGCCTTTCTGACCGCCGCCCGGCTGGTCGCGGAGCCGTTTTTCTATGCCGATGGCCGCTTGCGAAGCTGGCGTCCCACCGCGCTGCTCGACGCGGTGGACTGCACGCAAGCCAAGGAAAGTCCGCATCTGGGCGAAGCGATCATCGCCCCCGTCCACTTGCCCCGCGGTCTGATCGGCGCGGTCGTGTGGTGCTCACGCGAAGCGGTGGGCGTCGAGGCATCGTTCGCGGAGCACGCCGAAGGATTGCATTGCCTGGCCATGCGACTGGTTGCGACCCACAATGAAGCCCGGGGGCGCCCACGCAACGCGACAGTGCCGCAGCGTCTGACCCGGCGCGAAGTCCAGTGTCTGCGCTGGGCGGCGGCGGGGAAAACCGACGGCGAAATCGGCATCATCCTGTCGCTGTCGGTATCGACGGTGCGATTCCATTTGCGCAACGCGGCCGCCAAGCTTGGTGCGACGGGGCGCGCCCAGTCGATCCAGTTGGCGGCCGGGCTGGGCTTCGTCGGAGCCGCCTGACCCGTCGCGCCCCGCCCATAACCCCAGCCTATGACACGGCAAGCGATTTGACTTTGGCGCGGCCACGCGCGCGCCATATCGTCGCGCGCCCTTATCCAGCCTTCGAGGAATTGCCATGTCCGCTCCGCCCCTTTCCGCCGCCCGCACCGCCGGTTCGCTGGTCTTCACCTCTGGCCAGCTGGCACGCGGCGGCGACGGCGCCATCGTTCCCGGTGGAATCGAGGCCCAGGCCGAACAGGCGCTCGCCAATCTGGTCAGAGTGCTGGAAGCAGAGGGCTGCAAGCCAAATGATGTGGTCAAGGTCACGGCCTGGCTGACCGATCCGTCGTTCGGCGCGGCGTTCAACGCCGCCTATTGCCGGATATTCGGCGCCCCCTATCCGGCCCGATCGACCGTGGTATCGGCCCTTCTCGCACCCGGCGCACTGGTAGAGATCGAAGCCATCGCCGTTCGCCCCTGACGCCATCCTTGTCATCGCGGCAGCGCGGTGAAAGCATGACGCCCCGACACCCCCGTGAAAGAATGCCCATGACCGTTCGCCGCCTGATCGCATCCGCCCTGGCGTTGGCGCTGACCCTTCCCGCCCCGCTGGCCGCGCAGAGCCGCCACCTGCTGGAATATCCGTCGGTTCATTCACCGACGGTCGGAACGCGCGGCATGGTCGTCAGCCAGAATGCGATCGCCAGCGAAGTCGGGGCTCGCATCCTGCGCGAGGGCGGCAATGCAGTCGATGCGGCGATAGCCGTCGGCTTCGCGCTTGCCGTCACCCTTCCCCGCGCGGGCAATATCGGCGGCGACGGCTTCATGACGCTTTATGACGCCGCAAGCGGTCAAGTGCGGGTGATCGATTTCCGAAGCGTCGCACCCGGCGCCGCCACCCCCGCGATGTTCGTCGACGAAAAGGGCAAGGAACGCGACGTCGCCAACTATGGCTATCTTTCCGCCGCGGTCCCCGGGACCGTTGCGGGATTTGATCATGCACACCGCAAATGGGGCAAAATGCCGTGGGCCGATCTGGTCGCCCCCGCCATCACCCTGGCACGCGGCGGCGTCCGCCTGACCGCCGACGAAGCTTTTGTCTTCAGTTGGGGCAAGGATCGGCTGTCGAAAAGCGCATCGGGCAAGGCGACATTCTACAAGGCCGACGGCGGCCTCTATGCCAAGGACGAGCTGTTGAAGCAGCCCGACCTCGCCTGGACGCTGGAACAGGTCGCAAAGCATCGTGCCGACGGTTTTTACAAGGGGCCGGTCGCCGCCCGCATCGCCGCCGACATGCGAGCGCACGGGGGCCTGATCACCACCACCGACCTTGCCGCCTATCGCGCTGTCGAACGGGCACCGCTGGTCGGCAGCTATCGCGGCCACGCCATCTACACCAGCCCGCCGGCCAGCGCGGGCGGTGCAACGATGCTCAACATCCTCAATCAGCTCGAACATTTCGACATCAAGGCGATGGGCGCCAATAGCGCCGCTTCGCTGCACATCATGGCGGAAGCGATGAAGCTGGGCTATGTCGACCGTTACCGCGCCCTCGGCGACCCCGCCTTCGTTACCGCGCCGGTCAAAGGCTTTATCTCGAAAGAATATGCCGCCGAGCGCGCCAAGCTGATCGACCCGGCGCGCGCCAAGCCGATGGACGCCATGCCCTTTGGCGACCCGCTGAAATATGAAAGCCCATCGACCACCCATTTTTCGATCTCGGACGCCTCGGGCAACGCAGTCTCGGTCACCTATACGCTGGGTTCCGATTTCGGATCGGGCGTGGTCGCCGCAGGCACCGGGGTATTGTTCAACAACCAGATGAACAATTTCAGTCACGAACAAGCCTGGGAAGCCCGCCGCGACGGCACGCCGCCGCCGCTCAATGCGCTCGCCCCTGGCAAGCGCATGCTGTCCACCCAGATGCCGACCATCGTGATGAAGGACGGCAAGCCCTGGCTGATCACGGGAACCCCCGGCGGCAGCACCATCATCACTTCGGTCGTCCAACTGGTCGTCAACATGATCGATCACGGAATGAATGTCGCCGAAGCCACGCACCAGCCGCGCATCTATCAGGGTGCGACCGACGCACTGCGCGTCGAGCCCAATTTCAACCCCGATACGGTCGCGGCCCTGAAAGCGATGGGCCACCCGATCACCAGCGACGAAACAATGGGCAGCGCCCAGTCGATCATGATCGAAAAGGGGCTGTTTCTGGGCGCCGCCGATCCGCGTCGGCCGGGCGCGCTGGCCGTCGAACCCTGATCGCGGCAGCGGTTGCACGCAGCGGATCATAGCGCTTGTGCCAAGGTTCCATCCATAATCGATGAAACTGTCGCCACCGCCCTTAAAATGTGAAGATTGCGCCCGTTAACTGTCGCATGACCACAAAAGCGACATCAACACATGAGCCGGTAGGGCGGCTTCTGGATTGGCTGGGGTTTCGCGGCTCGCGAAGCGACGCCCCTAATGAAGCGCACGCGCCACCCAGCGGGCGGAGTCCCCGCCGCCTGTCGCACGAAGCGCGCAAGGAATTGGCGGAGACCATCACCGCTTTCCTGCTCGACCATGATCTTGATATTTCGGCGTCCAACCTGACGGTCGCCCACGCCGCCTTTTCAGGCGCCAGCCCCCGGCTCGCGCGGCGTATCGCCGCCCGCCTGCACGCGGGCGAGCCCATTACCCAGCAATGGCTGGACGAGGTATCCTCTGAAGAGGTCGCCGGACCGAACCAGGCCGACCTTGAACAGTTGATGACCCGCCTCGAAACCAATCTCGATTCCTTTCAGACGCACACCAAGGCCGCGCGCCGCGTCACCACCGACTATGGCACCGAACTCGAACAGCATGTTTCCGATCTTGAGGAAATTCAGGAAACCGGGCGGATCGTGTCCAACCTCGCCGGCCTTGCCCGCGCGATGCTCGAGCGCACGCGCAAGGCCGAAGCGGAAATGCGCAAGAGCGAGGAAGAGGCAAAGGCGCTGCGCCGCAGTCTGGCGCGCGCCAAGCGCGACGCCGAGATCGACCATCTGACCGGCCTGCCCAACCGCCGCGCGTTCGAAACCCTGCTCGACCAGCATTACGCCGAAGCCCGCTCCGCATGCGAACCGCTGAGCGTTGCCTTTTGCGACATCGACGAGTTTAAGCGGGTCAACGACGTCCATGGCCATGAAGCCGGGGACCGCGTCATCAAGCTGATCGCGGACACGCTGGCCAAGATTTCCAACGACCATTGCCATGTCGCGCGCCATGGCGGCGAAGAGTTCGTCATGCTGTTCCGGGGGCTGGCACCCAGCGAAGCCGCATCAAAGCTCGACAGTGCCCGCGAAGGACTGGCAAACCGCAAACTGATCAACCGCAAGACCGACGAGCCCTTTGGGCGCATTACCTTTTCCGGCGGGGTGGCCGATGTCTTTGGTTATGACGACGCCCGATCGGCGCTGAAAGCCGCCGACGACGCCCTATACCGGGCCAAGGAAGGCGGACGGAACCGCATCGAGCTGGCGTGAACCGCCGGCGCCCGAACGGCGCCGGATCCGATTATCGAGGGGGGATGTTGCGGGTGGTCGGCATGGCGCTGGCCGCCCGCAATGATTCTGGCCGGGTCAGCGGTGCCAGCGAGCAAAGATGGCCGTGGGCAATAACAGCCCCCGCGCCTCTTCGCGCACGGCAAGTTCGCCGCATTCAACCTGGCCCGGCAAATCGGCGAAAAGCTGCGCCAGAAGCTCGCCGATCGCGAGCGCCGACATGCGGACCGCATAGACGGTCAGGAACAGCGCGCGGCTGTCGGCGTCGAGCAATTGTCGGCAATCGGCGAGCAAGGGGGCGAGCCCCTCTTCCAATTGCCAACGCTCATTATTGGGGCCGCGCCCGAATTTCGGCGGGTCGAGCAGGATCGCGTCATAGCGCCGCCCCCGCCGCACCTCGCGAGCGGTGAACTTTCCGGCATCATCGACGATCCAGCGGATCGGCCGTTCCGCCATTCCGGCGAGCGCAGCATTGTCACGCGCCTGGGCCACCGACTTCTTTGACGCATCGACATGCGTGACCGACGCCCCAGCGGCCGCAAGCGCCTGGCTGCCGACCCCGGTGTAGCCGAACAGGTTCAAAAATGCCGGTTCAGGCTTGTCAGCGACCTGCCCGCGCAACCAGTCCCAGACCGGGGCCATGTCGGGGAAAAAGCCCAAATGGCGAAAGGGCGTACAGCTGGCGGTAAATTGCGCCTCGCGCCAGGCGAGCGGCCAACCTTCCGGCGGAACCGGTTTGTTGAAATACCAGCGCCCGCCGCCATCCTCGTCCGAGGCCGGAATGAACTCGCCATCGGCGGCGTCCCAGTCACCGGCCGGCAGCGCCGGCTGCCACATCGCCTGCGGTTCGGGACGGATGAAACGATAGCGGCCATAGCGTTCAAGCTTCCGCCCCCCGCCACTGTCGATGAGGCCATAATCGTCCCAGGCCTCCCCCACCAGGGTCGCCAGGGGAAGAAGGTCAGCCACGGCGGGCCACCGCCAATATATGAGCCTTTACCGCGTCATAATCGCCGGGCAGCTTTTCATAGCGTTCCTCGCGATCGAACAAATTGCCGAGACGTGCGGGAAGCGTCGGGCGCACGCCGGTCGCACGTTCCACCGCCTCGCGGAATTTGGCCGGATGGGCCGTCGCCAGGGTAACAACCGGAATATCGGCATCGACGTCGCAAAGCCGCGCGGCGGCAAGGCCGACGGCGCTGTGCGGATCGATGATCTGGCCGCCATGTTCCTGCGCCCAGCGAAGCGCCAGGGCCATCTGGTCGCCGTCGATGCTGGCGCTCGAAAACAAGGTCGCAGCACCTGACAGCATGTCGGCTGGAATGGTCATCGCGCGGCTGGCATCGAATTCAGCCATCATGCGGGCAATCGCACCGCCATCGCGCCCCGACAGATCGAACAGCAGGCGTTCGAAATTGCTGCTGACCTGGATGTCCATGCTGGGCGTCGCCGTGGGCGTCACCGTGCCGGCGCTGTAATCCCCGCTCGACAGGGCGCGGTGGAGGATGTCGTTGACATTGGTTGCGACGATCAGCCGCGCGACGGGCAGCCCCATCTGCGCCGCGACATTGCCCGCGAACACATCGCCGAAATTGCCGGTCGGGACGCTGAACGCAATTTGCCGGTCCGGCGCGCCAAGCCGAACGGCGGCATAGAAATAATAGACGACCTGCGCCATCAGCCGCGCCCAATTGATGCTGTTCACCGCCGACAGGGTCAAGGCATCGCGCGCCTCGGCATCGCCGAACAGGCGTTTCACCATCGCCTGCGCATCGTCGAAGCTGCCGTCGATCGCGATATTGTGGACGTTGGGGGCGAGCACCGTCGTCATCTGGCGACGCTGGACATCGCTGACCCGCCCTTCGGGGTGGAGCATGAAAATGCGAATATGTTCGCGCCCGGCGACCGCCTCGATCGCCGCCGACCCGGTATCGCCCGAGGTCGCACCGACGATCGTGATATCGGTATCGCCGCCGCTGAGAAATTTCTCGAACAGCTGTCCAAGAAGCTGGAGCGCGACATCCTTGAACGCCAGCGTCGGACCGTGGAACAGTTCGAGCAGCCAGTGGCGATGGTCGAGCTGGACCAGCGGGGTGATCGCATCATGGCTGAAGCGGCCATAGGCGGCCCGGCACAGGTGGCGCAGCTCGTCTTCGGACAAGGCGCCCGCGACGAAGGGCGTCATTACGCGAACCGCCGTTTCAACATAATCGAGGCCGGCGAGCGAACGAATTTCGTCGGCCGACATTTGCGGCCAACGGGCCGGGACATACAGCCCACCGTCGCCAGCGAGACCGGCAAGTGTGGCGGCACGAAAGTCGAGGGTCGGCGCGGAGCCGCGAGTGCTGATATAATCCATGACGGAATGCGCCTAGCGGCGGCAGGTCAAGGCCGCAAGCGGCGGCGCACCGCCAGGATGTAGATCGCAAGGGCCGCAACCGCGAACAGGAACCACTGCCCGGCATAGGCGAGATGATTATTCGGCGTATCGGCGGCCGATGGGACCGCACTCGGCCGCAGCCCGGCAACCGGGGCATCGGCGACCAGCATCGCACGCGCGGCGACCGCCTTGCCCGCCAATCGCTGGATCAGCGTGGGCTGTTCCGGTCCCGGCACGATGGTTCCAGCGACGACGCCGCCCTTCCACTCCGGCGTTTTGAAATCATCGGCGGTACCGACATCGATCAACACCCCGGGCCCCTCCGCACCGGTACGGCAATCGGCGATCATCCGGATGCCCGTCCGCCCTCGCCGATCGCTGCCGCCGCGCGGATCCCAGCGGACGACCTCCAGGCACACGACGCTGCTCTTGCGATAGAGCATGGCATTGGGGACTGGCGGAAGCTTGGGATAGGCGACCGGCGACGGCATCGCCATGTTGCGGGCATATAGCGCAATCAGCGCCTCCTTTTCCGACTTGCGCTGCAATTGCCAAACGCCGAGCGCGATCATGATCGCCACCGCCGCGAGAACAAGCAATGTCGGGACCAACGGCCAGCGCGGCCTGGTGTCTGCCACCTCAGTCATCATCGTCTTTCATCGCTCGCCCCTCGGTGGCCTGTCGCTGATGCTCGCTCGCCAGCAGCGCGCCCTTGCCGAGACGCAGGCCATACACCACCGCCGCCGCGGTCAACGGCACCCAGAGCAGAATATGCACCCAGAGCGGCGGCTGAACCGCGAAATCGAGAAACAGCGCGCATATGATCAGCAGTGCGCCGATAATCAGCGTTAGGAAGGCCGCGGGCCCATCCCCGACATTATAGCGGCCATAGTCGAGGCCGCAGGCATCGCAGCGCTCGCTAAATTTGATCGGCCCGTCGAACAAGGTCGGGGCGCCGCATTCGGGGCAAAGGCCAAAAAGGGCAGCGCGCCATATTGGCGGCTGCCCCTTTTGCGGATGTTCGGCAGGTGCCAATTTAGTGCGCGGCGATCGGTGCGCCCCAGCCGCCCCACACATAGATGATGATGAAAAGGAACAGCCACACGACGTCAACGAAGTGCCAGTACCAGGCAGCGGCCTCGAAACCGAAATGCTGCTTGGGCGTGAAATGCCCCTTGTACGCGCGAACCAGGCAAACGATCAGGAAGATCGTGCCGACCAACACGTGGAAACCGTGGAAGCCGGTCGCCATGTAAAAGGCCGAGCTATAGTTGCTGCCGCCAAAACCCCAGGGCGCATGGATATATTCATAAGCCTGGATCGCCGAGAAGACGACGCCGAGGATGATGGTCGCCCAAAGGCCCTTTTTAAGCCCGTCACGGTCGCCGTGGATCAGCGCGTGATGCGCCCAGGTGATGGTCGTGCCCGAGCAAAGCAGGATCAGCGTATTGAGCAGCGGCAGCGAGAAGGGGTCGATGACTTCCATGCCCTTCGGCGGCCACTGGGTGATCGCGTCCGCGCCTTCCTGGCCGAAAAGCGACGTGATGGCGCCGTCCGCATATTCGATCGGAACCGGGAACAGCGAGAAATCGAACCACGCCCAGAACCAGCCGACGAAGAACATGACTTCCGACGCGATGAATAGGATCATGCCATAGCGCAGGTGAAGCTGAACCACCGGAGTATGGTCGCCCGCATGGGCTTCCTTGATCACGTCGCCCCACCAGCTGAAGAAGGTGAGAATCACGCCCATGAAACCAAGGCCGAGAACCCACTTTCCGGCTGCGCCGAAATAATCCTCGTGCATGTACATCACGAGACCGAAGAACATCACCATCGCGGCGAGCGAGCCGATCAACGGCCAGACGCTGGGATTTACGAGGTGGTAGTCATGATTTTTGGCACCGGCCATGTCACTGTTCCCGTTTTCTGCCCCAGCCTGGTGATTCCCCATCACCCGCCGGTCCTTGTAAGACTCTTTGTTGTGGCCTTAGCTCGCCTTTTACCCCTCGTCCACCGGGTAGAAGGTATAGCTAAGGGTGATTTCCTGAATGTCGCGCGCGTCGGGATCATCCATGATCTTGGGATCGACATAGAAGAGGACCGGCATGCGCATCTGCTGTCCCGGTTCCAGCTTTTGCTGGGTGAAACAGAAGCACTGGATCTTGGTAAAATATTTGCCCGCCTGGGTTGGCGTGACGTTGAAGGCCGCCGTGCCCGTCACGGGGTGCGGCGAATTATTTTCCGCAATATAGATCGCCATGTCGCGCGCGCCGATGCTGACCGTGTCACGCGGATGTTCCGGACGGAAGGACCATGGCAGCTTCGGCGAAACATTGGCGTCGAAACGGATCGACATCGTCCGGCTGAGCACCGGCGTTTCGCCAACCGCCACCGCGCCCCCGTCGACGCGCTGCGTCGTCCCTCCGAATCCCGTCACCCGGCAGAACAGGTCGTATAGCGGCACCGCCGCAAAGCCGAGACCGACCATCGATACGGCAAGCATCGTTGCCAGTCCCGCCGTCCGGGCGTTAGGCGACAGGGCAAGCTTCATTGGAAAATCTGCATCTTCGCAATGGTGATGAAGAAAAACAGAACGGCAAGACCGCCCAGCATCCACGCCATCATGTTCGCGCGACTGCGCTGGCGGCGGCGATACTCGGCCTCATCAAAAGGTTCGTTCGTCGGTTCGTCGGTCATAACGTCCACCAATGGTCGGCAACAACGGCGCCAAAGAGGATAAAGAGATAGGCGATGGAAAAAGCGAACAGCCGCTTTTCAGGCTGCATCAGATCGCCTTCGCCCGTGGTTCGGGTGCCGACCTGAATCGACAGTGCCACGAAAATGGCCGACATCACCGTCGCAACCCAGCCATAGAGTGCGCCGGCATAGCCCAAGGGCCACGGCGCGACCGCGGCCACGGCCATGATGAGCGCATAGAAGAGGATCTGGCGCCGGGTCGAACGCTCGCCCGCGACGACCGGCATCATCGGAATTCCCGCTGCCGCATAGTCCGACCGGACGAACAGCGCGAGCGCCCAGAAATGCGGCGGCGTCCACAGAAAGATGAGCAGGAACAGCAGCACCGGCAGCGGCGCGACCTGTCCCGTCACCGCGACCCATCCGATCAGCGGCGGAAAGGCGCCCGCCGCCCCGCCGATCACGATATTCTGGGGTGTCCGCGGCTTGAGCCACATCGTATAGATGAAAACATAGAACAGGATCGACACCGCCAACAGCGCCGCCGCCTGCCAGTTCGACGCAAACAGCATCAGAAACACAGAGAAGGCGGCAAGGCCGACCCCAAACTGCAGCGCTGTCTGCCGATCAAGACGCCCGGACGGCAGCGGCCGGCCTGCGGTCCGTTTCATCTTGGCGTCGAGGCCAGCCTCATACCATTGATTGAGCGCGCCCGACGCCCCTGCCCCCAGCGCGATCGACAGGATCGAGGCGAAAGCCAGAACCGGATGCTTGTCTCCCGGCGCCGCGAGCAGACCGCATAGCGCGGTGAACACCACGAGCGACATCACGCGCGGCTTGGTCAGCGCGAACAGGTCGCGCCAATCCGCCGGCAGCGGCATCGTTCCATGTGTCAGGCTCTGCGCCATGCTAACTCCCGGCCGGAAAAGCGAGATCGCCCCCTGCCAAGGCTGTCAGCAGGGGGCGAAACGTGTCAGGCGATACGCGGCAGTTCGTTGAACTGGTGGAACGGCGGCGGGCTCGACAGCGTCCATTCGAGCGTCGTCGCGCCTTCGCCCCAGGGATTGTCGACAGCCTTCTTGCCCGCGAACAGCGACCAGCCGATGTTCACGAAGAAGAAGATCATCCCGACGCCCATGATCACATAGCCATAGGACGAGATCAGGTGCCAATAGGCGTAGGCGTCCGTATAGTCGGGATAACGGCGCGGCATGCCCTGTTGACCCAGGAAATGCTGGGGGAAGAACAGAATGTTGACGCCGATGAAGAAGATCCAGAAGTGCAGCTGGCCCAGGACCTCGCTGTACATCCGGCCCGACATTTTGGGGAACCAGTAATAGAATCCGGCAAAGAGCGAGAAGACCGCGCCCAGCGACAGCACATAGTGGAAGTGCGCGACGACATAATAGGTGTCGTGCAGGTTGGTGTCGACGCCGCCATTGGCGAGCACGACGCCGGTCACGCCGCCCACGGTGAACATGAAGATGAAGCCCAAGGACCAGACCATCGGGGTCTTGAAGCTCATCGAACCGCCCCACATGGTGGCGATCCAGCTGAAAATCTTGATCCCCGTCGGGACGGCGATGACCATCGTCGCGGCGGTGAAGTACATCTTGAGATTCACGCTCATGCCGACGGTGAACATGTGGTGCGCCCACACGATGAAACCGACGACGCCGATCGCGACCATGGCATAGGCCATGCCGAGATAGCCGAACACCGGCTTGCGGCTGAAGGTCGAGATGATCTGGCTGACGATGCCGAAGCCCGGCAGAATCATGATGTACACTTCGGGATGGCCGAAGAACCAGAAGAGATGCTGATAGAGCACCGGATCGCCGCCGCCCGTCGCATCATAGAAGGTAGTGCCGAAGTTGCGGTCGGTCAGCAGCATGGTGATCGCGGCGGCCAGAACCGGCAGCGCAAGCAACAGAAGGAAAGCCGTGACCAGCACCGACCATACGAACAGCGGCATTTTGTGCAGGGTCATCCCCGGCGCGCGCATGTTGAAGATGGTGGTGATGAAGTTGATCGCACCAAGGATCGACGCCGCACCGGCAAGGTGAAGCGAAAAGATCGCCATGTCGACGGCCGGGCCAGCCGAACCGCTGGTCGACAGCGGGGCATAAACCGTCCAGCCGGTTCCAGCGCCAAGGCCGCTGCCACCGGGAACGAACATCGATCCGACCAGCATGACGAACGCAACAAAGGTCAGCCAGAAGCTGACGTTGTTCATGCGCGGAAACGCCATGTCAGGCGCGCCGATCATCAACGGAACGAACCAGTTGCCGAAGCCGCCGATCATCGCCGGCATGACCATGAAGAACACCATGATCAGACCGTGGGCGGTGATCATGACGTTCCAGAAATGCTTGCCCTGCACATCGCCCGCTGCCGGGTCGAAGAACTGAGCCCAGCCGGTCAGATACTGAATACCCGGTTCGGCGAGTTCGAGACGCATCATCCCCGACAGCACGCCACCGACGATGCCGGCAACGATTGCGAAGATCAGGTAGAGGGTCCCGATGTCCTTGTGGTTGGTCGACATGAACCAGCGGACGAAAAAGCCCGGCGTGTCATGATCGTCATGCGCATGGTCGTGGCCGTGCGCGGCGGGTGCAGTCGCTGCAATATCGGTCATCTGTCAGACCCCCTGATTAATTCGTGGCGGCCGGTGCAGCGGCAGGCGCCGCAGCCGGGGCTGCTTCGGTCGTGGTAACGGCGGCCGGAGCCGGAGCGGCAGCAGCGGCGGGCGCCGCCGCTTCTTCGCCCGACGGATTACCGCCCTTCGAACGCACCCAAGCCTCCCACCTGTCGACAGGCAGCACTTCAACCGCGATCGGCATATATCCGTGATCGACGCCGCAAAGTTCCGAACACTGGCCGTAATAGACGCCGACCTTGTTCGCCGTGAAGGTCACTTCGTTGGCACGGCCAGGGACGGCGTCCATCTTGGTCCAGAAAGCGGGGACCGCGAAGCTGTGGATCACGTCGGCGCCGGTAACGATCAGCTTCACCTGGCGGCCAACGGGCACGACCATGCGGTTGTCGACCGCAAGCTGATGCGGTTCACCGGCGGCTTCCGCCTGTTCCTTGGTCAGCATTTTCGAGACATATTCGCCAATGCCCTGGTCGGGATAGGCATAGCCCCAATACCACTGATAGCCCGTCACCTTGATGGTCAGCGCGTCCTTCGACGGCGGCTCGTACTGCGCCGCGAGCAGACGGATCGAAGGCACGGCAACCAGCGCGAGAATCAGGACGGGAATAGCGGTCCAGATGATTTCGATGAACGTGTTGTGCGTGGTCTTCGACGGAACCGGGTTCGCCTTGGCGCGGTAACGGAAAATCACCCACAGAAGGAGTCCAAGAACAAGCAGCGAGATAATCGTGATGATCGGCAGCAGGATGACATGGTTGAACCAATAGGCCTGATCGCCGATCGGGGTGACCTGCGGCTGGAAATCCACGCCGGCATCGACCGGCTGACCGACGCCCTGCGTCGGCTTCATTGGGACATAGGTCGCATCACCTGCCGGCGCCGACGCTTCGGCGGGCGTCGTGGCGGGAGCCGCTGCATCGGAAGCTGCCGCAGCAGCAGCCGGATTCGCAGGGGCCGCCGCAGTCGGCGCTTCAGCCGGAAGCTGCGCATGGGCCGCGCCCACGGCGCCAAGCGACAAAGCCGCCGCGATTACAAGGGTTTTCAAGCTCTTCATAAGGATAGTGCCGCCCGTTGCCTGTTGCTCTTTTGGTCGTTCCAACCCGCTTCTCCCCCAACCCCGGACACAAATCCGGGCAGCCGGCGACGGGCTGAATCTCGCGGGCGCTATAGACCCGCTTGCCGCTTGCCTCAAGCATCTCTAACACTATTTTGCAGCGAGCAAATCTCTGCCGCGCGATCCGGCCGCTTCCGGTCGGCAATTACATGGACATGAAGAACAATCTCCCGATGACTGACGACGAAATCCTGGCCGAGTTCCGAGCCGCCGAAGCCCTGCTGCAGGGCCACTTCCTGCTCTCTTCCGGGCGGCACAGCGAATATTATCTCCAGTGCGCCCGCGTCCTGATGGACACCACGCGCGCCGGTCGCCTCGCTTCGGCGCTTGCCGCCAAGCTGCCCCGCGATCTGCGCCAGGCAATCGACGTCGTCGTGTCGCCGGCCATGGGCGGCGTCATCATCGGACATGAAATGGGCCGCGCCCTCGGCAAGCCCGCAATGTTCGTCGAGCGTCCAACCGGCACCTTTGAACTGCGGCGCGGCTTTGCCCTCCCACCCGGTAGCAAGGTGCTGATGGTCGAAGACGTCGTGACCACCGGCCTGTCATCGCGCGAAGCGATGGAAGCCGTACGCGCAGTCGGCGGCGACGTGCTGGCCGAGGCAGCGCTGGTCGACCGGTCGGCAGGGAGCGTCGATTTGGGCGTCCCCTTCTATCCGCTGGTCGCAATTAATTTCCCGACCTATGCCGAGGACGAGTTGCCCCCCGAGCTGGCCGCGACGCCCGCGATCAAGCCCGGCAGCCGGAGCGCCGCAGCTTGACCCCCTCCCCGTCCCAGCGCTTGCGGCTCGGCGTCAACATCGACCATGTTGCGACGATCCGCAACGCGCGGGGCGGCGAACACCCCGACCCGGTGCGCGCGGCGGAAATCGTGGCCGCAGTGGGCGGCGACGGCATAACGGCCCACCTTCGCGAAGATCGCCGTCATATCAGGGACGCCGATCTTGCCAGAATTCAAGCGGCGACCGATCTGCCGCTCAACCTGGAAATGGCCGCAACCGACGAAATGGTCGAAATCGCGCTGCGCCATAGCCCGCACGCAGCCTGCATCGTCCCCGAAAAGCGCGAAGAGCGCACGACCGAGGGCGGGCTTGATGCTGCGGGGCAGCACAACCATCTGGCGCCGATCGTTTCGCGCTTGTCCGATGCAGGCATTCGCGTCAGCCTGTTCATCGAGCCTGACCCGCGGCAAATCGAAGCCGCCATGCGCCTGAAGGCGCCTGTGGTCGAATTCCATACCGGGCGATACGCCCACGCCACCGGCGAGGAGCGCGCCGCCGAGTTGCGCCGCATCGAGGATGCGGCAGCGCTGGCATGGAAAAATGGCATCGAGCCGCACGCCGGACATGGACTGACATATGAAAATGTCGTTCCGGTCGCCGCGATCCCGCAACTCGCGGAACTTAACATCGGCCATTACCTGATCGGCGAGGCGATCTTTACCGGGCTCGAGGATGCCGTGCGGCGGATGCGCAATCTGATGGACGAAGCGCGAGGGTCGTCATGATCATCGGGCTGGGCTCCGATCTTTGCAATATCGAGCGCATCCAGCATTCGCTCGACCGGTTCGGTGAACGCTTCGAAAATAGGGTCTTCACCGATGTCGAGCGAGCGAAGGCAGCCCGCCGACCTTTCACCCGTGCCGGCACCTATGCAAAACGCTTTGCCGCCAAGGAGGCCTTTTCCAAAGCCGTCGGCACGGGATTCAAACGCGGGGTGTTCATGAAGGACATCGGCGTCGTAAATGCCCCGTCCGGCGCCCCCACGCTGAAATTGACTGGCGGCGCCGCCGAACGGCTGGCCGAAATGACGCCCGCCGGACATAGCGCGCATATTCACCTGACGCTGACCGACGACCATCCGTGGGCGCAGGCCTTCGTCATCATCGAAGCGATCAAGGACGAGTAATGGCGAAAACCAAAGACGAAGACGAAGGCGGCTGGGGGAAGCTGATCCGCGACATTGCGGTCATCCTGCTGCTCGTGCTCGGCATACACAGCTGCGTGGCCAAGCCCTTTTACATTCCGTCGGACTCGATGATGCCGGTGCTGCGCAACGGCGATCGGCTGATCGTCAGCAAATATCCCTATGGCTGGTCCTATGCTTCGGTCAGCTTTCACCTCGCGCCAAAGATGGACGGCCGCCTGTTTGCCAAGCTGCCCGCACGCGGAG
This sequence comes from Sphingopyxis sp., assembly GCF_034380315.1. Lineage (GTDB taxonomy): Bacteria > Pseudomonadota > Alphaproteobacteria > Sphingomonadales > Sphingomonadaceae > Sphingopyxis. The sequence continues at coordinate 126,098 of NZ_JAXMPB010000007.1, forward strand.
ACATCGTTGTGCTGGAACATCCCGAACTGCGTGTCGATTATATCAAGCGCGTCATCGGCCTGCCTGGCGACCGGATCGAGATGCGGAACGGCGAGTTGAGCATCAACGGCCAGCCGATCAAGCGCGAGGTTCAGCCGATGCTGGCTATTCCGGTCGATCGCAACACCCCTGGGCCGGGCAGCAGCCTGCATCGTTTCATCGTCGAGGGCGAGAATGGAAAGCCCGTGCTGGAGGTGCCGATCGTCCGCGAAACCCTGCCCGGCGGAGCTAGCTTCGACACGATCGACATGGGGCCAGGTTATCCCACGGACGATTTCGGTCCCATCACCGTTCCCGATGGTCATTTGTTCCTGATGGGCGACAACCGGGACGGCAGCGCCGACAGTCGCGTTCCGACCAGCCAGAAGGGACTGAATGGCCCCGTACCCTTTGAAGCCATTGCCGGCCGGGCCGAGATTATCAGTTTTTCGACCGATGGAACGGCGAGTTGGTACAATCCGTTAAGCTGGTTCGCAGCCCTGCGATCGGACCGCGCTGGCAACAGCCTGCGCCCGGAGCAGGATAGCAGCACCAAATAGGAGCGACGGAATGGCGGGACGGGAACGACGCACGGAAAGGCCCGGTCCCACCGAAATCCGTAGCCAGCTTGTCCGCACCGAACTGCTGAAAGCCGGGGCCTGGATCGGTCTCGCACTGCTGGTTGGCGCCTGCATCATCCTGATCCAACCCATCCTGCTGATCTTTGCCGGCATCGTCATGGCGTCCATGCTTGATGGCGGCACCCGGCTGCTCGGGCGCGTCCTGCCGATCGGACGCGCTTGGCGCCTGCTGATCATATGCCTGTCGCTGCTGGCCTTTCTGGCATGGGCCATTTTGTTCGCAGGCTCCCAGATCGCCGACCAGGCCGCGACGCTGCAAAAGGTCGTGATGGCACAAGTCGAGCGACTGGCCGCCTGGGCCAGCGACCATGGAATGGGCAATGTAGAAATCGACGCCAAAACGATATCGGACAATATTGCGGGTACCGTGGGCCGCGTCACCGCCGCAGTCGGATCGGTCGTCGGCGCGATCACCAGCCTGGTGATGATCGTCGTGCTCGGCATCTTCATCGCGATCGAACCGCGCCTTTACGAACGCGGGGTCGCGTGGATGCTGCCGATGCGGATGCGCGGCGATTTCTATATCACGACCGCGCGCATGGGATTCACGCTCCGCCGCCTGATGGCCGGACGCTTGCTCGGCATGCTCGTCGAAGGGATTGGCACCTGGTTGGCTTGCCTGGCGGTGGGCATCCCGATGGCCGCCCTGATGGGGCTGTTGACCGGGCTTCTCGCCTTCATTCCCAATATCGGCGCCATCGTGTCGGGCGTGCTGCTGATCCTTGTCGGTTTTTCGGCGGGGACCGATACCGGCTTTTACGCGATGGCGATCTATCTGGTGGTGCAAACGGTCGACGGCTATCTGATCGTGCCGATGGTCGCCAAGCAAACGGTCGACCTTGCCCCTGCCCTGGTCCTCGGTGCCCAGATATTGCTCGGCGCGCTGCTCGGCATTCTGGGACTGGCGCTGGCCGACCCCATCGTCGCAATGATCAAGGTCGCCCTGGAACGCGAGGCCGAGCGTAACGCCGATGCGGCACCTGTTATGACAAAGGCGGCGGAGTCCGGTTGACCCCGCCGCCTGTCTGATCCCCGAATATCAACGCAGCGCGATCAGGGCTGCGGCGCGCCTTGCGGCGCAGGCGGAGCACCCGGCGCTCCGGGAGCGCCGCCCTGCATCATCTGCTGTTGCTGTTGCATCATCTGCTGCATCGCGCGCACCTCGGCTTCGGTGCGGAAGTCGATCAGTTCGACATCGAAGTGAAGCGTGCTGTTTGCCGGGATCGGCCCAACTGCGCGATCGCCATAGCCAAGCTGCGGCGGAATGCTGATCTTGTACTTGCCGCCCTTCTTCATGCGGGTCAGCGCCTCGCCAAAGCCGGGGACAACGCCAGCAACCTGCATCGGCGCCTGTTCATTGGCGTCGAAGACCGTTCCATCGTCAAGCTTGCCTTCATATTTGACCAGCACGACATCGCTGATCGTCGGGCTGGCGCCCGTTCCTTCCTTGACGACCTGGAAACCGATGCGCGGCGTGACCTGATAGGCAAAGGCCGCACCTGCACCCAACAGCGCAAGAATGCCGATCCACATCAGCCACAAGCCGCCCTTGCTGACCGGGCGCAATGGAACCGTCGTCACACTCATCGTTGCAGTCCTTCCTTGGCGCCGTCGGGCGCGTCTTGCGGCTGCCTATAGGCGGAGCGGCGGCAACCGGTCTAGACACAAAGTCCATCGAGCGCGCACGAAAAAGGGCGCCGCGTTGCCGCAGCGCCCTTTTCACGATCAGGATCCCGAACGGGAAGGACGGTTACTTGATACCGTCGCGCTCCATCCGCTTGCGCTCCATCTTGCGGGCGCGGCGGACAGCGGCGGCACGCTCGCGCGCGCGCTTTTCGCTGGGCTTTTCATAATGACGGCGCAGCTTCATTTCGCGATACACGCCCTCCCGCTGCAGCTTCTTCTTGAGCGCGCGAAGGGCCTGGTCGACATTGTTGTCGCGAACGATAATCTGCATACGCCGTGTCGTCTCCTGTTCGTCAAACGGCCGATGGCCCCGGTCTGCATCCGGTTTACCACGGTCGCCGATATTCGGGCAATAAAAGGAGCGCCGCGAACCCGCGACGTTCGAATGCTGCGCCCCTAAAGGGATTCGCTCTTAAATGCAAGCCCTCGCGCGGCGAACCGTCACCCAAGCGCTTTGTGCGGGATTGCCGCCCACCGCTTTCCTATGGCATAGGTAGCAGGACGAAACCGATAAACGGGAAGAGGAAAAGGCGATGGCGACCCAGCTCAAGCGCAACAGCAAGTATAGCGAAGCCGAATGGACGGCACGGCAGGAACTCGCCGCCTGCTATCGCATCTTTGCGATGATGGGCTGGGACGAAATGATCTATAACCACATCACGGTGAAGGTCCCCGATCAGGAAGGCGCGTTCCTGATCAATCCCTATGGCATGCATTTCAGCGAAATCACCGCATCCAGCCTGATCAAGATCGACATCGACGGCAACAAGCTCGACGCCGACAATCCCTGGCACGTCAACAAGGCCGGGTTCGTCCAGCACAGCCTGTTCCACCGCGTCCTGCCCGACGCGCATGCGATTATCCATACCCACACCACTGCGACCATGGCGGTTTGCGGGCTGGAATCCGGGCTGCAGCCGACCAATTTCTATGCCTGCAACTTTATCGGTCAGCTCGCCTATCATGACTTCGAAGGCGTCACGGTACGCGAAGAGGAAGGCGAGCGCCTGGTCCGCAATCTGGGCGACAAGCGTATCCTGATGCTGCGCAACCATGGTCCGGTCGTGATGGGCAAGTCGCTGAGCGATGCCTTCATCAAATATTGGGCGTTGCAGCGCGCCTGCGAAATCCAGCTCGCGACGATGAGCATGGGCAAGCCGATCCTGATCGCCGACGACGTCGTCAAGGTCCACCAGCGCGACCTGTATCTGGCCGCTATCCCGGGGCAGTCAGGCAAGGCCGAGTTTGACGCGATGGTACGCAAGGTCGACAAGATCGATACGGGCTGGCGCGACTGATCGGACGCGATATCAGCCCGTCAATTCGGCGACGAGAACCGCTGCGACGTAGAGGCCGAGGCCGAAAACGCTGTGCGACAGCAAACTGCTTGATCGTGTCCGCCAAGGGCTCGGCGTTCGCGATCCGGCGACTCCGGCGCCCATCGCTGGCTGAAGAATGAAGAATGGTGCCGCAACCGTGACGACCCCCATCGTGAAGGCTGGCAGAAAGGTCGGGTTCCGAAACCATGCTGGGCCGGCGAGGACGAGCAGCATGGCGGCAAAAACGATGCCGACGGCATAATGGGCACACCATCCCATCACCCGTTCGCCGGGCATCGCCCGACTTGCCGCGATACCCGAATGAAACCAGCGGCCATCAGGGATGTGGCCGATCCAGCGGCCGAACATTCCCCAATCGGGCCGAGGAATCCCCAACAAGCGCTGCGCGAGCGACGCCCAAATATCGAGCATGATCGTCGCGCCGACCCCGATAAGCGCCGACCGCAAGGCAACTTCCGATAACGACATTTCAACACCCCTTTCATGTAATACCATCACATAAAGGGAGCGTTGACGATGATTCAAGCACGGCCCGTGGGTCGATAAAGTTTGACAGGAACAAGGCGGAGGGGCTTTCCCTGTTGGCATGACTCGCTTTTCCGTCAACGACCGGCCGGTCGAGTATCGCATGGAACCCGAAACGCCCCTTTTGTGGGCGCTGCGCGATGCGTCCAATCTGACCGGCACGAAATATGGATGCGGCACCGGCGAATGCGGGGCCTGCACCGTCGATATCGACGGGGAAGCCATACGAAGCTGCCTCGTGACCATCGCCGAATGCGAGGGCCGCTTCGTCACGACGATCGAAGGGCTGTCTCGCGACCGCAGCCATCCGGTGCAGCAGGCATGGGTCGCCGAACAGGTGCCGCAGTGCGGTTTCTGCCAATCCGGAATGATCATGGCGGCCACGGCATTGCTGCGTTCCAACAGCAATCCCAGCGATGCCGAAATCGATGCCGCGATGACCAATATCTGTCGCTGCGGCACCTATCCGCGTATCCGCGCCGCAATTCGGCTCGCCGGGCGGGTGCTGCGCGGCGAGGAGCGCATCGCCGCAGCGCCTCCGCCTGGCATCCGTCCAGAAGATGCCGCGCGGGAGGTTCCAGCCCTGCGCCCGGCCCCCAAAAGCTGAACCGGAGACAACACGGCGGTTCAGCAGTGACTCATCTTGTCGTCGGTAATTTCGATTCATCTTCCCGGCTGGCATTTGCAGCCGATGGGACATGAGTTGGAGACAGGCGCAATGAAGACGGTATTTGGAGGGTTGCTGGTCGCCGCGACGATGTTGACGCCGCTGGCCTCCGCTGCCGCACAGTCGAGCGGCGAGCGCATCCAGATCGCCCAGCGGGGCGAACGCGACGACCGCAGGCCGCGCGGCCCGGACGTTCGCCGCGATCATAGCCGCGGCGAAGCCCACAGCGACCGCGTCCGCACACCCCGGACAGAGACACAACGCGAACCGCGCGCCGATCGGCGCAACTGGCAGGACCGGAGCGAACGGACCGATCGTTCCGCCGAGCGCCAGCGCACCGCCGACGCGCAGCGCGAACGTTGGCAGCGACAACGCGGGGACGACCAATCGCGTCGCGGCGGCTATGATCGAAATGATCGAAATGATCGAAACGACCGGCAGTGGGACCGCAACCGGGACGGCCGCACGGATCGGCAGTGGGATCGCGACCGCGATGGCCGCGTCGACCGCCGCTATGACCGGAACCGCGACGGGAGCCTGGATCGCCGCTGGGATCGCAACGACAATGGTCGGGTCGATCGGCGCTATGATCGCAATCGCGACGGGTATGTCGACCGCCGGTATCGCGACAACCGCCGCTATGACAATTGGAACCGCCACTGGCGCGACGATCGCCGCTATGACTGGCGCGACTATCGGGCGCGGCACCGCGACTATTACCGCCTGCCCCGCTATTACGCCCCCTATCGCAACCATCGCTATACGCGGTTCAGCATCGGTTTCACGCTGGGCTCGCTCTTTTATGGTCAGCGCTACTGGATCAACGACCCGTGGTACTACCGCCTGCCGCCAGCGTATGGCGACTATCGCTGGGTGCGCTATTATGACGATGCGCTGCTCGTCGATGTCTATTCAGGCCGCGTCGTCGACGTGATCCACGATTTCTTCTGGTAATATTCCTTTCGGTTACCGGAAGTTCAACTGGAGGGCCGGTGCTTTGCCGGCCCTCTTTTTATGCCCTTGCCCTTCCCCTGCCAGCTTGGCACCATGGCGCTGACAACAGGGGAGAAATCATGCGCAAACTGAGCTTGCTCGCCGCCGCGGCGACATCGTTCTTGCTGACCACCACAGCCAGTGCGGGAACGACCGTCATCTATGCCGCGCGGATCATTACCGACCCGGCGAAACCTCCCCAGGGCCCATCGACCGTCATCGTCACCGACAACCGCATCTCCGCGGTCACACCGGGCCGCTCGCCAGCCCCCGATGGTGCAGAGGTGATCGATCTGGGCGACAAGACACTGCTCCCCGGCCTGATCGACCTGCACGTTCACCTGACCGGCGATCCGGGGGGCGATTATCGCAATGCGGCGGTGGAGCCCAATGAGTGGGGCGTCGTTGTCGGCGTAAAAAACGCCCGCATCACCCTGCGCGCGGGTTTCACCACCGTCCGCGAAGCCGGTTCGGGCCAGTACACCGCCTATTCGCTCCGTCGCGGAACCGATGAAGGCGTGATCGAAGGGCCGCGGATCATTGCCGCAGGCCCAGCCTTGTCGATCGTCGGTGGCCATGGCGATGTCACCGGCTTTCGTGAGGATATTCATGATGTTCTTGATGACGGCTATACCTGCACCGGGCCCGTCGAATGCGCCGAAAAGGTGCGCAAGGCGTCACGCGCCGGCGCGAATGTCATCAAGATCACCGCAACCGGCGGCGTCCTGTCGCAGCAGGGGCGCGGGCTGGAGGGGCATTTCACGACGCCCGAACTTCAAAGCATCGCCGATACCGCCCATTCGCTGGGCCTGAAAGTGATGGCGCACGCCCATGGCGCCCGAGGCATCGAGGCGGCCGCCGCCGCAGGGATCGACACCATCGACCATGGCACCTTTGCCGACGACACTGCGCTGAAGGTGATGAAGGCGAAGGGAAGCTATCTGGTGCCCACGCTGATGGCATTCGAAGGCATTCGCGAACGGCTGGGCAAAGGCATCTATACACCGACGGTCGAAGAAAAGGTCCGTATGACCATGGGCCATGTCGGCCAGGCCGTAACGCGCGCCAAGGCGATGGGGGTTCCCGTCGCCTTTGGCACCGATGCCGGCGTTTTTGAACATGGCCGCAACGCCGGGGAATTCGCGCTGCTGGTCAAGGCGGGGCTGACCCCGCGCGAGGCGCTGGCGAGCGCCACGACGGTCGCTGCCGCCGCGCTGTCGATGGAAAGCGAGATCGGGCGTATCGCGCCCGGCATGTCGGCCGACATGATCGCCGTTTCGGGCGATCCATTGGCGGACATCACGGCGCTGGAAAAAGTCGACTGGGTCATGGCGCGCGGCCGGATCGCCGATTGATCCCGGCTGCGTCGTTCAGGCCGCGCGGTCGATACGGGGCCGCGCGGCCGGAATGCGCCCTGTCCCCGGCACGCCGATCAGCGTGTCGATATCGACCGCTTCTAGAAACTCGACGCCAACGCGGTTTTCGGTCGACCAACGCGCTTCAGCTTCGATCACCAAGCCCGGCGCGAACTCCAGCCGCAGATCGGTCCCCATCGGAACATTCCACAACCCTTCGATCAGCGCGCCGCGCGACGCGACATTGCGGACGATCGCTTCATACTCATGTCCGCCGCTGGCAATCCGAATCGTACGAAACGTCGTGCGTCGCGGTTCGCGCGCGCTTTTGAACCCGCGCGCGGTTACATGGCCGCCGCCCCGATCCAGCAGCGCCAGAATTTCTTCGAGCGCCATCGGCTTGCCATAAATATAGCCTTGGACATGGCTGCATCCCAGCTCGCGGATCAGTGCAAGATCGTCGTGAGTTTCGACCCCTTCGGCCGTGGTTTCCATGTTCAGTGCGCTAGCCAAGCCGACGATCGACGAGATGATCGCGGCGTTCATGCTGTCGCGGTCGGCCGCCCCCAGAACGAAGCTTTGGTCGATCTTGATCTTGTCGAACGGCGCCTTCTTCAGATAGCCGAGCGCCGAATAACCTGTCCCGAAATCGTCGAGCGCCAGCCGCACGCCGGTCCGCTTGAGTTTTTGGAACATCGCCAGATTTTCGGGACTTTCATCAAGGAAAATGCCCTCGGTAATCTCCAGTTCCAACTGATCGGGCCGGATGCCCGCCGACGAAACGGCGTTCAGGATGATCGCGGGCAGCTTTTCATTGGCGAATTGGCGCGGCGACACATTGATTGCGACGCGATAATCGGACCCAAGCTGGGCAATCGTCGCACAGGCGGTCCGGATGATCCATTCGCCGATTGGCACGATCAGCTTTGATTCTTCCGCGATCGGAATGAATTTGGTGGGGCTGATCACTTCGTCAGCGCCGCGACGCCAGCGAATGAGCGCCTCGAAACCCGTGACGCGCTCGCTCTTTACATCGACAATCGGCTGATAAAGCAGCTGCAGTTCGTCGCGCGCGAGCGCGTCGCGCAGCGAATCCTCGATCGCCTTTCGCTCGCTCGCCTGATTGTGCATCGCATCGGCATAGAAGCGATAGACCCCGCGCCCGGCGTCCTTGGCGGCGTAAAGCGCGAGGTCGGCGTTGCGGATCAGCGCCGAAGGCGCGACCCCCTGCCCCTCCGACACCGCGATACCGATCGACGATCCGATGCGCACCTGTTCGCCATCGATAGCGAAGGGCTTGGCAAGGCTGAGGATGAGCGCGTTGGCGATCCCGGCCAGCGCTTCGGGCTGGATAATCTGAGGCAGCACGATCTGGAATTCATCGCCGCCGAGGCGTCCGACCTGCCCCTTGTCGCCGACCGTCTGGGTCAGGCGGCCCGCGACCTGTTGCAGCAACTGATCGCCCGCCGGATGCCCCATCGTGTCGTTGACCGCCTTGAAGCGGTCGAGGTCCATCAGCAGCAATGCGCACGGCTGCGGCTGGCCGATATGGTTTTTGAGCGCGCGGTCGAGCAGGTCATTGATGTGCAGGCGGTTCGCCAAGCCCGTCAGCGTGTCATAGCGGGCAAGTTGATTGATCTCGCGTTCCGAGCGTTTCTTGTCGGTCAGATCGGTGCCGCTGCCGCGGAACCCCTGAAAATGCCCGAACTCGTTCCCGATCGGATGGCCCGATATCGACCACCATCGCTCTTCACCCTGTACGGCCGCCTGGACGTTCAAATCCTTGAAAGGCGTACGCGAGGAAAGACTGAACCCCAAGGTCCGCTCTTCGCTCTCGTCGCGGCCGATCCGCTTGCGAATGATATCGGTAAAGGGGCGTCCCATGATCTCGTTCAGCGGACGGCCCAGCCGCCCCGCCACGGTCGACGAAATATAGACCAGATTTCCGTTGCGGTCGGTTTCCCAGAACCAGCCCCGCCCCGCCTGTTCGAAATCGCGTACCAGATTGTGGGCGCGTTCCTGTTCAGCGATCGCCTGCGCGCTGGCGCGCGTCGCGCGGCGCTGGTGCCGCATGTCTTCGCGCGTCATGACGATCAGCATCCCGAGGAACACCACCCCCGCGACCGCGAACGGCCAGGAGGCGACCCCGATCGCTCCGCCAAAGGCGGTCGCCCCAGCAACAGCGAAAAGGGCCGGTCGCATGATCGCCGACGCCGACACGGCGACCAGGATCGACCCGACCTGAATCGCGACAAAAGCATCGAAAAATCGATGGTCGTGCGAATGCGCGACGCCCGAGAACAGACCGGCGGAATGCAGCAAGGTGCCGGCGGCGACAAGCGCCATGGCCAGCACCGCCATCTGTCGCACCCGGCGCGGCGACCATCCCCGATCAGCGCGGCTGGCCTGCCCGATCACCGTCAGCACCAAATCGCACGCGAGGCCCGCCGCCATCACCAACCATTCGGCCGGTCGATCGAAGAATCCGGCAAGCCCCGGCGCAAAGGCGAAAACAAGGAAGGCCAGAACCCGCGCGACGAGCACATAATGCCAAAGCTGGGCGACACGCAGCAAGCGGCGCACCAGTGTGGGCGAATCGAACAATGATTCCCCTTCGGCCAGTTCCATGCTCACCGGCCCGACAATGCGGCTTCGAACCCCCAACGCGCTTCCTAACCCTTTGGTCCTGGGGGCTTCACTGTCGGACTTGGGTTTCCAAATCCTTACCAGAGGCCCGATTATCGCAGCCCACCTGTCCCAAAAACGGAAGTACTTTCGTTGCCCTTTGCAACTTGATAAGCTTGCGCCATGCCCGCCGTCCGTCTCCTGCCGCCGAACCGCTTTTTCGATCATCCGGAATGGTCGGCTTTAACCCGGGTTTCGTCCTGGCGCGGAATCTGGCTTGTCGCGCATGCCTGGATGGTCAGTGTCGCAGCGGTAAGCCTTGCCGCCTGGATGCAGAATCCGCTCGGCTGGCTGCTCGCCATCATTCTGGTCGGCGGACGTCAGCTGGGGCTGGCCATATTGATGCACGATGCCGCCCACGGCGCGCTGCATCCGAGCCGGAAAATCAACAATTTCATGGGACAGTGGCTGACCGGAGCCGCGGTCGGTTCCGATTTGATCGCCTATCGCACCTATCATCTGCGGCATCATAAATTCACCCAGCAGGCCGAAGACCCCGACCTGTCGCTGTCGAAACCCTTTCCAACCAGCCGCGCCAGCCTGCGCCGCAAGATGCTGCGCGATCTGACCGGGCAGACCTTTTTCAAGCAGCGCATGGCGCAATTCGCCTTTGCCCTTGCCGGGCTAAAAGCCATGCTGCGCGGCCAAGAGGCGCAGAGGGGCAGTGCGAGCACCAAGGCCGGGACGCCGTTCAACAAGCAATCCGACGACGGCATGACGTCACCGACGATCGACATTGCGGGGGCGATGGCGGTGACCCGCGCGGTGGGCCGCTTTCTGATCGTCCAAGCGTTGCTGCTCGGCCTGTCGCTCGCGCTTTATGGCTGGACGCCCTATCTTCTCTGGCTGGCGGGGCTCGCGACGACCTTCCAGCTATATCTGCGTATCCGTAACATCGCCGAACATGCCTGCACCACGACGGGCAGCGAGGATCCCTTCACCCATGCGCGCACGACCCATGCCAACTGGATCGAGCGGGCGACGGTGGCGCCCTATTGGGTCAATTATCATGCCGAGCACCACCTGTTCATGGCGGTGCCCTGTTACCGCCTGCCCGCGGTCCATGCCGCGCTGGGCCGCGCCGGCAAGCATCCGGCAATGACGATCGCCCCCGGCTATGCCGCGGTGCTGCGCCAGGTTACGCGCCAGGCCTGACCATCAGCCCTGCCGGACGAAGCGCGCGCCCGCACGATCCTTTACCGTTGTCGCCGGATCAAAGATCATCCCGTTCATCGCGACATAGACGCCGGGTGGCAGCGTCTGCACTGCCGCGAGCGCGAAACCGACGTTGAATTCAGCGTCGCTCGCGCGCACCGAAGCGGGCTGCATTGCCCCCGTCATCACGATCGTCTTTCCCGCGATCGACTGAAGCACTCGTCCCGTCTGGACCATGGTGTCGGTGCCGTGGGTGACAAGGATATGCGCCGCATCACTCGCCGCCACCGCCGCGCGGATCGCCTCGCGGTCGGCATCGTCCAGTTCCAGGCTGTCCTTGCGCATCAGCTGGGTGACGCGGTGCGGGACATGGACATTGTTTTCGCGCAGCATGTCGGGAATCGCCGCCGGGCCGATCTGAAACTCGCTGAGCGCGTCGAAATAGACCTTGTCGATCGTGCCGCCGGTGGTGAAGATTTCGATCATCACCCGGCTTCCACCTCGATCCACTGCGACTTGACCCAGCCCCAGGAACAGGGACCAAGATAGTCGCGATCGGCGGACACCGGCGTGCTGACCCCGCAATCGGTGCCGGGTTCGAGCGAATAGACGATGCCGACCATGTCGCCCGCTTCATTGCTGTCGCAAAGCCAAACCTTCGTGCCGCCGGGAAGATGGTCAACCGCATCGAGATCGGTGCTGTCCCCCGGGAACACCATCACGGCCCCCTCGGACCATTGATCGGCGACCTTGCCGACCGAGCAGGGGTCGAGATCGTCCATCGCGCGCAGCGTCACCGGACGATTGCCGCCCGCATATTGCGGCTGGGCCATCAGCGGCACGGCCAGCGGTCCGGCGACACAGAGCAACGCCGCGGCCGCCGCCATTTTATGCGTCTTCAACATTGCAAAGCCTCCGCAATCAGACGGCGCGTATTGTCGATACCAAATAAGGCGATGAAGCTGCCCATGCGCGGACCGGCGCTCGACCCGAGCAGCGTTTCGTACAAAGCCTTGAACCAATCGCGCAGATTTTCAAAACCATAGGCTTCGTTCTTGCCGATCTCGTAAACGATGTTCTGGATGTCGTCGGCAGCCGCATCGGCGGGCAGAGCGGCGAGCCGCGTATCGAGATCGCGCAGCGCCGCGACCTCGCCGCCCTGCGGCTTGCGGCGCTTGAGTGTCGGGGCGACATAGTCGCGATTATAGGCCATCGCATTGTCGATGAGGCCGTCGAGTTCGGGATAGGCCGCGGCATCGGCGCCCGCGACATATTGGCCTAGATAGCGCCAGATCTGGTCCTTTGACGCATCGGCGCCCATCACCCCCACAAGGTTGAGCAGCAGGCCGAAGGTCACCGGCAATTCGGTCGTCGGCACCGCCTGCCCGCGCGCCGCGTGGACATGATGCACCGGATTGCCGAGCTTCTTCTCCGCTTCCTGCGCCGGGTAATTGCCGCGCATCTGGAGATATTCGTCGATCGCCTTGGGCACGACGCCGATATGGAGCTGTTTCGCGGCCTTGGGCTCGCGATAGGCGAAGAAGGCAAGGCTTTCCTCGCTGCCATAGGTCAGCCATTGCTCCATCGACAGGCCATTGCCCTTCGACTTTGAAATCTTCTCGCCCTTTTCGTCGAGGAACATTTCATAGATCAGCCCCTCGGGCTTGCGCCCGCCGAGCGCCTTGGCGATCCTGCCCGACTGGACCCCGCTGTCGGTCAGATCCTTGCCATACATTTCATAATCGACGCCGAGCGCGACCCAGCGCATCGCCCAGTCAACCTTCCACTGCAGCTTGGCCCCGCCGCCGAAGATGCAATGGGTGATCGTCTCGCCCTCATCCTCGAACGACACCAGCCCCGCATCGGCATCGACGACAGTGACCGGAACCTGCAGGACGATGCCCGATTTCGGGCTGACCGGCAGGATCGGCGAATAGGTCGCGGCGCGTTCGGCGCGCAGCGTCGGCAACATGATGTCGAGGATATCCTGATTGTGGCGCAGCACATTGGCGAGCGCGCCGTCGAACGCGCCCGAGCTGTAGCGTTCGGTCGAGCTGACAAATTCATAATCGAAGCCGAACCGGTCGAGAAATTCACGCAGCATCGCATTGTTGTGATCAGCGAAACTTTCATATTTGCCGAAGGGATCGGGGATCGCGGTCAGCGGCCGCCCCAGATATTCGCGCAGCATGTCGCCGTTGGGGACATTGTCGGGCACCTTGCGCAGCCCGTCCATATCGTCGCTGAACGCCACCAGCCGCGTCGCCGCGGGGGTGCCGTTCGCATCGGCGGTCAGCGTTTCATAGGCGCGGCGCACCATCGTCGTGCGCAGCACTTCGTTGAAGGTGCCGATGTGCGGCAGCCCCGACGGGCCATAGCCGGTTTCGAACAGCACCGGCGCGCCGTCGGGCTTTCCACCCGGATAGCGTTTAATGAGCTTGCGCGCTTCCTCGAACGGCCAGGCCTTGGACGTTTGCGCGGGTTCGCGCAGCGAAGGGTGAAGGTGCAAGTCAGTCATGAGGCGCACATAGCGGCAAGCGCGGTCGATGGAAAGAAGCACGGAAAACCGCCTAACTTTACTCGCGATTCACGCCCGCAACGCCGATGCCACGCGGACAAGGCCACAATAGTCCGGTACGAAGGCGGCCACGCCGGTGCCGTTGCCACCCTTGCGGCTTTCAGCGCGGCTGTGGGCAGTGCAGCCTTGGCCGATTGTCTTGGGCGCAGATGATTCGCGATGGGCATCGACCCATTGGGATCACCCACCGACAATTTAGGAAAGGCCGAACGGCCTGCTTTTTCTGGCAAGCAATCATGGTTACCGGAAATTTACCATCAGCGGCATAGCATCCGATTCATGACCCGTTCGCCCGATCCCCGCCCGCGCCAGCACAAGCGCACGCCCGTCGACATCGAAGTGACCGTCAACGGCGTTCTGAACCTTGTCGAAGGCACGATTTCCGACCTGTCCGAAGGCGGAGCGCGGATCGATGGAGCAAGCATGCCCGCCCGGTCGCGATGCGAAATCCACTATGCGGGCCAGATCGTTTATGCCGTGGTCATGTGGTCCGAATTCGACCGTATGGGCGTCCGCTTCCCCTATGAGCTGACGAGCGGCCCACTGTTCAACGCGCTGGAACGCGCGCGCGGCGCCCTGCCTTCGAGCCCGGCGCAAATTTTCATGCACAGCCGGGCGACCGGATTCGGACGTCGCGGGCTGAGTTAATCGCCCCACCGCGCGCCGAATCCGGGTCTGGCGCCTTGAAAGGGAGCCGTTTCGCGCGCCCGTCCCAGCGGTTCCGCTGTGCCCGCGCCGCAAGACAGTTCTGTCAGCCGCCCTTGCCGCGTTCGCGCTTTGTGCCTAGCGTGGCGCGGTGCTCCCCGATCCCCTCTCCCTGCCCGCGATCCATGCGAGCCACATCGGCATATGGATCGCCGACACCGCAGGCCGCACCACGCGCGTCGGGCGCGGCGAGGCCATGGCCGCCGTCGCGGCGACCCCGCACCTGCTGCTCGGCGCGGCGCTGACCGGCGACCGGCTGGGCTATCCCGAACTGTCGGGGCTCGACCTGCTCGAACTGTTCGCCTTCATCTTCCCCGCGCGCTTTGCCGTACCGACTCCAGCGGGGTTGGCCGCGGCGCTCGCAATCGACGCGCCCGAGACCGAAGCGGACATCGCCGCCTTTCTCCCGCATGCGGCGGCTGCGATGCTCGGCGTCCTCGACGATCCGGCGTGGCCCGAGCGCGAAGGCGCATGGCATGGCTTGCAAGCGCTGGCGCGTCAGCGCTGGCCGTGGGCGCCGCTGATCCAGCCGCGCCTCGGCTCCCCCGGCGCGGCCGACCGCTGGCTGTTCGCGCGCCTGCCCGAATGGGAAGAAGCGCCGCCGCGCCCGCAGCCGCGCACCGTGACGATCAATGCGGAGGATGTCACCGCGCGGCTGGACCGGCTGACCGGCGACGGCGCCGAACGGCGCGCCGGGCAGCGCGATTATGCCAGCGCCGTCGCCGCCATCTTTGCCCCGCGCGAGCGAAAAGACTTGCCGCAGATGCTGGTCGCCGAGGCCGGAACCGGGATCGGCAAGACGCTCGGCTACCTCGCCCCCGCCAAGCAGTGGATCAATCAGTCGGCAGGCAGCGTGTGCATTTCGACCTATACCAAGGCATTGCAGCGCCAGTTGGCACGCGAGACCGAGCGGCTGTATCCCGACCCCGCAACGCACCGCGAAAAGGTGGTGGTGCGCAAGGGGCGCGAGAATTATCTGTGCCTGTTGAACCTGGAAGATGCGCTGCAAGGCGGCTTTTCGGGGCGCGCCGCGATCCTGGCGCAGCTGGTCGCGCGCTGGGCGGCCTATACCCGCGACGGCGACATGATCGGCGGCGATTTGCCCGGCTGGCTGCCCGCGCTGTTTCGTCGCAACGGCACCACCGCGCTGACCGACCGGCGCGGCGAGTGCATCTATGCGGGCTGTCCGCATTTCCGCAAATGCTTCATCGAACGCTCGGCGCGGGCCGCAAGCCAGGCCGAAATCGTGATCGCCAATCATGCGCTGACCATGGTGCAGGCGGCGCGGCCGCGCGACGGCGGCAATACGGCCGCGACCCGGCTGATCTTTGACGAGGGCCATCATCTGTGGGACGCTGCCGATTCGATGTTCGCGGCCGCGCTGACCGGGCAGGAAACGGTCGAAATCCGCCGCTGGGTCATGGGGCCCGAAGGCAAATCGCGTGGGCGGCGGCGCGGCCTCGCCGCGCGGCTCGCCGACGTCGCAAGCTATGACGAAGCGGGAGACAAGGCGATCCAGGCCGCCATCGCCGCCGCCGCCGAATTGCCTGGCGAAGGATGGCTGGGACGGCTCGCCGAAAAGGCCCCCTGGGGCGCGATCGAGCGGCTGCTCGCCGCGGTGCGGGCGATGGTCTATGCCCGCAGCGTCGATCCCAAGAATGCCGACAGCGGCTATGGTCTCGAAACCGAACTCGCCGACCCCGACCCCGAACTGGTGGCCGCAGCGGCCGACGCCAGCGACGCGATCGAGGCGCTGCTGCGCCCGCTGATGGCGCTCGGCAAGCGGCTCGACGCGCTGATCGACGATCCGCCCGACTGGCTCGACGGGCAGGCGCGCGCCCGCGTCGACGGCGCGCGCCACAGCCTGGGCACCCGTATCGACACGCTGGGCGGCTGGCTGTCGCTGCTGGGCCGGGTCGGCGGCCCCGCCGACCCCGATTTCGTCGATTGGCTGGCCGTCGAGCGCTATGATGGGCGCGAGTTCGACTGCGGGCTGCATCGCCACTGGCTCGACCCGGCGCGGCCGGTGGCCGAAGCGGTGTACCGCCCCGCGCAGGGCGTGCTCGTCACCTCGGCGACGCTGCGTGGCGGCGGTCATGGCGCGGGCGACTGGGACGACGCCAACATCCGCACTGGTGCACGGCACATCGATGGCGGGGTGCGGCATTTCGCGGTTGCCAGCCCCTTTGACTATGCCCGCCAGTCGGAGGTGCTGGTCGTCACCGACATCGCGCGCGGCGACCTGGCGGCGCTGGCGGGCGCCTATAGCCGGTTGATCGAGGCGGCGGGCGGCGGCGCACTGGGGCTGTTTAGCGCGATCCGGCGGCTGCGCATCGTCCATGCCCGCATCGCCGACCGGCTGGCGCGCGCCGGGCTGCCGCTGTTTGCCCAGCATGTCGACCCGCTCGACACCGGCACGCTCGTCGATATTTTCCGTGCCGACCCGCACGCCTCGCTGCTCGGCACCGACGCCTTGCGCGACGGGGTCGATGTTCCCGGCGATTCGCTGCGGCTGGTGATCATGGAGGGCGTGCCCTGGCCGCGCCCGACGATCCTGCACGCCGCACGCCGCGCCGCACAGGGCGGCGGGCGCTATGACGACATGGTCATTCGCGCCCGCATCGGCCAGGCGTTCGGGCGGCTGATCCGGCGCGCCGACGATTTCGGCCAGTTCGTCATGCTGTCGCCAAGCGTGCCGTCGCGGCTGTTGACCGCCTTTCCCGACGGCACGCCGATCCGCCGCCTGCCCCTCGACGAGGCGGTGAACCATGTTGCCGCCGCCAATGTCGAGCGACGCCGCGGCGTAAAACCCGCCGACCGCGCGGCACGATTAACCTCCTGACCGTTCAAGCCGCCTTTTCATGGTCATGAGTTTGCGGCACAAGGCAGCCGATTCAGCGACAGCGCGCGGCGCGGGGAGAGATTTTGAAGAGTTTGACCATCCTGCGTCATGCAAAGTCGGGCTGGGACGCGCCGGTCGAACGCGATTTCGACCGCCCGATCAATCCGCGCGGGCGCCGCGGCGCCGAACTGGTCGGCCAATATGCGAAGAGACAGGGATTGAGCATCGACCGCATCATCGCCTCGCCCGCGGTGCGAGTCATCGAAACGCTCGACATTTTTCAACCCGCGGCGGGGCTCGATGCCATCGAACCGCATTGGGACCGGCGCATCTATCTGGCTTCGGCGGCGACGCTGCTCGACGTGATCCGCGAAACCGGGCGCGATGCACGGCATCTGTTGATCGCCGGTCATAATCCGGGGCTGGAAGACCTGATCCTAATGCTCGTTCCCGAAACCCCCGACGACGCGCTGCGCGCGAAGGTCGAGGAAAAGCTGCCGACCGCGGCGCTGGCGCGGCTGGAGATCGATATAGACGACTGGCACGCGATCGATTGGGGACAAGCGCGCTTTACCGCCTTCATCCGCCCCCGCGACCTCGATCCCGCACTGTCGCCGGTGATCGACTAGCTGTCATCGGCCGCCCAGGTCCGCCGGACCATCTGAACAATCGTCCGGTACAGTTCGGCGCGCGCCTCGTCCGCCGACAGATCGCCCGCCGCCGCCGCCCGCGAAAGCGCGTCGGCGCTGCCGAGCATTGCCCATAGCGCCGCAGCCCCCGGCTCCCGATCTCCGGCAAAGGGTGCGAACAGACGCCGACATTTGGCGGTGAACACCCGTTCATGTTCGCGAATGATCGCATTCATTTCCGGCGAGCCCGCCAGCGCTGCGAGGATGCCGGGTATTTCGCGGCCCTGCCGTGCCACGCATTCGACATAGGCGTCGGCCAGCACCTCCGCCTTGGCTTCCAACGTGTCGGCACTCGCGGCGAGCGCGGCATTCATCGTTTCGGCCTGGCGCCGGTCAAAGTCACGAAACAGGGCAGCGAGCAGCCCCTCTCGCGTGCCGAAATGATCATAGACCAAGGGCTTCGTTACCCCGGCCCGCTCGGCAAGCCGCCCCAGCGAGAGCGCATCCGCCCCCTCCTGCCCCAGCATCCGCCAGGCGGTTTCGACAAGTTGACGAAAGCGATCGTCCCGCGACAGGCGGCGACGAGTTTCAGACTTTGCGGGCATGGGCTGGCGGCTTGACATCTTTATATACCATTAGTAACTTACTAAAAGTATATAGATACCTGCCCCTCACCTCAAGCCTATTGGATTTACCGTCATGCACAGCCTGATCATTCTGTCGCATCCCAATCGTTCGTCGCTGACCCATGCCGTGGGCAAGGAAGTCGGCGATGCCATCGCCGCCGCCGCCGCAGGCAATGAGGTGGAGATTGCGGACCTGACCGCCGAAGGGTTCGATCCGCGATTTTCGATGTCCGACATCGAGACCTTTGGCCAGGTCGCGTCCCCGCCCGCGAGCATCCTGGCCGAACAGGCGCGCATCGATCGCGCCGACAGGCTGGTGCTTGTCTATCCGGTCTATTGGTGGTCGATGCCCGCGCTGTTGAAGGGGTGGATCGATCGCGTCTTTGCCAATGGCTGGGCCTATGAGGAGAGCCTCGGCGGCAAGGTGGAAAAGAAGCTGGACCGGCTGGGCGTCCATCTGATCGCGATCGGGGCGACCAACGCCGGCACCTATGCCAAGCATGGCTATTCCGACGCCATGAAGACGCAGATCGAACATGGCATTTTCGATTATTGCGGCGCGCGGGTCCTGTCGTCCGACCTTTTGGCCGTGCTCGATCCGGCGCAAGCCCCAGAGGCACTGGCGGCAGCGCGGCAGATCGGCAATCGAATCGGCAGCCCGGCGCTGCGCGACGCCGCCTGAAAGCCCCGCTCAGCCGAGCGCGGCAGCGAGCCTTTCACGAAGCGCGACCAGCGCATCGACCGGCACCCCGGAAGGCCGGGGCAAAGCCGGGGATGCACGCGGTGCTTCGGCCACAACGGCGGGCGCCCCGTCATCGTTCAGCGCCTTTCGTGCGCCGTCGATCGTATAACCCTGAACATGGAGCAGGTGATGGATGCGCTTCGCCAGCGCGACATCACCCGTTCGATAATAGCGGCGGCGCCCCGAACGCTGAAGCGGCTTCAACTGAGGAAAGCGGGTTTCCCAGTATCGCAGCACATGCGCCGGAACGCCAAGCTCGCTCGCCAATTCCCCGATGGACAGCATGGCGCCAGCGGCCTTGCCCCCCCCATTTGGTTCATCAGCGTCAGACATCAAGAAATTTTCCGGTTACTTGCCAGCAACCCGGGCACGCATCGCCTGGCTGGCCCGAAAGGTCATGACCCGGCGCGGCAGGATCGGCACTTCTATTCCCGTTTTGGGATTACGGCCGATGCGCTGCGCCTTGTCGCGCAGGACGAACGTACCGAAACCGGAGATTTTCACATTCTGCCCATCGGCCAGCGCGTCGGACATATGTTCCAGAATCGATTCGACAATATTCGCCGATTCGTTACGCGACAGGCCAATCTGCTGATTGATCCGTGCCGCAATATCTGCGCGCGTAAGCGTTCCTGCTGTCATGATGTTTCCCTTCCCCCTCCTGAAGTGGATGAACGATCGGGACAGGCCAAGGCCCCCAACCTTCGCGAGTCCCGGATCGCAATGTAACAAAAGCGAATTAATCCGCCAAACTGAAACGGATGGACGGAAGAGTTGATGCGACAGGATTGCCGAGCCGGCACGGGCTCCGTCCCGCAGCGCTTGATCAGACCCGCAGGACGGCCGCACCCCAGGTGAAGCCGCCGCCCATAGCCTCCAGCACCACGAGATCGCCGCGCTTTACCCGTCCGTCGCGGACCGCAAGGTCGAGTGCGAGCGGCACCGACGCCGCCGACGTGTTGGCGTGCTGATCAACGGTCACCACCACCCGGTCGGCCGGAAGGCCGAGCTTCTTCGCCGTCGCGTCGATGATCCGCTTGTTCGCCTGGTGCGGGACAACCCAGTCGATGTCCGCCGCCGACAGGCCGGTGTCGGCCAGAACCTCGCCCAGCACCGACGCCAGATTGGTCACGGCATGGCGAAACACCTCGCGCCCCTGCATCCGGACATGGCCGACCGTACCGGTCGTCGAAGGACCGCCATCGACATAAAGCATGTCGGCATATTGCCCCTCGGCATGAAGGCGCGTCGCCAGAATCCCGCGATCGTCCGCAACCTCTTTTGCCGACAGCACGACCGCCCCGGCCCCGTCGCCGAACAAAACGCAGGTCGTGCGATCTTCCCAGTCGAGAATACGACTGAAGGTTTCCGATCCGATCACCAGCGCATGTTTGGCCGCCCCTGTGCGGAGCATCGAATCGGCGACCGATACCGCATAAAGGAATCCCGAACACACCGCCGCAACGTCAAAGGCGATGCAGTCCGGGGTCCCCAGAAGCGCCTGAACCTTGGTCGCGCTGGCCGGAAAGGTATTGTCGGGAGTCGCCGTGGCGACGATGATCAGCCCGATATCGGCCGGCTGGAGCCCCGCCGCCGCGAGCGCCTCGCGCGCCGCCGCAGCGCCGAGCGTCGCGGTCGTTTCATCAGCCTCGGCAATATGGCGAAAGCGGATGCCGGTGCGCTCGACGATCCATTCATCGCTGGTATCGACCCGGCGGGTCAGTTCTTCATTCGAAACCCGCGTCCGCGGCAGCGCCGACCCGGTACCGGCAAGTATCGCACGCAGCGTCATGCGGCGTCTTCGCGACGGAAATTGGCAAGATCCTCGGTCACTTGGCGCGTAATGTCCTTTTCCACGAGTTCAGCGCACAAATGCACCGCATTGGCCACGCCCTTGGCATCGGCGCTGCCATGGCTCTTGAGCACCACGCCGTTGAGGCCGAGGAACACGGCGCCATTATGATTATTGGGATCGAGATGATGCCGAAGCAATTCGGTCGCGGGGCGCGAAATCAGAAAGCCGATCTTCGAACGCACCGAACTGGTGAAGGCGCGGCGCAGCAGGTCGGTCACGAAACGCGCCGTTCCCTCGATCGTCTTGAGCGCGATATTGCCCGAAAATCCGTCATGGACCACGACATCGACATCGCCGCGCGACAGCTTGTCGCCTTCGATGAAGCCAACGAACTCCATCGGCAGGCCCTCGGCGCCGCGCAGCATCGCCGCGGCATCCCGAATCTCGTCGGTGCCCTTCAACTCTTCGGTGCCGATGTTGAGCAAGGCCACACGCGGCCTCTCCAGCCCCATGGCGGTCCGCGCATAGGCTGCGCCCATCACCGCAAACTGGGTCAGGTTGGTCGCATCGCAATCGGTGTTGGCGCCAAGGTCGAGCATGACGACGTCATTGGCGCCCAGCGAAGGAAGCAGGGCGGCCAGTGCGGGCCGGTCGATGCCCGGCATGGTACGCAAGGCGACCTTTGCCATCGCCATCAGCGCGCCGGTGTTTCCGGCGGACACAGCACCGCCCGCATCGCCGCGCTTTACCGCATCGATCGCGAGCCCCATCGAGCTGTTACGCGCCTTGCGCAACGCCTGGCTCGGCTTGTCCTCACCCGACACGACGACGTCGGTATGGATAATATCCGACGCGGCGCGCAGATTGGGGTGGTTGTCGAGGGCTGCCTTGATCCGCGTCTCGTCGCCGACGAGCAGAAAACGCAGCCCATCGTGCCGGTGGCGGGCCATGGCCGCGCCGGCGCACATCACGCGCACGCCGACGTCACCGCCCATCGCATCGATCGCGATTCGCGGTGTCAGGCTCATGAACATCCCCTCCGGCTAGCCCTCCGGCTAGGGTTTATGCGCCGACCGACACCACTTCACGGCCATTGTAGTGGCCACAAGCGTTGCAAAGATTGTGCGGGCGCTTCAGTTCGCCGCAGTTGGGGCATTCCTGAAAGGCTTCAACCTTCAGGCTGTCGTGGCTACGACGCATGCCGCGCTTTGAGGGCGAGGTTTTTCGCTTGGGGACGGCCATGATATTTCCTGCATTCTCAATTGTTTACACGAATCGGCAAACCCGGATTTGTCGCCCCCCGACTATTCGGAGAATGACTGGCCCGCCCGCCGCGCCGAAGGCTGCCCTGCACTGATATCGCAGGATAATCTTCCGCCGGAAGGTGCCTCAACGCCTGATGGTGTCGGGTGCCGGATCGGGCGCGGCTATAGCGTTTTTGCCCACAAAGGCAAGCCCCGAAGGTCCGCCATACCAAGGCTTGCGGTACGCGCGACGGAATGCCACAGCCTGGGCCGCCGCGCGATCCTGATGCGCGTGCCAAGAAACAAGGGGAAGCGAAATGATCATGTTGCCCGTCAGCCTGACGATAGCCGCCGGTGCGGCCCTGCTGAACATCTGGCTTTCTATGCGCGTCGGGCGCGTCCGGACCAAGGAAAAGATCTTCGTCGGAGACGGCGGCAATGAACTGGTGACGCGGCGGATGCGCGCGCACAGCAATTATGTCGAAAACACCGCCTTTGTGTTGATCCTGATCGCGCTGGTCGAGCTGGGCACGGGATCTTCGCTGTGGCTGTGGGGCGCCGGGGCGCTCTATCTGGTCGGCCGCGTCCTGCACGCCGTCGGCATGGATGGCACGATGTGGGCGCGCTTTGCCGGCACCATCATCACCATGCTGACCCAATTGGGTCTGGCGATTACCGCGCTGGCCGCCGTCTATATGACGCCGACCGAAATCATCGCGACCGAGATCGTCGAAACCGAAACGCCCGCCGCGCAGTAAGCGACGCGCAATTGCGGGAAACGCATCGGGTCGTTCAGAATCACCACCCGCAACCGGCGGCGGCGCGCTCGATATGCTCGACCGCCGCCGTCACACCATCTTCCGCCGCGATTCGCCGGCCGAGAATCGCGGCGCGATCCTTCATTCCCGCATCTCCGGTCGCCGCGAACGCGCCGGCCAAGGCCGCGACATCCAGCCGGTTACGATCGAGCGGCGGCGGCCCGCATCCCAGCGCCGCGACCCGACGCGCCCAAAAAGGCTGGTCCCCCATGAAGGGGCAGATGATCGTCGGCAGCCCCGCCCGCAACGACGCACCGGTCGTCCCCGCTCCGCCGTGATGGAGCGCCGCGCCGACGTGCCGGAACAGCACATCATGCGGCGCCGACGACAGGACATGCACATGCGACGGCACGTCGCCGATCTCCAGCGCGCCGCCGCCGGTCGCAACGATGGCGCGGCGCCCGGCCCTGGCCAGCGCCTCCACCACCACCGCCCCCAGCCGGACGGGATCGACGCCAGGCATACTGCCGAAACCGACATAGATGGGCGGGTCGCCCCGATCCAGGAAATCGCCGAGCCCGGCGGGCATCGTCCAGCCCTTCCCCTCGTCCAGAAACCAATATCCGGTGACGCCGACCGAATCATCCCAGTCCTGCGGCTTTGGCAAGACATGAGGGCTGTAGGCATAGAGCGTGGCAATCGGACCGCTCCCGGCCCGACGCTTGCCGAGGCCGAGCGTGGAAAAGCGCCATTCGCGCAGCATCTTGCGGAACAACAGCTCGCCGCCATGGATCGACAGGCGATGGCTGGCTCGATTGAACGGGCCAAGATTCGCCATCGGCAGCAGCGGGCTGGGAAAGGCCGCCGTCGGCGTGAAGCCGGGAAGCGGCGAGGCCAGAATATGCGGGATGCCAAGGCGCTCCGCCATATGCGGAGAGGCGATCGATTTGGGGTGATGAATGATAAGATCGGGAGAAAAGGCGCGGACCGCGTCCCATTCCGCATCCAGCAGCCGCCCCATCAGCGGCCGCACATGCTTCAAAAGCTTGAAGCCCGCGCTGAAACCCTTTCCCCCGGCAACCGCGGCCTTGCCCTCCGGCGTATCGAGCAGCGCCAGAAACTCGCCCGGCAGCGGGGCGAAGTCGATGCCCGCCGATCCGACAAATTCACCGAACTGTTCGGGACCGGCGATCTGTACCGCGTGCCCCCGCGCGACGAGACCCCGGGCCAGCGCCAGATAGGGTTGGACGTCCCCGCGTGTGCCCAGCGTGGCGATGTTGATACGCATGACGGTCTTCTCCTTCGCGCGCCGATCACCGCCCGGATGTTACCCCACGACCGAATCGCCGACATAGGGATTGGTCCGTCGCTCCTGGGCAAAGCTGCTGTGCGGACCATGCCCCGGCAGGAAGACGGTATCGTCGCCCAAAGGCCATAATTTACCGGTGATCGAATCGAGCAGTTGCTGATGATTGCCGCGCGGAAAGTCGGTGCGACCGATCGAGCCCTGGAACAGCACATCGCCGACAATCGCAAGTTTCGACGGCGCATGATGAAACACCACATGACCCGGCGTGTGCCCCGGGCAGTGGATGACATCGAGGCTGAGATTGCCGACCGTCACCTTGTCGCCGTCGACCAGCCAGCGGTCGGGTTCGAACGCTTCGCCCACCATACCGAAACGCGCGCCGTCCTCTGCAAAGCGTTCGATCCAGAAACGGTCGTCTTCGTGCGGCCCCTCGATGGGAACGCCGAGTTCCTTCGCAAGCATCCCCGCCTGGCCGCAATGATCCATGTGGCCGTGGGTGACGAGAATTTTCTCTACCTCCACCCCCGTCTGGCGCACCGCATCCTTCAGCTTTTCGAGGTCGCCGCCGGGATCGACGAACGCCGCCTTGTTGGTTTCGGTGCACCACAAAAGGGTACAATTCTGCTGAAAGGCGGTGACGGGGACGATGGCGGCCTTGAGCGGCGGATTGGGAGCGTTCATGCCCAGCGATGTGGGGAAAATGCGCCGCCATGGCAAGGGTAAGCATTCCGGGGCGGCTGGCGCAGCCTATGCCTTGTCCCCCACTTCGATCAGGCCGTGGCCGACGCTGACGCGCTCGTCGAAGACAAAGCAACTGCCCTGCCAGCGGCTGTCGGCGGCGGGCACCTGTTCCAGATAGGCGAGGATACCGCCCTTCAGATGGACGACATCGTCGATACCTTCCGCACGCAGGAAGGCGGTCGATTTTTCGCAGCGAATGCCGCCGGTACAGAACATCGCGATCCGCTTTCCAGCAAATTCGCCAGCATGGGCGCGCCACCAGTCGGGAAACTCGCCAAAGCTTTTGGTATGCGGATTGAGCGCGCCATCGAAACTGCCATAGCCGACCTCGAAATCATTGCGGGTGTCGATGACCACCGTATCGGGATCGTCGACCACCGCGTTCCAGTCGGCAGGAGCGACATAAGTGCCCACTTGGCGGGCCGGGTCGATACCCGGCACCTTCATCGTGACGATTTCCTTTTTCAGCCGGACCTTGAGCCGCTGAAAGGGCATGGCGGCGGCCGACGAATATTTGACGTCGAGGTCGGCGCAGCCCGGAAGCGCCCGAATATGTGCGATCACCGCCCCAATCGCCGCTTCGGTGCCAGCGATGGTGCCGTTCACCCCCTCGCGCGCCAGCAGCAATGTCCCCTTCACCCCCCCGGCAGTGCAAAGGTCGTACAGCGGCTGGCGCAGGGCGGCGGGGTCGTCAAAGGGGGCGAAGCGATAGAGGGCGGCAACGGTGAAGGTCATGATGCGCGCGCCCTACACAAATCCGGCCGACATGGCGAGGCACCCGGTTCTCCGCTTGGGCGGATTGGACGCAGGGGCGGATTAGCGGAACGGATCGCCGCGCGCAGTCGCATAGTGGGCCATAGCCATGGTCGTCCACTGGGCATTGACGCGAATGCAGCTTGGGAAAACGCTGGCGTCGGTGACAAGGACATTGGTGGTGCCATGGACGCGGCAGTCGGTATCGACGACGCCATGCTGGGGATTTTCGTGCATCGTATTGCCGCCGTGCGGATGGCTGCTCGACAGCGTCACATCGTCGGCCTCGCGGATCGCGCTTTCGAAAAAGCCGTCGATGTCCATGTCCGGCGTCACGGTCTGCCCCACCGACAGCGCGGGATAGCATTCGATCGCCCCGGCGGCGAAATGCACCTTGGTCAACGTCGCCATCGCGCGGCGCAGCACCGGCAGGTCATCTTCGCGATCGAGCCGGAACTTGAGCTTGCCATTGACGATCTGGCCACGCCGGTCGGCGGGGAACAGGATGCCCGCCGAATGAACGCGCCCGAAATTCTTCATCCGCCCGGCATGGTCGCCGAACCAGCCCGGCATCAGCGAAGCCATCGACATCGGCGGCTGAAAATGGCTTTCGAGCAGGAAATCGCCGCGATCGACATAGCTGGTCATCTGGTCTTCATCCCAGGCATTGCCCCCGGCACCTTCGGGCATCAACGCCACGACCGGCGAAGCGACGTTGAGCGACACCTGATAGCCGGTGCCCGAAATATCGCTGCGATGAAGCAGCTTGGACGATGCGATGGTCCCGGCCGCGACGATCACCCCGACGCGCGCCCGCACCTGTACGCGATTGCCGTCGGGCAACACCAGCCGCACCGCCTCCGCCTCGCGCCGCCCGTCGATCGCGGTCTGCCAGACGATTTCGGCCGCCTTGGTTCCCGGCAGAATCCGCGCGCCATGATCTCGGCAGGCCCAGGGCAGATAGGTTTGCGCCATCCCCATTCGCCGGCCATAGGCACAGCCCGCGTTGCAATAGCCGCAATAGGCACAAGCGTTCGGCGTGTTCGGCGGCCCGAAGTTCTTTGCGAACCAGTCGGCAACCGCGCGCTGATCGCGCGGATCGGTGGAGGTCGCCGCATAGGCGTTCCAGCCGTTGATCAGATGCGGACCATTGTGCCGCCCACTGCGCGGTTCGATCGGCGCGATGCCCAGCCGTTGCTGCACCGCATCATAGGCGGCGTGAAAGTCAGCCGCATCGACCGGTGCGCCGATGCTGGCCCATTTGGCGAGAACGTCGAGCGCATCGGGATGCGTACGCCCGGGTTCGTTGACGCGCAGGCAGATACCGTTGTTGATCGTCGATGAACCGCCGACACAGCGCCCCTGGAAAACCACGAAATCGCGGTTGGTCGAGGTTTGCAGCGCCCCATGCTTGTACAGCCGCGCGATCATGTCGAGTTCGTGATGGCTGATGTCGGGCGACGAATGGAAAGGCCCCGCCTCGACAATCAGCACCCGATATCCCTGGGCCGCGACATTATGCGCCGCAATCGCGCCGCCCGCACCCGATCCGACGACGATCACGTCATATTCGTCGTCGAGCGTCGCACCGTCCAGAATATGGTCCGGATCAATCTCTCGCCCCTCGACCAGCGTGATCGGCATCTCTCCAGCGCCGCGCTGACGAAATTTGGGCAGCGTGAAACCGATCTGGGCGTGCACCGGGTTGGCGACATTTTCGTCCTCGCCGCCCGGTTGCCAATGGCCATAATAGCAGGCGTAGATGATGCCGCGCAGCCGCGCCATGTCCTGGAACAGGTCGATCTGGCTATGCTGGAAACGCGACCGCAGCTTTTCCGCGCGGTCGGCGACGCTGTCCTCGGTGAAAAAGGGCCCACCCAGAACCAGTTCGGTTGCCGTCAGCGACAGGCGGATTTCGTCGAGCTTGGTTCCACCGACTTTTGCGAACAGCGCGCTGACATTGTCGACGACCTGATCGGCCGAAATCACCATGTCAGCGCCATGAAAGAGCGCCTCTGTCAGCGCTTTCAAAAAGCGTTGCTGCCCGAAGTTGAACGGTGCCGTCATCATCCATGCCCCCTGCCCGTGCCGCACGCAAAAAAGCCTGCAAAACTGCGCAACTTCACTCTGGATTCGGTTTTTTTACCGATGTTGATCGCGACCCCGCGCGACCCTTAAAGCCACAAAAGCGCCGCACAAGAAACCCAATAATGCGGTATCCATGACTTTATCGCCGGAATGCCGAACGCCTATATCCCCCGCCGTCGCCCAACGACAACTTGGGAAGAACTTAGCGCGGCGCCATATCGTAGGACAGCAGATTGTCGCACGCGGCACAGAAGGGAGCGTGACCGAGACCCAGGGGGCCGCCCCGAAGGCCAGACCCGGCGCTCACCCTTCCCCGTTCGCGGACATAGCCGGCGCCGGAACCGGCAGCGGCCATTGGCCGCCAACCAGTAGCCGTGGCCGGGCGGTCAGGCCGCGGCTTTCTTCATCTGCCGATATTTGTGGAGCAGCGGTTCGGTGTAACCCGATGGCTGGGTCACGCCTTCGAAGATCAGCGCGCGCGCGGCCTGCCATGCGATGCCGTCGGGAGTCAGCGGCTCGTAAAGCGGATCGCCGGCATTTTGCGCATCGACCTTGGCCGCCATGCGCGCCAGCGCCGCATCGACCTGTTCTGCCGTGCAAACGCCGTGGAGCAGCCAGTTGGCAAGCGCCTGGCTGGAAATACGCAAGGTCGCGCGGTCTTCCATCAGGCCGATGTCATCGATGTCGGGCACCTTCGAACAGCCGACGCCCTGGTCGATCCAGCGCACGACATAGCCCAATATGCCCTGGCAATTATTGTCGAGTTCGCGGGTGAGTTCCGCCTCGCTCCAGTTGCGCCCTGTCGCGACGGGAATTGCGAGCAGCCGGTCGAGTCCCGGCACCGCCTCTCCCGCAATCTCACGCTGCCGCGCGAAGACATCGACCAAGTGATAATGGAGCGCGTGCAGCGTCGCGGCGGTCGGCGACGGCACCCAGGCGGTGTTGGCGCCCGATTTCGGATGGCCGATCTTTGCGTCCAGCATCGCTTTCATGAGGTCGGGCATCGCCCACATCCCCTTGCCGATCTGGGCCTTGCCCGAAAGGCCGCAGGCCAGCCCGATGCGGACGTTGCGATCCTCATAAGCCGCGATCCAGTCGCTCGCCTTCATCTCGCCCTTCGGGATCATCGGCCCGGCGCGCATCGAAGTGTGAATCTCGTCCCCCGTCCGGTCGAGGAAGCCGGTGTTGATGAAGACGATGCGGTCCTTCACCGCTTCGATACAGGCGGCGAGATTGGCGGACGTCCGGCGTTCCTCGTCCATCACCCCGACCTTCATCGTATGGCGCGCAAGGCCGAGCATATCCTCGACCGCGTCGAACAGCCGGTCGGTGAAACCGCATTCTTCCGGTCCATGCTGCTTGGGCTTGACGATATAGATGCTGCCCGCACGGCTGTTCCGAAGCGTCCCCAGCCCCTTGAGGTCATGAAGCGAGCACAGGCCGGTGATGACGGCATCGCACAGCCCCTCGGGCGCTTCCGAGCCGTCGGGCAGGCGGATCATCGGGGTCGTCATCAAATGGCCGACATTGCGGACGAACATGACGCTGCGCCCATGTAGGGTAAAGGGCGTGCCATCGGGAGCGGTCCAGTCGCGGTCAGCGGCCATGGCGCGCGTCACCGTCCTTCCCCCCTTGTCAAAGCTTTCGACCAGATCGCCGCGCATCAGGCCGAGCCAGTTGGCATAGCCCAGCGCCTTGTCCTCGCCGTCGACCGCGGCAACGCTGTCTTCGAGATCGATGATGGTCGTCAGCGCCGCTTCCATCACGACATCGGCGATGCCCGCCGGATCGGTCGCACCGATCGCGCTGCCTTCGTCGATCACCAATTCGATGTGCAGGCCATTATGTTTGAGCAAGATGCCGCCGGGCTTGCTGCCCACCCACTGCGCAGGATCGGCCAGCAGAAGCTGTCCGCCCTGCCAGTCGGCCCATTGGCCCGATGCCAGCGGCACCGCTTCGTCGAGGAAGGCCTTGGCCCGCGCGATCACCGCTGCACCGCGTTCGGCGTCATAACCGCCGGGCCGGGCCGGCGGCGCATCGAGCGCGTCGGTGCCATAAAGGGCATCATAAAGGCTGCCCCAGCGGGCGTTGGCGGCGTTGAGCGCGAAGCGCGCGTTGAGCGCGGGGACGACGAGCTGCGGCCCCGCCATCGCCGCGATTTCGGGATCGACATTTGCCGTACCGACCTGGAACGGCGCGGGTTCGGGAACGAGATAGCCGATCTCGCGCAAAAAGCCCTGATAGGCGGCGGCATCGATCGGCTGACCGGCGCGATCCAGGTGCCAGGCGTCGATCTGCGCCTGCAGATCCTCCCGCTTTGCCAGCAGCGCGGCATTTTCGGGCGCGAACTTGCCGAGCAGTGCCGCGAAATCGGCCCAGAATTTATCAACATCGACCCCGGTGCCCGGAATCGCCCGTTCTTCGATAAAGGCGACAAGGCGCGAATCGACAGACAGGCCGTGGCGGTCGAGAAAGTCGGTCATGCAAATACCCTTTGGTCGGCGCGGATGCGCAAGTTGACCCGGGGAGGAAAGGGCCGCCCGCCTATGCCGCGAAAACAGGGCGATGGCAACCGCCGCCTAGAGCGCCGTGCCCGCCGCCCTGCGCGTGCCGGACGGAAGCTCTGCCAAGGCCAGCGACACCCGATTGCGCCCCCCCGCCTTCGCCCGATAAAGGGCATCGTCGGCGCGCCGCCACAAGCTCGACAGGCCGTCGCCCGGCATCATCTGCGCCACCCCGAAGGATGCCGAAACGGGCGAATCGACCCCGGCGTCGATCAACGAGCAGGACGCAAAGTCGCGCCGGACGCCTTCGGCATAAAGCCGGCCGTCGGCGAGCGTCGCCCCCGTCAACAGTACCGCAAACTCCTCTCCCCCCGGACGGCTGACGATCGCCCCGGCCGGGGCAGCGGCGCGCAGCATGGCGGCAAAGCGCACGATCACACCATCGCCCGCGGCATGACCGAAACTGTCGTTGATCGCCTTGAAATGGTCGAGGTCGGCCGCGACCAGCACGGCCGAGCGTCCCGCCTCGCGCGCCTTGTCCAGCGCGCGTTCGGCATGGGCCCCAAAACCCCGGCGGTTGAGCACGCCCGACAAGGCGTCGGTTTCGGACCGGGCGATGATTTCCGCGGTCGTGTCGCGCATCATGATCAGCAACAGCACCAGCGCCAGCGCGACCAGCGTTCCCGCCCCCAGGCTTTGCGAAATGGCGGCGTAGATCGTCTCCATATAACCCTGGGGCGTGGCGGCAGTGCCGACTTTCCACGCGATGAGCGGCTTGGCGATATAGATCAGGGCGGCCAGCGCCATAAGGCACATGAGCAGCATGTCGAGTCGCTGGCGCTGACCCGATCGCCACACGAGCATCAGCGCTAGCGCCTGCATCACGAAATAGGAAAACTGGTAGAGCGCGAGGCGCAGCGGCGACCCATAGGCCAGTGAAAAGATCAGCGGCACCATCATGATGCTGCCCCCCCAGATCGTCAGCACGACCAGCCACGGCGGATCGGCGCGATAATGGCGCGCGATACCGACGACGCACAGAGTCATGGCGAGGAGATAGGCGAGGTAGATGGACACCCCCACCGGCGTCGGATCGGACTGCCACGGCAGCACATATTCGAGCCCCACCGCCAGAATGCCCGAGGCATAGCCGAACGCCATCCACCGCGCGCCCCTGGCCCCGCGATTCGTCGCGGCGACCACGCCGAAGGCGACGGCAAAAACACCGACCACAAACATGTTGATGCCAAGAACGAAGGCAGCAGTCATCGACCCACTTTTTTTGTCATTATGGACGGCCCCTTTTTCAGGCGGGCACGAAATTTCGGTTAACGGATCGCGAATCCACCGCCTGCGATCGGACTGTCGCGGCTGGCGCGACGAAGAGACAGTAACTTACGGTATCGGGCGCGCGATGCCCGCGCCGCCGCCGTGACGACCCCTGCTGTCAGCTGATGCTGGCGTATCGCTTGCCGGTCATCGCGGCGGCGACCTGTTCGGCGAGCGCCCCGCCGTTCACTCCGTTCACCATCACCACCAGCCCGCGCCGCCGTGCGGGATCGCCGAGCGCGACCGAGATATGCGCCCGGCCATTTTTCCCCCAATGATAGAAAAGCAGGTCGCCGCCATCGCGCTCGAGCCCCCAGCCGATCCCTCGCGGCAGATGCGGCCGATCGGCCCGCTCAAGCTGGGGCGTCAGCATCAGGCGCCGCGATGCGTCGCTGATCAGCGGGCGACCCGTCGCAGCCGACGCCGGCATCATCAGCGCCAGAAACCGCGCATAATCGGCGGGGCTCGCACGCACGCTCGACGCCACATCGACGACCGCATTGCCGGGCAGGCGCCACTTCCACATCGGCCAGCCCGCGAAATCTTCGGCCGTGTGCGGACGCATGACCGCGCACGCGGCATGAAAGTCGGGTTCGCGCCACGTGGCGACGGGCCGTCCCCATCGCGCCGCGACCGCGTGCAGCCGGGGCCAATGCTCTCGCCGGAACGCGCTGGGCAGCAACATTGGCCGCCCGTCCGGGGCGACCCCATGCGCCTCCACCTCGCGGCGGTCGCGTTCGGGCGACCACCCCATCGCCATATCGAGCCCGGCGGGCGTGAACAGCCGCTGGGCCATGACCGCCGCGATGCCCTGTCCCGTCACCGCTTCGACCAGTTGCTGCAGCCAGTAAAAGGCTTCGCCGGAATAGGAATAATCCTGTCCGGGGGCAAAAGCCGGAACCAGCAGATCGTCGGCGCTGCGTTCGTCACGCCAGTTCGGAAGGCCGGTCGCGTGGCAAAGGACATGGCGCACCGTGACCGCGTCGATGCGCGGATCATCCGCGCCGCCGGTCGGGCGGACATAATCGGCGACGCGGTCATCGAGCGCGACCCGCCCTTCCTCCACCAACTGCATCACGACATAGGCGAACACCGGCTTCGACAGCGAGGCCGCCTGGAACAGGGTTTGCGTGTCGACGGCTTGCCCCGTTTCGATATTGGCGGCGCCATAGTGCCCCTGCCAGGCTAGCGCACCATCCTCCACCACCGCGATCGCCATACCGGGCACCGCATGATGTCGCATCCACGGCCCGAACCGTTCGACGAGCGCCGCGCCCGGAATCCAGCTGCGCCCTGCTCCGCGCGCCGCCGCGCTTCGCGGCAAGATTGCGGTGGCCGCGGCGCCGGCCGTCATCGCGATCGCCGCGCGGCGGGATAGAAGCGCCGCCCTGCCCTTTTCCGCCATTTTTCGTCCCCATCG
Organism: Sphingopyxis sp.; assembly: GCF_034380315.1. Lineage (GTDB taxonomy): Bacteria > Pseudomonadota > Alphaproteobacteria > Sphingomonadales > Sphingomonadaceae > Sphingopyxis. Next base: position 159,226 of record NZ_JAXMPB010000007.1, read on the forward strand.
ATGCAGTATCAAGCGCCTGAATATCCTGCCTTTCCCTGCCGCACCATCCCCATCGTACGGCACGCCAAAATCACGCCGGACGGCCGCAATGGCGATATCGACAACAATTCTCTTCGGCGGGGGTGCAAAAGCGCTGCGGCGCTCGCTATAGCCGCGCGATGACCCAATTCACCGCAATCGAAAATGCGGCGCTGGAACGTGCCGCCGATGCCCCGATGCTGCGCCAGGTCGAGCAATGGGCGGCGATCAACAGCGGCACCGGCAATCTGGCCGGGCTGAAGACCGTGGCCGGTGAATTGGCCGACGCCTTTTCGGTGCTGCCCGGCGCCATCCGCCTGGTCGCACCCGATCCGGTCGAAAGCGTCGATGCCGCCGGCAATATCAAAACGGCACAGCGCGGCGACCATCTGCACCTGCGCGTGCGCCCCGAAGCGCCGGTGCAGTTGCTGCTGACCGGTCATATGGACACGGTGTTCGCCGCCGATCATCCCTTTCAGACGCTGCGCTGGCTGGAAGACGGCGTGTTGAACGGCCCCGGCACCGCCGACATGAAGGGTGGGATTTCGGTGATCCTCGCCGCGCTGACTGCGCTGGAAGCCTCGCCACTCGCCCCCCGCGTCGGTTATGACGTGATGATCAACAGCGACGAGGAAACCGGCAGCCACGCCTCTGCCGCGCTGATCGCCGAGCTGGCGAAAGGAAAGACCGCCGCGCTGACCTATGAACCCGCGCTGCCCGACGGCACGCTGGCGGGCGCCCGGCCGGGCAGCGGCAATTTTTCGGTGCTGATCCATGGCCGCAGCGCACACGCCGGGCGCAATCCCGAAGAGGGCCGCAACGCGCTGGTCGCCGCGGCCGATCTCGCGCTGCGCCTCAACGCGCTGAAAGCCCCCGAGCTCAAGGTCAATCCGGCCCGAATCGACGGCGGCGGCCCCAATAATGTCGTGCCCGATCAGGCGATATTGCGCGTCAACATGCGCCCCGCGACGCCGGAAGCCATGGCAGCGGCCGAGGCCGCGCTGCGCGACGCGATTGCCGCTGTGTCGCGCGAGCATGACGTGCATTGCCATCTGCACGGTGGTTTCAACCGCCCGCCCAAGCCGCTCGACGCCGCGGCGTCGCGGCTGTTCACGCTGGTGCGCGATTGCGGCGCGGCGCTCGGAATCGATATTGCGTGGAAAGCCACGGGCGGCGTATGCGACGGCAACAATATCGCCGCATGCGGGATTCCGGTGGTCGACACCATGGGGCCGCGCGGTGGTGCCATCCATTCGTCGGATGAATTTCTGATCGTCGACAGCCTGGCCGAGCGGGCCCGGTTGTCGGCACTGACCATGATGCGAATAGCGGAACGGGGGACTGTGTGAACTATGTGATCCGTGCGGCCAAGCCGGGCGACCTTCAGAGCATCTATGAAATGGCGAAGCTGACCGGTGGCGGCTTTACCAACCTGCCCCCCGACAAGAAGGCGCTGCGCGCCAAGTTGGAGCGCGCCGAGGCGAGCTTTGCCAGCGACCGCGAATATCCGTCGGACGAACTATACCTGCTGGTCCTGGAAGATCTGGACAGCGGCGAGGTGCGCGGCACCTGTCAGATTTTCGGGCAGGTCGGCCAGCGCTGGCCCTTTTATTCCTATCGCATCGGCACCGACAGCAAGCATAGCGAGCAGCTGGAGCGTACCTTTCACGCTCAGGTTTTGATGCTAAGCAATGATTTGAACGGGTCGAGCGAAGTCGGGGGCCTGTTCCTGCACCCCGCGGCGCGCGCTGGCGGATTGGGATTGCTGCTCGCACGCTCGCGCTATCTGTTCATCGCACGCCACCGCGCGCGCTTCGGCGACCGAATTCTGGCCGAACTGCGCGGCGTGATCGACGAAGCGGGCGGCTCGCCCTTTTGGGACGGGGTCGCCGGCAAATTCTTCGGGATGAGCTTTCAGGAAGCCGACCAGTTCAACGCGGTCCACGGCAACCAGTTCATCGCCGACCTGATGCCCAAGCATCCTGTCTATATCGCGATGCTCCCCGAAACCGCGCGCAGCGTCATCGGCATGCCGCACCCGACCGGCCGCGCCGCCATGCGGATGCTGGAGAACGAAGGCTTTGCCTTTGAAAATTACGTCGACATCTTTGACGGCGGGCCAACAATGACCGCGCGCACCGATCAGGTCGCGAGCATCCGCAACGCGCAGCATGTCGAACTGGCGGGCATCGCCGAGGGCGGCGAGGATGCGCTGGTCGCCACTGGCCAATTGGCCGATTTCCGTTGCTGTTTCGGCAAGGTCGGAAACGGCGCCACCATCGACGCCGAAACTGCCGTCCGGCTGGGCGTAGCAGCCGGAGATCCGCTGAGCTGGATCGGGCGATAAAAGAAGGACAGGCCTCCCTCTTGTCCGGAGGTGGGGTTTGAGAGGAAGGCGTTTCATGCTCACCGAAATCAATTTCGACGGAATTATCGGCCCCACGCACAATTATGCGGGGCTGAGCCGCGGCAACATCGCCTCTGCCTCCAACGCCGGCGACGTATCGCAACCGCGCGCGGCGGCCCTGCAAGGGATTGAGAAGATGCGCCACAATCTGGCGCTCGGTCTGCCGCAAGGCTTTTTCATGCCGCTCGACCGCCCCGATGCGCGCTGGCTGGACATGCTGGCGACCACGCTCGACGAGGCGGAGCCGCATTTGCGGGCGCAAGCCTGGTCGGCATCGTCGATGTGGGCCGCCAACGCCGCGACCGTTTCCCCTGCCGCCGACAGTGCGGACGGCAAATGCCATCTGACCGTCGCCAATCTTGTCACGATGCCGCACCGCAGCCACGAATGGCAGGGCACGCTGGCGCAGCTGCGGCTGGCCTTTGCCGACCCGGCCTTTGCCGTGCATGGCCCCGTTCCCGCCCCGTTCGGCGACGAGGGTGCGGCGAACCACATGCGGCTGTGCGACGGCCATGCCGGTGCCGGTGTCGAAATCTTCGTCTATGGTGTTGGCGGTGGCCGTTTTCCGGCGCGCCAGCACCTTGACGCATCGAAAGCGATCGCCCGCCGCCACCGGCTCGACCCGGCGCGCACCCTGTTCATCCGCCAGTCGGATGTCGCGATTCAGGGCGGCGCCTTTCACAACGACGTCGTAGCCGTCGCCAATGAGCGGGTGCTGTTCACCCACGAAACCGCCTTTCACGACCGCGCCGCCGCGCATGCCGAAATCCGTGCAGCCTTTCCAGCGGTCGAGATCGTCGAGGTGCCCGCCCACGCGGTCAGCCTGCCCGATGCGATCAAATCCTATCTGTTCAACGCGCAGCTCGTCAGCTTGCCCGGCGGCGGCGGCATGGGGCTGGTCCTGCCGACCGAAGCGCGCGAAACGCCGTCGGTGTGGAACTGGCTGGAGGCGCATGTCGCCGGCAATGGTCCGATCCGCAAGCTGTTCCCGGTCAACGTCCGCCAGTCGATGGCGAACGGCGGCGGCCCCGCCTGTTTGCGCCTGCGCGTCGTCGCCGATCCGGCCACCGTCGATCCGCGCTTCATGGCCGATGCGGCAAAGCTCGACGCGATCGCCGAAGTGATCGCCAGCCACTGGCCCGAGGCGATCACGCCGGGCGACCTGTCCTCCACGGCACTGGTGACCGACGTACGCAAGGCGCGGGCCGCGCTGTTGAAGGCGCTGGGGCTGGACGAACTGCAATAGGCTTAGCCGGCCCGCCCCTGGCGGCGTCCTTCAAACCGCTCCATCATGACAACCCGGCGGGCGGACAGCGCCGAACGGGCGATTTCCCAATGGAGGACAGGCAAAGCGGGGCTTCCCCCTTCCCTCCGCTGTCGGGTTAATTTACAGTTTACCATCATGCCGCGGCACCGAATCCCGGATTTGCGCCACTGGCACGGCTCTTGCGTCGAAAAGGCGGAGGATATGGGATGCTGAAGAAGATCGGACGCCTGTTTGTCATCAAGACCCGCTTTGAGGCGTGCCTGATCATCTATGCACTCGCGGTCGGCGCCATGGCGCGCGGCGTTGCCTATCTCGACCAATATCCAGGGTTCGGCGGCAAGCTGTTGATGGCGGCATGCAGCGGCGCAGTGTTCCTGGCGGGGGCCAAGATATTTGACTGCCTTCGTTATGAACAGGCAGCCCGAGCCGCGACCGAGGCGAGCGATTGATCCAACCAGCGACTTTCGCCCGTCATCGAAACATGCCAAGGCGGCGGGCATGACCCGGATCGGCGGCCGCCCCGCACTCAGCACCCATCATCTCTATGGCTTGTCGCTGCGCGTCGCGCGCTGGCGGGAAGGAGCGCCGGGGACGCCTCTTTTGTTCCTCAACGGCATCGGCGCCGATATCGGCGCCGCAGCCCCGCTTCTGGCCCAGATTACCGGCCGCGAAGTGTGGACGCTGGACATGCCGGGGGTTGGAGGATCACCCGACGCACTATTGCCCTATAGCGCGCCGACGATGGCCGCGACCGTCATGGAAATCGCCGATCGGTTGGGGCACCGTGGAGCACTGGACCTCGCCGGGTTCAGTTGGGGTGGCGCATTGGCGCAGCAGGTCGCTGTCCAGTTTTCAACGCGCATCCGTCGACTCGTGCTGATGGCGACAACGCCATCGGTCAGTGCGCCGGGGATCGGTTGGGCAGCGCTGCTCGACGACGATATGCTGGCGAGCGGGCTGAAACTGCCCACCGCGACGCCGCTCGGCCTTACCTATCAAAGCATGGCGATGGCGGGATGGTCGAGCGCCGCCGCGCTGCCCCGCATCGGCAACGTGCCCGTGCTGGTGCTGATGGGCGAACGCGACGGGGTGGTGCCCGCATGCCACGGGCAGGCAATCGCCGACCTGATCGACGGCGCCGAAATCGAGATGATGCCGGGATCGCATCTGTTTCCCTTTACCCACGCCGCGACCGTCGCGGCGCGGATCAGGGCGTTTCTGGACCGTCCGGAGCGCGCGGCACAAAACGCCGCTTGAGGAAATCGGCGATGGCGTCAGCCGTCGCATCGGGGGCCTCCTCCATCGGCAGATGGCCGATGCCGTCCAAGAGGACGACCTCCGACCCCGCGATGCGTTCGTGGAAGCTTTGCGCGGCGGTCGCGTTGATCAGCCGGTCCTCTTTTCCGAACAGGATCAAGGTCGGCACCGCAATCGCGCCGATACGGTCAGCCATCGGGGGATCGCGGTCGAGCATCGCCCGCAGCGATGTTGCCTCGCGATTGCCGGGAAAGCGCAGCAACTCCCAGTAAAGGTCGACCATCGCATCGTCGACGATATCCTGCTTTTCGACCGACCCGCGCAGCGATTTTTCGACCAGATCGCGCGGCGTGATGCGTTCCATCAGCCAGCGACCGACCGGATATTGCAGAATACGAAAGCCAAGGTTGAGCGGCGGCGCCTTTTCACCCGCGCGCAGCGGCATCCCCGCCGCATCGAGCAGCAGCAGCGCGTCGACATGCTGCGGACGCGCCAGCGCATAGCGCCACGACACCCAGCCGCCCATCGAATTGCCGCCCAGAATGAAATGATCGAGCCCGAGCTTTGCCGCCACGACATCGACCGCGGCGGCCATGCCGGTCGCGTCATAATCCTTGTCCGGGGTGCCCCCCGTCAGGCCATGGCCGGGAAGATCAAGGGTTACGATACGCCAGTCGGCGCCCAGCCGCTTCACCAGCGGCTCCCACGTATGAAGGCTGGCGTTCGACCCGTGCAGCAGGATAATTGCAGGCGCGTCGCGGCGCCCCTGATCGCGATAGTGAATCCGCTGACCCGCTGGTCCGACGGCAAAAGTCGCGTCGCTGCCGCCATATTTGGCGATCATGGCGTCACGATCGGTGTCGGGCGTGCGTAGCAGCAGAAAGGCGACCAGCAGCGCAAGCAGCGCCGCGAGCGGGATCAGAACCCGCTTGCGCCGGAACAACGACCGCCTTGGCGGCGGCGATTCAAAATCATCTTCGTCGATCATCAGGCCCCCCTCAGAGCTGGCGCCAGACTAGCGCATCGACGCCGTGCGTCAACGCGCCAGAATGGCTCAACATTTTCGGCAAGGCCGGAGGCGTTAGCCGACGCGCTTGACCGCGGCCTTGTGCGCACCGACGCTTTTGTTGCGCGGACGGAAGCGGCGATTGCGCTGTGGCTGCGCGCCCTCTCCCGCCGCGCCCTCGCGGCGCGGGCCCCGTCCCTGTGCACCCTCGCCGCCCGAGCCGCCTTTGGCGCCCTTTCCGCGCAGCGCTTCCTCGCGCTGACGCTGCGGATTGCGGCCGCGGCTTCCCGTATCGCGCGGCGGGTTCACCGGCTTGGGCAGGTTGCGGACCATTTCCGAAAAACCTTCGGGCAGCTTGGCGGGTTCGGCGCGGGTGCGCGTCACGCGTTCGATGTCGCGCAAATACGCCTTTTCATCGGGCGCCACGAAACTGATCGCAATGCCTTCCGCCCCGGCACGCGCAGTACGGCCGATGCGGTGGACATATTGTTCGGGGACGTTCGGAATCTCGAAATTGATGACGTGGCTGACGCCCGACACGTCGATCCCGCGCGCGGCAATATCGGTCGCGACGAGCAGGCGCACCTGACCCGAGCGAAACGCCTGGAGCGCGGTGGTACGCTGCGCCTGGCTCTTGTTGCCATGGATCGCAAAGGCGTCGATCCCGGCGCCCTTCAGATGGCGCACGACGCGGTCGGCGCCATGCTTGGTGCGGGTAAAGATCAGCGCGCGATCGATTTCCTCGGTGCGCAGCACATGGTGGAGCAGCGCCTGCTTTTCCTTTTGTTCGACAAAGGTGACGCGCTGACGGATCTTTTCGGCCGTGGTCGCCTGCGGCGTGACCGAAACGGTGACGGGATCATCGAGGAACTGCTGCGCGAGCGCGGCGATTTCCTTGGGCATCGTCGCCGAGAAAAAGAGATTCTGGCGTTCCGTCGGCAGGATCTTGGCAATCCGGCGCAGCGAATGGATGAAGCCCATGTCCATCATCTGGTCGGCTTCGTCGAGGACGAAGATTTCGACATCGTCGAGACGCAGCGCGCGCTGGTCGATAAGGTCGAGGAGGCGGCCGGGGGTCGCGACAAGGATGTCGACGCCCTGCCCCAGATCGCGGATCTGGCGATTGATCGGCACGCCGCCGAACACGGTCGACACCGACAGCTTGGCAAAGCGGCCATAGTCACGGCAGCTCTGCGCGATCTGCGCCGCAAGCTCGCGGGTCGGCGACAGCACCAGCATCCGGCAACCGCGCGGGGTGCGCGGCTTGGGGTTCGACAGCATATAGTGCAGCGACGGCAGCGAAAAGGCCGCGGTCTTGCCGGTGCCGGTCTGCGCGATGCCGCACAGGTCGCGTCCTTCAAGGAGGACGGGAATCGCCTGTTGCTGGATCGGCGTCGGCTGGCTGTAGCGCTTGGCCGCAAGCGCACGCTCGATGTCGGCGTGCAGACCAAAGTCTTTGAATTCCATTACATTACTCACAAAAATGGTCGCGGCGCCGCCGGTATGCACCGGAAGCGCGCGAGGGCGGGTTCGAAACGACCCGCGTGAAAGGGTGCCTCTGGGGACAAAGCGCTTCTCCGGCTCGTCCCGCGCCTGTCTTGGTCGGGATAATCACGCTGCCGGTGGTTGCGGCGGGAAGGCCCGCCATGCTGCGCTGCACAATCATATGGCACGATCGGCGCGATTTGGCAAGATGTCAGCGTAGAAGGATGTAGGCACCGACCGCGATCACCAGTCCGGCAAAGCCATAGCGCAGCAACGCCGCGCGTCCCTCCATCCGTCGCAGCAGCGGCATCGCCAGCACCGTTCCCGCCGCCCCGCCCGCGACCAGCGCCGCGAAGAGCGGCCACAGCAATTGGCCATGCAGCGCATAGGTCGCGCTGGTCGCGCTGCCGAACAGCGTCACCGACAACAAAGACGAGGCCGACGCATTGGCGAGCGTCATTCCCGTGGCCGCCATCAATCCGGGCGCGATCAGAAACCCGCCCCCGATCCCGAAGAACCCGGCCGCCAGCCCGGCGACCAACCCGACCGGAGCCAGTTTCCAGATCATCGTTCCGGTCAACCGCACCGCCGGATCGCCTTCACTTTTGCGCGGTATCAGCATCGATACCGCAATCGCGATCATCATGGCCCCAAAGGCGCGGATCAGCATGGCCCCGTCGACCATCATCGCAAGCCACGCGCCCGTCACCGATCCCGCCAGCCCGGCAATGGCAAAGACCGTAGCGCACGGCCATTTGACGCGCCCGGCGCGTGCCTGCGCCGCAAGCCCGGTCGCGGCATTAACGGCAACCGCCGCCGCCGAGGTCGCAATCGCCGCATGGGTATCGGCAACGCCCACGACATATATCAGCCACGGCGTCGCCAGCACCGACCCGCCACCGCCGAACAATGTCAGCAGCAAGCCGATCAGGACGCCCCCAAGCGCCGCCAGAATCAGGCCCTCGGCCATGTCAGCCCAGCGCTCGCCGGTTCCAGGGTGCAAGCAACAACAGGCGCGCCATGCCGCAAAAACCCGACACGCCGGCAAAGACCAGTCCCGCGCCAACAAAGGCGGAAAGACCAAACCACAGCGGCGCGACCAACCAGCCCAGCAGCACGCCGAGCAGGACGAGCGAGCCCGCCGCAATCTGTACCTGGCGCATCAGTTCGAGCGGCGCGCCGGCATCCTCTGCCAGCGGCAGGCCGGCGCGCCGCCATGCCTCGACACCACCCGACAGCAACAGCGCTTCTCCTGCCACGCGCGCGGACAGGCGTGCGCACGCTGCCTCGGTCCGCATGCCCGAACGACAGGTGAAGACGACATCGCGATCAGGAGCGAGGGAGAGGTGAGCATCCTCCCATTCCGAAAGCGGCTGATTGACCGCCCCTTCGATACGCGACCGCGCGAACTCGTCGCGTTCGCGAATATCTATGAGCGTGTAGCGACCCGCCGCCATCCCTTCGTGAAGCGCGGCGGGGGTGATCGGGGTCAGGCGGGTCATGGCAAAAGTCCTTGTGCGGGCGGGCAGAAATGCTCGGCGAGCGTGGCGATGACGCCGATCGCTGCCGGATCGTCGAGACGGTAAAAGATCGACTGCCCCTCGCGCCGCGTCGCGACGATCCCTTCGGCGCGCAGCAGCGCAAGATGCTGTGACAGCGCCGATTGCGACAGGCCGACGCGCGGCAGCAACTCGCCCACCGACAACTCGCCGCCGCCAAGCTGGCACAGGATCATCAGCCGTCGTTCATTGGCGAGCGAACGGAGAAGCGCCGCCGCACGAGTGGCGCTGGCCTCGAACGCGGCAAGGTCGAATTGGGTCAGGTCGATCATGATGCGAATATATTAGTTGATTCTAATTTAGCAAGCACTAATATAATAACAAAGGAGACCCACCATGACCGCTTCCGAACTCCGCCCCGACGTTCAGGGCTTTTTCGATCCGGCCACGAACACCGTCAGCTATATCGTCGCCGATCCGGAAACCGGCGCGGCCGCGATTATCGATCCGGTTCTGGATTTCAGCCAGCGCGACGGACGCACCGCGACCGCGAGCGCCGACCGATTGCTCGACGAGGTCGCACGGCGCGGACTGACGCTGACCTATGTGCTGGAAACCCACGCCCATGCCGACCATCTGACTGCTGCGCATCATATCCACGAACGCACCGGCGCTCCGATCGTCATCGGCCGCCACATCGGCGATGTGCAGCGCATCTTTGCACCGCTGTTCGGCGCCGACGATGTAACGCCCGACGGCAGCGCTTTTTCCCGGCTGGTCGACGAAGGCGACAAACTGCCGCTCGGCGCGCTCGAAATTTCGGTTCTGCATACGCCGGGCCATACGCCGGCCTGTGTCACCTATGTCGTGGGCGACGCCGCCTTTATCGGCGACACCCTGTTCCAGCCCGATTATGGAACGGCGCGCGCCGACTTTCCGGGCGGCGATGCCCGCACGCTGTTTCGATCGATCGGCAAGATTTTCGCGCTGCCCGACGCGACGCGCCTGTTTACCTGTCACGACTATCCGACCGAGGACCGCAGCGAACCGCAGTGGGAGTCAACCGTCGGCGAGCAGAAGCGCGCCAATATCCACGTCCACGAGGGCGTCAGCGAAGATTCCTTTGTCACGATGCGGAGCACGCGCGACAAGGGGCTGGCTGCGCCCCAGCTCATCCTGCCGTCGCTTCAGGTCAACATCCGCGCGGGCGAGCTTCCCCCGGCCGAGGCGAACGGCCGCCGCTATCTCAAGATACCGCTCGACACCATCTGACCGCCGCGCGCCCTTGCCTCCCCAGCGTCGCTGGCCCAAGGTCGGCGCGAAAGGGAGAGGCATGGCCGACAAGATCATCGTCATCGACGAGGGCACGACATCGACCCGCACGATGTTGTTCGCCGCCGATGGCACCCCGCTGGGCAGCGCACAGCGCGAGTTTCGCCAATATTATCCGGGGCCAGGGCTGGTCGAGCATGATGCCGCAGAAATCTGGACCGCGACGCTGGCCTGCACCCGCGAAATGATCATGCGGGCGGGCGGTGCCGATCATGTCGCCGCGATCGGCATCACCAACCAGCGCGAAACCATCGTCTTCTGGGACCGAAAGACCGGCGCCCCGCTGGCCCCCGCCATCGTGTGGCAGGACCGCCGCACCGCCCCCGATTGCGCCGCCCTGAAAGAGGCGGGACATGAGGCACTGGTCCAGCAGCGTACCGGATTGCTGCTCGATCCTTATTTTTCCGGCAGCAAGATCGGCTGGGCGCTGCGTAACTGGCCACAGCTGGCCGAGGCGGGCGAACGGCTGGCGGTCGGCACGATCGAATCCTATCTCGTCTATCGCCTGACCGGCGGTGTCCATGTGAGCGACGCGACCAATGCCTCGCGCACCCTGTTGATGGACATTGACGGCGCGGGCGGTTGGGACGCCGAGCTTTGCGACATTCTGGGCGTGCCGCTGCGGCTGCTGCCCGAAATCACCGGCTGCACCGCCACCGTCGGGGCGACCGATCCAGCCCTGTTCGGCGGCGCCATCCCGATCTGCGGCATGGCGGGCGACCAACAGGCGGCGACGATCGGGCAGGCCTGCCTGTCACCGGGGCAGACCAAGGCGACCTTTGGCACCGGCGCCTTCATCCTGTCGGCGAGCGGGACCGCGCGCCCGCGATCGATGAACCGCCTGCTCGCGACGATATTGGTGCAGGAAGGCGACCAGCGCTCCTATGCCCTTGAAGGGTCGGTGTTCGTCGCCGGCAGCCTGATCAAATGGCTGCGCGACGGGCTGGGACTGCTCGCCAGCGCGGGCGAAAGCGAGGGGCTGGCGCGTTCGCTGACCGATAATGGCGGCGTTTATCTGGTTCCGGCGCTCGCCGGGCTCGGCGCGCCGCACTGGCGCCCCGACGCGCTGGCGGCACTGTCAGGCCTCAGCTTTGCGAGTGGCAAGGCGCATGTCGCGCGCGCGGCGCTGGAGGCGCAAGCCTATCAGGCGCATGATCTGAAATCGGCCTTTGCCGCCGACGGGGTCGATTGGGCCGAGCTTCGGATCGATGGCGGCATGGCGCCGAACGACTGGATGGCGCAAGATCTGGCCGACATGCTGAATTTGACGGTCGAGCGGCCGGAATTCGTCGAAAGCACCGCGCTGGGTGCCGCGATGCTCGCCGCGACCGGCGCCGGCCTTTATCCCGACCTGCGCCAAGCGGCAACGGCGATGCGCGGCCGCGCCACACGCTTCACCCCGGCGCTCGATGCCGACATACGCAAAGCGCGCCTTGCCGGGTGGCAAGACGCGCTTGGTAAAGTGCTGGCATAGCCCGCGCGCTCCCGTGCCAGAGACATCGGGAGAGGCGATGGCATCAGCGCTTGAGGGTGAGACCACCGAAGCGCTTGTTGAACTTCGCAACCTGGCCGCCGGTGTCGAGCATACGGCCGTGGCCGCCGGTCCACGCCGGGTGCGCGGTGGGGTCGATTTCGAGCGTCATCACGTCGCCTTCGCTGCCCCAGGTCGAGCGCGTCTGATATTCGGTGCCATCGGTCATCTTGACCGTGATCATGTGATAGTCGGGGTGAATGTCTTTTTTCATCTCTTGTGCTCCTGTGCCGCTGGTTACCGACCAGCGTGCGTGAGTCGATGCTGTCCCCATCAGGGGCCGCGAAGCGGCGTCCCCTAACGATCCAAGCCGGTTTTTGCAAGTGTCGGCGTATTTTTCCGGCTTGCTCCGGAAAGCGCACCGGACCGCCGGCTTCAGTCGCTCGGCGGGTCCGCGATCATCGCAGTGAACTGGCACTCGGTCGCCAGGCTGTCGCCCAGCATCGCCCGCCCCTCGAACTTGCAGATATTCCGCTTCGCCTGAAGGATGGTGACGTGCAGGTCGAGCAGGCAACCGGGTTCCACCGGCTTTCTGAACTTCACCCCGTCGATCCCCATGAAATAGACGAGCTTTCCGGTTCCCGCGAGGCCGAGCGATTCGATCGCGAGCACCCCCCCGGCCTGTGCCAGCGCCTCGACAATGAGGACGCCGGGCATGATCGGCCGACCGGGGAAATGCCCCTGAAAAAAGGGCTCGTTCATCGTCACCGCCTTGACCGCGTGGATCGAGGTGTCCTTCACCATCGATTCCACCCGGTCGACGAGCAGCATCGGATAACGATGCGGCAGCAGCGTCAGGATGCGGCGGATATCCACCGGACCCAACGCCCCTTCGCCATTTTCCCCGTTCGCCACCGTCCTGGCCTTAGCGCGACGTCGGCTGGCTGCCGGTCGGTGCCGGAGCGGCGGTGCCGCCCTGCGCGGCGCGCGCCGCGTCGAGCAGCTGCTGGTTGCGCTGCTGGACCAGCTGGCCGGGCTGATAGCCCGCCGGCGGCGTGATCGTCACGTTCGGCAGGATGCGGTTGAGTTCGGCCACAACGGCGTCGGTGATGTCGACGTTGTTTTCGCGCACCAGAACCGCATCGGGGTTCAGAAGAAGATCGATCTTCTTTGCGGTCATCGCCGCCTTGATCGCTTCGTTCATACGGACGCTGATCTGGTCTTCGACATAGGCGATGGCGAGATCGACCGGTGCGCCGATGCGGCTGAGTTCGGCCTGCGCCGACTGGCGCTTGTCCTGAACCGCCTTGCCGGCGGCCTGCAGGGCAGCCTGGTTCTGTGGGGTCTTTTTGGCTTCTTCGTTATACTTGGCGATCAGGACGTTGATTTCGGCCTGCAGCGTCTGGCCGCGCGACTGTTGCTGATCGATCTGCGCCTTGTAGGTCGTTTCGATCTGCTGCGAGGCGACAGTGAAGGCGTTCGAACGAGCCGCGGCAACGCGCACATCGGCGACGCCGACGGCCTTTGCCTGGGCAACGGCCGGAGCCGACATCAGGGGCGAAACGGACAGCGCAGCCATGGCCAGCGCCGACGCGGCAAGAATTTTCTTCATCAGAATTGGGTTCCTACGTTGAATGAGAAGCGTTTGGTATCATCACCCTCTTCTTTGCGGAGGGCGTAAGCGAAGTCGATCCGGAACGGACCGAAGGGGGAGTTCCAGTTGACCCCGGCGCCAATCGCGACGCGGGGCAGCCAGCTGTCGCCGAAGAAGCGTTCTTCGAAGGGCGACAGGTTCGATGTCGTGCCCGTGGGGCAGACATTATAGGCGCCGGATGCGACGCCATCGACCACCGTCTGCGCGCCGAAGGTCACGCTGCCCGTCGTCGAGTTGCGGCACAGATTCTTGGTCAGACCGTCGGTCGGATCGCGGAAGTTGGCGAGCGTGGTCAGCTGCGGCTTGCGCACCCCGAAAACCGACCCGACGTCGAGGAAGACCGACGGACGCAGGCCGAGTTCCTTGGCCCCCGTTCCCAGCGGAATGTCGATTTCGAAACGCGCCTGATAATATGCGCGCCCGCCCAGTGCGTCGTCGATGCGCCGGCCATCGTTGGTGAGGTCCAGAACCGGATTCGCGGGATCGCTGACGTCCACATTGCCATAGCGCACGACACGCGGACCAATGCCGCGAATGTCGAAACCGCGCATCTGCGGTTCGCCGAGGAAGAAACGGTCGGTCAAACGGATCTTGTCACTGGTCGGCGTCGGTGCGCTGCCCAGCGCATGGATATAGCCACCCTCTGCCGAGATGTTCAGGATGAACCGGCTGCCGAGGTTGAAGTGCTTGCTCGCCGATGCGCGGGTCCGGACATATTTGACGCTGCCCCCAAGGCCCGCGAAATCCTGGCTGAGCGACAGCGACTGGCCGCGCGTCGGACGAATGCGGTTGTCGCGGTCGTCATAGGCCAGCGTGAAGCCCAGCAGCGAGGTCGTCCGCTTGCCGATCGCGTCGCAAAGATAGCGTCCGGCGACGAGCGGATCGCATTCGCCGTTGAAATAATAGAGACCGCGGTCGAGTGTCACATCGTCGAAGTTCAGGCTGTAGCGCCCGAACAACGACAGGAATTCGGTGAGCGGAACACCGGCGTTGAGCTGGAAGCCGGTCGTGACCTGTTCAAAGGTGGTACGACGGTCATTGTTGATGAAGTTGAACGAGTTGAGGTCGCGGCGATAAACGCTGCCGCCGACCGAGATATTCCGATCGAACAGATAGGGTTCGGTAAAGCCGAGCTCGATCGATTTCGAATAGCTCGAATAGTTGACCGACGCCTGAAGCTGCTGGCCCAGACCGCGGAAGTTGCGCTGGCGGATCGAACCCTGGAGCAGGAAATTCTCGATCGACGAGAAGCCCGCCGACAGCGACAATTCCCCCGTCGGCTTTTCCTCGACATTGGTTTCGAGAATGATGCGGTCGGGGGTCGAGCCCTCCTTGCGCTCGATTTCCAGATTTTCCTGGAAGTACCCCAGGCTGTTCAGGCGGTTTTCGGTCCGCTTGATGCCGAAGCTGTTGAATGCATCGCCTTCGTTCAGACGAAATTCGCGGCGCACCACCTTGTCATGGGTCAGCGTATTGCCGTTGACGTCGATGCGCTCGACATAGGTGCGCGGGCTTTCGCTGACGTTGAAGGTAATCGCCATCGTGCGATTTTCAGCGTCGCGGCGGAATTCGGGGTCGATGTTGGCGAAAGCATAGCCGAACAGGCCCGCCGTCTCGCTGAGACTTTCGACCGTATCCTCGACCAGCTTGGCATCATACCAGTCGCCTGTCTTCATCGGCAGCAGCGCCTTCAGCGTTTCCGGACGGAAATCGCGAATCTGGCTTTCGACGTCGATGTCGCTGAACTTGTAGCGTTCGCCTTCCTCCACCACATAGGTGATGATGAAGTCCTGCTTGTTGCTGGTCAGTTCGGCGACCGCCGAGATCACGCGGAAATCGGCATAGCCGTTCTGCAGATAGAAAAGTCGCAGCTTATGCTGGTCATAGGCCAGACGGTCGGGGTCATAGCTGGTGTTCGACGACAGGATGGTCAGCAGACCCGATTCCTTGGTCGCCATCTCGTCCTTGAGGTCGCCATCGCTGAACTTTTCGTTGCCGATGATGTTGATCTGCCGAACCTTCGATTTCGGCCCCTCGCTGATCTCGAACACCACGTCGACGCGGTTCTGGTCGAGTTGCACCATCTTGGGCTCGACCGTCGCAGCGAAGCGGCCCTGGCGCTTGTAAAGCTCGATGATGCGCGCAACGTCGGCGCGCACTTTCGAACGAGTATAGATCTGGCGCGGCGCCATCTTGATCTCGGGCCGGAGCTTGTCTTCCTTCAGCCGCTTGTTGCCTTCCAGAATGACGCGGTTGATCACAGGGTTCTCGACGACCTGGATCGCCAGCGCACCATTGTTGTCGGTGATCTGATAATCCTTGAACAATTCCGTCGCCGCGAGATCCTTGAGCGCCTGGTCAAGCGTCGCACGATCATAGCTCTGTCCGACGCGCAGACGAAGATAGGAAAGGATCGTCTGCGCCTCGAGCCGCTGGTTTCCGGTCACGGTGATCGATTGCACGGTCGACGCGGCCGGAGCAGCTTCAGCAGCAGGGGCGGGCACGGCTGGCGGCGCGACCTGCTGCGCCAGTGCCGGCGCCGCGGGCCAGGCCAGCATCGTTCCTGCCAAAAGGAGTGCCGACAGCTGCGTCCGCGCCGGAAATATCTGTGAAGCCACGCTGTTCATCCCGCAAAAATAACTCAAAAGCGACGAACCCGCTTGGCAGCGGGGCCGGCGCAACTCCCTGCCCCAGTCCGGCTATCCAATCAAGCGGGCGATCCGGTCCCACAGACCGAATGAGCCCAAATCGTTGAAAGTCACGACCAGCATCAGCGTCACGACGGCGGCAAAGCCGAATCGAAACGCCCATTCCTGCGCCTGGGGCGGCGCCGGACGACGCCTGATCGCTTCATAGGCGTAAAAAAGCAAATGCCCTCCATCGAGCATCGGCAATGGCAAGAGATTGATGAACCCCAGATTGATGGAAATCAACGCCGCCAGGAAGATGAGCGACGCCACCCCCAGCGTCGCGGCCTCGCCCGACACCTTCGCGATCTTGAGCGGGCCGCTGAGATCCTTCACCGAACGATTGCCGGTCAGCAACTGTCCCAGCACCTCGAAAGTCTGCCGGATGATCTGCCCGGTCTGGCGCATGGCAATAAGCGGCGCTTCGACCAGCGAAGCGCGTTCGAATACCACCTTGCCCGCCTGAATGCCGATGACCCCGCGTTCGAAATCATTGCCGAACTGGTCCTTGTCCCGAACCAGCCTGGGGGTCAGGCGAAGCGTCTGCTCGGCGCCGCCCCGCTCGATCCGCACATCCATCGCCTCTCCGGGGCGATGGGCGACCGCCATCGGAATGTCCATGAAGACATCCATGCGCCGTCCATCGACCGACACGATCCGGTCGCCGGTGCGGATGCCCGCCGCATCGGCAGCCGACCCGGCCATCACGGCCCCCGCAATGGGCGGCGTCGTCGGCGTGCCGCTGATCCAGGCAAAGCCCGTCAAAATCAGAATGGCGAACAGGAAGTTGGTAAGGGGGCCGGCGGACACGATCGCCGCGCGTTTCCATACGGGCTGCGCCGGGAAGGTGTGCGAACGCTCTGCGCTGGGCAGTCTTTCCCACCCGGCGTCAGGCTGGCTGACTGCATCACGGTCGCCCGCGAACTGGACATAGCCGCCCAGCGGCAACCAGCCGATCTTCCACTCGGTGCCGCGCTTGTCGGTCCAGCCGATAATCTTTCGCCCGAAACCGATTGAAAAGACATCAGCCTTTACCCCGCACCAGCGGCCAACGATGTAATGTCCATATTCATGAACGAAAACCAGCGGCCCGAGGACCAGGAGAAAGGCCAGAACGGTGAAGCCGATACCGGGGGTTTCAAGCATGTTCGCAAATATCCACAAAATGCTGCGCAGCCGCCCGAGCTGCGGCATCGACGCTGAATATGTCCTGAAGCGAGCGGGGCCGCGATGGGGCGTCGGCGTTCATCACCCGGCGGACCGTATCGACGATCGCGGGAAAGGCGATACGTCCGGCAAGAAAAGCGGCCACCGCCACCTCGTTCGCGGCATTGAGCTGCGCGGGCCGCGCGCCGCCCTCTGCCACAGCCGCGCGGCATAGCGCCGTCGCCGGAAAACGCACCTCGTCAGGCGCTTCGAAATCGAGGCGGGCAATATGTGCGAGGTCAAGCGGTGTGCAGGGCGTCACCATGCGCTGCGGCCAGGCGAGCGCGCTGGCGATCGGGATGCGCATGTCGGGCGACCCAAGCTGAGCGAGCGTCGAACAGTCGACATACTCGACCAGGCTGTGGATCACCGATTGCGGGTGAACGAGGATTTCGATGCGATCGAGCCCGACCGGAAAAAGATGATGCGCCTCAATCAGTTCAAGGCCCTTGTTCATCATCGTTGCCGAATCGACGCTGATCTTTGCGCCCATCGACCAATTGGGGTGTGCGACCGCCTGTGCCGGGGTCGCGCGCGCCATATCGTCGGCACTCATGGTTCGAAACGGCCCGCCGCTTGCGGTCAGGATGATCCGCCGCACCTGTTCGATGCGCCCGCCGGCGAGACATTGGAAAATGGCGTTATGCTCGCTGTCGACCGGCAGGATCGTCGCCCCCGACTGCCGGGCCGCAGCCATCATCAGGTCGCCCGCCGATACCAGCGCTTCCTTGTTGGCCAGCGCCACGTCATGCCCTGCGGCAAGCGCAGCCATTGTCGGAGCCAGTCCCGCGGTGCCGACGATCGCCGCCATGACGAGGTCGGTTGGCCGCTCGGCCGCTTCGACCAGAGCATCGCCCCCCGCAGCGGCCTCGATCCCGGTGCCCGCCAGCGCAGCGGCAAGCTCGTCATGACGGGCCGCATCGGCGATAACCGCGATATCGGGACGAAATTCGCGCGCCAACCGCGCCAGTTCGGCGACGTCGCTATGCGCGGTAAGGACCGTAACGCGCCACGTGTCTCCGTCGCGGCGCACCAGATCGAGCGTCGATTGCCCGACCGATCCGGTGGCGCCGAACAGGGAAAGGCGGCGCGTCATATCAGCCGCGCACCGCAATCTGCCCCGCGAACGCCAGCGCGCCCAGCAGCAGCGCAACGGGCAACAACCCATCGACGCGATCGAAGACGCCACCATGACCGGGGATCAGATGCCCTGAATCCTTGACCCCCGCCCGGCGCTTCATCCAGCTTTGGCCGAGATCGCCGAGCTGCGCGATCAGGCCTATGACCAGGCCGACCCACAGCGGAACGCCCGTTATGCCGCCGCGGTCGCCAACGGTCGCGCTGACGATCAGCGCCGCGACCATGCCGCCGAACAGCCCCGACCAGGTCTTGGACGGGCTGATCGTGGGGGCGAGACGCCGGCCACCAAACGCGCGCCCGGCGAAATAGGCACCGATATCGGTCGCCCATACCATACCAAAGACCCACAGCGCCGCCGTGACGCCAAGATGTTCGCGGATAAACCACAGTCCCGCCACGGCCCCGACAGTGAGCACCGGCCCCAACAGCGTCAACGCACCGCGCGCACCGGCGCCGACCGTCATGCCGCGCACCAACTGGAGCCATTCGACCAGCACCAGCGCGCCGCCGACCAGCAGCAGCAGCCCAAAGGCAATGCCGCCGAACCACAGCGCGGTACCCGCGATCGCAAACAACACGATCGCCGATCCGATACGCACGAGCAGGTCCGATTTAGCCGCAGCCGCCATCGCCTAAAGTCCTCCGTAGCGGCGTTCGCGCCGCGCAAAATGATCGAGCGCCGCCTGAAGATCGGCGGGCCTGAAATCGGGCCACAAACAATCGGTAAAGTAAAGCTCGGCATAGGCCGATTGCCACAGCAGGAAATTGGACAGGCGTACTTCGCCCGACGTGCGGATAAGCAGGTCGAGCGGCGGCAGATCGGCCGTGTCGAGATTCGCCTCGATCGCTTCGGCACTGATCTCGCCCGCCGCGGCGGCAGCCTTTGCCGCGCGCACCAGTTCATCCTGCGCGCCGTAGTTCAGCGCAACCGCTAGCGTGGTACGCTTGTTCCCCGCCGTGCGTTCGATCGCGCCTTCGATCAGCGACACGACATCGGGTGCCATGCGCCGCCAGTCGCCGATCACCTTCAGCCGCACATCATTGGCGGCGAATTCGTCGAGGTCGGAGAGGATGAAGCGCTTCATCAGCCCCATCAGGTCGCTGACCTCTTCCTCGGGCCGTTTCCAATTTTCCGACGAAAAGGCATAGAGGGTCATCGCCTCGAGCCCCATTTCGCCCGCCGCGCGCACGATATTGCGCACCGCCTCCACCCCCGCGCGGTGGCCGGCCACGCGCGGAAGATGCCGCTTCTTTGCCCAACGGCCATTGCCGTCCATGATGATGGCGACATGGCGTGCGCCGTGATGGGAAACAGACACCAAAAAAGCCTAGAAACCCGCGCGCCCGAAACCTGTCGAAAGTGCGTTTCTGCCCTGCGGAGAAACGGCCCCGGTATCGACGGGCTTAGGCCGCGCGAAAGAAAAACAAGCGCCGACGAGCACTAGCCCAGGATTTCCTTTTCCTTGGCGGCGGCGGCGGCGTCGATTTCGGCGATCGTCGCGTCGGTCAGCTTTTGAACTTCGGTTTCGGACCGCTTGCGGTCGTCTTCGCTGATTTCCTTCTTATTTTCGTCGACCTTCAGATTGTCCATGCCGTCGCGGCGGACGTTGCGGACCGCAACACGTGCCTTTTCAGCATATTGGCCGGCGAGCTTCGACAATTCCTTGCGCCGTTCCTGGGTCATCTCGGGGATCGGAAGACGCAGCATCTGGCCATCGACGATCGGATTGAGGCCCAGACCCGCCGAACGGATCGCCTTGTCGACCGGACCGACGTTCGATTTGTCCCACACCTGCACCGACAGCATCCGCGGTTCGGGCGCGCTGACCGAGGCGACCTGGTTCAGCGGCATGTGGCTGCCATATACCTCGACCGTCACCGGATCGAGCAGTGCGGTGTGCGCGCGGCCGGTGCGCAGACCCGAAAGGTCGCTCTTCAGCGATTCGACCGCGCCATGCATGCGGCGTTCGAGGTCGGCCTTGTCATATTTCGCCATCTGTCTTTCCTCTCTTGATCTAGTCAGGCCGCGTCGCCGACGACGGTGGACACACCGTCGCCCGCCAGAACGCGGGCCAGATTGCCGGGTTCGCGAATGTTGAACACGACGATCGGGATATGGTTGTCGCGGCACAGCGCGACGGCACTGGCGTCCATCACCTTCAAATTGTCGGCGAGAACGCGGTCATAACTGAGACTGTCGTACCGGACCGCATCGGGATCCTTCTTGGGATCGGCATTATACACGCCGTCGACGCTCGTGCCCTTCAAGAGCGCGTCGCATTTCATTTCGGCGGCGCGCAGCGCGGCGCCGCTGTCGGTGGTGAAATAGGGGGCACCGACACCTGCGGCAAAGATCACCACCCGCCCCTTTTCCATATGGCGCTCGGCGCGGCGGCGGATAACGGGCTCGCACACCTTGTCCATCTCGATCGCCGACTGCACGCGGGTCTGGACGCCGATCTGTTCCAGCGCATTCTGCATCGCCAGCGCGTTCATCACCGTCGCCAGCATTCCCATATAGTCGGCCTGGGCACGATCCATGCCCTTGGCCGCCCCGGCCATACCGCGGAAAATATTGCCGCCGCCGATGACGAGGCAGATTTCCAGCCCGCGCTCTTTCGCTTCCTTGACCTCGGCCGCCATGCTGGCAACGGTATCGGGATCGATGCCGAAGGGGTTCGCCCCCATCAGCGCCTCGCCCGACAATTTGAGGAGGATGCGTTTCAGACCGGGCAATGCCATGTCGAGGAAAACCTTTTTTCAGCTGATCAATATGCGAATGGCGCGCACCCTAGTCAGAGTGCGCGCCATTGCCAAGCGGACTGCCGCGTCCGAAGACGCGCCAGTCGCGCAACAAGCCTTAGCGGCCAGCCGCAGCAGCGACTTCGGCGGCGAAGTCGCTTTCTTCCTTCTCGATGCCTTCACCGAGCTGGAAGCGGACAAAGCCCTTGAGGGTGATCGTCGCGCCGACATCCTTGCCAGCCGCCGCAACGACTTCGGCCACGGGGGTCTTGCCGTCCATCACGAACAGCTGCGACAGCAGCGCGTTTTCCTTGCGGAACTTCGCGATCGAGCCGTCGACCATCTTGGCGACGATTTCGGCGGGCTTGCCCGACTGGGCCGCCTTTTCTTCGGCGATCGCACGTTCGCGTGCCACGAGATCGGCGTCGAGATCGTCACCGTTCAGCGCCAGCGGGTTGGCGGCGGCGACGTGCATCGCCAGCTGCTTGCCCAGCGGCTCCAGAACGTCCGCACCGGCGGTCGATTCAAGCGCGACCAGCACGCCGATCTTGCCCATGCCCGGCGCCGCAGCGTTGTGGACATAGCCGGTGACGGCGCCCGATTCGACGGTCACGACGACCGAACGGCGCAGCGACTGGTTTTCACCGATCGTCGCAATGTTGTTGGTCAGCTTTTCAGCAACCGTGCCGCCCGACGGATAGCCAGCAGCGCCGAGCGCTTCGATGTCGGTGATGTTGCCCGACAGCGCAACGTCGGTGACGTCGCGGACGAACGCCTGGAACTGCTCGTTCTTGGCGACGAAGTCGGTTTCGCTGTTGATTTCGACCATGGCGCCGCGGGTGCCGTCGGTGGCGACACCGACCAGACCTTCGGCGGCGACGCGGCCGGCCTTCTTGGCAGCGGCGGCGAGGCCCTTGGTACGCAGCCAGTCGATCGACGCTTCGATGTCACCATTGTTTTCGGCAAGGGCCTTTTTACAGTCCATCATGCCGGCGCCGGTGCGGTCGCGCAGTTCCTTGACGAGAGCGGCCGTGATTTCAGCCATGGGATTTCCTTTCCAAAAGGGGGCGGGTCCATTTTCGGCCCACCGGACGCCCGCGCGCATGGCCGGGCGATAAGTCAAACGAATGACAGGACGGCGGCCATCAGGCGCGCCGCCCCGTCATGCCAGCGCGCGCTTAGGCGTCGCTCTGGCGTTCGGTTTCGGCGGCCGCTTCGGCCGGAACCTGTTCGTCTTCGGTAACCGGAGCAGCTTCTTCGGTCAGCGCCGCTTCGGCGACGGGCTCGACAGCCGCGCCCAGATCTTCGCCACGGCTCGCGCGGGCCTGCTGGCCGCCACGGGTCGCCGCCTGCGCCACCGCTTCGCAATAGAGGCGAATGGCACGCGCCGCGTCATCGTTCGCCGGAACCGGGAAAGCGATGCCATCGGGCGAGACGTTCGAATCGAGGATCGCCACGACGGGGATACCAAGAACATTGGCTTCCTTGATCGCCAGCTCTTCCTTGTTCGCGTCGATCACGAACATCACGTCCGGAATGCCGCCCATGTCGCGGATCCCGCCCAGGCTGAGTTCCAGCTTGTCGCGTTCGCGCGTCTTGTTGAGCACTTCCTTCTTGGTCAGGCCCGACGTGTCGCCCGACAGCTGTTCTTCAAGAGACTTGAGACGCTTGATCGAGTTCGAAATGGTCTTCCAGTTGGTGAGCATGCCGCCCAGCCAGCGGTGGTTGACGAAATGCTGGCCCGAAGCCCGCGCCGCATCGGCAATCGGCCCCTGCGCCTGGCGCTTGGTACCGACGAACAGAACCTTGCCACCCGCAGCCGAGGTCGACGCAATGAAGTCGAGCGCGCGCGCAAAGAGCGGCACGGTCTGCGACAGGTCGAGGATGTGGATGCCGTTGCGCGCGCCGAAGATATACGGCTTCATGCGCGGGTTCCAACGGTGGGTCTGGTGGCCGAAGTGCGCACCGGCCTCAATAAGATTCTGCATCGTGACGACAGGAGCCGCCATAGTCTTTCTCCTTCCGGTTGATCCTCTGGAAAGCAAGAACCGGGTGTCCGCTGAAAGAGGAAACCCCGGCACCGGTATGTGCGCCTTCCATGTGGAATGGGCGGCCCGTTAGCGGGACTGACCGCGAAAAGCAAGGGGGGCCATGCCAATGCCCCGATTCAAAGCGATGGGCAGCGGGGAGCTCCAGCAATCAATTCATCGACGAAATCACTCGTTTCATCGCATATCAATTGAGAACAAAAAGAGAACATGGAACCAATAATCCAACGAAACCGTCGCATTGCCATATGGCTCACCGCGAACGGTTCTCGCACGAAGACACCGGAAGGACAAGATCATGGTTCAGGTCGCCGCCGCTCTCCTCTTCGCCCTGGCCGCCGGCCTTGGCATCACGGTGATTCTGGCCATGCTGAAATCCAATGAAAATGCGATCCTGTCGGCCTTGCTCGGCGAAGGCGCCTTTCCCGCCGGGAGCGCGTCCGAAAGCGACCCTGCCCCGCATGTCGCAGCACCTCGGCGCCTGGCCCCTCGCCGGAACGCCCCGCGTCCGGCACGCACCGCCGTCGGCGCCCGGCCGCAGTTCAGCCGCGCCGCCTGACCCTGGCGTAGCTTGCCATCCCGAAGGGGATGAGCGCGACGTAGAGGATGGAAACGGCGAGCAGGGTCATCCACGGCAGCGTCACCAGCGCCGCGCCCAGCAACCCGACCCCGGCAAGCGCGAACAGGCGCCACGACCGGCGCAGGCGGATCGAGGACCAGCTATAGGTCGGGATGGCCGAGATCATCAGCGCCGCGACACCAAGCGCCCATGGCATAACGACATACCAACCACGGAACAGGTCGTTACCCGTCACCAGCCACAGATAGACAGGGACGAACGACAGCCCCGCCCCGGCAGGCGCCGGAATGCCGGTCATGAAACCAGCCGATTTATGCGGCTGGAAATCGGCATCGAGCCGCGAATTGAAGCGCGCGAGGCGCAGCGCACAGCAGACCGCAAGCGCGAGTGCCGCCGTCCAGCCGAATTTGGGCGCATATTGCAGCGACCAGAGGAACAGGACCATCGCCGGCGCGACGCCAAAGGCAATGACGTCCGACAGCGAATCAAGCTCTGCGCCGAATTTGCTCTGCGCGCGCAGCAGGCGGGCGATGCGCCCGTCCATGCCATCGAGAACCCCGGCGAAGATGATCGCGGCGAGCGCCTTTTCCCACTCTTCGCCGATCGCGAAGCGAACCCCGGTCAGACCGAAACAAAGCGCCAGCGCGGTGATCGCATTGGGCGCAAAGGCGCGCAGCGGAATCCCGCCGATACGGCGCGGATCGTCGCCCGCCGCCTGGCCGTCAGCCGCCATCCTATTGCCCGACCCCGTCGAGGATTTCGGCGGTTCCGATCCGCGCGACGACCGTTTCCCCGGCCAGCGTCCTTTGGCCAAGCAGCACCTGCGGCGTCGTTCCGGCCGGCAAATAGACATCGACACGGCTGCCGAAGCGAATCAGGCCGACGCGCTGCCCCGTCGACAGTTCATTGCCCATGCTGACGAACGGCAGAATGCGCCGCGCCACCAGCCCGGCGATCTGGGTAAAGCCGATACGCACCCCGTCGGCACGCTCGACGACGAAATGCTGGCGTTCATTTTCCTCGCTCGCCTTGTCGAGGTCGGCGTTGACGAACTTGCCCGGAATATAGGCCAGCTTGCGAAGCGTGCCCGCAACGGGCGTGCGGTTGATATGAACGTCAAAGACGCTCATGAAAATCGAGACCCGCAGCATCGGCGCATTGCCGAGGCCGTCCGCACCGGCGATCTCCGGCGGCGGGGCGACTTCCGCGATCTGTGTTACCAGCCCGTCGGCGGGCGCGATGATCAGATCGGCTCCCGTTGGCGTGACCCGAACCGGATCGCGAAAAAAGGCGCAGACCCATGCCGTCACGCCGGCCATCAGCCAGCCGGCGATTTCCCAGCCAAGAAGCCAGAAACAAAGGGTGACGATACCCGCGATGAGCGCGAATTTCCGTCCTTCGGGGTGGATCGACGGCCAGCGCCATTTGATACCGCCGCCCGGACGATTGGAAGAAATGCTATTCGACATGCACGGTCTTCTAAGCGGCGCGCGGCGCACTGACAATCGATTATGGCGCTGACGCGCTGGGCGATTATGGCTCTGATCCGCCGGGCGATTATGGCGCTGATCCGCCGGGCGATTATAGCGCTGACCCGCCAGGCGATTATGGCGCCGACGCGCTGGGGTTGCGGCAACGCCTTGTTGGCCGCGAACCGCGCCGTTGCGGCGGACACCGCCCGCGGCCCGGCGCCCGGCCGGCGGCCGCCGCTAAAACGCCCCCTTGGCTTGGATCGCAACGATCCACCAGGGCAGTTGATCAATCGGGCCGCATTGCCTAAGGCCGCTCGCAATCCACTCCCCGCAGGAAAAGGCACGCACATGGGCAAGATCAAGGTAGCCAACCCGGTCGTCGAACTCGACGGCGACGAAATGACCCGGATCATCTGGCAGTGGATCCGCGAACGGCTGATCCTTCCCTATCTCGACGTCGATCTTCACTATTATGACCTCGGCATCGAGGAACGCGACCGCACCGACGACAAGATCACCGTCGATGCCGCGAACGCGATCAAAAAATATGGCGTCGGCGTGAAGTGCGCGACGATCACCCCCGACGAAGCGCGGGTCGAGGAATTCGGCCTCAAGAAAATGTGGAAATCGCCGAACGGCACGATCCGCAACATTTTGGGCGGCGTCGTGTTCCGCGAACCGATCGTCATCAAGAATGTCCCCCGGCTGGTTCCGGGCTGGACCGACCCGATCGTCGTCGGCCGTCACGCCTTTGGCGACCAGTATCGCGCCACCGATTATCGCGTCCCCGGCCCCGGCAAGCTGCGCCTGGTGTTCGAAGGCGAGGACGGCACGCTCATCGACGAGGAAGTGTTCCAGTTCCCGTCGTCGGGTGTCGCGATGGCGATGTACAATCTGGAAGATTCGATCCGCGATTTCGCCCGTGCCAGCATGAACTATGGCCTGGCGCGCAACTGGCCGGTGTATCTGTCGACCAAGAACACGATCATGAAGGCCTATGACGGCCGCTTCAAGGATCTGTTCGAAGAGGTGTTCCAGAGCGAATTCAAGGCGAAGTTCGACGAAGCCGGCATCACCTATGAGCATCGCCTGATCGACGACATGGTCGCTTCGGCGCTGAAATGGTCGGGCAAGTTCGTCTGGGCCTGCAAGAATTATGACGGCGACGTCCAGTCGGACACGGTCGCGCAGGGCTTTGGCTCGCTGGGCCTGATGACCAGCGTATTGATGACCCCCGATGGCCAGACCGTCGAATCGGAAGCCGCCCACGGCACCGTCACCCGCCACTATCGTATGCACCAGCAGGGCAAGGCGACCTCGACCAATCCGATCGCGTCGATCTTTGCCTGGACCGGCGGCCTCAAGCATCGCGGCAAGCTGGACGGCACGCCCGAGGTGACGAAGTTCGCCGAAACGCTGGAACAGGTGTGCATCAAGACCGTCGAAAGCGGCAAGATGACCAAGGATCTGGCGCTGCTGATCGGCCCCGATCAGAACTGGCTGACCACCGAAGGCTTTTTCGAGGCGATCGTCGAAAACCTCGACACGACGATGGGCGGCTGAGCCCACGCAATTGATTGATTGGTGCGTCTAGCCAAGGCGCGGCCGTCTGCCTAAGACCATTTCATGGTCATGGAAACAACGGCAGACGGCACGAGCCTTGGCAACGCACTGGTGGTATTGGGCGCGGCCGGGATCGTCATCCCGGCCTTTGCGCGTTTTCGCATCACCCCCGTTATCGGATTCATCCTGGTCGGCCTGTTGGTCGGGCCATCGGGGCTTGGCGCGCTTGCGGGCGATTATCCGTGGCTGAAACATGTCACCATCGGATCGGCCGAAGACATCGCCCTGTTCGGCGAATTCGGCATCATCCTGCTGCTCTTTTCGATCGGGCTCGAACTCTCGTTCCGCCGCCTGTGGGAATTGCGGCGGCTGGTGTTCGGCGTCGGCGCGGCCGAACTGTTGCTGGGCGGCGCCCTATTGGGCGGCGCGCTTTACCTGCTCGGCAATCTGTCGGCGCCCGCCGCGTTCGGGCTCGGCATCGCCCTCGCCCTTTCATCGACCGCGCTCGTAATGCCGATCGCCGGCACCAAATCGGCGGTGGGACGCGCTTCCTTTTCGATGCTGCTGTTCGAGGATCTGGCGATCGTTCCGATCATCTTCATCCTCGGCGCCTTTGCCCCCAACCTCGCGGGCGACAACACCCAGCTGTTGCTGACGACCTTGTGGCAGGGGGCGCTGGTCGTCGCGATCCTCGCCGTGGCGGGCTGGTTCCTGCTGCCGCGCATCTTTGCCCAGGCCGCGCGCGCCAAGGACCCCGAACTGTTCCTGGCGGCAAGCCTGCTGGTCGTGATCGTCGCCGCGCTCGCGACTGCGGCGGTGGGCCTGTCGCCGATTGTCGGCGCGCTGCTTGCCGGGCTGATGATCGCCGAAACCGAATATCATGGCGAGGTCGAGGCAATCACCGCCCCCTTCAAGGGGCTGGCGCTCGGCGTTTTCCTGATCAGCGTCGGCATGGGGTTGAACCTGGAAACCATCGCGCGGCAGTGGCCGATGCTGGTCGTGGCGGTGGTCGGCGTCGTCGCGGTCAAGGCGACGGTGACGGCCCTCCTGCTGCGGTTTTCGGGCGCCCGGCGCGGTACCGCCGCCGAAGTGGGCCTGTTGATGGCGAGCCCGTCCGAAACCACGCTGATCGTGCTGGCCGCCGCATTTCAAGCCCAGCTCATCAGCCGTTCGACCGCCGAATTCTGGCAACTTGTCACCGCGATCGGCCTAACCATTACCCCCCTCCTCGCCCGCGTCGGCCATGATGTGTCGCGGCGGATCGAGATGGGCAGCGACCACCCCGAGGAACTCGACACAACGACCGCGCGCACCATTGTCGTCGGCTTTGGCCGCGTCGGGCGCACTGTCGCCCAATTGCTGCGCGACCATGGCCGTGCCTATATTGCACTCGATGCCGACATCGACGCGGTCGCCGCGGCACGGCGCGACGGATTTGCGATCCGTTTCACCGATGTCGGACGCCCGGGCAGCCTCGACAGGCTAGGCCTTGAACATGCCGAAGCGATCGTGTTGACGATGGACGACCCTGTACAGCAGCTTCGCATGACGCGGCGACTGCGCCAGGCCTATCCGGATCTGTCGATCATCTCGCGCGCCCGCGACTCCGACCATGCCGCCGCCCTGTATCGCGCCGGCGCAACCGAGGCGGTGCCCGAGACCCTGGAAAGCTCGTTGCAACTGGCCGAGGCCGTGCTGATCGACCTGGGAGTCGCGATGGGACCTGTCATCGCCTCGATCCACGATGTCCGCGCGAAGATGCGCCACGACATCATGACCAAGGGCCAGCTCGATCAGGAACCCCGAATCCACCGGCCGCAAATGGCCCATCCGGGCACCGCCGACGGCTGAACCATCCGGGGCGTCGGCGGACAGTACCCGTCCCCGATCGACAAAACTTCGCCCAAACCGCCGATCAGCGCCCGCCGACGACCGCCGGCTCTGCCTTGTCCGCCGCCGATACATCGGCCATCGTCATCCCTTGCGGCAGGATCGACAGCGACCATTGCCGCGCGGGCGCCAGATACTCTCGGGCAAGCCGCTGGACATCGGCGGCCGTCACCGACTGGACATCGTCCTGGATCGACAGGGCGTTCGCCGCGACCTGCGGATTGCGCGTCGCCCCTTCCAGCAGGAACATCCAATAGACATTGCCGGTCGACGCCCGCGCCACCTGTTCACGGATCGGGCCGACATTGCGAGCAAGCTCGTCATCGCTGACCGGGTTGGCAGCGAGGTCGGCGGCGATATCGCGAGCAATGGAATAGAAGCGACCGATATCCTTGGGCGCCAACAAACTGCCGACGAGCAGATAGCCGCCGCTGCCGTCGAACCCGGTCGGCCAGTGACTGTCGACGACGGGACCATAGCTTGCCCCCTGTTCGGCGCGCAGCCGGTCGAAAAGCCGATCGTTAAAGATGGCGGCGAGCACCTCCATACCGCGCGCGTCACGCGGATTGGCGATGCCCCCGCTCGTCGGCCAAGCGGTCATCGCCGCCGCCTGCCCCTTTTCACCGCGATGATAGGCGAGCGCAGGTTCACGCACAGGCTTTGCAAAGGCCACCGTCTGCCCCCGATCGGGCGCGATAGCCTTGCGCGGGGGGAGCGCGCCCACAGTTTCAGCCAGAATATTGCGGTAATCGACCGATGACAGGTCGCCGAACAATTGCACCTCGATGGGGCCGCTGGCGAGACGCGGTTCCCAAAAGGCGCGAAAGGCCGCCGGGGTCAGCGCTTCAATCTCGGCCCGCTCGGGCGGTGCCCAGCGGCTGTCATTGCCAGTCAGCCAGCCACGAAGATTACGGTCGAGGACCGCATTGGGCGTCGCATCATTGAGGTCAAAGCCGGTGAGATAGCCGATCCGCAGCCGTTCGACCGGCGCGGTGTCCCAGCGCGGCTTGGCAAGCTTGCCCGCAATCAGCTTCATCTGGTCGGCCAGATCGGCGGGACGGCTTTCCGCCGAGAGCTCGAACGCGTCATCGTCGATATCGAAATTGATCTGAATCTGACGTCCGTTGGTCAGTTGGTCGATTTCATTCTGCCCCCATGGGCCGACCCCGCTCGCCACCAAGGCATAATCGCCGGTCCACAACAGATTGGGTGCATCGGCGGCCACGCTGCGATTGCCGCTGCCAAATCGAACATTGACCCGCACCTTGCCGGGTTCGACCCGATTGTCCGAAACCAGCGCGGTCACGCCATTCGCAAATTCGATCCGTTCGGCGCGCAGCCCTGGAAGCGGCGTAGACGCGACGATTTCTCCGGTCGAGCCCGGCAGTTCAAGCTGTTTAAAATCGACCTTCACGTCGGACAGTCGGTCATCCCGCACGGTCGCAGGGGCAGCCAACGCAGCCAGCAGCGCACCATCACCACCATCGACCGGCGTGGGCGTGGTCAGCACAAGCCGCGTGACCGGAGCGCTGAACACCGCACGGCTCAATTCCAGCATCACCTGGGGCGTCGCGGCGGCGCGAATATCGCGGAACAGGTCCACCTGCCCCTGCGGGCTTGTCACCACTTCGTTAATGTCGACCGCGCGGACCAGATCATCGGCAAGCCGGGCGCCGGGTTCATTGCGCGCATTCTCCAGCTCCTTGCGCAAAAAGGCCTCTATCTCATTCGCCTCGCGATCGATGTCGGCTTGCGACGGCGCGTTCTGGATCGCATCCGCGATGACCCCGCGCACGTCGGCGAGAGCGGCCTTCCAGTCACTCAGCGGCACGATCTGCGTCATCGTGACATCGGCGCTGCGGCTGACATATTCCTGACCGACCGTCGCAACCAGGTAACTTCCGCCGCTGCGCGCCCGATTTTCGAGCCGTCGGTTCACCAGCGCCTGGGCGATATACTCAAGATAGAGTCTGCGGGTGTTCTCGATCGTATCGATGCGCTTTTTCCATGGGCGTATCATCGCCAGCGACAGTGCCGGAGGTTGCCCCGCCTCGACGATCGAACGCGCAACCGGCGCTTTGGGATCGGGCTTTCCGAAATCCGGCTGGGATGGCCTGGGACCGTTTGAAGCCCAGTCGCCGTAATATTTCGCGATCAGGCGTTCGAAATCGGCGGGATCGCCATCGCCCACGATGACGACGACGGCGCGTTCGGGCCGGTACCAGCGCTCGTGAAAGGCGGCGACCGACTTGGCTTCGGCCGCCCCTAGCGATGCGGTCGTCCCGATCGGCGACCGGTCGCCGAGCAACTGGCCGGCAAAAAGATGGGCATTGGTCGCGTCGGCGATCCGTTTTTGCGGTCCGTCCGATTCGCGAAGCTCCGACAAGACAACGCCCCGTTCGGCGGCAACGGCCGCGCCGGAAATGCGCGGTTCGCGTATCATGCCGGACAGAAGCTTCATGCTTTCATCGAGCGTCGCCGGGGTGACGCTGGGAAGATCGAGTTGATAAACAGTCTGGGTCGGGGTGGTCTGGGCGTTGGAATCGCTGCCGAAAGTTACACCGAACCGCTGCCAGATGCGCTTGGCTTCACCATCGGGAATATGCTCCGAACCGCGAAAGGTCAGATGCTCAAGCAAATGGGCATAGCCACGTTCCCGCTCGGTCTCGAACATCGAGCCAACATCCATCCGCACCCGGATCGAAACCTGTCCCGGCGGGACACCGTTGTTGCGCACGGCATAGCGCACGCCATTGGGCAGCGTACCGAACCGCCAGGCCGTATCACGCGGTATGTCGCTGCCTTCGTACAGCCAACCAGCGTCCGTGGTGCGGCCCGCGGTCTTGGCGGCGGCATCCTGCGCCGTGGCGCCGGGAGCTCCGATCAACAGGATCGTCGCGGCACAAGCCGGAAGGAAAACATGAAGGAAACGAAGCGGCTTCGGCGCGGGGGTATAGAACATTGGCGCACTTTATCGCGATCGAAGCTTACTGGCCACTGAACTATCGACGTCACTATCCACGCCGGCTTGCCGTATGAACGGCATCGGCTTAGCCAGAGAATATGCCGACTGCCCCTTCCTCCGCCACGCCCCCCGTCGCCGCTGTCGTTCAGCTCACAAGCGGGATCGACCCCGAAGCCAATCTGGCGACGATCGACGCCGCGCTCGGCGATGCCGCGCGCGCGGGCGCCGCGATGGCCTTTCTTCCGGAAATGTCAGTGCTTCTCGATCGCGACCGCGATCGATCCGCAGTCCATGTCGCGCGCGAGGCGGACAGCCCATGGCCCGCGGCATTTCAGAATATGGCGAAGAAATACGGACTCTGGCTGCACACGGGATCGGTTCCGCTGCTGACCGAAGACGGCAGCCAGCGCGTCAATCGCAGCCACGTCATTGCCAGCGATGGCGATATCCGCGCGCGCTATGACAAGATTCACATGTTCGACGTCGATCTGCCGACCGGCGAAAAATGGACCGAGTCGGCCGCTTATCGTGGCGGCAGCGATATTGTGGTCGTCGACACTCCGGTGGGCCGGCTGGGCCTCAGCATCTGCTATGATCTGCGTTTTCCCGAACTATATCGCGCATTGGTCGAGCGCGGCGCCGAAACCATTGCCGTTCCGGCGGCCTTTACCGTCCCGACCGGCAAGGCCCATTGGCATATATTGCAGCGCGCCCGCGCAATCGAAACCGGCTGTCACGTCATCGCCGCGGCGCAGGGCGGCCAACATGGCGACGGGCGCATGACCTTTGGCCACAGCCTGATCGTCGATCCATGGGGTGCGATTCTAGCAGAGGTGTCGGATGACACCCAGGGCGCCACCCATGCCGTCCGGTTGGCGTCGATTGCACGGGAGACTTATGACAAGGCGGCCAAGGCCATTCCGCTTCAGCGGTCCCGCTCCGCGCGCAACATCATGCTGTAACCGGGAAAAGTGGCCGATCAGCCAAACGCAACAAAGGGCCCTGAACATTGCCCAGAGCCCTCTGCAGATTTGGTATGGCGAACGCTGTTATGCGCTAACCGGATTGTCGTCGTCGTTGTCCGACGCGATCACAATGCCGCCGATGACGGCAGCAAGCGCGATAACCGCGATGATCCAGCTCGAACCTTCGAGTTCGCTCTGGCCTTCAGCAGCCGAAACCGCAAACACGCTGTCGTTCGCCGAAGCGACGACCGGAGCCGCGATCATGGAGGTAGCCGCGAGGGAGATCGCAGCCTTCTTCAGCAGGTTCATCATATTCTCCGTCCACTGGATAAGCTATCTTCGAATCACACCGAGAAGACCCCGATCTGCTTCTGCAACGCCTGTGTAGGCACGGCCGCGCTCAATTGCAACGACGTTCTGCCCCTACACAAGCAATTATTATCAAATCGCTAAGTATCATAAAAGTTGCACGGCCGAACCCGCGCTCAGCTCCGTCGAACCCGCTCGAAAGGCTCGGCTGTCACCGGATAACCGAGATGATCGGGAATGCACAAATGCATCCGGCCGCCGCGCTCCTCGATCCAGGGCGTCACCAGATCGATCGGAAATCCCCCGGCATGGCGCGAAAAATCGTCGAATTTCGGTTCCTTGGCGATTCGCTCCAGATTGCGGCGGGTTGGAAAGATCACCGAAACATCGCCGCGGTCGGCCATGCCAAGCGTGTCGCGCGCGCTCGCCCAGAATATGTGGCTATGTTCGACCTCTTCGACGCTGAGCTCCTGGCTGTGTTCGGGCGCGGCAACCGCGTAGAAGCGCGTATCAAATGTCCGGGATTCCTTGAAATTGGGACACCAGCGGGCAAATGGCACCAGCAGGTCGAGCGCGATACGGTCGCCGCGACTGTCCAGAATATCGGACAATAAGGCTCCGTTGAGCAGAGCACGCCGCACGGTGTCGCTGTCCTTGTCCGACAGCGACGGCCAGCCGACCGCCAGTCCCGTTTCCTCCAGCGTCTCGCGGAGCGCAGCCACCCGGGCTGCCCCATCGGCGTCGCCCTCCACGAAGCCGTGCCTCCGCGCCACGCAATGATCGTCGGGATCGACCCGTCCACCGGGGAAAACCACGGCCCCTGCGGCGAAGGCCATATTTTCCGACCGTTTCACCATCAACAGTTCGTCAGGACCGCCCGCGTCGGCCGGGCGCATGATCACGAGCGTCGCCGCAGCGATGGCGCCGTCGGGGACGATCGCCGCGGCATTCGAAGAGAAAAGCCGATCCGTCATGCGTCTATCGATATACAGTGCCGGTCGGCTTGTCATCCGGGCATCACCGCCCCAAAGTCATGCGTGTCGCAGGCCGCACCACCGACAGGAGGACGCCATGGGAGTCATCGAAATTCTGGGCATAGCCGGCAGCCTGAGCCTGCTGGCCGGCTGGCGCCTGTACCTCACCATCTTGGCCACCGGCATCGCGATGCATTTTGGATGGTTGCCGCTGCCCGAACATCTGCAATCGCTTCAGATACTCGCGAACCCGTGGATCATCAGTGTCGCCGCGGTCGGGACGCTCGCCGAATTTCTGGCCGACAAGATTGCCTGGGTCGATTCGGCCTGGGACGCGGTCCACAGCCTGGTACGGCCATTGGGCGGCGCGCTGTTGGCACTCGCCCTCGTCGATTCATCGGACCCGGTGTGGCAGGTTGTCGCGCTGCTGCTCGGCGGCGGCGGCGCGCTGATCAGCCATGGCGCCAAAGCGACGACCCGAACGGTCGTGAACGTCAGCCCCGAACCCTATAGCAATGTTGCGGTCTCTGCCGGCGAAGACGTCGCGACCACCGGCCTGATCGCCCTGGTGATCGCCTATCCGCCGCTGGCAATCGCCATTGCGCTGCTCCTGTTGATCGCCGCGATTATCGTCACGATCGCGCTCCGCCGCCTGATGCGCAACATCAAGGCAGGAATGAAACGGGTGTTTGCAGATTCGACCGCAGATTCTGTGCCAGCGGGAAGCCAGCAGGACATGTAGCGCAACGCGCGCGCCATACCCGCCGCCCACGAGGAAGATCGGTCAAGCCGGCAGCAGTTCCTTCAGCGGCGTTTCGATATCGGCCAATTGCGCCTCGCTGGCCGCCAGCCCGGCGGTCACGATCATGCGGCCCTGCACATAATCCTTTGCCCGGTTCACGCAATCGATCGCGATCACCCGCCCCGCCTTCAGATAGACGACCGAAAAGCTGCGGGTCGCGGGATCACCGCGCAGAACCGCCTGATCATAGCCGGTCGAAAGGCCGGCCGTCTGGAGTTTCAGATCATATTGGTTCGACCAGAACCACGGGATCGCGTGATAGGGAGCCTCGTCGCCGCAAATTCCCTTGGCGACGACATTGGCCTGATCATTGGCATTCTGCACCGATTCCAGACGGATTTCGGCGCCTTCGGCGAAATCATTCACATGCGCCGCGCAGTCGCCGATCGCGTAAATGTCCGGAAGACTGGTCTTGCACAGCCGATCGACGCGGACGCCATTTCCGCCATCGGCCCCCGCGGCAATCAGCGGCTCGACCGCCGGAACGATCCCGATGCCGACAATGACAAGATCGGCCGGAATCACCTCTCCATCCGCCAACCGGACCCCGGTGACATGGTCGCCGCCCTCGATCGCGGAGACCGCCACGCCGAGGCGCAGATCGACACCATGATCGCGGTGCTCCTGTTCATAAAAGCGCGACAAGGGCTCGCCCGCAACGCGGGCCAGCACGCGGTCCAACGCTTCGAGAAGCACCACTTTTTTCCCCGCCTTGCGAAGGACCGCCGCCGCTTCCAGCCCGATATAGCCGCCGCCGATCACCACGATCTGGCGCGCCGTTTCGGAAGCCGCCTTCATTACATCGGCGTCGGCGCGGGTCCGCACGCCCTGTACGCCGGGCAGATCGCCTCCGGGAATGGGGAGCATCCGAGGCGCGCCGCCGGCAGCCCAGACAAGCTTGCCATAGCCGATCACTTCGCCGTCGCTGGTCGTGACGCTGTGCCCAGCAGAATCAACCGATACAACGCGCTTGCCAAGAAGCATCGTCACATTGCGATCGTCCCAATATTTGGCCGGGCGAATCTGAATTCGCTCAAATTCTTTCTCGCCCGCGAAATATTCTTTCGACAACGGCGGACGTTCATAGGGAAATTCGGGTTCATCGCCGACAATCGCAATGCTGCCTTCGAACTTTTGCGTACGCAGCATGACCGCGACTTGCGCACCGCCGTGCCCGGCGCCGACAATCACCACATCGAAATGCATCGCAGTCCTCTCCCGTCGTCAAGGCGGCGAAAGCCATGTGCAAGGACCGGCGCCGCGCGAGGCGTCCCTTGCACGAGAATGGCATGGGGGCAAGATATGCGCGCCGCGGTTGCAACCTGCGCTAATGCGATGGATCAGTTCGGTGCGCCGCCGCTGCGGCACATGCCGATAACATAGTCGACGATGACGCGATCGCGCTGCGGCGAGGGCGTTCCAAGAACGCCGCGAGCATGGGGCGGCAAATGATCCGCCACTCCTTCCGCCCCATCGCCGAAGACATAATGATCGAACCAGTTGCGCCATGCCGCACGTTCCCCGGCGGGCAATTCGCGGATCGAATGCATGGCCAGCATCAGCGCCGCAAAGGGAAAACGGTCGGTCCGCTGTCCGAACCAGTAATTGACGAGTATGTTGAGCGCGCCTTCGGATCGCACATGATGCCACCACATCGGGGGCATATAAAGCGCATCGCCCGGGGCAAGATCGGCAATCAGCCTGTGCCGCTCCGCCTCCCGGTAGCGCGGATAACGATCATAGTCGGGATAGTCGGGATCGACCATGCTTGTCGGCTGCCCCGCAATCGTCCGTTCGACCGGTCCGACATAAAGATTTGCGATCTGGTCGGGCGGAAACAACGTAAACCGGCGACGGCCGGAGACAACCACCGCGATGTTCGCCGCCATGTCGTAATGCGGTGCGATGCGGCTGGCATTGCCCACCCAGATGCGCGGATCGACGCCGATGTCGAAAGGCAGGCGATTGTCGGCGGCAAAGCCCGCGACGCTGTCGGGAGTCGGCGTCGACCCGGCGTAAAGGCCAGGAGGGGCCATCGCCCCGCGAAGCGTCAGCAAGCGTTCGATCAGCGCACGCATCGGCATCGTTTCGCTGTAAAAATTCACGCCGCGCATGTCGTCGGCGTAGAAATAGCGCCCTGCGGCCTCTGGCGGCGCAACCAGCACCGTCAGCGCGCGGCCGGTATCGCGTTCGGCGATATAGGCGCCCACCGCCTCGTCACCGATGCGGGCAGCCGCGACCGCCGGCCAATGTGCGCCGATCCCGCGAACAATCGCGGGGCGTTCGCCGGCGGCGACGTGCCGCGCCACCGCCGCAACGTCGCCGCCGTCCATCTCGTCGAGCATTCCGCCCGGTTCAGGGAGCGTTGCCGTCACCACCCCGCCGACCGCCCCTATTGAGCCGGTTCGACCCGCACGGCGCGGCTGGCGCGTTTTCCATCGCCAGAGCGGCTGCGCACTTCCACCGGCCCACGGATCGCGACCGGCGCCGTATAGGGCATCCATGCGCCGCCGACCGGACGATATTCGATCGCGGTCCCCGGAAATACGCTGTTCGCTTCCAGCTTGCCGTTCGCAACCCGCGCTCCGGGAGGGGCGACACGATAGTCGATCCCCATCCGCTCCAGCAGAGGCCACTGGGTCGCGACCCGACCGGCAAAGTTGCGCCACCCTTCGTTCAGCGCCGCATGATCGACCCGCTTGTCCTTCCACGCATAGCTTTCTCCCGCCCGATAAGTAGGGGTCCAGGGCGCCGGGCTCCAAGCCCGTTCGGCAAGGGCGAGCAATCGCGGGAAAAGCATGTAATCGACGCGGCGGTCGGTGCGGATCGTCTCGCTCCACAACTGGCCCTGAATCCCGGCGATACGCCGACCATCCTGCCGCACAGGCTGGTCCTCGATCGACTTTTCCTCGGCAAAGATAGTGCGCATCGTCGCGGCGTTGGCGGGCAGGTTTTCGGTCATGAAACCATAAATCTGGTGTTCGTTGACGACCCGCGCCGCCCAGTCATAGCCACCCTCCTCAGGATGCGGCGCATAAGGCATGTCGAGATAGCCAAGATCGGGAATCGACAATACGACCTGCCATCCGCGATTGAGCTGGTCGTGCGTTTCTCGGATCGCGCCGCTGTGCAGAACGGTCCAGATGTTCGTATGAACATCCTTGGGCATTCGGGCCGGGTCGGCATGGCCCATGCCGTCGCTCCAACCGCCGGTGCGAATGCCCTTGGCCGCGAGACTGTTGGCCACGCGCTCGATAAAGCGAGGCGTCAGTTCGCGTGCATCGCCACCGTTTTCAGCGATCATGGCCTTGCACGCCGGCGAGTTCACCCACGCACCGGCCGTCTCGTCCGCACCGAGGTGAAAGGTCTTGAGCGGAGCGCCCGCCTGACGATGCATCGCCGCCAGAGCATCGACCACCGTATCGACAAAATGATAACTACTGGATATGCAGACGTTGAGCGTATTGTCGTTATAATATTGAATACTGCTGTAAACCGTCGTGTCGGCGGGGTCGATCAACCGAAACTCTTCGGCCGCCTTCTTTTTTCCTTCCTTCGACAACCGAGCATAGCGCGCCTCCATCGAACGCACCGCGGCGCGCGAGTGTCCCGGCGTATCGATCGACGGGATCACTTCGATCTGCCGGGCCGTCGCGGCCTTTACGATGGCGACATAATCGGCGACGCTGAGATACCCATCGGCTCCACCCTCGCCATCGGGGCCCGCGCCCAGCTGCGGCAACAAGCAGCGCGTTTCGCCAAGATCGTGGCACCGTTTCGATCCGATATCGGTGAGTTCGGGAAGCCCCGGAATCTCGATCCGCCAGCCTTCGTCATCGGCCAGATGAAGATGCAGGCGGTTCATCTTGTACGCCGCCATCGCCTCGACGATCTTCAGCAACTGGTCGCGGCTGTGGAAATTGCGCCCGACATCGACATGCAAACCGCGAAAACCATAGAGCGGCGCGTCCTCGACACGCAGCGGCCGGAGCCGCCCCCGTTCGAACGTCGCCTGTTGCGTCAACGAGCGCAGCGCATGGCTTGCCCCCGCCGCATCGCGCGCCTCGATCAGGATGCCGCGGGGTGTAACGTCGAGTGCATAGGCCTCTGCCGCCAGCGAAGGCGAACCCACCCGAATGGTCAGCGGCAGCGCTCCGCCTTCGCCCACGCCCGATCCAGCCAGGGCCGTCAACGCGGGCGCGATGGCTTCGCGCGCCACGCCAGACAAGGTCAGCGTGTAGCCGCCGGTCAGATCAATCGGCTTTCCGCTTCCCTGTGACGCCTTGATCGGTTTTGGCAGAATGACGACGCCAGCGGCCTTGGGCGCCGCACGATCCGCCTGCTGTTCGAAAGCCCGCTCAGCGGTCAGCCAGCGCATCTTGTCCGCACCACCCTTGGTCGCCAGCCGTGCCTCGTCCTTGAACGGATCGACGAAGGGGATGTTGTCGAGCCCGGTATCCGGATCGATCACCACCCGGGTCGCCGCAATCGTGCGCGGCTTCAAACCATCGGAAACCAGATAGGCATTCGGCATGGAGCGTTCGATCGAAAATTGAGCGCCAACACCCCACAGTTTGACCACATGCTTCGCGCCGGGGCGCAGCTTGACGCCGGGCTTCAACGTCAGCCGCTGGACGTCGCCGTTGATGTGGCGATGCTCGAAAATATCGCTTTCAACGAGCGGCAGCTGGTTGACGTAGCTGAAATAGAGCGAGAGCCCATCGGTGCCGAGCCCCTGCGGCAATTTGTCAGGCAAGGTCAGCGTGATGGTCGACAAAAAGCAGGCGCCGACCTTTTCGGGGCATGTCGGGTGGTTGTCCACAACCGTCACCCGATATCCGATGGTATCGGCCAGACGGTCCAGCGCGGCTTGCGACGGCGCCTCGCTCGCCAAGGCCGAGGGTGCCGTCATCAACGCGACCGCCATGACCGCCACGCTCACTGCTCGCATATCTCTCTCCCATTCCATAATTTGTATCTAATTTGTCATATAGAAAATATCCGGTCAACGCCTTTCACAATAGGCACAATTTTAAAAGGATAATGGCTATTTTCTCGCCTGTTCCTGTCCATCCCTGCCTCCCATTGCCTTGATTGGTTCCATATTAGTATTGAACAACGGGGCCATTACGGAGCCGGCCCGCGCCCGGTCAGGGTCGGCCATGTTGCGGCGTTTCGTGGATCGAAGAATCGGCGGGGCGAGCCACGGCCGCCGGACGACTGGCAGGCGCTGCCGGTGCCGCAGCGTCGCGACGAAACCGTCGCAGAACCGGTCGCGTCGATCGACACGCCCGGCCCCTCTCCTCTACCGCCATGGATTCGGACAGGAAAAATCACATTGGTCCTATCGCGATATCGTCACAGTCGCCGGGAAAGGCGCGGCCGCACGAGATGTTGCCGTCGCGCGGTGCGCCGCCCGCAACCCTTTAACGCCGAACGCGCCGGGAACGATCGAAAGCGAAGCAAAAATGGTCCCGACAAGCAACGGCGGCATGGGGCCAAGGGAATGGGCCCAGGCCGTTCCGACCATGAACCGACAAGTGCCATGCCGCGCGGAATTCGTGCAACAAGGCCATCAGAATGATTGACGCAACGATACCAATGCAACACATGGGGATATGGCGCCGACAGTGTCTGCCGCCACCTTTGTCGAACCGGATGGAGCATCGTCCTTGTCGTTGATCGAACATGTGGGTCCGCTCCAGAAGGACGACCCCACGCCGCTGTATCTGCAATTGCAAAAGATCCTGCGCGACGCGATCGAAAGCCAGGTGGTCAAGGCCGACGAGGCGATCCCGACGGAACGCGACCTTGCGGAAGAATTTGACGTATCGCGCATCACCGTGCGCAAGGCAATCGACGGACTGGTCGGCGACGGCATCGTGGCCCGGCGACGCGGCGCAGGCACATTCGTTACCCGGCCGCGCGTCGAGAAGAGCTTTTCCAAACTCACCTCCTTTTCGGAAGACATGATCTCGCGCGGGCGGCGGCCCCACAGCGAATGGGTCAGCAAGACGATGGGGAGCGTGACGCCGGAAGAGGCGCTGTCGCTGGGTTTGTCGCCAGGGTCGCTCGTCTATCGCTTCCATCGCATCCGCTATGCCGACGATACGTCGATGGCGCTCGAATATGCGACGATCCCCGCTTATTGCCTGCCGTCGGTCGAAACGGTGGGCGCGTCACTCTATGAAGCGCTGGACGCAGCCGGGCATCTGCCGGTTCGCGCGCTTCAGCGACTTCGCGCTATCGCATTCAGCGCCGAGCAGGCGGAAATTTTGGGTATCGAGCCGGGGTCCCCCGGTCTGCTCATCGAGCGGCGCGGCTTTCTAGCCGACGGGCGCACCGCCGAATATACCCAAAGCCTTTACCGGGGCGATTCCTATGACGTGGTTGCCGAACTAAACGGATAAGCCGCGCAAGAAATCCGCATAGCGAGGCATTTGCGCAAGCTGCTCGGCCGTCCGGCCGCGCAAGGTCGCAAATCTGGCCGCCATCTCGGCAGCGGGCAGCGAATCCGCAACGGGATGCCAACTGCGCGGTCGGATGCCCTGCCCGGTCAGCACCGCGTACCAGTTTGTGGGCCCGAACAGGTCGCCCGCTTCGAACAAAATGTTCCCGGTCGCGCGAAACGCCTCGATCCGTTCCGCAAGGCTGTCGGGAATACCCGCCGCCGCGACGTCGCGCCAAAACGGCGTATCCTCGCGTCCGGCCAGCGCATAATGCGCAATCACGAAATCGCGGATGGCCGCATATTCCCGCAACGCATCGCGATTGAAACGGGCAACGACGTGCGGGTCGATCGAATCGCGGGGAAGCATCGACAACAGGCGGATGATCGTCGTCTGCACAAGATGGATCGATGTCGATTCCAACGGCTCAAGAAAGCCGCCCGCCAGCCCGATCGCAACGCAATTGCGGTTCCATATGCGTTTGCGATGCCCGGCCATGAAACGCAGGCGGTTCGCATCGGACAGCGGCGTGCCGTCCAA
Source organism: Sphingopyxis sp. (assembly GCF_034380315.1). Lineage (GTDB taxonomy): Bacteria > Pseudomonadota > Alphaproteobacteria > Sphingomonadales > Sphingomonadaceae > Sphingopyxis. The sequence continues at coordinate 200,954 of NZ_JAXMPB010000007.1, forward strand.
ATGGGACCGGAGCAAATCCTCTGCTTCGTCATGGTCCTGATGCGCGCTTGAATAGACATAGCCATTGCCGTCACGGTGCTGCAGCGGGATATGCCATTGCCATCCGGCGTCGCGGACGGTCGAGCGGGTGAAGGGGGCCGGATCGCCTTCGCGCGTGGTCGGCATCGCAACCGCGCTGTCGCACGGAAGCCAATGGCTCCATTCTTCATAGCCAGTCCCCAGCGCCCCCTCGATCAGCAAGCCGCGAAAGCCGGAGCAATCGACGAACAGATCGCCTGCGATGGTCCGGCCATCGTCGAGGGCCAGTACCTCGATAAAGCCGTCTTCCGTATCCAGTCGCACCTCGGCAACCCGGCCTTCGATACGCACGACGCCCATCCGTTCCGCATAGTCGCGCAGAAAACGAGCATAGGCTGCCGCGTCGAAATGGACAGCATGATGCACCGGACCATAGGCAGTGGCCGGCGCAAAACGCTGCGCGCGTGCAGCCATGCTTTCCAGGCAATAAGCTTCCCAATCAGGATCGCCGCCGGCCTCCAGATGACGAAGCCAGTAATGATGGAAATGGATACCCGCCATCTCCACCCCGAAATATCCGAAAGGGTGAAAATAGCCGTGCCCGTCGCCGCCCCACCCCTCGAACCTTATGCCGAGCTTTACCGTGCCGTTCGTTGCACGCAAAAAGTCGGCAGGATCTATGCGCAGATAGGCGTTGAACTCGTGGATGGGCGGGACGGTCGCCTCGCCTACGCCGACGGTTCCGATCGCCTCCGATTCGACCAGGGTGATCCGGCGCGGCTGCCCGGACAGCGCCCGCGCCAATGCGGCGGCGGCCATCCAGCCGGCGCTGCCGCCGCCGACGATGACGATATCCCGAACGGGGCGCGACCGCGCGCTCATCCGCGTGCGCGCACCAGTGCTTCGGCATGGCTTTCCATCGCCCGCACGTCCGCCGCCACCGCCCCGAGCTGTCGTTGGAATTCGCGCATCAGTGCCGGTTCCTCCACGCTCAATATCTGCGGATCAAATCCACGCGGGACAATGGCATGACCGGCCATGCACAGCGCCCACCCATCCTCGACATGGGCCTCATGCCCGAAATGGGCGAACATTCCGCGCGCGGAAAACAGCTCGATCTTGGCGGCCAGTTCATCCGAAATCGGCCTCGCACGCGCCGCCGACCAAAACGCATCGGCCCGGCCGTTGAGCCGGAAGTGCTGAGCTGTAAAGTCCTTCACGCGCGCCCGGCTACCGTTCAGTTCGCCATTGTAGATGTCCGCTTCCGGCATCGCGCCGCGATCGAGCGGCCAGAGCAGAACAAGCTGTGCCACGCCAAGCTGAAGCAGCAATAGCTCGGCCCCGTCCAGTGGCGGAGGGGTACCCGCGGCGCCCCCGAGCGCGATCACATTTCCGATCCATGGCCGAAGCCGATCGCCCCCCTCGACCATCTCGGCCGCATCATGCACCGGTCGACCGGTCATCGCCCCCAATGCCGTCCGGGCCTCGTCGTCCGAGAGGCACGCGCTATCATAGTGGAATGCGACAGCCGTGCGATCGGCAAGCGGTGTCAACGCCGTCCAGCCAGCACCATGCGCGGCGACGCGACTATAAAGGGGCAGAGGGTCGAACGGCGCAAGCGAGGCCCGGAGCAACCGGTCACATGGAGATGCGTACGGCACCATTTCGTCGTTATCGAGCAGGTCGATCAGCGTCCCCCGCGTATCGACAAACAGATCCGCAGCGATCGTTTCGCCATCGACCCCCACCGCATCCAGCCGCGCAGCATCGTCGGATGGAATCGGACGCACGGATTGTCCCTTGATGATCCGCACCCCGGCAGCCACGCATCCAACCCGAAGCAATCGAGCATAAGCTGCCGCATCAACATGCCAGCCGGTCTTCACCGACTGCCGCGTCGCGGAATCTGCAAGGCCGCCGGTTCGTCCCTGTTTCGCGGCAGCAGCGGCGAGGCAGAAATCTTCCAGCCCCACCCCCAATCCCGCGTGGCGCGCGCGCGTCCAATGCTGAAGGAAAGGCAATGACGCAAACGGCGTACCGGCATCGCCATAGGCATGGAGAAATGCGCTGTCATCGCCGCCCCAACCGGCGAATTGCTGCCCCATGTTGAAGGTCGCGGCGGCCCCGCGCGTCAACGCCCGATCGTCGAGCCCGAGCAGGCGGTGGAAGGTCGCGAGATCGGGCGGCGCCGTCAACGCCGTGTGCGCCGACGGGCCATCGCCCGTGTCGACCCACAATAATTCGACACCCAGCCGCCCGAAAGCGCGTGCGAGCGCGAGCGCAGCCATAGCCGCGGCCACACCGCCGCCATGCACCAGCGCTCGCCGGACAGGTCCCGCGCCAGCCGGGCTCACGGCAGAGGAGCCGGGCAATAGCGGGCCACGAAGTCGGCATGCAGCGGCGCCGTCGCCGCCCCCCGCTCGATCGTCTGCGCCAGTTTGCCGAGCCGGTCGGCCAGTACCGCGTCGGGCATGGCATCGGCCAGACGATCGGCAGCCGCTGGCATGATGCCTTGGCCCACAAACACCGCCTGCCAACTCGGCGGCCCAAACAATCCGTCGCGATACGCCTCGACATAGGCGCGGTTGCGGAAACGCTCGATCTTTGCCGTAAGCGACTGCGGGATGTCCATCGCCGTCACCTGTTGCCAAAGGGGCGCGGCCGGATCGTTCGCGACATAGTGGAGAATCAGAAAATCCCGAATGCGGTCATATTCGACGTCCATCACCCTGTTGAACTCGTTCGGCAGCGCCGGGTCGATGGTGCGGCCCGAGGGCAACAACGTCAGCATATGCATGATCGCCATCTGAACCAGATAGATGCTGGTCGATTCCAACGGTTCGAGAAAGCCGCCCGCCAAGCCCATGCCGACGACATTTTGCGCCCAAGCGTACCGCCGCTTTCCGGCGGTGAAGCGCAGAACGCGCGGTTCGGCCAGCGCCTCCCCATCCAGGCTGGACAGCAGAGCGGCCGCCGCTTCATCGTCCGAAATATACTGGCTCGCGTAAACATAGCCGTTGCCGGTGCGATGCTGGAGCGGGATGCGCCATTGCCACCCGGCCTTGCGGCGTGTCGAGCGCGTATAGGGAGTGAAATCCGTCGACCGCACCGAAGGAACGGCCACCGCGCGGTCGCAGGGCAACCAGTGCGTCCATTCTTCCAATTCCACCCCAAGTGCCTGCCCGAGCAGCAAGGACCGGAAGCCCGAGCAATCGACGAACATGTCGCCTTCGATCCGCGCATCGGATTGCAATGTCACCGCAGCGACACGCCCGCTCTCCGTATCGCGTTCGACGTCGACGATCCGCCCTTCGACACGCTCGATGCCGCGCTCCTCCGCCCACCGGCGCAGGTAGCGGGCGTAAAGAAAGGCATCGAGGTGATAGGCATAGGCGAACGCATTGCGCACATCGTCGGCCTTGCCGGTCGGCAGCATGAAATGATTTTGCCGCGCTGCAACGATCGGAAAACAATAATCGGACAGCGGCGCCGCCGTACCATTGTGATGCGCACGCACCCAATAGCTGAAAAAGTCGGCTTCACCGATCGGGCGACCGAAAGTCCCAAAGGGGTGGATGTAGCGATCCCCCTCGCGCCCCCAATTGACGAATTCGATGCCGAGTTTGAAACTGGCCTGCGTCGCCTGCATGAATTCGACTTCATCAAGACCAAGAAAGTCGTTGAAGTCCTTCATCTGGGGCAGTGTCGCTTCGCCGACGCCGACCGTTCCTATTTCCTCGGATTCGATCAGCCTTATCCGAAAGCGTGACCGGTCCAACTTGGCCGCGCAGGCGGCGGCGCACATCCACCCCGCCGTTCCGCCACCCACAATGACCAGATCGAACCGTCGCCCCATGAGTCTTGCACCCTAATGCCGCACCGCGCCGACACCAGCCCTTGTCGAGCAATGTCGGCGCGCCGCAGATCAGAAGGTCAGGCGAACCCCCGCCTGATAACGCCGGTCGTTCCGGAACCAGGCGTTCGGCTTGAGCAGACCATCGGCGTCGACCTGCTGGTACAGGACGGTGTCGGTTCCGAGCAGGTTCGTCCCTTCGAGTATGAACTCGATATTGTCGGTCGCGCGCAGTCGTACCGAGGCATCAAGATAACCCGTTCCCTTCTGCCAGATCGGCAAGGCCACGCAGCAATCGATTGCCGTGACGAGGAATTTGGACCGCCAGTTATAGGCGACACGCGCCGACACGCGCCCCTTTTCGTACATGCCAACCAAATTGTAGCTGTATTTCGAAACCCCCTCGAGCGCGTCGGCCCTGACCGCCGTTTCGTCATAGCGGACGCCGCCGCCCTCGGTTCCGGCCCCGGTTTCGTTGGTCAGATTGATCGTCTCGATCCCGTTGTTCTTCACATAGGTGAAATTCGCCTGGACACCGAAGCCATCGAGCGGGTCGGGAAGGAAATCGAAGAAGGTCTGCAGCGACACTTCGGCCCCATAGATATTCGCGCCCTTACCATTGACCGGGCGTCGGACATCGACCGTCTCGGTGACGCCATTGTTCTGCACGTCCATCAAGAAAGCCCCATCCTGGACATAGTTCAGGAATTTCTTGTAGAATCCGGTAACCGTCAGCGACGATGCGGGACCCATATAATATTCAAGCGTCAAGTCGAACTGGTCGGCAACGATCGGTTTCAACCCCGGGTTGCCCGATCGGCCACGATATTGCCAGTCATAGGAAATCGGCTTGCCGGTCGCATCATATTTGATGTTGGGATCGTCCCGATTGGCGAAATTGGGCCCGATACGACTGATCGACAGGAAATTGCGCAGCAACCCCAGATCGGGCCGCGAAATGGCACGTGAGTAAGCGAAACGCGAAACCAGCTTGTCGGACAGGTCGAATTTCACGTTGAAACTGGGCATGGCGTGAAAATGGTTCGCGTTCACGTCGCTCGACCGCGTGCTGCCGTTGTTAAAGGCCAGTTCGGCAGGGGTGACGAGACAGCCCGCCGTTACTGTGGGACGCCCGGTGCCCGGGTCGGTCCCCTCGACGCAGTCCAGTTCGTTGGCCGTAAACGCCACGGGGAAGGTCGTCGCGCCCAGTGTATCGTTGCGCGTCCACACGAGGCGAACGCCGATGTTGCCGGAAATTCCGACCCCGCCGATCGCCAGATCCTCACCGCCGAATTTGGCCATCGCATAGCCGGCGAAGGTTCGCTCGCTGACTTTGTGAATTTCGCTGGGCAGGTAGCAGCCAAATTCCTTTTCAACCGTCTCGCCGGCACGGTAGCCGGCGTTCGAGCAGACAGGAAAATAATCGCCAACCCCGATCGCCGGACGGCCGAGCGCCGCCGCCAGTCCTTCCCGACTGCTCAGCTTGTCCATGTTGAAAAACTGGAAGGTGTGATGGTTCAGCTGATTGCCCGCGAAAAAGTCGCGGCCAAAACTGTGCGCGCCATAATTTCCGGCGGGATATACCGCGCTGTCCATGTTGAAATAGGGCGCCTGGGTATAAGTCCAGGTGTTGGAAATATTGGCCCAGTTATAAGCCCCCCAACGCACGGTCTGGTCACGGTCGGAATAACGCGCGCCAACCTTGATCGCGTCGAGCCAGCCCGAATCCACGTCATATTCAAGGTCCGCCCGCAACGCGACTTCCTGTCCGTCGCTATCCTCGGTGTGGTCGGTGATCGCGTAATAATAATAGTTGTTCGCGTTGGTCAGCCCGCCCCCGGAAAGGTTGATATTGTCGGCCGTCGCCGGTTGAAATTCGAGCCGGGGATATTTGCCCGTCAAGTCGACATAAGCATTGGCATAGCTGCGTGCCGTCACCGACGCATTATAGTTCTGAACCGTCGAATCGACATATTGGCCATCGAGCGTCAACTGGACATTGTCGACAATGTTCCACCGGAAATTCAAGCCGAAATCCTGTGTCACCTGCTTGTTCCGGAGCGCGTTCGCCTGGGTATCGAGCTGCGGCGCCCGACGCCCGTTGGTGCATCCCTCCCAAGAATAGCATCGATTGAAAAAGGCCTGCCCATTTTCGTTGACGCCAAGACCAAGATTGGCATTACCTTCGCCGACATAGGGTCGCTGGGCCGACCACCAACCGGTCAGGAAATTGCCATCATCGTCGAAGGTGAACGGCGCGGTACCACGCAGCGGCGCGACGAATGCCGGATCCGTAATCATCGAATCGGTCGCCGCCCCATAAATGCTGAATGCGCTCGATAAGATCGAGTATTCCCGCCAGCTATTATTATACTGCGACCGGTTATATTGCCCGGTCAACAACATGCTGTCGTCGTTCGATCGCCATTGGAACGCCGCCGACACGCCATAGCGTTTGCGGTCATATTCGTTATCGCGCATCGAAATGCCGCTGGGGATATACTGTTTTCCAGCCCCGAAAACGCCGTTAAAGATAGCCATGCGGTCGAATTGCACGCCCTGGCTGGCCGTTTTGGCATGCGAATAAGCGCCGTTCAGCATCAAGCCGATCTCGCCGATGCCGGTATCCCAACGATCCGAAACAATAGCCGAAATTTCCGGAGTCGATTTGCGCGAAATATCGCCATAGGTGTTCTTGAGCGAGATGGAGATCAATCGTCCATCCTGATCAAAGGGCACGCGCGTACGCAGATTGACGACGCCGGCGATACCGCCTTCGATCAGATCGGCCGTCTGGTTCTTGTAAACGTCCATGCCGCCCAAAAGTTCGGGCGAGACATCCTGCCAGCTCAGCCCGCGCGACGAATTGGCGCTGAAGGTATCGCGCCCGTTGAATTCCGAACGAACCTGGTTGAGACCGCGAATGATGACCCCGGACGGTTCCGCGGAAAAGTGGGCCGTGTCGTCGGTACCCGCAAAGCGGTTGACCGTGATGCCCGGTACGCGCTGCAGCGCCTCCGCCACCGATTTGTCGGGAAAGGAACCGATATCTTCGGCGGTGATGGAATCGATGACCGTGTCGGCGCTGCGTTTGCGCCCCTGCGCCGATTCCAGATTGGCGCGAATGCCCGTTACGATGATCATATCGTCCGCATCCGCCGCGTCCGCACCCGAATCGACGGGAGCCTCCTGCGCAGCCGCCGGAACGCTCAGCGCCCCGACAAGGGCGGCAACGCAAATTCCCTGCAACAAGCGATCGCGCATATTGAAGCTACGGGCAGACCTCTCGCTCATCCTCTTCATCCCCTTTGCGTCCGGTCTCGACTGCCATTTCTGCAATCTTTATAAGACCAATTGATTGATTGGACTATTACCAATAGACTACAAATTATATTCGCTGTCTATCGCTAATTTACACGTAAGAAAATTACACAGGCGCAAGGACGGGGCGAGAGGGAGGATTTGGCATATGAGATTGATTTCACTGGATGTTTTGCGCGGCATGACCGTCGCCGGAATGATCCTCGTCAACTCCGCCGCGGCGCTGAAATATGGCGCGGACGTGGATGTCTCCCCGATTCTGCTTCATGCCAACTGGGATGGCCTCACTCTGGCCGATCTCGTTTTTCCGGGATTTTTGACGATGGTGGGAATCGCGATTCCCTTTTCCATGCAGCATGTTGATCGCGCTTCTCCGAATTATGGCCGAATCGTTACGCGAACGGCACGCCTGCTTTTCCTCGGCTTCATCCTCAGCAATCTCTATTGGTTTGCGAGTTTCGCCTCGGGCGACTGGCGATTGTTCGGCGTGCTCCAGCGGATCGGTCTCGTCTATGGTGCCTGCGCCATATTGTTTCTTACCCTGGGAACACGGGCGAGATTGATCCTGGCGGCGGCCATATTGATCACCTATTGGCCGATCGCCCTGCTCCCCGCCCTCGATGGACTGGCCACCGACCTTTGGGTGCGCGGGCATAATTTCATCGCATCGATCGATCGCGCCGTCCTTGGCAACCATGTTTTTGTCAAAGGAGCGGAAGGATATGACCCCGAGGGTATCCTCAGCACCTTGCCCGCGATCGCTCAAGGCATGATCGGCATGGCGATCGGCGAAATGCTGATCGGGCGCCAAGGCCGGGCAACGCGCTCCGTGGCAATCGCTGGCGCCGCGATGCTGATCGGGGGCGGGCTCTGGGGCCTGGTCTTTCCCATCGTCAAGGACATTTGGTCGAGCAGTTTCGTCCTTGTGACGAGCGGCATCACCATTCTGGTCCTCGCGCTTCTGCACCATTTTCTCGATCGCGAAGGGCGCGTGCCCGGGATGGCGACGACCACGATGCTGGCCTTTGGCGCCAATGCGATCGCTGCCTATACGCTGCATCAGGTGACGGCCGGGGTCGTGACCTGGGACATCATGCTCGCCCCCTTTGGCGCTGCACGTTCAGCGCTTGGCGATCCCGTCGCCGCGCTGATCCCCATCCTCATCTATATGTTGCTGATCTGGGGTGCGATGGAATGGCTAAGGCGCAAGGGGTGGATCATCAAAATTTGATCCGGGCGCAGATACATCTTGATGCAGAACATATAACCTATATAGTACCAATGAGCGGGAGGGTATATGATCCCGCCGGGAGAGACATTGGAATGACTGGTACCGCCGCCCTGCGCGGAGAAGCGACGCTGATGGAAGCCGAAGCCGGCGAGGCGGGCGCGGTCGTCGCCCGCTTGCTCGCGGCGAATCGCGCAACCTTTGCGGCCATTGGGGAACGGCTGCGTTCCGCACCACCGACAGGCGTCGTAACATGCGCGCGCGGATCGTCCGATCACGCCGCAACCTATGCCAAATATCTGATCGAAACCGTGACGGGTACGCCGACCGCATCGGCGGCGCTGTCGGTTGCATCGGTCTATGATGCGCCCGTCGCGCCCGGAAACCGGCTGTGCCTCGCCATTTCTCAATCCGGGAAAAGTCCCGACCTGCTGGCGACCGTGCGACAGCAACGCGCCTCTGGCGCCTATGTCGTCGCCCTGATCAATGCCGAAGACGCACCGCTCGCCGCGCTCGCCGATGTCGTGATCGCCCTCTCAGCGGGACCGGAACGCTCGGTAGCCGCAACCAAATCCTATATCGCATCGCTCGCCGCGATCGCTGCGCTGGTGGCCGCCTGGTCCGAGGAAGAGGCGCTGACAAGTGCGCTCGCCAACCTGCCCGCCCAGCTCGAGCAGGCTTTTGCATTCGACTGGGCGCCAGCCGTCGCCGCCTATCGCGACGCGACCAACCTGTTCGTCCTTGGTCGCGGCCTTGGCCTGGGCGTCGCACAGGAAGCGGCGCTGAAGTTCAAGGAAACCTGTGCGCTCCACGCCGAAAGCTTCAGCGCGGCCGAAGTCCGCCATGGCCCGATGGCAATCGTCGGCGACCGCTTTCACGTCCTTGCCTTTGGCGGCAGCGATGCCGCAGGCACCAGCGTCCGCGACGCCGCAGCCGAATTTCGCGGCCGCGGCGCCACGGTCCTGCTCGCGGACCCCGATTCCGAAATCGCCGACCTGCCGGCAATCGGCGCCCACCCCGCCGTGGAGCCGATTTTGCTGATCCAAAGCTTTTACAGGATGGCGAATGCGCTGTCGCTCGCACGGGGATGCAACCCCGACTCGCCCCCGCATCTAAACAAGGTTACCGAGACGCTATGATCCTTCGCTTTCAGAACGGCTGGGTCGCACTGCCGGGTGGCGTCGTCGAGGCGGCGAACATCGCCGTCGCCGACGGCGCCATCACGTCCGTCCTGACCGCCGGCGCCGAGCGGGCCGACGATATCGTCGATCTGGAAGGAGGCTGGCTGTTGCCCGGCTTCATCGACACCCAGGTCAATGGCGGTGGCGGCGTATTGTTCAACGATCAGGTCGATGTGGACGCCATCGCCGCGATCGGCGAAGCCCATGCCCGTTACGGCACCACCGCCTTTCTGCCGACGCTGATCAGCGACACGCCCCAGCAGATCGCCGCCGCTCTGGCCGCCGTCGATGCCGCGATCGACCAGGGCACTCCCGGTGTCGTCGGCATTCATATCGAAGGCCCCTTCATCAACGAACGGCGACGCGGCATTCACGAGGCCCATCGAATCCGCCGTCTCGACGCCGATACGCTGTCCATGCTGATCGCCCCGCGACGCGGGCGCGTCATGCTGACGCTGGCACCCGAATTGTGCGACGAAGAGGATATTCAGACCCTCGTCCGCCACGGCGTCATCGTCAGCGCAGGGCACAGCGATGCAAGCTATGAAGAGGCCCAGCGAGCGATCACCGCTGGCCTGTCGGGTTTCACCCATCTCTTCAACGCCATGTCGCCGCTGCACCATCGCAAACCCGGCGCGGTCGGCGCCGCGTTTGATTCCGACTGCTATTGCGGGTTGATCGTCGACGACGTTCATCTGCATCCCGCCGTCGTTCGCCTGGCAGTTACCGCCAAGGGCAAGCACCGGGTCATGCTCGTTACCGACGCCATGCCCAGCGTCGGCACCGACGACCGTGAATTCACCCTGCAAGGCAAACGCATCGCGGTCCGCGACGGCGTCTGCATTTTCGAGGATGGAACGCTGGCCGGCACACATCTCGACATGGCCTCTGCCGTCCGTAAGACGGTCGAGGTCACGGGGCTGTCGGTTGCCGACGTCGCGACCATGGCCAGCGCGACGCCCGCCGGTTTCCTCTCGCTCGGCACCAGCCACGGTGCCATTGCACAAGGGCGACGTGCCGATTGGGTGTGGCTCGATACCGCGCTGCAACCGCGCATGACGTGGATCGGCGGCATACCGTTGTCCGATTCTTCCGCGCATCTCACTGCTGCCGCACAATAAACGGGAATTTGCCGATGAGCCTGATCATTACCTCTCCGCTCAGAGGTTGGGTTTCGGCTTTGGACGGCGTCCCCGACCCCGTTTTCGCCGACCGAATGATGGGAGACGGGATCGCGATTCAGCCGTTGGACGATACGGTCGTCGCCCCTTTTGATGGCGAGGTCTTGACGGTTCACGAGGCGGGGCACGCCATCGCGCTGCGGAGCGTCGAAGGGGCGGAGGTGCTGATCCATATCGGCCTCGATACCGTTGCGTTAAAAGGCGTGGGCTTTACCCCGCTGGTCCGCGCGGGTCAGAGCGTGACGCGCGGCGAGGAATTGATCCATTTCGACATTGACGCCGTGGCCCTGGCGGCGCCCAGCCTGATCACCCCGGTAATCGTCACCAACGCCGATGCCTTTACAATCGCGCGACGCACGCTCGACACCGCAGTCGGCGCATGCGAAGCGCTGATGACGCTTGCCCCCGTACAGGCCGAAGCCCGGCGCTGGTCCGACGACGGAACCGTGATCGAACAGGCGATAAAGTTGAATTTGCCGCACGGCCTCCACGCCCGGCCCGCCGCCCGCATCGGCGAATGCGCGCGCGCATTCCAGGCCGATATTTTCCTGCGGCGCAGCGAGAAACGGGGCGATGCCCGCAGCACGGTCGCCTTGCTGGCCCTCGGTGCGGCGTTCGACGACGAACTTGTCGTCGAGGCCCGCGGCGACGATGCCGAAGCGGCGCTGGCCGCCGTTGTTGCCCTGCTGGCCTCCGGAATGGATGAAGCCATACCGGCAAAGACGATGCCCGCCGCCGAGCCATCGGCAACGCCGCTCGAACCCGGCCAGATCGGAGGCGTCATCGCCTCGCCTGGACTGGCGATGGGAGTGGTAGCTCGCCTCGCCAAAACCGATATTGCCGTTTCCCGCGAAGGCGCGGGGACGGAAGCGGAACGCCGGGCACTGCAAGATGCGCGTGAACAGGTTCGCAGCCGCATCACCGCCCGCGCGCAGGCCGGAGGGAGCATCGCGGCGGTGATGCAAGCACATCTGGCGCTGGTCGACGACCCCGCCCTGATCGCCGCCGCCGATGCGCGGATCGCAGCAGGCAACAGCGCGGGTTTTGCCTGGCGCGGCGCCATCCATGACCAGATCGATGCTTTGCGCGCGACCCGGAACAGCCACCTGATCGAAAGGATCGACGATCTGGTCGATATCGAACGCCAGGTGCTCGGTACGCTTGCATCTGTTCCGACGGGGACGGAGGCAATCCCGGAAGGCGCGATACTGGTTGCCGACGATCTGTTCCCTTCCGAACTGGTCATGCTTGCTGCCAGCGGCCTCGCCGGCGTTGCCCTGACACGCGGCGGACCGACTTCCCATGTCGCGATCCTGTGCGCAGGGATGGGGGTGCCCGCGCTGGTCGCGATGGGTGACGCGCTGGCCGCCGCCGAGGACGGCGCGCTGCTGTTGCTCGATGCCGAAAACGGTCATGCAACGCCGAACCCAACGGACGACGGGATCGACGCTTTTCGCGCCCGCCTCGCGGCGCGCGATGCCCGGCGCGAGACGGCGCGCGCCGCCGCCGCCGATCGCTGTCACACCGCGGATGGCACGCGGATCGAGGTATTCGCGAATATCGGAACGACCGACGACGCCGCCAACGCCGCCAGCCAGGGTGCCGAAGGATCGGGACTGGTGCGCAGCGAATTCCTGTTTCTGGGGCGCGACACCGCGCCGTCGGAAGATGAACAGCATGCCGCCTATCAAGCGATCGTGGAGGCGATGGTGGGGGGGGCGGTTATTTTTCGTCTGCTTGATATCGGCGGCGACAAGCCGGCGGCCTATATCCCCATCGAGGCCGAGGAAAACCCCGCTTTGGGACAGCGCGGCATCCGTGTCGCGCTGGCCCGGCCCGACCTGCTCGAAACACAGCTGCGCGCGATTTTGCGCGTAAAACCCGTCGATCGATGCAAGATCATGATCCCGATGATCGCGAGCCTTGCCGAACTGCGCGCGGTGCGCGGCATCGTCGACCGGCTGCGCGAAGAGATGGCGATCGACACGCCCGTCGAGGTCGGGGTGATGGTCGAAACCCCCGCGGCCGCGATGACCGCCGACCTGTTGGCCGCCGAGGCCGATTTCCTGTCGATCGGCACAAACGACCTGACCCAATATGTGCTGGCGATGGATCGCGGCAATCCCGCGGTCGCCGCCGGGGTCGATGCGATGCACCCCGCCGTGCTGCGCATGATCGCCGAGACATGCCGCCTGGCCGCCACGCACGGCCGGTGGGTCGGCGTGTGCGGCGGGCTGGCGTCGGACCCGGCCGCCTTGCCCATCCTGATCGGGCTGGGCGTCACCGAATTGTCCACGGTGCCGGGTTTTGTCGCAGAGGCGAAGCAAATCGTCCGCGACCTGACAATGGATGACGCCCGCGCCCATGCGCAGCGCGCCCTGGCCTGCGCCTCGGCAGCGGACGTCCGCGCCCTGGCGCGCCGTTTTTGAGGAGAGACGGGGATGAGGAAGATTCTCGAGAGGCTGCAACCGCTCGGCCGCGCACTGATGCTGCCGATCGCCGTGCTGCCGATCGCAGGGGTGTTGCTGCGGATCGGCCAGCCCGACCTGCTCGACATCGCCTTTGTCACGGCCGCCGGGGCCGCGATCTTCGACAATCTGGGCATCCTGTTCGCGATCGGCGTCGCGGTCGGTTTTGCGCGTGACGGCAATGGCGCCGCCGCGCTGGCGGGCGTGACCTGTTACCTGATCACGATGACCGGGGCGCAAACCTTTCTGATCGTGCCGCCCGACATCGGCGCGGGCCTGCCTGAAGCCGCCGCGGCGCTGGCCGCCAAAAATTGGGCAGTGGGCCAGATCGACCGGCTGGAGGTCCCGATCGGCATCCTGTCGGGCCTGATCGCCGGAAATTTCTATAATCGCTTCGCCTCGATCGCGCTGCCCGAATATCTGGCCTTTTTCGGCGGACGGAGGTTCGTCCCGATCATCAGCGGCGTCGCCGGATTGCTGCTCGCCGCGGTCTTTGGCTATGGCTATGCCCATATCAGCGGCGCCATCGACGGCGCCAGCCGCGCCGCGGTCGAAAGCGGCGGAGCGGGCCTGTTCATCTATGGCCTGTTCAACCGCCTGCTGATCGTGACCGGCCTGCACCACATCATCAACAATGTGACCTGGTTTCTGGTCGGCGACTTTGGCGGAGCGACCGGCGACCTCCGGCGCTTTTTCGCCGGCGACCCCGATGCGGGCGCCTTCATGTCCGGTTTCTTTCCCGTCATGATGTTCGGCCTGCCCGCCGCGTGCCTGGCGATGTATCACGAAGCCCGGCCCGAACGGCGCAAGCTGGTGGGGGGCATGTTGTTCAGCCTGGCCTTCACCAGCTTTCTGACCGGCGTGACGGAACCCATCGAATTCACCTTCATGTTCGTGGCGCCGCTGCTCTTTGCCATCCACGCCGTCCTGACGGGGGTTTCCATGGCGCTGATGGACGCCCTGGGCATCAAGCTGGGCTTTGGCTTTTCAGCCGGATTGTTCGACTATGTCCTGAACTTCGGCCTTTCCTCCCGGCCATGGCTGCTGCTGCCGGTCGGCGCGGTTTACGGGCTGCTCTATTATGGCCTGTTCCGTTTCTTTATCCGGCGCTTCGACCTTTCCACACCCGGCCGCGAAAAGGGCCCTGTCGCAGCCCCCACGACCGCCAAGGCGGGAACGGATCGCGGAGAGGCGTTCGTCGCCGCGCTGGGCGGCTCCGCCAATCTGGTCAGCGTCGATGCCTGCACCACCCGGCTGCGGTTGATCGTCGCCGACCAGCAGGCCATCGACGATGCCGCATTGTCGGCGCTGGGCGCGCGCGGCATCATTCGCCCGTCGGCCAATGCCGCCCAAGTCGTGCTGGGGACGATCGCCGACCTGGTGGCGGAGGAAATTCGCGGATCGCTGAGCGCCGGCGGCATATCGGCCCCCGCAATCACCCTGATCGATCCTGCCATGGAGACAGCGCCGGCAAAGCTGCCCGACGCCATATCAGGCGCGTTGGGGGGCGATGCCAATATCCTGGGCGTCCATAGCCTGCACGGCCGTTTCCGGGTCGAACTGGTGGACGGCGAGGCTATCGACGAAAGCGCCCTGGCGCGTCTGACGCGCGGCATTGTTCGGCCGCAGGCGGATATCCTGCACATCCTGCCCACCTGATGGGCACGGCGCTGGCGTCCCTGCTGCTGTTTTGGCTGGCCGGTGCGGACGGCGATGCGCAAAGCCACCCGCCGTCGCCCCTGCCCGTCCATGTCGGCGGGCGCACGATCGAAACGGCGGAAGGAGGGCATCGTTTCGGATGGCCCGGCGTCTATATCGAGGGCCGGTTTCACGGATCGTCGGTGCGCGTTCGTTTCGACGCCCCCCACGACCATGTTCGCCTGTCCATCGATGGCGTGGAATCCCGCCTGTTCGAAGCGCCCGGCCCCGTCGATCTGGACATTTCGGGCCTGACCGAGGGCGAGCATGTCATACGCCTCGACAAGCTGACCGAAAGCCAGACGGGGCACAGCCGCTTCATCGCCTTTGAAACCGTCGGCACGCCGCTGTCGCCACAACCGCGCACGCGGCAGATCGAGTTCATCGGCGACAGTTTTTCGGTGGGCTATGGCAATCTGTCGAACAGCCCCGATTGCACCGGCGCCGACGTCCATGCCCTGACGGACACCAGCCGCGCCTTTGGCCCGCTGACCGCCGCAGCGCTGGACGCAGATTATCGCATCAACGCCTTTTCCGGTTTCGGCATGGTTCGCAATTATGAGGGCCGGGTCCCCGGCGAAAGCCTGCCGCGTCTGTATCCTCGCGCCATTCCGGGCGAACCGGCACCGGAAACGGCCGATCCGCACTGGTCGCCGCAATGGATCGTAATCAATCTGGGCACCAATGATTTTTCCACCGGCGTTCGTCCCGGCGAAGCCTGGCCCGATGCCGCGGCCTTGAAAGCGGCCTATCGCGACCGCTACGCCGGTTTCGTGCAGTCACTCGCCGCCCGGCATCCCGGCGCCCAGTTCATCCTGATGGGCGCCGACCCTTTTTTCGCCGACGTCGAGCGCGTCGTTCCCATGCTGCCCCGCCCGCTTTCCGCGCGGGTGCGCACGTTGCGCTTTTCCGGCCTGGACCTGCGCGGCTGTCACGGCCACCCTTCGGCATCCGATCACCGCACGCTTGCCGCCATGCTGCTGAAGCTTGTCGCCCCGCGCTAACTGACCGGCCCCCACCGAGTGGTCCGCTGGGATTGTTAGTGCATTGACGCGTCCATCGCCAGTGTTGGCCGCAGGTGGAGCGAAGCGGAACCGGCGGGCGACACTGGCGATGGAACGGCCTCCGGC
>NZ_JAXMPB010000008.1:0-174106 GCF_034380315.1 Sphingopyxis sp.
CACAACCTCCGCCTCACGTAGCTTGCCGATAATCTCTTCCGGGCGATGCTTTTTGCTCGGCATTCTATATCTCCTTCGTCGTCCAAAATATCATCAATTTTGGACCACTCAGAAGGGGGCAGATCACCCGCTCGCGCAGAAAATCTTGCGCCGCGATCTGGCTCGCCATCGAGACGGACGACGCCCGGGTTCCCTTCGCCGGCGACCATGGCCAGCCGGTGAGCGCGCGATACATTTCGGCGGCATAATCGCGCATGCATTCGATGGCGTCGCGCTGTTCCGCGAGCGAGCGGCAGAGGAGCTGCTTCTCCTCCAGGCTCGTCGCATAGACTTCGCTGAGGTCCGGCGTGCGCGCGAGATCACCGAGTTCCTGCGCAATTGAATCTTCGCGGCGCGCAAGCTTTCCGGCCGTGAAATGGAATGAATTGACGAAGCCCCATGCGATGTCCGGAGCGAACGCTTCGAGGCGCGTGTCGGTGAAGAGGTCGAAGATCGCGGCGATCACGCCGCCGCATTCGGCCTGCGCGGCGAAAGGCTCGGGCATGTCGAGATCGCTCGGCTCGTCCCCGGCGGAGACGATCGAGAGCGGGATTGGGTCGCCGAAGGCGGCCTGAAATTCAGGCGTGGCGATGGCCTCGGCGTATAGCTGTTTCAGGTCGGCGAAGCGGTCGACGGACGCGGGGTTGGCGTTGGTCATGATGGGCCTCCAGTCAGCAAAAATGAAAATCGGCCGGAGCGGCTGCGCCGCCCGGCCGCACGAGGATCAGTGGAGCGTTGCGCCCGCAGGCTTCCGCGGCGCCGGGCTGGCAGCGATGCCGTCCAGCGGGCGCAGCCCGTTGACGACCTCCCATGCGAGGACGGGCGCGAGCGGTTCGAGCGCGGTTCCGGCGACGATGTCGAAGACAGCGGCGATGACGGCGCCGCATTCGATGAGACGAATCTGGGCCATGACGGCCTCCCAAGCTGGATGAGAAAAATGGGCCGGGAACCGAAGCCCCCGGCCCGTCAAGCCTGACCGTCAGAACGGGACCTCATCATCGACGTCGGCGCCGGCGCCCGCGCCATTATCCATCAGCGCGCCGTCGGTGCCTGCGGTGCTCTCGCCGAACCCGCCGCCCTGCTCACCGTCGCCATAGTCGCGGCGCGACGAGCGGATCGCGGGACCGAAGTCGTCGCGGCGCTGCGGGCGCCGCCACGCGACGCGGTAGCCATCCTGCTCGGACCCGAAGAGCGCGATCGGGAGCGGTTCCGGGAGGCTCGGGTCGTCGATCGAGCCCTGAAGGAAGACTTCGCCGGTGGTATTTTTGGCGACGGCTTCCCAGAGAGCGCCGAGTTGGACCCAGCGATTGCCGACGTTGAGCGCGACGATCTCATAGGCCGGGGCCCGCTCGTGATCGCTCTCGACCGGACGAAGGCCGAGACGCGGCAGATCGATGGTGCGGGTCGCGATCGACCCCATCAGACGGCCGTTCCGATTGCTGAATTCACCAATATTCATGGGACTTTCCTTTGACGTTCATCGCTCCGGCCAATCCCGAAGCGACACCCGCCAAGGTCCCCCTCTCCTCTCTGTCCCGCCGCCGCCGTCCGGCGCCGCGGCCTGCGGTCGCACCCGCCCTCGCGCCCTCACGCACCCGCTCGCTTCAGGCGCGCGGATGCGCTATGCAGGTCGCATGGATGCCGAGACGATGAGGACGGTTGCGCGGCTCGCGCGGTCGCGCGCGGATCGCGGCAGTTCCGCGGCGCATGGTGACGGGCTCCAGCGGCTCGGGGCCGCGCGGGCGCTGCGCCAGCTCGCGATCGATCTCGAAGTCTCGGCCGATGCGTGCGAGGTCAGTCCCCCGCCATCCCGTCGGCGCGGCCGACCGGCCTAGCTCCACCCGGCCCCCGCGCATTTCCCTTTCGGCAGCCAATCGTTACCCTTCAGGGCCGAGATCCGGCGCAGCCGGAGCTCGGTCGGAGCGGCGCGCAGCGCCGCGGAGATAGAGCGGCGGTGCCCGCGGCAGCGGACAGCCGCCCCGCAGCGACATCCAACCATCTGCGGATCAAGCACAACAGTCCGGTGCCAGGCTATTCCAGGGGACAGAGTCTCGAACGCGCCGCAGGCGCGCTGCCAATGCGGCGCGCCTGCGATCGGTCGGACGGCAGTCTCAAGATAAGAGAGGCGGCGGCCGCTAACGCCGCCGGTAGTGTCATTCCGCGATGCGAGGGGTCAGAGCGAGCGGTAGCTCGCGGTCCGGTGACGGCGCGGTCGCGGTGTTGCGCGTGAAGGTCGCCGGACCGCCCACAGAGCGGCGGCCAACGTCAAGACCAATTTCATTGAGGCGTGCCCAAAGCGCGGACGATCTAAGGGCGGGACCTTCCGGAGGATAAGACCGGGCTATTTTGCCTTGGCGCGGCCACGCGGGGCCTTGCCGCCGCCGCCCCGACCCTTGGTTCCGAGGCCAATGGCCTTGGCGAGAGTGCGGCGGGTCTCGGCATAATTGGGCGCGACCATCGGATAGTCCTTGGGAAGGTCCCACTTCGCGCGATACTCGTCGGGGGTCATGTTATAGGCCGTCATCAGGTGGCGGCGGAGCATCTTGAGCTTCTTGCCGTCTTCAAGGCACACGATGTAATCGGGCTTCACGGAGGCGCGGATCGAGACGGCGGGCTCCTGTTTGACTTCGGGGGGCTCGGTCACGCCAAGACCGGCGAGGGCTTCATGGACGGACCGAATGACGAGGGGAATGTCGGATATCGCGACGCTGTTGTTGCTGACATGAGCAGCCACGATATCGGCGGTCAGCGTTACGAGCGTTTCGGAATCGTCCATGCGTTCACCCTTCGAATGCCAAGCTATCTAACTTTACCAATAGCAGGCATTCCACCGGGAACAAAGGGCAAGTAATCGGCAGTCCGACACCGAACTATCTCATCCAGACACTTACAGGGACCTACCAAGGGAACGTCGGTAGCAAGTCCTCGGTCGGTCCGTCGCTGTCGAGCAGCACATAATCACAGCCGTTGTCGCGGCCGAGCGCCAGGATCGCGGGCAGTTCCTTGGGGAGACAGCGCTGCGCTTCGGGCGGTAGCGTCATCGTATGGAGGAACCAGCCATATTGCGTTGGCGCGACGCACAGCGGCCGCCTGTGCGGCGGATAGTCTGCCCAAGCGGTGAGCAGCTGCCCGGTCGCGCAGCGAATATGGGCGGTGCTGAGCACAAGATATTGTCCGGTTTCCATGGCGTATTCCTTGAAGGGAGGCTCTGGTCGAGGGCAATTCAACGAACCGATTCCTGCTGTTCGATCCGCGAATTCGGATCCGCGGTGCTCGATGGTCACGCCGCGAGCCGCGTGACACCGGCGTTGAACCGGTCGATCCATTCGCGGAGCGGCGGTCGCTCTTCGATCGGGATCTGCGCCGCGACTGCCTGGAATTCGACGAGGGCGACGGGTGCGCCGTTCACGATCGCGGCAATCTCGCGGGGCGGCAACAGGCCGCAGTCCCGGATGAACTCGGTCATCGTACCGGGCCGCGCACGGGTGGACCGCCGCCACAGGCCTTCGACATTGATCAGGCGGGGGGCCGCGCGCGCTTCCATCAGGACGATCAGGCGCAGACACCAAGCGGGCAAGGTCTGAACCTCGTGCGGCTTCATCGCGGCGCAGAAGAAGCAGCTCGACTTGACGGGAACGGGAAGGCCTTCGGCCTTGATGCGAGCCGCGCATCGATGCCGGTCCCAACCCCAGTCGCGTAAGGGGTAACAATAGTCATAGCGCGGGTCGACATGCCCCTCGCGGTGCGCATACCGGCGGCTGTCCGCCGGCGATGCATCGTAGCCAATGAGCTTGATCACCTTGCCGCCGCGTGCCCACGCCTGCTTCGCGGGATCCCAGCTCTCGACCCATTTATCCTGTGGCTGGATCTTCCATTTCTGACTGCAACTGTGACGCCCGAAGCTGATCGAGGGCAGGGTCGCGTTGGTGAGGCAGTTTTCGAGCAGGGAGAAATAGGGCGGCCAATGCTTGAAGCGCTTCGGGGCATAGCGGACGATCTCGTGCGCTATGCCGCGGGCATCCATCCAGCGCTGAAATATCGGGAGATAGTCATAGGTTTCCGGACGCTCGCTGCCGGTGTCGGCCGTCAGCACGAGGTCCAGGGGTCGGCCGCGCGCGATCCATTCGATGATCATCGCCGTGCTATCGAGTCCCATGCCCCATGCGGCGATGACCGGCGGACGTGGCAGCGCAGGATCGTCCGGAAGACCCGGGTGTGGCCGGACATCAGACGAGAGGCGGGCGAGCGCGGTAGCCATATCAACGGCACCGGCAGCCGAGCGATCGCCGAAAGAAGCGGTGCGAATGTTGCGGGCGTGAAGATGTCATCGGCGAATACCCTTCCAACGATCCTCGCCGATGCTTCTCCCTTCCCTCCTCCGTATTGGCCGGTCAGGCGACGAGGGTCGTCAACCTTTCGCCATTGCCGGGCGGTCGCGATGAGACCCTGAAAGGCCGCAGCGTCTCTCCAGTGTTCACGATGAACTGGGCGCGACCGCTGGCGGCGCACCGCCTGACGGCAACGGCATAGCAACGCTCGAAGGAGGCGAGTTCCGCGCGCCGCGGCGACAATCGGATCGATGGTTCAGCGTTCGCCATGACAAAGTCCAGTCGAAGTGGATGAGGAGAGGCCCGCCTTCAGGTGCCGACGCGTTTGATCGTGAGCCGGAAGGCATCACCGTCTTCGAACACGACATGAATATGCGCGGCATCGATCCTGGAGCTGGTCGCGATGCTTGCGATATAAGCCTGCGTGCCAAATGCCTCGGAGACGATGTGCGGCGGGCGCTCGTCCGGACCGCCCCCGGCGTTCTCGCATTTGTCGATATGCGTCTCGATCAGTTCGGAAAGGAACGCGGCCATCGTCGAAAGGCGCGTCCTCGCGGAGCCCGCGTCGCCACTCTCGGGAGGGCCGAGGTCGCGCAAGATGGGCGCAAGAGCATCGTTGATCAGGTTCAGGAGATGCGATCTCCCCTCGGCATCCATTCCGGCGAGTAGCGAGGATGGGATCAAATTGTTGACCGCATGGGTCGCGTTGTCGACGAGATCGTCGAATTCGTCTTCCGCCATGGGAGTGACTCCTCGGGAATTGGGCCGGTCAGGTGACCACGGATCGCCCGCTCGGTTCAAGATTCCGGCATCGTCATGCCACAGTGGTTTCAGGGTCGGCGTCATTGGCCGCCAACGCGACCCGCACATTGCCGTGATAGGCCTCGAGCGTGAGCCGCCGCCCGATCGGGATCATCCATTGAACTTCTTCGGCGAAAACGGCGCGGATGTTCTCGGCGAGCGCTTCATCGGCTCCAAGAAGCAGTTCATTTGCAAATTTGCGGGCATCGCGTTCAAAATCGCGGTGCTGGGTGTGCCAACTATCGCTGCTACAATCCTCGTCGTAGGCAAAGCAGCAATCCTCGATCATCTGCGCAAGCGCCGCCGGCGCGATAGTGGCTCCTTCGCGAACGAAGACATGGGTTTCATCAAGACCGCTTCCGCCATTCGCACAGACCAGCATGTCGACGGGAAAGTTCAACGTCGCGATCGGCTCGTCGGACGCGGCGCAGCGGACGACTGGAACTTCGAGCGTGATCATAGGAACGCGGCCAGACAATGTGTCCGAGCAAATCACATCGCCGTCGGCGTAGTGAATCTGACGCCCGTCAATCTCGGTCGCAAAGGACAGGCCCGTGACGCGGGGAAGGTCATCATACCATTTGTAGCCCGCGAACGCGTCCTCGGCGCGGACGGCACGAAAGCCGAGCCTCTCTTCGGTCAGCAGCGATGCCGCGCATTGCTCGATATCGGCGTCATGATCGGGAATCAGGATCATCGGGACGGCCTCGATGCGGGCGCCCTCGGCGCCGCCACGATCGTCCGCCGTGCGTGGGCACCATTCGGAGAGCCAGGCACTGGCTTCGGGAAGTTCGATGCCGAGATCGGCTGCGCGCTGCCAGTTCTGGAATGAAAGTCGGTGGCTGCTCTCGGTTGCAATGGTTCGATAAATGGTGGCCTGAACGGCTACCCGCAGCGAAGCGAGCGCGGCATTATCGACCATTTCCTTGCGCGCAGGGAGCACGAGCTGCAACGATGGCGCGTCGACGATGTCGATCCGGGCCGTCCAGGGATACGAACCATCGACCTCTTTGACCGACGGCAAGCGGCAGGCGACCTTGACCCCGTGAAAGTTGATCCGCGGTTCAGTCGCGAGATCATAATTCGCGCGGAAGATGCCGATCCGGCAACCGTTCCATTCCTCGACCCGATGGGCCCCTTCGAGGAAATCCTCACGCGGCAGCAGTGCGCCGTGGAAGTGGACAGGCAGGGGGAAATGCTTGGCAGCGGCCTCGATCTGGCCCCGAAGATTGCAGAGCCATTCCTTGGGCATGGCGATGATGATCTCTGTGCCCGCCCGGATGCGACAGTTTTCGACAGCCAGGGGCTGCGCTCCTTCCCAGCCGTCCGCGGGGATGGTCATTGTCCAGCCCTCGTCTGCGACCCGCGAGAAGGACCGCACGGTCACGGTCCTGCCGGCCAGGCTGAACACACCCATGCCGGCCGGGTCCTCGCGCTGCGCGATCTCGTCGCTCCAGCCAGAGCGCCCAAGCGTGACGAAGGAAGCAGGGTCGTCGATACCGCGGCCATCGTCGGCGATGTGAAGGCTCGAGCTGCCCTCGTGGTCGCCCAGATGAACGTCGATCCGTCCGGCGCCCGCGCGGCGGGCATTCTGGAACAGCTCGTTGAGAACGTCGGTGATCGTCCCATTGAACAGGCGCGATACCTTCGTGATGAGTTCATCGCCGACCGATGGCCGAATCTCGCGGGGAAGCGTCATGACAGGATCTCC
The DNA here is from genome assembly GCF_034380315.1 of Sphingopyxis sp. Classification (GTDB taxonomy): domain Bacteria; phylum Pseudomonadota; class Alphaproteobacteria; order Sphingomonadales; family Sphingomonadaceae; genus Sphingopyxis. Next base: position 6,880 of record NZ_JAXMPB010000008.1, read on the forward strand.
GGTTGCCGGGCAACATCATTGCTGCCGCACCGCCCCGCTCCCCCTTTCCTCCTAGCCCAGGGGAAGCGGGCGCATGGGCCCGTCATCAGGGGCCCCGCTTATCGGCTTCGGCGAATGGCTCGCTCAGCCTCGGTTTCGACATAGACCTGTTGTGAGCGACCGCGGCGGCGCTTGCGGATGCGGCCATCGACATGGGCCTCGGCCCAGCGCCGCGCCTCGGCGGCGCGCATGCCCATCGCGCATTCGTCGGCTTGCTCGAAGATCGTGTAGGCAAGCGCATATTGCTCGCGCTCGGGAAGAGCGAGCAGGGCCGAAGCGACCGGCAGAAGCCCCTCGTAGAATTCGAGAACATGGCGGCCGCCGCCATGGTGCATCAATATGGCGAGGCGGCCCTTCTTGCCGATGCCGGTCGGCCTTGCGATCATCACATTGTGCGAGGCATAGGTGACGCCGGCGCTGCAGCCGTCGGGTTCCGTCGGATAGTAGACGCGATCATCGCGCGCCGGCAGTGGGTGGGCGATGATATCGTAGCCGTCGAACGTTTCGACCTTTCGTATGTGATTATGTCCGATAACGCTCATTTCAGACCCTTTCTTTTTGGGTGGCTTCAGGACGAGGTTGCAGGTTTCGTGGACTCGGCCGACCGACATCAGGCGGCGCGTAAATTGTCGCCCTGACGCAGACCGAGGTCGAAGGCCGTGAGAATGTCGAGGTTGGCCTCAAGGCGATCGAACGCGGCCGTGAGGTCCGCGATTTGGATCCAGACGCACGCATCGCCTGGGTCATGGTCGAGCTCGAATACGATCGGCACCGAGTCCGCTGTCATCTCGGGGAAGATCGAGCGGATGATCAGCAATTCGATCCTGCGACTGAGCGCCCCGATGCGCGGCGCGAGGGCCGCACGTTCGACGGGGCTCATCATCAAATAGCGCTCGGGCGCTACGATGGGCGCCATGCGAACACATGCGATCCGCCCCGCAATCTTGGGCGCAGCGGACGCACCGCCGATCATGCGTCGTTCTGCCGCGACGCCGTCGGCGGGGACCAGGACGCGGTAGATATAATGGGGCGGCGTCCCCGCGAGGCGGGAACGGGAGACAATGATTTCCATCGATTTGCTCCTCAGGCAACGAGCCGCAGGGGCGGCGATCCGGGGTTGGGGAGATGGAGGTCGCGGCGGATGCGCGCCGCCAGGCGATCGGGCTCGAGCAGTTCGCCAATGGCGGCCCAATGATTGCGGTCGCCGCAATAGTCTCGTCGACCTGCGACACGGCGAAACATCACCTCGCGGCCGGACCCGATGCCGAGGCCGAGCTGGACATAGATGCCTTCGCCATGAAGGACGATCTCGCCGCTGACCGCGATGCCGCCCTTGTTCGAGCGCAGGTCGTAGCTTCCGTCGGCGAGGCAAAGCGCGTCGGCGAGGCGCTTCAGCGCCTTCCGGCCATCGCTATGGAAGAGCTTCTTGGCCTGCTCGTCATAGCTGACGCCCTTTTGCGCGAGCACCGCGAGGGCGGATTTGCCTCGCATGTCGGCAATCCGGTCCATGCAGGCGCGGCGAAGCAGACTGTCACCCTCGCCCAAGTCTCTCGCGATGGCGCCGAGATGGCGTGCCAGCAAAATCACGGCGGGATCGAGATCGTCGGACTTGCCCGCGTTCCGGCAATCCGTGATCGCGGCGGTCAGCGCGTGGAGACAGGCGGGAAGCGTCGACAGCCCCGAGGGATCGAGCGCTTGCTGAAATCGGAACGCGATATCGTAAGCCATGGGATAGGCTCCTGCCTTCGGGCGCCCCATCGCGCCCGCCCCTGCCCATCCCCCTCTCCTCCGGCTTCAGTCGGCCAGTTGCGGTTCGCAATTATCGATTAGCTCGGCACAGCAATCCTCGATCTGGACGCCCAGCGGGCTCGGGCCGGGATCGAAGATCATCTTGAGGCATGCGCAGATATCGGGCTGGCCCTGTGTCCCGCACATCAGTTCAAAATCGGACTGATCGGCGGTTCCGCTCGTCTGCGCATAGGCGGCAAAGGCCGATTGCCGCATGATTTGCTCGTCCCACACATCGACATAGAGCGTCACGCTCGCGCTGGTGATGCCGGTCACGTCCTCAATCCCGGGCGGACCGATCGCAGCGTTTCGTCCATCATCTCGCGGGTCGAGGTGCCGAGAATCTCCGTGCCGGTGATGACGAAATATCCGCCGCCATGCTGGCCCGGCCTGAACTTGTCGCAGGTAGACGCCCACTCGAAACCGAAGGGAAGCGCGCTTTTGCAGACCTTTTGGATCAGCGATGCGAGCGCCTCAACATCGGCTTCATGTCCGCGAATGAACGCGACGCGGCCCGTATCGTCGCGATTGTCGTCGATCGTGATGTCCGCATCGAATGAGGGAATATCAGGATAGGGCCAGAGTTCGAGGAAGGATGCGAACGGATCTTCTTCGTGATCTTGCTTGGGGAAGAATTTGCTGAAGGCATCGCTGCAGGCGGCGTAGAGCGACGCGAGCGCCGCCATCTCCCCGCTCGGTGTTCCCTCGAAATCGCCGGACAGTTTCTCGGCGACAAGAAAGCATTCCTCGAGCAGCGATGCTTCTTCGGGCGTGACGGGCACATTGAAGGCCGTCTCGACATAGTTGTTGGCCATGTTCGGATTCCTTGGCGTTCGTGCTGGTCGCTCATTTCTGCGATAGGTGGATGTCCAGGGCCTGGCGGAGCAGGTCGTCGCGCGCGCCATTGACGATGATCGCATCGGGATTGGTCGCCAGGACCGCACTGATGATCGTGTCGGCCGGGCGCTTACGCAGCGGGTACTGGAAGATCTGACCACGCTCGATCGTAACGACAAAGGTGCGCATCAGCCGCTTCAATCGGCGGCGTTCGAGTTCGCGGGCAAGGAGATCGCCGACTTCGACCTCGAGGTCATGATCGTAGGTGAACTTGCCGAAGGACTGCTGCGGCCGGTTCGCGACCAGCCATTGGTTGACTTCCATCTCGGTCCAGCGGCCGACCTTATGGAAGAAGTCAGCGCCGCCCGTCCCTTGGTTGCGGGCATGGAAGGCCAGTTCGCCATCGATATAGACGTCGGCCGTGTAGGCGCTGGTTTCCTGCGACAGCGCAGCATTATAGGTGATGCGGCGAAGTTCGATTTTCATGGGTAGTATACCTCCTGAGTTGGACGATCACCCGAGCCCCTCTCCCTCTTCTCCATGCAGCGACCACGATGGCTGCGCTGTCGGTCGCTGTTTGTCGGGAATTTCAGGCCGTGCTGGAGTATCGAGCCTGGGCTCAATTCTATGTGCGGAGAGTCGCTGTTCGATCGTACAGGTCGAGGAGAATTCCCAACCCCGCGGCTTCCGTATAGGTGAGATCGCGATGGCCATCCGCATCGAGGCCGCTTGCCAGCTCGATGACAGGGTGAACCGAGATAATTTGCCCTGAGGGAAGCCGAAACTGGTTCTCGATGCCGGGTGAGGGAGTGGTGCCGTCAGGCACGTCCATCCGACCTTGAATCTGGAAAATGATGTGCATGAGCTTTCTCCGTGAACGAGTAGATTTGGGCAGTCGTCGCCGCCGATCACTGAAAGGACCGCCTAGGCAGCGAGGTCGAGGAGCGGGAGCGCTGTGACGTCGCCTCCGGTCGCCGCCCGGTCTAGGATGGGATAAGGCAGGCTCGGCACCTTGCGCGCGGCGATCCGGACCGCCCTCGTCAAGGGAAAGAGATAGGCGTGGCAGCCAGGATGGCGGCGCCGTGTCAAAAAGCCGGTGTGTTCTAGGCTGGCGAGCCATTCGCCACGGTCCTCACCGAGGCGCGGCGCGCGGGCACCGGCTCGGATCAAATCCTCCATCGCATATCTCTGACCGCATTCGGCATTGCGGATCTTGGATATTGCCCGCGACGATATGGGGCGCCCATCGGGAAGGATGAGGTCAACGCGCGGGCTTGATCGGCCGGTGTAGCGACTTCCCATCACCGCGTAGAGGCCGCCGACATGGCCAGGAAGGAACACGTGTCCGTCTGCATCGACGCGCCTGACCGGGTCGGCATAGGATATGACCGACAGAATCTCGGGTTTCTGGCGGCGGAGCAGCCGGAACGCCCGTGCCGCCAGGAACGATTCCGAATTGGCGCCCTGACTGTCGAGTATGACGAGACGTCCAAGGTCGCACGCCGCGCGCGGATCGCCGAGGCCCGCCGTTTTCGGAGCGCTTGCATTATTGACCGGGTGCGAGAAGACGCAAACGCCCACGAGTTCCGATCGTCCGCCGCGGCCATTGGCGAAGAGGCCGACCGAGAGCCGTGCGACCGGCATCGCCCCCGCATAATGATGTTCCCTGACGAACGGCGCGGCCTCACGCCGGGTATCGATTATATCGACGGACAGGGTTCCGGGGTCGATCTCCCAGTGCCCGGCACCCAGCGGCACCGGCGCTCGCGCCACCGCTGGGTCCGGTCGGTGATCATTCGGGATCGCCCGCGCCGTCGTCGGTGGATTTGACTGCGGCCGTCCGAGAAAGGTCGGGAATGCGCGGGTCGTTGTAGATGCTGTCGAGCGACAGCGAGAGCGCGCGGTGCTGGGCGCCTTCGGGCGTCGAAGCGTCGATCGTGAAGACCTCGGTCGCGAAGCGGTCATCGCCGCTATAGAAATCGACGTCGACGACATAGGTGACGATATCTGCCGGAGCGGTCGGCGACAGTGACTTGTCGAGCAGGTCGATGACGGTGGATCGCAGACCGTCGATATCAGGATCGAAATCTTCCCACGTCACATGGTCGGGGCATTCATCGACGAGATAGTTGGACATGAGATCCTGCATCGTCTCAAGCAGCGTGTGGCGTGCGTCGGCCATGGTTTTCCTCCTTCGGAAAATTGGCCGCCGGACGATCGCGTCCGGCGGCGCAGAATGTCAGTGGACGGCTTCGAGGAGCTTGCGGGCCTTGCTCTCGATATCGAGCCTGCTGTCCTGGTGGGTCTTGGTACGGGCGAAGGCGGTGATGCCCTGCACGAAGTCGTAGATGCTCTCGGGCGGGCGGCCTTCCTCGCCCAGCACCGTCGCGACAATCTTGGCGGACTCGGCCTTCGAGAAGCCCCGCTTGCGCAGAAAGTCCTCGCGATCTTCGTCCTTCCGGGCGACGATGCGTTCACGCGCGGTTTTGACGCCACTGACGAAGCGCATCGGCGAGGAGTCCGCGAAACGCTCGAGCGCCGGCGCGGCTTCGTGCGCGAAGCGGTTGGCAGCGAATTTCGAGTGCCGGATCTTGACCTCCTCGAAATTCTCCACGCCCCAGAGGTTCCGGTTCATGCAGACGGCGCGGAGATAGAAGGTCGCCATGCCGAGCGTCTTCGCGCCGACCTCAGAGTTCCAGGTGTAGAAGCCGCGGAAGTAGAGATCGGGCTCGCCGTTCGGAAGCTTGCCCGCCTCGATCGGGTGCGTGTCATCGACCAGAAAAAGAAAGACATCGCGGTCCGAGGCATAAAGCGTGGTCGTGTCGCGGCTGACATCGACATAGGGATTATAGTACATGTTCGACCAGTCGAGCACGCCCGGAACCTTCCACCGCGTCTGCCCGACGCCGTCGCCGGCGATCTTCATCACCGCGGCGACGAGTTCGTGATCGAATATCCGGCCATAGTCAGGACCGGTGGCAGCGCGTAATTCGTTCCGACCATCGTGGGTCTGGTAGAGTTTGACCTGCTCGGCCCGGTGCGCGACGAGCCCGTGCTGGAGGTTGATCCCCGCGAGCGCCGCAGGCAGTTCGCGCAGATAGGATGCGGGCGCACTGACAAGGCTGCAAAGCTGTCCGAACGACCAGTTGGTCGGGGCAACGGGCCGTTCTTCACCGGGAACGATGAGCGAGAGGCGTTCGGGGCTGTCGCTGCGCGCCTCGACGCGAATCTCCTTGCTATCCACGACGCGCGCCGTGGAGCGGTCGGCGCGGGTACGAACGGCCGCGTAAAGCTCGGTCAGCGAAAGATAGCGCTCATCGTCGGGCCGCGAGAACCATTCAGAAGATACGCGCCCGATATTTCGGCCGCGGGAAATATCGACACGATAGGCGCCGGAAACGGGATGATCGGTCGTGGGTGCAAGCGTGGCCATGGTGGCTCTCCTTGATTGGCTGGGTTACGCAGAAGGCCGATCAGCCTTCGGACGCACTCCGCCCTCACCCCCTTTCCACCTCTGAAGCAGGGAAGCCGACGATCAGTCCAGACGGTCGAGATCGATCCGAATTCAGGATAGAGCGTCATTCGATGCCGGGGCGGTAAAGTGGCCGTTCCCGCTGCCACCGCCAAACGGTCAAGCTGGTCAATCGCTCACGGGGCTGCTTTTGAAGCAATTCTGACCGGTTGCGGTCGTGCAGCTTTTATCTAGCCAGCATCGAGAAGCAGACTTTCCGGGACTGAGCGTTAACTACCCAAGCTACCCGCAAACCGTTCGGCCAGCCGCTCGCGTTTGAAAACATCGGCGACCCAATCGACGAACGCGCGCGTCTTGCCGGGAAGCAGCGTGCGCGACGCATAATAGACCGAGATCGCACCCGCGTCGGCGTACCAGCGTGGGACCAGCCGCACCAGCTTACCACTCTCGAGTTCCGGCAGCACATCGGGCATCGCGAGAAGCGCGACACCGAGCCCGAGCCGCGCGACTTCGCGCATCGCGGCGGGATCGTTGACGACGATATCCTCACGCAATGTCGCCGCGCTCTCGTTCCCGACCGCATCGCGCATCATCCAGTGGCGGATGCGCCCCGACTGGAGCGAGCGCATGACGATGCCTTCAAACTCGACCAGTCCGGCAGGATCGCCCGGCGCGACGCGGCCCGCCATATAGGCGGGCGATGCGACCGCGACGATATGCGCGGGCGCCAGGGCCCGCGCCACGACTCCCGGCGACAGGTCGAAGCCGCCCCCGATCGCCGCATCATAACCCTCGGCAACAATGTCGACCGGCCGATTCTCGAAATGCCATTCGGGCCGGATGCGGGGATAACGCGCGAGGAAGGCGGGCAGCATCGGCAGCAGGTGCATAACGCCAAAGGTCGGCGCCATACTGACCTTCAGCACCCCCGCCGGTTCCCCGCTGTCCGAAGCAATCCCCGCGATCGCCGCCTGGATGTCGTCGAGGCTTCCCGCAATCGCGAGGCGAAAGGCTTCCCCCGCCTCGGTCAGCGTCAACCTGCGCGTCGACCGGTGGAAGAGCCGCACCCCCAGATTGCGTTCGAGCATCGTGACGTTGCGGCTCACCGCCGCCGGGGTCAGCGCCAGCCGGCGCGCCGCTTCGGAAAAGCTGCCCAGCTCGGCGCTGCGCACAAAGGATATAAGATTGGCGAGCGTTTCCATTTTCAATCAATGATTGAATATATAGCAAATCATTACCGACTAATCGAGCCATAAACATTGCGCCATCTTGGTCTCACCCCACAACAAGGAGTGCAGACCATGACCAAAGCTAGCCAGAACCTCACGGGCAAAACCGCCCTTGTCACCGGCGGCTCGCGCTCGATCGGCGCCGCCATCGCGCGCCGCCTCGCCGCCGACGGCGCGGCGGTCGCCATCACCTACAGCGCGTCGCCCGACAGCGCGGCGAGCGTTGTCGCCGAGATCGAAGCCGCGGGCGGGAAGGCCATCGCCATTGCCGCCGATGCGGGCGACCCCGACGCCGTTCGCGCCGCGGTCATCCAGACCGTCGAAGCCTTCGGCGGCATCGATATCCTCGTCAACAATGCCGGCGTCGCGGTCAACGCGCCGATCGAAGAGTTCCGGTTCGAGGATTATGAGCGCATGCTCGCGGTCAACGTCACCGGCGTCTTCGTCGCGACACAGGAAGCCGCGCGGCGCATGAAAGTGGGCGGCCGCATCATCCACATCGGTTCGTCGATGACGCGCTACGCCGCCTTTCCAACCGCGTCGGTCTATACGCTGACCAAGGGCGCGATCACCGGCTTCAACCGCAGCCTCGCGCGCGATCTCGGGCCCAAGGGGATCACGGTCAACACCGTCCACCCCGGCCCGACCGACACCGACATGAACCCCGCCGACGGCCCCGTCGCCGCGATCGTCGGTCCCGGCATGGCAATCGGCCGCTATGGCCAGCCGGCTGAAATCGCCAGCATCGTCGCCTTCCTGGCCAGCGACGAAGCCGCCTTCGTCACCGGCGCCGACATCGTCGCCGACGGCGGCTTGACCGCCTGACCCGACCAGAAAGGACTATCGTCATGCCCAGCATCGGCATCATCGGCGCCGGCAACATCGGCCGCGCCATCGCCACCGCGCTCGCGAACAAGGATATCCCGGCGACGCTCGCCAACCGCCGTGGCCCCGAGAGCCTCGCCGAGGTCGTCGCGGCCATCGGTCCGGCGATCACCGCCGGAACGCGCGAGGAAGCCGCCGCGAAGGATATCGTCTTCGTCGCGGTGAACTGGTCGAAGCTTCCGGCCGCGCTCGCCGACCTGCCCGACTTTGGCGGCCGCATCGTCGTCGACACCAACAACCCGATCGAAGCGCCGCTATTCAAGCCTTTCGACCTTGGAGGGCGTGCGTCATCAGAAGTGTTCGCCGACATGGTGCCGGGCGCCCGGGTGGTGAAGGCATTCAACCACCTTCAGCCGCATCTCGTCTCGCGCGATCCGGCCAGTGAAGGTGGCCATCGCGTGCTCTTCTACTCAGGCGACGATGCCCCGGCCAAGGCCAAGGTCGGCGCGCTGATCGACCGGCTCGGCTTTGCCGGGATCGATCTCGGCTCGCTCGCGACCGGCGGACGCCTCGTCCAGTTCCCGGGCGGACCGCTCCCTGCTCTGAATTTGGTCAAATTCGACTGATCAAACCGATCGGCGGCGGATTGAAGTGCAATCCGCCGCCACTGGCCGGTGCACCGAAGACTTTCTGACGCCTGGCGGCGTCCGAAACTCTCAACGTTTGCGGTCAGGCCGCTTTCGGTCACGAATCTTTGAAAGCGGACGCGGAGAAATGCTGAGCGCAGTGCGGCCACCCCAATGCACCTTACTTGCAGCCGTTTGGCGCGCGCGACCCGAGGTAGGCCCCGATGCAGGCGCATTCGCCTCCCCGCCATTCCGCACAGCCGGTGAAAGGAAGAAAACCCAACGCATCCTTAGTCACAATTTGCACCCACGCGGATTGCTTGGTGCATTTGTTCCTTATTTGTTCTATTGCGACATTTGAATCGGAGACCGAATTCGAGGACGACGCGTGCTCACCATTCCCAGGTTCCTGATTTCTGGATATCCAGATTTCTTGCAATCCACATTTGTGGATTGCAAGAAAGGCCGATTTCTGTATTTCTCCACCAGATGCGCACGGCCCACGGCGGTCCGCAGTGGGGAGGTTCGCCTGATGGTCGACAAGCAGATCGTAGACGATGGTGCCACGGATGGCGAAAACAAATCGCTCAATTTCAAGGTGAGCGCCGACTTCAAGAAGGACTTCAAAGGGTTCGCTGTCGCGCAAGGCATGACGATGACAGACCTTCTCAAGGAAGGCTTCGCGCTAACGAAGAAAAAGCGGCAGAAGTGATGCTGACGGCGCCGTCGCGGCTGACCGGACTCCGGCGATGACAGTGCACGCGCCCGATGCGGCGTTCGCTGGCGCCGAATGGCTGTTTTCGATCGGCCGCGGGGACGTCCCGGCCGTCGAAGGATTGGTTCCGGTTGCCTCGTTCGATCGCGAAGGGCAGAATCCGGATGTCGTAGCCATGATCGAGCGTGCGGCCAGTTATGGGGCACGCGCGGTCTTCTTCGAGGCGCAGCGACAAGGACGGACCCCGGTCGCGCAGGCGTTCGTCTTCGACACCAAGGATCATCCCGACGACACAAGATTTGCCGAACTCCACAAGCGACTATGGAGCTGGGGCGGCGTGCCGCTGGTCTATCGCGCAGGACCGGGCGTCATCCAGTTGTTTCGCTGCGCACACCAGCCGGATTTCGTCGGTACGGACGATCGTCCGATATGCAATCCGATCCGCACGCTGGAATTGGGCGCGGCGATCGCGGAGCAAGATGTCTGGTGGGACGCGCAGCGAATCCGCAATGGCGCGATCTGGGATGACCCCGACGCATGCCTGCTCATGCTGTCCGCGACCAAGTCGGCTCACCGCAAACTGGTCGCCGGGGTCCGCGCGCTCGCCATACAGCTTTCGGACAGCGAATTGCTTGACCCGGCGCTGCGCCGCCGGCTGCTCATCCTGTCACTGCTGATCGCATATCTCGAAGAGCGACTGGTCTTGCTCCCCCATGATTTCGCGAGCGCCCTGCCCGGTGCCTCTCGCTTCTTCGAGGTCCTTGCCGACGGTCCGGCGCTGATCAGGCTGCTCGAAGCGCTTGAGGCAAGATTCAACGGCCATGTCTTCCGACTTCGCGACAGCGAACGCGCCGCCTTGGCCAAAACTTCCGATCTCGCCCGCTATGCGCGATTGGTGCAGGGCTATGAAGATGAAACCGGCCAGCTCAGCTTCTGGCGCCTTTATTCGTTCCGAGACCTGCCGGTCGAGCTGATCAGCAACATCTACCAGCTCTTCGTGAAAGACGAGGCCAGCTCCATCTACACGCCGCCGGCGCTTGTTCGACTGATGCTCGAGGAGGTTCTCGATTGGGATCGGATCGACGCGCTGATGGAAAGCGACGGAGTCATCCTCGATCCGGCATGCGGTTCGGGCGTTTTCCTCGTCGAGGCGTACAAGCGGCTCGTGCTCCATTGGCGTTCGCGCAACGGATGGGTGCATCCCGGCGTGGAAACTCTTCGCGGGCTGCTCCAGCGCATTCATGGCGTCGATCTCGAGGAAGGTGCGGTCGAGCTCGCAGCATTCAGCCTCTGCCTCAGCCTATGCGACGCCTTGAAGCCCGAGGATATTCGCGCCAGCGTGAAGCTCTTCCCACGCCTTGCCGGCGAGACGCTCCATTGGAGCTGCTTTTTCGACGCAAAGAAAAATGGCCTTATCGCGCAGAAGGTCGCGATCATTGTCGGCAACCCGCCCTTCGCCTCGTCGCTGACGACCAAGGGTGCTCGCGATTGCGCCGCGTCGTATACGAAGGAGTACGGCCCCCTCGCCGACAAGCAGCTCGCCTACCTGTTCCTCCACGAAGCCATGGCGATGGCGACTAAAGGCGGCATTCTCGCAATGATCGAGCCGTCGGGGTTCCTGTACAACCAGAATGCCCATTCGGTCCGCCAAGCGTTCTTCAAAACCTGGCGTGTCCGCGAGCTATTGGACTTTGTATCCGTCCGGGGACTGTTCAAAAAGGGAAACGCCGATCCGAAGATTGTCGTCGTAATCGCAGAGGCGGAAGATCCCGAAGTCGACGGCCGCCTCCTGCACGCAGCTTTCCGGCGCAACGGCCGGGCGACCGCAGAGCAGGGATTCGACATTGATTATTACGATCTTCACTGGATCAGCAACATCGATGCTCAACAGTCGCGGGACATCTGGCGGGCCAATCTGCTGGGGGGCAGCCGGGCGCACGATCTGATCAAGCGGCTGCGCACCTATCCTACGCTGCGACAATTCGCCGAACAGCGGCAATGGGATTTCGGCGAAGGCTATATTGCGGGACAGAAGGGTATCTCGCGCCCCGCCAACCATCTCATCGGCAAACCGCTCCTTCCCACCAGCGCGCTATCCAGCGCCGGTCTCGACACGAGCAATCTTGCCGTCGTGCCCAAGCAACCAATCAAGGATACGAAGACGGAGCGCCGATTTACGCCGCCGCTCCTGCTCATCAAAGAGCATGAAGATCTGCACCACGGGATGTGGACGGGTCACTATCTAACCTATAAACACGAGATCGTCGGCCTTGCGGCACCACGCGGTCAGCTCCCTCAACTCGCGGCGATTGGCGAATGGCTTGAACGGGAGTCGGTAGCCCTGCGAGCCTATATCGCGGGCATCAGCCCCCGCCTGTTTACGCAGCGTGCGACGGCGATCCTAAACGCAGACGTGCTTGCCCTACCCTATCCCGAAAGCGGGAATCTGGATCTCAGCGATAACGAAAGGATCATTGCTGAAGACATCGTCGAGCATCAGCGCGATTTCATTCGGCTTGGTACGGGTTCCGCCGTCATGCAGGCAGCCCCGCCAGCGGCCCTTGAAGCCTTCGACAAGGTGTTCACGCGGCAGTTGAATGCGATCTATTCGCGCACGCCGCTGCGCCCGCTTCCCGCACAAAAATGGTCCGGCGCTATTTGCCGGGCCTTTGCCTTCGGTGATGGCCAAGTCGATTGGACGGGTGCCGATGAACTACGCATCAAACTCGACAGCTTGTTGCGCGAGCGGCGGGGCTCGAGCCTGACGATCACGCGGATTACGCGACTGTACGACAAGGAATTCGTTTTTCTGCTCAAACCCGACCGGCACCGTTTCTGGACCCGATCGGTCGCGCTCCGCGATGCCGACGATGTTCTCGCCGATCTGCGAGGCCAGGGTTTCTGATATGCTGGCCGACGACGGTGAAAGCGTTGGTCATGCGGGTTCGCTTGACGCCGGCGTGCATCTTCCCGGCGAATGGTTCTCATCCCTGATCCGCTTCCTACGCGATGCCCTTCCGGGATGGCGCGACGATCCTGCGCGCGAAACGGCGACAGGGGAGACGAAGTTGACCGCGCAACTCTGCGCGCGCCTCGCCAGCCTGACACGGCACGCTCCGGGATGGGATTTTCTTCAGTTCCGGCGCGAGGAGCCCGACGAAACCAACGGCAATCGCGCAATCGATCTCGCCGTCGCGCCCTGCGGCGATGTCATATGGATCGAAGGGCGGGCGTACACCGAGTATCAGACCCTACTGCCCGTGGAATGCAAGCGCCTCCCCACGCCTCCTGGCTCTGACCGCGACGAGCGCGAATATCTGATCAGCCGTTTCAGCAGCGCGGGCGGAATCCAGCGTTTCAAGGCGGGCCACCATGGGGCTGCACACAATCGCGCGGCGATGATCGGGTACTTGCAGGCCGAAGATTGTGTCTTCTGGCGAACGCAGCTCGACAGTTGGATCGACGGCATTGTGGCGGAGCCGGTGGAAGGATGGTCCGAAAGCGACAAGATCACATTGCACGACCATGACGCCGGAGCGCGTCTTGCCGCTCTGCAGTCCAACCATGTCCGGAAGCCTGGCCTAGCGCCAATCCTCATCGATCACCTTTGGATCGAAATGTAGGTCACGCGTACCTGCCTGACCAATGCGCCGAAGGGAGGGAGCGAGGCCGATGCAGCGGACCGTGGAGATAGCCGATTTCGAGCTACCGCGCGGCGGCATTGCTATTTCCCAGCTGATGACGATGGACCGGGCGAAGAATGATCGACCGGACGCAGGAGCGCTTCGGCATCTGGCCGCATCGGCTTGTAGCGGACGCAGCCTATGGTTCCGCCGCGAACCTGGCGTGGCTGGTGGAAGAGAAAGGCATCGAGCCGCATATCCCCGTGTTCGAAAAATCCGGTCGCAATGACAGCAGCTTCGAGCGCGTCGACTTCATCTATGATTATGACGACGACAGCTATATCTGCCCGGGTGGCAACCACTTGCGGCGGTCTAATCGCAACTTCAGTACACCGCGCACCGGGATCGATAAGGACGGCTCCATCCGCTACCGCGCGCGTCAGCACGACTGCGAAGGCTGTGCTCTGAAGCCGCAATGCACGCCCAATGCGCCAGCCCGCAAGATCACGCGTTCAATCCACGAAGGCGCGCGCGACATGGCCCGCGATATCGCGACAACCGACGCCTATCTTGTGTCGAGCAGAGAGCGGAAGAAGGTCGAAATGCTGTTCGCCCACCTCAAGCGCATCCTGAAACTGGACCGCTTGCGTCTGCGCGGCCCCAATGGTGCCCGTGACGAGTTCCACCTCGCCGCCGCGGCCCAAAACCTCCGGAAAATGGCAAAGATCTTCCCGATCCAGCACCTCGCCACCGCCTGATCAAGGTGGGGAGGCCGTTCGCCTCCCGTCCGCTTCCACCCTCCGCAGTCCGCCGGGCGACTTCTTCAACAGAATAGGGCGCTAAGCCGACAATCATTCGTCGCCTCTGAGGTCGATTCGGACGGGCGGATCGACATCTTCTCCTCGGCCAGGATAGTCGTCGAAGACCGTGACACTGTTGTCGGAACAATTATCGCGCTGGGCGGTCAGCTTCGATGGTCGCCGCATTTTTTTGCGCTGTCTGGATCGAAGTCGATTGCCCGGCGAGCGCGATACGCCGGCGTGGTGAGGTTCCGGGAACAGGAATGAATTTGAAATGCTGGGTATCCGCCTCGAACGTCCGCGCTCGGCGGTTCATTTCCTGCGCGGTTTCTCGCAAAAGTGAAAAATCCACTGCAAAATATGTAGCTCAACGCGCAACCGGGATCGACGGTGGATCTAGAATTCTATGAGTTCGAATCCACGCGGTTTGAGGATCTTGCGGACCCAGCCCTTGTCGATCTGCAGATTCTCACCGGTCAGGTCGATTGCGGGATCCGCTCGCTCGAACAATGCGATGCAAAGTTCGTCCGTGTCGAAGCGCGACCTATACTGGATGCCATCGAACGCCGTCTCGGTATAAACGATCGCGGAAATCCGTTGCGTAATGTCGTAACCACCAGGATTGGTGACCGGATCGAAATCGGCCGCTACGCCGGCAGCGGTGGTCTGAAACCAGGCGAGACCGGGGCCATGCAGCTTGGCAAGGCGTAGTGTTCGTCTGGTCTTGAACGTAGCCGCGCGCTTCTGCTCGACACGGTCCCATAACAGGTCCCGGTCAGCGGGCTTCCGCAGCAGGCTTTCCGCGAACGGGCCAACCAGTGTTTTCCCAAGATAAAGAACGCCGAATTGTCCGTCGGGATCGTCCCAGCGCCAGGACGCGTCCTTGCGGCCATACCAGCGCGCGTCGACGGATTTGCCATGAACACGGTGCAGCGTCCGTCCGGCAGCGATCGTCGCCACCGGCATCATCGATTTTGCCGCCATTGTCAGTCGTCGAGTGTTTGGGCGACACGCACGACACGATCGACATCGTCTTGATTGCCCCTTAGGAGGTCGATCGGCCGCGCGTCGCCCAGACCGTCGTCGCCGCTCACCAGATACTGGAGGACCGCCCAGCCGCTCGCCCCGGGTGCAGCACCGAGAACGCGGGGAATCGCCGGGAGGATGGCATTGCCATCGAACTGGAATGCCGGAAACAGCTTGGCACCATTGTCATCGATCATGAGGAGGCGACGGTCCCGGGCGGCCTTGTAGACGGCCTGCACTGTCTTGTGTCCGAGCAGATTGCGAACTGCTTCGGCATCGAAAGCTCCACCTGCGGCTTCGATCAGTCGCCGTTTGAAGGCGATGGCCCGGGTAATCTCTTCCGCCTGTTCCGGATCGCCGGCTTCGACCGACGGAATGCCGCGCGCGATATTCAGGACAAGCGCGGGGACGTCGATGCTGCCAATCGCCGCCGTCTTGGCGGCAGCTGGCATCATCTTGATGATCCGGTCGGCGCTTGCCAGGATGCGGTCACGCAGGATGCGATCTACATCGATAGCGGCCATACTGGCTGTGCGAGACATGTCGGCGCTCCTAGTTTAGTGAGTTTCATATAGGGCATATTGGGAACGCTTTCAACCATCCACAGACGCCGAAACGATGAACCTTCAAACATGGACGTCGACGGACGTCGTGCCATCACGCTGGCTCCGTGGCCTTGGCGGCTGCCGCTTCAACTCGCTGGGAGTAGCAGTAAACACCGTCCAGTCGCCGTAGTAGACCCCGTCATGCTCGACATAATCGTTGAAGATGGTGAGGCGCCAATCGCACAGCGGGCCGACGACGTTCGACAATCCTCGCGCCCGCCAATCGGACATCACCGCCGGGAAGTAGCGGTCCATCACTTCAGGTGTGGCAGCAAATTTGACGTCACACATATAGGTGGTGTGGACATAAGCGAGCGGCCCGATGACGGGTCCATCACTGCCCCAGTCTTCGAGGTTCTCATCGGGATCTTTGCGACCATGATAGAGGTGGAGATAGAGTTGCGGAACATCCGGGGCGACGGCTTCGGCTCTTGGCATCGTATCACCGGTCTCATTCGCTTCGCGGGCGGCAATCCAGTCCAGATAGCCGAGACGCGTGTCATCGTTTGAGATCTCGTATTTCCAGTCGGCTAACGGATGACCGGCGCGGCGGCTCCACGGTCCCTGCTCTTCCGGCGCGGAAGCGATCGAAATCGGAGGCGGAACGAATGCGGCAATTTCGAACCAGGCGTCGGCCGCGGCTATGGATCCGAGCCCATTCAACTCGGTCCGGCTCATGAGAACATGGTCCGACCCGTTGGTGTCGAAATATAGCGGATCGCCCTCGCCGGTATAGACGGCACGCTGAGCGCTGAACGCGCCGACACACGGATCCGAATTGCGAACAAAAGGAATGCCGTGGTGGGTGCAGAAATCCTCGACCTGATCGAATTGCCCGCCAACCAGGCCATGGGCGCAGATTTCGAGGGCTTGGCCATCGACAATGTGGGACGCATCGACGGTCGCTCCAACCCAGTCGAGCATTCCATGGTCGCACGCTATGGCGTCGATCAGCGGCTCGATCAGATCGCTCCTGATCGCCCCGCCGATCCGAATGATCGCGGATGCACGGTCTGTCATGGGAACCTCCATCGTCTCGATGGCCCTGCGGACAATTCCGCCGCCACACCGAGCCCCCCCCCACTCCCCCCTTTTCGCCTGTAAATTGGCCCAGCACGCAAACTATGGCGGTGACTGGGGGCCGCATTCGGCAGCGCCGATGAGGCTGCGAAGCTTCGACCATGCGAGTGCTTCGCCGGCGCACCGCCCTTGCCGGACGCCTATTTCGTACAGGCGATAGGTCAGGCTGACGATTTCAGGTGTGGCGTTCGAGGGGACGAGGATCAGGAAATCGCTTTCGTCGTCCAGGAGCTCGAAGACCGTGCCGTCGGTCGGCAAGGTCGTGACTGCAATGCTGGCCGAGCTCCCGAGCGCGGTGAGAGCCGTGTTGAAGCGGTCGACAAAGTCCTGATCGACCAGTGGATAGAAGTCGGACATCATGGCCCCCTTCGTGGATTCGGGATTCACTGCGGCCGCTCGGCGATGATCGCGGCGAGGACCTCGTCGGCCTTCTCGACAGGCAGGAAGAGCCGCGTCTTGTACTGGATCACCTCGCTGAACAGACCGCGCGCCTTCAGCCATTCGCGGTCCTGTGGCTGGAAATCCCGGACCTCGAAGCGCCGGCTACTGTTCACCATCGTGGAAACGAGGCGCGCGCCATGGAGGCCCGGGATCAGTGCGCCATCGCCGCCACGCGCCGCCTCGATCAGTTCATCGGGCGTGAGTTTGATCGAGGACTCAAGACCGAAGGCGGACTCCAGTTTCTCGAGCGCGGTGGGCATCACGATGCGTCCGAGGATGGACGTTCCCGCCGCGTCATCGATCCGCCAGACGCGGACATCGTCTTGCGGCAGCTTGTTCCAGACGGGCAAAAGGAGGCCGGTCGCGACGCTGATCGTGTCAATATCGACCTTATCGAGCGCTTCGGACACCTCTGCTTCCCAGAAGCTTTTGAAGCTATCGTGATCGACCTCTTTCCAGAAGGTGTGCCAAAGTTCGGCGAGTTGGATACGATTGGAACCCGTCGGCCGGACAAGCTCCA
This sequence comes from Sphingopyxis sp., assembly GCF_034380315.1. GTDB lineage: Bacteria > Pseudomonadota > Alphaproteobacteria > Sphingomonadales > Sphingomonadaceae > Sphingopyxis. The sequence goes on from NZ_JAXMPB010000008.1 coordinate 24,506, forward strand.
GCATCTTGACGGGGCGCCCCTCGTCGTCGGTGATCGACCAGGATGGAACGCAAACGGCGACGCGCCCCGAACGGCTGTTCCGCAGATATCGCACGTCGTCGGAGCTTCCCCAGATCTTGTCGAGGCGCGTCCATCCGGTGACGTGCGGCTTCAGATGAAGCTCGAGGCGGAGCAAACGCGTTTCGGCGCCGGATACCGGGTCTTTCCTGAGCACGCGCTCCGAGATCTGAACGATACGCTCGGCCCGGATCGCTTCGACGCCGAGGTCGAGCGTTCCGGCTTCGCGCGCTGCGTCGACGCGGGCCTGTATGAGCCCCATATATTCCTCGAAAACCGCGTTCTGGGTCGCGATCCTGAGCGCGAGGATGCGGTTGAGCCAGCGCTGGATCGGCGGCAGCTTGTCGAGCAAGGTGCCATGCTCATCGACAAGCTTCAGGCCTGTGATGATCTGGAATTTCTCGAGGCTGACGCTCGCGAGCTTGCCGGCGTGGAGGAGGTGATACCACTGGGTCAGGGCCTCGCGGGCATAGCTGCTTTCGAGATTATCGGCGGGATCGAACAGGTTCTGGCCGCCTGTCTGGCGTTGGCCGCGCGTGAGCGCGCCCAGCGTGTCGAGACGGCGCGCGATCGTGCTGATAAAGCGGCGTTCACCCTTGCAGTTGGTCGTGACCGGGCGGAACACCGGCGGCATGGATTGGTAGGTGCGGTGGGTGCGACCGAGGCCCTGGATCGCGATGTCGGCGCGCCATCCGGGTTCGAGCAGGAAGTGGATGCGCCGCTTGCGCGCGGTCGGGCAGTCCAGGTCAGCGTGGTAGGACCGCCCCGTGCCACCCGCCTCGGAAAAGACGAGGATGGGCTTTCGCCCCGACATGAAGTTGTCGGTCTCGGCGATGTTGGAACTGGACGTGCGACGCTCGACCTTCTGCCGGCCCTGCCCATCAACGACAATCCGCCGCGTGCGCCCCGTGACCTCGGAAACCATGTCGGTGCCGAAATGTACGATGAGAAAGTCGAGCGCAGCCGGAACAGGCGGCATCGAGCAGAGCCGCTCGATCAAATCGTCGCGCGCGGCGACCGCTTCCTGGCACAGGACACCGTTGCCGTCGTCATCGAGCATTGGCTCGGAGCGCATTGACCCATCGGTCGCGCGAAAGGCGCGCATTTGCCGGGTTGGGAAGGCGGTCTTCAGATAATCGACCATGGTGTCGAGTGGGGAGACATCGATCGAGAGGTTCGCCCGTTCTTCGGGTGACAGGTCAGCCAGGCGGCGGTCGAGTATTGCCTCGGCGGTACTGGTGAGCTGAACGACGGCGACATGGCCCGCGGCGAGTTCATCCTCGATCGCGCGAACGAGCGTCGGCATCTTCATCGCGATCAGGACCTGCGAGAAGAACCGCTGCTTCGCGCTTTCGAACCGGCTCAGCGCCGATCCCTTGGCCTGGGCGTTCATCGTCTGCCCCGAAATGCGGTCGACGATGTTCGACGCCTTCAGAACCTCGTCGAGGTTCTGGTGAATGATCGCCCATGCATCGGCATAGGCGTCGTAGATGTCGATCTGGTCCGGCGTGAGCTGATGCTCGAGCGGGTCATATTCGACGCCGGCGAAACTGAGCGCCCGGGCGGTGTAGAGACCCATGGACTTGAGATCGCGGGCGACGATTTCCATCGCGGCGATGCCGCCGTCGGTCATCGCGGCGAGAAAGCCGTCGCGATTGGCAAACGCCGTACCGGGACCCCAGAGCCCGAGCCGCGACGCGTAACTCAAATTTTCGGGCTTGGTGGCGCCGGTCGCCGATTCATAGACAACGCGGGCGCGCGGCAGCGCATTTTGCAGGCGGACCCCGGCGAGGCCCTGCTCGGATCCCTTGGCTTGCCGGTACTCGTCCTTGGTCCCGGCGGCGTTGCCCATCGAATGGGATTCATCGAAGAGGATCACGCCTTCGAACCCGGCGCCCGTCCACTCGAGAATCTGCTGCAGGCGCGAGCATTGGTCGTGGCGCTGGGACCGGAGCGTCGCATAGGTGAGGAAGAGGATGCCACTCGCCATGCCGATCGGCTGACCAAGCGGAAAGGCGTCGAGCGGCTGGACGTCGATTGGAAGCCCGCCGAGCGCGCTCCAGTCGCGCCGGGCATCTTCGAGGAGCGTCGCGCCCTTCGAGATCCACATGGCGCGCTGATTGCCGCAGTTCCATTGGTCCCGGATAATTGCGGCGCCTTCACGGCCCTTGCCGACGCCCGTCCCGTCCCCGATGAAGAAGCCCATGCGATAGGGGCGGCCTTCGGGGTCCTCGATCAGCAAGTCGCCTGCCGTGTTGGTGACGAACCGGCCCGAGAGGTCGCGCGAGAAGGCATCGCCTGCGTAAATGATCGCTTCGAGCTGGGCGTCTGACAGCGCCTCGCTTGCCCGCTTCTGGAAAAGCGGGCGATATTGGGGGATCGGGGGCAGAACCGACGCCATGGCGAGCGATTCCACGAGATCGTCGGGGTGGGGCTTCGCGCCTGGAATATCGATGCGGGCGAGCCGCCAAGGCGCATAGATACCGACCGGATCGCCGACAGGGAGCGGCGCGTCGCGGACCGAATAGGCGAGCGGCTGCGCTAGATCATCGGTCGCGGCGATCCGCGAGGGTGCGATGATCCTGGGGCCAGCGAGGCCGGAGAAGAGTGAGGACGACGAAGGCCTCAGCGCGGGACGCATCGGGATTACCGCCGGGGACGCCGGGGGCGGTTCGTCGGATGGGTCAAGCCGCGCCGGAGCCGCGAGCACGATGGGCAGCGCCGCCGCGATGGTGTCGACCGTGTGGCGCTCGGTTTGGCCGATCCAGCCCTTGTCGAAGACGATCAGGCGGACGGCGACGCTGGTGCCATGCTTCGCATAGGGACGGCCGAGAATCGTGATCTCGACGCGCGGGCGGGCAATTTCGGCGACGGAGACATAGCCGCTCGCGCCGCTCGCATCGTGCGCGAAGGTCGGCGACATGATCGCGACGCAGCGTCCGCCCTCGGCAAGACGCAGCAGCGCGGAGCGAAGATGGCGCGCTCCGGCATGGCGATCTTGGCCGCGCCCCTCGCTGCGGCTGAAGGGCGGGTTGATCAGGACAATTGTCGGCCGAACATCCGTCGGCAGCCGGTCGTTGATGAACTCGGCGTCATGGGTCGTGACTGGGCGGCCCGTCACGAGGGAAAGCAGCGCCGCCCGGCAGGGATCGCGCTCGTTGAGCGAAGCGCTCGCGCCCGCGGCGATCGCGCGCGCCGCAAGCATGCCGGTACCTGCCGACGGTTCGAGCACATGATCGCCAGCAGTGACCGCCGCCGCTCGGGCCGCGAGCCAGGACAGCGCCGCCGGCGTGCTGAACTGCTGCATATCGACCTGGTGCTCGCTGCGATAGGTCTGGGTCGGCAGCGCCTTCTCGAACGCGAGGATATCCGCGAATTCGTCTTCGGGCCCCCAGTCCGGGTTCGGGTCATCATCGGGCACGAGCGTGTCCGATGCCTGCGCGGCTTCGAGCGCGTCATAGGCATCGCGCATCGACCAGCGCCCGTCGGCATCGGAGCCGCGGAACGCTTCCACCATCAGGCGCTTGAGCAGCGAGCGGGTCACGGATTGCGGATCGGCGAGCCGGTCGCGCAGTGCGCGGGCGACGCCATAAAGGCGTTCGGCTTTTTCCCGGGCCTCGGTGCCCGGGGTTTCAGCGAGCTTCAGAAGCGGAAGGGTCATGGCAATTCTCCTGAAGAGGTTCGGGAGCAACACGCCCCCGCTGCCATCGCCCCTCCCCCTCTCCTCCCGACTGGAATGGGGGCATAAGAAAAGGGGCCGCGGCGCAGGACCGCGACCCCATAAAATCGAAGAGCGAGATTAGGCCGCGTCGGAGAGCGGCTCGTCCTCGTGGGTATCATCGGCGGGATCGCCCGCCGCCTCGGGTTCGACGGTGCCGCTCGTTTCGTCTTCGCCATCATCGTTCACCGGCTCGGCGACCGGATGCTCGAAGCGCATGGCGTCAGGCAGCCAGGCAAGCGCCTTTTCCTTGACGTCCGCCTCGACGATGATGTTCCCGGCGAAGAGCTGTTCAGCCGAAGAGGCGAGCAGGTTCTTCTTCGACGCCCCGTAGCGCTGGCTGAGCTCGCTGCCGCCGATCTCCTGAAAGAGGTCGATGATGGAGCTCTTGGTGAGCCGCTTGAAATAATTCTTCGCGGTCGGGCGCCACCAGGCGGCGACATCGATCTTGAGCTTGCGACCGAGATGATCGACGAAACCGCTGGCGGAATCTTTCATGGGCACCGCATGGATCGTCCGGGCGATCGCCCAAGCGAGCCAAGCCGCACGCGCTTCTTCGCCGAGCGCGCAGAAGGCATCGTAGCGCCCGGCGACGCCGATGTTCGGCTGGACCCAGCTTCGATCGAGCCCCTCTTCGAGCTTGGCCCATTCGTCAGCCGCGAGCGATCCGCTTTCGAAGCCAATGACACGCGACGGCGCGGCATCGGCGCGAAGGTCGCTGGCGAGATCGGAAGCGTAGCGCCGTAAAGCCGCATCGACCATCACGAAGGTTCCGAGATCGAGCGCAAAGCGGGGATCGCTTGCGACATGGACACGAAGCAGTTCCGCCTTCATCGTTGCGAGCTCGTCGATGAGTCGTTGGCTCATTGCCGGTTTCGCCGAGACAGAGCCGTCGGTCTCGGCGTCGCTATCATCGTCGCCATCGATGTCTTCGTCGGCCTCGGTCGGCACCATGTAGGCCTGATGGTGCACACGCGGCTGGCCATCTTCGCCGATGACGAGGAAGGCAAGTGCCGCGGCCTTTTGGTCGTCGGTCAAGACCGCCGGTCGATTCTGGATGCCGCTCAGTTCGGATTCAAGTTCGCGATACCGCTGTTCCTCGTCCTCGGTGATGCCGTCATCACTCTCGTCGGCAGATTCGGCGATCATGTTCATCTCAGCTTCGATTTCGGCGCAGCGCGCTACCTCCTCTGCGGTCGGTTCAGGAATCTCGCCGCGGACCGGGCGGAGGCCGTCATAATCCGCGAACGAGATGCGCGTCATCGGGACCGCGCGAATTTCCGCGAAGCCCTCGCGCGCCCGGATCGCTTCGGCTTCCGCAGCCAGCTTCTCATCAGCGAGGCGGTCGAGGACGTCGCCATCGATCCAGTTCTCGGATGCACTGTCGGAAAAGAGGTCAGAGTCGATCCGCCCGCCCGCCTCGACATAGGCATCGCGGCCGACGAGCAGCGCTTTCGGGTCGCCGCCCCGGTAGCTGCCGGCGGCGAGCTCACGCCGGATGGTGTACGGGTCGTTGCGGTAATAGCTGTCGCGATATTGCTCGAAGACGCGGGATTGGCGAGCCGTATCCGAGGTGCTGCCATAGGCCTTTGCAATTTCGAGGGTGATTTCGCCCTTGCGCAGCGCATCGAAGATCGTCTCGTGGAGATCGGCGAGACGGACGCGGCCGAGCACGAAGCGCTCGGTTTTGCCGAAGCGCGCCGCGACCTGGGCCGCAGTCTTGTCCTCCTTCTCGATCATGTTCTTGAACGCCATGCACTCGTCCGCGGCGGTCATCGGGAGCTTGTTATTCTCGGCGTAGCTGAACTCGATGGCACGCTTCGCGTCCGGCATCACCATGACCGGAATCTTGAAGTCGTCCGGGAGCCGCCCCTTTTCGATCAGGACGTGCACGCGCTCGAGGCGCCGACCGCCGCCGAAGATGCTGTAGTGGTCCTTCTTGCGCTTGACTGCCGTACCAATCAAATTCTGGAGCACGAAGCCGGCCTCGCCGATCATCGCCTCCAGTTCTGCGTCGGCATCGGGATCGCTTTCGGTCCTGACGTTGAGCGGCGAAGGGACGCAGTTGCGCGCAGGCGCGTATACGATGGGAAATGACATAATCAGTCTCCTGGCGGCGGAAGCCCGACCATTCAGGCCGCTCGGCGCCGCCAGTCCCCCACTCCCTTCCCTCCTTGCCTGAGGACATCGTTCCAGTCGTTTCGGCCGTTCCATGGCCAGATCGTATCGATGCGTCGTCCGGGCACCGCGTGCGCCTTCACGGCGAGCGGCACGGCGAGGCGGCCGGCACGGTCGTTGTCGGGCAACAGGATGAGACGCGACACCGATTCTGGAATAGTAATTTGTGGGATGCGCTCATTGCCGAGTGCGGCCCAGACCGGGATGCCGAGGAGGATCATCGCCGAGATCGCTGTCTCGACGCCCTCGGCAATTCCGAGTGTATAAGCGGCCGGCGCGAGTCGAACCGCACCTGTGCGGGGGTGACCGAGCAATCTGCGAGGGTGCCGGAGGTCGCGCGCGCGTCGGCCCCTGCCATCAAGGAAGGTCCGTTGGACGGCCAACAATCCCGAGTCATCGGTTACCGCGGCGAGCATCGCCGGTCGAAACACGGCCAGTCGGCCCTTGCCGAGAGGCGTTCGGGGAGCGAACCGCAGGCAGTTAGGTGCAATATCGATCGACCTGTTCCGCAAATAGGTCTCCGCGATTGTCCAGTTTATTGGCCGACCAATGCCCCACAGGTCACGGGCACGCTGCTGTAGCCATTCTTTAGGGAGGGAGGATGGCGCCCCCCTGCCGTCACGTGCGTCGAGGGCGTTCAGACCGTCGCGGCGAAGCGCCCGGAGCACATCGGAAATATCGCAGCCGGCAAAGCATTTGAACAAAAGTCGTGTTTCGCCAATCCTGACCGACAGGCTCGGGGTTTTATCCTCATGAGCAGGGCAGCGGCACATGCCAGAATCGCCAGACCAAGTCCCGCCGAAGCGGCGCACAAGAACGGCCCCGGCGACTTCGAGTTCTGGCTTGCGAGACGTTGAAAACCCTGCAGGCATGGCAAGCCTCTTCATCAGGACGGATACGCAATAACCCCCTCTTTTCCTCCTCGCTCCGCTTGGCTGCGGCATTAGTCTGTGGCCCCGCGGCGCGGGAATGCCGCCGACCGGTAGCTACGTGCCCTCCTCCTTGTGAAAATCGTGCCGCCGACCATGCTTGAGCGGGCGAAAGCTGCGTTGGAACCGCGCGCAAAAATGTCTCGTTGCGAGGACATGAAAGATGCGGGATTCCGATGACACTCCGGTTGAGATCGTATTTATCGAGCCCCTTACGGTACGGATTTCCACTGCCGTCAAGCTCACCGGAATCAGTCGATCCAGGATTTACGAACTCATCGAGTCCGGCGACCTTGAAACCGTCAAGGTCGGCCGATCTACGCTGATCCCATATAAAAGTCTGAAAGCCCTAACCAGCGCATAATCGGTTGCGCCACCGCTCGAAAAGAGGGTCCCAAATTTTCGTTCCCACCGTGTAGCTCGCGTCGGAGCAGCTATTGATCGCTTGGTCCATGCGGAGTCACATGCTGGCTATCTAGCTATGATCGTGCAAAGAGCAACAATGGCCCGATATCATGGCTATCGGCTACTTTAAGTGCGGCAACATAAGCTGCTCTCGTTTCGCTGGCATTGACCAGGCCAACGCTTCCCCATGTAAACGGTGTACATCCGAGTTGGACCGCCAGCATGTCGCCGACCATACGCGAAAAACGGCCATTGCCGTTCGGGAAAGGATGGATGGCAACGAGCCGGTGGCTGAATCGGACGGCAATTTCATCGGGTGGGTAGGTTCCATGCTCGACCCAATATCGCGTGTCGTCGATCAGTTGACGAAGGTCCATGGGGATTCTGTAAGCATCGACGCCAATGTTGCGCGGCGTGGTGCGATACTGCCCGGCCCAACGCCACACGTCTCCGAACATGCGTTTGTGAAGCTGGTTCATGAAATCCTGATCGAGAATATCCCGCTTCCGGCTCATCACCCATCGTAAAGCTTGCCTGATATTGATCTGTTCGGCTTCATTCAGCTCATGCCGCATGGTGATATAGGACGGGATGAGTTGTTCGCGCTCCTCGGCGGTCAGCGGCGTGTTGGCGTCGTCGTCATCGTTAAACAGCTTATCTGTCATTCATCATCCCACAGGCCGCGCAAGGAGCCGGATAGAATGAGTTCGATCATGCGCCGCTGTTCTTCGTCGAGATCGGCTTTGAGCAGGGCCTGATTTTCCAGCCGCATGGTATGGTCCAGCCGCGCAATATCCTTGCTCGCTTTCTGCTTCGCGCGGTCGCGCAGGATATCATCAAGCGGCTTCGTCGGTACGAAGGCATAAACGAAAGTGCAGTTCATTGCCTCAGCCGCCTGACGCAGCGTCTTAATCGTGGTGGATCCGCTGACTTCGGCCTTCTCAATCACGGGAATGCGCGAAATCGATGTTCCCATACGAGCGGCAAGCTGGCGGACCGTCATGCCCAGAGCTTCGCGTATTGCCTTTATCCAGCCTCTTGGGGGCACGGCAAAAGACGTTTCGCGCAAGGGCGCGAAACGTCTTTCGAGTTGCTTGCGGGCAAGGGCGGCCTGATCTTCGTTCATATATATATGTCCTGATGAGCCTAAGATGTATATATAAATATGAACATATCAAGATATTTTGATCGTAAATTTATGATCGTTACCTCATAAAATATACATAAATATATGAACGTACTACCGCAAAACCTGAGCGCGCTAGGCAGTCATTCGGCCGCCCCTCTGAAAAGATGGCCGCACAATCTGTGCGCCATCGCGGAGCTGGTCGAGATAGTCCGACCAGTGCTGCATCATGCGCACACGCTCATCCCAATATTCGCCGCGCGTGTAGATTCGCCGCGTCGCGTTTGCATCCAGATGCGCGAGCTGCCTCTCGATCGCATCGGGATGCCACATGCCCATCTGGTTGAGAAGAGTCGCGGCTGTCGAACGGAAGCCATGCGCCGTCATCTCCTCGCGGCTATAGCCGAGACGCCGAAGGGCCGCGCTCACCGTATTCTCGGACATGCACCGCCGGGAAGTTCGAAATGAGGGGAACAGAAATTGCCCATGGCCCGTGAGGCCGTGCAGCGCTTCAAGCATTTCGAGAACCTGCCTGGACAGCGGGACACAATGCTGACGGCGCATTTTCATCTTGTCGGCCGGGATCGTCCACACCGCGTCCTCGACATCGATCTCCGTCCATTCCGCCTGTCGCAGTTCGCCCGGCCTCACGAAGACATGCGGCGTCAGTCGCAGCGCAATTGCCGTGATTTCGTGACCAGCATATCCTTCGATAGCGCGCAGGAGCGCCCCTGTTTCCTTGCGGGTCGTGATCGCGGCGTGGTGCTTTACCTTCGGAGCCGTGAGCGCGCCGCGCAAGTCAGCCGCAAGATCACGGTCCGCCCTTGCGGTGGCGATCGCGTATCGGAAGACCCTGCTGATCACGCTGCGCATCCGACGCGCACTTTCATACCGTCCATTGGCCTCGACCTTACGGAGTACGGCCAGAACCTCCTGGGGCGTGATTTTCGAGATCGGACGGCTGCCGATCAGTGGATTGGCGATATCGAGGAGCCAGCGAATTTTGCGAAGCGTGACGGCCGCGCGCTCTTCCCGTTCGTTTTTCGCCAGCCATTCCTCTGCGATCGTCTTGAACGTGTTGTCCTCGGCGATCTTTCGGGTGATCCGTTCGACCTTCTTTTCCGCGGCCGGATCGAGCCCTGCAAGAAGCAGCTTTCGCGCTGCGTCGCGCAGTTCCCGAGCGGAAGCAATTCCAATATCAGGCCACGAACCGAAGTAGAGAGTCTTTTGTCGGCCCAGGTGACGATAGTTCATTCGCCAGACCTTTGCTCCGCTCGGTCTGACCACGAGATATAGGGCATCGCTATCGGCCATTTTATAGGCCTTTTCTGCGGGCTTGGCGTTCGAAATCTGGATGTGGGTAAGCGTCATGATGGTTTCACCTGCAAGAGGCTGACCGGAACCATCAAAAACACCATCAAAGCTGATGGTACGCTGATGGTTCCGGCTGGATCAGCCTGGATTCCATTCAGCGATTCTCATCGAAAAACGGTGGAAAACCAGCCGCTTGCTGGACGTTCCCGGACGTTGCCGGAAAGGTCACTGGTGCCCAGAAGAGGACTCGAACCTCCACGACCTTGCGATCGCCAGCACCTGAAGCTGGTGCGTCTACCAATTCCGCCATCTGGGCACGGGGTAGGAGCGGGCGCTTAGCGGCGTGGGCGGAGGCTTGTCAACCGCGCTGCGAACAAAGGCGCAGATTATTTTCAGGATCGGCGGTTTTGCGTTGCCGAGGCGCAGCCCGCCCCTTGCCCCGGCGAGCGCTTCGCGGCATGGGAAGCCGAATTGCCCCCTCTTGGGCACGGCAGAGAATCAAACATAGGCGGACGCGATGCAGAAACTGGAAGGACAACTTATCACCGTGCTGGGCGGCGGGGGGTTCGTCGGTCGCTATGTCGTGCAACGGCTGCTGGCGCGCGGTGCGCGCGTCCGTGTCGCACAGCGCGAACCGCGCCAGGCACTGTTCCTGAAACCCCTCGGCGGGCTGGGCCAGACGCAATTTGTCGCCGCCGACGTCCGCGACACGGCCAGCGTGGCCCGCGCTGTTGCCGGCAGCGATGCCGTGATCAACCTCGTCGGCAGCTTTTCAAACATGCAGGCGGTGCAGGCGGTCGGCGCAGGCCATGTTGCCGCCGCCGCCAGCGCCGCGGGTGTCGGCACCCTCGTCCACATGTCGGCGATCGGCGCCGACAGCGAAGCACCCTCGGCCTATGGCCGCAGCAAGGGCGATGGCGAGGCCGCCGTGCGCGCCGCCTTTCCCAGCGCGGTGATCCTGCGTCCGTCGATCATCTTTGGCCGCGAAGATCAGTTCATCAATCGCTTTGCCGCGCTGCTCCGTCTGGCGCCGGTGGTGCCGGTCCTTGCCCCCGAAACAAAGTTCCAGCCGGTTTATGTCGGCGATGTCGCCGATGCGGTGGTCGCCGCTCTCGACGCAAACGCCGCGGGCAAACGGTTCGACCTTGGCGGGCCGCAGGTCCTGAGCATGGCGGCACTGCTCGCGTGGATCGCGGATGCGACAGCCCGCAAGCCGCTGTTCATCAACCTGCCCGACGCCGTCTCCTCCGCCCTCGCCACCGGTCTTGGCTGGATGCCGGGCGCCCCGATCACCCGGGATCAGTGGCAGATGCTGCAGCGGGACAATGTCGTTGACAAGGGCGCCGACGGGCTGAGCCAGTTCGGCATCACCCCAACCTCGCTCGCAGCGCTCGCCGATGGCTGGCTGGTGCAATATCGCCGCAACGGCCGCTTCGCCCAATATGCGGCATGAAGCCCGTGCGCCTGTAGTGCCGGGAAAATAGCCGCTGGAAAAATCCTGCGCCGCTGCGTAGGTCAGGAAACAGGACAGGGGGCGTCCGGCAGAGGTCGGGCGTCCCCTTTTTGATTTTATGCGACAGCAAGGCCAGGATCGTCGATGCCCCTTCACCGTCCGTCCCCTGCCCCCCCCCTTTTTGACCAATGGAGCTTAAACCATGTGGCTGACCGCCATCATCCTCGGCATTGTCGAGGGGCTGACCGAATTTCTGCCAGTATCCTCGACTGGCCACCTGATTTTGGCCACCGAGCTGCTGGGCTATGACGCCGCGCGCTGGGCGATCTTCAACATCGCCATCCAACCCGGTGCGATCCTGGCAATCGTCGTGCTGTACCGGAAATTATTCTGGGATATGGGAACGGGGTTTTTCCGCCGCGATCCCGTCGCCATTGCCTTTGTCCGTAACCTGCTCCTCGCCTTCATCCCCGCCGTGGTGCTCGGCCTTGCCTTTGGCGACTATATCGAACTGCTGCTCGAAAATGCGGTCGTGGTCGCCTGGGCATTGGTGATCGGTGGCTTTGCCATCCTGCTCGTCGAGCGATTCGCCAAGCCCAGGGAAAGCGGCGGCGTAGCCGCACTGTCGACGAAACAGTCCATCATGGTCGGGCTGGTCCAATGTATCGCGATGATCCCAGGCGTCAGCCGGTCGGGCGCAACGATCATGGGCGCGATGGCAATGGGCGTCGATCGCAAGACCGCCGCCGAGTTCAGCTTTTTCCTCGCCCTGCCGACGTTGACCGGCGCCACTGCCTTGCAACTGTTCAAGCATCGCGACGCGGTATCGTCGAACGATCTCGGACTGATCGCGGTCGGCGCGTTCGTGTCCTTCATCGTCGCATGGGCGGTGATCAAGGCCTTTCTGGCGGTCGTCACCCGCTATGGCTTTGCCCCCTTTGCCTGGTACCGAATCATCGTCGGCGCAGCGGCCTTGATCTGGCTGGCCGCCAGATAAGGCCGATTCGGACTTAATTTGAGAAAGATTGTTGCGCCAGCCGTTACCGCCACCGAGATAGCTCCGATTTTAAGGCAGTATTACTAACCTAAATACGAATTCGATAATGACAGATGCTCGGCGGCCATGCTTCCCCCTTTTCAACGAAGGGGAATCTGCATGGCCGCCGAACGCATGCTCCAATTTGTGGGGCGCGAACAAAATTATCCCGACAAGCGCTCAGCCGAAGAGCGTGCCCGCGATTTTCGCGAGATCGCCGAGCGCTATGCAGCGTCCGATGCCGATGCACAGGCGGCGCGATGCTCGCAATGCGGCGTGCCCTATTGCTCGGTGCATTGCCCGCTGCACAACCATATTCCAGACTGGCTGCGCCTGACCGCCGAAGGGCGACTGCGCGAAGCCTATGAGCTGTCGAACGCCACCTCGACGATGCCCGAGATCTGCGGCCGCATCTGCCCGCAAGATCGGCTTTGCGAAGGCAATTGCGTGATCGAATTTTCCGGCCATGGGGCGGTGACGATCGGCAGCGTCGAAAAATATATCACCGATACCGCCTGGGCCGAGGGGTGGGTCGAACCGATCCAGGCCGGACCCGCGACCGGCCAGTCGGTGGGGATCATCGGCGCCGGTCCCGCCGGGCTGACCGCCGCCGAATATCTGCGCGTCCAGGGGCATGAGGTGCATGTCTATGACCGCCATGATCGCGCGGGCGGCCTGCTGACCTATGGCATTCCCGGTTTCAAGCTGGAAAAGGATGTGGTGATGCGCCGCATCGAGCGGCTGGCCGACGGCGGCATTCATTTCCACCTGGGGTTTGAGGTCGGCCGCGAGGCGGCGCTCGACGATCTGCGCCGCAAGCATGATGCACTGTTGATCGCAACCGGGGTGTACAAGCCGCGCGAGATCAAGGTGCCGGGCAATGAAGCCGAAGGCGTCATCGCCGCGCTCGACTATCTGATCGCGTCGAACCGCAAGAGCTTTGGCGACCAGGTTCCCGCCCTTGACGACGGCCGCCTCGATGCCAAGGATAAACATGTCGTCGTCATCGGCGGCGGCGACACCGCAATGGACTGCGTCCGCACCGCGGTGCGCCAAGGCGCGAAATCGGTGAAGTGCCTCTATCGCCGCGACCGCGACAATATGCCGGGGTCACAGCGCGAAGTCGCCAATGCCGAGGAAGAAGGCGTGGAGTTCGTGTGGCTGTCCGCCCCCGAAAGCTTCACCGCCGACAAGGCGGTCAAGCAGGTGGCGGTGGCGGGCATGCGTCTCGGCGCCCCGGATGCCAGCGGCCGCCGCAGCCCCGAACCCGACCCGGGCCGCACCTTCGATGTTCCTGCCGACATGGTCATCAAGGCGCTGGGCTTTGATCCGGAGGATCTGCCGCAGATGTTCGGCTCCCCCGATCTCAGCGTCACGCGCTGGGGCACGCTGCGCGTCGATCACCAGACGATGATGACGAGCCTGCCGGGCGTTTTCGCCGCGGGCGACATCGTGCGCGGCGCCAGCCTGGTCGTCTGGGGCATCCGCGACGGGCGCGATGTGAGCGAACAAATGTCGAAATGGTTGAAGGCGAGAGCAAAAGGCGAAAAGAAGGCAGCCTGACCAACAGGGTAAGGAATAATAGATATGTCGACTTGGAAATCCCTTCTGCTCGCCGGAGCCGTTACGATGGCGCCGCTCCCCGCCTGGGCGCAGGAGGCCCCGGCCGCCGAGACCATCGCCTATGACGCCGCCACAGAAGCGACCGAAGCCGATAACGGCATGACGGCTGACGATGTCGCCGCCGCCAAGACCAAGATGCAGAAGGAAATGGACCAGGCGCTGGCGCTGATCGAAAAGCTGTTCGACACCAGCGACCTGCCGCCGATCGAACCGGCGCGCCTGACGCTGGCACAGACGACCACCGCGGCGCTTGTCCCGACCGGCAGCCTCGAAAAGATGATCGACCGCATGTACGGCCGCTTCGTCAACCTGTTCATGGAAGAAATGAGCAGCAAGTCCGATCTGATGCTGTCGATCAAGACCGGCCTGGAAAGCGACAAGATCGCGAAGCTCGACGATGCGACGAAGGCGAAGGTCGCCGACATGTTCGACCCGCACCGCAAGGCACGCGAAGATCAGATGATGTCGATCATCAAGCCGCTGATCAGCGAGGTACTCGCCGACATGGAAGGGCCGATGCGTAGCGGCCTCGCCCGAGCCTATGCCCGCCAGTTCTCGGTCGAACAGCTTGCCGAGATCAACCGTTTCTTTGCCACCCCGACCGGCGCCGCCTTTGCCGGGGACTCGATGGTGCTTCAGGCGGATCCCGAGGTGATGCTGGCGGTGATCAAGGCGATCCCGCCGATGGTGAACAAATTCATCGATCGGGGCCCCAAGATCGAGAAGCAGTTCAAGGATCTTCCGAAAGAACGTTCGCTGACCGACCTCGACGATAAGGAACTGGCGAAGCTCGCCAAGCTTCTGAAGGTCGACGTCCAGACGCTCAAAAACCATCGCGACATCTGGAACAGCGACACCGAAGAGGCCGTCGATGCAGCCGCCGATGGGGCCGAGGCGGCGGCAGAGGCGGCAGCAGACGTCGCGGGCGATAGCGACTTTGAAACCTATTATGATCGCACCACATGGTCCGACACTGATCGGTCACGGGTCGAAAAGCTCGAAGAAGCGGCCGAAGCCGCCTCCACCGCCGCCTATGAAGCCGAACAACAAGCCATTGCCAACGCCCGCAAGCAGGCGGGCGGCGACCCCACCACCTGACAGGCCCCGGCCTTTATCGCCAGGAACAGACGATGACCCAATACCCGACCCCCGATCATGCCCGCCTTGCCGAAACCGGCATGTACCGCCCCGACCTTGAATCCGACGCCTGCGGCGTTGGCATGGTCGCGGCGACCGACGGCAAGGCCTCGCGCCGCGTCGTCGAGGCGGCGATCGAGGCGCTGCGTGCCGTCTGGCACCGCGGCGCCGTCGACGCCGACGGCAAGACGGGGGACGGGGCGGGCATCCATGTCGACCTGCCCGTGCGGTTCTTTGACGACGCGATCGCGGCATCGGGGCACAAGGTGCTGCCGAACCGCCTTGCGGTCGGCATGGTCTTCCTGCCGCGCACCGACCTTGGCGCGCAGGAGGAGTGCCGTACCATCGTCGAGGCGGAGATCATCGACGCCGGCTTCACCATCTATGGCTGGCGCCAGGTGCCGGTCGATGTGTCGGTGATCGGCGACAAGGCGCAGCGCACCCGCCCCGAGATCGAACAGATCATGATCGCGGGACCGCTGCCCGAGGAACAGTCGCTCGCCGAGTTCGAAAAGCAGCTCTATCTCGTCCGCCGCCGGATCGAGAAAAAGGTGATCGCGGCGCAGATCCACGACTTCTACATCTGCAGCCTGTCGGCGCGCTCGATCATCTACAAGGGGCTGTTTCTCGCCGAGAGCCTGGCCGATTTCTATCCCGATCTGGCGAACAAGATGTTCGAAAGCCGGGTCGCGATTTTCCACCAGCGCTATTCGACCAACACCTTTCCGCAATGGTGGCTTGCCCAGCCCTTCCGTTGCCTTGCCCATAATGGCGAGATCAACACGATCCGCGGCAACAAGAACTGGATGAAAAGCCACGAGATCAAGATGGCGAGCCTCGCCTTTGGCGAGCATTCGGAAGACATCAAACCGGTGATCCCGGCAGGCGCCAGCGATACCGCCGCTCTGGACGCGGTGTTCGAGGCACTGTGCCGCGCCGGCCGCGACGCGCCGACCGCGAAACTGATCCTGGTGCCCGAAGCGTGGGGGCATGACAGTGACCTGCCCGAAGCGCACAAGGCAATGTACAGCTTTCTCGCCAGCGTCATGGAGCCGTGGGACGGCCCCGCCGCGCTGGCGATGACCGACGGCCGATGGGCGGTCGCGGGAATGGACCGCAATGCGTTGCGCCCGCTGCGCTATTCGCTCACCGCCGACAATTTGCTCGTCGTCGGTTCGGAAAGCGGCATGGTGCTGCTGCCCGAGGCGAGCCTGCGCAAAAAGGGGCGACTTGGCCCCGGCCAGATGATCGCCGTCGACCTGGAAGATGGCACGCTTTACGAAGACCGCGCGATCAAGGATCTGATCGCCGGGCGGCAGGATTATGGCGCCCGGGTCAAGGGTTTCCGCACCATGGTGGACCTGCCCAAGAGCGGAAAGCCGAGCATCGGCGGTTGGGAACGCAGCGAATTGCTCCGCCGCCAGGTCGCCGCGGGCCTGACGATGGAAGATATGGAGCTCATCCTCTCGCCGATGGTCGAGGATGCCAAGGAAGCGATCGGATCGATGGGCGACGACACCCCGCTCGCGGTCATTTCGGACAAGCCGCGCCACGTCGCGCAATTCTTTCGCCAGAATTTCAGCCAGGTCACAAACCCGCCGATCGACAGCTTGCGCGAACGGCATGTCATGAGCCTGAAGACGCGCTTTGCCAATCTCGCCAACATCCTCGATGAAAAGGGCCAGAGCGACCATGTGCTGGTCATCGATTCGCCGGTTCTCGTGGGCGACGACTGGGATCGGCTGCGGGCCTATTTCGGCGATGCGGTCGCTGACATCGATTGTACCTTTGCAACCGGCGGCGATGCCTCGACGCTGCGCGAGGCGATCGCCCGCGTTCGCCGTGAGGCCGAGGATGCGGTACGCGCGGGGCGTAGCGAGCTGTTCCTGTCGGACCAGAATATCGGCGCCGGGCGGGTCGGCATGGCGATGGTGCTCGCCGCCGCCGCCGTTCACACCCACCTCGTCCGCAAGGGGTTACGCAGCTATGCCTCCATCAACGTGCGTTCGGCCGAGGTGCTCGACACCCACGCCTTTGCCGTCCTTGTCGGGGTCGGCGCAACAACGGTCCATGCCTATCTGACCGAAGCGACGATCGCCGATCGTCACGCCCGCGGTCTGTTCGGCACCGAACTGACGCTCGACGATTGCCGCCAGCGGTTCCGCAAGGCCATTGACGATGGCCTCCTCAAAATCCTTGCCAAAATGGGGATCGCGGTGATCTCCAGCTATCGCGGCGGCTATAATTTCGAGGCCGTCGGCTTGTCACGCGCGCTGGTCAACGACCTCTTTCCCGGAATGCCCGCCAAGATTTCGGGCGAAGGTTATCAATCGCTGTTCATCAACGCGACCGAAAAGCATGAGGCCGCGTTCGACACGCGCGTCACTGCGCTGCCGATCGGCGGTTTCTATCGCCAGCGCGCGGGCGGAGAGGCCCATGCCTATTCGGCGCAGTTGATGCACCTGCTTCAAACGGCGGTCGCCACCGACAGTTATTCGACCTATTTGCAATTCTCGCGCGGGGTGGCGGACCTGCCGCCCATCTATCTGCGCGACCTGATGGAATTCAACTATCCGGCACAGGGGGTGCCGCTCGACAGCGTCGAGGCGATCACCGAAATCCGCAAGCGCTTTGTCACCCCCGGCATGTCCTTGGGCGCCTTGTCGCCCGAAGCGCATGAAACGCTGGCGATCGCGATGAACCGCATCGGCGCGAAGGCGGTGTCGGGCGAAGGCGGCGAAGACAGCTCGCGCTATCAACCCTATGCCAATGGCGACAATGCCAACAGCAATATCAAACAGATTGCGAGCGGCCGTTTCGGTGTCACCGCCGAATATCTGGGCGCGTGCGACGAGATCGAGATCAAGGTCGCCCAGGGCGCGAAGCCTGGCGAAGGCGGCCAGCTCCCCGGCTTCAAAGTGACCGAATTCATCGCCCGCCTGCGCCATTCGACGCCGGGCGTGATGCTGATCAGCCCGCCGCCGCATCACGACATCTATTCGATCGAGGATCTGGCACAGCTGATCTATGACCTGAAACAGATCAACCCCAAGGCGCGCGTGTGCGTAAAACTCGTCAGCTCCGCGGGCATCGGCACCGTCGCGGCGGGTGTCGCCAAGGCGCATGCCGACGTCATCCTGGTGTCAGGGAACACCGGCGGCACCGGCGCCTCGCCCCAGACCAGCATCAAATATGCCGGCACGCCGTGGGAAATGGGCCTGAGCGAAGTCAATCAGGTGCTGACGCTCAACGGACTGCGCCATCGCATCCGGCTGCGCACCGATGGCGGGCTCAAGACCGGCCGCGATATCGTCATCGCGGCGATCCTGGGCGCAGAGGAATATGGCATCGGAACTTTGAGCCTGGTGGCTATGGGCTGCATCATGGTGCGGCAGTGCCATTCGAACACCTGCCCGGTCGGTGTTTGCACCCAGGATGAAAAGCTGCGCGCCAAATTCGGTGGATCGCCCGAAAAGGTGATCAACCTGATGACGTTCATCGCGGAAGAGGTGCGCGAAATCCTAGCGAAACTCGGCTGCCGCAGCCTCGATGAGGTGATCGGTCGTACCGAATTGCTGCGTCAGGTCAGCCGCGGCGCCGAACATCTCGACGATCTCGACCTCAATCCCATATTGGCCAAGGTCGATGCCCCTGATGATCAACGGCGTTCGATGGGCCCGGCGTATCGCAACCCCGTTCCCGACAGCCTCGACGCCCAGATATTGAGCGACGCGCGCCCGCTGTTCGAACGCGGCGAGCGCATGCAGCTTACTTATAACGTCCGCAACACCCACCGCGCGGTCGGCACCCGCCTGTCGGCCGAGGTCACGCAGCGGTTCGGGATGAAAAGCCTCGCCGACGACCATGTTCATGTCCGGCTACGCGGCACCGCGGGCCAGTCGCTTGGCGCCTTTCTGTGCCACGGCATCACGCTGGAAGTATTCGGCGACGCCAATGACTATGTCGGCAAGGGCCTGTCGGGGGGCCGCATCATCGTGCGCCCGACAGTGTCGAGCCCGCTGGTCAGCCAGCATAACAGCATCGTCGGCAACACCGTCCTCTATGGCGCAACCGCGGGCACGCTGCTGGCCGCAGGCCAGGCGGGTGAACGCTTCGCGGTCCGCAATTCGGGCGCGCGCGTGGTGATCGAGGGCTGCGGCGCCAATGGCTGCGAATATATGACCGGCGGGACGGCCGTGATCTTGGGGCCGGTGGGTTCAAACTTCGGCGCCGGGATGACCGGCGGTATGGCCTTTGTTCTCGATACCGACGACAGTTTCGAACGCCATGCCAACGGTGAATCGATCCTGTGGCAACGTTTGGACAGCGCGCATTGGGAAGGCGTGCTGAAAGAACTGGTCGCCGATCATGCCAAGGCGACGGGCAGCAAATGGTCGGCCGAGATCCTGTCGGACTGGGATCGCTGGCGGACTCGCTTCTGGCAGGTTTGCCCGAAGGAAATGGTGAGCCGCATCGCCCATCCGCTGAGCGATGCCGCCCCCGAAGTCGTCGCGGCGGAATAGCGTTCCGGGCCCCGTCCCCGAGACGGCGGGGCGGAAAGTGCGGACTGTCGCGCCGGGACATCGTCTCGGCGCACGTCCTGCAACGTTCAGCGCAGAGAAAGCGTCGGCCGGCTAAATGAAGAGCCATTGTCGATCTGGCCTCGCTGAAAGGATGAAGCCGATGCCGCGCTGGACCATTGCCGCCCTTCCCCTTCTTGCGCTTGCCGCCCCGCTGCCCGCTGCGGCCGCCGACGGGAGCATGCAACGCGCCGTGGGCACGCTGAACGACCCTGCAACGCAGGATCGGATTGCCGACACGGTTGCGACGTTGATGAGTGCGCTGATGCAGATGAATGTCGGTCCGCTGGCCGAGGCCGTGGCCCGGATCGATCCGGAATCGGACGCCGCCTATATTCCGCCCGATGCAACGCTCGGCGAAATCGCCGGTCGCGACCCCGGCTATGCCGATCGCATGGGGGACGACGTCCGGGCCAGCGCCCGCATGGCGGGTCATGCCGCGTCGGCGCTGGCCACCTATGCCCCTGTTCTGAAAGACATGGCGCGCGACATGGCCGCGCAGTGGGAGCGCGAACGCGAGGCCGCCCGCCGATAATGCCACGGTCCGGGCGCGCATTTGCGCCATAGTCGTTGCGCGCGCCGCCCCGCTGCCGCTATGCGAAACCTATGTGGCAACTCTACCAATTCCCCCTCTGTCCCTTTTCGCGCAAGATCCGGCTTTTGCTGGGCGAAAAGGGCGTCGGATATGAACTGGTGCGCGAATCGCCATGGGAACGCCGCGATGAATTCGTCGATCTGAACCCGGCGGGGCGTACGCCGGTCATGGTGGACGCCGGGCGCGGCCAGGTGCTGATCGACAGCAATGCAATCGCCGAATATTTCGAGGAAACGGTCGAAGGCAAGGCGATGATCAACGGCACCGCCGCCCAGCGCGCCGAGATTCGCCGCCTGGTCGCGTGGTTCGACCAGGATTTCTATTATGAAGTCACCGGCCCCTTGCTGTTCGAGCGGATGCAAAAGCGCATCGTCCATCGTCAGCCACCCGATGGCGGAGCGTTGCGCGAAGCGATGAAGGCGGCAAACCAGCATCTCGATTATATCGATTATCTGATCGACCACCGCACCTGGCTCGCCGGTGCGACGATGAGCCTCGCCGATCTGGCCGCCGCCGCGCATATTTCGGTCGCCGACTATCTGGGCGGCATCGACTGGACGGGGCATGAGCAGACCAAGGGTTGGTATTCGGGCCTGAAATCGCGTCCTAGCTTCCGGCCGCTGCTCGCCGAGCGGATGGAGATCGTCACCCCACCCAAATATTATGAGGATGTCGATTTCTGACTCTTGCCGCCGGACCATACCGCCCGTTGCACGAAGCACGCTGGGCGCTGCGACAGAAAATGCTTCAGCCCGTCTTGTACTTCCAGTTCCGACCTCGCCCTGCGGCGATCCACTCGATCGCTTGAGCGACGCGCCGCGCGCGCGTCTCCTCGCGCTTGGCGTCGGCAATCCACGCACAATATTCGCGGCGATGGCTGGGAGCGAAGGCGTTCCAGGCTTTCTGTGCCGCAACATCGGCGGCCAATGCGGTGGCCAGCGCAGCCGGAACCGCCGCATCCGGGTTCCTCTGCCTGTCGCTGGCACGCCGCGGATCGGGCACCTTGTCGCGGATCAACCGTACCGCCTCCACCAACCGCGCCACGATCTCGGCATCCGGTGGCAGGTCAGCAAGGCCGGCCAGCCGCCCAAAACTGCCCATCGCACCGCCGCGATCAGCGGTTCCCATCACCTCGGCATGACGCCAGAATCCAAAGGCGGCATGTTCCTTGAACGCCGCGAGATTGGCAAGATTGGCGCCCTCAAGCGTAAAAAAGGGCATGCCCCATTTGATCGCTTCGCCGACGTCCGGCACCGCGCCATGGACCAGCACGCGCAGATGGGTCAGGATGGGCCGTGCAAAGGGCTGCGCACTCGCGATATAGGCGTCGACGCGAGGATCGCGGCGACCGGTCATCGCTATCCTGCGTGGCGGGCGGACACCAGATAGTTCAGTGCCTCGCTGCCCCCCAGCTTGAATCCCTTCGCCGCCGATGGCGACAGGCCGGTACGGTCGATGAGTTCCAGCCCCGCGTCCCTGAGCAGCGCCTCCAACTCGTCGGGGCGCAGAAACTGGTCCCAATCATGCGTGCCACGCGGCACCGCGCCGATCCGCTCGGCCGCCTCGACCAACAAGAGTTTCGAAGCAAGCGTTCGGTTCGGGGTCGACAGGATCATCAGCCCGCCGGGCGCCAGCCGCGCAGCGAGTTCGGCAATGAATACGGCCGGGTCGGCAACATGCTCAACCACTTCCATGGACGTGACCAGATCAAAGGTCGCAAGCGGCAGCGCCCCGATTTCTCCGGCATGATAGGTAATCGCCAACCCCTGCCCTTCGGCATGGGCCCTGGCAGCCGCGATATTTTCGGGTGCCGCATCGACGCCCGTTACCGAAGCGCCCATGCGGGCCAGCGGCTCTGCAAGCAATCCCGCCCCACAACCGACATCGAGTGCGCTTTTGCCCTCCAGCGGGCGGCGTGCCCGTGCATCGCCATGCCAATGGCCATCGATCTGTTCGCGAATATAGGAAAGCCGTACCGGGTTCAGGCGGTGGAGCATCGCCGAACTGCCCTTGGGATCCCACCAATCGGCGGCCAAGGCTCCGAAATGGGCGGCTTCATCGGCTTTTATCGTCGCGGTCGTCATGTCATAATCTTTGGCATCACCACCCAGTCCGCGCAAGAAATTTACGCCGCATACGTCGGCGGCCTTGCCAATCCCCTCCCCCTTCCGTAACAGCGCAGCGCCGCAAAACCGACGGGAATGTTGCGGTTGAAACCAGATTTAGAAAGCAGGGCACATGGCGCGGATCGTGATGAAATTCGGGGGCACGTCGATGGCGGGCACCGAACGAATTCGCACGGTTGCGAAGCTGGTCGCACGCGAAGTTGCCAATGGTAACGAGGTCGCGGTGGTCGTGTCGGCAATGGCAGGCGAAACCGACCGGCTGGTGAATTTCTGCCGAGAGGCCAACCCGCGTTACGACCCGGCCGAATATGATGTCGTCGTCGCGGCGGGCGAGCAGGTGACGTCGGGCCTGCTGGCGCTGACGCTGCAAGCGATGGGGGTTCCCGCCCGCAGCTGGCTCGGCTGGCAATTGCCGATCCGCACCGAAGAAGCCCATGCCCGCGCCCGCATCGCCGATATCGACACCGGCGCGCTGTCAGCTGCGATGGCGCAGGGCGAAGTCGCAGTCATTCCGGGCTTTCAGGGGATGATGGACGATGGCCGCGTCGCGACGCTCGGCCGCGGTGGGTCGGACACCAGCGCGGTCGCGGTCGCGGCGGCGGTCAAGGCCGACCGCTGCGACATCTATACCGATGTCGACGGCGTCTATACGACCGATCCGCGCATCGTCGCCCGCGCACAAAAGCTGGACTATGTGACCTATGAAGAAATGCTCGAACTGGCGAGCGTCGGCGCCAAGGTGCTGCAGACGCGGTCGGTCGGGCTTGCGATGAAGATGGGCGTGCGCGTGCAGGTCCTCTCCAGCTTCGTCGAAGGCGACGAAGCCCCGAAAACCGGCACGATGATCGTCAGCGACGAAGAAATAGAGGAACATCAGATGGAACGGCAGCTGATTACCGGCATCGCCCACGACAAGAATGAAGCGAAGATCATCGTCACGCGCGTCCCCGACAAGCCAGGCGGCGTCGCAAACATCTTTGGCCCGCTCGCCGCGGCCGGGATCAATGTCGACATGATCATCCAGAACGTCGGGCGTGACAAAGGTGAAACCGACGTGACGTTCACCGTCCCCGGTGCCGACCTCTTGCGCTCGATCGACCTGCTCGAAGCAGCCAGGGACAAGATCGGCTTCAACCGCATCATCAGCGATGACAAGGTGGCGAAGGTCAGCGTCGTCGGCGTTGGCATGAAAAGCCACGCAGGCGTTGCGAGCACGATGTTCCGGGCGCTGGCCGACCGCGGCATCAACATCCAGGCGATCTCGACCAGCGAAATCAAGGTCAGCGTGCTGATCGACGAGGACGAAACCGAACTCGCCGTGCGCGTGCTCCACACCGCCTACGGCCTCGACGCCGACTGAGCGCAGCCG
This sequence comes from Sphingopyxis sp., assembly GCF_034380315.1. GTDB lineage: Bacteria > Pseudomonadota > Alphaproteobacteria > Sphingomonadales > Sphingomonadaceae > Sphingopyxis. The sequence continues at coordinate 48,152 of NZ_JAXMPB010000008.1, forward strand.
CAAACGGATCGCAACACTCCAAAGCGGCAAGCTGGAAGGACGCCGTTTCGGCGGTCCACTCGCAGGCCGCCTGGGCGCTGTAGCTGATAAAAACCCGCCCCCAGGCCCATGTCCCCGGGGGCGGGCTCGACCGCCCCCCAAGAGCAGGGCGGCCGGCAACCAATATTCATTCGGCCATTGGCCGCGATTGGTTACGCCAGATCAAAGCGATCGGCGTCCATCACCTTGGTCCAAGCCTTTACAAAGTCCTTCACGAACTTTTCCTCATGGCCATTTTCGGCATAGACCTCGGCAACCGCGCGCAACTGGGCGTTTGATCCAAAGATGAGGTCGGTACGGCTGGCCTTCCACTTCGCAGCACCGGTAGCCCGATCCGACCCGACAAACTCTTCGTCTCCGCTGGCGTCCACCACCTTCCATGCCGTGTTCATGTCGAGCAGGTTCACGAAGAAGTCGTTGGTAAGCTGGCCCTTGCGGTTGGTGAGAACGCCATGATCACGGCCGCCCGCATTGGCGCCAAGGACGCGCAACCCGCCGACCAGCACGGTCATTTCCGGCAGCGACAACCCCATCAGGTCAGCACGGTCCACCATCATCTCTTCGGTCTTCACCGACATCTTGGTCTTGAGATAATTGCGGAAGGCGTCGGCCTGCGGTTCCAGAGGGTCAAAGCTTTCGGCATCGGTCTGCGCCTCGCTTGCATCGCCGCGACCGGTCGAAACCGGCACGCTGATCACAAAGCCCGCATCCTTCGCGGCCTTTTCGACCGCTGCCGCGCCGCCCAGGATAATCATGTCGGCGATCGACACGTCGCGGCTGCCCTTCACGTCTTCCAGCTTGGCAATCACCCGGGCCAGGTCCGCCGGGTCGTTGACCGCCCAATCCTTTTGCGGCGCCAGCCGGACACGCGCGCCATTGGCACCGCCGCGGTGGTCAGACCGGCGATAGCTCGCCGCCGAAGCCCACGCCGCCTTGACCAGTTCGCTCACGGTCAGGCCGCTGGCCAGAATATCGGCCTTGATCGCCGCAACATCGGCATCGCTCAACGGCTTTCCGGCCGGAACCGGGTCCTGCCAGATCAGATCCTCGGACGGGACTTCGGGGCCATGGTAACGCGCTTTGGGCCCCATGTCGCGGTGGGTCAGCTTGAACCACGCGCGGGCGAAAGCATCTTTGAAGGCTTCATGATCATTCCGGAAGCGCTCCGAAATCTTGCGATATTCGGGGTCCATCTTCAACGCCATGTCGGCGGTGGTCATCATCGTGGGAACCTTTTTGGACGGATCATGCGCGTCGGGCGCCATGTCCTCTTCCTTCTGGTTCACCGGCTGCCACTGCTGCGCGCCTGCCGGGCTCTTCACCAGTTCGTAGTCATAGTCGAGCAGCAGGCGGAAGAAATTTTCCGACCATTCGCGCGGGGTGTTGGTCCATGATCCTTCAAGGCCGCTGGTTATCGCATCGCCGCCAATGCCGCTTTGATATCCGCTGGTCCAGCCAAGGCCCTGAAAGGCAATATCTGCCCCCTCGGGCGAAGCACCGACCAGGCTGGCATCGCCAGCACCGTGGCATTTGCCGAATGTGTGGCCACCAGCGGTCAGCGCGACGGTTTCCTCATCGTTCATCGCCATGCGATCAAAGGTCACGCGCATGTCGCGCGCCGACAGCAACGGATCGGGATTACCGCCCGGCCCTTCGGGGTTGACGTAGATCAGGCCCATCTGGATCGCCGCAAGCGGATTTTCCAGATCCATGTCCTTGTCAGGCTGGATACGCGTTTCGGCGCCATCGCCGACCCATTGTTCTTCGGTGCCCCAATAGACGATCTCGGGCTCGAACACGTCTTTGCGGCCGCCGCCAAAACCAAAGGTCGGCCCGCCCATCGATTCGATCGCGACATTGCCGGTCAGGACGAACAGGTCGGCCCAGCTGATCTTGTTGCCATATTTTTGTTTGATCGGCCACAGCAGGCGCCGCGCCTTGTCGAGATTGGCATTGTCCGGCCAGCTGTTGAGCGGAGCAAAGCGCTGCTGTCCCTCGCTGGCGCCCCCGCGCCCGTCGGCGGTCCGATAGGTGCCCGCCGCATGCCACGCCATGCGGATGAAGAAGGGACCATAATGACCATAATCGGCAGGCCACCAGGGCTGGCTGTCGGTCATCAGATCGGTCAGATCCTTCTTCAGCGCCTGATAATCGATCGATTTGAAAGCCTTCACATAATCGAAATCTTCGCCCATCGGGTCGGCGACGCGGCCGCCGGTCTGCAGAATGGTGAGGTCGAGCGCGTCGGGCCACCAGTCGCGATTCTGCCGTCCGAGCAGCGGGCGAACCTCGGCCCCCGAGAACGGGCATTTGCTTTCGGCGTTCATGCAATCTCTCCTTTTTCTGCGATTGTTCGATGGGATTGGCGCGGCAGGATGACCGGCCCATGACGAGCGGGCGGCCGCAAGGCGGTCCACCGCTTGGCGGCACGGTTCCAGGTCGAGTCGATAACCTCATCCTTTCGCTCTGACCGGGGCAGGATAGGCAGCAGCCTTCCATCGACATAACCGAATAAGCTGTATTCAGTAATTGACTGATCCGATCAGAAACGCTGCACGCCGCACCGGAGTTGCAAAACAGGCAGGAAGGGCGGCCCTCCCTGCCCATATCCTTGCATGAGGATCAGAAGCGCGCCTTGATCGTTCCTCCCCATGTCCGCGGGTCGCCCGGCAACCCCGTGATCAGGCCGGTGTTGCCCGGGCCCACGAACAATTGTTCGAAATAGCGGGCGTCGAAGGCGTTTCGAACCCAGACGAATGCCTCGAACCCCGTATCGGCGCGAAAACCGGCACGGATGTTCGACAGCGCATAGCCATCGATCGAGGTATAGGCCGAGGGCGAGGCATTGGACGAGAAGCCCGATCGATAGCTGCCGTCATATCCCAGATAGAATTCGCCATCCCGACCGAACAACGATCCCGGCAGGTTCGCTTCGGCGCCATAGGAAAATGCCCATCGCGACACGCCGGGCAGGCGCTGGCCCGAAATGTCGCAATTGGCTGGGCTGATCCCGCCCGCCGTTCCGGGCGCGCTCGGCGCCTGGCCGGGCCGGGCAATCGTGCCCCCGGACAGTTCGGGCGGGCACGGCGCATCGACGAAACGGACATATTTCGCGTCGGTGTAGGCCGCATTGCCATAGGCGTGAAAACGCTCGCTCGGTCGAAGCGAAAAATCGGCCTCAATGCCCTGCGACCGCACTTTGCCCGCATTGGCCAGATATCCGCGCAACACCCCGAATTGACCATTGTTCACATTGGCCTGATAGTCGCGGATATCGGTACGAAAAGCCGCCAGATTGACCGTGGCGCGGCGCTCCCAGAATTCGGCCTTCACGCCGACCTCATAATGGCCCACCGATTCAGGCTTTACCGTGCCAGCCGCCACGATAGGGTTGTTATTCGCATCGACCGGGACCCCATTCTGGTTGATCCCGCCTGATTTGAAAGTCTTGGCCCAGGTCGCGTACAGCAGAAGTTCCGGCGCCGCCCTGTAACTAAGCGTCAGATCATAGCTGAAATTCCAGTCGCTGAAGCGCGGTGAAATTTCCTGCGGCGCAAAAACGCCCAACCGCGCATTGTTCACGGCGACATTGGTTCCCGGCGGCGGATTGAACAACACGGGCGTCCCGTCGCCCGCAAAAACAAGCCGTCGATAAAAGCCGTCCTTCTTGTCGTAGTTGATCCGAATGCCAGGCTGGATCGACAGGGCGTCGCTGACTTTCCAGCTCAGTTGCCCGAACAATGCCAGGCTGGTGTTCTTCAGATATTGCGTGTTCCGCGCAGTCAGGCCGTTCAGCACCGACGGATCGTTCGACAAGGGGTTTGACGGATTGATCGTCCAGCGGCTCGATGCTGGCCCATGCGCCTCTGTCCCCTGGGTATCGATCCGCTGATGGAAAGCGAAGCCACCTAGGACGAAATCGAACCGATCGCCGCGGTAATTATATCGCAGTTCCTGCGTGTACTGATTTTGCTGCGACGGGTTCTGCGACTTGGTGACGATAGGCAGGCCGATAAAGTCCCGGTCATTTTCCGGGATCCAGTCCCAATAGCGCCAAGCCGTGACCGACGTCAGCGTGCCTGGCCCCAAATCCCACTTGACGCGCAGCGCCAGCCCGCCAATTTCGTTCCCGGCGTTCAGATTGGCGTCGAGATCGGTTCGCCGGTCGAAGGGGTTATCGCTGATCGGGGCATAGCCTTGCGCCGCCGCAAGCGCCGCGAACTGGCGGTTCAGCGGACGCTGGGTCGCACCGGTTCGTACGAAGACCGAGCCGCAGCATTCGGCGTCCTGACGATTCCAGTCGCCGACCAGCGTAACATCGATGTCGTCGGTCGGCCGCCACAAAAGCTGGCCGCGCACGCCGATATTGTCCTGGCTCTGAATCCAGCGATCGGTCGTGACGTTGCGGATTGTGCCGCGGCGGCTGGTCGCAGAAATTGCGATGCGAGCCGCAAGTCGGTCAGATAGCGGCCCCGATATCGCGGCCTTGGCCTGCTTGAAATCAAGGTTGCCGATGCTGAGTTCGGCCTTGCCTTCAAAGTTGAAAGCCGGCTGATTGGTTCTGATGTTGATCGCGCCGGCTGTCGTATTCTTTCCGTATAACGTCCCCTGCGGCCCGCGCAGCACCTCGATCTGGGCGACATCGAGGAAGTCGAAGGTCGCCGACGCGACGCGCGAATAATAGACATCATCGACATAAATGCCGACACCCTGTTCGATCCCGTCGTTGGTCAGGCCGAACGGAACCCCGATGCCGCGGATATTGACTGCCGAGTTGCGTGGGTTGGAGGAATAGAATTGAAGCGAGGGCGCCAGTTGCTGCAACCGCCCGACATTGAAGCTGCCGCTATTGTCGATCTGGTCGCCGCCCACCACCGAAATGGCGACGGGAACGTCCTGTACCGTTTCCGCGCGGCGGCGCGCGGTGACGACGATATCGTTTCCCTGTGTCGCCTGGACGCTTTGTCCGGCGGCTTCATCGGCTTCATCGCCCACGGGGGCGACCGAAGCGGGGGCAGCGAAAACGGGAGCGGCGGAAAGCAGAAAAACGGCAGAAAGCGTGAAGAAGGACGCCGGGGCAACCCGGCGCGTGAATATGGATGGGGCAGTCATGGCAATTCCCTGTTGCAAGCAGTTGCAAGAAAATTGCCACATCCGGTGGTCCGGTCTGCGGCAGAGGATCGGGGCGCACCCCGGTTGGGAGGTTGAAAAGTCGGAGCGGCGTCAGGAATTGGGGTAGCGGTGCCGTTCGGTCACATCGACCTGGACCAGCCGTCCTTCATGGATGGTCAGCTGGATGGCACCGAAGCGAAGCTTTTCCAGCGCATCGAGTACGGTCTGTACCCCGCGCGGAACCGAAGCCGGGACGTCCCCGCCAATATCTTTCGATTGCGTCATATTTTCCTCTCTGAGTCATGGAATCAATGCCTCGAAACTTATATCAAGTTATTTACTAGACAATGATTGTTTTGCTTTGCGCGGCCAAAGGATCGGTTGCCGCGCCGAGCCGTTGGCTACCCACCTCCACGCTTCCCTCATTCCGTTACGGCAATGGATTGCGCCCGGACGCTTGTGCTGGCAAAGGCACTGACGATGAGCAAAATAGATGAATTGATGGCACGCGGGACCGACCTTCTCGGCAGCGAATACGCCATCCTGTGCGGCGCGATGAGCTGGGTTTCGGAGCGCAATCTGGTCAGCGCGATCAGCAATGCCGGCGGTTTCGGCGTCATTGCCTGCGGGGCGATGACGCCCGACCTGCTGGATGCCGAGATCGGGGCGACAAAAGCGCTGACGACCCGGCCATTCGGCGTCAATCTGATCACCATGCACCCGCAATTGTTCGACCTGATCGCGGTGTGCGCGCGGCATGGCGTCGGGCATGTCGTGCTCGCCGGCGGCCTCCCGCCCAAGGGCAGCCTGGAGGCGATCAAGGCATCAGGGGCCAAGGCGATCTGCTTTGCGCCGACGCTGGCGATGGGCAAGAAGCTGGTCCGTTCGGGTGTCGATGCGCTGGTGATCGAGGGCATGGAGGCAGGCGGCCATATCGGCCCCGTATCGACAAGCGTGCTGGCGCAGGAAATCCTGCCCGCGCTTGCCGCCGAGGTGCCGATTTTCGTCGCCGGCGGCATCGGCCGCGGCGAAGCGATCGCCGGCTATCTCGAGATGGGCGCCTCGGGCGTCCAGCTCGGCACCCGTTTCGTCTGCGCAACCGAAAGCATCGCGCACCCCAATTTCAAGAAAGCCTTCATCCGCGCCTCGGCGCGCGAGGCGGTCGCGAGCGTCCAGATCGACCCGCGCCTGCCGGTCATTCCGGTCCGTGCGCTCAAGAATGCGGGCACCGAGGCCTTTACCGCCAAGCAGCGCGAAGTGGCGAACATGCTCGACACGGGTCAGGTCGACATGGGCCAGGCACAGCTTGAAATCGAACATTATTGGGCCGGGGCGCTGCGCCGCGCGGTGATCGACGGCGACGTCGAAAATGGCTCGTTAATGGCCGGGCAATCTGTGGGTATGGTAACACAGGAAGAGAGCGTCGCCGACATCGTCGCAACTTTGGTGCAACAGGCCGAAGCCGCGTTGCACGCTCGGGGTTGAAGCTGCATGATGATGCAGCTGGGGAGAAGGTCATGAATTTGTCGCGTAAGATTATCGTTGCCGGCCTGCTGGTGAGTGTGGCCGCCTGTGCGCCCAAGCCCGCTCCGCCGCCCCCGCCGCCCCCGCCGCCACCCGTGGTGATCGTGGTGCCGCCGCGCCCGCTGCCGCCGGGCAACGCCGCGCTGACGCAGATATTGCCAGCGCGCGGGATGGACGGACGTTTCGTCACCGCAAACAGCAATATTTCGGGCGATCGCGCCTTCTGGCAATTGAGGATCGGCCTCAACGTCGCGGCGATCGGCTGTCGCGGCGCGGACGAAGCCACGCTGGTTTCGGCCTACAACAATATCATCAAGGTCCATGCCCGTACGATCCGGTCGACCGAAAAAACGGTGATCACGCAGCTCGGCAAGGAAACCCGGGGCAATGGCACTGCAGCACGCGACCGTTTGTCGACGCAGCTTTTCAACTATTTTGCTCAGCCGCCGGCGCAGCGCCAGTTCTGTCCGCGCGCCAATGAAATCGCCCAGCTGGTGTCGACAATGCCTGCGGCACAGTTGCTGGAACAGGCCCCGACCTATCTCGCGCGCCTCGACCAGCCTTTCCTCGATTTCTATGAAGCCTATGCTAAATATCAGACCGATGTGGCGGCATGGGACGCAAAATATGCGCCGCGGCCAACCTTGATGCAGGCGCCTCCGGCGCCCGGCGCCGCAACCCCGGCCGGCCCCGACAATGTCACCGCCGTGCCGCAGCCGCCAGCCGGCGCGAGCTAGGCACAGCGCTCCACCGCAATGATCGCGCACCCGATCGGCCCGCGCGGTCATTGCGGCAATAGCGCTTGCGTTTGGCATCTGTTAGCAAGGGGTCAATGACCAACGCCCCACCCCCGCCGACCTCGGCCGCCCAGTCCGCACGCACCATCCTGACCCGGCTCCACGAGGTCATGGCATCGCGCGTCAATGCGCAAGGAAAACTCAATCAGGTCGTCGGCATCATAGGCGAATGCCTCGATAGCGAGGTCTGCTCCATCTATCTTCTGCGCGACGGAGCGCTCGAACTTTATGCGACGCGCGGCCTGAACCAGGAAGCTGTTCATGTCACCCGGCTGGGCCTGGGCGAAGGACTGGTCGGCACAATCGCCGAGCATATCGAAACGCTGAACCTCGACGAAGCGGCGGCGCATCCCGACTTTTCCTATCGCCCCGAAACCGGCGAAGAATTGTTCCACAGCTTTGCCGGCGTCCCGATCATCCGCCGCGAACGCGCCGTCGGTGTCCTGTGCGTCCAGCACGCAGAGCCGCGCCGTTATGACGATATCGAAATAGAAACGCTCCAGACCGTGGCAATGGTTCTGTCCGAACTGATCACCAACGCCGATCTAGTCGACACCACGGCACGCATCGACGCCGCCGCCACTGACCAGTCGGCGCAGCGGCTGACCGGCCAGAAACTGGTCGACGGCATGGGCGCCGGGATCGCGGTGTTTCACCAGCCGCGCATCACGATCGAACATACGGTCGCCGACGACATCGAAGCCGAGCGCCACCGCGTCTATGCCGCGTTCGACAAGATGCGCGAGCAGATCGACCGTATGGCGAGCCAGGCCGAATTCGGGGTCGGCGGCGAGCATGAAGAGGTCCTCGAGACCTATAAGATGTTCGCCTATGACGAAGGCTGGTCGCGCCGGATCAACGAGGCGATCGACAGCGGCCTAACCGCCGAGGCAGCGATCGAGCGCGTCCAGCAGCGCACCCGGATGCGGATGCGCCAGATCGACGACCCGCTGCTGCGCGACCGGATGCACGATCTGGAAGATTTGTCGAACCGACTGATCCGTATCGTGTCCGGCCAGATGGGCACCGCGGCGCAAATGGGACTGCGGCAGGATTCGATCCTGATCGCCCGGAATCTCGGCCCCGCCGAGCTGCTCGAATATGACCGTCGCCGCCTGAAAGGGGTGGTGCTGGAGGAAGGGTCGCTGACTGCGCATGTCATCATCGTCGCGCGCGCCATGGGGGTGCCGGTGGTCGGCCGCGTTCGCGACGTGCGCAGTTCGATCCGCGAAGGCGATCTGCTGCTTCTCGATGCCGGCAACGGCACGGTGAATGTCCGCCCTTCACAGGCGGTGCAGGATGCCTTTGATGCCAAGCTGGAAGCTTCGCAGAAAAGACGCGCCAGCCTCGCGACCTTGCGCGATTTGCCCGCGGTCACCAAGGACGGGGTGGCAATCGAGCTGATGATCAACGCCGGGCTGCGTGAAGATGTCGCGGCGCTCGACCTGACCGGTGCGAGCGGTATCGGCCTGTTCCGCACCGAGTTCCAGTTCCTGGTGTCGGCCACCCTGCCGCAGCGCGAGCGGCAGCAGCGGCTTTATCGCGACGTGCTCGACGCCGCGGGCGACCGTCCGGTCATTTTCCGCACCGTCGACATCGGCGGCGACAAGGCCCTGCCCTACATGAATGTGGAGGATGCCGAGCGCGAAGAGAATCCGGCCATGGGCTGGCGGGCGCTGCGCCTCGCGCTCGAACGCGAAGGGCTGCTCAAGGTCCAGGCGCGCGCGCTGATGGAGGCCGCCGCCGGACGCACGCTCAACGTCATGTTTCCGATGGTGTCCGAACCCTGGGAGTATGAAGCCGCACGCGACCTTTTCGTGCGCCAGCGCGAATGGTTGAAGCAGCGCGGCAAGAAGCTGCCCGCCGCGGTACGCTATGGCGCGATGCTCGAAGTGCCAGGGCTCATCGAAACGCTCGACCTGATGCTGCCGCACCTCGATTTCCTGTCGATCGGCACCAACGACCTCACCCAGTTCCTGTTCGCCGCCGACAGGGCGCACCCCCGGCTTGCCGAACGCTATGACTGGCTGTCGCCGACCGTGATGCGCTACCTGCGCCGCGTCGTGACGACCGTATCGGGCAGCAAGGTCGCCTTGGGCGTCTGCGGCGAAATGGGCGGCCGTCCACTCGAAGCGATGGCGCTGCTGGGCGCCGGGATCGAGCGGCTTTCGATCACCCCCGCCGGGGTCGGCCCGGTCAAGGCGATGATCCGCTCGCTCGATCTTGGCGCGCTGCGCGCCGACATTCCGGCCATCCTCGCCTATCCGTCGCCCGATCCGCGTGGCCAGTATCGTGCCTGGGCGACAAAACATGGCGTCGACCTCGGCGATTGACCGGCAAGGTCATTGCGACCAGGCAAATGTTTATGATATGTTCTCCATTCAGATCGAGGAGAACGAGAATGAGCGATTCGACCGAACGCGCAGCCGGCCAATGCCATTGCGGGGCGATCCGTTTTTCCATGCCCACGACGGTGGACCATCATGCCTTGTGCCATTGCACCGATTGCCGGCGCCATTCGGGCGCGCCGATGGTCGGTTGGGGCCTCGTCGGACAGGCCGATCTCGACATGACGGGTACGCCCAAATCTATGCTTCGTCCGAACATGGACGGCGCCATTTCTGCGGTGATTGTGGTACCGGCCTCTTCTATACCAACGAGACGATTTTTCCCGGAAAGATCGATGTGCAGATCGCCACGCTCGACAATCCCGACCTGATCCCGGCACAGGTCCAGATTCAGACCGCCGAACGTATCGGCTGGATGGAGCATCTGGACGAAATGCCCGCGTTCGAGCGCTATCCGGGCTGACTCAATCGCCTGTACCGGCACGATCCGCGCTGACGATCGCCCGAACAAGCTCGGCGATATCCAGTCGTTCCACGCGATCGTCATAGCCCTGGCGCACGATGACCAGGTCACGCGACGGGACCACGACCAGATACTGTCCGCGATTACCGAAGGCGCCGAAAGCGTCGGCGGGAATGCCCTCCGATTTGTCGAATAGCCAGAAACCTGCGCCATAGCCAAAAGGGCCTTCGGGCTGTGGGCCGCTCGGCGTGGAGATGAAATTGCGCCAGCCCGCAGGCAATAGGCGCTCTTTCCCCCACATGCCGTCGTCTTGATAGAGTAGGCCGAGCCGGGCCAAGTCGCGCGCAGTCGTCCAGACCTGGCTCGACAAAATGTAGTCGCCATCCTTGTCCCGTTCGACAAAGGTGCGTGTCATGCCGATCCGGTCGAAGAAGGCGGCCGGATCAAGCGGCTCCCCGGCTTTCTCCACCGCCGCCTTCAGCGACAGGGTTGCAAGCAATGTGTCGTTGTTCGCATAGCGATAGCGCGTCCCCGGCGGGTGCAGCAGCGGCCATTGCACCGTCCACTGCCGGACCGACGCTCCACCCATATAGATGGCATCGGTGCGGTTGCCGGCACTGTCGCTGGTGAGTCCGCTCGCCATGCGCATCAACTGCTCGGTGGTGATCGCGGCGCGCGGGTCCCCGGGCGATTGCCAATCGGCGATTGCCGCAGGCGCTTTCACATCGACATACCCACGCTCGACCGCATGGCCGATCAGTGTTGCCGCCATGGACTTGGCGACCGAGAAAGTGCGCTGCGCGGTGTGCCGGTCATGCCCGAAGAAATAGCGTTCGGCGACGATGCGTCCGCGCTTGACGACCAGCAGCGAACTGGTGCGGCCGCCAAAGCGCGCTGGATCGCGTACCACCGTTTCGAACGGCGCATCGCTGCGTAACGAAGGCGCGAGGGCGTTCTTGTCGCCAAGCGGCCAAGGCTCCGCGTCGCGCTTCGCCCGCGCCGCACCCTGCCCCGCGTCCACGGCTACGGGTTCTGCGCCGATGGGCAGCGTGACGCACCCCTCGCGGGCGCTCCACTGCGCGATACGCGGCGGCATGTCCGGACGATAAGGTACAGTCACGCGGCGCGCCTGTTCATCCACTTCGGCGGTCAGGCTCCGCACATCCGCCTCGGTCTCGGGATAAATGTTCGTCAGTTCGTCACGCTCGATCGCCGCCAGCGGCTTGCCCGCGCCGTTCCAAAGCGACGAACAGGTAAAAGCGGCGCGATAGCCCGCTGCCCAGGCGCGGATCAGATCGGCGTTGGTGTCAGCCGCCTGCCCGGGCAGCGCCGGCCATATCAGGACCAGGGCCGATGCACGCAGCCACCATGTCTTCGGCACCCCCTTGGGCACGGATATCATTTTCAAGCCGCCTCTCCCCATTTCTGTGCCCAGCTATTGGCCCGGCATGACAGGCGCATTCCAGTCAGCCGCCATCTCTCTCACGGCGACGGGCATCCCACCACGCCAGCCGCTCGGCGATCCGTTTCTCAAAACCCCGCTCGACCGGTTGATAATAGTCGGCGGGTTCCATGCCGTCGGGCCAATAGTTGTCGCCTGAAAAACCGTCGGGCGCATCATGGTCATAGCGATAGCCCGCACCATAGCCCAAATCCTTCATCAGCCCGGTCGGAGCATTGAGAATATTGGCGGGCGGAGCCAACGAGCCCGTCTCGCGCGCGGCAATCCACGCAGCCTTTTGCGCCTTGTAGATTGCGTTCGATTTGGGTGCCGTCGCGCAATAGAGACAGGCCTGCACAATCGCGAGCTCACCTTCGGGCGATCCAAGGAATTGATAGGCATCTTTGGCAGCAAGGCATTGAACGAGCGCCTGGGGGTCGGCAAGCCCGATATCCTCGCTCGCAAACCGCGTGATACGGCGCAGCACGTAAAGCGGCTCTTCGCCTGCCACCAGCATTCGCGCCATCCAATAGAGCGCCGCCTGCGCGTCCGAACCGCGCAGCGACTTGTGAAGCGCGGAAATCAGATTGTAATGGCCGTCGCGATCCTTGTCATAGACCGGCATGCGCCGGTGCAGGAAACTGGCGAGTTCTGCCGGATCGAGCGGGTCGGGGATCGCCGCGGCAAACAGCGTTTCGACCTGATTGAGCAGAAAGCGCCCGTCGCCATCGGCACTGGCGATCAGGGCGGCGCGAGCCTCGCCCGTCACCGGCAACGCGCGACCGACCTCGGCCTCCGCACGGTCCACCAGCGTCGCCAGCGCCGCGTCGTCGAGGCGGTTGAGCACCAGAACCTGCGCCCGGCTGAGCAATGCGGCGTTGAGCGCAAAGCTGGGATTTTCGGTCGTGGCGCCGACCAGCACCACGGTTCCGCGCTCGACAAAAGGCAGAAACCCATCCTGCTGCGCACGATTGAAACGATGAATCTCATCGACAAAAAGCAGCGTCCGCTTGCCCGATGCCGCCATCTTCTCGGCATCGGCAAAGGCCTTTTTCAAGTCGGCCACACCCGAAAAAACAGCAGACAGTGGTGCGAAACGCATCCCCACCGCCTCGGCCAGCAGGCGCGCGATGGTCGTTTTCCCGGTCCCCGGCGGCCCCCAGAGGATGATCGAAGACAACTGCCCAGCCGCGACCATACGGCCGATCGCGCCTTCGGCACCGGTCAGATGCTCCTGCCCAACCACGTCGGACAGTCGGCTAGGACGCAATCGCTCGGCCAGCGGGACCGGCGCCCCTGCCCCACCATGGAGCGGCGCGGGTTCATCGCCAGCGAACAGGTCGCCGGCCATGCTCAACCCTTCCGCTGTTTCTGCCGGATCAACCGCAGGTACGTATCGGCGACCGCCTGATTGATCGCATCCCACTGATAGGCCGTACTTTCCTTGAGCGCGGCGGCGCCGTGCAGGGCGCGCAGTTCAGGATCGCGGCAATAATGCTCCAGATTATCCGCGAAAACGCTGATCGTTCCCGGCGGCACCAGATAGCCTGTCTGGCCATGCTTGACGATGCTGGCGCTTCCCGTCGCGCGGGCGGCGACGACGGGCAAGCCGCACGCCATCGCCTCCAGCGTCACATTACCGAAGGTCTCGGTGACGGAAGGGTTGAACAGCACTTCGCACGACGCCACCGCACGGGCCAGATTTTCGCCGCCCTGGAAACCGACGAATTTCGCATTGGGCAACCGCGATTCAAACCAGTCGCCCGCCGGCCCTTCACCGATCACCACAAGCTGATGCGCAACGCCGCGACGGACAAGCACGTCGATAGTGTCGGCGAATACGTCGAGCCCCTTTTCCATCACCAGCCGGCCGAGGAAGGCAATGACGGGAACGTCATCGGCGATCCCCCAACTGCGCCGCCAGCTCATATCGCGGCGCCCGGGATTGAAAATGTCGCGTTCCACCCCGCGGGTCCAGATACCGATGTCATAGTTCATCCGCTGTTCGCGCAGCACCTGCGCAAAGCTTTCGGACGGCGCGATGAGCGCATCGCAGCGACGATAAAGTCGGCGCAGCCACGCCACGACGAGCGGTTCGAGAAAGGAGAGGTTGTAATAGCGGAAATAGGTTTCGAAACGGGTGTGGACCGAACAGGCCACGGGAATATTTCGCCGCCGTGCCCAGGCTGCCGCCTGCCGCGACACGCGATCGGGGCTGGAAATGTGCAGCATGTTTGGCGCAAAGCGGGCCAGATCCTCGCGCACCCGTGACGAAAGCGACAGCGGAATGCGATACTCGCTGCGTCCGGGGATTGCGACCGACGGCACGCTGATCAGATCGCCGGTCGGTTCGAAATCGGGATCGTCGACCGTCGGCGAATAGACGCGTACCGCAGCTCCCTGGGCCAGAAGATAGCCAACAAGGCGGTTCAGCGCCTTGTTGGCGCCATCAACGGTCATGTTATAATTGCCGCTGAACAGTGCAATGCGAAGGTCGGAAACGTCCATTCGCACCCAGCTAGTCCCATCGGGCCGCAAAGGCAATTGCCCGCGCCCGACCGGCGCGGGTCAGAAAGCCTCGCCGCCCGTGGCGGACGGCGGCGCTTCCAGATCGACCTCGACCGGCGGATGCAGCCGCAGGCGGTGAACGCGGCGCTCGTCGGCCTTCGTCACTTCGATCCGCCAGCCGCTGGGATGCAGCAATATTTCGCCAACCTCGGGGACATGGCCCGCGAGCACGGCGGCGAGCCCGCCCAGCGTGTCGACGTCTTCCTCAACCTCGGCCAGCCGCGGATCGACCGCCTCGCCAATATCGTCAAGCTCAGCACGCGCGTCAGCTTCCCAGCATCCGTCCGCGCCGGGCGCGAACAGCGCGGTTGGCTCGTCGTCATGCTCATCCTCGACCTCGCCGACGATTTCCTCGACCAGATCCTCGAACGTCACCAGGCCTTCGGTTCCGGAATATTCGTCGATGACGATCGCCAGATGGGTTCGCTTCGCGCGCATTTCGGCGAGGAGGTCGAGAACGCCCATCGATTGCGGAACATAGAGCGGCTGGCGCAACAAATCGAGCAGCGGCGGCGGTTCGCGCCCTTCAGCCAGCACCGCAAACACATCCTTGACGTGGATCATGCCGACCACCTCGTCCAGCGTTTCGCGATAGACCGGCAGGCGGCTGTGTCCCGCTTCAACGAACAAGGCCGCGACTTCGGCGAAAGCGGCGCTTTCGGGAATCGCAATGATCTCGCCGCGTGGTACCGCGACATCATCCACGGTCTGCTCGCCGAAATGAAGCAGGTTGCGCACCATCTTGCGCTCGATCGGCGACAGATCGCCGACGACGCTGTTTCCGCGCCGTTCGGGTCCTTCTTCTTCCGCTTCGTCGATGAATTCCTCGATCTGTTCGCGCAGCGACGGCTCGCTGTTACCACGGAACAACAAGGTCCGGAGTCCGGCCAGCAGGCCGGTTCTACTACTGTCCTCTTCCGATCGGTTCGAAGACCCTTGGTCGTCGGGCATGATATTCGGCGTTTCCCTGATCAATCCTGATGCTCATATGGATTGGCGATGCCCAAGGATGCAAGCGCTTTCACTTCCAATGCCTCCATCGCGGCAGCACTGGCATCATCCATGTGATCATAACCGACAAGATGCAGCGTTCCATGGACGATCAGGTGGAGGGCGTGATCCGCGAGCGCAATGCCTTTTTCCTGGGCTTCGCGCGTGCAGGTCTCGCGCGCCAGCACGATGTCTCCCAGCAATATCTCGCCATCGTCGCTGTTCGCCAGTCCGCCGAGCAGATCTTCCTGCACCTGAGGAAAGGACAAGACGTTGGTCGGTCGGTCCTTCCCCCGAAAATCGCGGTTGAGCACCTGAACCTCTGCGTCGTCCGTCAGCCGGACCGAAACCTCTACCATGGGTGCGGCATCGGCGAGCGCGGCATAGGGCGTCAGCGCGAGCGCCGCCGCCACCGCTTCTTCAGCCCCGGCATTCCAGTCGAGCGAGTCGGGCCAGGGCGCAGCCTCATGCGCCTCGACGCTCAGCATGACGACACGGCACCGCCGTCCGCTTCCTCTCCTGTCGCGAGCAGGATAATATAGGCCATAGGCCGCTGAGGCGAATGCCCGGCACGGCAAAAGGAGCAAAAAGACGCAGCAATCATCCGGTCACGCTACCGCTGCCGGAGGCGGGAGGACAGCGAAATTTCATTCACCGCGTCCAGGTGTCGGTGCTGGCGGAACGGGCGCAGGCGGCGGGGTTCCGGGCGGTGGAGCCGCCGGCACCAGTGGCCGCTCACCATCGATCGGCACACGCAGGTCGATCCGCGTGCCGCCGATCTCGGTCCGCAGCACCGCGTCGCCATTGTCGACGCCGATCCGAGTCCGCTCGCCGACCGGAATATCGCCGAGATCGGGTATGTCGAGCGGCTGGATGGGGCCACGCGGATTCGCCGGCGGCGGCACGGCGCGTTTTGCCTTACCCGAAGCTTGAATCATGAAATCGCGCCAGACGCGTGCTGGCAATCCTCCGCCCGAAATGCCTTTCAGGGGGCTGTTGTCGTCGTTGCCGATCCACACCCCCACCACCAACCCGTCGGCATAGCCCACAAACAGCGCGTCGCGATTGTCCTGACTGGTCCCGGTCTTGCCGAAATTGGGCACCGAAAGGCGCGCGGCGCGCCCCGTGCCGCGGTTGACTGCGGCGCGGAGCATCTGCTCGATGCCGTCATGCTCGCGCGACCCGAAATGATCAGGACCGGAAAACAGGCGCTCGAACCAGCCCTTTTCCTCAGCCTTGAACGCCCTGGGCTCAACCGGATAGGCGTCGGCCGCGACCGCGGCATAAGCAGCCGTCAGTTCCAGCAAGGTCATGCTCGACGTGCCCAGCGCCAGGCTGGGGTCGCCCTTCGGCAGCGGCGCCGTGACGCCCAGATCGCGCGCCATGGCGATCACCGCTTCATCGCCAACCTCGCCGAACAGACGAACCGCCGCAACGTTGCTGGACGTCGCAAAGGCATCCGCCAACGTCATCGATGGCGAATAGCGTTCACCAGCATTTTTCGGACGATAGCTTCCGGCTTCAATCGGACCGTTGGCGATACGGTCGTCGGGGCGCCATCCCTGACGCAGCGCGGCCAGATAGACGAACAGTTTGAACGTCGAACCCGGCTGGCGCCGCGCCTGGGTCGCGCGATTGAAGGGCGATGCGGCATAGTCGCGCCCGCCGATCATCGCCACGACTTCGCCGCTCGGGCGCATGGCGACGAGCGCGACCTGCGCCTTGCCCACTCCGGCGCGGGCCGTCACACGGCGGGCAATCCCTTGAAGCCGCGCGTCGAGCGTGGTCGTGATCGTCTGGCGGGAATAGCCGACATCGCTCAGCTTGCGCGCCTCGGGCAAAGCCCAATCGGCAAAATAGGTCCCGGTGGGCAGGTCGTTACGGGTACGCACGTCGATCCGCGGCGTTCGGATCGCCTGTGCCTCACGCGCCGTCATCGCGCCCGTCGCCACCATGGCATTCAGCACCAGCTTCATCCGCTTTTCGGCAAGCTCGGGATTTTTGGTCGGCGCCAGACGCGACGGCGCCTGCACCAGCCCCGCCAGCATCGCCGCTTGCGCCGGAGTCAGATTTTCGGGCTGCCGGTAGAAATAGTGGAGCGACGCAGCGCGCAGCCCATAGGTGTTGTCGCCGAAATAGGCATTGGACAAATAACGCTCGAGAATCTCATCCTTCGTCAGCCAGGCCTCCAGCCAAAAGGCGATCAACGCCTCGCGTGCCTTGCGACCCAGCGTGCGCTTGGGGCTGAGGAATGTGAATTTCGCGAGTTGCTGAGTAATGGTGCTGCCGCCCTGGGTGGGACCGCCGGTCACATTGCTCCATACCGCGCGTGCGATGCTTCGCGGATCAATGCCCCAATGACTGTAGAAGCGGCGATCCTCGATCGCCAGGAACGCCTGCTTGACATGGCGAGGCAGTTTTGCGGCCTCTACCGGCCGCTCGACGATCGCCCCCGTCCGCGCGATCGGCGTTCCGTCCGCAGCAAGCAGGGTGATTTGCGGCGGCGCGATCGGCTCCAGCGATTTTGACAAGGGAGCGGTAATCGCCAACCAGCCCACAATCAGAATCAGGATTAGCGCCAGAACCGCAAAGCCCCGCGCCACCCAGCGCAAGCGCTTGCGGCGCCGCGATTCTGAGGGTGGAGAATCGAGAACGGATTCAAAGGGAACCTCCAGCGGCGAGGGCGCTGCGGGCGGAACGGAAGGAGCAGGCTTACGGAACCAGAACATGGGATGGATAGCGTATTACACCTGCAATACAGTTTAGGCAAATCACGAGCCGCTGACCGCC
Source organism: Sphingopyxis sp. (assembly GCF_034380315.1). Classification (GTDB taxonomy): domain Bacteria; phylum Pseudomonadota; class Alphaproteobacteria; order Sphingomonadales; family Sphingomonadaceae; genus Sphingopyxis. Next base: position 66,224 of record NZ_JAXMPB010000008.1, read on the forward strand.
CGAAGCAAGGCGGCGATCATGGCTTGCATTGGCCGGATGCTCATCCTAACCGTAACGCCATGTTCGCGAAAGCTTCCTTTGCGCCTGATGCCATCCCGGTTCGCAGCCTTCGTGACGAATTTCTTCCTGATCAAATGATGCGCACGGCGCCGCCCATGGGCTCGCCTCCGCCGCCGGTTGTCTCCTTCGACTAACCGACACCCCGATTGACCCTTCGACCCGATGGTCCGAGGGTAGGCATCATACAGGTCATTCTCATGCACATTCGACATATGTCGGCCGCCGCGCCGACCCTTTTCTTCGTCATGTTGTGGAGCAGCGGCGCCATTCTATCCGAAATCGGATTGCGGCATGGCTCCCCGCTCGCCCTGCTGATCCTGCGTTATGTTCTGGCACTCGCCTTGCTCGCCCTGATCGCCCTGCGTCGGAGGACGCTCCTGCCAGCGAAAGGAACCCGCGCACGGGTCGCGCTCACCGGCCTCGCCATCGCCGGGCTCTATTCGGTCTGCTACCTCCTCGCGCTCGACCAGGGGCTGACGCCTGGCGCATTGGCGACGCTGCTCGGGATCCAGCCGCTCCTCACCCTGCTCATCACAGAACGACAGGTCAGCAGCGCACGCTTCTGCGGCCTGATATTCGCGCTTGCCGGGTTGGCGCTGGTTGTATCCGACGGGGTCGCGGCCGCACGCTTTGGCCCCCTTGGCCTGCTGTTCGCCGGATTGTCGCTTCTCGGGATCACCGCCGGATCGATCCTGCAAAAACGTGAAACGCAGGCCCCGTGGGAAGTGCTGCCGCTGCAATATGCCGTCGGGCTCGCCTGCGCCTGTCTGCTCATTCCCTTCGATCCGCTGCACTTCTCTTGGGATTGGGGCTTTATCGGCCCGGCATTGTGGTTGGCCGCCGTCATCTCGGTCGGGGCGACGTTCCTGCTCTATCGGCTCATTGCGCGCGGCAATCTGGTAAATGTCACCAGCCTATTTTATCTCGTTCCCGGCGTGACCGCGATGATGGACTGGGCAATACTCGGCAATCCGATGTCGGTAACCGCCATGGCCGGTCTTGCCCTGGTTCTCGTCGCTCTTCTGCTGGTGCTCCGCCCCGCGCGAGCCTGACGGCGACAGGTCAGAGCCCCCTTGCCGTGGGCAAATGCGACTGCGGCAAGGAGCGCTCCGGCCCCGGCACATGCAAAACGACGAAAAATGGGGTAAAAGGGCCGCGCGCCTTCTTCGGCGTAACTCTAATGGTGGGAGGAGTTATGAAGAATTGGCTTTTCTGGTTGATCGCGGGAATATTGGCACTGGTGGGCGGGTTCTTTGCCCTCGCCAATCCCTTCGGTGCATCCCTTGCGGTGAATTTTCTTGCTGGATGGACCTTCTTGATGATCGGCGCGCTGCAATGTGTCGCCGTATTTAGGACCGAAGGACTAGGCTCCAAATTATGGGCCGGATTGGTCGCCATACTGGCGATCTGGACCGGCATTTCGCTCTTCTCGCATCCGCTTGCCGGACTGTTGTCGTTGACACTGATGCTGGCGGTCATCTTCATGGTCGAAGGGATCGCCAAGATTTTCATGTCCTTTCCGTTGCGGCGGCTGGGCGGCAGCACCGCATTATGGGTCCTTCTGTCGGGGGTCGTCTCCATCATCCTTTCGGTGATGATCTTTTCCGATTTTCCGCAGTCCGCCGCCGTCATGTTGGGCATATTGCTGGCGGTTGAGCTCATTTCGACCGGCGCATCGTTGATCGCCGTCGGTCTGGCCTTCAAGAAAGAGGGTTCGGCAGCGACCGACTGATCGGCCTGTCCACATGCACCGACCCTCGTGAACCATGGGCGTCAGTGCATGTGGCGCAGCTTGTCGGGGTTGCGCATCACATAGATGGCAGCGATGCGGCCATCTTCTATCTCCAGAGCCGTGGTCTGAAACTCGCCATCGGCTTCGCGCGTCACAAAACCCGGCAGGCCGTTGATCATGGCGGCGTGGAGAAAGGTCGATCCGTGCCTAGCGAAATGCACCGCTAGACTGCGATGAAGCCGTACCACGGTACCGAAGCCCAGAACCGGCACCACCGCAGCGGGGCGTTTTCCACCGCCATCGGACCACATGCTGACGTCAGCCGCCAGCATCGCGCCAAGTGCATCCATATCGCCGCCACGGGACGCAGCGAAAAACGCCTCGGCGATCTCCAGTCCCCGTTCGCGGTCGAGCTTGTAGCGTGGACGCGCCTCGCGAACATGGGTTCGCGCCCGCGTCGCCAGTTGCCGCGCGGCGGCGGCGTCGCGGCCGATCGTCGCCGCCACTTCGTCAAAGCCGACGCCGAAAACGTCATGGAGCAGAAAGGCCGCACGTTCGAGCGGAGAGAGCCGCTCGAGCGCGAGCATCAGCGGCAGGGTCACGTCGTCGACCGGTTCCTCCTCAACCAGCGGATCGGGAAGCCACGGTCCGACATAGGTTTCGCGCTGCGACCGTGCCGATTTCATCTGATCGAGGCAAAGCCGGGTCACCGTCCGGCGTAAAAAGGCGGCCGGCTCGCGAACGCTGGCGCGGTCAGCCCCGAGCCAGCGGATAAAGGCATCCTGCACCACATCCTCGGCATCGGCGACCGACCCCAGCATACGATACGCCACACGGGTCAACAGCGGACGCAGCGGATCGAAACTACCCACCGCGTCCGCCATGTCCGGCGAAGCCTCTACAGCCATCAGGCTGCCTTCGTCGCTGGCTTGTCGTACCAAAGCTCGAACGCCGCAACGATCCGGTTCCAGCCGTTTATGACATTGATCATCAGGGTCAAATTCACCTGCTCCTCCGGCGTAAAATGCGCGTCGAGTTCAGCCTTCAGCGCCTTTTGTGTGTGGCCTTCCGACAGACGGGTCAAGGCGTCGGTCCACGCCAGCGCGGCCCGCTCGCGCGGTGTGAATACCGGCGCCTCGCGCCATGCGGCGAGCAGATAAAGCCGCTGTTCGGTTTCACCGTGCGATCGCGCATCGGCGCTGTGCATGTTGATACAGTTGGCGCAACGGTTGATCTGTGACGCGCGGATTTTTACCAGTTCGATCAGGCTGTATTCCAGGCTGGCCTCTACCGCGAGAGACATCGCCATCCACTGCTTCATCAGGTCGGGCGCCGCCGCGAAGGGGTCGTTCTTCGTCGTCATTTCGATACTCCTTTTGGTCTTGCACCCTCTTGACGAGACCCGAGCGCCGAATGTGACATGAGGTGAAATTTTCTGAAACCTTGCCTCCGGCGCAGGGGTTGCAATGAGGCTTTGCAACGCGCCCGTTCCGGCATAGCATCGCCGCACTTTACTGGAGGGGGTAGATCATGAAATTCCTCGATGCTCATGTTGACCGTGCCTATGCGTTGCTGCGGATCGTCAGCGGCCTGCTGTTCCTTGCCCACGGCGTTCAGAAGTTCCTGAACTTTCCCACGGCCTTTCCTTATCCGCTAAACCCCATGCTCTATGCGGCAGCGGCAATCGAACTGGTCGCGGGCAGCCTGATCGCACTGGGCCTGATGACGCGGCCCGCCGCCTTCATCGCCAGCGGCATGTCGGCGGTCGGCTATTGGCTTGCCCATGGCAGCAAGGGGCTGTTCCCGATCGCCAATGGCGGCGAAACCATCGCCCTTTATTGCTTCATCTTCCTCTATATCGCTGCACGCGGATCCGGCATCTGGAGCGTCGACGGAGGCACCAAAGCGGCCTAAAAAAATGGGGCGACCCTTATGGGCCGCCCCGGTCGCGGACTTCACATGGAAGAATGCGTCAAAGCTTGCGCGTGTTCGCCTCGATCAGTTTTCGGGCTTCCGCGATACCTTTTGGCGTCGTCAGTTTTCCATCCTGAATCTGGTCAGCGATTTCGAGCAGGCGGCCGCTGATCACCGTACCGGTATCGGCCTTTTCGGCGATCGCGATGCCGCCCTTCGCCGCAGCGACGGCGTCCCAGCTCGCGCGTACCGCCGCCCAATAGTCCCGGGTCGCGGCCCAATAATCGTCGGCCGCCTTCACATCATAACCGTCAAAGCGGGTGTAGCTGTTGAGCACATATTCCTGAACGACGGGGACGAGCTTTCCGTCCTTCATCCCCATCTTCATATTGTCCTGCCAATGGACCCAGCCTTCAGGCCCATTCTGGTGGCGGTTGATCGCATAGTAACGGTCGTACACCGGATTGCGCACAGCATCGCGGCGCGCCAACGGGCGCCAGGTCCAGTTCGAACGCCAGCGGCGGATACCACCCTGCGTTTCGAACTGGCCCCAGCCGCCATAGCGCGGGCTGTCGTCGACTTGCCACACGGTCTGCGACCAGCGGCCGGTGCGCATGCGTTCGGGAACTGCATCCCATTCCCAGCGATTGCGATCGGAATAGACCAGGACGCGCGCCGGTTCATATTCCCAATCCTGGCGCCAATGCTTGATGATGTGGGTCTGGCCTTCATGTTCGATGACCAACAGGTGCTGAAGGACGATCTTGCGCCCCGTGTCCTCGATCACCCGCACGACCTCGTGCCCACCCGATGTCTTGGCCGCGAGCGGTGTATAATCGGCGTCCCAGCGGGTCGATTCCTGCATGTCAAAGCGGACCTTGTAATTGCCCGCCATCGCCAGAATGTCGGCGCGGTCCTGTTCGAAATTGGCCGCCGCCTCGGCCGCGGCGACCGGCGGATGCGCAAAGGCGGCAGCCGGGATCGCGGCGGACAGCAGCAGCGCGGCGGCGATGGTACGAAATGGGGTCATGATGAACATTCCTTTGCGTTGATCAGAAACGAAAGCTCAACGACACGCTCGCGTTGCGCCTCGGTTGGGTGAAGGCGTCGGCGACGGTCGTGGTGGCGGCGAGCCCGCGCACATCGCTCCACCAGCTATATTTGCGGTCGAGGATGTTGAAGACGCCGGCGCGCAGCGTCAGCCCTTCGACGATGCGCACAAAGGCGGTCGCGTCGAGAATGGTAAAACCGTCGGGGCGGAAACAGGCGGGGGTGCAAAGCCCGCTGGTCCGCGATGCTTCCTTGCGCGCGCTGTGCGTCATGATGATCTGGCCACCGAACCGCCCGCTCTTGGGCTCGCGATAGCCGATTCCCGCAACCAGCTTGAGCGGGTCGATCGAGGCGAGCGGAATACGGGTGCCGTCGGGCGCGATCTGGTCGCCCTTCGCATGGGATAGGGCGAGCGTCGCATACAGGCCGGACGACGCTCGCCCCTCGAACCGTGCTTCGGCGCCTTTGACCCGGACACGATCGAGATTGGTGAATTGGAAGAGGATGGGATCGGCGATGGAGCCCGTTCCGCCAACCTGTTCCTGGCTGATGAAATCCTTGTAGCGCGCCGAAAAGGCGGTGACGTCAAGGTTGACCGCATCGGACCCGAAACGGACGCCACCTTCGAAACTTTCGCTGCGTTCGGGCCCCAGATCGGGGTTGGGCAGCGTCCGGTAAGAGAAGAAGGGCGAGGTCAGATTTTCGAAGAATTGATTGACCTGCCCGGGTTCGGGCGCCTTGAAACCCGTCGCATAGTTGGCGAACAACCGCACCGCGTCGGTCAGTTTCCACACCATGCCCAATTTCGGCGACAGGCGCGATCCATCCTGCTGCGCCGCCTTGAAACCGGGCAGCAACCGGTCATCCTGCGGCGCCAGATCATACCAGTCGAACCGCAGCGCCGGATACAAGATCAGGCGCCCGTCGGCGATCGAGATTTCATCGCCGACGAACAATCCGCCGCGGGTAAAGTCGGTGACCGGAAAGGCGCGGGTCGGATACACCTCGCCCGCCGGGGGGACGGTGCCGTCGCGCAGGCCGCGCTGGCGCGTCTTGCTGATGTCAGCGCCAAAGACCAGGCGATGGCCGATCGCGCCGGTCGCGAAATCGGCGCGCGCATCGACAGAGGCGCCGAAAACGCGATTTTCAAAGCTATTGAGGCGGGTGCGGTCGGCGGCGGGGGTGCGATCTTCCTCGGTATATTGGCGGTCCTCGCCATCCTGCCAGTACAGCGCGGCGCGGGCGAAATCGATCGCCCCCTCGCCCTGCCAGCTCCAGTCGATCGACACCCGACGGCGCTTTCCGGTATCGATAGCCTCCAGCCGGTCGACACGGCCGGCAAAGCCCGGCCCCACCCCCGACAGCCCGTTGGTGTAAAGCCGCGTGTCCAGATATTCCCCGGTCAGGCGCAATCGGTGCCCGTTCGCGGGATCATAGACGATCCGGCCGAGCGCGGCGTCCGAGCGCCCATCCTGCGGATTGGGCCGGGTGCGCGCCGACCCGGTCCCGCCGACGCGCCCCTGATTGTCCAGCTCCTGCCAGTCGCGGCGGGTATAGGCGGCCATCGCCGACCAGTCGCCGCTGCGCCCCGCCACGATTGCGGTTTCACTGAATTCCTTGTCGGCGCTGCTGAAGCCCGCGCGGAGCAGCCCGCCGAGATTCTTGCCGTTGGTCAGGAAATCGGCGGGATCGGCGGTGATGAAGCTGACCGCACCAGCCAGCCCGTCGCTGCCATAGAGCGCCGACGACGGGCCGCGCAGGATTTCGACCGATTTGATCAGCCCCAGATCGACATAGTCGCCGCGCCCCGATGCCTGCGCGCCAAAGCTGAAACCGTCAGGAACGCGCACCCCGTCGACCTGGATCAGCACCCGGTTGCCGCCAATGCCGCGAATGTTGAAACTGTCATTCCCCGCGCGGCCGGTCGCACCGAGCGCGGCGCCAAAGCGAGCGGGCTGGCGCTGGACGCTAATCCCAGGCTCGAAGCGGATAAGGTCGCGAATGTCGGTGGCAAGTTCGTCGGCGATCTGTTCGGCGCTGATCACCGACACGGTGACCGCCAGATCCTCTGCCTTGGTCGGCGTGCGGGTCGCGGTGACGACAATCTGGTTCTTGCGTGCCAGCCAATAGGCGCCGTCATTGTCCTGCGCCGCTGCCGGACTGGCGGCGGCCACCAGCGCAAGCGCAAGGGCGCTGGCGGCGGCAGAATGGGAGGCGGACAGCGAATAGCGACAGATCAATTTTCTTCCCCTTATTAATTGCGATTGATTCGCAATAGATGCGCTCTAAGCGGCGCCAGCGCCAGGGTCAAGATTAATGATAATGCGACTCGTTATTATATATAGCAACCCGGCGCGGCATGCGCCAAGCGAGGACCAACCAACGGGGTAGTCGCGACGCTGCGCCCACGCCCCACCGACAGCGGAACGGATCGAAGAGACAAGAATGGCACGCGCCAGCGCGCCCAGCATTGTGTTTAAGTGGCACCGCGCCCCGGTCGAAGACCGGACAGCACGGGTGCGCGAGCATCGCAGCGAACAACCGCCCCCCAAGGTAGGCGGGATTGGCGGCCTTGCGGCCTGCGGGTCAGCCGCGAACCCTTGCCTGCGCGTAAGTGCCGAGCAGGGTCAGCGACTTGGTCTGGAAATCCAGTTCCTCCAGCGCGCGGTCGACCGCCTCGTCCCCGGGCGCTCCGACGATGTCGGCGTAGAATTTGGTCGCGGCAAAGCTGCCGCCGACCTGATAGCTTTCCAGCTTCGTCATGTTGACGCCATTGGTCGCGAAGCCGCCCAGCGCCTTGTACAGCGCAGCAGGGATGTTCTTCACCTCGAAGATGAAGGTCGTCATCAAGGGAATCCCCTGCGGCAACGCGGCGAGCGGCTGGCGGGCGAGGATGACGAAGCGCGTCATATTATGATCCGCATCCTCGATTCCCGCCTCGTGCAGCGTCAGACCATAGAGCTCGGCGGCATGCGGGGGAGCTATGGCCGCCAGCCCGACCTCATCGCTGTCGGCCACCCACGCGGCGGCACCGGCCGTGTCGCTGTGCGCAACTGGTGCAATATTATTCGCACGAAGCCAGTGCCGGCACTGGCCCAGCGCCTGTTCGTGGCTCATCGCCCGGATCACGGGCCCCAGGTTGCGGCTCATCAACCCGTGGCGGATGCGCAGAAAATGTTCGCCAACGATCGAAAGACCGGATTCGGGAAGCAGAAAGTGAATGTCGGCAACCCGGCCGTGCAGGCTGTTCTCGATCGGGATGATTGCGCGATCGACACGCCCTTCGCGCACGGCATCGATGGCATCTTCAAAGGCATAGCATGGCAGCGGCAGCGCATCGATGTCGAATTCGCGTGCCGCCAGATTGCTGTTCGCCCCGGGGGCGCCCTGAAACGCCAGCCCCCGCGCCGGCGCGGCCAATGCCGCGCTTTTCATTTCATCGACCAAATGTTGTGCCGAAGCCGAATAGCTGCCCATGATTGCCTTTCCGCGCCAGAGCCGCGGCGCATAGCCGGGCACCCGGCCGGGCGCAACCGGACGCTTCGGCCATTTCACCTGCCGACACCTTCATCCCCTTGCGCCGTTCGCCCCGCGCCAGTAAGGGAGCGTCCAAATCACAAGGGCGCGTCCGCGGGCGGGCGCTAGCGAAACGGGGCTGATCGAGCATGGACAATCGCAACAATACTATTGCCGGCTGGGTTTTGTTTGCGGGCATTTGCGCCCTGGGCTTTTCCGTCGGTTCCAGCATGTTGTTCGCCGGCCATGCCCCGGAAACGCCCGGTTTTCCGATCGAGGACGCCGAAGCAGGCGGTGGCGGCGAGGCGGCTGTTCCGCTCGCCAACCTGCTCGCCGCCGCCGATGCGGCAAAGGGTGAAACCGTGTTCGCCAAATGCGCGGCTTGCCACACGATCAATTCGGGCGGCGCCAACGGCATCGGCCCGAATCTGTGGGGCGCGCTGGGCAAGGCTCATGGTCATGTTCCCGGCTTCGCCTATTCGGACGCGCTGAAGTCGGTCCCGGGCAACTGGGATTTCGCCAGCATGGACGAATGGCTGAAAAGCCCGCGCAAATATGCTCCGGGCACGAAAATGTCCTTCGCCGGCCTGTCGAGCGCCGAGGATCGGGCGAACCTGATCGTTTACATGAACAATCAGGGTTCGAACCTGCCCCTGCCCGCACCGGAAGCCGCCCCTGCTGAAGGCGCAGAACCGGCCGACGGCGCAGCGCCGGCTGATGCAACAGCGCCCGCTCCCGCCGATAGTGCTGCGCCGGCCGACGCCGCCGCGGCGCCTGCTCCGGCCGAAGCCGCCAACTAATGCGGATCGCGCCCGTCCTTCTGGCGGGCGCCATCGCTCCCGCGCTTTTCCTTGCCGCATGCGGCAAGGCGGACACCCCGGCAGAACCAGCTGCGGCGAGCCCCGATTCGGCGGCTCCCGTCGACGACGCACCCGAAGCCGCCACCGTTCCGGCGGTCGAGCCGACCGCCGCGATGGGAGAACAGGTCTTCAAGCGGTGCGTCGCCTGCCACACGATCAATGCGGGCGGCAACAATGGCATCGGCCCCAATCTGCATGGCATTGTCGGCCGCGCGGTCGCCTCGCACCCGGGGTTTTCTTACTCCGCCGCAATGAAAGCCAAGGGCGGTGTCTGGGACGAGGCCGCGCTCGACGCCTATCTCGAAGCCCCGATGAAGGCGCTTCCCGGAACGCGCATGGCCTTTGCGGGCGTCATCGACCCTGCCGATCGCAAGTCCCTGTTCCTCTATCTGCAGCAGCAGTCGAACTAGGCCGATCAGGCCGATCCGATCAAAATGAGCGGCTAACCCCGGACCATTTGGCCCGGGACGGGACCGCATCGATCAGTGATGATCGTCCAGCGTCGCGTAGAAATCCTGAATGATGGCCCAGGCCTCGGCGGCTGTCTCCACGAAGGTGAACAGGTTGAGATCGCGGGCGCTGATCACACCCTCCTCGACCAGCGCGTCGAAATTCACGACGCGATGCCAGAACTCCTTGCCGAACAGGACTATCGGGATCGGCTTGATCTTGCCGGTCTGGATCAGGGTCAAAAGTTCGAACATCTCGTCGAACGTACCGAACCCGCCGGGGAACACCGCGACCGCGCGGGCGCGGAGCAGGAAGTGCATCTTTCTCAGCGCAAAATAGTGAAACTGAAAGCTGAGGTCCGGGGTTACGAAACGATTGGGCGCCTGCTCATGCGGCAACACGATGTTGAGCCCGATCGAATCGCGCCCCGCATCAGCCGCACCGCGGTTCGCCGCCTCCATGATCGAGGGACCGCCGCCCGAACAGACAACGAAATGACGGCACCCCTTGTCGTCGCAAGGCACTTGACTGGCGAGCCGCGCAAGCGCCCGCGCCTCTTCATAATATTTGGCCTTCGCCTTCAGCCGCCGCGCAATGTTACGCGACGCATCATCGGTCGCCGCGGTTTCCAGTGCGTCAGCCTCGCCGGGCTCGGGAATTCGGGCCGATCCATAGATCACGAGCGTGGATTCGATCCCTGCCTCGTCGAGCAGCAATTCGGGCTTTAACAGTTCGAGCTGGAAACGGACGGGGCGCAGATCCTCGCGCAACAGGAAATCGGTATCCTGAAAGGCCAGCCGATAGGCAGGGCTGGCGGTTTGCGGTGTGGTGGTCGCCTGCTGGGCGAATTGCGCGTCGTCTTTGGCCTTGTGGAAACGCGAACGATGGGGTTGCTTGTCATTGGTCATTGACGAAGGGCTAGCGGCTTCGACCGGCTTTGCCAAGCCGCCCGGAAATCAGCGGCAAAAGCCGTTGCCGCTCATGTCGAAATGGAAATGATCATGATGCGCGGCATTATATTCGGGGCCAAGCACGGTGCCGAAACGGCGGCAGGCCGATTTATGAAGGGCGCGCAGAAAATCCTGTGATGCACCGTCCCCCTTCCACCCGCCGGTCAGTGTAATCCGCCGCCCGTCGGCAAGCACGAATCCCGACACGTCAATCGCGTTCGAATAGGCATGTTGCGACAGCCGCCCCGAACGCCCGCCATAAATGTTCCGGCAGCTGTATGTGCCGAAGGTTTCGATCTTCACCACCTCCGATTTCAGGAATTTGCGCGCGGCCGGCTTCACCGCATATTGCGCCCACGCCGCGAAATTGCGCGCGAGCGGGCACGTCATCGGACCAAGACCGGACACTGGCGTCCCGACATCGAGCAGCTTGACCGAATCGATCGAGCTGCATCCGCCGCCATGATCCTGATTGGGTAGAGGGGTAAAGCGCACCCCGGCCTGTTGCAGATCGACTGCGCACTGCTGCGCTTCAGGACTGGTGAAGGACGGAGCTCCGGTCAGTTGGGGGCGCGGCGGCATCTTCGTGCTGTTCGCCGATGGCCGCTGCGAGTCGCCGCGCTTCATCACCTCGGGAGCGCCGAAACAGCCCGTCAGCGCCAGCGCCGCGGAAACCGCGACCAGCATCCTCGGCTTCAGGATCGTCGAAATCGCCATGGCGTCAAATTACCGACAAATTCTTTAACGACACGTAAACCATCGCAACGGCTCGTCGAAAATTTCGCATGAAATTTCGTGTGGACAGCGCAATTTATTTGACAGTTGCGCACCCATCCTTAAACGCGGCGCCGGGCCACGCGGTCCCAACGCCGCGCGAGCTCTCTGCAAGGAGAGACTATAATGACTGAAGTGACGACGCCGCAGGTGCGCCCTGCGCGCCCCTATTTTTCTTCCGGTCCCTGTGCCAAGCCGCCGGGCTGGACCCCCGAGAAAATTTCCACCGAATCGCTCGGCCGCTCGCACCGCGCCAAGATCGGCAAGACGCGCCTCCAATATTGCATCGACCTGATGCGCGAGATGCTGCGCCTGCCCGACACGCACCGTATCGGCATCGTGCCGGGATCGGACACTGGTGCCTTTGAAATGGCAATGTGGACGATGCTGGGCGCCCGTCCGGTGACGACGCTGGCATGGGAAAGCTTCGGTGAAGGTTGGGTCACCGATGCCGCCAAGCAGCTGAAGCTCGATCCGACGGTCGTCCGCGCCGATTACGGCCAGCTTCCCGACCTCGGCCAGGTCGACTGGTCGAACGATGTCCTTTTCACCTGGAACGGAACCACCAGCGGCGTCCGCGTGCCGAACGGCGACTGGATCGCCGACGATCGCGAGGGCCTGTCCTTCGCCGACGCGACCTCGGCGGTGTTTGCCTATGACCTGCCGTGGGACAAGATCGACGTCGCGACTTTCAGCTGGCAGAAAGTACTTGGCGGCGAAGGCGGTCACGGCGTCCTGATCCTTGGCCCTCGCGCGGTCGAACGGCTTGAAAGCCATACTCCCGCCTGGCCGCTTCCGAAGGTTTTCCGGCTTACCAAGGGCGGCAAGCTGGTCGAAGGCGTGTTCAAGGGCGAAACGATCAACACCCCATCGATGCTGGCGGTCGAGGACGCGATCTTCGCGCTTGAATGGGCCAGATCGCTCGGCGGCCTTGACGGGCTCAAAGCGCGCAGCGACGCAAACGCCGCCGCGCTCGACAAGATCGTCGCAGCGCGCGACTGGCTCAGCCACCTCGCCGCCGATCCTGCCAGCCGATCGAAAACCTCGGTCTGCCTGTCGGTCGCCGGTGCCGACGAAGCGTTCATCAAAAAGTTCGCAGGACTGCTCGACGCCGAAGGCGCCGCCTATGACATCGCCGGCTATCGCGATGCCCCGCCGGGCCTGCGCATTTGGTGCGGCGCGACCGTTGACACGGCCGATATCGAAGCACTCGGCCCGTGGCTCGACTGGGCCTACGCCTCGCTCAACGCCTGACTTTGTCCCAGCGAAAGCTGGGACCGTTAGCGACCATCCCCATTCCAAAGGATCCCAGCTTCCGCTGGGATGACGGAGACAAGACATGACCACTCCCAAAGTCCTCATCAGCGACAAAATGGACCCCAAGGCCGCCGCGATTTTCGCCGAACGCGGTATTCAGGTCGATGAAATCACCGGCAAGACCAAGGATGAACTGATCGCGATGATCGGCGACTATGACGGTCTCGCCATCCGCTCGGCCACCAAGGTCACCGCCGATGTCCTTGCCGCCGCAACCAATTTGAAGGTCGTCGGCCGCGCCGGGATCGGCGTCGACAATGTCGACATTCCGTCGGCCTCGAAACAGGGCGTTGTCGTGATGAACACGCCCTTCGGCAATAGCATCACCACCGCCGAACATGCGATCGCAATGATGTTTGCTCTCGCCCGTCAGATTCCAGAAGCCAATACTCTGACCCAGGCGGGCAAATGGCCCAAGAACGACTTTATGGGGGTTGAGCTGACGTCCAAGACGCTCGGCCTGATCGGCTGCGGCAACATCGGCAGCATCGTCGCCGAGCGCGCGCTGGGCTTGCGCATGAAGGTTGTCGCCTTCGACCCTTTTCTGACCCCCGAACGGGCGATCGAGCTGGGCGTCGAAAAGGCCGATCTCGACACCTTGTTGGCCAAGGCCGACTTCATCACGCTGCACACGCCGCTCACCGACCAGACGCGCAACGTGATGTCGGCTGAAAATCTGGCCAAGACCAAAAAGGGCGTGCGGATCATCAACTGCGCGCGCGGTGGCCTGATCGACGAAGCTGCGCTGAAGGAAGCGCTCGACAGCGGACACGTCGCGGGCGCGGCGCTCGATGTGTTCGCAACCGAGCCGCCGGCGGCGGATCATCCGCTGTTCGGCACAGCAAACTTCATCTGCACGCCGCACCTCGGCGCCTCGACCGACGAAGCGCAGGTCAATGTCGCGATCCAGGTTGCCGAACAGATTTCGGACTATTTGCTCACCGGCGGTATTACCAACGCGCTCAACGTGCCCAGCCTGTCGGCTGAGGAAGCGCCGAAGCTGCGCCCCTATATGAGCCTCGCCGAAAAGCTTGGCAGCCTGGTGGGTCAGCTCGCGCACGACAATCTCACCACCATTTCGGTGGAGGTCGAGGGCGCGGCGGCGGAGCTCAACATGAAGCCGATCGTCGCGGCCGTGCTCACTGGCCTGATGCGCCGCTATTCCGACAGCGTGAACATGGTCAATGCACCGCATCTGGCGCGCGAGCGCGGGCTCGACGTGCGCGAGGTGCGCCACGACCGCGAGGGCGATTATCACACCCTCGTCCGCGTCACCGTCGCGACGAGCCAGGGCGATCGTTCGGTCGCGGGCACCCTGTTCAGCAACAATGACCCGCGCCTCGTCGAAATGTTCGGGATCAAGGTCGAGGCCGACCTCGACGGCGACATGCTCTATATCGTCAACGAGGACGCGCCGGGTTTCATCGGCCGCATCGGATCGACGTTGGGCGATGCCGGGCTTAACATCGGCACCTTCCACCTCGGTCGCCGCGCGGCGGGTGGCGAAGCGGTCCTGCTGCTGTCGCTCGACTCCGCGATGCCCGAACCGCTGCTGTGGCAGCTGTGCCAGCTCCCAGGCGTCAAGACCGTGAAGGGCCTGAAATTCTAACGCTTAACCGCTCCTCCCGCTTGCGGGAGGGGCGAAAGAATTTGCGAAACAGCAGGGTGAAATCATCGCCCCTCCCTGCGTCGCTCCAAAAGGCGGGAGGGGAGATCGGTTGAACTCCCTTCGCCACCCGCCTAAAGGCCGCATTCGATGACCAAGGCCCCTGCCCTGCTGCCCGAAGGGCTTCGTGACCGCCTGCCCGCGCAGGCCGAAGCCGCATCGCGTGTCACCCGCGCACTTGTCGATGCGATGCGCGCGCACGGCTATGGCCGGGTATCGCCGCCGCTCGCTGAGTTTCGCGAAACGCTGGGCGGCGATGACGAACGCACCGCCCGTGACCTCTTGCGCTTCACCGATCCGGTGTCGCAGCGCACACTGGCGCTCCGCCCCGACATCACGCGGCAAGTTGGACGCATCGCTACCTCACTGCTCGCCGCCGCCCCGCGTCCCTTGCGGCTTTGCTATGCCGGGCAGGTGGTCAAGCTGCGCGCCAGCCAACTGCGCCCCGCGCGCGAGATGCTGCAGGTCGGCGCAGAACTGATCGGAAGCGACAGCGTCGCCGCCGCGCGCGAGATCGTCAGCGTGGCGATCGACGCGCTTGAAGCGGCGGGGATCGGCCCCGTGACACTCGATTTCACCCTGCCCGACGTCGTCGATCTGCTCGCCAGCGGCCCGCTGCCGGTCACTGCGGATATCGAGGCACTGCGCGATGAACTCGACGCCAAGGATGCCGGCGGGCTCACCCGCATCGGCGCCCAGGCTTATCTGCCACTGCTGCGCGCGACCGGCCCCTTCGATCAGGCGATCGCCGATCTGCGCGCCTTTGACACCACCGGCATATTGGCGGCGCGGATCGACGCGCTCGAAGAAATTGCGGCACCGGTGCGCGAGCGCGTCAACCTGACCCTCGACCCCACCGAACGCCATGGCTTCGCCTATCAAAGCTGGTTTGGCTTTTCGATCTTCGTGCCCGGCCAGGGCGATGCTGTCGGGCGCGGCGGCGCCTATTCCATCCCGCTCGGCGAAGCGCAGGAAGAACCGGCGATCGGCTTTTCGCTCTATCCCGATCCGCTGATCGATGACGGGCTGGGAGTCGAAGACGATAATGACCGCCGCATCTTCCTGCCGCTCGGCCACGACGCCGCGCTGGCGGCAAGCCTGCGCGCCGACGGCTGGCGCACGATCGCCGCGCTGACCGAGGCCGACGAGGCGCCACGGCTGGGCTGCGGCTTCATCCTTGGTCCGGACGGCCCGGCCGAGGCCTGAACCGTCGAAACAGTCCACGCCGCCTAAAAATCGGTCAGGCCAAAGCGCGCGACGCCCTTGTTCGCCCCCGGCGGATCGAGCACCGACAGGTCGAGCTCCACGACATCGCCGATCCATTGCGCAAGCACCGTATGGTCGGCCAGATCATCGTCGGTCAGCGGATGGACAAGCGCGCGCAGCCCCGCGGCTTCGATCGCACCAACGACATCGGCGCGATGGTGGGCGAAAAAATGCACCTCGAACTGTGCTATCGGGTGCGGCCCCACCGCCCCGTCAGTCATCGCGCCGACAAAACGCACAGCCGGATCGCGGCGAAAAACATCGCGTAGCGCCGCCGCCGCCGGGCGCTCGGAACGATCATAATAGATATGGGCATGATATGGCGCCGCGCTATCGATCATCGCTCGTCATCCCCGGGCTTAATGGCAATTAACGGCATACCTACTTTATGGCGCCGTGCCAGCCAATGTACCACTTTTTGAAATCGTCTGCATCGCGCCCATGATGCCGCCTGCGGCGCGGCGGACGCCCGGCTTGGCCCTTAAGCCATAAAGGGTACTAAATCGATGCGTTCATACGGCACTTTTTCAGGCTTCAAGCCCGCCTACGCGGACCGAAGGCACCGCTTTGCACCGGAGCGTTTCGCGCCTGGAGGCGTCCTGTCGCTTATCCTTGCCGCCGCGTTTCCAGCCACCACCATCGCCGCTCGCTTGTCGTCCGCCCCCGACAACGCAATGCCCCATTCTGCCCAATATTGTCGCTTATTCGTGCCAGCCATGCTTGTATCCGCGGCCAAATCCGCTAAGGCCGCGCCGGGTCGGCTCCGCCCGTTTTGGGGCCCGTTCAGCAGGACAGCATCATGGCAAATGTTACCGTCATCGGGTCGCAATGGGGCGACGAGGGCAAGGGCAAGATCGTCGACTGGCTCGCCAGCCGCGCCGACGCGGTCGTGCGTTTCCAGGGCGGGCACAATGCCGGCCATACGCTGGTCGTCGGCGAACAGGTTTACAAGCTGTCGCTACTCCCGTCGGGCATCGTCACCGGCACGCTGTCGATCATCGGCAATGGCGTGGTGCTCGACCCCTGGGCGCTGAAGGACGAAATCGCCAAGCTGCGCGGCCAGGGCGTCGTCATCAACGCAGAGAATTTCGCGATCGCCGACAATTGCGCGCTGATCCTGCCCTTTCACCGCGACCTCGACGCCTTGCGCGAAACAGCGGCGGGGGCGGGCAAGATCGGCACCACCGGGCGCGGCATCGGCCCCGCCTATGAAGACAAGGTCGGCCGCCGCGCGATCCGCGTCTGCGACCTCGCCCATCTCGACCATCTCGAACCCCAGATCGATCGCCTGACCGCGCACCATGATGCGCTGCGCGCCGGTTTTGGCGAACCGCCGATCGACCGCACGCGGTTGATCGATGACCTGCGCGAAATCGCCGATTTCGTCCTCGAATATGCGCAGCCGGTGTGGAAGCGGCTGAAAAAGGTCCGCAAGGCG
The DNA here is from genome assembly GCF_034380315.1 of Sphingopyxis sp. Lineage (GTDB taxonomy): Bacteria > Pseudomonadota > Alphaproteobacteria > Sphingomonadales > Sphingomonadaceae > Sphingopyxis. Next base: position 83,217 of record NZ_JAXMPB010000008.1, read on the forward strand.
GGTGCGCGCATCCTGTTCGAAGGCGCGCAGGGCGTGCTGCTCGACATCGACCATGGCACCTATCCCTTCGTCACCAGTTCGAACACGGTCAGCGGCACCGCCGCTGCGGGTTCGGGCCTCGGCCCCGGCTCGGTCGGCTTTGTGCTCGGCATCGCCAAGGCTTATACGACGCGCGTTGGCAGCGGCCCCTTTCCCACCGAGCTGGAAGATGACATCGGCCAGCGGCTCGGCGAGCGCGGGCATGAATTCGGGACCGTCACCGGGCGCAAGCGCCGCTGCGGCTGGTTCGACGCCGTGCTGGTGCGCCAAAGCTGCGCGGTATCGGGCGTGACCGGCATCGCGCTGACTAAGCTCGACGTGCTCGACGGCTTCGACACCATCCGCATCTGCACCGGCTATCGCCTGCGCGGCAAGATCCTCGACTATTTTCCGGCCCACGCCGCCGACCAGGCAGCGGTCGAGCCGATTTACGAGGAAATGGACGGCTGGCACGAATCGACCGCCGGGGCGCGCAGCTATGCCGACCTGCCCGCCCAGGCGATCAAATATATCCAGCGGGTGCAGGAACTGATCGAAACGCCGATCGCGCTGGTATCGACCAGCCCCGAACGCGACGACACCATCCTGATCCGCGACCCGTTCAGCGACTAAAGGTTGGTCGTATCGGGCCGAATTGTCGTTCAAGGCGCCCCGATAGGGAATCGCGGCGCCTCGACCACTTAAACTGCCTCCATCAGGCGTCGACGGAAACCCTTGCGGCCGTCACAGCATCCAGCGCCTGCATCAGGTCGGCGGTGATTTCGTCCACCTCTTCCAGCCCAACAGACAGGCGCACCAGCCCGTCCGAAATACCATGCTCGCGGCGCTCCTCGGTGGTGTAGGTCGAATGGGTCATGCTCGCCGGATGCTGGATCAGGCTTTCGGCATCGCCCAAGGACACCGCGCGCTGGACAAGGTTGAGGCGGTTCATCATCGCTACTCCCGCCGCATAGCCGCCCGTCAGTTCAAAGGCGATCATACCGCCGAAACCCGGCATCTGCCGCCGCGCCAGATCGTGCTGCGCAAAGCCGGCAAGCCCGGGATAATGGACCGCCGCCACCGCCTGATGGGCATCGAGCGCCGCGGCGACCGCCACCGCCGAGCGGCAATGTTCGGCCATCCGCAGCTTCAGCGTCTTCAGCCCGCGCAGCACCAGCATCGCGTTGAACGGCGCCATCACCGCGCCGGTCATGTCCTTGATCCCGACCAGCCGCACCTGCTGCATGTCGGCGGCGGTGCCAAGGGCGATGCCGCCGACCAGATCGCCGTGCCCGCCCAGATATTTGGTCGCCGAATGGACGACGATGTCGGCGCCGAGCGTGATCGGCTGGGTCAACACCGGGGTCGCATAGGTGTTGTCGACGATGGTGCGGGCGCCATGACGGCGCGCGATCGCCGCCACCGCCGCAATATCGACAAGCCGCATGTTCGGATTGGCCGGGGTTTCGAAATAGACGATCTTGGTCGTCTTGCTGATCGCGGCGCTCAGATTGGCGGGATCGGTCAGGTCGGCATGGGTGATCCGGATCCCAAAGCGCGCCAGCCCATGGCGCATGAAGGCAAAGGTGCAGCCATACAGTGTCTTGTCGACGATGATTTCATCACCGGGCTGCAGAAAGGACCACAGCACCCCCGCAATGGCGCCCATGCCCGACGCCGTCGCAACCGCCGCCTCGGCCCCTTCCAGCGCGGCCATCCGCTGTTCGAGCAGGTCGACGGTCGGATTGGCGATACGGCTGTAGAAATAGCCTTCGCGCTCCCCGGCGAAAATCTCCGCGCCCGCCTCGGCGCTCTCGAACACAAAGGTCGAGGAGAGGTGCAGCGGCGGCACCAGCGCGCCATCATGCGCGGCGGCGTCATAACCGGCGTGGATGGCGCGGGTCGCAAAACCCGAAAGCGGAAGGCATGTCATGACCGGCGGCTCCTGTTCTTGGACACCCGCGAAATATCAGATGAGCCGTGGCAAGTGCTGCCGATATGTGCCACCATCTTTATCAATATTGGAATTATCTGCCAGGGATTGTGCAATGGACCGCAAGGATCACCAGATTATCCGTGCCCTGATGACCGACGGGCGGCTCAGCAATCAGGACCTGGCGGCGCGCGTCAACCTCTCGCCCTCGCCCTGCCTGCGGCGTGTGCGTCTGCTCGAGGAGCGCGGGGTGATTGCGGGCTATGCCGCGCTCGTCGATCAGAAGGCGATGGGTTATCCGATCACCGTCTTTGTCGGCATCAAGCTCAGCAAGCATGATCAGGCGACGGTGCGCGCCTTTGAACAGGCGATCGGGGCGATCGACGCCATTCTCGACTGTTTCCTGATGACCGGCGACATCGACTATCTGTTGCGCGTCGTGGCGAGCGACCTCGATGGCTATGAACGCTTCGTCCGCGAACAATTGCACGCGATTGAAGGGATCGCGTCGATCGACACGAGCCTAGCCTATGGCGTCGTCAAACAGAGCCGGGTGCTGCCCCTGCCGATCTGACGCCATCTGCCGCGACAGCGACCGCCGCAATCGCTGCGACAAAACCTTCCGGATCATCCTCCTGAATGAAATGTCCACCCGACAATGTACGGTGTGCCATGCCTTCACTTCCCGGCACCCGCCCCCGGAACAGCGCATCGCCGCCACGTGTGATCGGATCCCCATCGGAAAAGCAGCACAGAAATGGCTTGTCGAACCTTTCCAGGCTGGCCCAGGCGCGTTTCTGGTCGGGTACCGCGACATTGTCGCCGAGCGGCACGAAGGAGGGAAAAACACGCGCTGCGACTTTCGACGCGCGGGTCGGGAACGGCGCGTCATAGGCTGCGATTTCCGCGGCTTCTAGGTCGCGCTTTGTACCCGCATTGACGATTCGCCCAATCGGAAAAACCGGGCTGAATCGCGAAAAAGCACGCCATATGGCAAAGGCCCGCGGCGCGGGCTGGCCTTCGGGCAAACCGCCGTTCGACAGGGCCACACCGCAAAACCTGTCGGGCATTTCGGCAACCAGTCGCAAACCGATCAGCGATCCCCAGTCCTGACAGACCAGAATGATGTCACGAAGATCCAGGGCCTCGAGCCATTGACGCATCCACGCCACCTGGGCGGCATAGCTATATACGCCATGGTCAAGCGGCTTGTCCGAGCGCCCGAAGCCGATGAGGTCGGGCGCCAGAACCCGAAAGCCTGCATCGACCGCTGGGCCGATCATATGGCGATAAAGATAGGACCAGGTGGGCTCACCATGCAGCATCAGCACCGGCCGCGCGCCTTTTTCGCCCTCATCCACATAATGGACACGAAGCCCATCCCCGACATCCAGATAATTCGGTTCAAACGGCCAGTCGGGAAGTCCGACAAACCGATGGTCGGCGGTTCGATAGATATGCATGGGTCGCGTCCCTTTCCTCCCCTTCATCTTCCGGCACCCTTTCCGCATAGGAGCCTGCGCCGCCCGTCACGTCCGGCCGGTCAGCAAGCACCCTTTCGTTTCTGTGCGCTGCATGGCACCTTCATTGGCATGAGCAGAGATATTCTCGTCCTTTACGGCAGCTATCGCCGGGATCGTCAGGGCATCAAACTGGCGCACTGGCTCGTTGATGCAATCGATGCACGCGGCGATCACGCCGAATTGATCGACGCCAAGGCAGTCGGACTCCCGATCCTCGACCAGCGCCACAGCGACTATCCGCCAGGCGAAGCCCCGGCGGCCATGGCTGCGCTCGCCGTGCGCCTGGAAAACGCTGACGGGTTCATCTTTGTCGTTGGCGAATATAATGGGGGCCTTCAACCTGGGCTGAAAAACCTGGTCGATCATTATCTGCCCGAATTTGCGTGGCGACCAGCGGCCATCGCCTCCTATTCGGCCGGTCCTTTTGCGGGAGTCAGATCGGCGACGGCTTGGCGCACGACGCTGGGCGCGATGGCAATGGTTGTCACATCGACCCCGCTCAGCCTTGCCCGGATCGGCGCCGCCTTTGACGCCGACGGCAAACCTACCGGCGAAGACGGCACCCGACTGATCAGAGCCCTTCCACGCTTCGCCGACGATCTTGGCTGGTGGATCGATGCGGCGAAAGCGCAGCGGGCAAGGGTCGGCGCGCCTTTCTGATACGGCACCTTGGGCATCATCCGCGCCTCTTCCGGCAGCGCGCATCTATTCAGCTCTCAGCTCGTTTCCAAGGCGCAGGCTTGCCCGCCAGAAGAAAAAGGCGGGGATCAAGCCCAACCATGCGGCGCCATAAAGCACGTAGCGTATGCTTTCCTGGCCATAGGCAGGGGCAAGCGCATCAGACAGGAGGCCGAAAAGAAACGGCCCCAGCCCAAGGCCGATCAAATTCTGACCGAAGAGCATGATCGACGCCGCGACCGCACGCGCCTGTGGCCTCACCAACCCTTGAACACAGCCATAAGCGGGACCGTAATAGGCATTGTTGACCACGCTGGGGATGACCAGCAACGCCATCGCCACCCACCATTGTTCGACATAATAGCCGAGAAACAACATCGGCGCGACGATAGCCATGCCATATGCCGGAAAGGTCAGTATGTGCTTTTTGTCCCGCTTTCCAAATTTGTCGGCAATCTTGCCGCCGAGCCAGGTACCGACCGCCGCCGCCAGCCCTAGCACCACAGCCATCCCCAGTCCGGCCTCGGTCGTGGACAGGCCATGGCTGCGAATGAAGAAACTGATGGTCCAAAGCGCCTTGCCATACCCCAGGAAGGCCGTGACCGAGGCCGCGATCAGGATATAGACGAATGAGCGGGAACCAAAGATGTCGCGCATGGCATCCGCGGTCGATAGCGGCACAGCCGATCGCGCAGTCGCGGCGGTTGTTTCCTTCACTCGGTCAAGACGCGGCTCGCGCATGATGAACAGCACGATCAGCGCCAACAGCAGCCCCGGCGCTCCCACAAGCATCAACGCAACGCGCCAGCCATAGAGGTCGTTGACGATGCCGCCGATGACCAATCCCAGGAGCGACCCGATCGGCACCCCCATGCCGTAGAACGCGATTGCGGAGGATCGCCTTTCTGCGGGCACGCTGTCGGTAATGAGCGAATGGGCCGCGGGCGTGCACCCCGCCTCCCCCACCCCGACACCGATGCGTGCGAAGAGCAGCTGGACGAAGTTCTGAGCGAGGCCGCACACCGCCGTCATCGCCGACCATATGGCTAAGGCCAACGCGATAAGGCGGACGCGATTCGTGCCCTCCTTGTCCGCGTATCGGGCAATGGGAATACCCAGCAGCGCATAAAACACGGCAAAAGCAGGTCCTGCCAACAAGCCCAATTCCGTATCGGTCAGCCCGAGGTCGGCCTTGATGGGTTCGGCCAGGATATTTACGATCTGTCTATCGAGAAAATTGAAAATATAGACGATCAGCAAGATCCACAACATCGTCCGCGTACTCGCGGCAGCGCCGTTGGACTGATCGTGCAGCAGTTCGGGCGGCTTTGCGACCGACGGGTTGCTTGTCATATTGTCTCTCCGGATTGCTTTGGTGCCGCGCAGACCCGGACCTGTCAATCGCCCCCCCCTGGCCAAGACGGCAAAAATCCTTGCAAAATAGGGGGGGCGTGCCAGCATCGCGACATGCAATTTCACCGCCCTCTGCTCGCCCTTTCGGCGCTATTGATCGCCCAACCTGCCGCTACGACATCAATGCCGCGCCCGCCGCTGGAGGGCATCGACGCGGCCCAGTTGCAGGAGGAGATCAAGGCGGGTCGGATGACCAGCGAAGAGGCCGTAAAAATTTATTTTGATCGCATCGCGCGGATCGATGACAGCGGCCACAACATCAACGCCGTCCTCGCCACTTTTCCCGACGCGCTGGCGCAGGCGCGCGCCCGCGACAAGGAGCGCCGGGCCGGAAGATCGCGCGGTCCGCTGCACGGTATCCCCATCCTGATCAAGGATAATATCGAGGTGGCGGGACCGCTGCCCACCACCGCCGGATCGCTTGCGCTCAAGGATAATGTCACCGGTCGCGATGCGACACTCGTTGCCCGGCTGCGTCAAGCGGGCGCGGTCATCCTGGGCAAGACAAATCTGTCCGAATGGGCGAACATCCGTTCGAACAATTCGACCAGCGGATGGAGCGCGATCGGCGGGCTGACCAAGAACCCGCATGAACTGGCGCGCAACACATGCGGATCGTCGGCGGGCAGCGGCGCGGCGATGGCGGCCTCGCTCGCCACGATGACGATCGGCACCGAAACCGACGGGTCGATCGTCTGCCCGGCGGGGACCAATGGGGTCGTCGGCTTCAAACCCAGCGTCGGGCTGGTCAGCCGCACGCACATCATTCCGATCAGCCACAGTCAGGACACGGCGGGGCCGATGACATTGACGGTCCGGGATGCCGCAGCGATGATGGCCGCCATGGCCGGAAGCGACCCCGCCGACCCGGCAACAAAGGAAGCCGACGCACGCAAGGTCGATTATCTCGACCGGCTGTCTCCCGACGCATTGAAAGGGAAGCGCATCGGCGTAATGCGCGACCGGATCGGGGAGCGGGGCGATATTTCCGCCTTATTCGACGTCGCTCTCGCGGACATGGCGGCGCTGGGCGCCACATTGGTGGAGATTGCGGACAGCCGTTCGGGGATGGATGGCCTGGGCGATGCCGAGTTTGAAATCCTGATGACCGAGTTGAAAGCCGGAATGGCGGCCTATCTTGCCGACCTGCCCGGCACGGATGCCCCGCGCACACTGGCTGACCTGATCGCTTTCAACAAAGCCGATCCGGTCGAGCTACGCTGGTTCGACCAATCGCTGTTTGAGCTAGCCGAAAGCAAGGGCGGGCTGAACGACCCGGCCTATCAAGCCGCGAAAGAGAAAGCCGCCCGCCTGGCGGGTCCGGAGGGAATCGACCGGCTGCTCAGGTCGCATGGCGTCGATATGCTGGTCGCTGTTACCAACGGCCCCGCATGGACAAGCGATCTCGGCAACGGGGACCATTTTACCGGCCCCAGCGCCAGCCAGCTTCCCGCCGTCGCGGGCTATCCGCATCTGACGGTACCGATGGGCGCCGTTGAAGGATTGCCGATCGGCATCAGCTTCATCGGAGCCAAATGGTCCGATGCCGACATCCTTGCGGCTGGCCATGCCTATGAAATTCGCAGCCGCCGACGCATCACCCCAGTCTATCGACGCCCCCCGGCACCCTGACGAAGGATCAAGCCGCAGGTTTTCGAAACCGCAGCATGAAGCGGTCGGTCTTTCCCCGGACCGCCGGGTCGAAGACGTTCTTGCTATGATCATCGCCCGCAACATGCAGCGCATCGCTTTCACCATCGAGCACGAAACCAGCCCGTTCCATATCGGCGCGGACAACCGCCGGGTCGATGCGATGGAGCTTGTCGACCAGCGCGCGGGTGTCGCCGCCTGGACCGGCATGATCGATCACAATTACCGTTCCGCCGGGACGCAGTGCGCGATACCAGTTCGCGACCATCGCATCGACGTCCAGTCGCGGGAATTTATACTTTTCACTTTCCCAGTAGAGGTCGTGATAAACCAGATGCGTGAAGATCATGTCCACGCTGGCAGGGGCCAGCGACATGCCGGGCGCGGCCCGCACCATCGGCGTCAGATTGGGATGGGCCTTTTGCAGCAGAGCCCAGCTTTCCGCTTTGTGAAAGCCAGGCGTGTTCATGGGAATAACGGTTCCCTTGGGCCCGACGAGATCGGCCAACATCTCGCTGTAATATCCGTTGCCCGCGAGCAGATCGGCGATTGTCGATCCACGCTCAACCGCCGCAAAAGAGAGGACTTCCGCCGGATGGCGCCCTTCGTCAAGCTTTCGATTATCGGCAAGGCGCGCCTTGCTGGCGACCGCCGCTGCGACGGATCGCTCCGACGCCTGATCTGCCGCGCTTGCATATCCCGACATCGCCAACAGCATTGCCGCCCCGGCCACCGTCGTCAGCCATCGCAATCCGGTCATGATTTGCCCTCCCCAGTTTCCATAGGGCTGGCGTAGTGATGCACGCGACGCCAGCCCGTATCGACGAGGCGCCTTTACGCTTCCATCAACGGCCCGCCTTGCGCTTCAGCCGGTCCATTTCCTCCAGCTCGAGCAATTCCATCGGCACATGAATGGCCCGAACCGCCAATCGCACCTCGACGAGGAAAAGAATCAGCGACACCAGCAACAACAGCATCGCGACCGCAAAAGCCCACGAAGCCGCGACCCCCAGATTGATGCCGGTGAAAGCCTGCGTGAAGAGCAAGGCGACCAGCAGGCACACCACGATACCGCAAGCCACGGCCGACAGGATCGAGTTGTTAATGATCCCCATCCTGCGATCGGCGATGCGCAATTCCGCGACGATGCGCGCATGTTCTTCGCCTTCGGTTTCGGCCCATTTTTCTCGCAGGTTACGCGAACGATCGACGACACGCGCCAACCGTCCCGCGATGACGTTCAGCAAACTGCCGGTCGCGACCAGAAGGAATACCGGCGTGACCGACAGTTGGATCGTTTGTGCAATTACACTGGCATCGGGGGACATTACCCCCGACCGCCCGCCGCAGCCGAAGGGGCATTCACGCCGTGCATTTGCAGGAATTTGCGCACGTTGCGAGCGGCCTGGCGGATGCGCTGTTCATTTTCGACCATCGCAATGCGCACAAAACCTTCGCCATCCTCGCCATAACCGACACCGGGCGCGATCGCGACCTTGGCCTGGGTCAACAACTGCTTGGAAAATTCCAGGCTGCCCATTTCCTTGAGGGCGGGCGGCAACGGCGCCCATGCAAACATCGACGCCGGCGGGCTCGGAATGTCCCACCCCGCACGGGCGAAGCTTTCCACCATCACGTCGCGGCGCTTTTGATAAAGTTCGCGGTTCCGCTCGACAATGTCCTGCGGGCCGTTGAGCGCGGCACAGGCGGCGGCCTGGATCGGGGTAAAGGCACCATAGTCGAGGTAGGACTTAACGCGGGCCATCGCCGCGATCAGCCTTTTGTTGCCGACGGCAAAGCCCATTCGCCAGCCCGCCATCGAATAGGTTTTCGACATCGAGGTGAATTCGATCGCGACATCCTTTGCCCCCGGCACTTGCAGGATCGAGGGGGTCGGATTGCCGTCATAATAGAGTTCGGAATAGGCAAGGTCGCTAAGAACCCAAACCTTATTCTCCTTCGCCCAGGCCACCAGCCGCTCATAGAAAGCAAGGTCGACCGCCTCGGCAGTCGGGTTCGAGGGATAGTTGACGACCAGGATCGACGGACGCGGAACGGTGAAGGCCATCGCCCGGTCAAGCGCGCGCCAGTAATTTTCGTCCGGCGTCGTCGGCACGCTGCGAATTGTCGCCCCGGCGATGATGAAGCCGAAGGTGTGAATGGGGTAGCTGGGATTGGGAGCCAGCACGACATCGCCCGGACCGGTGATGGCGGTCGCCAGGCTTGCCAACCCCTCTTTCGACCCCATGGTCACGACCACCTCGGTTTCCGGGTCCAGGTCGACATTGAAACGGCGGCCATAATAATTGGCCTGCGCGCGGCGGAGACCGGGAATACCCTTTGATTGCGAATAGCCGTGGGCGTCCGGTTTTTGCGCAACCTCGCACAGCTTGTCGATCACATGCTGCGGCGGCGGCAGATCAGGGTTGCCCATCCCAAGGTCGATGATGTCCTCGCCCGCGGCACGCGCGGCCGCTCGCATCGCATTAACTTCAGCGATGACATAGGGCGGCAGACGCTTGATGCGGTAGAATTCATCTTCAGACATGGGAAACTAGAACAACTCCTTTTCGTATGTGTACGGATTGACGCGAGCAGCGCCTCGCCAGCCGCGCCGCAGCTTGTTATAGGGATTCTCGCGGCAGTGACTAGCGGGAACGAGCATGAACAACGCAGGGAAAGACGGCGGGCCGACGGGCGATACAACAGACGTACCGAACCCCTTTCTCCCTTCCCCAGAGGACCTGCAGCATTGGGCCAGCGTCATGGGCCGCGCGCAGCAGATGATGCTCGATTATGTCATGGAGCAGTCAGCCGACGACAAGATCGCGCAACCGCCGCTGTTCGATCCACGCAAATGGCTGGACAGCCCAGCATCCCAGATGTGGGCGGAGCAGACGGCCCGCATGTGGGAACAAGGCATCGCCTTCTGGTCCTCGCTCGCGACATTGCAGCCCCCCTTTTCACCGGCGACGCCCCCCAGTGCGCCATCCGACAGGCGCTTTTCCGATCCCGACTGGACAACGAACCCGGCCTTTGCCCTGATCCGTCAGACATATGGCCTGTTGTCCGACCAGCTTCTGGAAACCACCCGCCAGATGCAGGGATTGGATGACGCCGCCCGCGCCAAGATGGAATTTGCGGCGAGAACGATGGCCGACGCGCTGTCCCCGACCAATCTCGCGGTCACCAATCCCGAAGTGATCAAGCGCGCCGTGGAAACGCGCGGCGAAAGCCTGCTCAAGGGATTGAAGCATATGCTCGCCGACCTGTCGCGCGGGCAGCTTTCGCACGTCGATGCCGATGCGTTCGAAGTCGGGGTCAATATCGCTACGACCCCGGGCAAGGTGATCCACGAAACGCCGCTGTATCAGCTCATCCATTATGCGCCGACCACGCAAGAGGTGCTGACGGTCCCGCTCGTCATCTTTCCGCCATGGATCAACCGTTTTTATATCCTCGACCTCAATCCGGCGAAAAGCTTCGTTGCCTGGGCACTGGAGCAGGGGCTGTCGGTGTTCATGGTATCCTGGAAGTCGGCCGACGCATCGATGAAAGATGTCGTTTGGGACGATTATATCGCAGCCCAGGTTGACGCGATCGACGTGGTTCGCGATCTTTTGAACGTGCCCCATGTCCATACGATCGGATATTGCGTCGCGGGCACCACGCTCGCCGCGACACTGGCGATGCTGGCGGCCAATGGCGAAGCCGACAAGGTAAAGTCCGCGACATTCTTTACCGCACAGGTCGATTTCGAACAGGCTGGCGAACTCAAGCTCTTTGTCGACGAGGCCTATCTTGCGCTTCTCGAGCAACTGTCGGCGCCGGGTTTTCTCGACGGACGCTATATGGCTGCCACCTTCAACAGCCTGCGGGGGCGCGACCTGATCTGGAACTATGTCGTCAACAATTACCTGCTCGGCAACGACTATCCGCCGTTCGACCTGCTCTATTGGAACGGCGACACCACCAATCTGCCCGCAAAGTGGCACCGCCAGTATCTGATCGACCTTTATCGCGACAACCGGCTGGTCGTGCCCAACAGCCTGACGGTGTGCGATACCCCGATCGACCTGCGGCAGATCAGGACGCCCGCCTATATTCAGGCCGGACGCGAAGACCATATCGCGCCGCTCGCCAGCGTATGGCGGTTGATGGATCATCTGGCCGGACCAAAAACCTTCGTGCTTGCGGGCTCCGGCCATATCGCGGGCGTGGTGAACCCACCGGCTGCGGGTAAATATCAATATTGGACCAGCGACAATGACGCCGCCACCTTGGCAGCCTTTGAAGCCGGCGCCTGTGAGACCAAAGGCAGTTGGTGGCCGCACTGGATCGGCTGGATAAACGAACTGGACGGCGGAAAAGTCGCGACCAAAGGCGGGCGCATTCCCGGAAAAGGCCGAAAAAAGGCGATCGAAGATGCGCCCGGCCGCTATGTCAAACAGCGGTAATATCTTGCGAATATCCTGACTTCGGATCGCGACGGCAAGAATTTTGTGCACCGCACAAAAAATTCCTTGAAATCGCGGCGCGCCTCCTATATTGTGCACTGCAACATAAAGGAGTTGTCCGATGGCTACCAAGATCGATAGTGCCGAAAAGGCTTTCGAGGCCGCGACGCTGGAAACCGCCGCAAAGCCGGTGGAAACTCCCGCAGCCCCGGTCGTGGCCGCCCCCGCGGCGGCGAAGGTCGAGCCGGCTCCTGCCAAGACCAAGACCGTCAAGGCAAAAGCCAAGCCGGTCCAAAAGAAAACCGCAAAGCCGGTGACGAAAAAGGCCGCTCCGAAAAAAGCGACCACCAAGACCATTGCCCCCAAGGCCGCGCCGAAGGCCGCCGCCGTCAGCAAAGGATTCAAGACCATGAACGACACTGTCAAGAAGTTCGCCGAAGACGCCAAGACCCGCGCCGAAACCCTGACCGCCGATTTCAACGAGCGCGCCAAGGAAGCGATGAGCAAGTCGAGCAAGCTCGCCGAAGAAGCCGTTGAATTCAACAAGGCGAACGTCGAAGCGTTGGTCGAAGCCGGCAAGATCGCTGCGAAGAACCTCGAAGTTCTGGGCCAGGAAGGCGTGACCTTCGCGCGCAAGAGCTTTGAAGACACGACCGCTGCGCTGAAGGGCTATACCGCCGTGAAGTCGCCGACCGAATTCTTCAAGCTGTATGCCGAAAACAGCAAAAAGGCGTTCGACGCCGCTGTCGCGCAAACGTCGAAGACCAGCGAGCTGGTCGTCAAGATGACGAACGACAGCTTCGCCCCGATTTCGAACCGCATGTCGGTAATCACTTCGAAGATGAAGGCAGCCTAAGGGCCTTCTTCTTCTCCGCTGACGCAGGCATCTTCCCTCCTCTCCCCGTCTGCGTCGGCGATCACAGGACCGCCCGCTTCACCTTGCGAAGCGGGCGGTTCTTGTTTTTGGCGCAGGCCCCGGGGCAAATTAACCACCCCTCCCTCTTGCGCATCGACTTCGGCTTGCGATATTCCAGCGATGATGCTTCCCGCCTCGATCCCCCAACCGGTCCGCGCCATGGCGGACAAGGATGACGACGCGCCGGGCGCCCCCGGCGTCGGCATCGCGACCCGCACGCGCGCCAAGGCCAAAAAGCCATCGATGTACAAGGTGCTGCTGCTCAACGACGATTACACGCCGATGGAATTCGTCGTCATGGTGCTCCAGCGCTTTTTCAACATGGACATCGAACGCGCGACACAAGTGATGCTCCATGTTCATCAACAGGGCGTCGGGGTGTGCGGCGTGTTCAGCTATGAAGTTGCAGAGACCAAGGTGAACCAGGTGATGGACGCTGCACGGCAGAACCAGCACCCACTCCAGTGCACGCTCGAGAAGGCGTGATCGCGGACGCCCGCGCGCTTTTCCAATTTCAGGAAATCCCTTTGCCCCCGAACGCAATCGACCTGCTCAAGGCTGGCGACTGGCTCGGCAATCCCCGCAGGCTCTAAGCGCCCTTTGCTTCCTGTTCCGCACGAAGCGCGGGCGACGGATCGCCCTTTAGGTCGCCATAGCGCAGCAATTCACCGCATCCCGGACAGACGGCCTCGGTCCCGACATCGGCGCCGCATGCGCGATGGATATAGCGCATGGCTGGTCCATCGCCGGTCTCCCCCGGCGTATAAGCCCATTTCTCGGCCCAATTGCGCATTGCATAAAGGACACCGAACAAGTCCTTGCCCTTCGCCGTCAGCTGATATTCGTAACGCGGGGGCCGTTCCCGATAGGCCTGTTTGATGACGACATGTTCGACAACGAGGAGCTTGAGCCGCGCCGAGACAAGCTGCGGCCCCAGGCCGGTATTGGCGGCGATCGCCTCGAAGCGCCTCCGTCCGAAGAAAAGGTCGCGCAGGATCAGAAGCACTGCGCGGTCGCCGAGCAGCTCAGCCGAGCGCCCGACGGGGCAGAAAGTATCCGAAAGATCCGCACGTTTAGGCATGCTGCATCCCTAGCCGTCTTCGACCGCGAACAAAAATCGCTTGCTACTATGATTATCATAGTCACTATGCACGGCAAGAGGAGAGTCGCATGACCAATCCCGCAGCCATCATCATTGGAGCCGGGGATGCCACCGGGGGCGCGATCGCACGCGCCTTCGCAGCCCAGGGAATGACCGTCTGCGTCAACCGCCGCCCACGAAGCGCCGACCAACTCGAAGTGCTGGCACAATCGATCCGCGACGCGGGGAATCAAGCACGCGCCTTCCCCGGCGACGCGCGCGAAGAGGAAGACATGATTGCTCTCTTCGATCAGGTCGAGGCCGAGGTCGGCCCGGTCGAGGTCGCGGTGTTCAACATCGGCGCGAACGTGAACTTCCCGATCACCGAGACGTCGGTGCGCGTTTACACCAAGGTATGGGAAATGGCCTGCCTGTCGGGCTTCCTGATGGGACGCGAAGCCGCGAAGTGCATGGCACCGCGCGGGCGCGGTACCATCTTGTTCACCGGCGCCACCGCATCGCTGCGCGGCGGATCGGGCTACGCCGCCTTTTCGGGCGCCAAGGGCGCACTGCGCATGCTCGCTCAGTCGATGGCGCGCGAACTGGGCCCGCAAGGCATCCATGTCGCGCACATCATTATCGACGGCGCAATCGACACCGACTTCATCAAGGAGCGCCATCCCGATTTCGATGCGGCAAAACAACAGGATCTGATCCTGAATCCCGATGCGATCGCCGCCAATTATGTGACGCTTCACAATCAACCGCGGAGCGCGTGGACGCACGAGCTCGACCTTCGCCCGTGGGGAGAAAAATGGTGAGCAAAAGCCTCGAGTTCATCTTCGACTTCGGTAGTCCCAACGCCTATCTGGCAATGCAGGTGCTTCCCGCCCTGCTCGAGCGCACCGGCGCGGAGCTGATCATCACGCCCTGTTTGCTGGGCGGGATTTTCAAGGCGACGGGCAACAGAGCGCCGATGGTGCAATATGCCGACGCTCCGGCAAAGCTTGCCTATGAGCATCTGGAGCTGCGCCGCTTCATCGAACGCCACGACCTGACGAAGTTCAGGCTCAATCCGCATTTTCCGGTCAACACACTGCTGATCATGCGCGGCGCGATCGTCGCCGGGGAAGAGGGACGCCTGGGAACCTATGTCGAGGCGGTGAACCGCGCGATGTGGGAGGAGGGGTTGAAGATGGATGACCCGTCGGTCGCCGCCGCCTTTCTGTCCGACAACGGCTTCGACGGCCCCGCCCTGCTCGCGCGGACACAAGAGGCGGACATCAAGGCAAAGCTCGCCGCCAACACCGACGACGCAGTGGCACGCGGCGTGTTCGGCATCCCGACCTTTTTCGTCAGCGACGCGATGTTTTTCGGCAAGGACCGGCTGGGCCAGGTCGAAGCGGCGCTGAGCCGAGCCGACCGCCCTTTAGCCTAGGTCGTCCGTCCACCATTCCTGCCGGGCGCTTGCGCGCGTCCACGCATCCGCTAAAGACAGCCGATGGATCAAATCGTCATTCGCGGCGGCCAGCGACTCAAGGGCCGTATCCCAATTTCCGGCGCTAAAAATGCGGCGCTGACCCTGCTGCCCTGCGCGCTGCTCACCGACGAGCCGCTGACGCTGCGCAACCTGCCACGGCTCGCCGACGTCGATGGCTTTGGCCATCTGCTGAACCAGCTCGGCTGTTCGACGACCATCGAGGGTTCGCGGCCCGAAGATTTCGGGCGGGTGATGACCGCGCGCGCGACGACGCTGACATCTACCGTTGCTCCCTATGACATTGTGCGCAAGATGCGCGCATCGATCCTGGTACTCGGCCCGCTGCTCGCGCGGGCCGGTGAAGCGACGGTGTCGCTGCCCGGCGGCTGCGCGATCGGCAACCGGCCGATCGACCTGCATCTGAAAGCGCTCGAAGCCTTTGGCGCCGAGATCGAGCTTGCCTCGGGCTATGTAAAGGCGAGCGCGCCTGGCGGGCGGCTGGCGGGGGGCAAATTCACCTTTCCGGTCGTGTCGGTCGGCGCGACCGAAAATGCCGTGATGGCGGCGGTGCTGGCAAAGGGCACATGCGTCCTCGAAAATGCGGCGCGCGAACCCGAAATCGTCGATCTGTGCAACTGCCTGGTCGCGATGGGCGCGCATATCGACGGCATCGGCACCGAAACGCTGACGATCGAGGGCGTCGACCGTCTGCACGGCGCGACCTATCGCGTGATGTCGGACCGCATCGAGGCGGGCAGCTATGCCTGCGCGGCCGTGATTACCGAAGGCGATGTCGAACTCGTCGGCGCCAAGGCGTCGGAAATGGAGGCGACACTCGCCGGCCTGCGCGAAGCGGGCGCGACGGTCGAAGAAACCAAGACGGGCATCCGCGTCGCCATGGCGGGCCGTGCGCAGCCGGTGACGCTGTCGACCGCGCCCTATCCCGGTTTCGCCACCGACATGCAGGCGCAGTTCATGGCGATGGCGACGCTGGGCACCGGTGCGTCGCTGTTCACCGAAACCATCTTTGAAAACCGCTATATGCACGTCCCCGAACTCGCGCGCATGGGCTGCGACATTCAGGTCAAGGGGCGCACCGCGATCGTCCGCGGCGTCGATCACCTGGTCGGCGCGCCGGTGATGGCGACCGACCTGCGCGCCTCGATGAGCCTGATCATCGCGGGCCTTGCCGCAAAGGGCGAAACCCAGGTCAACCGCGTCTATCACCTCGATCGCGGCTATGAGCGGCTGGAAGAAAAGCTGCAGGCCGTTGGCGCCGACATCGAACGGGTCAGCGCGGGATAGGGGAATCGCCCCTTCCCCAATGCCGCGTTTCCCGCATTATTGCGCGGTCAGATGTTCCGCCCGTCCATAGGCGCCGCGCGCTTCGCTCTTCATCCAATCGCCAAGCAGTTTCAGATAGCCGTCAGTGATGCGGGTATAGCGGCGCGAACCATCGGGCCCGGCGGTGAATTCGATCATGCCGTGATCGGTGCCGGGAAAGAGATAGAGGTCGACGGGGCGCCCCTCTGCACGCAGGCCGAGCAATGCGGATCGCGTGGTTTCGATGGGCGCTTCCTGATCCTCGCCCGCCAGAACCCATAGCAGCGGGGTGCGCAACCGGCGCAGCGCCGACACCGCATCATAATCCCAGATCAGCTCCAGATTGTCGAACCGCGCCCGGCCTATTCGGCGCAGTTCGTCGTTGGACATACGCAGCATGGCGCCGCTGTGCTCGCCATGGATCCTGGCCACCCACGGCTGGTTTGCAAGCAACGCACGCGCCGAATCGATCTCGTCATAGCCTTCGGAGAAATTGGTGAGCAGCAATCTGGCCGTCGCCTGCGACAGGCGGTTGACCAGCGCCTCCGCCTCCTGCCCCAGGCCCGCGGCGCGCACCTCCGCCACCATCTGTTCGCGATCCTCCTCGATGGGAGAGGCCACAAGGCCAAAGCCCACCGCCACGAAATCGGCCGGAGTCAGCGTCGCGGCGAGCGGCGCGACCCAGCCGCCCTGGCTACCGCCGAAAAAGCCTGTCCGGCCGGTTCGATCGGGAGTCATGGCGCGCGCCTGTTTCAACGCCGCCGCCGCGTCATTCGCCAACAGTTCGAAATTCTGGGTATATTCGCCTTCTGATGCACCAGTTCCACGCTTGTCATAGACGAAGACCGCCAACCCCTGGGCAGCCATCGCATAGCCATAGATGCCCCCGATCGGAGATGAACGTTCGGAACCATGGACCATCACAACGAGCGGACGTCGTGGATCGCTTCCTGGCGGCTCGATCAGCATCCCGCTGAGCCTGCTTCCCGCGCTGTCGAAAGTGGTCGGTGTCTCGCGAAAGGCGATACGCGCCCAGGTTCCAGCGGCTTTGGTCCCCGCCGCGTCCCCGATGCGCACCGTATCGCCCTGACAACGGACCGGCGCGTCGACATCTCCCGTTGCGCCGCGGCGTCCATCGCGAAACAGATAACGAAGCCCGGCGTTCGGATTGCCCCCCGATCGGGCAAGGGCAACGAAATCGCCGTCGGGACCGCGGTACGCCCCTATTTGACATTCGGTCGCGGTGAGCGATGCCTCGGCGACCGGTTGGGCTGAAACGGGGACGGTGACGAGAAACGGAGCGAGCGCTGCCGCCAGTGCGGGCGTGAGGAACCTTCTTGCCATTCCGGTTATTTACATGCGCATATCCGCGCCCGCAAATCGGCTTCGATCAACGGTCGGAATCGACCGGCAAAGACACCATATTGCCGCTGACCGACGGCCGGTCGGGGCGCTTGACCACTGCAATCACCAGACCGACAAGCGCGACCACACCGCCCGCAATCGACAGCGGAGCCCAGCGATAGCCTTCGAACAGGGTCGAAATCCCCATGGCGATGATCGGGATGAGCACGCTCGACCAGGCCGCCTGCCCCGGCCCGACCGCACGGATCACGCCGAAATAGAGCGGAAATGTCACGGCGCTGGCCACGACCCCGAGATAGAGAACGCCACCAAGATAGGGCAAGCTCCATTCGATGACCGGAGGGCCGGTAGTCACCCAGGCGAACAGCGCATCGCCCAGCGCGCCGAACAACATCGCCCAGGCGATCATCACCACCATCGGCTGCGCACGCGCGAACCCGGTACCCTGCATAATATTGGCGGCAGAGGCCATCAGCACGCCCGCGACCGTCAGGGCGGTACCCGTCGCCACGGCCGCAGGGCCCAGCGCCGCCGCGCCATATTCATGCGCAATCATCATGGTAACACCGATAATGGCGATCCCCGCCCCGGCGAGGAAACGCGGCTCAAGCGGCGTTTTCAGGAAAAGGCGCCCGAACAGGGTGTTTGGAACGATCAGCAGCGCGAAAAGAACCGCGACCAGCCCCGACGTGATATGCTGTTCAGCGCGATAGACGAAATTGAAATTCAGCGCGAACTGCGCCAGTCCTAGCAACGCTGCAAAACCGAGCGCGCGGCCATCGAGCAGCAACCTTTCCCCGCGCAGCGCAGCAAAAGCAAACATGGCGATCGCCGCCACCACGAAGCGATAGGCCACCGACCAGCTTGGCGGCACGACCCCCAACTGCCCCTTGATGACGATCCACGTCGATCCCCAGATCAGGGTGACGAGGATGAAAGGGATCAGGACACGCGGGCTGAGCAGCGTCGGCGGCGTAGGCGTCATAACGCCAAGAGGGCCGCCGCGAGCGGAGCGACGGCCTGTGCATCCTGGTCCCAACTGACAACCAGGCGCGCCGCGCCGTCGCCCCAGTCATAAAAATCGAACCCGGCCGAGCGTAGCTGCGCCGCCTCTGCCGCGCTCAGCCGTACGAACAGTTCGTTCGCCTCGACCGGATACATCAACCGTCCCCGGCACGCCGCAGCGAGCGCCGCCGCCCCCGCATTGGCGGCGCGGGCATTGTCGAGCCACAGATCGTCGGCGAGCATCGCGCGGATCTGTGCCGCCACGAAACGCCCCTTGCTGAGCAGGTGGCCGCCGCGCTTCTTGAGTTCGCGCACCCCCGCGCCGCCGCTGCCGCCAAAAAAGACGATCGCCTCGGCCATCATCGCGCCATTCTTTGTGAAACCGAACGACAGGGCATCCACGCCTGCGCGCCAAGTGACATCGGCGGGCGAACAGCCCAGAAAGGCGACCGCATTGGCAAATCGCGCGCCGTCCATATGCAGCTTCAGGCCGCTGCTTCGCGCAACCTCGCTGATCGCTCCAATTTCCTCGGGCCGCCAGGCAAGGCCATATTCGGTCGCATTGGTGATGCTGATCGCTGCAGGCTGGACCTGGTGAACATCCTTGCGGATCCCCGCGATGCGCGCCTTCAGCGCCTCTGCATCGATCTTGGCTCCCTGCCCCGGCAGCGGCATCAGCTTGGCACCGCCCGAATAAAAGGTCGGCGCGCCGCATTCGTCGACCTCGATATGCGCTTCCTCATAACAGAGAATGCCCTGCCAGGGTCGCACGAAATGCGCCAGAATGATGCTGTTCGCAGCGGTCCCAGTCGGGATCCACACCACCTCGCACGCGGTTTCGAAGAGCGCCGAAAAGGCCGTATCGAGCGATTGGCTGAGCGCGTCGCCGTCATAGGCTGTGTCGACGATATTGGCCCTCGCCATCGCCTCCATCACCAGTGGATGAACGGTGGCGGCGTTATCGGAAAAGAAGCGCGTAGCGGTCATACGCCGCCTTTAGCGCAGCCGGTGGCCGCTTGCTAATCCGATCTGCGCCGCAGGCTTCGAAATCAGCGCGGTGCACGGCGATAGAGCCACTGCCGCAGGCTAGGCGACCAGCGCGCCAGATAACGGCCCGGCATCAGCAGCCGCTGGGTAGTGCAATAGGCTGTCACGCGCATACCCACGCGCGGCAGCAACAACCAGCGGGCACGCCATTCGCCGCGCGCCGCCGGAACGGTTTGAAAGGATGGGAAAGCCACGTCATGTCACTCCTGCAAAATAGCAGGACGTTGAATATCAAGCGAAATCGCTAGACATACGGCATTGACGACAGCCGGGCCAGAAACGCGACCAACGGACGGATCGAGGTATCCCCATACCCGTCCGCGATAGAATCAGCGATCGCGCTTCGCGAGCAGCTTCAACCGCAGCGCGTTCAATTTGATGAAGCCGGCCGCGTCCTTCTGGTCATAGGCGCCCGCGTCATCCTCAAAGGTCACATGGCGTTCGCTGTACAGGCTGTGCGGCGACTTGCGGCCGACGACGCTGGCATTGCCCTTGTAGAGCTTCAGCCGAACGGTGCCGCTGACCTTTTCCTGGCTGTGATCGATCGCCGCCTGCAGCATCTCGCGTTCGGGCGCATACCAGAAACCGTTGTAAATGAGCTCGGCATATTTCGGCATGAGCTCGTCCTTGAGGTGCGCGGCGCCGCGATCGAGCGTGATGCTTTCGATGCCGCGATGCGCGCGGGCATAGATTTCGCCACCCGGCGTCTCGTACATGCCGCGCGATTTCATGCCGACGAAGCGGTTCTCGACCAGATCGAGGCGGCCGATACCATGTTTGCGGCCGAGATCGTTGAGCGCCGCGAGCAAGGTCGCGGGCGACATCGCCTGGCCGTTCAGCGCGATGCCGTCGCCGCGCTCGAAATCGATGGTGATATATTCGGGCGCGTCGGGCGCATCCTCCGGATTGACGGTGCGGGAATAGACGTAATCGGGGGTTTCTTCCCACGGATCCTCGAGCACCTTGCCCTCCGACGAGGTGTGGAGCAGGTTGGCGTCGGTGCTGAACGGGCTTTCGCCGCGCTTGTCCTTGGGCACCGGGATCTGGTTCTTCTCGGCGAAATCGATCAGCGCGGTGCGGCTGGTCAGGTCCCATTCGCGCCACGGTGCGATCACCTTGATATCGGGGTTCAGCGCATAGGCCGACAGTTCGAACCGCACCTGGTCGTTGCCCTTGCCGGTCGCGCCATGGGCGACCGCATCGGCGCCGACTTCCTTTGCGATCTCGACCAGCCGCTTCGAGATCAGCGGGCGCGCAATCGAGGTTCCGAGCAGATAATCGCCCTCGTAACGGGCGTTGGCGCGCATCATCGGGAAGACGAAATCGCGGACGAATTCCTCGCGGACATCGTCGATATAGATATGCTCGGGCTTGATCCCCATCAGCTCGGCCTTGGCGCGCGCGGGCTCCAACTCCTCGCCCTGCCCCAGGTCGGCGGTAAAGGTCACGACCTCGCAGCCATAGGTGACTTGCAGCCATTTCAGGATGACGCTGGTGTCGAGACCGCCCGAATAGGCAAGAACAACGCGCTTGATGGACTCGGACATGACTGCACCCTTGGCTGGAAAAGACGCGGGCGCGCCTATCAGCCCTTCCCCCGCGACGCAACGCCCGGCGTGACGAACCGCGCCGCATTCAGGCGGCCGGGGCACGACAGGACAATGGGAAAATAGAAGGGCCCCAAGGAATAGAACTTGGCCGACTCGCATCGCGGGTTTAGGGCCGAGGATATAGCATTACACGACTTAGAGGATTTTTCATGCGCCTGACGCTCGCCTTTGCCGGGACCGCCCTTGCGGCCCTTGCCGCCGCCACGCCCGCCGCCGCCGAGGAAGGAATGTGGACCTTTGACGCCGTGCCGACCGAGGCGATCAAGGCGTCCTATGGCTGGGCGCCCGACCAGCAATGGCTCGACCGCACGCGCGCAGCAGCCGTACGACTGACCGGCGGCTGCTCGGCCTCTTTCGTGTCGGCCGAAGGGTTGATCCTGACCAATCATCACTGCGTCATCGGATGCCTGCAAAATCTGTCGACCGGCGAGAGCGATCTGGTCGCGGGCGGCTTCAACGCCGCCGACCGGGCGCGCGAGATGAAATGTCCCGGCCAGCAGGCCGAGGTCGTCACCGCGATAACGGACGTCACCGGTGACATCGCGAAGGCGATCGGCAGCCTGACCGGCGAAGCGCTGGTCAAGGCACGCGACGCCCGCATCGCCGAAATCGAGGCAGCAGGATGCACCGACCGCGACAAGACCCGTTGCCAGGTCGTGACCTTGTTCGGCGGCGGCCAGTACAAGCTGTATCAGTATCGCAAGTACAGCGACGTCCGCATCGCCTGGGCGCCCGAATTTCAGGCGGCCTTTTTCGGCGGCGACCCCGACAATTTCAACTTCCCGCGCTATGCGATGGATGCGGCCTTTCTGCGCGCCTATGAAAATGGCAAGCCCGCCACGACCCCGGCGCACCTGAAATGGAACCCGCGCGCGCCGCAGGAAGGCGAGATCACCTTCATCGCCGGCAATCCGGGATCGACGAAGCGCCTGCTGACCGAAGCGCAGCGCCGCTTTGAGCGCAGCGAGCGGCTGCCGCTCACCCTGCTCCTGCTGTCCGAATATCGTGGCCGCCTGATCACCAAGATGGAGGAAAGCCCCGAAAAGACGCGCGAAGGCGGCGATGAACTGTTCGGCTATGAAAACAGCTTCAAGGCATTGTCGGGCCAGTTCCGCGCGCTCAACGATGCTGCCTTCACCGCCAAGCTCGCCGCCGAAGAGGCGGAGCTGCGCCAGCGGGTGAAGGGCAATGCCGAAATCGGCGACCCCTGGTCCGAAATCGACGCGGCGGTTGCGGCGCGGCGCGATAGCTATCTCGACAGCGTCTTTCTCGAACGCGGCCCGGCCAGCTTTTCGACGCTGGCGGGCTATGCCCAGACGCTGGTGCGCGCGGCCGCCGAACGCGCCAAACCCAACAGCGAACGCCTGCCCGGCTTTACCGATTCGGCGTTGCCGCTGACCGAAAAGCGGCTGACCGATCCGGTACCGACCTATCCCTGGCTCGAGGAGCTGGCGGTGAGTTTCTGGGCGAGCAAGGCGCGCGAATATCTGGGCACCGACAATGGCGACATCCAGGCGCTGCTCGGCAAGGAAAGCCCCGAAGCGCTGGCAAAGCGGCTGGTCGACGGCAGCAAGCTCGCCGACCCCACCTATCGCAAGCAATTGTGGGAAGGCGGCGCCGCGGCGATCGCGGCATCCGACGATCCGATGATCCGGTTCTTCGCCAAGCTCGATCCGCGGTCGCGCGCGATCAAGACCGCGTTCGACCGCGACTATGACGCCCCCGTCACCGCCGCGCAGGCGCGGCTCGCGAAAGCGCGGTTCGCCGCCTATGGCGACAAGCTCTATCCCGACGCGACCTTCACGCTGCGCCTGTCCTATGGCCGGGTCGAGGGGTGGAAGGAACGCGGCAAGCCGGTGCCCGCGACAACCGTGATGGGCGGCACCTATGACCGCGCGACGGGCCAGCTTCCTTACAAGCTGGCCGACGGTTTCGTGAAGGCGGAGAGCCGGATCGACAAAAATACCGTTTATGACTTTGTGTCTACCAACGACATCATCGGCGGCAATTCGGGATCGCCGGTAATCGCACGCGACGGCAGCGTCATCGGCACCGCGTTCGACGGCAATATCCACTCGCTGGGCGGCGCCTTTGGCTATGACGGCAGCCTCAACCGCACCGTTTCGGTTTCGACCGGCGCGATCCAGCAGGCGCTGGATGTGATCTGGCCTGCCCCGGCGCTGTCGGCCGAACTCAACGGCGGCAAGCGCCGCAAGCGCTGAACCGAGCGGGTTTGCCCGGGCAAGGCGCCCGGGCAAACCCCTTGATCAGCGGAACTCAGACCGAAAAGTTCGTTTCGGCCGCCGCCATATAGTTGCGGGTCAGCGGCAGCGCGTGGCGACTGCGCGTAAACTGAATCTGATAATTGCCCATGCCGCCGCTTTCGAACGCCGCGGTCGCGCCAGCGAGGTAAAAGGTCCACATGCGAAAGAAACGGTCGCCCATCATTGCCACGATCGCATCGCGCTGGGCCACGGTGCGCGCATACCATTGGCGCAGCGTCAGTGCATAATGCAGCCGCAGCGTTTCGACGTCGGTTACGATCAGCCGACTTTTCTCGCTCGCCGCCAGGGTTTCGCTGAGCGCCGGTATATAGCCCCCCGGAAAGATATATTTGCGGGTGAAAGCATCGGTTGCGCCCGGCCGCCCGAACCGCCCGATGGTGTGGAGCAGCATCACACCGTCTGCGGTCATCAGATTGGCGGCGGCCCTGAAAAATGTATCGAAATTGCGCGCGCCGACATGTTCGAACATGCCGACCGACACGATCCGGTCGAACGCCCCCGCATCCCGCACCGCCAGATCGCGATAGTCGATCAGTTCGAAACGCACTCGGTCCGCGACCCCCGCCGCGGCGGCCCGCTCGCGCGCCAGCGACAGCTGTTCTTCCGACAGGGTAATGCCGAGCACCTCGACCTGTTCCAACCGCGCCAGGGTGATCGCCATGCCGCCCCATCCGCAACCGATATCGAGAATGCGCTGCCCCGGCGCGAGGGCGAGTTTTGCGGCGATATGCGCCTTTTTCGCATCTTGCGCCTCGTCGAGCGTCATGCCGGGACGCGGCCAATAGGCGCAGCTATATTGCATGTCCGTATCGAGAAACAGGCGGTAAAGATCGTTTCCGATATCGTAATGATGTGCGACATTTGCGCGCGACCGGCCGCGACGATTGATCGAATTGATCCGCGTCTTGACCCAGTCGGCGGCGTGGCCCACCGGCCCGAGATCCTTTAGCTGGCCGCCGCGATCCCATGGCGCGTTCATCCGCAGCAGCGCGACCAGTTCCATGATGTCCCCCTGGACCAGCTGCATGGTGCCGTCCATGAACGCTTCCGCCGCACCCAGGCGCGGATCCATGATGATCCGGCGCATCGCACGTACGTGAAGGAAGCGGACCGCGACATCGGGGAAACCCTGTACGGGTTCGCCAAATATTTCCCGCGTGCCGTCCGGCGCGATGACCGTCAGTTGTCCGCGACGGATGATGTGCGATAGAAAGGGCCGAAGGATCGACATGCGGGGGAAGCCTCCTTGTGTCGTGATCAGAACCTGTCAGATGCCTGCATACCATTCATAATCGACGCGATCCTCCCAATAACCGCCCTTGCCCGCGCCGATGCTGGCGAGGCTCGCAACCGCCTCTATCCCGGTCAGATATTTGGCATGTTTGTACCCGAGCTGGCGTTCGATGCGCAGCCGGAGAGGCGCGCCATTCGCGATCGGCAGGATTTCGCCGTTGAGCGCCCAGGCGAGGATCGTCTGCGGGTGCAGTGCATCGACCATGTCACAGCTTTCGTAATAATCGGCATCACCGATCCGATCGGCACAGCGAAAGACGATATAGCGCGCGCTGTCACGAACCCCCGCTGCGGAAAGCACGTGCGACAAGGGCGCCCCGGTCCATTCGCCGATCGCGCTCCACCCCTCTACACAGTCGTGGCGGGTGATCTGGGTGCGCTGCGGCAGGCTGCGAATATCGGCCATCGACAGGGACAGCGGCCGCGCGACCAGCCCGGTTACGGCGACCCGCCAGTCGGCAAAGCCCCGCGCCGCATGGGCGGCATAGGCCTGTCCCGGCGGCAGGCGCGTACCGTTCGAGCGAAAGACCGGCGACAGGTCGGCACGGGTGAATTCGCGGGCGAGCGCGTTGCGATCCATCAGCGCGCGCTGGCTGGCGCGGTTCATCTCCTCCCCCATCGACAATATCTTGCGGACCGCGGGCGCGTCGTTGATCGCGTCGCACGCCGACAGCAGCGGCAGCGCCGCGGCGAAGCCTCCCGCCCGCGCGATCAGGCGGCGGCGGGGCAGGACGACGCCTTTCATGCTCCATCCCCCTTCGCGCGCGGCAGGCGGAACCAGCCACTGATCATCGATCGAATTTCGTTCACCGGCCCCGCCAGCAGGACCATGACGATGTGGATGAAAAAGAACAGGACCAGCGCCCAGGCGGCGATGAAATGCAGCGAACGGGCCGACTGGCGCCCGCCAAACAGGTCGACGAGCCACGGAGCAGCCGCGTCCATCCCGGGCGACATGGCAAGGCCAGTCGCGATCATCAGCGGCAGGGCAACGAAGATGACCCCGATATAGCTCAGCTTTTGCAGGATATTGTAACGCGCTGCCGCCTCGCCGCTCGGAAAGCGCAGCCGGGCATGATCCTTCACATCGCGCCAGATATGGCGCGGCGACCATTCGGCGCGCCGGACGTGCAAATCGTTTTTCAGATGCCCGCCGAACAGGCTCCACAGCATGTAGAGGGTCAGGCTGATCGCCAGCACCCACGCGAAGAAGAGATGCCAGCGTCGCCCGTCGGCAAGGCTGTAGCGGGTTGGGATCGTCGCCCACCCCGGAAATGCCCAAGTCTTTTCAACGCCCGCCGCATCGGTCCAGCGACCGAGCACCCCCGTCGTATCGATGCGCGCGGCGCCGATGCGCAGATAACCCGTATCCGGCGTCGATCCGATGGCCAGCCAAGCAGGGTCGACGTTCGCACCATAATGCCCCCAATAGAGGCGCGGATGGGCGTTGAAGATCATCAGCCCACTCATCAGCAGGACAAGCAGGGTCGCGGCGTTGATCCAATGCCAGATGCGTGTCGGCAGGCGGTGGCGATAGACGCGCCTCTCCGCCGCTGACGGAGGAGCGAAGGAAGGGTCAGCCTGGGCCATATCTTCCATTCGCTCCTTCGTTCGTTGCGGTTACGCCGCGACCTCCGCCGCATATTGGCCGCGATATTGATTGCGCAGACTGACCTTGTCGATCTTTTCGCTGCCGAGCTTGGGCAGCGCGTCGCCCGCCATCCAGATTCGGAACGGCACCTTATAGGCCGCGAGCCGTTCCTTCAGAAACGCGATCAGCGCATCGGCATCGACCTGGCTGCCGGGCGCCATCCACACGACCGCGCCGACGACTTCACCGAGCCGCTCGTCGGGAAGGCCGAAAACCGCGCACTCGCTCGCCTCGGGGTGCTCGTAGATCGCAGCCTCCACCTCCTGGCAGCTGATGTTCTCGCCGCCGCGGATAATGATGTCCTTCTTGCGATCGACGATGAACAAATATCCATCCTCGTCGAGATAGCCGAGGTCGCCGGTACGGAAATAGCCATTGTCGAAAAAGGCCGCCCTGGTCGCCGCCTCATTGTTCCAATAGCCTTCGAAATTGGCGACCGAGCGAATGCATACCTCGCCGACACCGCCCTGCGCCAGTGCCTCGCCCGCATCGTCAAGGATCGCGAGATCGACGAGCGGTTTGGACGCCGGGCCTGTCGACAGCGGTTTTTCAAGGTAATTCTCGTTGAGGTTGCCGCAGCCGACGGCGTTGGTTTCGGTCAGGCCATAGCCGAGCAGCGGTTTGCCCCCGTCCATCCCCTCGGCCAGGCGCTTCACATGCTCCGGCGGAC
Organism: Sphingopyxis sp.; assembly: GCF_034380315.1. GTDB lineage: Bacteria > Pseudomonadota > Alphaproteobacteria > Sphingomonadales > Sphingomonadaceae > Sphingopyxis. Next base: position 110,615 of record NZ_JAXMPB010000008.1, read on the forward strand.
GCGGCGCCCCACCCGCCGCATAGCTTTTGCACGTCGACAGATCATATTTCGATCGGTTCGGGTGAACCAGCATTTCATAGCTCATCAGCGGCACGCCGACGAAATAATTGACCTGTTCGTCCTGGATCAGGCGCATCGCCTCTTCCGCGTTCCATTTCGGCATCAGCACCAGTTTGCGCCCCAGGGCAAAACTTTGCAGAAAAACCGGAATTTCAGCGGTAACGTGAAACAGAGGCGTACAAACGAGTGTCGCAGGTTGGATGTCAGACATCAGCCCGTCCTCGGTCAGCAAATGCACGATGCTGATCGTCTGGGTGACATAGTTGAACACCCCCTGGACGACCGCCTCGTGCCGCGAATAGGCGCCCTTCGACTGCCCCGTCGAACCCGAGGTGAAAAGAATGGTCGCCAGATCCTGTCCGGTCAGCTTTGGCAGCACGGTATCCGCGCTGCCCCCCGCCGCGACCGGCGCGATCGCCTCCATGATCGGTTTGGAGATGTCGAGCGTCAGAACGCTGGCGCCGTGGTCGACCTCCGCAAGCCGTTCGGCGCGTTGCGGATCGGCAAGGACCAGCTTCGACTCGCTGTCAGCGATGCCGGCAGCCAGTTCGCCGCCCTGCCACCAACCATTGAGCAGGGTCGCGCAGCCGCCCGCCATCAAAATGCCGAGATAGGCAACGCACCAGGCGTTGGCATTGCGCATCGCAATGGCGACACGGTCGCCCCGCTGAACGCCATGACCGTCGACCAGCCCGGCCGCAACGGCCCGCGCCGCCGCATAAACCTGTTTGAAGCTCAACCGCTCGTCCCCTTCGACCAGAAAGGTCGCATCGCCATGCTGAGCGCAGAAAAAGGCAACATAGTCGGCAAGATTGGTCGGAGCGTTGGTGATGAAGGGCATCTGTCGCCCGAAGCGTTCGACCGTCCCCACCTGGATCGGCCCGCCGGGCCCGGTGATCAGATTATAGGCGGCGTCCAGGCGCATATCGAGCGCAGATGGCATCTTCTATCTCTCCTCTTGGTCTCGTGGCGCGAACCCCTTATGGGGAAGCCTCTCCTGGGGAAGGTCCGAGACGTATATGTTTCTTTTTGCAACTCTAGTCGAAGCAACGCAATATGTGAACTTCCATGATTTGATGGGAGAAAACAGTGAGATCGCGTTCAGCGTCTTCGGCTTGCCGATCCGCTGGTATGCGCTTGCCTATCTCGCAGGCATCTTCCTGGGTTACTGGTATCTGCTGAAACTGATCGCCCAGCCGGGTGCGCCGATGGCGCGGCGCCATGCCGACGACATGATCTTTTACGCGATGCTGGGCATCATCATCGGTGGTCGGCTGGGTTATGTGCTTTTTTACAATCTTGGCGCCTATGCGCAGGATCCGATGGGCATTTTCCGCTTGTGGGACGGCGGTATGTCGCTGCACGGCGGGGTCGTCGGCGTCCTGATCGCCATCTGGTATGTGACGCGGAAAGAAAAACTCAATTTCCTGCGTTTTTGCGACTATATCGCCTGTGTCGTCCCCTTTGGCCTGTTCCTCGGTCGCCTCGCCAATTTCGTCAACGGCGAGCTGTGGGGCCGCGCGACCAACGTTCCCTGGGCGATCATCTTTCCCGACAGCGGCACGATGGACCCGCGCCACCCGAGCCAGCTTTACGAAGCGGGGCTGGAGGGCCTGTTGATGATGGCCATCCTGGCCTTTTTCTTCTGGCGCACCGACGCCCGCTACAAGCCGGGCTTTCTGTTCGGCATGGCAGCGATCATCTATGGGCTCAGCCGCTTTGCGGTTGAGTTCGTGCGCGAACCCGATGTGCAGCTCGGAACCCTATCGTGGGGACTGACCATGGGACAGACGCTGACCTTGCCGATGCTGATCGGCGGCATCTGGCTGGTCGCCACAGCCAAGGGACGCCGCCAGCGCGTCGAACCGATCGCGGGTTCCGACAGCATTGCCTGACGCCCCGCCCCCGGCGGCGCGGCTGATGGCGGAGATTGCAGCGGCGCGGAAGCTGACCGTGGCCGACTATATGGCGGCCGCGAACAGCCATTATTATGCAACGCGCGATCCGCTGGGTGCCGCGGGCGACTTCACCACCGCGCCCGAGATCAGCCAGATGTTCGGCGAGATGGTCGGCATCTGGGCCGCCGATCTGTGGCAACGCGCGGGCATGCCGGCGTTCCGCTATGTCGAACTGGGCCCCGGCCGCGGCACGCTGGCCGTCGATGCGCTGCGCGTAATGGCGCGCTTTGGCTGCACGCCCTTGGGCGTCCATCTGGTCGAAACGAGCCCGGCGCTGCGCGCCGCGCAAACGGCGCGGCTGGCGCAAGCGAACCATCACGACGATGTCGATGATTTGCCCGACGATGCCGCGCTGATCATCATCGCCAATGAGTTTTTCGATGCGCTGCCCGTCCATCAATATGTCGCGACCCCCGAAGGGTGGCGGGAACGCATGGTCGAACGGCAGGAAGGCGCGCTGGTTGCGGTGCCCGGCGCGGTGCCCGCGGACGAGGCGGTACCCGCCGCCCTGCGCGACAGCACCGCAGGCACAATCGTCGAAACCGCGCCGGTATCGGCCGCGATCCTGCAACGCTGTGCCTTTCGCCTGGTGCGGCAGGGCGGCGCGATGCTGGCGATCGATTATGGCTATAGCGGTCCCGCCGCAGGCGACACGCTGCAGGCCGTGAAAGCACATCGCTTTGCCGACCCATTTGTCGATCCGGGCGAGGTCGACCTGACCACCCATGTCGATTTCACTTCGCTCGCCCATGCCGCGCGCGGCGCGGGCGCGTCGGTGTCCGGCCCCGTTCCCCAGGGCACCTGGCTGCGTGCCATGGGAATCGATGCGCGGCTGGCCAGCCTGTCAGCGAGCGCGCCCGATCGCGCGGAGGAGCTAGCCGGGCAGCGCGACCGGCTGGTCGATCCAGCCGCTATGGGGCAATTGTTCAAGGCCATGGCCATTTCCGCGCCCGGTTGGCCTCCCCCTTCGGGTTTTGATGTCACAGGAAGAACCGCATGACCCAGATCAACCTCGCCACCGAGGCTGAGGCCGAGGAAATCTCGCGCTTTGCCGAGGCCAGCTTTGTCCACACCTTTGGGCATATCTATGATCCGGCCGATCTTGCCGCCTTCCTCGCCGAATGGAACCCGCCATCGCGCCTCCGCGCACAGATCGCCGACCCCGACATGGCGATCGCGCTGGTACGCGGCGACGGCGGCGCGTTGCAGGGGTTCATCAAGCTTGGCCCGATCGATTTCGACCTTCCCGAGGGGCAGCCGACCGAGCATGCGACCGAACTCCACCAACTTTATGTCGCGCCCGAAGCCAAGGGCAGCGGAATCGCCGCGGCGCTGATGCAATGGGGCATCGATTGGGCGCGCGAGCGGGCATCGATCCTTTACCTGTCGGTGTTCACCGAAAATCCTCGCGCGCAGGCCTTTTACCGTCGCTTCGGCTTTGTCGATGTCGGGCGCAATCCGTTCCGGGTCGGCAATCATATCGACGAGGACCGCATCTGGAGGCTGGACCTGTGACCCCGCCCTGTACCACAGCGGCCGCGCTCGGCGGGACGCCGCACGGTTTTTTCGGGCGCCGCGGCGGCGTGTCGGAAGGCGCGCTAGCCTCGCTCAACTGCGGGCTTGGTTCGGGTGACGACCCGGCACTGATCGCCGAAAACCGGCGCCGGGTGGCCGAAGCGGTGTTGCCTGAAGCACAGCTCACCGGCCTCTATCAGGTACATGGCGATCGCTGCATCATCATCGACACGCAAAGCGACCTTGCGGCCCGCCCAGAGGCCGACGCAATGGCGACGCGCACGCCAGGAATCCTGCTGGGCATCCTGACCGCCGACTGCGTACCGGTGCTGTTCGCCGATCGCGACGCCGGTGTCGTCGGCGCCGCCCATGCCGGGTGGAAGGGCGCGATTGCGGGAGTAACCGACGCGACGCTCGACGCGATGGAAAAGCTTGGCGCGCGCCGCGACCATATCGCCGCGGCAATCGGTCCCTGCATCGCCCGCGCATCCTATGAAGTCGATGACGCTTTCGTCGCGCGTTTCCTGTCCGACGATCCGGCCAACGAGCATTTTTTTGCCGCCGCCCCGCGACCCAGCCACGCGATGTTCGACATCGCCGCCTATGTCGCGGCACGCATCGCGAGAGCAGGCGTAGCGACGGTTGCCATCGGCGGCGAAGACACCTACGCCGGGACGCAAGAATATTACAGCTATCGGCGTGCGTGCCACCGAAACGAAAATGGCTATGGTCGCCAATTGTCGGTGATCGGGCTGGCGCAGCGCTGACACCGAACAACCTATCGCCGCGGCATCATGGCAACGGCTGGCAATGGAATGGGAATTGGGGGACCGATGACACGCACGCGGCTGTTGGGACTGATCGGCGGCGCGCTGGTCTTTTTCGCAATGCTGATGCTGCCCGCTCCCGAAGGGATGGCGCTGCCGGCATGGCGTATTGCCGCGCTGACGATCTTGATGGCTATCTGGTGGATGACGGAAGCTCTGCCGCTGACCGTCACCGCCCTGCTCCCTTTCCTGGTCGTTCCCTTTGCCGGGGTGATGTCGGCGAAGGAAATCGCCAATCAATATTATGACCCGATCCTGTTCCTGATTCTGGGCGGCGCCTTTCTCGCACTGGCGATCGAAAGGGTCGGATTGCACCGACGTCTGGCGCTGGCGCTATTGAAACTCGCGCCGCCAACGTCGAGCGGACTGCTCTTTGCCTTCATGGCGTCGACCGCCATCCTGTCGATGCTGATCTCCAACACCTCGACGACGCTGATCATGGTGCCGATCGCGCTGGCGGTGCTGCGCGCAGGCGGTGTCGAAGCGGCGGAGACGCGCGGCTTTGCAGGCGCGGTGATGATGGGCATCGCCTTTGCCGCGTCGATCGGAGGGCTAGGCACGCTGGTCGGCAGCCCAACCAATGCCATCGCTGCCGGATTGATCGAGCGCGCACTTGGCCTTCACATCGGATTTGCCACCTGGGCCCTGTATGGCATCCCCGTCGTTGCACTGGCGATCCCGGCCGCCATGGCGGTCCTGACGCGTGTACAGCGGTTGAAGCATCACCCGTTCGACGGGCAGGCCGCATCGACCGCACTCGGCCATCAGGCGATCTGGTCGGCGGCCGAACGCCGCGTGGTGCCTGTCGTCCTGTTGGTCGTCAGCCTGTGGATGCTCCAGCCGCTGCTAGAGCCCATGGTGCCCAAGGGCGCGCTGACCGACGGCACTATAGCGGTGGCGGGCAGCCTGTTGCTTTTCGTTCTGCCCGACGGCACCGGCCGTCCGCTGCTGGTCTGGAAAGAGGCCGACCGTGCCCCCTGGGGGGTCATCATGATGTTCGGTGGCGGCCTCGCGCTCGCGGCAGCAATCACCGCCAGCGGACTCGCCGCCTGGCTCGGCAGCGTACTCGCACCGCTGGGATCGATGCCGACGATCGCACTCGCCGCGATCATCGTCGCGCTGACCATCCTGATCACCGAATTTGCAAGCAATGTCGCGACAGCGAGCGGGATTATGCCGGTGCTCGCCGCGCTGATCGCCGCGACCGGAACCGACCCCGTGCTGCTGGCGCTTCCAGTCGCGATGGCGGCAAGCTGGGGCTTCATGCTGCCGTCGGGAACCGGCCCCAACGCCATTGCCTGGGCGACCGACCATATCGCGCTGCCGCGGATGCTGAAAGCCGGCCTGGCGCTTGACATCATCGGCGTGCCGCTGCTGATCGGGGTGATCTGGGCCATTGCAATGCTGGGGTGACGGGCCTGTCGGGGAACGCTAGTTTCGTTCGAAACCGTCTAGCGCAGGAGTCCCTCTCATGCCCCCAATCGACAATAACGATCTGACCGGCACCCCGCAGCGACGTGCGCCGAAGGCCGATGTGACTGAAATCGGCGGTCGGCCGCTATCCCCTTCAACGCTGATGATGGGATATGGCTATGACCCGATGCTGTCCGAAGGGTCGCTGAAGCCGCCGGTTTTCCTGACCTCCACCTTTGCTTTTGAAAGCGCGGCGGCGGGTAAGCGTCATTTCGAGGGCATTACCGGCAAGCGCCCCGGCGGCGCCGACGGTTTGGTCTATTCGCGTTTCAACGGCCCCAATCAGGAGATTTTGGAAGCGCGGCTCGGCGTCTGGGAACAGGCCGAAGACGCGCTGGTCTTTTCATCCGGCATGTCGGCAATCGCCACCTTGTTACTTGCGCATGTCAGCATGAACGACGTGATCGTCCATTCGGGTCCACTCTATGCGGCGACCGAAACGCTGATCGCGCGCATTCTGTCGCGCTTTGGCGCTAGCTATGTCGACTTCCCCGCCGAAGCCTCGCGCGCCGAAATGGACGCGATCCTTGCACGGGCACAGGCCATGGCGGCAGCCCAAGGCGGCAAGGTCGCGATGGTCTATCTTGAAAGCCCCGCCAACCCGACCAATGCGCTGGTCGATGTAGAAGCGATGCGCGCGGCGGTCGACGCTGCCTTTGCCGCCGACAGTCGGCCACCGATCGCCATCGACAACACATTTCTGGGCCCGCTGTGGTCCGCGCCGCTGCGCCACGGCGCCGACATCGTCCTTTATAGCCTGACCAAATATGCGGGGGGGCATAGCGATCTTGTCGCGGGCGGCGTGCTGGGGTCGAAGCAGTGGCTGGGACCGATCCGCATGATGCGCAACACGATCGGCACGATTTGCGACCCCAATACCGCTTGGATGTTGCTACGCAGCCTGGAAACCGTCGAACTGCGGATGAGCCGCGCGGGCGAAAACGCCGAAAAAGTATGTGCCTTTCTGCGCGATCACCCCAAGGTCGCCGGGCTCGGCTATCTCGGCTTCCTGAAGGACGGACCGCAAAAGGATATTTTCGAGCGGCACTGCACCGGCGCCGGATCGACCTTTTCGCTGTTCATCAAGGGCGGCGAGGAAGAGAGTTTCCGTTTCCTCGACGCGCTCAAGATCGCCAAGCTGGCGGTCAGCCTCGGCGGCACCGAGACGCTCGCAAGCCATCCTGCCGCGATGACGCATCTGTCGGTTCCCGACGAACGCAAAAAGGCGCTGGGGATCACCGACAATCTGGTGCGTATCTCGATCGGTATCGAGAATGCGGACGACCTGATCGCCGATTTCGACCAGGCACTGGCGGCGGTATAACCCTCCGCCCTTCCCAAGAAAGGAAGATTTCAGCGTCTGGCGCGCCAATCCACCACCTGCCAGCCCATTTTGGGCGCGAGCAGGCGGAGCTTGCGCGACGGGGTGGTGGCGATCGCCTCATCGGCGAAATGCAGCATCGGGTGGTCGGAGACATGGTCCGAATAGGCGCGGATATGCGCTTCATCACGGGTGATCGCATTGCCCTCCAGCCAATCGGCGATGCGGGCGAACTTCGCCGCGCCATAGCAATTGTCGCCAGCGAGCCGCGCGTGAATATGATCGGCGCCATCGGGTTCATCGAGGCGGGTCGCCAGCACATCGTCGATCCCCAACCGCCGCGCGATCGCGTCAACATAGAGGTGGAAGGACGCGGTCGCGAGAAGCAGCCGGTATCCCGCCGCGCGGTCGGCGGCAATCTGTTCGAGCGCCGCGGGATGCAGCCCCCGCTCGACGACATGGTCAGCGTAGCTTTCGGCGAGCGGCATGATCTCGGTGCGCTGGAACCGCCCGCCGACGAGCAGGCGAAGATTGATAGCTTTGAGCCGCGACCGGTCGATCAGGCGGAGCATATAGGCAAGCCCGGCAATTCCGACGAGCGGCAACAGCAGGAGCCGCCATTGCTGGCGTCGCCGCGCGACATGTATCAGAAATCCGCTGTAGGTTCCCGACCGGGTGATCGTGCGGTCCATGTCGTACATCGCGACGCGATGCGCATGAATCGGCGAGGCGGGAGGCGAGCCTTTGTCCATTCGGTGGTCCATAAGCGGTGTGCAGGCCGCGGCCAAGTCGCGGGATTCGCTTGCCGTGATAGGCCAAATAATACAAGGTCGTCCGTGCGATGGTGGCCAGGGCGGACTTCGAACATAGCGACGGCGCTGGTGGTGCCGAGGTTCGCTTCACCGGTCGGCTGACGCTCGCCCGGCTCGGCGACGTGCCCGAACGTCTTGATTCGCTGGGAGCTATTTCCAGCCTCGATCTGTCGTCGATCGACCGCATCGACACCGTCGGGGCGTGGATCGTCACCCGCAGTGCGCGCGCGCATGGCGCAACCGTCACCGGCGCCAGCCCGGAGGCCCAGCGTCTGCTCGACGCGCTGGCCAGCGACACCAGCGAATATCGCGTTCACCGCGATCGCCGGTCGATGTGGATGCGCATGCTGGAGCAGGTCGGCACGGCCAGCGTTTCGATATGGCGCGAATTGATCGGCATCATCGATTTCTTTGGCGCGATGGTCATCGCGCTGTTCAATCAGATCCGAGCCCGACGCAGCATCCGATGGCACGCCATCGTCACGCGCTTCCAGACCGTCGGGGTCGACGCGCTGCCGATCATCGGCCTGATGAGCTTTCTGATCGGGATCGTCATCGCACAGCAAGGCGCCGTGCAGCTTCGCCAGTTCGGGCTGGAAGTGTTCACGATCAACCTGGTCGGGCGCGTGTCGATCCGCGAGCTGGGCCTGCTGATGACCGCGATCATGGTCGCGGGCCGATCAGGTTCGGCGTTCGCCGCCCAGATCGGGACGATGAAACTGACCGAAGAGGTCGATGCGATGCGCACGATCGGCGTATCGCCGATGGAAGCAATCGTGCTGCCGCGCGTCGCGGCCTCGACGATCACCATGCCACTGCTCGGCTTTTACGCCAGCATCTGTGCCATTATCGGTGGCGGCGTGTTTTGCTGGATCGGACTCGAGATTCCGCCGCTTACCTATATTCAGCGGCTGCGCGAAATCATCCCCATGACCGATTTCTGGGCAATGCTGATCAAGGCGCCGGTGTTCGGCATATTGATCGGCGTGACCGGCTGTTACGAAGGTATGCAGGTACGCCAGAACGCCGAGGAAGTGGGACAGCGCACGACCTCTGCCGTGGTCGCCGCTATTTTCCTGGTCATTGTGCTCGATGCCTTTTTTGCGGTCTTCTTTTCATCGATCGGCTGGAACTGATGAGCGAAGAAGAAGCTGAACTGATCGCCGAGGAACAGGCGGCGGCCGACGCAGTACGGCCCGAAAAGTTCGAATATGCGATCCGCGTCCGCGGCCTGGTCAACCGGTTCGGCGATGCGGTGATCCACGACCAGCTCGACCTCGACGTACGTTCGGGCGAGATATTGGGCGTGGTCGGCGGATCGGGCACCGGAAAATCGGTTTTGATGCGGTCGATCATCGGGCTCCAGATCCCCGCGGCCGGCGAAATCGAAGTCTATGGCAAGACGCTCGACGCGATCACCAATGAAGAGGAATCGCGCGACCTCCGCCGCCGCTGGGGCGTGATGTTCCAAGGCGGCGCGCTGTTTTCGACGCTGAGTGTCGCGGAAAATATCCAGGTGCCGCTGCGCGAATATTATCCGCGCATGGATCAAACGCTGCTCGACGAAATTGCCGCTTACAAGGTCGCGATGGTCGGGCTTCCCCCCGATGCGGGACCGAAATTCCCGGCCGAACTATCGGGCGGCATGGTCAAACGCGCCGGCCTCGCGCGGGCTCTGGCGCTCGACCCGGCGCTCTTGTTCCTCGACGAGCCAACCGCCGGCCTTGACCCCATCGGCGCGTCCAAGTTCGACGAACTGATCCGCGAGCTTGCCGACACGATGGGATTGACGGTCTTTCTGATCACCCACGACCTCGATTCGCTATATGCGACATGCGACCGCGTCGCGGTGCTCGCGGAAAAGAAGGTGATAGCGGTGGGCACCATTCCGGAACTGCTTGCCACCAAGCATCCCTGGATACAGGACTATTTTAACGGCCCGCGCGGACGCGCCGCGGCGGGTTGCAATCAGGCCGCCGAGCGGCCGGACAGGAAAAGCTGATGGAAACGCGCTCGAACAATGTCGTGGTCGGGGCCTTCGTCCTCTTCTTTACCGTTGCGCTCGCAATCTTCGTCGTATGGCTTGCCAATGACAGCGGCGGGGCGAAACGCGAATATGACATCTTCTTCAAACAGTCGGTCGACGGTTTGAACAAGGGCGCGCAGGTGCAGTTTTCCGGCGTCCCGGTCGGGCAAGTACGCCAGATCGAACTATGGCGCGACGACCCGCAATTCGTGCGCGTGCGCATCGAGGTCGAGGAACAGGTGCCGATCCTGCAGGGAACGACCGCCGCGCTGGAAGGCGTCGGCTTTACTGGCGTGTCGCAAATCTCGCTCGACGGCGCAGTCAAGGGCGCCCCGCCGATCACCGACAAGGGGCCTGCTGGCAAGCCGGTGATCCCCAACCGGGTCGGCGGCCTCGGCGAACTGCTCAACACCGCGCCGCAATTGCTCCAGCGTCTTTCGACGCTGACCGAACGGCTGGCCGAACTCGCCGATGATGAAAATCAGGCGAGCTTTTCGGCGATCCTGAAGAATGTCGAACAATCGACCGCGATCCTGGCGCGCAACGGCCCGGCGCTTGAAAAGGCGCTCGCCGACACGCGCATCGCCATTCAGCAGACCGGCACCGCCGCCGAACAGATCGGCAATCTCGCCGCCGCGACACAGGGGACGATCGACCGCAATGTCGATCCCGCCATGCGAAACCTGCGCGATACGCTGGCATCGGCCAATGCGTCGATGAAAACGCTGGAATCGGCGATCGCCGACGCCCGGCCTGGCCTCCAGACCTTCAGCGAGACGACCATTCCCGAAGCCAATGCGCTGATCCGCGATTTGCGCCGTACCTCTTCCTCGCTGTCGAGCCTGACAGACAAGCTCGACCAGCAGGGCGCGGGTGCGGTCATCGGCGGCGCCAAGCTGCCTGACTATAAACGATAAGGATGCCGACCATGATCCGCCGCCTGTCCGTCCCGATGCTCGCCGCGGCGAGTGCGCTCGCCCTGTCCGCCTGCGTCAGCCTGGGTGGCAAACCCCCACCCTTTCTGCTGACGCTCGACGCCGATGCCGCCCCCGCCGCCGGACAAGCGCGCTCGTCGACGGCCCAAACCCCGCTCACCATCCTGATCCCGACCGCGCCGCAAAAATTGCGCACGCAGCGTATTCCGGTGCAACAGGATGACAGCAGCATCGCCTATGTAAAGGAAGCCCAGTGGGTCGAAGCGCCGCAGCGGCTCTTCCAGCGGCTACTCTCCGAAACGATCGCCGCCAGCAGTGCGCGCGTCGTCATGGACGAGGGGCAGTATCTTGCCGCCCCCGGCGATCAGCTCGCCGGGCAATTGATGGAATTCGGCGTCGATGCTCGAACGAACGAGGCCGTCGTCGCCTATCAGGCGATGCTGGTGTCCGCCGAAGGCAAGGCAGTGACGCAGCAACGGTTCGAAGTCCGCGAACCCATTGCCGGAAAGGTCGAGGCAAAGCCCGTCGGCGAAGCACTGGCCCGCGCGGCGAACAAGGTTGCGGCCGATGTCGCGGGTTGGGTGGGCGGCTGACCCGCTTGCCAAGCCGCGCCGGGGCGCCTATCGGCACCGGCGCGCACGGCCTCTTTCGGGTTTCCGGTCTGCGCCTTCCCGACGAGCCCGCCGACCGGAAAGGACTCGCTCGTGGGATGGATCATCCTCGCCATCGCCGTTTTCACTGAAATCTGCTGGGCCCTCAGCCTGAAATGGGCAGCAACGCTCGGGACATGGCAAGCCTCCGTCGTTCCGATCACGCTCAGTTTTCTCAATATGGCGCTGCTCGCTTTTGCCATGCGCGAAATTTCGGCAGGAACCGCCTATGCAATCTGGACCGGGCTGGGCGCGGTCGGCGTCATCATCGGCGGCACCATATTCTTTGGCGAAAAGGTAAGCACGGTGCAGGCCGGATTCATGACACTGATCGTGATCGGCGTGGTCGGGACGAAGTTATTCGCGTCAAACTGACGAGATACCCGCGCTATCTCCACCCACTTATCCCGAGCGACCAGCAAGGAAAATCGCACGATGGAATATTCTGAGGCCAGCCTGAGCGCTGCGCACCGCCATTCGAGTCGGCATCGCGCCGAACTTGAGCGCAGCGACCGCTGCGGCTGTTTCCACTGCGGCGCCGGTTTTGCCTTCGACGCCATCACCGAATGGATCGCGGATGAGGCGGGCAGCGCATTATGCCCGCACTGCGGCATCGACGCCGTTCTCGGCTCCGCGTCGGGTTACCCGGTCGGCGATCCCGCTTTCCTGGCCGCGATGCGCCGACGCTGGTTCGGATAAGGGGCGGCGGCGGCCTTAGCCGGCCAGGCTTTTCGACGCCTGTTCGGTCACGTCGCGCGAAAGGCCCGGCTGCGCAAGGATGCGCTCAAGCTCTGTCCTCATCAGCGCTTGCCGCGCCTCGTCAAAGCGCTTCCAGCGACCGAGCGGCGGGATGAGCCGTGCCGCCGTCTGCGGATTTTTGGGATCGAGCGCAATGACCAAATCCGCAAGCAGACGATATCCCGCGCCATCGGCCTGGTGAAAGGCCGCCTGGTTCGCTGCAAAGGCGCCATAGAGCGCACGAACGCGATTGGGGTTCGCCAAGGTGAAGTCAGGGTGGCGGGCCAGCGCCTCGACCGCAGCGACGGTATCGCCGCGCTGCGACCAGGCCTGCACCTGGAACCATTTGTCGAGCACCAGCGGATTGTCGCGATAACGCTGATAGAAAATATCGAGTGCGTGGGCGCGCTCGTCGCTGTCGCCATGCGCCAGCGTCGCCAGCGCGGCCTGCCGCTCGGTCATCCCGTCGGCCGCAGAAAAGATGTCGAACGCGAGCACGGCGGCATCGACAACACCGGCTGCGGCCAGATAGGAAAGGGCGACACCGCGCAGGCGGCGGCGCCCCTTTGCCGTCGGCGACAGGTCGGTCGCGGGCGGTACGACCCCGGCCAGAATGGCGCGCCATTCGCTTTCGAGTGCAGCACCGATCGCCGCCTGCAACGCCATCCGCGCTTGGCGGATCGCATCGGGATCGACCGTCACCATCTGGTCGCCGACAAAGGCCTCGCTGGGCAGCAAGAGCGCCTCCGCGACGAAAGCCGGGTCTTCGTCCGCCCCGCCCAGCGTTCCTCGCACCGCCTCGATCACCGCCGGCGCATCGCCTGGCTCGCCCGAAACCGCGGCGACCAGCGTGTCGAGCATCAGTTGCTGGAGCGCTTCATAGCGGGCGAAGGGATCATCGTCATGCGCCGCGAGCCAGGCGAGTTCACCCGGCGCGCGTTCGAAATCGACGATCACCGGGGCCGAAAAGCCGCGGTTGACCGATAGTGCGGGCCGCGCGGCGAAACGGCCGAGCGGCACCCGCTGTACCGCGTCGGTCAGCACCACCAGCGTATCGGCGAGCGCCGCACCGCTGCCGTCCATCGCAAAGGCGGCAAGGCGCAGCGGCATCATCATCGGCACCTTGTCGGGCTGCCCCGGCGTCGGCGGCACCGTCTGGGTGATGTCGAGAACCCATTCCTCCCCCTGCTGCGTCAGCGCGAGGTGCAGCTTCGGCGTCCCGGCCTGTTCGTACCAGCGACGAAACTGACCCAGGTCGATGCCGCCCCCCTCTTCCATCGCGCGCACGAAATCCTCGCAGGTGGCGGCGTCGCCATCGTGACGGTCGAAATACAGATCGCTGCCGCGCCGAAACCGTTCAGGGCCGAGCAACGTCGCTATCATGCGGATGATCTCCGCTCCCTTGTTATAGATGGTCGCGGTGTAGAAGTTCGATATTTCCTGATAGCTGTCGGGCCGGATCGGGTGCGCGAGCGGCCCCGCATCCTCCGGAAATTGCGCGGCACGCAGCAGGCGGACATCCTCGATCCGCTTGACCGGCGGCGACCCCATGGCCGCCGAAAAACTCTGGTCGCGATAGACGGTGAAACCTTCCTTCAGCGACAGCTGGAACCAGTCGCGGCAGGTAACGCGATTGCCCGACCAATTGTGGAAATATTCGTGCGCAACGACGCCCTCGACGCCGTCATAGTCCACATCCGTCGCTGTGTCGGGATCGGCGAGAATATAGCGGGTATTGAAGACATTGAGCCCCTTGTTCTCCATCGCCCCCATGTTGAAATCACTGACCGCGACGATGTTGAACAGGTCGAGATCATATTCGCGGCCATAAACGTCTTCATCCCATTTCATGCTGTGCTTGAGCGCGTCCATCGCATGATGGGTGCGATCGAGGTCGCCCTCGCGCACCCAGATGCCAAGCTCTACCCGGCGACCCGACGCGGTGGTGAAATGGTCGCGGTTGACGACAAGATCGCCCGCGACGAGCGCGAAAAGATAGCTCGGCTTGGGCCACGGATCTTCCCACAGCGCCCAATGTCGGCCGCCCTCTCCGTCGCCCGCCGCGATGCAATTGCCGTTCGAGAGCAGGATCGGAAAAAGCGCCTTGTCGCCTTCCATCCGCACCTTGTAGCGGCTGAGCACGTCGGGACGATCAGGGTGAAAGGTGATGCGGCGAAAACCCTCGGCCTCGCATTGGGTGCACAGCATGTTGTTCGAAGCATAAAGCCCCATCAACTGGCTGTTCGCGGCGGGGTTGATACATGTATCGACCTCCACCACTGCGGCGGCGCGGTCGCCGAGGTCGACGATCAGGTCGGGGCCGTTCATCTGCCAGCCGTTCCACACCTCGCCATCGACGCGCACCGCCTGCGGCCGGATATCGTCGCCGCGCAGAACAAGTGCCGAAGGCACCTCTGCGGCGCGCACCACCGAAAGAGCCGCCGTGACCCGCGTTTCGTCGATCCCCAGAGCAAAATCGAGCGCGATATCGGGCATCTGCCATTCGGGCGGACGATAATCGCCGCGATGGATGGTGACGGGAATGGCGGGAACGGAGGAAGCGTCGGTCATAGATGCGGTCTAGGCGCGGCGCCGCAACCGCGCAATAAGGGGCGCAATGGGACATATGGTGATTTTCGGGCTCGGCTATGCGGCGGGGCATGTGGCGAACCGCTTGATCGCACGCGGGTGGGAGGTGACCGGCACGACGCGCGGCGGGGGCGACGGCTGCCTCGCCTTTGACGACCGAAACGCCGTGCTCGCGGCGCTGCGTTCGGCGACGCATATCCTGTCCTCGGTCCCGCCGTCGGACGGCTGCGACCCGGTGCTCGACCTGTATGGCGAGGCGGTCGCGCTCGCCCCGGCGCGCTGGGTCGGCTATCTTTCCTCCACCGGCGTCTATGGCGATACGGGTGGCGCATGGGTCGATGAAAGCGCCCCCGTCAAGGGCCGCCGCCAGGACCGCAATGCCGCCGATGCCGCCTGGTCGGCGCTGCGCGGCGATATGCGCGTCTTTCGCCTGCCCGGCATCTATGGTCCCGGCCGATCGATTCTCGATCGCATAAGCGAAGGCCGCGCGCATCGCATCGCCCTTCCCGACCAGATATTCAGCCGCATCCATGTCGACGACATCGCGGGGGGCATCACCGCATCCTTTGGTGGGCCGCCGGGCATCTATAACCTCTCCGACGAGGCCCCATGCCATCAAAATTGCATCGTCGAGTGGGGCTGCGCAATGCTGGGGGTGCCTTTGCCGCCGCTTCAAAGCCTCGACGAAGCGGGTCTGTCGCCCGCCGCGCGCGCCTTTTATGCAGAGAACCGCCGTGTCGCGAACGGCAAGGCGAAACGGCTGCTCGGCTGGACGCCGCGCTTCGCGACCTATCGCGAGGGACTGGCCGCCTGCCGCTAACCCGCTGGAGCCGCGGCATTCGATCCGGCGCGGAGCCTAGGCGCCCGGCCCTTCATAGGCTTCGACGATGCGGCCGACAATCGGGTGGCGGACGACGTCGGCGCTGGTGAAGCGGCTGACGTTGATGCCTTCGAGCCCCTCGAGCCGTGCCACCGCATCGGCAAGGCCCGAGGTCGCGGGCATCGGCAGATCGACCTGTTTCGGATCGCCGCAGATCACCATGCGGCTGTTCATCCCGAACCGGGTCAGGAACATCTTCATCTGCGGAATCGTCGTATTTTGCGCCTCGTCCAGGATGATGAAGGCGTCGGCCAGCGTGCGGCCGCGCATGAAGGCGAGCGGCGCAATCTCGATCTCGCCGCTCGCAATGCGGCGCTCGACCTGCTCGGCGGGCAGGCAGTCGTGGAGTGCGTCGTAGAGCGGACGCAGATAGGGATCGACCTTTTCCTTCATGTCGCCCGGCAGGAAACCCAGCTTTTCGCCTGCTTCGACCGCGGGGCGCGAGAGGATCAGCCGCTGGACGCTACCGGTGATGAGCTGCGCCACCGCCTGCGCCACCGCAAGATAGGTTTTGCCGGTGCCCGCCGGGCCAAGCGCGAAAATGACGTCGTCACGCGCCAGGGCCTGCATATAGGGAACCTGCGACGGCGCGCGCGGAACGATCGTCTTCTTGCGGGTGCGGATCATCACCGGCGGCGCTTCGTCCTTGTCGTGGCGGATGATGCCGTCAAGCGTCGGCTGTGCCGACATGGCGATCACACCATCGACCATCCCGGCATCAATCTCTTCTCCGCGTTCGATCCGGCCATAAAGATCGGTCAACACGTCGCGGGCGCGGGCGGCGGCTTCGGCCTCGCCCTCGATCTGGACGCGGTTTCCTCGTGCCGAAATATAGACGCCAAGGCGATTTTCGATGGCGACGAGATTGCGGTCGAATTCGCCGAAAAGAATGCCGAGCAGCTGCGTTCGTTCAAATTCGGCCGTCAATCGGACGCGGTCGCCAGGTTCGGCGGGGGAGGCAGCGGTCAGCGGGCGTTTCGACACGTGGGCAGATCTCCTAGCTTGAAGACATAAACTGTGTACTCCCGCGAAGGCGGGAGTCCAGAGCGGGACGTTCGTGCTGTAGCGCAATATGCTCCCACCGACGCGGGATCGCGCGCGGTGCCAGGTGCACTAGCCAATCTCGGCCATCAGCGGTTCGGCGCCCAGACTGTTGGGGCCTGCCGACGTGATGCGGACATCGATCATGTCGCCGATCGCGAGGCCCGGCGCGGTGACATGCACCGATTGCAGCCAGGGCGATTTGCCGATCAGCTGGCCCTCGCGCTTTCCCGTCCGTTCAAGGAGCAGGCGGGTCGTGCGTCCGACCGTCGCGCTGTTGAACGCCTGTTGCTGCTCGTTGAGCAGCGCCTGAAGTCGCTGAAGCCGATCATTCATCACCGCTTCGTCGACCTGCTCGTCCATCGTCGCGGCCGGGGTGCCGGGGCGGCGCGAATATTTGAAGCTGTATGCCATCGCGTAATTGGTCGCCCGCACGATGGCGAGCGTCGCGTCGAAATCTTCGTCGCTCTCCCCCGGGAACCCAACGATGAAATCACCCGAAATCGCGATGTCGGGGCGCACGGCGCGGACACGCTCGATGATCCGCAAATAGCTGTCGACCGTGTGGCTGCGGTTCATCGCGGCCAGAATGCGGTCGCTGCCCGCCTGCACCGGCAGGTGAAGGAATGGCATCAGCTTTTCAACCTCGCCATGGGCCGCGATCAACCCGTCGGTCATGTCATTGGGATGGCTGGTGGTATAGCGGATGCGTTCGAGGCCATCCTCGCTTGCCAGCGCGCGGATCAGCCCGTCGAGGCCGATAGCCCGTCCCTTGTCGTCTTCCCCGTCCCAGGCGTTCACATTCTGGCCGAGCAAGGTGATTTCACGAACGCCGCCGGCAACCAGCGCGCGCGCCTCGGCGATCAGGTCGGCGAAAGGACGGCTGATTTCCGCGCCGCGGGTATAGGGAACGACGCAATAGGTGCAGAATTTGTCGCAGCCCTCCTGCACGGTCAGAAAGGCGGTAGGACGCTGCCCCCCGGCGCGCTTCGGCAACGCGCCGAATTTGCTGTCCACCGGCATATCGAGGTCGATCGCCTTTTCGCCCTTTTCCGCGCGCGCGATCAGATCGGGCAGGCGATGATAGGCTTGCGGGCCAACGACGACATCGACGCTCGGCGCCCGGCGGGCAATTTCCGCGCCTTCGGCCTGCGCGACACAGCCCGCGACCGCGATCGTCGGGCGGCTGCCGTCCTCGCGCTTCAGCCGGCCGATATCCGAATAGACTTTTTCCGCTGCCTTTTCACGGATGTGGCAGGTGTTGAGGACGACGAGATCGGCGTCACCTCCCTCGGCGGCGGGCACATATCCCTGTGCACCCAGCATTTCCGCCATGCGCTCGCCGTCATAGACGTTCATCTGGCAGCCGAAGGATTTGACGTGAAAGGTTTTGGGGGAGTCGGATTTCATCGGCGCGCTATAGGCGAAGCGACGCCGCGGCGGAAGGGTGCGCGGTCGCCGCCATGCAACCCGAGATCGCGGCGCGGGCCGCTTCGCTCAACGCCTTGCGATCCTGTTCGACCGCGTCGGGGAGTGGATCGAGATAATGGATGGTGAGCGCTATCGGACGCTTGCGCGCGAGCAGTCGCTTGAAATTGTCTAGCCCCGATTCGGGGTCGAGCCAGGCGACATCGGGCGCCTCGACGCCGTAATCTAGAAGCACGGGTTGGACCTGGAGCCGCGGCGGCGTTGGGATCACGGCTTGCAGAAGCGCGGGACGAAAAGGCAAAAGTCCGTCGCCCGGCCCCGTCGTACCTTCCGGAAACAGCGTCACCGGACGGCCCCGCGCCAACGCGACCCGCAGACTATCGGCCTGGTTGTGAATCTCCCGCTTCGCCTCGCGCTGAACATAAATAGTGTGATTCTGGTCGGCGAGCCAACCGACAAGCGGCGTCGTCCCGACCTCCGCCTTCGAAACGAAAGCCGAGCGCGCCGCGCCGCCCAGCGCCAATATGTCGAGCCAGCTGACATGGTTCGACACGAACAGCACATCGCGCCGCAGCCGCGTACCGGTGGTGCGGATGCGCAGCCCGGCGATCCAGCCCACTGCATTCAAAAAAGCCATGACCATCGGCGACGGACGACCGACAGCGCGATAGCAAAGGTGCGGGACGATCAGAAAAACAAGCGCCAGCACCATCAGCAAAAGGCGCGCGACAACGCGCCACGTAATGCGGGCGGGTTCAGCCCTTGTCGCGACCGATGGCGACACCATAAAGCTCCATGCGATGATCGACGAGGCGATAGCCGAGGCGTTCGGCGATAACCTTTTGCAACGCCTCCAGCTCCGGATCGACGAATTCGATCACCTTGCCGGTTTCGACATCGATCAGATGGTCGTGATGCGCCTCGGGCGCGGCTTCATAACGCGAGCGGCCGTCGCCGAAGTCATGACGGTCGAGGATACCCGCTTCCTCGAACAGCCGCACGGTACGGTAAACGGTCGCAATCGAAATGCCGCTGTCGAT
This sequence comes from Sphingopyxis sp., assembly GCF_034380315.1. Classification (GTDB taxonomy): domain Bacteria; phylum Pseudomonadota; class Alphaproteobacteria; order Sphingomonadales; family Sphingomonadaceae; genus Sphingopyxis. Next base: position 129,908 of record NZ_JAXMPB010000008.1, read on the forward strand.
CGCCGATGCACGCTCATAGAGGGTTTCGACGTCGGGGTGATCCTGCGATTCAGAAATCACGCGCGCGATCACGCGGCGCTGTTCGGTGATGCGCAGCCCCTTTTCATGGCAAAGGGCTTCTAGGTCGATGGTACCGGACATGCGGGCCTTTCCTGCATTCAGCAGTCGTGTCGTTATCTTGTCACCTCTGTATAGGGTTAGCGCGCCCATAGAACAAGGGCGGCACCAATGGCGCCGCCCCCTTCTACCCCGTGGACGAGGTGATTATGGATGCAGGAAAGCTCAGGCCTTCTTGCGCTTGCGACCGCCGCCGCGGCCCTTGGTTCCAAGACCGATCTGCTTCGCCAGTTCGCGGCGCTTTTCGGCATAGTTCGGCGCGACCATCGGGTAATCGGCAGGAAGCCCCCACTTCGCGCGATAATCCTCGGGCGTCATTCCATAATGCGTCATCAGGTGGCGACGCAGCATTTTCAGCTTCTTGCCGTCCTCCAGACACACAATATGGTCGGGCTTCACCGATGCGCGGATCGAAACCGCCGGGACCGGCTTTTCTTCCTCAACCACTTCGGTTCCAAGCGCCGACAGAGCCGCATGGACATTGTTGATGATCAGCGCGAGATCCGAGATCGCGACACTGTTGTTGCTGACATGTGCGGCGACAATATCCGCCGTCAGCGTGACGAGCATTTCATTGCTATCGGCCTGTTCCGACATAAGACCATTCCTTTTATTCTGAGACCGGCTTTTGCTTTGGTTATCGTTGGGAGTTATGCCCCCGTCCGACTTGATGCCATTCTGGCAGCAATTTCGCAACGCCAGTTTTGCTAATTATCATTCAAAATTGTCCTTCGACGCATGGTAATTGCGTCCCGCAGGACACCATCTTTTCCCTTATAATAAGATGGCCGACGCCCACATTCAGAAAATCCGGCGCCATTATAAAGATATACCGCATCATTGTCAGCGCGCATCTCGAGGAAATAGTCATCGGCGCCATGCTCATGCGCCCAATTCTGCCAATCGGCCATCAAGCGTCTGCCGATCCCGTTTCCACGCCAGGCCGGGTCGACGGCCAGCAGCAACAGCTCGCTTTCCGGTCCGGCGATCCGCGCGGCATAGAATCCGCACGGCTGCTCCCCATCGCGAGCGAGGCCGACCCGCGCCGCAGGAAGCGCGAACAGCGTCAGCAATTGAGCCGCGCTCCACGCCTCGCCAAAAGCGGGGTCGAACGCCGCATCCATCACGCGCATCACGTCGCCGACATCACTGATCCGCGCCGCATCGAGCCGGATGTCGCCGCTCATGACACCGCCATCGGCTTGGCATCGGGCGCTCGCCCATAGATGGGCGATGGGTGATCGAAGCATGCCGTTTCGGGAAGACGCAAAAACGCCCGAGCGTCGGGAAGCAATGGCAAGGCGCGTCCAAACCCGCGACGCGCGACAAAGGCCTCCGCACGATTGCCTATGATCAGCGCATCCTGCTCCAATATCGCGGCATCGGGGACCAGCGACCGGACATTCTGGCGCGGCATCAGATCAGCGGCGAAGGGCTGCACAAACCATTGCCCGTGCCCGCCTTCCATCACCACCAGCGCTCCATCCGCCGCCGCAATCTCATCTGCGGCGACCGCCGCGACCAGCGTCAGCGTGGAAAAGCCGCGCACCGACGCGCTCCAGCCGAGCGCCAGTCCGCGCGCCGCGGCGACACCAATGCGAACCCCTGCAAAGCTGCCTGGGCCACAACCCACAAATATCTGGTCTGCGCGGCCACCATTCGCCAGTTCCGCAACAAGCGGCACGAGCCGTTCGGCATGACCGCGACCGATCACATCATGCCGATGATCGATCAGCATGCCGTCGTCGAACAAGGCGACCGAACAGGCTTCGCTGGCGGAATCGAGGACAAGGGACCGCATCGCGAAAAGCGCCGCCCGTTCAGTCGATGCGATTGAAGCGCGCGAAGTCGGGGCGCGGACTGCGCTCAAAAATGCTGGCGGGATCGCCATAGCCGAGCGTCGTAATGAAATTGCTCTTCACCATGGGCTGATCGGCGAAGAAAGCCGCATCGACCGCGGCATTATCGAATCCGGACATCGGCCCCGTATCGAGCCCCAACGCCCGCGCCGCCAGGATGAAATAGCCGCCCTGCAAGCTGCTGTTGCGAAAGGCCGTCGTTTCCGCCAGCACCTGATTGCCCGTGAACCAACTGCGCGCGTCGGTATGCGGAAACAGGTCGGGCAGATGTTCGAAAAACTCCTGATCCATCCCGATGATCGCAGTCACCGGCGCCTGCAATATCTTCTCGCCGTTCGACGGCATCGACAATGCCGCCAGCTTTTGCTTTGCCGCATCGGACACGCACCAGACGATCCGCGCCGGCAGGCTGTTCGCGCTGGTCGGGCCAAATTTCATCAGGTCCCAGATGGCATGCAATTGCGCCTCGCTCACCGGCTTGTCGAGATAGCCGTTATAGGTGCGCGCAGTGCGAAACAATTGGTCGAGGGCGCTATCGGAAAGCGGCTCGCTCATCGGGGTATTCTCCTGTCTCGAATTCGTCAGACGGCGTGAACGGCCGTCACCTCTGGCACATAATGTTTCAGCAAGGCCTCGATGCCATTTTTCAACGTCGCGGTCGAGGAGGGGCACCCGGCGCACGCGCCCTGCATCTTCAGATAGACATTGCCCTTGTCGAACCCGCGATAAACGATGTCCCCGCCATCATTGGCCACTGCGGGACGCACGCGCGTCTCGATCAATTCCTTGATCTGCTCGATGATGTCGGCGTCCGCCGGGTCGTCGGCAAAGCCGCCATCGGTTTCCGGAGGAACGGCGATGCCGGCGGCGCTCGCGGGGTGAAACAGCGGCAGATCAGCCAGGAAATGATCCATGACGATGCCGAGTATGTCTGGCTTCACATCGCTCCACGCCGCGCCAGGCGCGATGGTCACCGAAATGAAATCGCGACCGAAGAAAACGCCGGTGACATCGCCCAGCGTAAAGAGCGCCGTGGCGAGCGGCGATGCCTCGGCCTCTTCCGGGGTCGCAAAATCACGAGTCCCCGCCTCCATCACCGCCCTGCCGGGCAGGAATTTCAGCGTTGCGGGGTTGGGCGTCGATTCGGTTTCGATCAGCATGGGGCGCATGTGGGCGCGCGGCGCCCTTTGTGCAACCCGCAAGCGGCGCTAAACGTGCCCGATGCGCCGCTTCCGACATTTCGCTGCAATCGACTGGTCCGGCGCACGCGGCGCGCGCCAACCCGGCATCGCCATCGCGGCGATGAGTGACGGGGCCGCGCCGGCGCTGGTACGCCCCCGTCATGTCTGGTCGCGCGCCGAGGCGCTCAACTGGCTCGAATCGATTGCACGTTCGGGCGAAGACACGCTGATCGGTGTCGATTTCTCGGCAGCATTCGCATTTGCCGACCATGGCGCCTATTTCCCGGGCTGGGACACGAGCCCCGCCAGCATGCCCGCCTTGTGGGCACTGGTGGAGCGCCTGAGTGCAGCAGATCCGCATTTTGAAATCGGCAGCTTTCTGGCGCATCCCGAAGCCCGCCGGCATTTCCGGCACGCACGCGGCGACGTCGGCGATCGTTTCGAGGCAGGCACCGGGCGCCTGCGGCTGGTCGAGCGATATCAGCGCGACAGCCGCCAGGCCGCAAGTGTGAGCAATTTCAATCTGATCGGCGCAGCGCAGGTCGGCAAGGCAAGCCTGACGGGCATGCGCCTGTTGCATCGCCTGCGCGGCCATATGCCCTTCTGGCCGCTCGATCCGGTTCCGGCCACGGGACCGCTGATCGTCGAAATCTATACCAGCCTTGCCGCACGCGCCGCAGGGGTTCGGGCGGGGCGGAGCAAGATTCGCGACGGACAAGCGCTCGACACAGCCCTGTCCGCTTTGGGCGCTCCTCGGGTCGGGATCATCGGCCCCATTCGCGACCATGACAGCGACGCGCTGCTCTCCGCCGCCTGGCTGCGCACGATCGCACACGACCCGGCCCCTTGGTCCCCCGCCCCACTCACCAGCGCAATCGCACGTACGGAGGGCTGGACCTTCGGGATCAAATGAACGGATTTTCCGGCATCCTGCATTTTCGCAAAAGTCGGATATTCCCAAATGCCCCAAAAATGCTCTAGGGGGCAGTCAGCGCCGGCTTAGCTCAGTTGGTAGAGCAACCGCCTTGTAAGCGGTAGGTCGTCAGTTCGAGTCTGACAGCCGGCACCACATGACCCGCAAAAAATGCGATTTTCTCGCATTTTTGTAGATTTTCCGGTATCACCGTTCGCATCGGCGGTTCCAGCTTTTCTCCGTTTGCTCCTAACCGGAACAGCTCAGTAGGGTCGAATAGAAAGAGCCATACCGGGCTGAAAACACGGAACAAGACCGTCAGACAAAGCGAGCGCGGCTACAAACGCCGAAATCGCATTGGAATCATGTTCAGCTTCATCATTGAGGTAACGTCATGGACGATGCCAGGCATCGTCTATAGGAGGCCAGCGCCTCGCAACACGACGCTACGACAGATACCCAAAAGCCTTCTTCTCCACCGTAGCGTTCTCCGCAACCGTCGACTTCTGGCTCTGATCTTTGAATCCGAGTGCTAAATACTCCCCCACACCACTGGGGCATGAACACTGTCAGATTGGAACAGTCCTTTCTTACATTGCGCAGTCAGTTATGCGACAAATGCCGATCATTCTGTGGGGGAATGGCGGTGGATACGACATATCCAAACAAGCGGGCAGGATATTTGGCAGCGGCCGTACTTGCACTCTTGCTGACGTCGGGTTGCAAGGTGGCTTTGACCAGCAAGGCTGACCCCTCGGCCTATGCGGTACCGGCACGCGGCTTCCCCTACCGTCTCCCGATATCGCAATTCACGGTGACCCTGTCCTGGACGCTCAAGGACTGCCCGTCAGCACTGCCCACATCGGATGTCTCGACGGCGTTTGACGTGGCTGCAACCTACAAGAGTGACGTCATCGAGGGCGAGACGCTAAGCATAGATTATGAGAAGCTCAGCAAGCCGTTCAAGACAAGTGATCTCAAGATCGAATATCATGAGGGCACTCTCATCCTCAAATCCATAAACGCGACGATCACCGGCAAGGAGCCCGAAGCGATCGGCGCCGCGATCAAGCTCGGTCTTAATGTCGCGCGCATCGGGATCGGCCTGCCCGTGCCTGGGTCGGGCGGTGCCGCTCCGGAACGCCCGAACGAAATTCTGCTTTGTCCACCGGCGATCGCTGCCATGGTCCAGGAAATGGATCGCGCCCAAATGCGGATCAAAAGGATACCGGACGAGGCGCAGGCGATCGAGGACCAGCTTGTCGTGCTGCGCCTGCGCATCGCCAGCAATATGATCAGCCCATCTGACCGGAAAAGGTTCAACGCGCTGCAAACGCAGGCCGACGATCTTGCTGAGGAACTCGCCTCGCTGAAGAAAAGCCTCGACAAGATCAAAACCCGCCTCACCTATTCCGAGGAGTGGAAGCTCCCCGAGACGGCTGTTCCGGACAAGGAACCCAAGCTCTTCTCAGCCAATTCGGCAAAGCTCAAGCGGTGGCTCGCCTCAGTGTTGGGCGACGAGGTTGCCAATGATGTAAAGTCCGACAGCTTCCACTTTTTCCACTCGTTGAAACCGCTGATCGCACAGGCGGAATGCGACCCCGAGCACGGCTGCCCCAAGGTGGAGGGCGGCAGCGGGATCATCTTCCGCGACCCTGTCCAGGCATCGCTCCTAGTGACTACAACAGGTGCGGCCAAGCCGCTGCTCTCGGAAACCGTCAGCGTCGCCCAGTTCGGCAAGGTCCGAATGCTGGGGCTCGAAAGCGACTTTGGCGAGAGCAACAGCCTCTCGGCCACGTTCAGCAAGGACGGCCGCCTGACCGGTGGCAGCAACAAGTCGATCGAAGCGTCGGGCGTTCAGGCAATCGACCTCGCGAATGACGCCGCGAGCGGCGTCCTCGGCCTTATCGAGGCTAGCCGCGCGAAGCGCGAGGCCGAGGAGAAGGGAACTGACGCTGACGTGGCTGCGGCGCGCAAGGCCGAACTCGACGCCCTCACACACCAGATCACGATGCTCGAGAACCAGGTAAAGCTTACCAAGCTGCAGGGACCGGCATCCCCCGACGTCGATGCCCTCAATGCAGAACTTGCGGTCCTTAGACTCCAGAAAGAAAAGAGCGACCTCGAGGCTGCGATCAAGAAAAATCAGACGCCCTGACCATGCTCACCCCGCCCGCCTTCGCGCGGCCGGAGCCGCTCGCGATCCCATCGGATGGGACATTGAAATCGGACCCGGTTGTCCCGGGTGGCAAAGTCATATCCGATATCGCGTCCGACACGCAGGCACGAACAAACTGGTGCTGGGCTGCCGTCGGGGCTGCACTGTCGCGTTTTCTTGGGAGTCCCATGACGCAAGTTGACGTCGCGGTCCGCTGGTATGCGCCGGCCCAAGCCGGCAACGACGTCCAGTCGCTCTGGGCCGTCGTTCACAAGATTTTCGGCGTTTCGATGGAGAAAAGGCGAAGCGACGATCTTAAGAAGACCGAGAAGTCGCGCATTCGGATTGTAGCGAGCATCGATGCCGGGCACCCGGTCGGTGTAAATATCATCTGGGACGCTGGCGGCGGACATTTCGTGTGTATCTTCGGCTACGACCGTCTCGCTGGCGAACAGGCGTTCTGGATCTACGATCCCACTGGCCTGGACGGAAACAGCAGCAACTGCGAACTCCGACTGGTTTCCGAGATGGCCCGCTATCCCGAGCCCGCCGGAACACCCGGGCAATTTGGCCACTGGGCCGAGGCCCTCTTCCTCCCCGACAGCGGCGCATGACGATCGCGCGGGTCCGTGAGTCGCCGGTCGCCAGGCGCATCGCGATCGAGGTGCTGAACGACCGGCTCGCCAAGGATTTCGCGGCCCACCCGGTCGTCGGCACGATGGCCGTCCTTCCACTCTATGCCATTCCTGATATCCATATGAAAACCGGGGAATATCATCACAGCTGGCGGTGGGGGTGGCGCTATTTCTGGATTCATCCGCACATGGAGGAAGGCGCGATCGTCGACATCCGCCGCACCGCAGGCGGGCGAACGCGGCCGCAGCGTTACGCCAAGAGCTGCTGGGGCCTGCGCGTCACCAATGTAATGGCAAACGCCGCCATTCGCTACGCGGGGCCCGACGCACTCTATCGCCCTAGGATATTGAGGCTTCCCGACATCCATATGGAGGCTTTCTGGTTGAGCCCGTCGCGGCGCGAAGGCCATCATCATTTTACCAGTTTGACCGATGACGTCCCAGAGGATCGGTTCGTGACCGAAGCGCGGTCGAGGCTGTTCGCTTCGGGATCCGGGCTTCGCGAATGAGCAGCCCGAAACGCTGTTTCGCGCCAGCAGACAGCATGGAAACCAATGGCGCCGATGATCGACCATAGCCCGATACCCTACTACATTTTTAGACATATCAGTGCGGCACGCCTCATCCCCGCGGGCGCCATCCCATCAATCCAGTACCCGGCAGCGATCAATCTCGTCGATGTGATCGAACGATGGCGCTTGAGGGGAACCAAAAACGCAATCGTGACCGCTCACTGAATAGCCCCTAGTTTTCTAGCCGCCTTCTGCTTTCAAAATCTGCTGCCGTTCGAATTGTTTGGGTGACAGCATCCCGTTCCTGACCTGTTTGCGCACCGGGTTATAGAACATCTCGATGTAATCGAACATGTCCTGCCGGGCTTCATCGCGTGTTTTGTAGGTGCGGCGCCGGATATGTTCACGCTTGAGCGAGGAGAAGAAGCTTTCAGCCACTGCGTTGTCATGGCAGTTGCCGCGTCGGCTCATCGAATGCTCAAGATTGTGGGCTCGGATGAAGGCCGCCCAGTCCATGCTGGTGAACTGCGAGCCCTGATCCGAATGGATCAGCACCCGCTCGGCTTGCGCCGCCATACCGCCATGTGCAGCGCCTGCAGCACCACATCGGTGGTCTGCCTACTCTAGCCCACCATGCGGCGGGAGTAGAGATCAATCACGACGGCCAGATAGGCAAAGCCCTCCACGGTGCGGATGTAGGTAATGTCGGTCATCCAGGTCCTGTCGGGGGCCGCGACCTCGAACTGCCGGTCCAGAGTGTTGTCGACCGCCAGGGATGGCTTGCCGCCATAGCTCCCCGGCCGACGCTTGTAGCCGATCTGCGCCTTGATACCTGCCAGTCTGGTCAGCCGGGTAACGCGGTTCGGACAGCAGCTCTCGCTCTGATCCAGCAGGTCGTCGTGCAACTTGCGGTAGCCATAGACCTTGCCGCTGTCATTCCAGGCTTGCCGGATCAACTTGGTCTGCCGCGCATCTTCCCGGGCTCGCTGGCTCAGCGGATTCTTCTGCCAGGCATAGAAACCGCTGGGCTGGATGCGCAGGCACCGGCACATCGACCGAACCCGGAACCGGTCACGATGCTCGGCAACAAATGCGTATCTCACTTTGCATCCCTGGCGAAATACGCGGTGGCTTTTTTAGTATATCGCGCTCCTCGGTGACTCGGGCCAACTCGCGCTTCAACTGGCGGATCTCGGCATCTTTGCCAGCATCGCTAGACACCACCTTCGCCAGTTGCCGCTTCCACGCGTACAGCGAATGCTGACTGACGCCGAGCCGCTCCGAAACCTCCGCTACCGGATATCCGCGCTCGGTGATCTGCGCCACCGCATCACGCGTGAACTCATCACTGAAATTGGGCTTCCCCATCGTCGTCTCCTGTCCTCAAAATTAGGATAGAAGGCGTCCAGAAATCTACGGGCTAATCAGCCGCGGCTGACTGCCTGCCCCTTCGCGCTGGACGATAGCGTACGACAGCAACGACCGCGGCAGCCAACATGGCTCAGCCAAATGTACCTAGCATCTCGCTGGCGCCGGGATCGAGGCATCGACGGTATTCGCAGCCGGGTCCTGCGTCTCGTGCATGGAAACATCGTTGCCATCGATGATGACACAAACCTTGCCAACCGCAGCGCAGCCGGGACGCCATCGGCTCCCGAACGCGCCGAAGAAAGCGCCTCCATGCTTCATACCGCCCACCATGGCTCTACCGATGCTCAAAGGAAGCGGTCACTTGCGCACGGAGAGCGGGGGTCTCATCAGCTCAGCCGATTTGGTGAATTTCCGGCCAACGCATGTACTGTATCGGCCGATCCGTGACGAAGGCGGCGTCGCGGCGGACAACTTTCAATAATCGATAAGGAATATTCTCAAGGCTCATATTCAGTGAACCGGGAGCGTCACAGTAGATGGTGCCGCGGGAGAGGGAATCGAAACCGGCCCTGAAATGCTGGCTAGACTTCACAACAACAATCGACTTGTCCTGCAGGTCAATACCCAATCCAGTAAAGCACTCGGGCCCGAACACCTGCTGCCTGACGGCATTGATGACGATCTCTATCCCCGAGATACGCAGACGGACAGCTAAGCCAATGGGGCGCTCGGGTCCCGTTCCGAACATACGCTGCCGGATATCACAGCGGACTGCGACTACCTCTGCGTCGATATCGATCGGATCACCGGAAAAAGGCCCGACTTTGCCGCCGATCCGGATCGGAAGGCGCGCGCCGACGCCGGCATCCGCCGCGATCTGCGTTGCCTGTGGATCCCAGATCATTCCAATCGCCGCGGCCTCGCAGCGGCGTTCAATCAACTCGCGAAGCAGGAACGTGCTGTCGCAGCCGCAGCCTCCGCCGGGATTGTCCGAGCTATCAGCGATGACGACGGGCCCGCAGCCTGCAGGCCAATCCAGAGCTCGCTGAACCGCATCGGGTACGGACGGCCTGTCGATGGCTGCGTTGCCGATAATCGACAAATAGCCTTCGGCCAGATTGTCGCAGAGTGCCTCCATGGCGGCCGCGTCGCGGTTCTGCGATACGACGAGAACACAGCCTCCCGTATGCTCGGTGTCCGACCATGGAAAACCATGCATCAAAGTAACCGACCTTATGCCTTCCTGACTCTCTATCGTCTTGAGTCGGCGCACGAAGCCGCTCATCGGTTCTTCCGTTGTCCCGAGGAGATTGAGCGCGGGTATCGTGCGGTAATGCATCGACAGGCGGTCTCCCGCCGCCATGTCCACGAGGATTTGATATAGCTCGGCGGCGCGCTCTCCATAATCGATATGCGGATATTCCTTGACGCCCACGAGTATCGCCCCGCTTTGCACCATCGCTGGCGAGACATTGCCGTGGAGGTCAAGAATTGCGCCGATCGGCACCGACGGCCCAACCGCTGCGCGGACTGCATTTAGGAGGTCCGCCTCACAATCCGGATTGCCTTGCGCCATCATGGCACCGTGGAGAACGAGCAGCACCAAGTCGACAGGTCCGCCGTCGCGAAGCGCTGACAGGATTTCGTCCTTCAACTCGCTATAGACTTCGGAAGAAACCGGCGCGGATGGCTGGGCCCAGAAGCAGGGCCCCTCGATCACTTGGTCCCCATTGGCCTGCGCAAGGCGGATCGCATCGCCATGACCGGGCGCATTCAACGCGGACTCGCGGCCGATACCGGTGCGAGGGACATAATATAGCTGTTCGCGAAAGTTCCGGATACTCGTGGGAATGGGAGAAAAACTGTTAGTCTCATGTGCCAGGGACGCGACAAATACGCGCAAAGGTCTGCGTAAGCGGCTGGAATCGGCGGTCATAGATTGCTCGCTGTCGATGGAGGGTAATTGACGTCGAGGTCGTCAGCTGGCGACCTTGTCCGGCGTCGAAGGTGAATTCACGCGCGCAGCCATCCGGAAGCAGATATAGGCGCCGAATGAACAGGTGAGCCCGACGGACAATATGCCCGCGCCCAGCATATGGTCTCCCCCGAATGCCGAGGTCGCTGCGCCGACCATCGGCGCCGCGATTCCTCCGACAATTGCGAAGAGTACGACATATCCTGCCATGGCTAGGCCGCGCAGATCGTTAGGGATTCGGTAGTTGATCGCTATGACGGGAACCGAAATCGCAATCGCGTAAGTGAAGTTGGAAAGTGTGAGCAAAAACGCAAAGCCAATCACATTGGGCATTACCGCCATGAAGTTTCCGATGCTGCCGACAAGCGCGGCCGTTATGGCAGGAGCGAGAAGTTCGCGCATGTCTCCGGTCCGTACCCTTGCCTGCACCAACCGGCCGCCGACGATCATCCCGGCGATGCCGACAACAAGTGAAAGAGGTGCGAGCCAAGTCGCGAGATCGGCAGGACTTTGACCATAAAGACGCATCAAGGCCGGGACCGACCAAACCATCACGCCGCTGGCAAGTCCTGACAGGAACATCATCCCTCCGTAGAGCGGAAGCAGTTCGGCACGCCTGTCCCAGAGAATACGGAATTTTTTTGCGCCTTTCGCCGCGCTCCGTTCCATCCGTGGCGGCTCACGCACCGTGAGCAAAAGAGGCACCAACAGAAGGCTGCAGACCCCAAAAACCAGCGTGACACCCCGCCACGGCGTCAGCGGTTGCAGGAAAACAGGTTCGCTCACCACCATGCCAGTCAGTGCCGACAGCCCGAGACCGCCGACTAGAACTGCTCCAGCGCCGCCGAGCGTCTGGCCGACCGGAAAGCTCGCTGTGGCTGTCGCCCGCCGATCGGGAGAGAAATAGTCGGAGAACAGCGACATGGCGGAAGTGTATGTCAGGGCAAGCGCAGCACCGAGAATGAATTTTCCGAGTAACAGCACCGCCAGTCCACCAGACAGCGCAACAGAGCCTAGACCGACCGCCCAGAGGAGCATGGCAAACAGGAGAAGACGAACGCGGTTGAGCCGATCGGCAAGAAGGCCCGCCGGGATCGCGCACAGAGCATAAGCCAAAGAGCTTGCGGTGACATTGATGAAGCCCGCCTGGGCGTCGCTCAGGCCGAGTTCGGCCTTCATAGGTTCAAGCAGCAACTTGCTGACATGCACATCCATCGCAGTGACGATAGCGATGACGACGAGTACGGCCTGCGCGAAGCGAGCCCGCCCCCTTGCTGGATAGCCATCGGATTCAGGACTGTTCGCCATTGATGACTATCCCCAGACTTGCGGTCGCACGATGTCAGTCATCGGTCAGCAAGAGCATAGGCAGTCGCCAGCGCCATCGCGAACAGCTGGTCACGAGGGTATCGAAGGTCGCTTGTCCCAGCGACTGGCGACATTTCACGCGTCACGCATGTGGCCACGGCAATATCGAGTTCGGAGTCGATCCACGTCGACGTCAGATAGGCGAGGGTCGACCCCGGATGTCCCCAGACCTCACGCCCAGCCCAAGCCCTGCGTTCGATTCCGAGCCCATATTCGGTACCGACGCTGAGGGCAAAATGGGGATCGGCGCTAGGGCGCCCAAGCTGCCGTGTCAGGTCCGCCAGCGATACGCCGATCGGGCTTTGGGGTGCGTTGAAACTCCGATAAAAGGCCACAATATCGCGCATGGTTGAAATGCCGTTTCCTGCGGCATTCGCCCAATCCAGGTAACCGGAAACATCGATCGGATCAGGCGACACGGGCGTCACGATATAGCCCTTCAGCATGTCTTCGGTCGAATAGTCAGATGTGAAACTCGTTTCAGACAGGCCGAGCGGGGCGCAGATCATATCGCCAATTACTTCGCCAAAGGGCCGCTCGCACAGTTTCTCAATGATCAGCCCGGCGATGATCCATCCCGTATTGCAATAATCGAAATGTTCACCGGGTGAAAACAGCTGTCCCTGCGGCAGGGCTAGCGCGACCAGATCGCGCGAGGAATAACCGATCCGCGGATCAAGGAGTCCAACGGGAAACGCCTTGGTGAACTCGCCGAGACCGGACATGTTCATAATCAGGTGCCGACTTGTGATGCGCGGATCGATCGGCAAATCTACATATTCGGTGACCGGGCGGTCGAGGTCCAAAACATCTGCGCGGTCAAGCAGAAACATCGTGACCGCGACGAACGTCTTCGTCTGGCTGCCGATCTGGAAACGGTGTTCGGCAGAGACAGGGCTGGCCTTTTCGCGATCGGCAAAGCCGGCCGTGAAGGATATCATGTCGCTGCCTGGAAGGCTCAGGCTCACGACGACTCCCAGATTACCGAGCACATCAACGAAGTCCTGCACAACGCGGTCGAGCCGCGCTGCAGCGCCTTTGGCGGTCGATCGCGTAAGATCCAGAGGTGTAGTCATGACAACGCTTCCAATGTGAACATCCTCTGGAAGTGAAGAAGTTCGCTTTGAGAGTAGTTTAGGGTTTCCGTGTAGATGCAGCCCTCGCGGATCAGGTGCTCGTTGAAATAGCACCACACTCGCTCCTGAACGGCAGGGTTTGTCATCAGGAGAAAGTGTCCCTCGTTAGGGACGATCATGAGGTCCACCCAGCGACGATGACGCTGAATTTCTCCAGCGAGCGCTATGGTGTGGGAGACGTGGACATTGTCGTCCATGTCTCCCGATACCAGGAGCAACTTGCCCCGCAGGCCGCCTGCCAGCGCCAGATTGTCGAGCGGTGCGTCATCAGATCGGGCAGTCCCGACATATTTGTCAGTCCAATAGGAGCAATATCGATCAGGGTCATGATTGCCGCAAACAGCGACCCCGACATGAAAGAATTCCGGATAGGCCAGCAGTGCGCGGGCCGCCGCATAACCGCCTCCAGATTGGCCGAATATCCCGACCCTGGCGCCGTCAAGATAGGGCCTGCTGGAGAGGAGCTGACGCAATACCGCCACATGATCCTCGAGTTGCGGTTCTGCAAGGCTGCCATAGCCGGCATGGTGAAAGTTGCGCGACTGGAGAGGGAGGCCACGACTGTCGAACATGGCCACAACGCAACCGAGCTCGGCGATGGCTTGCGCCTGACCGGCCATGATCGACTGATATTCGCGCGGTCGATAGGAGGTTTGAGGACCCGGGTAGATGAAGTCGACAAGGGGATAAGACTTGCCGGGATGAAAGTCTGCCGGGCGGAATATTGCTCCATGCAATCGTGTCTGCCCGTCGGCAGCGAAGGCGGTGAAGCGTTCAGGCTCCGGCGACACGGAACCTGGCTGTTCATGCATCAGGGCAAGTTCGAATGCCCTCTTGCTCGCAAGATCGAATGCGATCGTGCGGGCGGGATCGCGGACGCCTGAATCGCGGATGATGACGTGCTGGCCGCCTGGCGCAGCGCCTGAAGATCGATATGCGGAGCTGTGCGGATTTCCGTGATCGAGACGCATCAGGGGCTGCTGGGATACGGCGATGTCGCCACAGCCGGAATATTCGACCCGAAAATCTTCACCGCCGAATCCTATCGAGCATAGTGAACGGCGCGCAGGATCGTCGTCCGGGTCTACTGCGCCCGCTGTAAAGAAAATGCGCCGCGCCGTCTCGTCGACATGGACGATATCGCGAACGAGATAGTTCCCCGTCGTGATCTGGTTTTTGAGGTCGCCGCTGGCACGGTCATAGAGATAAAGATGAGCCCAGCCATCCCTTTCCGAATACCAGATGATTTCGGCGGATGCGCAAAGGCACCTGATATTAGGCTGTCCGACGATGTTCTGGCTGAAGTCGAGATAGCCGGCCTTCGTTTCATCGGTCAGGATGACCCGGGAAACCCCGGTAGAAAGGTCCACTTCGACCAGTTCGACAGTCCGAACATAACGATCGAACCGAAGAAAGAAGAACAGCTTCGCGTCGGCGGAAAACCACCCATGACCGAGGAAAAAGGGCGAAGAAGCCGTGCTGATGATCGGATACTCGGCCGTGTTGATCCTTCTACCACTTGGAACATGGAACAGAATAAATTCGATCTCCGCGCAAGGCTCTCCAGCGATCGAATATTTGAAGCTATGGCATCTGGGCTTTTCACCCGGCCCCGGAAAATGCTGCACCAGCGTGACTTCAGGAATGTTACGTTCGTCAGCCCTTAGCGTTGCAAACCAGCAGGAATCCGGCGACCAGATACCGGCTGGCTGAGGTGCCGCGCGGGCCGCGAGCGCGCCTATCGCGGACTCTGGTTGCCTGCCATATGCGAAATAGGGAGCACCGTCGTTCGTCAGACGGGAGGTCTTACCGGAGCGACGATCTTCGAAAGCGAGATTTTCGCCATCCAGAACGATTGTGTACCGGCCATCGGGCGCAAATGCGCGTTGCGAAGGAGTTTCCCCCAAATCCTCCAGCGCAAGAGGATTTGAAACAATCCTGAACGAGCGCTGGCTATAGCGGAGAATCATAGATTCCCTGTCATCGAGATCGACAACGCCTCCGAATGCCTCCTTTGCCGACCGCCCGAACGCGGCGTGGGAAAGTGCCTCGAGATCCTCCGCCGCTATCAGGGTTTTAGTATCTTGCCGGTCCGCGTGAAAAATGCGCGGCTCGAACAAGTGTCGACCGTCCTTGTCGAAGAAGTCAACGACGTGGAAGAACCTGTCCCCGTTTATCCAATATCCGTGCAGATGTCGGCTTGCGAAGGCGTTGGCTCGTTTGATGGGAACCTGCGCTGCCGCACGAAGCAGGCGCGCGTCAGGGCGGCTAGACATGCTGTTGGGCATAATCATTGGTCTCGCTGAAAGTGCGGTGCATCCGTCCGGTCAGGACGGATGCACGAATGCTCAGAATGCGACGTCGAGTCCCGCGCCTACCGTGCGCGGTTGGATAATCGAGAAATCGACCGCAACCGGGACCCCCGAGGTCGGCCGAACCGCCGCCCCCTGCTTGCCGCGGGAGTTTGTGAGATTGTTCACGAACAGCTTCACCGTAACCTTGCCCCAACTCACGCTCGCATCGACGTTGACTGTCGTATAGGCGGGGAGGACCGTCGCAGCTGATGCCGCAGCCGAGGTCCGTCCAACGGTGCTGGCATAGATGTCGGTCACATGCCGTATCTGTGCTCCCAAATGCCCTTGCGCCTCACTGGAAATCGTCCAGTCATAGCTGCCCAGTCCCGCAAGTGACCATTTCGGAATACCGGGAAGCTGGTAACCAGGCAGAAGATAGGCAGCGCCGGGATCGACATGCTTCAAATGGGAATCGGTATAGGCCGCATTGAATCCAAGTGACAGCCCCAGCGCCGGCCTGATCGATGTTGTGAATTCGATGCCCTTCGAAACCGCAGTACCGCCATTGGCATAGAAGGACACGGCGCCAGCCCGCTCAAGCAACTGAATCTTTTTCCAATCGATGTAAAAGCCAGCAAGGTCAAAGCTGAGCTTTCGATCGAGAACATCCGCCTTCACTCCGACTTCGTAATTGGTGAGGCGGTCCGAATCATATCCAACGGGCGCTCCCGGTATGACGGTATTGGGTCCGCCGGGGCGGTAACCGCTCGCGATACGAGCGTAGGTCGTAACATTGTCCGTCACCTTGTACTTCGCGGAGACCATATAGGTCGCCACGCTTTCGGACGTCTCGCTAGAAACGGAGGCGGTGGGAATGATCGCGCCATAGGATTCCTGCATGAAATCCTGCTGGTTGCGGGCCCAGCGGCCGCCACTGGAAAGCTCGAATCTGTCACTCACGCGCCACGTAAGACCACCGAACACCGCATATTCCCGGTACCGCGTGGGGACGTTCGCGAAGAAGAGATAAGGCTGGAACGCCGGGATCAGATTATAGTCATTATCATATGCGACGGCACGTTGATCGAGAAAAGCGCGCTCATTGGTGTAGAAGGCGCCGACCGTCCATCGTAGCGACCGCTCGGTCGGCGACGTGAGACGAATTTCCTGCGTGAATTTGACGACTGAGGTCAACAGCGGAAAGCGTGCAAGTCCGGCCGGTATCGCTCCGCCGGATACCAGGGGATACAGGGGGCCGTAATTGTTGCTGGCGTCGGCCACCGCGTCCGAATGCGTCTTGGACCAACTCGTGACAGAGACTAGATCGGCGAAGCCCAGACCCCAATTGACCTCAGCTGAAAATATGTTGACCTTCTTCGTGAACGGCTGCGCAAATGCGTGGGCTTCCGTGAGATCCCCGACGCCCTGCCTCCCGATAATGATGTTGGCACCATCTGCGGTGTTCACAGGCGCGAACCCCGTATAAGTAACCACGCTGAGATCATTGGCCTTCGAGCGGTGAATCTGAGCACTCATCCGCAAAGAAAAGTCGTCGGCGGCCTTCCAGAGCAGCGACACCCGGCCGCCATATTCCTCACCGCTGTTAACATTCTTTGTACCGAGAGCGACATTGTCGATATAGCCGGGAAGACTTCGGTAAAAGCCGCTCCACGTCAAACCGAGCTGGTCGGTGATAAGCGGAGCGTTTACGCCCCCCCTGAGTGCCGTGCCAGCTTTTGACGCCCCCTGGATCGCAAACACATCGCCGCCCATACGGGCGGAGAAGCCTTGAAGGTCAGGTTTCGATGTGGCGTATTTTATGAGCCCCCCCATCGAACTCGCACCGTAGAGCGTACCCTGAGGGCCGCGGAGCACTTCAAGGCGTGATATGTCATAGGGAGGGAGATCCAGAGCTGTAGAGCCCCCGCGACCCCATCCGCTACTGGATCCGATCGGAATATCGTCGACATAAGTTCCAACGAGCGAACCGTTGCCCAGCGAGGCGACCCCGCGGATAACGACGGTAGACAGACCCGGCGCGCCTCCGCTGACGATGTTTAAACCTGGGACACGCGCCTGATAGTCGGTGAGCCGCGTAAGATTGGCGGCCTGCAAATCCGACCCAGTTACCACACTGACGCCGCCCGCGACGTCGCGTGCGGCCTCAGGCCTCCGGTTGGCGGTGACGACAATCTCGTCGCCTAGGTCAGGAACGGCGGGACCGACGACGGAACTTCCGTCGGCATCGTCTTGCGCGTGAGCGGCCTGCGGCGAGGCAACAAAGGCTACGACCGCCAGCGCAAGAGTGGAGCAGCCGGAATAGGATTTCGCCAAAAGTCCCATGATATCCCCTACATTTTATTTTTTTGGTGGTTGACCAACAAATGAATATCGAAAATGGAGTCAGAGTCAATGGGGTCATTCGGCAATTCATTGGCCTTGACTTCACGCCAGCCCTCGCGGACGCGGCGGCGGCGATAACGGGAAAGCAGATGGAATGCGCAAGGTCGACGAAGAGAAAATACGCCAAAAAAGGCTTCATATTATCCGGTCGGCAATGCGATGCTTCTCGAGGCAGGGCCTGCTAGCCGCCAGCCTCAATGATATCGCCAAAGAGGCCAAGATGAGCGCCGGGCTCCTGTATTATTATTTCAAATCGAAAGACCTCATTATCGAGGCCGCGTTCGAATATACTACCGACGAGACAATCGATCTTATCGAACACATGCTTGACCGCCGAAATTTCGTGGATGCAGTGCTCAGCGTTTCAGAAGACGCAGCGCGCGAGCGAGCTGAACTACAGATTTCGCCCGGTCTTCATCTTGAATTCAATGCCGAGGGAGCTCGCAATCCGGTAATTCGCGAACTGCTCCAACGGCGGATCGGGGCGGTCGCTAAGGCCTTAGCCGCCGCTGTGGATCGTGCGATAGCCGCAGGGCAGGTTGCGCCCAACGTCGACAAGAAGACGCTGGTCGATGGCATATCGCTTTTGTGGACCGGCCTCGCGACCATGCGTGCCGATCCAAAGCTCGATGTGTCACGCTATCAGGCTGCGATGCGCGAAGTGCTCACGACATGGACAAGTGCGAATCGGCAATAGCAGCGCTCACGGCGCTATCGCGGTTGCGAAGCGTCGATCTGAGCCCCCGAATTCCCTCCAGAGATAATTTAGGGTCCGCCCCTGATATGGAAGACGGGGGAGGTGAAGCGAGCAGTTTCAGCCGGAAGCATGCTGCAAGAGCAGGCCTCTTTTCACCCGAAACTCAACAAATTTGGGATAATCCGGTTCCGATTGTCCGCCACCACCCGCCCACATCGAGGGGCCTTGCTGGGAGGGGCATTGCTGGACATTTTGCGCCATCGGCACATGCTGGCCCGCACCCAAAAATGCGATAATTTCATTATTGAAATACAGAAATATGAGAATATTTCATTTAACTGTCACACGCGCCTCCTAGCGGAACCAGCGCACATTGACGGCAGCATCGAGTCGCGGTCGCGTCCGATCCCTGCCCCGCCAATGTGACCGGGATCCTTCATAAGGGGCATAATTGTGCAGAACGCTTCCAATTTTCGTGGCGCCATTTTCCTTGGCCTTTTGCTGTCGGCCAGCATGTTGCCGTCCGTAGCCTTCGCGGCGGCCGACGACGCGGCGATGGACAGCGCCGGCGACGCCGCCGACGCGGTGGACGAGATCATCGTGACGGGCACCGCAACGGTCGAGGCGACGCCGCTTGCCGCGCAGGCCGTGGAATATGGCAATGCCGTCCAGATCATCAGTTCCGAAGAGATCGCCGCGACCGGCGCCACCAATTTTGCAGAAATTGCCCAGTTTCTGATCAAGGGCGCCAATGTCGGCTATTCGCCGGATGAAGGCGAATATACGATCCGCCTCGATGGCGGCAGCGACCGCGACACGCTGGTCGTTCTGGACGGCGTTCCGCTTTACGACCGTGGACCGGCGCTGGAAACGATCTGGGGCACGACCACGATCGATCCCCACATGATCGAGCGGGTCGAAGTGTTCCGCGGCGGCAACAGCCTGTTCTTTGGCAGCAATGGCGGGATCGGCGTGGTCAGCCTTGTCACCAAGCGCCCCGACGGCACGAGCAAGGCCGAGGTCGGCGCCCAATATGGCGCGTTCAACACGCGCGAAGTCTGGGGCAATGCCAGCTTCCCTCTCGACGCCGATGGGCGGCACAGCGTGATGATCTATGGCGGCAGCATCCAGACCGATGGTCCGCGCATCTTTGCCCCCGAATCCTATGTCGACAATGTCGCAAAGGCGGGCGGCATCCAGAAATACCCCCTGAACCGCAACAACATCGGCATCAAGTATCTGTGGCAGGTTGACGACAAGAGCGATTTCCGCGTCAACGCGCAATATACGCAGCTGGAGTTTCAGGATGCGTTTCCTGACAACGAAACCTATTCGCCCAATCGCACCCGCTATCCGATCGTCGATTTTTCACTCGACCGGCGCTGGTCGGACAGTCTTTACACCGAACTTTCCGGATATTGGAGCAACCCCCGGCTGAACAACACCGAAACCTATCCGGAGATCTGCCGCAACGCCGCGGGATGCGTGGACCCTTCGACAGGCAAGAGCATCGCGTTCGGCGACGCGACCGGAAAATCGATCCCTTATCCCAACAAGGGATTCGGCGAGGATTCCAAGGTCGGCGGCTTTCGCGAAATGGGCCTGAACCTGCGCAACACGCTGACGATTCCGAATGCGCTAGAACTCGTCGCGGGCGTACAGATGGTTTCGTACCGGAACGATTCCGATCCCGTCTTTCCGATATCGAACAAGGCCAATACGATCACCGGCGTTTATGCCGACGTTCGCCCGGTCATCCCGTTCAGTCCCGACACGAAACTGTCACTGGCCGTACGGACCGACTTTGCCGACAGTTTCGGTTCACGCACAATCTGGAAGGTCGGCTTTCGTCAACCGATCGGCGATTTCTATATTCGCGGGAACGGCGGCACATCGTACAGCCTGCCGCAGACAAATGAGCTGTTCGCCCAGAGCGCCACACTGGTCGGCAACCCCGACCTCAAGACCGAAGAGACCGAAACCTACAACGGCGGGATCGGCTTTTCAAAATCCTTCGGCGGATTCCAGGTCAGCGCCGAAGTCGGGGCATTCCGGACCGACGTCACCAATCGCATCCAGACGACGTCGGGACTGACCCCGAACACCTATTTCAACAACGATCGCATTACTGAAATTCGCGGGTTGACCGCCGAGCTCGACGTTCGTGTCGGCGGCGGCTTTTCCTTCAACGTGAATTACACCAAGCAAAAGGCACGCCTTGACGGCAGCGACCGCCAGATCAACGAAACGCCGGAATATATGATCGGCGGCAACGTCAATTGGCGCAGCCCGGACGACCGCTTCTCGATAACCCTGTTCCCCCGCTATCAGGGACCCGAATATGCGACCGGCGGCGTCAACAGTTCGCTGCGCCACAATTTCGGCAATTACTTCCTGCTGAACGGATCGGTGGGATATCGCTTCGGCGACGACAGGCAACATCAGTTGCAGCTGCGCCTCGTCAATATTTTCGACAAGAAATATGCCGAGCGCTACGGCTTCGGCAACATGCGCTACAGTTCGGCGTTCATTCGCGGCGAGATCGCCTTGAACAGCCCCGAATATTTCTATGGCTACGCCTTCGAAGGCAAGCCGCGCAGCGTCTATGTCTCTTTTACAACCAAATTCTGACCCGGTCGTCCCGGCGCGCTCGTCGCGCCGGGACACTCCACCTGCAACGCGAACCAGCTCTCGCGGCGACACGCCCCATCAGGATGGCCCCATCCTTTGCCGCCCTCTGGTTCGCCTTGCCGGCCGTGAAATTCCTGTCCGCACGCCGCGATGACGCGCAGCTTCCTTTCAAGCCGGAGTAAATGGCATGAGCAATTCAAGACGTGATTTCCTGAAAGCCGCCGGCGTCGCGGCAGGATCGGCCGCCGCATTCCAGGCCAGCATCGGACGCGCGCTGGCCATTCCCGCCAGGCGAACGACGGGCACGATCAAGGATGTGCGCCATATCGTCATCCTGATGCAGGAAAACCGGTCCTTCGATCATTATTTCGGAACAATGAAGGGCGTTCGCGGATTTGGCGATCGCCATCCGATTCCGATGCCGGGCGGCAAGACCGTCTGGTCGCAAAGCAACGGCGTACGCGATTTGCCGCCTTTCCATCTCGATACCGCGCGCACCAACGCCCTGAAAGTGCCGGGCACGCCCCACAGCTTTTCCGACGCGCAGGCGGCCTGGAATCAGGGCAAGTTCGGCCTTTGGCCGAAGTTCAAGACCGACTATTCCATGGGTTATTACAAGCGCGAGGACATTCCTTTCCAGTTCGCGCTCGCCGAAGCCTTTACGATCTGCGACGCCTATCATTGCTCGATCACCACCGGCACCGACCCCAACCGCATCGTTTTCTGGTCGGGCTCCAATTTCGACCCTGCGGTTGCCGCGACCGGAACCGATTGCCGTGACGACAGGTCCGAACCCAATAACCTGCGTTGCTGGATCAAGGGCGCACTGCCGGAACCCGGCTACACCTATGCTGGAAATGCCCTCGAATGGGCCACCATCCCCGAAGTGCTCGAAGAAGCGGGGATCGACTGGCGCATCTATCAGGATCCCAATGACAATTGGACTGGCGCGATGCACGGGGGCTTGGCCTTCAAGGGTTTTCGCGATGCAAAGCCCGGCTCCCCCATCTACGAACGCGGCATGTCGCACCATTCGCTGGAAAAGCTGGCGGAGGATGCACGGAACGGCACCCTGCCCGCGGTGTCGTGGGTGCTGCCGCCCAAGCAATGGTCCGAACATCCCTCCGCATCGACCCCGATCGAAGGCGCCGAGTTCACCGCCCGCGTCCTCGACGCGTTGACCGCCAACCCCGATGTGTGGAGCGGCACCGTCTTCTTTCAAACCTTTGACGAGAATGATGGCCTGTTCGACCATTTTCCTCCGGCGGCACCGCCATCCTTTAATGCCGACGGCACGCTGGCCGGCAAAGCCACGCTGGAACTGCCGGGCCATTATTTCGACGACCATGAGGACAAATATCTGTCCCGTGACGACACCATATCCGGCACGACACGTCCCTGGGGCCTCGGTCCGCGCGTTCCCATGTATGTCGTCTCGCCCTGGAGCAAGGGAGGCTGGGTCAGCAGTGAAGTGTTCGATCACACATCGGTCGGCCAGTTTCTGGAAAAGCGCTTTGGAATATCCGTTCCCGCCATCAGCCCGTGGCACCGTGCCGTTTGCGGCGATCTGACATCCTGCTTTGACTTTTCGAAAAGGGCCGATTCCGCCTTTCCCGACCTGCCCGACGTGACGGGATCGCCCGCCGTGCGCGACGATCATCTGCAACGTCCCAAGCTCCTCCCCCCGCGCGCGCCAGAAAGCTTGTTCCAGGAACAGGGCGTGCGGCGCTCGCGGGCCCTGCCCTATATCCTCCATGTCGATGCACAGATGAACGCTGGCGGGCGCTCCATCGACCTCGATTTCATCAATGCGGGAACCGCAGGAGCTGTCTTCCACGTTTATGACAAGCATGCGCTCGACCGCATTCCGCGGCGCTTTACTGTCGAAGCGGGCAAGACCATCAAGGATCGCTGGTACGTTCAGCCCGACGGTGCCTTCGACCTCTGGATCCTAGGGCCGAACGGATTTCACCGTTCGTTTACGGGCATGCTGGCCGAAGCGGTGGAGGCGCCGACCATGGCCGCGCGGTACGACGTCAAGCGGCGCGGGCTTTCCTTTTCCTTCGTCAATACCGCCAACCACCCCAAGACGGCGCGCATCATCCACGATGCCTATCGCCAGGCCGCCGATCGGGACGTATCGATCCCGGCACGCGGGCGCACGGTAGAAACCTGGCAAAGCGCGAAAGAGCATGACTGGTATGATATAACCATATCCTTGCCGGGGATGGATGTTCGACTGGCCGGGCGCATCGAGCGCGGCGTGGACGGCGTCAGCGACCCACTCACCTATATTTGACACCAGGCCATTTGCCACACGTACGCCGGGCGGCCGATCAGCGCCGCCCGGCGTCGTGGCGACATCAGCTGATCCCGATCCATTCCCCGCCGCAAAGCCCCGTCCGCCAAAGCGCATCGTTTCAGGAACCGGGACAGGAATGCCGGCTTTCGCTTCGATCGTACAAGAATTGCGCGAAAGAAATAACATGGCCATCCACGCCAAAAGGCCATGACCGGTCGTCAATTGACGACGCAATGGATCTATTTTCCGAAATGACAACGGACTCCCTTGGCCATTGCATCAGATATGAAACATGTTCCCGTTGCGCTTGATAAGACGTGGTGTGAACATTTCACAATATCGAGAATCAAGAAAACTAACAAAATATACCAAATTTTACCTCGTCGAACGTGAAATATCACAATAAGTTCAAAACTTATCGCGCCAATATGTCGATGAATTATTTAGTTATATTGAACGGTCTCTGTTGGAGGGGGTGGTTGGCATATGGAGCTTGCCCAGCCTGATGGCTATGGCGTTGCGCAAGATGCCGCCCGCTCCCCGGAACGCGGCTCCGATGCAGCCGTTCGCGCGCCGCAGATCGTTCTGCCGGAAGGCGGCCGTCTGAGCGGCTATAGCGAGGCGCTGCAATCCGACCCCGCGACCGGTTCGCCAATCTATGCGATCCCCCTTCCCGCCACGCCGGGGCGCGGATCGACGCCCGAACTGGCGCTGCAATATAGCACCGCCTCGGCGAACGGGATTTTCGGCGTCGGCTTTTCGCTGACGCTGCCCGCGATCAGCCGTCAGACCGATACCGGCATCCCGCAATATGCCGGCGGCGACCGCTTCCTGTTCGCGGGGCAGCAGCTGGTACCCCGATATGAGGAAAGCGCGCCCGGCACCTGGCGTCCCGCAACCCGCTACGTCACCGGCGGGCCGGGCGGCGCCGATGTCGAATATCGGGTCACCCCCTATCGCCCGCGCGTCGAGACCGCGTTCGACCTGATCGAACATTGGGAGGACATGGCGACGGGGATCAGCCATTGGCGGATCGTCGATGCCCAGTCGAACGAGACGCTGCTGGGCACCAACGATCTGAGCCGCGTCTATGACCCGGCCGCCCCCACCCATATTTTCGAATGGCTGATCGACAGCCATGCCGACACCCACGGCAACCGGACCGAATATCGCTACAAGGCCGAAAATGGCGAAAATGTGCCCGACACGCTCGCCAATCGCGGGCGCGACCATCGCGCCCGCCGCTATATCGAGCGAATCTCCTATGGCAATTATCACGAAGCCGCGGGGACGGAGACCTTCGGTTTCCACATCCTGTTCGACTATGGCGAATATGATCTTGCGGCGCTGGCCGACAATCCCGACCTGTTGCCGTCCCGTCCCTGGCCGGTGCGGCCCGATCCTTTTTCCAGCTATCGATCGGGGTTCGAGATCCGCACCTATCGGCGCTGTAATGCGGTACTGATGGTCCATGCCTTTCCGGCCGAAACCGGAATCGCCCAGTGCGTGACCGCGGTGACGCAGTTTCAATATTCGGATGACGCGACCGGATCGCAGATATTGTCCGCCCAGCGCAGCGGCTATCGCTATGCTGGCGGCGCCTATGCCGTCCGCCCGGCCCCGGCGACCGGTTTCGATTATGTGCCCTTTCAACCCGAAGCCTATGCGCTGGGCGAGTTGCAATGCGCCGGGCAAACCGATTTCCCGGGGATGCTCGACGGCGGCCTCTATCGCTTGGTCGATCTTTATGGCGACGGAATTCCGGGCATTCTTTATGCGTCGGCGACCAGCCTTCTGTACTGGCGCCCGCTGGGCGAGGGGCGCTATGACGATCCGGTTCTGCTGCCCCAGGCGCCGAGCGAGTTCCGGCTGGAGCAGCCCGGCTATGGGCTGATCGACATCAACGGCGACGGCGCGCTCGACCTGGTGGTCGGCACCGCGGCGCGCGCCGGTTTCTATGCCAACGACGGCCATGGCGGCTGGCGCGGCTTTCGCAGCTTCCGGCGCTTCCCGTCGGGGTTCCTGCAGGATGACAGCGTCTTTTCCGACCTTACCGGCGACGGGCTCGCCGATCTTTACGCGCCAGCCCCTGGCCGCGTGCGCTTTTATCCCTCGCTGTCCGATGCTGGCTATGGCCCGCCGCGCGCCGCGCCCAATGAGACCGCGGTTCCCGAGCAGGATAGGGACGGGCAATCGGGCTTTGTCGGCTTTGTCGATATTTTCGGCGACGGCGTCCCGGCCCGGCTGATCCTGACCAGCGGCCGCGTCCAGGCTTGGCCGAACCTGGGGCATGGCCGTTTTGCGGCACCGGTGACGTTCGCGGGCGCGCCGATATTTTCCACCCAGCTTCGCCTCGACCGTGTGCTGTGGGCCGATGTCGATGGCAGCGGTTATCCCAGCCTGTTGCTGGTCTATCCCGGGACGATCGAAATCTATCGCAACGAATCGGGCAACGCCTTTGCAGCGCCGATCCGCGTCGACATCCCGATCGATCTTTCCGACACCGACCAGCTGTCGGTTGCCGACGTGTTCGGCAATGGCAGCAGCTGTCTGGTGATCTGCCGCGCCGGGGCGCCGGTGCGCCATTTCTATATCGATCTGTCGGCCCGGACCCGGCCGAAGCTGCTGCGCCGGGTGGACAATCATTGCGGGCGGCTGATCGAGCTCGCCTTTCGCAGTTCGACCGACTTTTATCTTGCGGCACGGGCACAAGGCGCCCCCTGGGTCACGCGCCTGCCGACGCCGATCTGGCTGCTGACCCAGATGATCGACACCGATCTGGTGGCGGTGACGACAGCCCAGCGGGCGTGCGAATATCGCGACGGCTATTTCGATCCGGTCGAGCGCAAATTTTTGGGCTTTGCCTATAGCCAGAGCCAGGACACCCAGCGTTTCGGCGACGATATCTGGCAATTTCCCGCCCCGGTCCAGGTTCAGGCCCCATCAGCCGCGGGCGCGCGACCGGTGCGCGGCGCCTTTACCCGCAGCTGGTTCGAAAGCGGCGCCTTTGTGCTCGGCCCGGCGCTGGCAGCAGAGGCGCGCGCCGACTGGTTTTCCGAAGGGCCCGATGCGCTGGTCCTGCCGCCCGACCAGTTCGCCCCCGACATATTGGCCAGCGACGCCGAGACCCGCCGCCAGGCCTGCGCCGCGCTCGCCGGATCGCAGCTGCGCCAGGAGCTTTACCAGATCGACGAGCAGGGGATGCCCGGCGCTGCCCCGCTCAGCGTCACCCAGTCGAACCGCTATGTTCGCATGCTGCAGCCCCGGGTCGACGGCCATTATGCCGTGTTCCAGATCGTGCCGCGCGAAAATGCGACGAGCCAATATGAAGCGGCGGCGGACGATCCGCGCATCACGCACAGCTTTACACTGGAAAGCGATGGCTTTGGTTTGCCGGTCCTGACCGCCGACATCTGTTATGGCCGCCGGACGCTGCCAGCCGGAGCGCCGCCCCGGCAACAGATATTGCTCGCCTCCGCCACCCGCACCCGCTTCATCAATGTCGAAACCCCCTTTCACCTGATCGGCCGCGATTATGAGGAAATCGCCTATACGTTGAACGGGCTCTCCCCCGCGCCCGGGCGTTATTTCAGTTTCGATCAATGCCGGACGCAGGTAGCGCAGGCGCTGGATAACAGTGTGGCATTCGGCGAGCCGTTCCCGCCCGCCACCCCCGCGGCACGGGTCGAGCATTGGCGCCGAACCTTGTTCTGGAACGCCGAGCGGACCGCCGCCCTGCCACTCGGCCAGATCACACCGGAAGCGCTGCTCTATAACGAAAGCCATGCGCTGTTCCCGCAAACGCTGGTCGATCATGTCTATGACCCGGCGATCGTTACACCGGCGCTGTTGACCGGGCGCGGCGGCTATCTGTTCGACGCCAGCAATGGCTATTGGTGGAACCCCGGCGAGATCGCCCATTATGGCGGGGCGGACAGCTATTATGCGCTGAACACCACGGCCGACCCGTTCGGCGCCGAAACCAGCTATGGCTATGACGCCTATTGGCTGGCGGCGATCAGCAGCACCGACGCACTTGGCCAGACGGTCCGCTCCCGCTTTGACTATCAGGCGATGAAGACCGCCGCCGTGACCGACCTCAACGGCACGGTATCAGAGGTGTGCTTCGACCCGCTGGGCCAGGTAGTGGTCGCCACCCGCTATGACCGGCAGGACGGCGTCCTCAACGGCAACCAGCCGCTGGCCGACTATGTCGAACAGCCGCTCGCGACCGGCGCCGCAGTGCTCGCCGACCCGGAAAAATATCTGCAGGGCGCGAGCAGCTTTTTCGCCTATGACCTGTTCGCCTGGGAACGCGACGGGACGCCGGTGAACAGCGTCAGCCTGTCGCGCATCGACTGGTATTATCGCGCCGACGGCAGCCCCGCACCGCCTTCGTCCATCCGCCGCACGGTCGATTATGTCGACGCCTCCAGCCGTCCGTCCGGCACCGTGACGGCGGTGGACAGCGCGGCGGTTGCGCCCGGCGATGCCCCGCCCGCGGCCAGCGACGGCGAAGACCCGCTTAGTTGGATCGTTTCCAACCGCACGCTGCTGAATGAACGCGGCGAGCCCGTCCGCCGCTATGCGGCCTATTTCGCCGCGACCCCGGGCTTCGGACCGGTGCCCGATGCCCCCTTCACCGCCTATATCTATGATGCTGCGGGACGGCTGGTCCGCACCGACACGCCCGACGGCTATTTCCGTACCACCGCCTATCACGCCTGGAGCGAAGTGATCCGCGACGAGGACGACAATGTCCTGCTTTCCGAACCCTATCGCCGGATCGTGATCGACAATGGCCCGGCAACGCCCGAACTGCGCGCCGCGCTGGAAAGGACCGCCTTGCTTGCCGACACGCCGACCAGTTGGGATGTCGATCCGCGCGGCAACAAGATCCAGCAAACCCAGATCAACACGCTCGACGACAATGGCACCATCGGCCGCTTTTCGATGATCACCTCCTATTGGGTGAATATGGCGGGCGACAATTTGCGCATCGCCGACCCGCGTTTCTATGACCCCGCCCACCCCGACACGCCAAGCGCGTTCAATTTCGTCAATATTCTGGACATGGCGGGAGCCGTCCTGTCCTCGCACAGCGCCGATGCGGGACTCGCGACGATCCTGACCGACGCGCTGGGCGGCATGATCGAACATTGGAACGCGCGTGGCTTTCGGCTGAGCACCACCTTCGACACGCTGCACCGCGAAATCGACAAGCGGGTCATTGGCGGCGGGATCGACCAGATCGTCGAGCGCCACGAATATGGCACCGCCCCTGCAACGCGCAGCGTCAACCGCATCGTGCGCAGCTATGGCGAGGCGGGGGTGGTGGAGGTCGGCGGCTATGACCTGTCCGGCGAACCGCAATCGACCATCACCCAGCTGGCCCGGGACGGTAAGAGCCTGCCCGATTGGGACGATCCGGCAGCGGTGCCGATGTTGCCCGAACGCTGGCCGCAAAGCTGGCAACGCAATGCGCTGGGCGAGATTCAGCGCGCCGGTAATGCCGACGGCAGCGAGACGCAATATTCCTGCTATCTGAACGGCTGGCTGCGCGCCCTGTCGGTCGCCTTGCCCGGCGCCGCCGCCCCGACACCAGTGATCGCGGCGCAGAGCTTTAACGCACTGGGCGGCCGGCGGGTGGCCGCCTATGCCAATGGCGTCCGCACCGACTATCGCTATGACCCGGCGACCTATCGCCTGACCGGCATCCAGTCGGTGCGCAGCGCCGATGCGCGCCTGCTTCAGGATGTCAGCTACACCTATGATCCGGTCGGCAATGTCAGCAACATGACCGACGCGACCCAGCCGGTCTGTTTCTTTGACGGACAGACAAGCAGCGGCGCGCACAATTACAGCTATGACGCCATTTATGCGCTGATCGAGGCGACGGGGC
Source organism: Sphingopyxis sp. (assembly GCF_034380315.1). Lineage (GTDB taxonomy): Bacteria > Pseudomonadota > Alphaproteobacteria > Sphingomonadales > Sphingomonadaceae > Sphingopyxis. The sequence continues at coordinate 159,362 of NZ_JAXMPB010000008.1, forward strand.
GCCAGCAGGTCCCCGATGCGCCCGGCCAGCTCGAACCCTATCGCCGCAGCTTCACCTATGACCTGTCGGGCAATATCACCCGGATACGGACAGCAGCGAACAGCAGCGCGGGCAGCGGGACGAGCGACTTCGCCGTCGCTGCAACCTCCAACCACGCAGTGCCCGCCGATATGATCGAGGGCGGCAAGACCCCCGATGATTTCTATGACGCGACCGGCAATCTGATCGGCCTGCGGCAACCGGTGCCCGACCCCGACCTGTCCGCGCTCGCCTTTGATTTCCGCAATGCGCTGGCCTCGGCCGTGATCACCCCGCGCGCCAGCGGCGACCCCGACGCCGCCTGGTTCAGCTATGACCCGGGCGGACGCCGCATGCGCAAGCTGGTGCAGCGCCTGACCGCCAGCGGCAACCGGATCGAGGACAGTTTCTATATCGGCGATGTCGTGATCGTCCGCGCCGCAGCGGAGGGCGAGCAGCCCAGCGAACAGACGGTATCGCTGAAACTGGTCGTCGCCGGTCAATGCGTGCTCGTCACCAATGCCACCCAGCCGATCGACCAACCGGACGGCCCGCGCACCTTTCGCTACCAGCTCGACGACCTGCTCGGCTCGGTGAATTTCGAGGTCGACGACCAGGCGCAGATCATCAGCTATGAGGAATATTATCCCTATGGCGCGGCGGCGGTGGTCGGAGGCGTCAACACCGCAGAAGTGGAGCGCAAGCGCTATCGCTTTACCGGCAAGGAACTCGACCGCGCCACCGGCCTCTATTATTTCGGCGCGCGATATTATTCGCCGTGGATGGGGCGCTGGATCACGCCCGATCCTGCTGGGCCGGTCGATCGCATCAACCTCTATACCTATGCCGACAACAATCCGGCAACGCTGGTCGACCGGACCGGCAACAACCCGCTGACGCCGGAGGAGGAGGCTTATTGGCTGAACCTCATCGACACGCAATATCGTTTCCTGACACCGCAAGAATGGGACGCCAACTCCGTCGTCGCCCTGTACGAGAGTCAGGAAATACGGATGTCCAATTCCTTGCTGTTCGCCGATGAAAACCAGCGCTTCTCGCCCACGCTGGAAAAAACCATCGTCGACAAGTTCAGCGAGTTCGGCGGGCTGTTCTTTTTCAACAACCCGGTCCTCGCCAATTATTGGGACACCGCCAATTCCCGTCTGACATTCCCTTCCACCGGCAGCGACATGCGCAAGGATTATGCGCTTACCCGCAGCCATCTGACCAAGGTCGTCTCCGACGAAGATTTTGGCCTCGAATTTTCCAGCCCGTTCGAAACCCATCACTTGCAGTTGAAATCGATCCACCCCGAACTCGCGGTCGAGACGATGAACTTTGCGCTGACCACCCGCGGCAGCAGCTCAAAGGGGATGATCGGGCTGCACGAGGGGCTGTTCCATACCCTGACCGCAGGCAATATGGGCAGCCTGTTTTCGACCGAAGTGCCAGCAGTAACCGGACTGATCAAGCGGATCACCGCCAATCAACTCGGCCTCGACATCACCGACACCAGCGCCTTGCAGGCGGCGGGATATGGCTGGCTGGAACTGGAAGATCGTTCGAAGGGCAAGCCGGTCAAGATCTTCGACATCTCCACATCCCAGAAAAAGAAGGAACTTCAGGCGCATAAGCTCAAGCTCGATCGGGTGAGCAAGGCATATAAGTTCCGCGACGGCGGCATCCTGAAATCGAACCGACGCGCCAAAGTTCAAAAACTTGCCAAGAAGGCGACGGTTTCGTCGTCGCAGTTCCAATTCTCGTCCGATGATTTGTGAACGCGCAGGATGGAGGTCTTGATATGGTTAGCCTCGCAGCGATTGCCGGCCCGATGTTCACCGATTTCGAGGTGCGCAATCCGACCTTCGACCTGTTAACCGCCGATCTGATCCATCCCGACAAAGTCGGGGCGCTGGACTGGACCGGGCTCGACCGGGAAACCGACCTTGCGACGATGCGCCTCTATCAGCGCGTTCTGCGCCTGAGTGACAGCAAGGAGGTCGCGCAGCGGCTGGTCCTGCACGGGCTGAAGTCCGCCCACGACATCGCGCATCAGCCAGAGGCCGTGTTCATCGACCGCTATGCTGGCGCGCTCGGTCTGAATGACGCCGACCTTGCCGCCTTGCACCGACGGGCGGTGGAAACCAAGATCCGCACCCGCCACCTGTGGGCCGCGTTCCACAACAGCATCGGATCGCCCCACTATATGAGCGGGCGGATGAGCAACATCGATGATGGCGCGCTCGACTATCTCTATTCCATTCCCAGCTATGCCGATTTTTTCGGATCGCTCGATTATTGTTCGTGCGAACATTGCGCATCGATGTTCGGACCTGCCGCCTATCTGGCCGACATGCTGCGCGTCGTCGTTCAATATCTCGACAATGCCACCTACAACCCCGACATTCCCGATGGCTATCACCTGTTCGAGCGCCGCCCGGATATAGAGAATATCCCGCTGACCTGCGCGATGACCAACGATCTGGTGCCCTTTCTCCAGATCGTCAACGAAGTCCTGACCGCCAGCATCAACCAGCGCGAACCGTCGCCCGACGTCTTTTTCACCCTTGCCGGGGCTCCCTATCCCTTCGCCCTGCCTTTCAACCTGCCGCTCGCCCAGATCCGCGCCTATCTGAACACGCTGGGCAGCGCGCTGTGGCAGGTTTACGAAGCCTGTATCGGCACCGCAGACGGGAATCCGGAGGCCGCGCTTCCCTCGCTGTTCGCGCTGGGAAGCGAAGCGATCGGCGTCAGCCCGACCCAGTATCAGGTGGTTTCGACAAGCCTCGACACAGCAGCGGCGATCGGCGCGCAATATGGCGTTCCCGATGGCCGCATCCTGACTATGGCCGCATCAGGAACGGTCACGGTGACAGCGGCATCGGCGGCGGTGACGGGCACTGGCACCAGCTTTGTATCGCAGGTTTTTCCAGGCGACGCGGTCCAGATTGGCGCCGAACGCCGCGTCGTCGTCAAGGTCGACAGCGACACCGCGCTGGCGGTCGACAGCCCCTGGCTGACAGCGGCGAGCGACGCCGCGATGACCATCTATCCGCTGAACGACCTGTCGTGGAGCGTCAACTTCAACTATCGAACCGGGCTCAGCTTTGATCAGCTTCAGGACCTGCTGGTGCAGGATCTCGATACCGCCGAGCTGGCGGCCGGGATCGCCGACGGCTTTTTCATCAATGGCGCCAACAGCGCGGGCCAATATCTGCGGACGGAAATCGACCGGTCGGATCCCGCGCAACCGGTCAACCGGATCGCCAATCAATCGCTCGGGACGCTCGACCGGCTCAACCGCTTTGTCCGTTTGAGCCGGATCAGCGGCATTGCGTTCAAGGATCTTAATCTCGTGCTCGAAGCGGTTGGCGACACGATCAACGCCAATGCGATCGAGGCACTGGGCGGCATTGCTCTCTTCAACCAGCGCTTTCGCAGCACCGTGCCCGAAACGCTTGCGCTGGTCGGCGACATCGCGACCATCGGAGTCAAGGACCCGGCCGATCCGGTGGACCTGTTCGACCGCCTGTTCAACAGCCCCGGCTTTCTGGGCGTCGCGGCCGGGGCGCTGCCGCCCTATACCGCCAAGGGCACGGTCAGTATTGCAGCGACGACCACCATCGCCGGCAGCGGCACCGATTTTTCGGCCGTCAAACCCGGTATGCGCGTACGCATCGATGGCGAACTGCGGATCGTGTCTGCCGTCGATGTCGGCACAAATACGATCACCGTGTCCCAGGCGTTCACCCAAAGCGCCAGCGCCGTATCGATGATCGTCTATCCTTCCGAAGGGCTCACCGACGACGCCCTGCCGGTCTATCACCCACAATATGACCGCAATCCGCTCTATACAGACCCGCTCCTGCAATGGACGGTCGATTCACGGCTCGACCAGCGGCCCGAAACGCGCGGACGGCTGGCCGCGGGGCTGCGGGTCAGCGACGATGATCTGACACTGATCGGCCAGCAGGGGCTGCTGGCGCTGGGGATCAGCGACGGCATCATACCGCTGACGGTACCGAACATGTCGCTCCTCTACGGCTATGCGCGCATGGCTTCGCTCACGGGTATTCCGGTCGCAAGCTATCTGAAGCTGCTCGATCTGATCGGGATAACGCGGATCGAAACACTGCTGGATGCCTTCGCGGTCGCGGAGGATGCAAGCTGGCTCAAACGGAGCGGGATCAATCCCTTTGCGCTCGAATATGCAATGCAGGGGGAAAGCGGCCGACAATTCGACCCCGGCCTGACGGTCGAAAAGATTGCCGGCTTTCTTACCACAAACTGGGCGCAGGCAGCGGCATGGCTGATGACGGACGCGAGCTTCGTCAACGAAGACATTACCGCCGACATGTCGCAAGCCTATTACACGGACCTGGAATCCGCCCCGACGCCGTTCATCAACGCTTATGGCGTGGTTTTACAGGTGGCGATCGACTTTACAGCCGTTGCCTTTGTCGATCCACTCACCGAAGCCAGCTTCGTCACGCCCGACATTTCGGTCGAACAGTCCCAATCGGCATTCACCGAACTCACGGCAAAGGGCGTGCTACTGGAACATGGTGTCCTGTCGAGCGCCTTCAACCGCGACACCGACCTCTCCTATCTGTTCCCCGAAGTGGAGAAAACGCAGCGCGAGATCATGATCTCGCAGGTCCGCGGAATCCTGCTCCTTGTGAAACGGCGGATCGAACATGTCGTCGAGATACTAGAGACCTTCGGCGGAGCGCCGAGTGTGGAATATCCGAACCACGGCACCCAGCAATCAAGCCTGTGTGAACAGCTTGGCCGCTTCCTCAGTGCATCGACAGACCGGGTGCTGGCGATTGCCCCTACCATCGCACAGAAAGTCGGCCCCGCCGATTATGTCGCCGCGTTCCTGCAACCGCCGCCCAGCGACCCCGACGCTCCCTTCCCGCCGCCCGACCTCGTCCAGTTTATCACCATTCTCAATCGCGCGCTGGTCATGGCACGCGAACTGGACCTGTCGGCGGCCGAGATTGCGGCAATCCTGCGCAATCCCGACGCCTATGGAGTCAGTCTGGAAACGCCGCCAAGCCTGGCATCGGTGCAGAGCCTGTGGCGTTTCAAGACGCTGACGCGCGAATTTCGCGATGTGCATTCCAAGCTGATCGCCTATTTCGAAATGCCGGCGACCGGAGGGTGCACCGCCGATCCGAAATTCGCGCTGCTTGCCTCAATCACCGGGTGGAGCCAGGCCCAGATCTGCACGCTGGTCCAGACCTTTTTCGCTACCGGCACGGGCTATAATACGGTCAATGGCATTGTACGGATGCAGCGCGTGTTCGACCTCTGCCGGCGGCTGGGCACCGACGTCAATGCGCTGCTGACCCTGGCGCAGCTCAACGCCCTGCCCCCCACCGTCACTGACGAGAGCTGGGCCAGCTATAATGACGCATCGGCGATCGCGCTTGGCATATTGAAGGCTAAATACACCCGCGAGGAATGGCCCGCCGCCTATCGCCCCGTCGTCGACACGTTGAACAGTGCCAAGCGCGACGCGCTCGCCGGTTATGCGATCGTCGTCCTGCAGCCCGATTTTCCCAACATTCAGACGATCGACGATCTTTACACCTATTTGCTGATCGACGTGGAAATGACCGGATGCGCCGACATTTCCTATATCAAACAGGCGATCCTGTCGGTGCAGTTATACATGCAACGCGCGCGCATGATGCTCGAACCCGGCATCACCAAGGATCCCGTTCCGCAAAGCTGGTGGCCCTGGCTGTCCAATTACCGGACCTGGGAGGCGAACCGGAAAATCTTCCTCTATCCCGAAAATTACGTCCAGCCCGAACTGCGCAAGGACAAGACCCCGCTCTTCTCCAAAATCCAGGACGGCCTGTCGGCCAACGAGATCACGCCCGAGACGGTCAACGACAGCTATATCGAATATTTCGACGGCTTTGCCGAACTGGCCGCGCTGCAACAGGTCGCCGCCTTTTACGGGCCCGCGCCAAGCCCGACGAGCGCCAACACGCTGGTCAACACGCTGTTCCTGATCGGCCGCACCGCGACCGAACCCTATACCTATTATCTCCAGCGCCAATATGACGCCGGCCTGTGGTCGGCGTGGGAAAAGATCGACGCGACCATTGGTGCGCCCACGGTTTCGCCGGTCCATGCGTTCGGCCGCCTTTTCCTTTTCTGGGTCGAACCGAACAATGCCGCCGCTTCGCAGGTATCGGGAGGAAGCGCGCAAAGCGCACAGGTGACGCGCGCCTCGCTGCGCTACAGCTTCATCAATTTTTCCGGCCGCTGGACCCCGCCGCAGACGATGACCGAATTGGTCACCAATTTCGACCCGATGCAAGACGGGTACAAGACCGATCAGGTCGATCCCGCGACCTTCGTGATGTCGCAAATCCAGTGGCACAAGGTATCGCCGCTGGTGCTGACCGGCACCAATATGGCCGACGGCGCGATCCTGATCGATTATGGCCAATTTTTCGCCCTGCCCTCGGGCAGCCCGGCCCCACCGACACCGCCGTCGCAGCAGAATATCCCCAATCCGGAAGCCTTCACGCTCGCCACCGCCATCTATCAATCGTCGGACCTGTCGGTGGCCGCAACCGGAAAGGGCATGGAAGGCTATACGTTCGTCAATCCCTCATCGCTGATCGGCAATGCACTCAACCATTCGCTGACCCGCACGGTGATGCTGAACTACGGCAGCTACAACGGCGATCAAATCTATGGCTATGTGCCGCTGATCCCGCGCGTCGTGCAGCCGTCGGGTACGGTGCCGACACTGCGCATGGCGCAGATCGAAAATCTGTTCGCGATGGATTATGTCGGCCAGGGCGCACCCTATACGCTGACGCCGCCAACCGCGCCGCTGCCCTTGCTCTATAACGTGTCCGATCGCGCCAGCATCACCGTGCCGGTCGACAACCAGCCTTTCTGGTACATTTTCGGCAATGGCGATGAGAGTTTTCTCGTCCGCTCGATGGAAACCGGAATCAAGCTGTTGAGCGAGATTACCCGCGTCAAGCGCGACATGTCGGGCCAGACCAATGAAACCGACCTCGTCCCGCTGCTCTATTCGGCAACGCCGCAGACCTTCGGCGCCTTCAAATGGTCGTTCCAGCGATTGAGCACCGGCGCTGCGACGCGCATGAACCGGGCGCTATTCGCGGGCGGCGTACCGATGCTGCTGTCGGTCGATGTGCAGGTGACGCCGCAAACCCCGCTCTATCCGTTCAGCCGCTTCTATCAATCGCCGGCCAGCGGCCCCGGCGCGAACACCCAGCCGCCGCCGATCCCCGACGGCGACACCATCGATTATGACGGACCCTATGGCACCTATTTCTGGGAGATATTCTTCTTCACGCCCTGGCTGGTCGCCAACCAGCTTCAGGCCAACCAGCGTTTCGCCGAGGCGCAGGACTGGCTGAACTATATCTATGACCCCACTATTTCCGCCGATGCCGATCCCACCGCCGCGACGCCGCTCGACCGGTTCTGGCGCTTTGTCCATTTCCGCGACTTTACCGTCGAGACCTTGCTTGCCTCGCTGAGCAGCCCGGCGCAGCTCGCCGTCTATAACAACGACCCCTTCGACCCCAATGCGATCGCCCGCCTGCGCCAGACCGCGTACCAAAAGGCGATCATCATGCGCTATGCCGACAATCTGCTGCGCTGGGGCGATTACGAATTCACCAAGGATACTTGGGAATCGATTACCGTCGCGACGCTGCTCTATACGCTGGCGCTCGACCTGCTCGGCCCGCGGCCGGTCGATGTCGGCCCCTGCTCCACGCAGCCGCCAATGACCTTCGCCGACATATTGAAGGAGTATGGCACCGAAATTCCGCAATTCCTGATCGGTCTGGAAAATGCCTTGCCGCCGGTGGCACCCGCCGCAACCCCCGGCCAGGCCGACCGCTATGTTCCCTATAACGACCTCAACACCTATTTCTGCGCCCCCGAAAACAGCGAACTGCTCGGCTATTGGGATCAGGTCGAAGACCGGCTTTTCAAGATCCGCAACTGCATGAATATCCAGGGCGTGATGCGCCCGCTCGCGCTCTTCGAACCGCCGCTCGACGTCAATGCGCTGGTGCGCGCCGGGGCGGGCGGCGCCGGACCGCAGGTTGCGCAGCAGCCCCAGGCCGGAGTGCTGCCCTACCGCTTCGATGTCGTCATCGGGATCGCAAAGGATTTCACCAGCCAGCTGACCCAGATCGGCAGTCAGTTGCTTGCCGCCTTCGAGAAAAAGGATGCCGAGGCGCTGAGCCGCCTGCGCGCCGCACAGGAACTGCGCATCCTGAACATGACGACCAAAGTGCGGCAGCTTCAGATCGACGAAATCACCCAGAATATCGCGGGTTTGCAGATCAGCCGCCAGGCGGCCGACACCCGCAAGCGCTTCTATCAGACGCTGCTCGACACCGGCCTGTCCCCGGCCGAGCGGCTGAGTATCGCGTCGACCGTGCTCGCGGGCATTTTCTCCACCACCGCAGGCGTGATGAAGACCGCCTCCGCCATCGCGCACCTGGCGCCCAATGTCGGTTCGCCCTTCGCCATGACCTATGGCGGGGTGCAGGTGGGGTCGAGCCTCGACGCCGCTGCCGCCGCCTTTGAAACGGTCAGCGGCCTGTTCAGCGTGATCGGCAGCGTCAGCCTGACCGTCGCCGGATATGAACGCCGCGCCGAGGAATGGCAGCAACAGCTGACCCAGGCCGAATTCGATATTCAGGTCATCGACAGCCAGATCAAGGCGGCCGAAATCCAGCTGCAAAGCGCCACCCAGCAGCTGCGCATCCATGAAGAAACGATCGCGCAATCGATCGAGGTCGACAATTTCCTGACCAGCAAATTCACCAATGCCGAACTTTACGAATGGATGGTCGGGCGACTGAGCGGGGTCTATTTCCAAGCCTATCGCGTCGCGCTGGAAATGGCGATGGGGGCCGAGCTTGCCTTCCAGTACGAACTCAACACCACCGACAGTTTCATCAGCTTCGCCTATTGGGACGGCACCCACAAAGGCCTGCTGGCGGGCGAGCAGCTGATGCTCAGCCTCAACCAGATGCAAAAGGCCTATGTCGAACGGAACACCCGTCCCTTCGAAATCGAAAAGACGGTCTCGCTGCTCTCCCTTTTCCCGCGCGCGGTGATGGATTTGCAGAACAAGGGCGTGTGCGAATTCGCGTTCGACGAGGCGATGTTCGATTTCGACTTCGCCGGCCAATATGCGCGGCAGATCAAATCGGTGTCGATCACCATCCCGGCGCTGGTCGGCCCCTATCAGAATATCCACGCCACCCTGACCCAGCTCGGCAGCCAGACACTGATCAAACCCTCGCTGAACGGCGTCGCCTTCCTGCTCGGGCAGACCGCACAGACACCCGACCTTGCCACGCTGCGCGTCAACTGGCGCTCAAACCAGCAGATCGCGCTCTCCACCGGTATCGACGACGCCGGCATGTTCTCGCTCAATTTCGGCGACGAACGCTATCTGCCCTTCGAAGGCACGGGCGCCGTTTCACGCTGGCGGCTGGAAATGCCGAAGGAAGCGAACCGGATCGACTATTCGACCATTTCCGACATCGTCGTGAAACTGCGCTACACCGCGCTTGCCGGCGGTCAACTCTTTACCGACGATGTGCGCGGCCTGTTGCAGGACGTTCCCTATCTCGGCCGTCTGGCGCTGAACTGCGCGCTCGAATTCCCGTCGCAATGGTTCGCCTTCCTGAACCCCGGCAGCGGCGCGACGCAGCAGCAATTCTCGTTCGTTGCGGCGCGCAGCATGTTGCCTGCCAACCTGACCATTGGCGAAGCCAGCGAAATCTACGTCGAATTGCAACTGGGCGATGGCCGGAGCCTCGACGGCACGCTGATCGCAACGCTGACCATCGGCAGCGGCAGTGATGCGACGACGCAGACGCTGAGTTTCGACAACAAGACAAGCGCTCTGCTTGCAAACCTCACCATCGCCGACTGGGTCGACCAGCCCTGGACACTGACCGTGGAACAGGAGGGGGTGCCGAACGGCATCAAGGATCCCGCGACCGGCCTGATCGATCCCACGGCGCTCCGCACCATCGGAATGATCGTCACTTACGAAGCGACGCGCGGATAGCGTCGGACGCCAAAACCCGTTGCCCTTGGGGAAACAGGGGCTGATCGAAGGAGGAAAATATGGCCGACGATACACCCATGTGTTCTGCCCAGCATTGTTCGGGCGTGAGCAGCCAGATCAACAACACCTGCAAAAAGAACGGCTGGCCGGTCAATCATCTGGTTCTCGTCTGCGATCCGGTGACCGGTGAATGCTGCAATTGCACCTGTTCCTGCCTTGCCTATGGCACGCCCGTCGCGATCCCCGACGGCACCAAGGTCATTCAGAGCTTTGCGCTGGGCGACCCGGTTCTGGCCGCCGACACCAATTTCAATTGGACCGAAATGCCGGTCGAGTTCAGCGATGGTACCGGGCCGGACAGCGTTCAGCCGCAGATGGTCTTCCTCAGCTATGGCCAGCCGGAACAGACGATCATCGTCACGCTCGACCACACATTCCTGCAGCCCGGCGGCAAATTGATCCGGGCCAAAATGCTGACCAGCAAGGACGTTTTGCTCGATCCCGACGGCAATGAGGTCAAGATCACCAAAACGCCCGAAATCAGAAACTATGTCGGCGGTGTCTGGAATATCGCAACCACGCACGAACAGCCGTCCAGCCTCGACGGTCATCTGATCAACACCCAAGGGATAATTTCGGGCGACTATGCGGTTCAGCTATTTTACGACGACCTTGGCGAGCAGGGCCTGACTGTCGAGCCGCGCGACGATACGGTGGGCAGTGATGCGCACCGCGCCGCCGAAGGCCTGCCCATGCGGCAAAGCCTGCCCGAAAGGCCGATCACCGAATTGTTGCAGGCCGGCTCGGGCCGACTCTGGAAAAACAAGCGCGTTCACCTGCACCTCGATCACGCCCATGTACTCGGCGTCCCGAGCCAGATCGAAGGCTATCTTACATCGACCCAGGCCGCCGAAGTGCGCGACCTGGTTCCACACCGCACGCCGACAGAGGCGGCCCGCGTCGTCGAATATACGCGCTGGGCCTTCAGCCTCTTTTCGGGTTTCTACCCCGATGTGAACTTCGTGCTCGATTGGCCCAACGCCAATTGCAACGTCTTTTCGATGGTGCTCGACGGCCAAAAGAACGTCCTTATCCAGGGCGGACTTCTGCGATCGTCGATGCTTGGATGGGAAGCCACGACCTTGCTCATGGCATATTCGGTAAACCGCTTTGCCGAATATCCGCCCTATGGCGCCGATGGTCTGCGCTGCAAGCCGCAGTGCGATTATGATGTCGTCCCGGCGCTGATGAACGTCTTCTACCCGCTTTATCCGAACGTGATCTTCACCGCCGTCAACCAGATGGAATCGCTATTCAAAGAGATTCCGACCAAGGATGACATACCGTCGGGAGAGTGCAGCCCGACGACACTCGAATGCCGGATCGAAACCTATCGCAACTCGATCCAGATGTTCCCGCTACCCGAATGTGCGGAGGTCGTGCCGTTCGTTCCACCCGCCCAGTAAGACACCGTCGGGGGAGCCATCCGTCCGGCTCCCCCGGCACCCTGCCAGAGGTTGCCGATGCTCGATCCCGATACCGCCCCGCCCTGTCCCGACCCGTTCGCGACGACGATTGCAAACAGCGTCAATCGCAACTGCACCAGCCAGGGCTTGCCACCTGGCAAGCCGGTGCTCACCCTCAATTCGCACAGCCAGCAATTATGCTGGACCCGCTGCGGCGCGCAGGCTGGGGTCGTAACCGTCGAAACGCCCGATGGCGCACGCTGGACCAGCCAGCTTTGTGCCGGCGATCTGGTGCTTGCCGCCGGTCCCGACCTCGACTGGTGCCCCGTCCCGCTGGCCTTCAGCGAAGGCATGAGTCTCGCACGCAGCGACGCCGACTTCGCAGTGCTCCGGCTCGGCAGCCACCCTGCAGACGGTCTAACGATCCTTGCCGACCAATTGTTTCTGCTCGACGATGGCCGCCTGACCCGTGCGGGCGACCTGACGTCGGGGGATAGCGTTCGCACCGCCGACGGCGAAGGCTGCACGGTAACCGACGCAACGGCCATCGTGCTGCCCAGCGGCTTCGCCTGGTCGATCGCGACCGGCATCGAGCCGCCGCGCGATCTCGACGGCCACCTTCTGTCCTCTCATGGTTTGGTGATGGGGGATTATGCCCTGCAACTGTTCTTCGACGCGCTCGCCGCGGCCGGGCTGGCGCGCCAGCCGGCTGGGGTGGCGTGACAAAAACGGGGTGGCTCCGCTGCCGCCCCCAAGGTTCCGGCCTGCGCCGCGTAACGACGCGCCGCGCGACCAAGGAGACACGACAATGTCCGCACGACCCAATCGAGCCGCAGCCATGCCCGCGATGCGCCCGTTTCATGAATTTGCCAGCATCGAGGAAGGTTGCACCGAGCTGGGCGCCTTTCTGGGGCTGCAAGAACCGGTCGCCAGGGCCGTGTTCGTTGCCGCCGTCCACGATGGCGCCTATGCCCGCAACCTGATCATTGCGCGCACGGCACCAGCCTTTTTGAACAGGCTGCTTGAAAACCCGCCGCCCCTCCCCCCTGCCGACCAGGAGGAAGCTTCGAACGTCGAACTACTGGCCAAGGCTGCCAAGTCGCTATGGCAATGGGCGAGATCGGGCATGGAGACGGCAAGCGACGATATCTATCGCCGCCGCCTGGCACTGTGCGCCGCCTGCCCCCACCATCGCGATCCGCCCAAGCGAGCGATCTATGATCTTGCCCGCCCCTTTACGAAGGGAGACGCAGCGCAGCGCATATGCGGCCTGTGCGGTTGCATCACCGCCAACAAGGCCCGGCTGGCGACCGAAAACTGCCCCGGCGACCATCCGGATCGACCCGGCTTTACCCGTTGGGAAGAGCCGAAAGCTTGACCTTTCTCATCCGTTCCACCGTTCCAGCAGGAGAATGACAATGGCCGATACATATCATCTGTTTTCTGGCGAGGGGGACCCACCGGATTGCCCGCAGGAAACATGCGCCTCGGTTCGCGAACAAATTCACGCGCTGTGCCTCGATCACGCCTGGCCGCCCGGCCACAAGATATTGGTCTGCGATCCCCAATCAGGCGAATGCTGCTACTGCCACTGCGGCTGACGAAGGTTCGGTATCCCTGTCCCATACCCTGGACAAAACAACACTAATTACTTGTAATAAAAAGATATATTTTGACACCCCCAAAGTGTCCGCTTTATTATTGACAGTGTAAATTATTTTATGTCTAACCTCGCGCAAGCTGCGCTCCCGACGATGGAAGCACCAGCCACAACAGGGAATGGTCGAATTTCCCGGAGGGAGACAAAGGGTGAAAAATGCTGCGGACAATGGCCGCCATGTCGGCAATCATACGAGAAGCACGCCGCAGCTGCCGCGCCTGACAAAAATCTCCTATGGGGCGGGCGCTGCCGCCTTCGGGGTGAAGGACCAGGGTTTTACGGCACTGGTCCTGATCTTCTACAATCAGGTCATCGGCTTGCCCGCGCAAACCGTCGGCATCATCATCTTTCTCGCGCTCATCGTCGACGCCATTCTCGATCCGATCGTCGGACAGATGTCGGACAACTGGAAATCCAGATGGGGTCGGCGCCACCCGTTCATGTATGCGGCCGCTCTCCCCGCTGCGGCATCCTATATCATGATGTGGCACCCGCCAGAGGTTTCGCAGACGCTGGTCGCCATCTATCTCTTTTTTGCTGCGGTGATCGTTCGCAGCTTCATCACCATTTATGAAATTCCTTCGTCCGCGCTCGCACCCGAGTTGACAGCCGATTATGACGAGCGAACGAAGGTTTTCGCATTTCGCCAGTTCTTCGGCTGGATCGCCGGAGTCAGCATGACCATCCTGGCGTTTCGTTTCTTTCTGCAGCCCAGCGCGGAGCAACCGATCGGACAGCTTAATCGCGAAGGGTACAGCACCTATGCCCTGGTCGCCGCAGCCATTATCTTCCTGTCCATCATGGTGTCCGCATTGGGCACGCACAAATATATCCCACGCCTTCACAAGGCGCCCGCGACAACGAGACCGAAGCGGGATTTTCTGCGCCAACTGATTGAGGCCTTCTCGCACAAGGCATTCCTCGTGCTTGCGATTGCGGCCCTGTTCAATGCCATGGCCCAGGGGCTGGTCCTATCGATGCAAGTCTATGTTTCCACATATTTGTTCCAGCTCAGTTCCCAGCAGATCGGCATGATCGCGGCGAGCAGCCTGATCTCCGCACTGCTCGCCCTGAACCTGGCACCAGTTCTGGCGCGCCGGTTCGGCAAGATGAATGCCGCCCGCTTTTCCAAGCTCACCGCGCTCCTCTTTGTACTGATACCCGTCCTGCTGGTACTGACCGGCGGCATCTCATCGGTGAACGATACGACCAACTTTCTTCGCATCTTCTTCTTCTGCAGCACGATGGCCTCGCTCGGCACGATCATCTGCGCAATCCTCGTGAATTCGATGGTGGCCGACGTCGTCGAGGATTTCGAACGCAGAAGCGGGAAACGAACCGAGGGAACCTTCTTTGCGATTGACCGGCCCCCACCGAGTGGTCCGCTGGGATTGTTAGTGCATTGACGCGTCCATCGCCAGTGTTGGCCGCAGGTGGAGCGAAGCGGAACCGGCGGGCGACACTGGCGATGGAACGGCCTCCGGCGC
>NZ_JAXMPB010000009.1:0-172936 GCF_034380315.1 Sphingopyxis sp.
GATATGGGTGTTCGGGCCCGATGAAGACGGCGGCGCCATGGCCTTCACGCCTGACGGCATCGAATGCCTCATCAACCTCATTGCCGAACAATCATAGCGGATCCGCGGCCTTCACCGGATGGCTACGCAATGAGCATGCGGAGATCCCGATCTGCCCTTCGTCGAATGGTCGCTTAGACGGTTGGGGAGATCGTCGCCGGAACGACCTGCATCGGGCGCAGAGTAGCTGTAGTCTGAGTGTCAGTCGAATGACCGCTTCCGGGCATTGGCACATCGCGGCAGGAATGGCCGACAACAGGCGCAAAGCCGACCAGTCGTCTTGCCCATCAAACTTGCCAAAGTGGCCGCTGCAGCCAGTTCGCGGGAAAACCCATCGATCGTATATCGCCCTCGGGATGGGTCGCGATGTGCGCCGCCACATCGGCAAGCCAGGTCGAGTCCGGCGCCACGGTATTGATGACGTGGCCGATCATGCAGATGCCGTTGTAAAGCTTCGCCGGTGCCTGAGTGGCATTCTGGTCGATGGTCGCCTGTAGGGATTTGGGCTTTTGCGCGAGCTTCGGAGGCGTAAGGAAGCCCCGGTTCCACAGCCGGCCGTGATGCGCGCAGATATTACGGATGTCGGTCACATGGCGGACCAAGGGCACGAGAACGGTCTCCGGAAGACCAAGGGGCGCGGCGATGCGCGTTCGAAGAGCGCGGTCTGCGAGGCTCGAATACCAGCGCGAAAGGTGACCGAAGGACATCATTTCTGCGACCATCCAGACCGGCGGCAATGCTGGCAGATCGTAGTTTTGCCGATAATGCTTGATATAGGTCTCGTTCGAACGCCCCACTTCGCCAGCCAGTTTCGAGAGGCGAAGGTGATAGTCGGTGCGGTCGCTATAAAGACTGGCGTCGAGATAGCTGTGTCCATCGCCAAGCCCAGCCAGATGATAAGCCCAGCTTCCGCGCAATGCCACTTCGACATGCTCGGTGCCGCGCATCAAGAGGCGCCGGAGTAGCCGATCGAAATCATAGAGGGCGGTGACGCGTTCGAATGTCGTGCCCGGAAGGAAGCGCGGCCCCACCTGTCCCTTCGGATGTTCGAAATAGAGCCAGTAGGCGCTCAGCCGGTAGTAGCTCACATGGCGGAGCCACGCCTCGGCCGCCGGCTCGTCGGCAACGATCATGCCATTTGCCCGGAGGTGAGCGATTTGCTGCGTGTAGGTGAGAGTCGGTTTGGAATAGGCGCGTGACATTGACCGTCGTCATGCGTCAATGGCGCCCAAAATAAAAGACCCGCCCAGTGTGCATATCCTTGCGGACAGAGGCCGGGCGGGTGCGATTGATGCCCACATAGGATAGACAAGCGAACAAATCAATAACAAGCGTTGCAGCGCAACACGAAATAGGACCCTTCCACCCCGGCGTCACGCGAACGAAGGAAGGAGCGTCCCCAAGGCCCTGCCAAGGGTAGCCACTCCACATCAGGCCGTCGGAATACGGGCCTCCAGTTCGGCGATGCGCTCGGAACAGATCGCATGCACCGCGCGGCCGAGCTCCTCGACATGCGCAGCGAGCCACAGCAGGTCCGCCTCGCTGATGCGATAATGTTTCGAGTAGCGGGCCTTCACATAAGCCTCCTTCAGCTTCTCGAAGCGCGCACGGTCAGCCTTTAACGTGCGGGGCCACGCATCCACGAGCCGCATGTCGATCCGCTCTGCTTGCGTCCGCAAAAAGCCGAGATTGTGAACGTGCGGTGTGTAGAAGGTGCAGACCAGCAAGACACAATGATACAGGCGCTCGACGGCTTGATGGGTGTCAAAGGCAGCATCCTTGAAGTGGCCTTGTTCGCGATAATATTTCGCTCCGCCGAAGCGCTTCATCGCTGCCGGAAACCACTCCTCAAAATATTCCTTCGCCATCGCCAACGCCTGCTCAGGCGTCTTCGGCTTCGGCGTGTGCAATTCCTTATCGTCAAATTCGTAGAGCGCGATCCCGTCGCGCGCGACGTCCATGAAGAAATAGCGCCCGTGCGCCAGCCCGTCGTTCACCTCCTGCAGGGTGTGAACGATGAAATTCACCGGTGTGTGCAGTGTCTTGTCGATCGCAAGTTCGCGGGTCAGGCGGTCCTCGAGTTTCGACCAGAAGTCGATCTTGTCGGTCAGGCGCTTGTCGTTGACGATGATCAGCAAATCGAAGTCCGAGCGATAGCCCTTCGCCGTGTGCGGCTCGTCGACCCAGCCGCCGCGGGCATAGCTGCCGTAGAGGATGATCTTGTCGATCCGGCCCTTTTTCTTCCAGCCCATCGTCGAAAGCGCGACGGCATCTTCGAATTCTTCGAAGATGATCGCCTTTACGCGCTCGAGCTCGCGCTGCTTGTTGGCCGGAAGATGATCGAGATCGGTACGCATCGTTCCTTCCTTCTGTGGTCACAAGCTCGCCCGATGGCAAGCATGGTCGGGTCCAGATCGAAACCTCATGGCGCTTCGCGGATGCGGAAATCCCACACGGGGATGCCGAACGCCCGCGCCTTGCCGACGATATTGTCCTGGATGCCGGTGCCCGAGAAGACGATGAGCCCGGCGGGCATGGCGTCGATCATGCGCTCGTTGCGCTTGAAGGGAGCCGCCTTTCTGCTTCACCAGCAGTTCGAGCGCGCGGAAGCGCCGGCCTCCGGCCGGAATTTCGAACTGCCCCGTTTCCTGCCCTTCGCCATCGAGCAGCGGCCGCACGTTGAGGCTCTGGAGCAATCCGCGGCGGGCGATGTCCGCCGCCAGCGTATCGAGCGATACGCCTGCCTTCACGCGCCGCACATTGGACTGCGACAGGCGCAAGCGGTCGAGAGGAATGTCGCGCGACGGTATGCCCATGAACACCGAGGTTCATAGCGCCGGCTATACGCTCAAGGGCGACATTATGCTGTCCAATCGCGACACGCTGCGTCTCGGGAGCGAATTCCACCACCAATGGCTCAATGACTACTGGCCGGCGGTCGCGGGCCACATGATGATGGGGCCGAATACCTATATCAATGTGAACGGTGCGAAGCGTGACCGGCTTGGCACCTTTGCCGAATGGGAGGCCAAGTGGACGCCGCAACTGACCACCTTGGTCGGCCTCCGCAACGATCAGGTCTGGATGAACACCGGCGAGGTCCAACCCTATTCCACCTCGATGATGAATATGGCTGACGCGATGGCGGCCACCGCGTTCAACGCCGCGGATCGCAAGCGGGATGACAGCAACTGGAGCGCCACGGCCCTTGTCCGCTATGCGCCGAGCGATCAGGCGACGCTCGAACTGGGCTATGCGCGCAAGAGCCGCTCACCCAACGTCTATGAACGCTACAGCTGGGGACGCGGTTCGATGTCGAGCCGGATGATCGGCTGGTTCGGTGATGGCAACGGCTATGTCGGCAATCCCGCCCTGAAGCCCGAAAGGGCCGATACGATAAGTGCCGCAGTCAGTCTGAAAGGCGCCGGCGCCAATGGCTGGACGCTCAGGATCGCGCCCTATTACACGCGCGTCCATGATTATATCGATGTCGTGAAACTGGCCGATTTCACCAATATGATGGGCACGCCGACGGGGTTCGTGCAGCTTCGGTTCGCCAACCGCGAAGCCGAGCTATATGGCGTCGATGTCTCGGGATCGCTTGCGCTATGGCAGTCGTCATCGGCTGGCACGGCGAAACTGACCGCAACGGCAAGCTGGCTGCGCGGGCGTAATCTGGACGACGGCGGGTCGCTCTATCATCAGATGCCGTTCAACGCGACGTTTGCGCTGGAGCATAGGCTCGGGGGCTGGGAGAGCGCGGTCGAACTGGCGGTCGTGGCGGACAAGAACCGGGTCGACGCCACGCGCAAAGAGCCCCGAACGGACGACTATGCGCTCGTCAATCTTCGGACCGGCTATTCTTGGGGTAAGTACCGGCTGGGCCTGGACGTTCAGAACCTGTTCGACAAGGGGTATGATCTGCCACTGGGCGGCATGTCGCTCGGCGATTACAAGGCGACCGGCGACTTGCGGCCGGTGCCTGGTCGAGGCCGCTCCTTCAACATCGGCCTTACTTCGAAATTCTGAGGCATGGCCGCTAGTCCGGCATATCGGCTGACCCAGGCGAGCGATACGAGGGCTTTCGGGTTCCTCGTGTCGCTTGTGCTACATGCGAGTGTTCTTGCGGTCTATAGCCTATGGAGTCACAGTCCGCGTCTTGTCCCCGAAAGGCGGGAGGAACTCCTCACGGTCACGGTCATGGCGCTGCCTTCGCTCGAAACCGAACAACCGCCTGTCCGCCGACCGAATGCCGCCCCCAGACCGGCAAATCAGCTGACGCCCCCCAATACAACTCCAGCGACACGCGCGGGGCAAGGGCCGCAGGCGTCGCCCGATCGGCCCGCCTCCGATCAGGCTGCCTTGACGCTACCTGTCGCACCGTCGCCTTTGCCTGCCCGCATGAACGTCGACATGCCGCTTCCCCAACCTGCTTCGCCGCAGACTGCGTCATCAACGCTCAGCGCCGCGCGTGCGGCCTATCTTCGACGGTTGTGGGAATGGATTGCCGCCCGACGCCCGGCGGGCCTCCATCTTGAAGGCGAGGCGCTGATTAATTTTTCCATCGGTCCTGATGGCGCCTTGCGCGGACTCTCGCTCGCGCAATCCAGCGGCAATACACAACTTGACCGGCTCGCCCTTCGCACGGTTCGCCTGGCGGCGCCCTTTCCGCGCCCGCCAGAAAGCCTCGATGCGGAAAAGCTCGATTTCGTCCTGCCTTTCCATTTCAATTAGCGCCGGAAACAGCATTGCGTCAGGAACTGGTCAGCAAATGCGGTCATGGTCTTGTGCCGACCCTTGGCTGGAGAACCCATGACCCGCTTGCACATCCATCCCGAACGACATGCGGTATCGCGTATCGGCTGGCTCCGCGCGGCCGTCCTTGGCGCCAATGACGGTATCGTTTCCACTGGAAGCCTGATCGTCGGTGTTGCTGCTTCGGGAACGGATCGATCAGGCATCCTCGTTGCCGGCATCGCGGCGCTTGTCGCCGGCGCCATGTCGATGGCCGCCGGCGAATATGTCTCGGTCAGTTCGCAGGCCGATACCGAGAAGGCGGACCTCGCCCGCGAAACGGCGGAACTAACCACGCAGCCCGGATTCGAACGGCAGGAACTGGCGGATATCTATATGGCGCGCGGCCTGGACCCCGATCTTGCGTTCAAGGTAGCCGACCAGCTCATGGCGGACGATGCGCTTGGGGCGCATGCCCGCGACGAACTGGGGATTTCCGACATATCCACGGCGCGGCCGTTGCAGGCGGCACTTACATCCGCCGCGACGTTCAGCGCCGGGGCGATCATGCCGCTGGCGGTGGTCACCGCCGCGCCGGGACAGCAACTGATACCGCTCGTCGTCGCCGTTTCGCTTCTGTGCCTCGTCTTGCTCGGGGCGCTTGGCGCGAAGGCGGGCGGCGCCCCGGTCATGCGGTCGATCGTCCGCGTCACGTTCTGGGGCGCTCTAGCGATGGCGTTGACGGCAGGCGTGGGCGGCCTGTTCGGAGCGGCTGTCTGACGTGATCGCTGCCCCGCGTTCGTCAGCGCGCCGTCAGCAATCGCTCTTATGGCAAAGGCCAAGGAGACAAATGATGTTCATGGCAAAAACGAGCCGCAGCGACAGTTTCAGGGTCTGGGATGCCCCGCTCAGGCTTTTCCACTGGCTGCTGGTCGCAGCCATCACGATTGCCTTTTTGTCCTCGGAAGGGGACAGCCCCATCGCGGACTGGCACATGGCCGCAGGGTGGACCGCCGCCATGCTGCTTGCCTTTCGCCTTGTCTGGGGGTTTATCGGCGGCGAACATGCGCGCTTCGCCAATTTCGTGCGGCCGTCCCGCCTCCTGTCGCACATCCGGGAACTCGCGGCGGGTCATCCACAACGGACGATTGGGCACAATCCGATGGGCGCGCTCGCCGTTCTGGCGTTGCTTATCGTAACCGGCGCGGTGCTGTGGACCGGCATCCAGGTCGACGCGGGGCAGACCGACGAGGATCTTCACGAGGCGATTGCCTATGGCCTGCTCGCACTCATCGGCGTTCATGTCGCAGCGGTGGTACTGATGTCCGTCTTCACCCGCGAAAATCTCGCGCGCGCCATGGTCACCGGCCGCAAGAGCGCCGCTCTGCACCCTGGTGCCCACGATGCCCGCCGACCGGCCGTCGTCGCGGTGCTGCTTGCCGCCATGGTGATGGGGATGACGGTGTTTGGCATCCTGCGCTACGATTCCGCAGCGTTCAGTGCGCAATCGCACGGTGAGGCGAAGCAAGGGCATGAAATCGAAGGTGGAACAGCCGTTCAAGGCGAGGATAATGACCGGGATTGAGACGGCCTCTTTCGATCCCGTCGCGGGACTGATCAGATCGCAGGACGGGAATTGAGGCGGGATCGTGCTAGGAAAGCCGACATAGATGCGCATTCTTGTCATAGAGGATAACGACCGGCTGGCGAAGCTGGTTGCGGACGGCCTTCAGCGCCGGGGCTTTTCGTGCGACATCGCCACCAGCCTGTCCGATGCGGACAGCGCACTGGGCGGCGCGGTCTATGACGCGATCGTGCTCGATCTCGGCTTGCCGGACGGCGATGGCGTCACTTGGCTGGCGAACCGCCGCCAGTATCGGCAAATGCCGCCCGCGATTATCCAGACCGCGCGTGGCGCGCTGGAGGACCGGGTCACGGGGCTTGACGCCGGCGCCGACGATTATGTCGTCAAGCCCGTCGAGATCGACGAACTGGCCGCGCGCATTCGCGCGTTGCTCCGCCGCCCCGGCCCGCGCGTGCAACCTGTGCTGGAAGCAGGCTGCCTGCGGTTCGACACGGCGGCGCGCACGGCGCACCGCGGAGACTGCGCCATAGATCTGTCCCGCAGGGAGGCCGACCTCTTGGAACTGCTGCTGCGGCGGGCGGGCACGGTCGTCCGCCGCGAGACGATCGAGGACGCGCTCTACAATTTCAACGAGCCGGTGACGCCCAATGCCGTGGAAGCGGCGGTCTCCCGCTTGCGCCGGAAGTTGGACGAGGCTGGCGCCACCGGCGCGCTCCACACCATTCGCGGAGTCGGCTATATGCTGAAGGATGTCGCGGCGTGACCTATCGGCGCTCCGTGTCGCGCAAACTTGCGCGAGGGCTTGCTCTCGTCGGCCTTGTCGGCACCATCTTGTTGCTTGCAGCGGTCGTCTTTTTCTACAGTTTGACATTCGACGATCTGACGGCGCAGGATGCGCTGATCAATGCCGTGCGCGAGATGCTGGAGCATGTCGCGCTTCCACTGGTCGTGCTGATGGTGCCCGTCGCCTTCGTCGTGCGGCGCGTGATCCGACAGGCTTTTGACTCCCTTGAGGAAGCCGCAACCGCGATCGAAGCAGCGCGTGGGCACGAACGCGGCTTTCGCATAGACACGTCCCATCTGCCAGCCGAAGCGCTGCCGTTCACGGATGCCGTCAATGATCTGCTCGGCCGCCTCGACGACGCTGCCATGCGCCAGGAAGCCTTTGCCGCCGATGTCGCCCATGAACTGCGCACGCCGCTCGCAGTGCTGTCGCTCGAATTCGACCGGCTCGATCATGACGACGCCGCGCGCCTCAAGCATGACGTTGCCGCGATGCGCCGCCTGGTCGACCAGCTCATGCTGCTCGCCCAGGTCGATGCCGCCGCCGCCGCGCAATTCCCGCTGGAATCCGTGTCCCTTGTCGAGATCGCGCGCGATGTCGTCAGCTTCCTGGCCCCGGACATCATCGCGGAAGGGAAAGCCATCACGCTCGATGCAGGCACCGCGCATCCAGTGGCGCGGGGCCGGCGCGAAGCGATCGCCGCCGCCTTGCGGAATCTCATCGAGAATGCTGTCCGTGTGACGCCACCGGGGGGCACGGTGAATATACGGGTTGGCCCGGATCCGGTGATCGCGGTGGGCGATGGCGGCGAGGGCCTCTCACCCGATCGGCTTCGCGAGCTCGTGCGTCGGCACAGCCGGGCGGACCATGCCAGCACCAGCGGCGCCGGGCTTGGCCTGGCGATCGTCGACCGGATCATGGCGGCGCACGGCGCACGGCTGACCACAGATCCTGCCGCGCGGGAATTGTCTCTGCATTTCCCCGACACCTGAAGCGCCAAGCATTGCGACCCGTCAGGGTTTCGTCAGTTTCGCGCTCTAGGCGAAGCCTATGTCGAAGCGGAACTATGTCCTTGCCGGCCTTGCCGTCATCGCGCTGGCGCTGGGGATCTGGTGGCTTGCCGGGTCCGGCACGGTGCCTGAACCCACCCCTTCATCTTCCGAAGCCGGGCAAGCGGCGCCGGGCGTTCTGCCCGTTGATCGCAAGCAGGCCGCTCAGCTTGGTATCCGCCTGGCGCCCGCCGTCACCGCGAGCGAAGCCCCCATCGCCGTCATTCCGGCGGTGATTCAGCCGCCCGCCAATGCGCGCGTGGCCGTGGCCGCGACCTTTCCCGGCGTGGTCATGCGGACGCTGGTGGTTGAAGGCGATACCGTCCGGCAGGGCCAGCCGCTTGCGGTTATTTCCAGCCGCGACGTGCTGACGATGGGGGCTGACCTGACGCGTGCCAATGCGCGGGCGAGCGTTGCGCGGTCGAACGCGGCCCGGCTCTCGCAGCTTGCCCGCGAAGGTATCATCGCGGGCGCGCGGGCCGATGAAGCCAATGCGCTGGCGGCCGAAGCGGGCGCGGATGTTGGCGAAAAGGCGCGCATCCTTAAAATGGTCAATGGCTCGGGCACAAGGGGCACCTATACGCTGACCGCGCCGATCGCCGGGCGCATCACCACCGCCGGCATCCAGGCGGGCTCTCCGGTGGACGGAACTACCGCGCCTTATGTGATCGACGCCGCCAATCGCTATGAGGCTGTCGGCCAGTTGCCCGAGCGGCTAGTCGGTACGGTACGGCCGGGCATGAGCATATTGATCGAACCCGGCATCGCCGGGCGCGTCACCGCCGTCGGCTCGACGGTAGACCCCGCCACCCGTTCCGCCATGCTCAAGGCCGAGATTCCCGCCGGGCCGGGCATCATCGCTGGGCGCGCGACGAGCCTGTCGCTGTCCGGGCCGGCTCCGGCCGGCGCCGTCAGCGTGCCCAGCGAGGCGATCGCCATGATCGGGGACAAGGCTATCGTCTTCGTTTCCACTGGTGACGGATACGCGGTCCGCGACGTGAAGATGGGCGGTTCCGCTGGGGGACAGACCGTGCTGCTTTCGGGCGTCAGGCCGGGCGAGCAGGTGGTCATTTCCGGCACGAGCGCGCTCAAGGCGCTCGCTTTGTCGCGATAGGTCCGGGCCATGTTGCGTTCGCTGGTCGCCGCCTCGCTCTCCTGGCGTCTGCTCGTCATCGCGCTGGCGCTGGCCGTTGCCGGGCTGGGCACCTGGGCCTTCATGACGCTGCCCGTCGATGCTTATCCGAACATCGCCCAGACGCAGGTGAAGGTCATACTGAAGGCTCCGGGCATGACACCCGAGGAGGTGGAAAGCCGCGTCATCACACCGATCGAGATGGAAATGCTCGGCATTCCCGATCAGGCAATCCTGCGCTCCACCGCCAAATACGCCATCGCCGACATCACCATCGATTTTGTCGACGGCACCGACATCTATTGGGCGCGCCAGCAGGTGGCGGAGCGGCTGTCGAATGTGATGCCCGATCTGCCCGCGTCGATCAGCGGCGGCCTTGCGCCGATCTCCACACCGCTTTCGGACATCTACATGTTCACGATCGAGGGGCCGCTCTCGCTGCAGGAGAAGCGCGAACTGCTCGACTGGACCATCCGTCCGGCGCTGCGCACCGTTCCCGGCGTCGCTGACGTGAACGCGCTGGGCGGCTTTGTCCGGACCTTCGAGGTCAGGCCCGATCCCGTTGCGCTTGCGGCGGCAGGGCTCTCCATCGCCGATATCCAGGCGGCGATCGAAAGCGGCAATCGCAACGATGGCGCCGGGCGCCTGAAAAGCGGCGAGGAAGCCCTGATCGTGCGTGCGGTGGGGGCGATCCGGTCGGTCGAGGATCTTCAGCAACTGGTCATTGTCAGCCGCGGCGACCGCATCGTTCGGCTCGGCGAGCTGGCGACGGTCGGCATTGGCAGCCTCACACGTTATGGCGCGGTCAGCAAGAATGGCCAGGCGGAGGCTGTTCAAGGACTGGTGATCGCCTTGCGCGGCGCCGATGCGCGGCAGGTGGTCGATGGTGTCCGCGCCCGCCTCGCGGAAATCGAAAGCACATTGCCCGCCGGCACCCATGTCGATGTTTTCTACGATCGGTCCGATCTGATCGCGCGCGCCGTCGGCACGGTCGAGAAAGCTCTGCTCGAAGCCGCCGTGCTTGTCGTCGTGCTGCTCATCCTGTTCCTGGGTGACTGGCGGGCGGCGGCGATTGTCGCTGCTACCCTCCCGATGGCGGCGCTCATCACCTTCCTCTTCATGCAGGGTATGGGCCTGTCCGCCAATCTCATGAGCCTTGGGGGCCTGGCTATCGCCATCGGCCTGCTGGTCGACGGGTCGATCGTGGTGGTGGAAAATATCGTCGAACGGCTCGGCCGGGCGCACGAGGAGGGAACCCCGCGCCTCAACCTCGTCTATCAGGCGGCAAGCGAAGTCATCGTGCCGGTCTCGGCCGGGATCGCCATCATTGCGCTGGTCTTCCTGCCGCTGCTGTCATTGCAGGGGCTTGAAGGCAAATTGTTCGCGCCGGTTGCGCTTACCATCGTCTTCGCGCTCGCCGGTTCGCTGCTGCTCGCGCTCACCCTGGTCCCCGTGCTTGCATCCTTCGGTCTCAAAAGCGGCCATCATGGCGAGCCGTGGCTGATGCGCCAGCTCGGCCCTCGCTATTGGGGGCTTCTCGACGGCGCCTTCGCGCGCAAGCGGGTGGTCTACGGGCTGTCGGCGGCGGGGCTTGTCATCGCCGGCATCGCTTATGGCGCGGTCGGCAAGACCTTCATGCCGACGATGGATGAAGGGTCGATCATCGTCCAGCTCACCAAGCTGCCCTCCATCGATCTCGACCAGTCGGTCAAGGGCGACATGGCCGCGCAGCGCGCGCTGATGCGCGTTCCGGAAGTGCAGGACGTGATCGCGCGCGTCGGATCGGACGAAATCGGCCTCGATCCGATGAGCCCCAATGAAACCGACAGCTTCGTTCGTCTGAAGCCGCGCTCCGAATGGCGCGGCGACAAGGATCTCATCGTCGAGGACATGCGCAAGGCGATGGCGGGCCTGCCCGGCATCGAGCCGAGCTTCACTCAGCCGATCGAGATGCGCGTTTCCGAAATGCTGACCGGCGCGCGCGGCGATCTTGCCGTCAAGATCTTCGGGCCGGATCTGGCGATGCTCGGCGAACTGGCGGATCAGGTGCAGCAGATATTGTCGAACGTCGATGGCGCCTCCGAAGTGCTGACCGTCGCCAATGACCGCGTCGATTATCTCCAGCTCGACATCGACCGCGCCGCCGCCGGGCGCTTCGGGATGCCGGTCGACCGCATACAGGATGCGCTGCGCGCGCAGGTCGAAGGCGCCCATGTCGGTATCGTCGCCGATGGCCAGAAGCGCGTGCCGATCGTCATCCGCGGCGACGAGGCGCTGCGCACCGATCCCGCCCGTTTTGCCGATCTGCAATTGCATACGCCGACCGGCATTATCGCGCGGGTCAGCGACATGGCGCGGATCGAGCGGACCGAGGGGCCGGTCAAGCTCGACCATGAGAACGGGTCGCGCTTCGCGCTGGTGCAGGCGTTCGTCTCCGGGCGCGATCTGGTCGGCTATGTCGACGAAGCGAAAGCCGAGGTCGGCGCGAAGGTCAAACTGCCCGCCGGCTACAGCATCGTCTGGGGTGGGCAGTTCGAGAACCAGCAGCGCGCCTCGGCCCGGCTGGCGGTCGTGATTCCGATTGCGCTGCTGCTGATCTTCTTCGTTCTGCTGGCAACGCTGCGCTCGATGCGCGCCTCCGTGCTCATCCTTGTCAACATTCCCTTCGCCATGGTGGGCGGGATCGTCTCGCTCTGGGCTAGCGGCGAATATCTGTCAGTCCCCGCCTCGGTGGGCTTTATCGCGCTGCTTGGCATCGCGGTGCTCAACGGGCTGGTCATGGTCACCTATTTCCGCCAGCTCCGGGCCGATGGGCGGAGCATGGCCGAAACGGTGCGCATCGGCGCCGAGCGCCGCCTGCGCCCCGTCCTGATGACCGCCAGCATCACGGCCTTCGGCCTTGTGCCGCTGCTGTTTGCGACCGGCCCCGGATCGGAGATTCAGCGCCCCCTCGCCATCGTCGTGATCGGCGGCCTCATCACCTCCACCCTGCTGACGCTCATCCTGCTGCCGATCCTGTTCGAGCGTTTCGGCGAAAGCGCGGGAGAAACCGACAATGGCTGACATCCTGCTGACCTTCCATTGCGCCTCGCATGACGCCGATAGCGTGACCGACGCACTCCGCGCCGCCTGCAACGCGCCGATCCATATCGCCGAGCAGGCCGTGCGCGGCTGGGACTTCGGCGACGCCAGCACGGCGGAACGGGTGTCGGGTCTGCTACGCCGCAGCGCGCTGGAACTGATTGTCGATGAGGACGTCCTGGGGACACTGGTTGACGCGGTCACGCAATCGAAGCGGTCGCTGCCAGTGCGCTGGCACGTAGTCCCGGTGTCAGCCCAGGGGAGGATCGCATGAGATCGCCGCTTTTCCTAGGGGCGCTTGTCGCGTTGCTCACGCCCGCCGCGGTTCTGGCCCAGCGCGCCGATTTGCCGCCGAGCGAAAAGGTTGCCGAAGCGCTGGACAATCATCCGGCCGTAGCGGCCGCGCGGGCACGGGTGGACGCAGCCCGTGCCGACCGCGACATGCTGGCGAAGGGAACCCATGAAATTGCCGTTACCGGCAGCTATGTTCGCCGCAGCGTGGACAGGGAAGGCGGCTACGACGAGTTCGACGCCACGATCGCCCGTCCGTTCCGTCTGCCGGGCAAGGCGGCGCTCGATCGCGAGGCCGGCGCTCTGGGCATAGAGGTCGCGGAAAACCGGATGGAGGATGCCCGGCATCAGACGGCTTTGCTGCTCTCCGGCTATTGGAACGATTGGCTGGTTGCCGGTGCGCTGTATCGCAACGACCTCGATACGGTGCGCTGGCTGGAAAAGGAGCTGTCCGCGCTGCGCCGGCGCGTGGCGTTGCGCGATGCGGCGGCGATCGATGTCGATCAGGCCATGGCGGCGCTGGCCCAGGCCCAGGCCCAGGCCGCGAACTCGCTCGCGGCGCGCGAACAGGCGCGTGTGGCGCTTGCCGCGAATTTTCCAGAGATACCGCTTCCCACCGAGCCGCCGGAAACCTCCGTTGCGATGGTGCCGCCGCAGAGGCTTGCGGCGATGCGGGATCTGGTGATCGAACGCAGCCATGAAATCCGCGCCGCCGAGCGTGAGGCACAGCGGCTGGCGGTCGTCGCGCGGCGTGTTCGCGCGGACCGGATTGCCGATCCGTCCTTCGGCGTCCGGCTGTTCAGTGAGCGGAGCGGCATGGAGCAGGGCGCGGGGGTCGTCATGTCGATGCCGCTGGGCGGCGGCCACAGGCGCGCGGCGGCGGACCGGGCTTTTGCGGAAGGCAATGCCGCGCAGCTTGAGCATATGTCCGTCCAGCGGACCGTGAGGGCCATCGCGGACGCCGATCTGTCCAGCGCCACCTTGCGGCTGGAGGCGTGGAAAAACACGGATCTGTCAGCGCAAAGCGCCGCCAACGCGCTGGTCCGAACCGAACGTGGCTACCAGCTCGGCCAGATCGACCTTGGCGACCTGCTCTATGCCCGCCGTCAGGCGGGAGAAGCGCGCCGGTCGGAGATCATGGCGCGATCGGAAGCGGCCCGCGCCCTGCTCAAGCTGGAGATCGACTCACATAGCCTGTGGGTGGTTCACGATGAGGATGGCGGTTGACGCCAGGTCACGCGCGGGCGCTCACCAGCCAGGCTTTCGCGCCCATGCGAACACCTTCATCATCGCAATTGCGCTCGAACAGTTGGACGAGGCTGCGGTGAACGGCCACGCGCGTGTCGTTCCCGCTCGCCCGGACGAGATCGCCGACCTGCATGCCGTCGAGCACGAAGCGGGTGGCGCTCTCGGGATCGCTGCCGGGTCCGCCGACGCGCTGATCCCCGGTCCAGGCGTCGAACGATATGTTGGAGAAACCGGCGCTTCGCAGAAGATCGGTCACATAGTCCTGCTCACCCAGCGCGAACGGACCAGGCTCGCGCGGCTGCGGCGTGGGCAGGTCGATATGCCGACGGATTGCGGCCATGACATTGCGCTGCCACGGATTGTCGGCGATCGGCGCCCACACCGCGATGTCGAGCCTTCCACTAGCACGCAGCATTCGGCGCAGATTGGCGAAGGCGGCATAGGGATCGGGAAAGAACATCGTGCCGAAGCGGGAATGCAGCCGGTCGAAGGGGGCTTCTTCAGGCATGGCCGTCGCGGCGTCGCCTTGTTCGAAGCGGATGTTGGCAAGACCGGCGCGCTGCGCCCGATCCGTTGCCGCCGCCACCAGTTCGGGCGATATGTCGAGGCCGAGCGCCAATCCCGTGTTGCCCGTCCTTTCGGCGATCCGCCTCGTCGTCCAGCCGCCGCCGCAGCCGATATCGACCACCTTCTCCCCGGCAACATAGGCTGCTCGCGCGAGCAGCGCTTCGCCGATCGGTTCGATCATGCTCTCGAAACGATCGAGCTGGGCAAGCCAGCGTGTGCCCGCTTCACCCGCCCAGTCGTGCGCGGCAGGTTCCTTGCTGTTCCCGTCAGCGTCATTCATTGCCCTTCTCCCACTGTGGCACCAATTGAAACGTGTTTGGAAGTCGGCGCATCGGGCAAGTCCCAGCCCCCACCGATCGCCTTGTACAACGCCACCAGTTGCACCGCCGTTGTGGCATGCGCGCGGGCGCAGGCGGTTTCAGCTTCGTGCAGGAGGCGCTCGGCCGCAAGCAGTTCAATCCGCGCGATATCGCCGGCGGCAAAACGAGCCTCGGCGTGGCTGAAACTCCGGCGTGAAGCCTCGAGCGCCGTTTGACGACGCGCGAGCGCATCGCGTCCGGCGTCATAGTCGCTCAAGGCGCGCTCCGCGTCGCCCAATGCGGCCAGGACGGCCTGTTCATAGCCCAGCGCGGCCTGCCGCTGAACGGCCTCCCGCGCGCGTATCTCCGCACGTACGCGGCCGCCGTCGAACAAGCGCCAGGAAATGAGCGGCAGGATCGAGTAGCGGGTGCTGGAGGCGTCGAACCAGTCGCCCGTGCTAAGCGCCTGAAATCCGCCGCCCGCTGCGATAGAGAGCCTGGGAAACAGTTCGGCGGTCGCCACGCCGATCTCGGCGGTGCTGGAGGCGAGGCGCCGTTCGGCAGCCAGAACATCGGGGCGACGCCGCAATATATCGGCACGTTCCCCCACGGGCAGCGCCGGCAGTATGAGAGACGACGCGGTGGCATCGAGCAGCTTGAGTTCACGTTCCGGCGGTGAGCCGAGCAGGACACCAAGGCCGAGCACCGCCCCGCGCTGCCGTGCCTCTATGCCCGGCAGCAGGGCGTTGGCGGCGGCCCAGCGTTCATGGGCTGCGTCCACGTCGGCACCGGCAACATCGCCGAGCGCAGCGCGTCCGCGCATGAGTTCCAGCGTTTGGTGCAGCGTCGCCACCGTCGCCCGCTGCGCGCGTAATTCTTCTCTGGCGCCGGTCGCCTCGAACCATGCGCGTGCGACTTCGGCCGCGATCCGCATACGCACGCCCTGCGCCTCCGCTTCGGTCGCCTGCAAGCGGGCGTTCGCGCCTTCCAGCGCCCGCCGGTTGGCGCCGAACAGGTCGAGTTCCCAGGCCGCGTCGAAGCCGGCTTCGTAGATCGTCTGAGACGCATCGAGGCTGGGAATGGACCCAACGGGCAGCGGGCCGTTCTCGCTTTGCCGACGCTGGTTCACACTGGCGCCAGCAGAAACCGTGGGCAGTTGCCGGCCAGCGGCGCGGTCTCGCAGCGCGCGCGCCTCGTCGATCCGCGCGGCAGCTTGACGGATATCCAGATTTTGCGCCAGTGCGGTATCGACCAGCCTCTCCAGTTCGGGATCGCCCAGGGCCCTCCACCAGCGGGTAAGGCCGGTTGGCGCGGAGTCTGCCGCGACCGGCCGGGTCCAGCCGCTGCCGGTATCAACGGACGGTGGCGCGCGATAGTCGGGGCCGACGACACAGGCCGTCAACGAGGTGCAGCCGACTATCACCGCCGCAAGGTGCGGCCACCGATGGGGGATGCGTATCATTGCAGGCGTCCTCGAACGAAGATGGTGGCCATGGTGAGCGACACCAGGGCGATCAGCGCCAATGGCCAGAGGCTGGCAAATATGTCGCCGGGCGCCATGGCTTTCAGAAAGCTGCCTTCGACGATGATCAGGAAATGGGTGAGCGGAATCGCCTGCGCCAGCCATTGCAGCAGCATGGGCATGTTCTCGACCGGCGTGGCAAAGCCCGACATCAGGACGGATGGCACGCCGATCGCGAAGGCGCCAAGGATGGCTTGCTGCTGGGTCGCGCTGATCGCCGAAATCATCAGGCCGATGCCCACCACCGACAGGATGAACAGGACCAGGCTGACAAACAGCAGCGCGAACGACCCGTTGAACGGAATCCGGAACGGTCCCGCAGCAGCCGCCATCATCAGAAGTCCGAGCATGGTGCCGATAACTAGCGCCGGCAAGGATTTGGACAGGATGATTTCCAGCGTGGAGGTTGGCGACACCAGCAACTGGTCGAAGGTTCCCAGTTCGCGTTCACGGGCGATCGACAGCGAGGTTATGAGCAGCGCGCTGAAGAACGCCAGGATGCCCGAGAGGCCGGGCACGATGAACCAGCGATAGGTCAGATTGGGATTGAACCAGTTGCGCACCGCCACCGGCGTCGCAGGACCTGTGCCGGGGTTGGCCTCCGCGCCGACTTCGGCGGCGATGGCGGAGAGATAACTGGCGGTGATCTGTCCTGAATTGCTGCGCCGGCCGTCGATCAGCATCTGAACGCGACCGCTGTCTCCGGCAGCGATTGCGCGCGAAAAGTCCGGTTGGATATCGATCGCCGCGATCACCTTGCCCTGGTCGATCAGGCGTCCCAGTTCCTGACTGTCGGTCACGCGATAGACTTGGGTAATGAAGTCGGCCCGATCGAGCCGCGTGATCAGTTCATGCGACCAGCGGCCCGCATCCTGATTGTGCACGGCAATATCGACATTGCGCACTTCGAGCGTTGCGGCGAAGGCGAACACCAGCAGTTGCAGCAGCGGCGGCATGAACACCACCATGCGGCTGCGCGGATCGCGCAGGATGCTCAGCACTTCCTTGACGAACTGGGCTCGCAGCCGGGTGAAACTGAAATAGCTATCGGGTCGCGCCATCGCCGCTCACTCCAGGTTCTTGCGCGTGGCGCGCTTTGCCAGAAGGAAAAACAGGATGCCGATTGCGCCCATCGCCAACAGGTTCGGCACGAAGACGGCCCAGATGTCTCCGGTCAGAAAGACGGTTTTCAGCGAAGACACGAAATAACGCGCCGGTATCGCCCAGGTGATGGCCCGGATCGGCGCGGGCATCGCGTCGATCTCATAGAGAAAGCCCGACAGCATGAAGGCCGGCAGAAAGCCGGAGAACAAGGCGATCTGCGCGGCCAGGAACTGGTTGCGGGTGACAGACGAAATCAGCAGTCCCTGACCCAGCGCCGGCACCATGAAGGTGGCCGAAAGCAGCAGGAGCGCCGCCAGCGATCCGCGCAGCGGCACGCCGAACACGAAGACCGCCAGCGCGGTCGCACCGAGCGTGGCCAGCATGCCGAGCGCAAAATAGGGCAGGAGCTTGCCGATCAGGATTTCCGCGACCGATGCGGGGGTGGAGAGCACCGCTTCCATCGTGCCGCGTTCCCATTCGCGCGCCACCACCAGCGCGGTCAGCATGGTGCCGATGATGGTCATGACAATGGCGATGGCGCCGGGCACCAGCGCGCGGCGGCTTTCCAGTTCGGCGTTGAACCAGTAGCGCGGCTCCATCGTGACGACCGAGCGTGGCGTCTCGCCATCAAGCCCGCCCCGCCAGGTCTGCACCACGCCCTGCGCATAGTTGGTGACATAGTTGGCGGTATTGGGCTGCGAACCGTCGGCGATGATCTGCACCAGAGGTCGCGTGCCGCGATCAGCCAGGCGCTGCTCGAAATCCTGCGGGATCACCACCAATCCGCGCAAGTCGCCCGAGACAACCCGGTCGGCGACCTCGCGCCGGTCATGGGCGAAGGTGACGTCCAGATAACGGGTGCCGGCGAAGGCGGCGGCCAGCGATTGCGCCGAAGCAGACTGCGATTCCTGCACGACACCGATGCGCACCGCGCGCACGTCGAGCGACACCGCATAGGAAAACAGCAGCAGCAACACGACCGGAAGGGCGAAGGCGATCAGCAGCGTGGACGGATCGCGCATCGCCTGCAGGCTTTCCTTGAACACCAGCGCCCAAAGGCGCTTCGGATCGAAGCGGCGCATGGCTTGAAGGTCCGTTCGCAATCCGCCCGCGCCGTTCATGCGGCAACTCCGCTGCGGGCTTCGTCAGCGCGGTCCTCGGCTTCGACCAGATGAATGAAGGCGTCTTCCATGGTCGGGTCCGGCCGGAGATCGCTGACCGCGCCGCGTTTGAGGGCGTCCGGCGTGTCGAGCGCGATCAGCCGGGCGCGATAGAGCATCGCCACCCGATCACAATATTCCGCCTCGTCCATGAAGTGGGTGGTGACCATCACCGTCACCCCCTTGCGGGCAAGGCCGTTGATATGGGTCCAGAATTCGCGGCGCGTGATGGGATCGACGCCCGAAGTCGGTTCATCCAGGAACAGCACGGGCGGGCGGTGCATCACCGCGCAGGCCAGCGCCAGACGTTGCCTGACCCCGAGCGGCAGGGACTCCGGCGCCGCCGACAGCCAGGGTTGCAGCCCGAAGATGTCGATCATCTCGTCGATCCGCGCCTGCCGCGCGGCGCCTTTCAGGCCATAGACGCCCGCGGAGAACTCCAGGTTCTGCCGCACGGACAGCAGGCCATAGAGCGAGAATTTCTGCGCCATATAGCCAAGCTGGCCTTTGGCAGCACCGGTCGCCCGGCGCAGGTCCAGCCCCACCACCTGCGCTTCGCCGCTGGTGGGTTTGAGCAGGCCGCACAGCATCTTGAAGGTAGTCGATTTGCCGGCGCCGTTCGGCCCGAGCAGACCGAATATCTCGCCCTTGCGGACCTCGAAGCTCACCATGTCGGTGGCGGTGAAATCGCCGAAACGCTTGGTCAGATCGCGGCAGGAGACGGCAACGTCTGAAGCCAGTTCGACCGGCGGCATCCCTTCGGCAAGCGCCGATGTGCCGCCCGGACCGCCGCCCAGAAGATCAATGAAGGCATCCTCGAAGCGGGCAGGCACCGCTTTCAGTTGCGCGCCGACCCGATCGGCGAGCGCGCTAATTTGCTCGGTTCCCGCATCGGCGCGCAGCACCACGCGGACGCCGGCGCCCTGGATCACCCCGTCGCCGACACTGTCCAGGCTGAGCACTTCGGCTAGCACGGCCCGCCGCCGCTCGCCGACCTGTTCCAGCCGAAAGCTCCGGCTTGTAAGGCGCGCGGTCAGCTCTCCGGGCGGTCCGTCATAAGCGAGCTGCCCTTCGTTGAGCAGCAGCACATTGTCGCAGCGTTCGGCTTCGTCGAGATAGGCAGTCGACCAGACCACGGCCATCCCTTCGTCGGTCAGCGCCTGCACCATGCGCCACAGGTCCTGACGGCTGACCGGATCGACGCCGACGCCCGGTTCGTCGAGCAGCAGGACGGCAGGCCGGGCCATCAACGCGCAGGCGAGGCCCAGCTTCTGCTTCATGCCGCCGGAGAGCTTGCCCGCCAGGCGTCCGGTAAAAGGGGCAAGGCGCGTGAAGTCGAGCAATTGGGCAAACAGGTCGGTGTGCCCATCGGCATCCATGCCGCGCAGCTGTGCATAGAGGCGCATATTCTCCATGACCGACAGGTCTTCGTAGAGCCCGAAGCGTTGCGGCATGTAGCCTGTCGCAACATGGATGGCGTCATTGTCGTCCGCCACATCGAAGCCCGCTACCGTGGCGTGGCCGCTGTTCGGCACCAGCAGTCCTGTCAGGATACGCATCAGGGTGGTCTTGCCCGCGCCGTCCGGCCCGACCAGCCCGGTCAGTCGGCCATAGCTTATCTGCGCGCTGAGATCCTGTAACGCAGGCGCACTGCCGAAATGCTTGCTCAACCTGTCGATGACGACCGCGACATCGCCATTTTGCTCCTGTGGCGCGGTGGCGGGCGGCACGTCAGCGGCCTTTGGCGCGCGCGCCGGTGGCTTGTCCGGCTTCGACCTCGATCGTTACCGGCATGCCCTGACGCAGCGCAGCATCGGCATTGGTGACCACGATCCGCAGGCGATAGACCAGATCCGTGCGCAGATCGGTGGTTTCTACCGTTTTTGGCGTGAACTCCGCCCGCGGTGATATGAACCCGATCTGGCCTTGATAGGTCTTGTCGGACGAGTCGCTGCGAACGCGCACCCGCATTCCGGGCGCGATGCGCCCCAGATCCGGTTCGCCGACATAGGCGCGGACATAAACCGGTGCATCAAGGCTGAGGCTATAGACCGGGCTTTGGCTGACAACCATGCTGCCGGGTTCGCGCACCCGTGCGATGATTGTGCCGGTGCCGGGTGCAAGCAGAACCGTGTCGGCAAGAGCGGTGGCGGCTTGAGCCCGTGCTGCCTGTGCGGCGGCGAGGCGGGCTTGCCCGGCCGCGATGTCTTCCTTGCGAAACCCTTCGGTGGCTTGCGAATGCGCGGCCCGGGCCGCTTTGACACTGGCGGCGGCCTGATCGCGCGCAGTGCGCGCGGCATCGACCGTCTTTTGACTGGCGGCTCCCGACGCGAGCAACTGGCTCTGCCGATCAAAATTACGCTCCGTGTCCCTGGCGACGGCCAGGGCCTGATTGAGGGCCTCCTGCGCCTGCGCAATCTCCTGCGGCCGCAGCCCGCGGCGCAGTTTGTCGAGGTCTGCCTGTGCGACCGCTACGGCGGCGTCGGCGGCCGCGAGCGCTTCCTCGAACGGCTGCGCGTCGAGAGTCGCCATATGTGCGCCCGGCTCGACATGATCGCCTTCATCGAACAGCATCTGCGCGACGCGGCCGGACTGGCGGAAGGCCAATTGCACCTCCCGAATATCGACATTGCCGTACAGATTGAGGGCGTCGCCGTCGCGGCTGCCCCGCTGCATCCACAGCCATCCAGCACCGATGATCGCGATGACGGCCGCAATGATCAGGATCCGCTTTGTCGTGCCGGACAGGCGGATGTTCTTCATGATGATGCTCCGACGCCGCGCAGATAGATGGCGAACACGCCGGGCGCATCGCTGCGGATGCGGGTCACATCGCCCGCCAGCATGGATTGCATGACCAGGCCCTGGACCGTGCCGATGAACAGGGTGGCCGCGGCTTCCGGATCGAGGTCCGCATGCAGTTCGCCCCGTGCCTTTCCGGCGTCGAGCAGGGTATGCAGCCGTTCGCCATAATGGCGGATCAGGGTCTGGGCCATGCGCTTGGGAAGCGTCTCGCCCGGTCGCTGCAACTCCCCGAACAGCATTCGCGGCACACCGGGGTGGTCAGACACGAAATCGATATGCGTCATGAAAACCGCCTCAAGCGCGGCAGCCGGAGAGGCGGCTTCTTCGATCGCCTTGTCCACGCGGGCGAGCAACCGCTCGGTCACCCAGGACATGACCGCCTGCAGGATGGCGTCCTTGGTCGGGAAGTGGCGGAAGAGAGCGCCCTGGGTCAGACCCATCCGCTGGGCGATGGCCGTCGTTGTGATGTCGCTCGGGTTCTGTTCCGCGGCCAGGTCGACCACCGCCTCCACGGTCGCCGCCCGTCGCTCGTCAGCGGGAAGATGTTTGGAACGCCCATTCATTGTTCGCGCCTTCAAAAGAAAGTAATTTATTACTTTCTATCTTTTTCGTATACCAACCGCAAGAGGGAACCGCCGAGGGGCAAACTTCATGAACGTCAAGAGCGGGAGAGGAGAAGGCCTGAAGGTCGGTCACAGCGTGCCCGAGCGGCCTTTCGCGGTAAACTAAGGCTTCGAACCAATCGCGTTGCCAGCTTGATCCATTTGCGCGGACTGGATGTGAACGAAGTGAGTTGAGGTATGATCGAACTACGCCAGCTACGCTACCTGCTTGCGGCGGCCGAAGCGGGCAGTTTCAGCCGGGCGGCGCGGAACATGAATATCAAACAAGCTACGCTCAGCCGACACATCCTCGAAATCGAGAAGGCTTCGCGGCGCTCCTGCCAGTATTGGGCGCTGCCACCGTCGCCGTGCCTGATATTGTCCATGACTGCTTTCCTTTCTTCAAATCGCCAGCAGGGCGATGGCTGGGCCATCGCTCCTGCCTTCGCGTCGAGCAGCCGGGGGTGTGGGGGGCAGCAAGAATCTGCCGGAGTGGTGCGGACGGGCGCCCTGGCGCCAACCCGGTCCGGCCGATTGTTGTTGCTGGGGAGCGGGGGCGGAGCGCCCTGATTCCCACTCAAGAAAATGATCGCCGGGATACCGGCTCGGCCACCGGGCCGACACGACGGTCGATGGCGCACGCTGCTTTATGAAAGAAGAAAGCGCCCCGCCATCGCTGGCGAGACGCTCTTGCAGTCTGCCGGTTATTCCTCGATCTCGATCTCAAAGACAGTGTTCCATGGAAGGCAAATGGCTACATGCCTGTGCTTGACCGCAAGGACGATCCCGAAGCGATCGACGGCGACAAGGGTGGCCGCCTCATACATATCGTCCAGCGTTGTGACGTTGACGGTGGTAATCGCAAATTCGGCCAGCACCGTGCGGAGATATTCGAGCATCTTGTTCGTCCTTTCCTGCTTCGGGACCGCTCCATGCGGTCTCGTGGCGGTTCAGGGACCGGGAACATTCGGCGGCGCACCGCTGGCTCGGGGTTCCTGTCGCGCTCGCGCGGCGGGGTGGGCTTGCGGCCATCGGACGGCCGAAGGGCCGCTTTTTTGCTTCGCGATGCAAAGCGCGCCAGCACGGCGGAAAAAAGCGGCCCGGCGCCGTTGCGCCGACAGGTGGCCCCGGTCAGAACAGCCACGAGAGAGGCCGCGAGGGGCGGTCACGCAGGCAGGACGGGAGAGATGACGCTCCCGGCAAAGCCCGAAAAATCTGCCATCCGGTCTACAGTGCGCAAGACCACATGGAGGCTGTCCCTGGCGACGATCACGCCGTCATGGCGACGCACAGGAAGCTGCCGCATGGCGCCGGCGCGGCCCCAAGGCCGATCTCGCTTTCGATCGGTCCCGCCAGATCACGACGGCCGATACGGTTTCACCCGGCGCAGATCCTTTGTCGAAAATTGAGAGCGCCCCGCCTTACTGACGGGACGCTCTCGCGATCAGTCGACTTTCAACTCGAACTTGCCGGTTACCTTGGTCGAGACAAGCCGAAGATGAACGTCCGGCGCTAGGACCGGATTGAGATTGAATGAAGCGTAAGGCTTTCCGTCCCTGGCGGACTTGAGCCAGCCGACACCGAACTCGATGCTCTCATCGTCGGCGGCAACGATGCGATAGTCGGGCGACTTGTCGCTCGCCTTGTCGTCGACCCGGAGGATTTCCACCTTTTCGCTGGTGCCGAAAAACCGGATTTCACCGTGGAAGCCGCGATCGGTTGCCTTGAAGTTTCCGCAGATCATGTCGTTAGTCCTTTCTTGCTTCGGGACCGCGCCCATCGCGGCCTCGATGGCTGTCACCCGGACGAGGGACGACCGGCCCGCACCCGAAGGGCGGAACGAAGTGGCAGACGGCGGCGGACGGCTTTTTTGTTTCGCGATGCAAAGTCGGCTTGTCCGGCGGCGGAAAAATCCGTTCGATGCCGTTGCGGGAAGATGGGTGGACCTCGACCAGACAAGCCATTGGAGAGGCCCCGTGGGCGGCGATCCCGCGCAAGATCAGGGGTATGGTGAGATAATCGGAGGCGCTTTACGGTCACTGGTCGAAGCAATGTCAACGACGGTTCGGTATCACGAAGGAGCGTGAAAGCCGGGGCTTAACCAGCCCTTCGCCGATGCTACCGCACTGCTCCGATGAACGACTTTGGGGACTCCGGCTCGCTCATACCTTGGAATGCGTTGTAGCCCGGTTGTAGCCCAGCCCAAAAATGAAAGAAGGCCGCTTTCGCGACCTTGTATAACCCACTGATTTTCTTGAAGTTTTTGGAGCGGGCGAAGGGATTCGAACCCTCGACCCCAACCTTGGCAACTTGAACGCGATTCGCTTCGACTTCTTCTTTTTCTACGCTACCGCCCTATAATTGCTTATTTTCTTGAGATTATCGCTGCGGCGCCCTATCCTAGCCTAGCCGCTGAAACGCCGTACAGCGCTGACAATTTGCTGACAATGCCTCGATTCGAGATTTTGTCAGCAAGAGGATTGAGAGCATGCCGACGAGCAAGTTGACAAAACGCACGATCGACGCGGTCATTTCGCCGGCCTCGAAGCAGCTCATCTATTGGGACACCGAGATCAAAGGATTCGGGCTACGCGTCCTTCCCTCGGGCCTGAAGACGTTCATCGTTCAGTATCGCAATGCAGAGGGCATTCAGCGCCGGATGAACCTCGGTCGCTTTGGCGTTCTTACGGTCGAACAGGCGCGCGATCTCGCCCGGCTCAAGCTGGCCGCCGTCATAGTCGGGCAGGATCCGGCCGATGAGGCTCGTCAGTCGCGCAACGCGATGACGGTCGCAGAGATGTGCGACTGGTATCTCACCGAAGCTCGCGCCGGAAATATCCTCGGCCGGAAGAACCTTCCCATCAAGTCTTCATCGCTCGACATGGACGAGAGTCGTATTCGGACCCACATCATTCCCTTGCTTGGAAAGCGCGTGGTCAAGCATCTGAAGATAGCGGATGTCGAGCAGATGCAGACGGACGTAAAGAACGGAAAGACGGCGAAGCCGCGAACCGGGGGGCGTGGCGGAAAAGCGACCGGTGGCCCTGGTGTTGCCGGGCGGTGCGTTGGCACGCTCCAGGCCATCATCGGGCACGCCAAGCACAAGGGCCTGCTGGAGGTTCACCCGACCCATGGCGCGAGGAAACTCGCCGGAAAAAAGAAGACGCGTCGGCTTAGCGTCACGGAACTCGAATTGCTCGGGAAGGCGATTGCCTATGCCGAGATCAATGGCGAGAATCCGGTTGCGCTCGGCGTGTTGCGAACCTTGCTGCTGACCGGATATCGCCGACAGGAAGCGCAGGCTATGCATCACGACTGGCTACATGCAGATCGTGGATATGTGGCCTTTCCGGACACGAAAGGCGGCGCGCAAATTCGCGCCATCGGGCCTGCCGCGATCCGAGTACTCGTCGCGCAAGCCGGCATTGCCGGCAATCCCCACACGTTTCCATCGGCAGTGGGAAGCGGGCCCTTCACCGCCGTTAGCGAATGCCTCAAACGGGTTTGCGGTCTTGCGGGAATAAAGGGCGTCACTCCGCATACGCTTCGGCACACGTTCGGCAGCGTCGCCGGCGATCTTGGTTTTTCCGAACTTACGATCCGCGCCATGCTCGGCCATGCGTCGCAGAATGTCACGCAAGACTATGTCCACATCGACGAAGCTCTGAAGTTGGCTGTGCAGCGGACGTCGAACGAAATCGATCGCCTGCTCCGTCGCGGCGCAGCAATGCTTCGAACCACTGATCTGGCAGCGTAAACGCCACGCTGAAAAGGAGCAGGTCCGCCGCCGACTCCTCGAATGAGATAAATGCCCTTACTCATTGGTCACGTAAGCGTGTCCTGAAGGCCGCCTTGCAGGAAGCTGCTGCGCGGTGCTGATAGCCGCTCTTTGCGAGGAGCGGTGATGAACGAGGATATCGCGGCGACGGGAGCGAGTGCTCTTACGACCGGTCATATGAGTGATCATATGAGCAGTCGGATCGCGGTCGTGGGCGGGCGTCGTCGCTGGTCGGTGGATCAGAAGCTGTCGATCCTGCGCGAGGCGTTCGGCCCTGACGGCTCGGTCTCGGCGACGTGCCAGCGACACGCGGTCGGCAGCGGGATGCTCTATACGTGGCGCCGGCAAGCACTGGCGGGTGATTTGACGGGAGCGAAGCGCACGCCGGTGCCATCGTTCGCCGAGGTCGAGGTGTCGGCGCCGGCCACCGCGACGGCAGGCAGCGGCCAGATCGGGATCGAGCTGCCGTCAGGCGTGCGGCTCACCGTCGACGCGGCGGTTGATGCCGATGCGCTGGCACGGGTGTTGTCCGTCCTTGCCCGATGATCCCGTTACCACCGACAACGCGCATTTATCTGGCCTGCGGCGCCACCGACATGCGCAAGGGGTTCGATGGTCTCGCGGTGCTGGTGCAGCAGGTGCTGGAGAAGAGTCCGCACTCGGGCGCGCTGTTCGCGTTCCGCGGCAAGCGCGGCGATCTGGTCAAGCTGCTCTGGTATGACGGCCAGGGCCTGTGCCTGTTCTCGAAGCGCATGGACCGGGGCCGGTTCATCTGGCCGATCACCAAGGCGGGCAAAGTCAGCCTCACCGCGGCGCAGCTTTCGATGCTGCTTGAGGGCATCGACTGGCGGCGTCCCGAACGCACCGCGGCGCCCCTGCTTGCAGGGTAAAAAGTGGCGGATTAGTGAGGGTTCTACTGGCATCGCGGCGCCGCTTTTGCTAGGCGTCCGGGGTGTCGGAACCAGCCTCTTCCAGCATCGACAAGGACGCCCGGATCGCCGAACTCGAAGCCGCTCTCGCGGCCCGCGATACGCTGATCGATACCCTGCGGCACCAGCTTGCCCAGCTCCGACGCATGACCTTCGGCCAGTCGTCGGAGAAGCTCGCGCTGCAGATCGAACAGCTCGAGCTCGCTCTCGAAGAACTCGAAGGCGAAGCCGAGGTCGCGGATAGCCGAACGACCGACAGGGTGCCCGCCGAGCGGGTATCGCCGGTGCGCGCCTTGCCCGATCATCTGCTGCGCGCGGAACGGCGGATCGAGCCCGAGGCCGGCAGTTGCACCTGTCCCGATTGCGGCGGCGCGCTGCGTCCGTTGGGCGATGACCGCGACGAGCAACTCGACGTCGCCCCGATCCAGTGGCGCGTCATCCGCACCGTGCGGCCCAAGTATAGCTGCCGCGCCTGTGAGAAGATCGTCCAGGCACCGGCGCCAGCGAAGGCGATAACACGCGGTAAGGCGAGCTTTGCCACGCTCGCCCATGTCGTCGTGAACAAGTTCGATCATCATCTCCCGCTTTACCGCCAGGCAGAGATGATGGCAGCGCAGGGTATCGACATCGATCGCTCCACCCTCGCCGGCTGGGCGGGCCAGGCCGCGCATCTGCTCGACCCGATCGTCAGCCGCATCCGCGAAGAAGGGCTGAAGGCCGCCAAGCTGCACACTGACGACACGCCGGTGCCGATGCTCGTGCCCGGCAAGGGCCGCACCGCGCAGGCACGGCTCTGGGCCTATGTCGTCGATGACCGCGCATCGGGCGCCGCAACCCCGGCACTCGCCTGGTATCGGTTCACCCCTGATCGCAGCGGCATCCATCCGCAGAGCGAGCTCAGATCGTTCACCGGCCTTCTCCAGGCCGACGGCTATGCCGGATATGAGAAGCTCTATGAAGGCAACCGCATCCGCGAGGTCGCCTGCTGGGCACACTTTCGCCGCAAGATCTTCGAGTGCCACCAGACGAGCCCGACGCCGCTTACCACCGACCTGCTGACACGTATCGCCGGGCTCTACCGGATCGAAGAGGATGTGCGCGGCCAGCCGCCCGATATCCGGCGCCGACAACGACAGGAGCAAGCCAGGCCGCAGATCGATGCGCTTCGCGGCGCGATCGACGACGCCCTGCGTCGTCTGTCGCCCAAGTCGGCGATGGCGAAGGCGCTTGCCTATGGCCGCAAGCGTTGGGATGCGCTCACCCGCTACATCGATGACGGCATCGCGGAGATCGACAACAATATCGCCGAGCGCGCGATCCGCGCCATCGCGATCGGCCGCAAGAACTGGCTGTTCGCCGGATCGAAGGCTGGCGGCGAACGCGCCGCTGCCACCTACTCGGTCATCGAGACAGCCAAGCTCAACGGCGTCGAGCCGCAGGCCTATATCGCCGATGTCATCGAGAAGATCGCATCGGGCTGGCCCGCCTCCCGCTGGGACGAGCTCATGCCGTGGAACTGGACAGCGCAAAGCGCACCCGTCAGCATGGCGGCATGACCGACCAGATCGCACGGATTCGCATCACGCTCGAAGACATGAAGCCCGCCATCTGGCGCCGTGTCGAACTTCCCGTCACCAACAGCCTCAAGACCCTGCACCTCGCGATCCAGGCCTGCATGCTCTTCGAGAACTACCATCTGTTCCGTTTCGACGTCGGCGATGCCGCCTATGGCATCCGCTTCGATGATGATGACGCTTTCATGGTCCGCACCCGCGATGCCGCCAATATGCGCATCGGCAAGCTCGTCGAGCGCGGCATCACCAGCTTCACCTACACCTATGATTTCGGGGACAACTGGCGACATCGTATCGAGATCGAAGAGATCACACCCGCCATCCCCGGCATCGATTACCCGCGCTTCGTCGATGGCGAACGACGAGCCCCGCCCGAAGATGTCGGCGGAACCCCGGGGTTTGAAGAGTTCCTCAATGCCATGGCCAAGCCGCGCCATCCCGAGCGCGCATCCATGGTGCAATGGTATGGCGGCGTCTTCGATCCCACCGATATCGGCGCCGACGAGATCAACGCACGCATGG
This sequence comes from Sphingopyxis sp., assembly GCF_034380315.1. GTDB lineage: Bacteria > Pseudomonadota > Alphaproteobacteria > Sphingomonadales > Sphingomonadaceae > Sphingopyxis. Next base: position 28,806 of record NZ_JAXMPB010000009.1, read on the forward strand.
CGAAGCTCGCCAAGCGACGAGCACAGGGAAGAGCCGCCTACGCCGACGCTAAATCCCGCGACAGCTAATCGATGGCGGCTTCCTGACCACGCTTACTTGGTCACCCCTCTCGTTGTAAACAAGATGCGCCAGGATCACAGCCATTGGCCACTAGCCATCCGTCAGTGTTCAGACTGGAATCCGGCAAGATCGGTCAGCATTTGGAAGAACTTCGCGGATCGAGAACTGGCCCACCAGGACGCGACTCGCGGTGAAGAATGATCGCCGAAAGGGAACAGAGTTCGGTCGTCCGGCATTCATTCCATAACCCGCAATCGGAATTGCTTTGCCGCATCATACGAAAGGAGCAAGAGCCATGAACGGCGACATGAAAAAGCATGGATCGAGCTACGGCCGGTTTGCGGCGATGATCGCGACGTCGACCATTGTCATGTTCGGCCTGATGTATCTGAACAGCTACGCGCTCGATCATATTTACTACAGCCAGACGAGAGCTTGGATGGCGGTCTATATGGGCGCCGTGATGGCCATCATCATGCTTGGCTTCATGTGGTCGATGTACAATAACCGCCGAATGAATGCGATCATCGTGGCCGCCAGCCTGATCGTCTTCGCAACCTCGTTATGGCTCGTTCGCAGCCAGCAAACCGTCGACGATGTTTCCTACATGAAGGCGATGATCCCGCATCATTCGATCGCCATCATGACCAGCGAACGGGCGAAGATTCGCGATCCCAGGGTCCGCAAGCTCGCCGATGGCATCATCGAGGCGCAGGTTCGGGAAATTGATGAGATGAAGGCATTGATAGTGGATCTCGAGCGGCATCCGATTGCCGCAGACGCGCCGTTGCTGCCCGATTACAGGGAGCGATAGATCCAGCGCAAAATCATCTGGTCCGGCGGCAAATCTCGCATCTTTTGCGAGACCTGATGATGCCGGCACAGCTGGGTAAAATGCCGAGCAGCCATCAACCGCCATTCGTACCGCAGGGATGCGCCATCCCCATTATTTCATCTCCGAGCTTGTTCGCGCTAGATTCGCGTCCGAGATTATGTATCGCAACTATATGACTGCAAGTGCCAGCGCGGCTCCAACGGTCCCGGCAACGAGCGCGAGCGGAGGGCAGCGAAATCGCAGCACAATCAGCAATCCGACGCCCACTATTAGAGCATCGGCGAAAGATTTTACGCCGGACGTCCAGAGCGGGTCATAAAGCGCGGCCGCCAGAATGCCGACGACGACCGCATTGACCCCCATGATCGCGGCCTGCGCGCGAGCATTTTTTGCGATCGCCGCGCGAAACGGCAACGCGCCCGCGACGAGCAACAGCCCTGGCAGAAAAATTGCGACGATGGCGATCAGTCCGCCTGCGAGTGGCGCATCCGGTGAGCCGACGGCTCCGAGGTAGGCCGACAGTGCGAACAATGGTCCTGGCAGAGCCTGCGCCGCGCCATAACCGGTCAGGAAAGCCGTATCGTCCACGAAACCCGGGACCAGTTCAGCGTGGAGCAACGGCAGAACGACGTGACCGCCCCCAAATACGAGCGCCCCGGCGCGATAGAAAATACCCGCAAGCTCGAAGAGCGAGCCGCCCCGCCCGGCAACCGGGAGAAGGAGAAGAATAGTGGCAGCCCCCGTCAGCATCAGGAAACTGGCTCTGCGCGTCGGAATCCACCCGCCATTCCCTATGCTGGACCGGACTTTCGGCGTGCAAACAAGCAGCCCGGAAAGAGCGCCAAGCGCAATGAATCCGATCTGCGTCACAGGCGACGCCAGAACCAGCATCCCCGCCGCCGCGGCCAAAGCGATGGTTCGGCGAGACCAATCGGGCACAAGGGTCCGCGCCATCCCGAAAAGCGCCTGAGCCACAATGGCAACTGCGGCAAGTTTCAGGCCGTGCAGCACTGCAGTCGCCATGTCGCCTTCGAGATGGCCGGCCATCGCGGCAAAGCCAAACATCAGCGCTGCCGAAGGAAATGTAAATGCCGTCCATGCGGCAAGCCCGCCCAACGGACCTGCGCGCATCAGGCCGAGCGCAAACCCCGCTTGGCTCGAAGCGGGGCCAGGAAGGAACTGACAGAGCGCCAGCAACTCGGCAAAACCGCTGTCGTCGATCCAGAGACGACGGATGACAAGCTCGTCACGAAAATAGCCCAGATGTGCAATCGGCCCGCCAAACGACGTCACCCCGAGCTTCAGGAAGGCCGCAAATACTTCGCGGGCACTGCCAGCGCGAACAGATGGCCGCTCGTTGCCCGATATATCCTCCATGCCTCCAACTAGTCTCACTGTCTTCTCAACTCAATTGGCCGGTACACAAACCGCTCCGCGGATTGGTGCTAGCGGCAATGTAAAGCGGCCCATCAAGCACCTCCTTGCACCGCAGGACGCGCAGCGTGCGATCCGCCTGGTCCGCTCGCGCGCCGGCGAACTCAAGATCGGTCCCCATAAGATTGGTGTCATAGGCTTCTCAGCCGGCGGGTATGTGGTCGCCCAGACCAGCAATATATTAGAAGCAGCCTATGAGCCGGTCGACGAAACAGACACAGGGAGCAGCCGGCCTGATTTTGCCATCGCGATGTTCCCCGGCCACCTTTGCCGAGCCAGGTTTCTTTGAAAAAAAGGAGCACGCCGCTGCGCTCGACGAGCGGACAAGGACGCTCGTCATTTCGTTGCGACATCGACGATTGGCAGCCTTCTCTTTTAACTAGCTGGGAAACCGTGAAGTTGTATAGACGACCTATGAGTCCTTCGCCCACTCGGAAGCCCAAAGTTTCAATGCCCAAGCCCCGAGAGGCAATGCCTTCCCTCGACCATGCCGGTGATGAATCGACACCACGCTACGTTGTTATCAAGCAGAGTATTTCCGACGCCGTTCGCGATGGTCGCCTCCAACCAGGCGACCGTGTTCCCTCGGAAGCAGAACTAGTTCAACAATTCGACGTTTCGCGCATGACGGCGAATCGTGCTCTCCGCGAGCTACAGGCTGCCGGTGTTGTCGTGCGGCGCGCTGGAAGTGGCTCGTTCATCGCGGAGCCGAGGCCGATCGGCCAGATGATCGAAATCCGCAACATCGCCGAGGAAATCCGCGAGCGAGGTCATGCCTATCGTGCCAGCGTGATCCAGAACCGGGAAGAGCGCGCCAATGTCGACACGGCGGCGCTGCTCGAAGTTTCGGTAGGGACCAAATTATTCCATTCGATCATCGTCCATCACGAGGCCGAATTCCCGATTCAGATCGAGGAGCGTTTCGTCCTCGCGTCGATCGCGCCCGATTATGGCACGCTCGACTTCACACGGATGACACCGAACGAATATCTGACGTGCATCGCGCCGCTCGAACGGGTCGAGCACCGTGTCTGTGCGACGATGCCCGACGAACGAATGCGTGGCATGTTAGGGCTGTCCGCGAGCGAGCCGGTACTCCAGATGACGCGCCGGACATGGAGCCGGTCGCGTCTCGTGTCGCATGCCTGGCTGACACACCCCGGCACCCGGTTCGAACTGTCGGCCGCCTTCTCGATCGACGATTGACGCCGATCAGCTGGTTCGAGCGACAACCACAGGTTTGCGACGGCGTAGCCAGCGGAAATCGGCGCGACTGAAGCTTTTGAACAGCAGGTAGAAGCCGGTTCCGGAAAGCCAGAGTACGCCGAAGGCGACGAAGATGATCAGCGGATGATTGAAGCTCTTCCGGTTGATGTAGTCCATATTGTGGAGCATCCAGAAGAAGTCCCATGTCCGCCAGGTATCGCCACGCATCACCAGGAAACGAGCGGTGTCGAGCGAAACATAGGCACTGCTGTTTTCGGCGTCCGCGAAATCGACGCGCCACATCGCGCCTTCATGGTCGCGCGATTCAAGATTGGGTTTGGCGAGCACACTTACGTTGCGGATCGGCGCCTCGTTCATCATCGCCGCGACATCGCGGGCGACCTGCTCGTCGACCCGAATATCCTCGCCGCTCGTCGCATCGACAAGGCGTGTGCCCCCGGCGGCGCGGACCTCATAGACCGGCCGCGCACCGAGATCGCGCAGAACCACGCCAGTGACGGGTTCGCCGCGCGGCAGGGCGGCGACATCGAAATATTCGCCGGCGGGCAGCGCGTGCGCGTGCGACATGCCGCCGCCGTGCCCGCCGACCTTGTCCTTGTCGAGCAGCGCCATCACCGAACCGCTGAGCGCCCAGAGCAGGAACTGCAGACCGAGGATCAGCCCCACCCATTTATGGATACGCCGGAAAAAGAGCGGGGTCAGCCGGATGCGTTTCATGCCTGCTTCCTTTTGCGGCGTTTGAAAGACCAGATCAGCAGCCAAGCGCCGGAGAGCGCCATCGCAAAGGCGCTCCAGGTCGCGACGCGGAGCAGCGGATTGTTGACGTCGGTCCGCTCGTCATAGTCCATAATATGCAGCATCCACGCGAAGTCGAAAACGCGCCACAGCGCGTGGCGGCGCGAGATGAGCTCACCCGTCGCCGGCGACAGATAGAGCGTCGGCCGGTTCCAGCCTTCGAACTCGACCTGCCAATATGGTGGCTTGCGCGCCTGCATTTCCTGAGGTGCCTCGGTCAAAAGTCGCACCGAAACGATCTTGCCGTCACCCGTGTAGATGCGCCGTGCCTGTTCGCGGACCTGGGACTCGGTCAGGGCAGGCAGCGGCGCACCCGAACGCGCGTCGAACAGGCGCGCGCCTTCAGGGGTCTCGGCGCGCCAGACCGGTTGGCCGAAAAAGCGCTGGAGACGGATTTCGGACACCCCCGGCGCGGCCGCGACGACCTTCGACGGCGCTGCGAGGCCATCGAGGTCGAAGGGCTGGGCCACCGGGGAGCGCACCAGATGATCGCCGTGGATGGTGTCGATGTGAACGACCACCATGTAGAAGCCGGTCAACGTCCAGAGCAAAGCCTGGACACCCACGACCAGCGCCAGCCATTTATGCGTTCGCCGAACGAGCAGCGGCCAACGTATCGCCATCTCCTGGTTCCTCAGAAGGCGGTGCGGAAACCGACATAGAAGCGCCGTCCGAGCAGATCGTAGGTCATCGTGTCGGTGTTCGCATCGGTGAAGCTCTGGATATAGGGCGCCTTGCGATCGAAGACATTGTCGACGCCGACCTGGAAGCGCGTCTTCTCGTCAATCTTGAAGGCGACCTGGAGATTGTGGTAGAAGACGTTCGGCGTGCTGTAGCCGATTTCGCCGGGCGCCGCATTGAAGTCGGTCGCCTTGCCGATCCATTGGGTCGACCAGGTGGCGCTGACGCCATCCTTCTCGGCGGTCAGCACGCCATAGCCGCGCCATTTGGGATAGCCGCCATTGCCGCCGCCGATGAAGCCGTCGAAATCGATCGGGTCGCCGCCGGGGAACGGCAGAACGACATATTTGTTGAGATAAGTCAGGTTGACGTCGAGCGAGATGTTCACGCTGCCGATGCCGCCCGCATAGACGAGCCCCAGATCGAGGCCATTCATCTCCTCGCGCCCTGTATTGATCGGCTGCGCGGATAGGAAGGTCACTTCGCCCGTCAGCGGGCTGCGCGTGAAATCGTCGCAGAAAGGGTGCGACAGATTCTGGCTCGCATAGCATATCGACAGCTTGGTCGATCCGGGGATGGCGCGAATCGCATCCTTGATCTTGATGTCGAACCAGTCGGCGGTCAGCGACAGACCGGGAACCAGCCCTTTGGGCGAGATCACCGTGCCGACGGTCCAGGTCGTCGAGCTTTCGGGTTTCAGATTCTCGTTGCCGCCGACCGTGGTGAGGATCGTCGTGCCGAGCTGCACATAGTTGGCGGGAACACCCGACGCCTGGCAATTGGCGATCAGCGTCGCATTACCGCTCGTCGAATAGCGCGAACAGGGATCGGTGGTGGTCAGATTGCCTTCCGATACGCCGCCGTAAAGTTCGGGCACGTTGGGAATGCGGAAGCCGGTGCCATAGGTCCCGCGCAGGCGGAAGCTGTCGCTGATCATCCAGTCGAGGCTAGCCTTGTAATTCCAGTCGCTGCCGAACAGATTATAGTCCGAATAGCGCACCGCGCCGTCCAGCGTCAGCGCCTCGAAGAAAGGCTTGCCCGCGAGGATCGGAACCGACAGCTCGAGATAGGCTTCCTTCGCCGTGGTCGAACCCTAAATCGGATCCTGCTGGTTCGTGTTGGCAATACCGAGCACGGTCAGCGGATCGGGATCGCGCCAGCCCTTTTCCTTGCGATAGACGACCCCTGTCGCAAAGGAGACGGGGCCAGCTGGCAGGTTGAACAGGCTGCCGTTGAGATCGGCGGTGACCGTCGCCAGTTCGTTGCCGCCGCGATCGCGCGAGGTGAAAAGGATATAGTCGAGAACCTCGGGGGTCAGGTCGCCGGCGCCCAGATAGTCAGCGCAGGGGATCGCAGCTCCAACCGTCACGCTGCACTTGCTCGGGTCGATCGAGTTGCGAACGCGTTCGAGGTTGGCGATGTTGGTCGATCCGTCGATCGCCGTGTTGCGTCCGAACGCCCCCGCGACTTCCCACGCCCAATCGTTGGACAATTTTCCGCGCAGGCCAAAGGTGCCCTGCCAGGTGTCGGTTTCCTGGAAGAACTGACGCGGCCCTGGTTCGGCAAGCCGGCGCTGGATGAGCACGATGTCCTGCCCGGTCGGGTTGGTGGGATTGCTCGCGGCGATCGACAGGTTGCGCAGCGTGCCCGGGGTCGCAATCTGGTTCGACTTGCGGAAGGTATAGAGAAACTCGCCGAACGCCTCGATATTGTCGGTCAGGTCATAGTCGGCAAAGAAGGCCGTGCTGACGCGCTGGACCGGGCTGACCGCGTTGAGGAAGGGCGCCGAATTGAAATTATGCTTCGCCGCGCTGTACGGCTCGAAGAAGTCGCCATCGCCGCCGGGAGTTTGATTGAAGTTGATTTGTTGCCCGTTGGGCAACACGGCGCGGCCGCCGATCGTCGAGGCACTGTTGACGCACGATAGCGAACCTGGCGTGACCTCAGCGAGCGAACAGGGCGCGCGCGTCGCCATATTGACCGCGCTGGTCTTCTGATACGTCGCGGCGATCATGACACCACCACGATCATTGCGGATGCCCCAGATCAGGTCGGCGGAAAAATCGGAACCGTCGCCCTCGCCCGTGATGCCATAGCGCGCGCTCAGGCCAAGACCTTCATAATCGGTCCGGGTGACCAGGTTGACAACACCCGCCATCGCGTCCGCGCCATAAATTGCCGACGCGCCGTCCTTCAGCACGTCGGTACGCGCCAGCGCGACGACCGGGATCATGTTCAAGTCCGGCGACGAGTTCGCGCCGGTGCCGCCCGCCACGAGACGGCGACCATTAAGCAGCACGAGCGTGCGCTTGATGCCAAGCCCGCGCAAGTTCACCTGCGCCGTGCCATAGCCGTTGCTTGTCCAATAGGCCGAGGTCTGGTTGCCCGCAAAACCCGCATTGGCGGGAAGGCGCTGCAATACCGTTTCGATGTTGACGATCCCGGTATTCTCGATCTGCTCGGCCGAGACGACCGTGGCAGGTCCGACGCCCGCGAGATCCTGGCGGCGGATGCGTGAACCCGTCACGACGATGTCCGAACCATTCGGCGCGTCGGTGGCGACGGGCGGCGGCGCGGACGATTCGTCCTGCGCAAGTGCCGGCGTTGCCAAGACCGCGACTGCCGCGACGCTGGCGAGCAAAAATGTCCTGATCATCATAGCGAAACCCCCTGTTGGTTGGCTGATTCCCCTCAGAGAGCATCAAATGTATATACAGGTCAACAGGAATTTATCGAATCATATCAATTAGTTATTCCGCAGAATTTAGGCGCAGAACATGTGTTAAATACGCATCCGAATGCTCTACCCCTCATCGATTTTAAAATTTTTTTTCGGATAGAGATCCGTTCGCGCAAGGAGCGAGGCGAAGCCGCTCCCAGCTTCCTCACGAAATGACAAGACAAGCCGGCCGACGCAGCGCGATGCAGCAGTCGCAAGACTGCTCAACGCGCAAATATCTGTTCCAGCAAAGCGCGCGAGCGGTTGGGCTCCGCCGAAAAGCGCGGGCCTTGCATCGTCGGGTCCCACCCAATCCATCCGGAGCGGTCAGGCGGTGAAAACCATCGCTTTCCCGTCCGCGCCGAATGCCATCACGTCGAATGCGTCCACGCTTCCATCCGGCATTTCCATTCCCGGCGAACCGCGCGGCATGCCGGGTACGGCGAGACCGCGAAGGTCGCGTGGCCGGTCGTCGAGGAGTCTGGCGACATGCCGCATTGGTACATGTCCCTCGATCGCGTAGCCGCCGACTATGGCGGTGTGGCAGGACGCCATTTGCCGGGGGACACCATATCGCGCCTTCACGGCAGCCATGTCGGCGCGGTTCTCCACGGTTACGGCATAGCCCTCGGCACGGGCGATCTCTGCCCAGGCCTCGCAGCAGCCGCATTCGGGGTCGCGATAGACGAGCATGGTTTCGGCGCTCGTCGTCCCGGCAAGCGGCTCGCTCGCCGGCCGCCTGTTCCCGCGGTCAGCAGCCGAACCCGAGGACGAATTGCATGCCGCAAGCGCCATTCCGGATCCGGCCGCAACCAGGCCGAGAAGATGGCGGCGGGTCATCGAACCTTTCATGTCATTTCTCCAAAAACATGGCTTCCATCCCGCATGTCACCTAGAACCAGGCCCGCGCCCCCATCACGAAGCTGAAACTGCTCGCGTCCTCGCCTGCAGCACGGGCGAAACGCGCCGTGTCGCCGACCTTGCGCGCCCATTCGATGCCGACATAGGGCGCGAACTCCTTCACAACCTCGTAGCGCAAGCGAAGCCCCAGCTCGAGATCGGAGAGACCCGAGCCGGTTCCGGTTTCGGGGACATTTTGAAGGGCAAAATTAAACTCGGCCATCGGCTGCAGGATCAGCTTCTGAGTAATGCGCTGGTCGTAATAGCCCGCGAGGCGGCCAAGAAGATCGCCCTTGTTCGAAAGGAACAGCGCACCCTCGACCTCGAACCAATATGGGGCGAGTCCCTCGAAACCGATCGTCGCATAGGTGCGGTCGGGGCCAGGTCCAAGATCCTGCCTGATCCCGGCCTGTGCGTTGAAATAGGGGCCGATGGCCCGGCTATAGAGCCCCTGCACCTCGGCGGTTTCGACTCCCTCGCCGAACACGCCCTCGCCTTCGCTCTTGAGCGTCAGCCGGTTGATATCGCCACCATACCAGGCCTCTCCGTCCCAGCGAAAACCGTCCCGGCCCTTGCGCGCCTGATATTCAGCGAGGTTGAAGCTGATGAAAGCGAGGGTTTGCCCGCCGTTTTCCTCCATCATGGCATGCCGGGACCGTTCCATTTCGGCTTTCGGGTAGATGCGGTCGGCATACCAGTCGCCTGGGGGCGCCGGGGCGACGGCATCGCCCGGCGGCAAGTCCGTTCCGCTCGCGCCGTCCATCCCCGGCATCGCCTCCATTCCGGGCATATTTTCCATCCCGGCCATTGTATCGCCGGTGTCGGCCTTCGGGGTACAATGACCCATCGCGGCATGTTCTGGTGGGCAGGTCGGGGCTTCGGGTGCCATGTCCATGCCTTGCATGCTGTCATGGTCCATCGGCACTTCAACCGGCACATCGGGCGCAGGAGCGGCAGCGGGTTTCGAACCGTGCATCGAATGGTCCATCGACTGCGCAGCAGCCGGAACGGCGAAAGCAAGCGGAGCGATTCCCGACAGAAGAAGCGCGATCCGGGTCATTGCGCTTCCTCCTTCGGACGGACGCTGACAACACGCATCATCCCCGCGTGCATGTGATAGAGAAGGTGGCAGTGGAACGCCCAGTCGCCGGGCGCGTCGGCGGTCAGATCGAAGCTCGCGATCCCGCCCGGCTGGACGAGCACCGTATGCTTGCGCGGCGCATGATCGCCTTTCCCCGTGACCAGTTCGAAAAAATGGCCATGCAGATGGATTGGGTGGCTCATCATCGAATCGTTGATAAGATTGATCCGCACCCGCTCGCCCTCGATGAACGGGATCGGTTCGTGATAGTCGGACATCTTGATACCGTCGAACGACCACATGAAACGCTCCATGTTGCCGGTGAGGTGAATGTCGAGCGAGCGCGACGCGGCGCGCACATCGGGGTTGCGCTCGAGCGCGACAAGATCATGGTATGTCAGAACCCGGTGACCGACATCCTCGAGCCCCTGACCCGGCTCGCCCATGCGATCCATCGGCATCGGCGAGATGGTCTGGACGCTCGGGTCGCGCTTGACCTGCGGCGCGACACTGAAATCACGCATGCTGTGCTGCATGCCGCCAGAGCTATGATCCATGCCCGCCATCGCGCCGCCTTCGCCGGCGGGGGTGCAATGGCCCATCTTGGCATGTTCGGGAGGGCAGGACGGGTCGCTCGCGGGCATCGGCATGACGCCCATGTCGCCGCCGCCATGGTCCATCCCCGCCATCGAACCGCCCGACATGTCCATGTCGCCCATGCCCATATCCTTCATCGTCGCGAGCGGACGTTCGCGAAGCGGCGGCACTTCGGCGACCATCCCGGCTCGCGGCGCCAGCGTCGCCCGCCCCATGCCCGACCGGTCATTGGCCTCGGCGACCAGCGTGTAGGCGCGATCCTCGACCGGGGTCACGATGACATCATAGGTTTCGGCCACACCGATCTGGAATTCGTCGATCGCGACCGGGACGACATTCAATCCATCGGCCTGCACGACGGTCATCGAAAGGCCGGGAATGCGGACGTTGAAGATCGACATGGCCGAGGCGTTGATGATCCGCAGCCGCACGCGTTCGCCGGGATTGAACAGCGCGGTCCAATTATCCTTCGGACCATGGCCGTTGACGAGATAGGTATAGGTCGATCCGGTCACGTCGGCGATGTCGGTTGGATCCATGCGCATCTTGCCCCAGTCGATGCGCTCCGCGAGCGGCTGGTCCTTGCCAGCGAGGAGGCCGGCAAGCGTCTGGCGTTGCATGTTGAAATGGCCGGGATCGACCTTGAGCTTGTGGAAAATCGCCTCGGGCGAGAGCTGGCTGTGATCCGAAAGGACCACGACATGTTCGCGGTCATAGCCGATAGGGTCGGGTTCGGCGGGATCGATGACGATCGGCCCGTAATGGCCAAGCTGTTCCTGAAGCCCCGAGTGGCTGTGATACCAGTAGGTGCCCGACTGGACGACCGGGAATTCGTAAACAAAGGTCGAGCGCGGCTTGATGCCCGGAAAGCTGATGCCGGGGACACCGTCCATCTGGAAGGGCAGGATTATGCCGTGCCAGTGGATCGAGCTGTCCTCGTCGAGATCATTGACAACGGTAAGGCGCGCGGTCTGCCCTTCCTTGAGCCGCACGAGCGGCGCAGGCACCGTGCCGTTGATCCCTATTGCGCGGCTTAATTTTCCGTCGATTCGCATCGTCTGGCGCGCGATGCGCAGCGTAATATCGTTGCCGGATACGGTAGGAACAGGAGCGGTAGCGCCCGAAGACACCGGCTGGGCCCAAGCGGGGAACCATGCGGCCATTGCCGCGGCGGCGCCTCCGCCCAAAGCTCCACTGACGAAACGACGCCTTTCCATCTGCATATTCTTTCCGACCGTTATTGACTCTTCCTATAGCCATACGCGGCCGAGACGGCCGTCCCTCAACAAAAATGCTCTTGATAGATAGCTACCACGCGAAACGAACAGCCCATGGGTCAATCCTGCACGTTCATGTTCCTGCGAGCAATTCCCTGAGCTTCGTCCGCGCGCGATAGAGGCGGGTCTCAACCGTCTTCTCGCTCACCTGCAAGATGGCGGCGGTCTCGGCCTGGCTGACCTCATCGACGCCGCGCAGTATCAGAACCTCGCGCAAATTATTCGGCAATTGATCGATTGCCTGGCGCACTCGCGCAATCTCAAGTTTGTCGGTCACCGCGGCGTCGGGCGCAGGGCTATCGCTAGCCACATGATGGGCGCTCTGGAGCGGAAGCGCGCGGGAAAAAAAGGCCCGCACCTTGCGCCGGCGCGCCCAGTCGCGACATTTGTTGAGCGCGATCCGGGCAATCCACGCGCGGAAGGGGCGATCGCCATCGAAGCGGCCGAGCGCCGCCAGACCCGATATGAACGTCTCCTGCGTCAAATCCAGCGCCTCATCGGCATCGCCGATCTGCTTGACGATCAGTCGGTAGACACCAGCCTTGTAGCGGCGCAGAAATTCGCGACAAACTTCGTCGCCGCGGGTGTCGGCAAGCGCCGCCAGTTCCTGATCGCTACATTGCGTCAGGTCGATATTCACCGCGCGTCGGCGGTCAGCGCCTTGACCACGCTCTTGTCGAACATTTCCGCCTGGGCGGGGGTCAGCACCCCTCGCATCGCGAATAAATGCCGGAGCGTTTCCTTTTGCAGATCGCCCATCACCCGGTGCGTTTCGTCGATCGCCTCGGTGACGCGCGGCCCATAGCCATGTTCGGCCTCGATCGCCTGCGCAAGCCGCACATTAGCGCCCCGCATCTCGAGCTCGAGCGCCCTGCGGCGCACCGTGAAGTCGGTTTCGATCTTATCCAGCTTCGCCTTCTGCGCCGCCGTCAGATCGAGATCGCCGTGAAGAAGCGCGTGCAATTCCGTTTCACTCGCCTTCGGCGCGTCGGATACGGCGCGGCCCACAAAGACACCCGCAATTGCCGCGGCGAATGCGATGAGTCCCACAAGGATGAGGCGGCGTGATGCCATCCTATTGCGTGTCCAGCAGGCTCGAGGGGGCCAGAGCGCTCGACGGGCCAAAGGGGCTGAGCGGGCTTGCCGCGACCGCCGGCTGCGATACCGCACTTCCCGCAACCATTCCGCCGCCGAGCGAGACAAAAGCGGCAAGTGCCATGATGCGGCGCATCGCCACCGCTTCGCGGCGACGGATTCGGAGCGCGCCCATGACGCGGTCGTCGAGCGCATCGAGCGCAGCGGGCAAGTCGACCCGTTTCAAAATGCGAAGTTCCTCATCCATGGATCGTCTCTTCCAGCTGTTCCGTAATCCTAAATACGCGCCGAAGCGCGCCATCCCTCACATCGCGATCATGGCACAATATTTGAGGGCCATGCCAATATCCTGCGTATTAGCAGGACAGACACGCAATTGGAGGTGTTTCATGTTCAAATCGCTTCTCCCCTCGGCTGCCGCCGCTTTTGCCCTCTTGCTTATGCCGGCCGCCGCCAACGCGCACACAAAGCTCGTCGGCTCGACGCCGGCCGCCAATTCGACCGTTGCCAAAGTGACGTCGGTCAATTTGCAGTTCAACGAGAAGGTGATCGCCTCGACGCTCAAGACCGAACTGGTCATGACCGGAATGCCCGGCATGGCCAATCACGCGCCGATGAAGGTGCCTTACTCGTCGATGATGGGCAAGGACGGCAAGTCGGCGATGCTGATGCTCAAGCGGCCGCTCTCGCCCGGAACCTACAAGGTCAGCTGGTCGGCCGCGGGCGCCGACACGCATCGTATGGGCAGCGAATTCAGCTTCACCGTCAAGTAAGGCGGTGAGCGACCCCCTATTGATCGGCATCAGGTTCGCGCTCTACGCGGACCTGATGCTCATCGCCGGCCTCGCGACGTTCCCGCTCTATGCGCTGACCCGAAGCGAACGCCTTGCGCCGCAGTCGATGATGGCCGCGATCTGGCGCGCTGAGCGATGGCTCTGCACCGCCGGACTGCTTCTCTCCATCTTGGGAATGGGCGTGCTCGCGGCTTCGATGCAGGGCGTAAGCCTATTATCGCTGGAACTCCAGCCTTTCTGGGACCTTGTACGCGAGACCGACGTCGGGACAGCCTGGGTCTACCGGAGCGCAGCGCTGCTGCTCGCGCTGGCAGTCCCGATCTGGATGGTCCGCTGGCCGACAACTTCGGCCGCCGTACTCGCGGCCGCAGGCTCGGTGGCCGTCGCGAGTCTGGTCTGGTCCGGCCACGCCGGCGCGACCGAAGGTGCCGTAGGCACCGTGCACCGGATCAGCGACATCTTGCACCTGATCGCAGCCGCGGTCTGGATCGGCGCGATCGGCGCCTTCCTGATCCTGATCTCACCGCGCCATGTCCGCGAATGGCCGGGCGGACTCCAAATTGCGGTGCGGAGCCTCGATCAATTCTCGCGCGTCGGCACGATCTGCGTCCTCGTCATCGCCGCCACCGGCCTCATCAATAGCCAGATGATCGTCGGCGCCGAGAATCTCGGCCGGTCTCTCGCGTCGCCCTATGGACAATTGCTCCTTGCCAAGCTCGCGCTGTTTGGACTGATGCTTGCGCTCGCGGCCGCCAATCGCTGGCGACTGACGCCTGCGCTCGCGGTGGCGGCTGCAGGCGACGATGCAGAAAGCGTCGATTCCGATCCAGATGCAGCGCTCGCGGCCATGCGCAGGAGCCTGATCATCGAAGCGTCGGCCGCGCTCGCCATACTCGCGCTGGTTGCCTGGTTCGGGACGCTCGAACCCTTCGTCGCCGCCGATCCGGTTTGACGCTCAGCACCGCCTCTTGGTCCGGCTCGATCATGCTCGGGACCGGCTGGGCATTGATCGATGCGCGCATCGGGACCAGCCGTCCCCATAGCCATGTGGCGCATCAGATCAGCCTCGCCGTCGAACGCGACCTCGAAATTTCCGGCGACGCCGACATGATAGTCCCTGCCGGACACGCCGTTGCCATAGCATCGCAAGTCCGGCACTGCCTGGGGCCGCCGGGCGCCCTCGTGCGGTCATTTTATCTCGACCCGCTTTTTCGTGCCGGCACCGGGCTGTCCGTCGGATCGATGCCGATCCTGTTGACGCCGGGTGAGTTGGCCGGCCTCGACGGGAAAGCAAGCGGCGCGGACGCGAAGCGCTGGGCGTCCGGCTATCTCGATCGGTCGCGGGCGCATCCGGTGGATGCACGCCTGTCCGAGGCGCTCGCGGCCCCTGATGATTTGTCGAGTGCCCGCGCCCTGGCCGACGTTGCCTGCCTCTCACCCTCGCGCCTGCGCGAAATCGTCAACCGCGACTTCGGCGTGCCTCCGGCCAAATTGCTGCAATGGCTCCAGCTTCAGCGCGCAGTGCGGACGCTGGTCGGCGGCGGAGGTCTCGCCGACGCCGCGGCGGCGGGAGGCTTTGCCGATCAGTCACACTTCACGCGCCGCTGCGCCCAATGGCTCGGAGTGACGCCTTCGGCTGGCCTCAGCGCCTTCGCTTTCGAAATCGTGCCCTGAGCGGCATGCGCCTGGCTCCGGCGAAACATTCAAGACGGGCGCGCCAGCTCGCCCCTAAACGTCTCGTCGAGACCCGCGCGTGGCCGCAATCCAGCGGCAAGCCAAAGCGTCGAAAGGAGACGGCCATGCCCGACCCGATACCCGAGGCGCGTTCCTACACGCCAGTGGCAGGATATCACTTCCTGACGCCCTTTTATGATTTCGGCGTCGCGGTGACTACGCGCGAGCGCGTGTGGCGCGACCGTCTCGTTCACCATATGGCGCTCGCCGAAGGAGAGGTCATTCTCGACATCGGTTCGGGTACGGGCAATCTCGCGCTGGCGATCGCCCGCCATAGCCCGGGCGTCCGCTATCTTGGCATCGACCCCGACGAAGTAGCAACGCGAATTGCCCAAACCAAGACCGCGCAGATTGTTCCACCGCCGGAGTTTCGTGTTGGCTTTTTCGGGGCTTCGGCGATCGATGACTGGCCTTCGCCCGCCAAGATAGCGCTTTGCCTCGTTCTTCATCAGGTCGGGCTTGAGGAAAAAGCACGCCTGCTTCGCGAGGCCTGGCAGGTGCTCGCACCCGGCGGCAAACTCTATGTCGCGGACTATGGGGAACAGCGCAGCCGCCTCATGCGGTTGCTGTTCCGCCTGACGATCCAGCAGCTCGATGGCGTCCAAGACACCCAACCCAATGCCGATGGATTGCTACCGGTGCTGATGAGAGAGGCCGGCTTTCGCGATGTTCGCGAACCTGAGACGTTTCGCACGCCAACCGGTGCGATCGCGATCATCGAGGCCAACAAACCCCGGATCTGATTGCACAGGGCAAAGAAAATCCGAGGGATAACCGCTCTTCTTGCGTATCGATAGGAGCGGCTTCATTCTGGAACCGTCAGGGAAAGCCGCCTACGGCGAACACGGCCGGCGGCGTTCGGACGCCCCGCCACCAAGCGGGCATCCTACATGTACAGGAGCGGCGACGATGCACGATCATCAGGGCGCGGAAAAAGGCAGAGGGAGCACCACCGATCCGGTCTGCGGCATGACGGTCGATCCGGCCACCACGCCGCACAAGGCGACGCACGGCGGCAACCATCATCATTTTTGCAGCGCGGGCTGCCTCGCCAAATTCGAGGCCGATCCCGATCTTTACGCCGCAAAAAGCGAGCCGACCGCAGCCGACGCACCCGAGGGGGCCATCTGGACCTGCCCGATGCATCCCGAGATCCAACGCCCCGGCCCTGGAAGCTGCCCGATCTGCGGCATGGCACTCGAGCCCGTCATGCCAACCGCGTCGGACGGCCCCAGCGAAGAATATCACGACATGCGGCGTCGCTTCTGGGTCGGCCTCCTTCTCGCCCTTCCAGTCTTTGCACTTGAGATGGGCGGCCATTTGACGGGCCTCCACGAGGTCGTCGGCCGCCAGACGAGCAACTTGATCCAGATGTTGCTCGCGACCCCCGTCGTTTTATGGGCTGGCTGGCCCTTCTTCGAGCGCGCCTGGCTCTCGATCCGCAACAAGAGCCTCAACATGTTCACCCTCATTGCGATGGGAACGGGCGTTGCCTGGGGCTACAGCATGATCGCGGCGATTGTCCCGCAAATCTTCCCGGCAGCCTTCCGCGCCGCCGACGGCTCGGTCGCGGTCTATTTCGAGGCCGCCGCGGTAATCACGGTGCTGGTGCTGCTCGGGCAGGTGCTCGAACTCAGGGCCCGCGAGACGACGAGCGGCGCAATCCGCGCGCTACTTGACCTGACGCCGAAGCTCGCCCGGCGCGTCCGCGCTGACGGGAGCGACGAAGAGGTCGCGCTCGAGGAGGTCGCGGTCGGCGACATGCTGCGCATCCGTCCGGGCGAAAAAGTCCCCGTCGATGGCATCGTCGCAGAAGGCCGCGGAACGGTGGACGAATCGATGGTCACGGGCGAGTCGATGCCGGTGACCAAGGAGGCCGGCGCGGCGCTGATCGGCGGGACGATCAACCAGACCGGCGGCCTGCTCATGCGCAGCGAGAAGGTCGGGCGCGATACGATGCTCGCGCGGATCGTACAGATGGTCGCCGACGCGCAGCGCAGCCGGGCGCCGATCCAGCGTCTTGCCGATACCGTTTCGGGCTGGTTCGTACCCGGCGTCATAGTGGTCGCCATTGTCGCTTTCATTGTCTGGTCGCTTCTCGGCCCCGCGCCTGCCATGGCCTATGGCCTTATCGCCGCCGTCTCGGTGCTCATCATCGCCTGCCCCTGCGCGCTCGGCCTCGCTACGCCGATGTCGATCATGGTCGGCGTGGGTCGCGGCGCCGAAGCCGGCGTGCTGATCAAGAATGCCGAGGCGCTTGAACGGATGGAGAAGGTCGACACGCTCGTCGTCGACAAGACCGGGACGCTGACCGAAGGCAGACCCTCGGTCGTCGCGATCGAAGTCGCCGACGGCTTCGAGGAGCAGGATGTGCTGCGGATCGCCGCGAGCCTCGAGCGCAGCAGCGAACATCCATTGGCGGCCGCGATCGTCAGGGCGGCCGAAGACCGCGGCCTCGCGCTGGTGGAGCCATCGGGGGTCGACCAGCCGGTCGGCAAGGGCATCGTCGGGGCGGTCGACGACAAGGCGATCGTCCTTGGCAATGCGAGCTTTCTCGAAGAATATGACGTCGATCTGGGCGCACTCGCCGCGGCGGCCGACCGCCTTCGCACTGACGGCGCGACGGCGATCTACATCGCGGTCAACGGCAAGGCGGCCGGCGTCATCGCTATCGCAGATCCGGTCAAGGAGACGACGAGCGACGCACTCGCGGCGCTGCGCGAAGCCGGAATCAAGGTCATCATGCTCACCGGCGACAATCGCGTCACCGCCGAGGCGATCGCACGGCGGCTCGGCATCGACAATGTCGAGGCCGACGTCCTCCCCGACCAGAAGAGCGCCGTCGTTCAGCGGCTGCGCGAAGAGGGCGGGATCGTCGCCATGGCCGGCGACGGGGTCAACGACGCCCCCGCGCTTGCCGCCGCCGATGTCGGCATCGCCATGGGTTCGGGAACCGACGTCGCCATCGAAAGCGCGGGCGTCACACTATTGCGCGGCGACCTCCTCGGCATCGTGCGGGCGCGGCATCTCAGCCATGCGACAATGGCGAATATCCGCCAGAATCTCTTCTTCGCCTTCGCCTATAATGCCGCGGGCATTCCGGTGGCGGCGGGCGTGCTTTACCCGATCTTCGGGCTGCTCCTGTCGCCGATCATCGCCGCCGCGGCGATGGCGCTCTCGTCGGTGAGCGTGATCGCCAATTCGCTGCGGCTGCGGTTCGTGAAAATCTGATCGAAGCGTCGCCGCGCCGTTCGGCGGCGGGTATTGAGAAAGGGAGAATGGGGATGAGAGGTTTCATTGCAGCGGCGATCGGACTGGCGCTGGCCATGGCGATTCCCGCCCAAGCGGCCGCAACCCCGGATTATCAGGCGGCCGCCGCGACGCTGGCGCAATATAAGCAGGCGATCGAGAGCCGCGACCTGTCGGGCGTCGAAGCCCTGTTCGCGCCCGACGCCCAGATCTTCGAGTCGGGCGGCGTCGAAGGAAATTTCGCCCATTATCGCGACCATCATCTCGCGCCCGAGCTCAAGGCGTTCAGGTCCTTCGCCTTCAAGGACTATAAGGTTTCGGTGCGGGGCGAAGGCGAGGTTGCGATCGCCACCGAGACCTATTCCTACACGATCATACTCGCGAGCGGCGAAACGGTCGAACGTGATGGCGTTGCGACGAGCGTGCTTAAGTGGACGGACGGCAAATGGCGGATCATCAGCCTGCACAGTTCTTCGCGCAAGCCGAAGGCCTGATGGCGGCGGGCGGGGCAAGGATTATCTGGCCCGGGTGTAACCGCGGAGGGGCTGCTCACGAACAACGCAGCAGTCCAGGCGCCGCAATTTCAGTTTGACGCCAGGAGTGACAAGGAACATGCTTCGACCGTGAAACGTTGGCTTTCTCTGCTGCTTCTCTTCGGAGCTGTGCTGGGCCTTCTCGGCCAGGAAGCCGCGTTTGCGTCTGCTCCGGCAATCCCGATGTCCGATACGACAACCGCGGCGACGTCGATGAGCGACGAGTGCGCCGAAATGATGGGAATGGACAAATCCGAGGGCGACGCGCCCTGCAAGGGTCTGACGTTCGATTGCATTGCCAAGATGGGTTGCGCGCTCCCGCCCCTCGTCATTTCGTCGCCCATGCTGATCGTGGCGGCGACTCACATGACAGGGCTGCTCGACCCGCTACCGATCCAGCCGCTGGATGGCCGGACATTCGGGCCCGAACCCAATCCACCGCTAATTCTCGGCTGAATTGCACGATGCCCGCCGACCCGTTTCGGCGCTCATTTTCTTGCTTTCTCAACCGAGGAATTCAACATGAAACCGCTTTTTGCCGTTGCCGCGCTCGCGGCAGCGACGCTTGCCGCTCCCGTTTTTGCCCAAGTGCAATCGGGCGGCCGTTATGAATGGCAGACCCGCCAGGTTCCGGGACCGAACAAGTCCAATGCCACGTCGCGAGTCCGCGTCTGGGTGAAGGACAAACCGGCGCAAATGGCCGAGTGCGATTGCGACATGATGAAGGCCGATCCGGCCGGTTGCATGAAGAAAATGTCCCGCGGCTCCATGCCACACCCCGGCGCGTAAAGCTCTCCGCCCTCGGCACAGAGGCGTCGGGGGCGGTCTTGTCCGGTCCACAAAAGGGGACATCATGCGCAATTTTTTTGCGGCGACCATGCTGATCGCGCTGCCCGCGACGCTTCATGCCGAGCCGTTGACACTCGACGCCGCGCTGCGGCTGGCCGAAACCCAGGCGCCCGAACTGCGCGGACGCGAAGCGGGGATCGACGCCGCCGAGTCGGCGGCGATCGCGGCCGACCGGTTGCCCGATCCCAAACTCGATCTGGCCATCAAGGATTTCCCGGTCACCGGCCCCGACGCGGGCCGCCTCAACCGCGACAATTTCACGATGCAGGTGATCGGTATCAGCCAGGAATTCACCCATCCCGCCAAGCGCCGGGCGCGTGCGACGCGCGCGCTGGCCGAAATCGGGATCGCGCGCGCCGACGAAGCGGTCGCGGCGCAGGACGTCCGGCTGGCGACGGCGCTCGCCTGGATCGACCTTTTCTATGCCAAGAAACGGCTCAAGAAGCTCGAATTGCTCGATGCCGAGCTCGACGATTTGCAGGCGACGGTGACCGCGCGGTTGGCCAGCGGCGCGGCGCGGCCGGCGCAGGCGCTCGAACCCGAACAGCTCCGCGCCGAGATTCAGGATCGCCGCAGCGGGCTCGCCGCCGAGGTTGCGCGCGCCCGCGCGCAGCTCGCGCGCTTCACCGGCGACGCCGCCGCCGACACGGCAGGCGCGCCGCCGCCGCCGGTCGTCGATGAAAGCGCGCTGCGCTCCGGAATCGACGCGCTGCCGCGGCTGCGCGCGCTCGATGCGCGCGCGCTGGCGGCCGATGCCGAAACCGGGCTCGCACGCGCCGACAAGCGGCCCGACTGGAACGTCTCGGCGGCCTATGGGCGGCGCGAGCCCAATTATGGCGACCTCGTCACGCTCGGCGTCACCATCGACTTGCCGCTCTTCGCCAAGAAGCGGCAGGACCCGAAGATCTCCGCGCGGGCGAGCGAGGCGACGCGCGCGCGGCTCGATCGCGAAGCGGCAAAGCGCGACATCGCCGCGGCCCTCGACGCCGATCTCGCCGATCATCACATGCATCACGAACAGCTCGGCAATGCGCAGTCGCGGCTGGTGCCACTGGCGAAGAAGCGCGCCGAGCTTGACCTCGCCAGCTACGCCGCCGGCCAGCTCGACCTCGGGACCGCATTGCTCTCGACGCTCGCGCTGGCCGAAGCCGAAGTGGATGTACTGGCGCGCGAGGCCGAGGTCGCGCGCGACGCGATCCGGATCAATTATATCTATGGGGAGACAGGGCGATGACCGAAGCGACGACAGCGGTGCGGTGGCGCGCCGGGATTTTGGCCGCGGTGCTGATCGCGGGCGGCGGCGGTTACTGGATCGGGCAGCGCGGCGCGGACGACGTGCCGACGGGCGCCACAAGCGATGGGCGCAAGATCCTCTATTATTACGACCCGATGTTCCCGAACCAGAAGTTCGACAAGCCGGGCAAGTCGCCCTTCATGGATATGGAGCTGGAACCCAAATATGCCGACGAAGGCGGCGGGGCCGACGCCGCGCCGGGCTTTTCGATCGATCCGTCGGCGATGCAAAATCTCGGAATGCGCGTCGTCGCCGCCGAGATGGGCAGCCTCGCGGCGACCTTCGACGTCACCGGCGCGGTCGATTTCAACGAACGCGACGTCGCGATCGTCCAGGCGCGTTCGGACGGCTTTGTCGAGCGCGTCTATCGGCTGGCCCCGGGCGACGTCATCGGCGCCGGGACGCCGATCGCCGATGTTCAGTCGCCCGATTGGGGCGGCGCGCAGACCGAATATCTGAGCGTCAAGAAGCTCGGCCGGCCCGAGCTGACAGCGGCGGCGCGGCAGCGGCTGCGTCTGATCGGCATGTCCGACGCCGTTATCAACCGGGTCGATCGGACCGGGCGGACAAGCGGAACCGTTACGATCAGTTCGCCGATCGGCGGCGTCGTGCAGAGCCTCAGCGCGCGGGCGGGCGTTACGCTGGCGCAGGGCCAGACGCTCGCCGAAATCTCGGGGCTGGCCACCGTCTGGCTAAACGCCTCCTTGCCCGAGGCTCAGGCCGGGGCGGTGCGCGTCGGCCAGCGCGCGGTTGCGACGCTCACCGCCTTTCCCGGCGAAACATTTGGCGGGCGCGTCATCGCGATCCTGCCGACGACGCAGGTCGACAGCCGGACGCTGACCGTGCGCATCGAACTCGCCAATCGCGGCGGCCGGCTGCGCCCGGGCATGTTCGCCAATGTCACGCTCGGCGGCGACGCCAAACCCGCGCTGCTGGTGCCGAGCGAGGCGGTCATCCGCACCGGCACGCGCAGCATCGTCATGCTGGCGACGGGCGACGGGCGCTATCATCCCGCCGAAGTGCAAACAGGGCGCGAGGGCGGCGGCCAGACCGAAATCCTGCAGGGGCTGGCGGTGGGCGAGAGGGTCGTCGCATCGGGCCAGTTCCTGCTCGATTCCGAGGCGAGCCTGACCGGCATCGCCGTCCGCCCGCTCGGTGACGCGAAATGATCGAGCGGATCATTCGCGCCTCGGTCGCGGCACGCGGACTGGTCGTTGCCGCGGCACTGATCCTGACCCTCGTCGGTGTCGCCGCAGTGCGGACGACCCCAGTCGATGCGATTCCCGATCTGTCGGACGTTCAGGTCATCATCCGCACCACCTATCCGGGGCAGGCGCCGCGGATCGTCGAGGATCAGGTGACCTATCCGATCAGTTCGACGATGCTGTCGGTGCCGGGCGCGCGCGTCGTGCGCGGCTATAGCTTTGTCGGCGACAGTTTCGTCTATGTGCTGTTCGACGACGACACCGACCTGTATTGGGCGCGCAGCCGGGTGCTCGAATATCTGAGCCAGGTGCAGGGAAAATTGCCCGACGGCGCGACCGCGTCGATCGGACCCGATGCGACCGGCGTCGGCTGGATCTATGAATATGCGCTGGTCGACAAAAACGGACGGCATGATCTGGCCGAACTGCGCTCGATCCAGGACTGGTTCCTGCGTTACGAATTGAAAGCCGTCCCCGACGTCGCCGAGGTCGCGACCATCGGCGGGATGGTCAAACAATATCAGATCGTCCTCGATCCCCAAAAACTGGCATCCTATGGCGTCACCGTGCGCGAAGTCAGCGACGCCCTGACCGCCGCCAATCAGGAAACCGGCGGCGCGACGGTCGAACTGGCCGAGGCCGAATATATAGTTCGCGCCAGCGGCTATCTGAAGACCCTCGACGATTTCCGCGCCGTGTCGATCCGCACCGCCGCGGGCGGAGTCCCGGTGACGGTGGGCGACATTGCGACGGTGCAAATCGGTCCCGAGATGCGGCGCGGAATCGCTGAACTTGATGGCGAAGGCGAAGTCACCGGCGGGGTGATCGTCATGCGGCAAGGCAAGAACGCCCGCGAGGTGATCGAGAATGTCCGGGCCAAGCTGAATTCGCTAAAGGCCAGCCTTCCGCCGGGGGTGGAGATCGTCACCACCTATGACCGCTCGGGGCTGATCGACCGCGCGGTCGATAATCTGACCTCGAAGCTCGTCGAGGAATTCATCGTCGTGGCGATCGTCTGTGCGCTGTTCCTGTGGCACGCGCGATCGGCCCTGGTGGCGATTCTGACGCTGCCGCTCGGCATCCTCATCGCCTTCATCGCGATGCGCGCACAAGGCCTGAACGCCAATATATTGTCGCTCGGCGGCATCGCGATCGCGATCGGAGCGATGGTCGATGCAGCGGTCGTGATGATCGAAAATGCGCACAAGCATATCGAACGCTGGGCGCACGAGAATCCCGACCGGAAATTGGAAGGGACCGAACGCTGGCGCGCGATCACCGGCGCGGCAGCCGAGGTCGGCCCGGCACTGTTCCTCAGCCTGCTCATCATCACTTTTTCCTTCATCCCGATTTTCGCGCTTCAGGGACAGGAGGGTCGGCTGTTCGCGCCGCTCGCCTTCACCAAAACCTATGCGATGGCGGCGGCGGCCCTGCTTTCGATCACGCTCGTCCCGGTGCTGATGGGCTGGCTCATTCGCGGCAAGATTCCCGGCGAGAATGCCAATCCGATCAATCGCTGGCTGACCCGCCTCTACCGCCCCGGGCTCGATTGGGTGCTCGCGCGTCCGAAACAGGCGTTGTTCATCGCCCTACTGGTCTTTGCGACCAGCCTGTGGCCGATGGCGCGGCTTGGCGGCGAGTTCATGCCGCAAATGAACGAAGGCGACCTCCTCTATATGCCCTCGGCGCTGCCCGGGCTTTCGGTGGCCGAAGCGGGCAAATTGCTCCAGCAGACCGACCGTCTGATCAAGACGGTCCCCGAGGTTAGCCGTGTGTTCGGCAAGGCGGGGCGCGCCGACACCGCGACCGATCCGGCGCCGATCGAAATGTTCGAAACGACGATCCAGTTCAAACCCAAGAGCGAATGGCGCGCGGGGATGACACCGGAAAAACTGATCGAGGAACTCGACGCGCGGGTGCGCGTGCCGGGGCTCGCCAATTTCTGGGTGCCGCCGATCCGCAACCGGATCGATATGCTGGCGACGGGGATCAAAAGCCCGATCGGGATCAAGGTCGCGGGATCCGACCTCAAGGCCATCGACGCCAGCGCCAAGCGGATCGAGGATGTCGTCAAGACGGTGCCCGGCGTCGCATCGGCGCTCGCCGAACGGCTCACCGGCGGGCGCTACATCGATGTCCAGATCGATCGCGGTGCAGCGGCGCGCTATGGAATGAACATCGCCGATGTTCAAGCCATCGTATCGGGCGCGATTGGCGGCGCGACGATCGGGCAGACGGTCGAGGGGCTGGCGCGCTATCCGATCAGCGTGCGCTACCCGCGCGAAATCCGCGACAGCCTCGATGAAATCATCAACCTGCCGGTGCTGACCCCGACGCGCCAGCAGATCACGCTCGGCACCGTCGCCGAAGTGCGGATCAGCGACGGTCCGCCGATGCTGCGCAGCGAGAATGGCCGCCCGGTGACCTGGATTTACGTCGATGGCCGCGGGCGCGATTTGCAAACGCTGGTCGCCGACATCCAGGCGGCGATCGCGCGCGAGGTCAAGCTGCCGCCGGGGGTCAGCGTCTCCTACACCGGCCAGTTCGAATTTCTGGTGCGCGCGACCGAGCGGATGAAGATAGTCGTCCCGGTGACGCTCGCGATCATCTTCGGGCTGCTCTATCTGACCTTCCGGCGGCTCGACGAGGCGTTGCTCATCATGGGGACCCTGCCGTTCGCGCTCACCGGCGGGTTGTGGCTGCTCTATCTGCTCGGCTACAACCAGTCGGTCGCCAGCGCCGTCGGCTTTATCGCGCTGGCGGGGGTGTCGGCCGAGTTCGGGGTGGTGATGCTGATCTACCTCAAGCAGGCGCTCGCTGCACGCAGCGACGGCGATGTCGCGGCGGGGGTGCGCGACGGCGCGCTGCTGCGCGTACGGCCCAAGGCGATGACCGTCGCGGTCATCCTCGCAGGCCTGTTCCCGATCCTCGTTGGGACCGGAACCGGCTCCGAGGTGATGAGCCGGATCGCCGCACCGATGGTCGGCGGCATGCTCACCGCGCCGCTGCTGTCGATGTTCATCATTCCCGCCGCTTATCTGCTGATGCGCAGGCGAGCGGCAAAACCAGCTCAACCCAAAGGAGAAACGAAATGAAGAAACTGTCGATCATCGCGCTGGGCCTTGCGCTCGCCGCAGCGCTTGCCGGCTGCGACAAGCAAGGCGAAGCGCCGAAAGCCGAAGAGAAGGCAGCCATGGCCGATGATGCTGGAACCATGGCGACGCCGGCCGAAACCAAGCATGGCAAGGGCACGGCGACCGTGACCGCGATCGATAGCGCGAATGACCAGGTTACGCTCGATCATGGCGCGATCACCGAGCTCGAATGGCCGCCGATGACGATGGCCTTCGCCGCAAAGCCCGAACTGCTGAAAGACATCAAGGTTGGCAACAAGGTCGCGTTCGAACTGGACTGGAACGGCAAGGCTGGAACAATCACCAAGCTCGACAAGGCGCCCTAGCCCACCCTGGGGCTCCCTGCACGTCCGGCGCGGCATCATCGGGCAGCGTCTGCCCTTCATTCGGTGCGCGCGATCCGGCTTCCATCTCGACGACGTCCGCGAACTCCTACCATGGCTGACGATCGGTCCGGTTGCTAGCGGATCAGCGCCGCCGCCGCTCGGTCGCGAAGCCTCGGTCGGTTGCGATAAAGCGCTCGATCATAGGGACGGCGATCTTTTCGGCCGGCACGGGCTCGGCAAGACCGGTCGCCTTGGCATGCACCTCGGCATAGGCGATCAGATCGCGGTACAGCGCCCCCGGCAGTTCGATCGACAGCTTCACCGGCTTGTCGTCGGCGATCGGCCCCAGTCTGAGCTTGCTCATAGCGCCGTACCAGCCGCGGGCTCGAGGATCAGGTCGCGGGTGACGATGACACGCAGCGCGAAGCCCGGCCGGACGGTCAGGGTTGGCGGCACATTCATCTGGCGCTCGACCAACCGACGACCCGACTGGTTGATCGTATCCTGCGATCCGTCGCGCAGCGCCCTTATCAGCGCGTCATCGCCATTCGATCCAAGTTCGGCCCCGACCCCGAGCAGGGTGGAGACGAGGGCGGCGCGGAGCATCCGTCCCCAATGATGATCGGTCCGGTCGGAGAGCCCTGCCATGCCGGCGGCATCGACTCCGGGCTGCCGATCGAGACGGAGCGACCGGCCGCCGGGCAGGATGAGCCGATCCCAGGCGAGCAAGAGGCGCTGCTGTCCTGCCGCGATCTCATTGTCATACTCGCCGACGAGGCGCGCGCCCTGGGGAATAAGCAGGATCTTCCCGCTCGGACTGTCATAGACATTCTGGGTCACTTGCGCGGTTACCTGCCCGGGGAGATCGGAGCGGATGCCGGTGATCAGCGCGGCGGGAATTACGCTGCCGCTCTGAAGGATGAAGGGCGACGATGGCGCCT
Organism: Sphingopyxis sp.; assembly: GCF_034380315.1. Classification (GTDB taxonomy): domain Bacteria; phylum Pseudomonadota; class Alphaproteobacteria; order Sphingomonadales; family Sphingomonadaceae; genus Sphingopyxis. The sequence continues at coordinate 55,566 of NZ_JAXMPB010000009.1, forward strand.
CGATGCGCTCGGCGCTTTCGAAGGGCCGACGCGCCCCGCCTTCCAGAAAGGCGCGCTGCGCCGACACGGGCGGGAGCGCCGACGCGCCGGACGCCGGGGCCGAAGCGGCGGGCTGTTCCATTCCCGCGCGAAGGCTGTCCGATACCGGCGCCGCCGTACCATCTGCTCCCAGAAAGAGCCGGCTCGACTTGGCGGTGTCGGCTTCCTGCCTTGCGCGCTCGCGGGCCTCACCGGCTGGCGAGCGACCACCGGCAAGTGGCGCGCTGCCCATAGACGGCACCGGGACCATATCGCCCTCGCGCTGCGCCGATACGATCGGCCGTCCCAAGTCTCTCGGCAGCGGCGGTCCGGGCTTCGGCACCTTGCCATAGTCGGCCGGGGCAGCAGTTACCGCGTCGGCGCGGTTCGTATTGTCGGCCGAGTAGAGATTTTCGGCGGTCTTGGGTGTGGGGGATTGCAGCGCGAAGAGCAAAGCACCTCCGATCGCCGTTCCGCCGACGGCGCCGATGGCCGCCAGCGTCTTGCGCGACAGGCGCATGACGCGGGGTGGTTCACCGCGCAGGCAAAAGGCATCGGGTTCATCGGCCTGCATCGCGCCGGGCTCAGACGTCTCGTCGGCAGACATCTTTTCTGCGAGGCCGGTCATGACCGGCCCCGGGGGCGCGGCGTGTCGCGTATGATGCGCACGATATCCGCGTGCTTTCCCGCACCGAGCCGCAGTTCGGCGCGATCGAACAGGCGATCGACGATCATATGGCGTCCCTGGACACGGTAGTTGACGAGTTCGGCTTCACCCGATTCCCCGATGACGAAAAGCGGCGGCATCTCGCCGGTCGCGATGGCCTCGCCAAATTCGATGAAGAGCTGGCGGCCGTCGTCGAAGACGCGGAGCGGCCGCCAGGCGGGCTTGTCACCCGACAGGCGGTAGCGGAAGTTGAGCGCCGCGAGATCGATCGCGGCCGCGACGGGCCTGGTTCGCATCGCTTCGGCCTCCGCCATTCGTAGCGCGAGCAGTTCGTCGGCCGGATAGGTCCATGATACCGATGCCATATAGGTCGAAGCGGTCGCCCGCAGCTCGACATGATAGGTGCGGCGGTCGGTATTGATGATGAGGTTGGTCATGATGTCGGGCCGCGTCGGTTTCACCAATATATGGACGCGGCGCCCCGCGCCGGTTCCGCTCACCGTGTCGCCGATGATCCAGCGCACCGTATCACCCGCCGCCACCGGTCCCGGCCCGACCAGTTGCTCGCCGTCCTGAAGGACGATGTCGGTGATCTGACCCGGCGCCGCATAGACCTGGAAGAGCGCGCCCTCGGCCCATGCATATTGCTGGATCGCATTGCGATAGAGATGCTCGTCGGGCTGGACGCGCGCGTCGGCATTGGCGCGCCCGATACGCTGCCGCGGATCGGCGGGCTCGCCTGCGGCTGCGGGAGCCACGAGCAACGACAGACCAGCGCCAAGCCCGAGCGCAATAGGGCGGATTTTCGTCATTGGCTAAGTTCCTTCGACCAGTTGATAGCGGTGATGAAGACGCCGAGCGGGTTCCGGCGGATCGCGTCGGGGGTGCGCGGCGGCTGGATCGTGACAGTGACGATCGCGGACCATCGCGACTGCTCGATCAGACTGCCGTCCTGATAGCGGCGTTCACTCCAGGCGATGCGGAAGCTGTCCTTCGACGCGCGGATGACGCTCGACACATCGACCGCGACCTGGAATTTCCCGACCTCGGCGAAGGGATCGTTGCTGCGCGCATAATCGTTGAGCGCCTGCGCCCCGGTCGCGGTCGTGAAATCATAGGCGCTGAGCCAGTCCTTGCGGAGCACCACCGGATCGGCGGGGATCGAACGGACATGCTCGATGAAGCGCGCGAGGTGGAAGGCGGTCTGCGGATCGGTCGGCCGATACTCGCCGTCGGCGGGCGTGACGGCGCGCGCTTCGCCCAATTTGTCGACCTCGACCACCCAAGGGGTGATCGTGCCACGCGCCGACTGCCAGACCAGCCCGGCAGCGAGACCGCCCGATATCAGCAGCGATCCGAAGAAAGCGATGCGCCAGTTCTTCGCCTGAACACGGGCCGAGCCGATGCGATCGTCCCAGACCTGCGCAGCGCGCTGATAGGGGGTGACCGGCTCGGGCGCGCGGCCATAATGATTGGTGGGTCTTTTGAACATCGAAGATCAGTCCTTTTCGCTGATGTCGGGCGCGCTGCCGCCGCCGTGGCTGTCGCCGCTCTTCACGATCCGGGCGCCCGTCGTCGCTCCCTGCGTCACCATTTGACGGCGGCGCATCGCAGCGGCCCATGCCGGCGGCGCGTCGGCAGCCTTGGCGGGCGCTGCGCTATCGACCGCACCGTTGCGCCCAGCCTTGAAATTGATCCGCATCGCCTCGGCCGCGCGGCGCAGCGGTGAGGAGGCGGCGCTACCCGCAGTGCGTGCGACATTCGCCAAGCCAGAGCCCATGGCGCTCGCACCGCTCTTCCCGGCCGCGCCTGCGGCATAAGCCCCGGATAGGCTGCCCGCACCGCGAGCCCCGGCAAGGGCAGCGCCGCGCGTAGCACCCACTGCCGCGCCGCCGACTAGAGCGGTGCCGGCCGCACCGGCAGCCAGCGTCGCGCCGGCCGCGACGGCAGTTCCGGCCGCCGCGCCGGCCCCGAGCTGCGGTCCGCCCGCCACGATGCCATTCGCAATGCTCGGACCGAAGATGCCGAGACCGAGCAGGGTGAGCGCGCCGAGCGCGACAGCCATCGCCTGTTCGATATCGGGCTCGGCGCCGATGCCCGCGTTGAGAAAGCGATCGAAGAGCGTGGTCCCGATCCCGGTGATGACGGCAAGTGCCAGCACCTTGATGCCCGACGATATGATGTGACCGAGAACCCGTTCCGCCATGAAGGCGGTGCGCCCGAAGAAGGCGAAGGGGATGAGGACGAACCCCGCGAGGGTCACGAGCTTGAACTCCAGGATCGTCACAAAGACCTGCACCGCGAGGATGAAGAAGGCGAGCACGACGATCACCCATGCGACGAGCAGGATCATGATCTGGACAAAATTGGTGAAGAGCCCGACCGGCCCCAGAAGATCGGCGCTCGCGTCAAGCAAAGGTTCTGCCGCATCGAGCCCCGTCGCAGCGACGACGCCCGGGCGCATGAAGTCCCCGATCGCCATGGCGCCGCCGCTCGCCTTGAGACCGAGGCCCGCGAAGCTTTCGAGCATGATCGTCGCGAGGCTCTGGAAGTTGCCGATGATGAAGGCGAAGACGCCAATATAGAGCGTCTTCTTGACGAGCCGCTGCAGCACATCCTCGTCGGCGCCCCACGCCCAGAAGAGCCCGGCGATCGTCACGTCGATCACGATCAGCGTCGACGAGAGAAAGCCGACCTCGCTGCCGAGCAGGCCGAAGCCGCTGTCGATATAGGTCGAGAAGACCGACAGAAATTGATCGATTACGCCGGTATCGTTCATCGCTCGTCCTTCTCTTGACCGAAGAAGCGCCGCCGCTTCGTTTCCCACGCGGCCTCGCATTCGGGATCAGCGACGGTGACGGTGCGGCAGCGGCGCAGCATTTCGTCGAGGTCGGGTCGTGCGTCCGCTCCGGATATCTGCGGGGGAGCGGACGCACGGGGCGCGGGCGGGTCCACCGCGGCCATAAGGACGAGCGCCAGCGCCATGCCGCCGATCACCGCCCCGACCACGAGCTTGCCCGTCCGGCCCATCTCAATGGCCCTTGCGGAAGCGGCGGAAGCGTTCGCGTCCTTCGGCTTCGGCGGCCGCCGCTCGCGCAGCTTCGAGCATTTCGGCGCGGCCCTGCGCCGCGATCGCCGCGGCGAGGTCACCGAGCTGCTGCGACTGGAGCGCGAGCAACTGATTGCCTGCCTGTGCAGCCTGCAGCGCGCCGGTCGCCGACTGGCTTGCGGTCACCAGCGTGCCGATCGACTGACGCGCACCACCCATGTTGGTGACGACGCCGGCCTGCACCTTCATCGCGTCCTGGAAGGCGCCGACGCTGTTGTTCCAGCGCGCCTCGGCATTGGCGACCATCGCCGCCTGCGGGACCGAAAGCGCCGCGCTCTTGTAGCGCGCGTCGAATGCCTTCTGGATGTCGCCGACATCGAAGGCGACGCGCTGCACCTGCCCAAGCAGTTCGCGCGTGCGATCGACCTGTCCCTGCAATTCCTGCAAGGTCGAGACCGGCAGACTCTGCAGATTCCGCGCCTCGTTGACGAGCGAGGTCGCCTGGTTCTGCAGCTGCTTGATCTGGTTGTTGATCTGCTCGAGCGTGCGCGCGGCGGTCAGAATATTCTGCGAATAGTTGCGCGGATCATGGACGATTCCACCGATCTGCGCGCTCGCGGGCGCGATGACCGAACCCGCCGGCAGCATCGCCACGACCATCAGGCCGGCCAGCGCCGCACGGGACAAAGAAGACATTTTCATCATATTCACTCCTTCAGGGGGCTGCGATTTCGAGGTTTCCGAGCAGATCGGCGGCCCACTCGAGGCCGCGGTGGCGGAGCCAGGCCGCCGCGAACTGGTCCTGTCCGTGCGCGGCTATGAGCTCGCCGATGCGTATCTGGTCGGATTTCGAGGAGGCGGCAGCGAAGGCGAGCGCGATGTCGCCGAGCCCGAGGTCGAACAGCCGGTTGCCGCGCCGCGACTGGCAATAATAGTCACGCTTCGGCGTCGCCCGGCTCAATATCTCGACCTGCCGGCTATTGAGACCGAAGCGGTCATAGACCCGCGCGATCTGCGGTTCGGCCGCACGCTCGTTGGGCAGGAAGATCCGCGTCGGACAGCTCTCGATGATCGCGGGGGCGATGCTCGATCCCTCGATATCGGCGAGGCTCTGGGTCGCGAAGATGACGCTCGCGTTTTTCTTGCGGAGCGTTTTCAGCCATTCGCGCAGCTGCGCCGCGAAGGCCGGGCTATCGAGGACGAGCCAGCCCTCGTCGATGATGATCAGCGTCGGCGAGCCGTCGAGACGGCCCTCGATCCGGTGGAACAGATAGGACAGCACGGTCGCTGCCGACGAGGCACCGACCAGGCCCTCGGTTTCGAGCGCCTGCACGCGCGTTGAGCCCAGGTGCTCGGCCTCGGCATCGAGCAGGCGGCCCCAGGGGCCACCAACAAGATAGGGCGAAAGGGCGAGTTTCAGTTCCTGCGACTGGAGGAGAACCGCGAGACCGGTCAGCGTGCGCTCGGAAACCGGTGCGGTCGCGAGCGATGTCAGCGCCGACCAGATATGCTCCTTCGCCGCCGGATCGACCGCGACGCCTTCGCCAGCGAGCAGCGCCGAGAGCCATTCGGCGGCCCAAGCACGCTCGGGCGGCTCGTCGATCCGTGCGAGCGGCTGCAGCGCGACCGATCCGTCGCTGCCGGCATCGTGCAGGGCGCCACCGAGATCCTGCCAATCGCCGCCCATCGCGAGCGCGGCGGCGCGGATCGAGCCGCCATAATCGAAGGCGAAGATCTGGTTGCCCTCGTAGCGCCGGAACTGCAGCGCCATGAGCGCGAGAAGTACCGATTTGCCGGCACCCGTCGGGCCGACGACGAGGCAATGGCCGACATCGCCGACATGAAGCGAAAGGCGGAACGGGGTCGAACCTTCGGTCTTGCCATAGAGCAAGGGGGCATCACCGAAATGCTCGTCCCGTTCCGCCCCCGCCCACACCGCCGAGAGGGGTATCAGGTGAGCGAGATTGAGGGTGGAGACGGGGGGCTGGCGAACATTGGCATAGACATGGCCGGGCAGGCTCCCGAACCAGGCCTCGAGCGCATTCACGCCCTCGACGGTGCAGGTGAAGTCGCGGCTCTGGATGATCTTCTCGACCAGCCGGAGCTTCTCGGCGGCCAGCGCCGGATCGCGGTCCCACACCGTGATCGTCGCGGTGACATAGGCGATGCCCGCCTCGTCCGCGCCGAGTTCCTGCAGCGCCATATCGGCGTCGGCTGCCTTGTTCGAGGCGTCGCTGTTCATGAGCACCGACTGCTCGTTGGTCATCACCTCTTTGAGGATCGCGGCGACCGACTTGCGCTTGGCGAACCACTGGCGACGGATTTTCGTCAGCAGCTTGGTCGCGTCGGTCTTGTCGAGCATGATCGCGCGAGACGACCAGCGATAGCCGAAAGCCTGGCGGTTGAGCTCGTCGAGCAGCCCCGGAAAGGTGACGCTCGGAAAGCCGGTGATCGTGAGCGTGCGCAGATGATGATCGCCGAGCCGGGGCTCGAGGCCGCCGACGAGCGTCTCGTCCGCGAGCAGCGCATCGAGATAGGCGGGCGTCTCGGGGACGCGGACGCGCTGGATCTTGGTCGATACGCAGGTGTGGAGATAGGTCAGCGTCTCGCCGTCGCTCAGCCATTCGGCCTCGGGCATGAACCCCTCGACCAGATGGAGAACGCGCCCCGAGCGATCGATGAAGCCCTTCAGCAGCTCCTGTGCGTCGACGCCCACCTTCGAGCGACCCTCGTAGAGCCATGCCTCGGCGCGCGCCGCCTCTTCGGCAGGCGGCATCCAGAGCAGGGTCAGATAGTAGAAGCTCTCGAAATGCGCCCCTTCTTCGCGAAATTGCTCACGGCGCTCGACATCGACCAGCTCGGACACCGGATCGGAAAACTCCGACACCGGATAGGATAGAGCGGGCACGCGCTGCGCCTCGACGAACACCGCCCAGCCCGACCCGAGACGGCGGAGCATATTGTTGAGGCGGGCGGTGACCGCGGCCAGTTCGGCGGGCGTGGCGCTATCGAGGTCGGGTCCGCGGAAGCGCGCGCTGCGCTGGAACGATCCATCCTTGTTCAGCACCACGCCTTCCGCCACCAGGCAGACCCAGGGGAGAAAATCGGCGAGGCGCGCGGATTTCGTGCGATATTCGGAAAGGTTCATCATCAGCGCATCCAGACGGGATATTTGAGGTGACGCCGGGCGACGTCGACGAACTGCGGGTCGCGGCGCGCGGCCCAGACAGCGAGGGCATGACCGATCAGCCAAATGGCGAGGCCGACGAGCCACAGGCGAAGGCCCAGCCCCACGGCACCCGCGAGCGTGCCGTTGACGATCGCAAGGCTGCGCGGCGCGCCGCCGAGCAGGATCGGCTCGGCCAGCGCCCGGTGGACCGGCGCGAAAAAGCCCGGCGCTTCCTCTTCGCGGTTCATCAGACGAGCGCTCCGCCGCCGAAGGAGAAGAAGGAGAGGAAGAAGCTCGAGGCGGCGAAGGCGATCGACAGGCCGAAGACGATCTGCACCAGCCGGCGGAACCCGCCTGACGTGTCGCCAAAGGCGAGGCTGAGGCCGGTGACGATGATGATGATCACCGCGACGATCTTGGCGACCGGACCCTCGATACTTTCGAGGATCGACTGCAGCGGAGCTTCCCACGGCATCGACGAACCGCCGGCATGGGCGGGCGCCGCGACGGTGAGCGCGACGAAAAGCGCGGTCGAGGAGAGCATGGCGCGGCGCGCGCCATGCCGCAGGGCTTGGATCATCGATTTTCTCCTTTGGGGGTGATGAGGGCGGTCAGGCGATATTCGCCAGTCGCGGGATCGAGCCCGTCGACGCCAGCGAGTTCGGAAAGGCGCCGACCGGTTCCGTCGCGGACCAGCACCACGACGAGATCGATGGTCTCGGCGAGCAGCGCGCGCGGGACGGTGATCACCGCTTCCTGGATGAGTTGCTCCATCCGGCGGAGCGCGCCGAGCGCACTGCCCGCGTGGATCGTGCCGACGCCGCCCGGATGGCCGGTGCCCCATGCCTTCAGAAGATCGAGCGCCTCGGCGCCGCGAACCTCGCCGATCGGAATGCGATCGGGGCGAAGGCGGAGCGACGAGCGGACGAGATCGGAGAGCGAGGCGACACCATCCTTGGTGCGCATCGCGACGAGGTTCGGCGCAGCGCACTGAAGCTCGCGCGTGTCCTCGATCAGGACGATCCGGTCGGTGCTGCCCGCTATCTCGGCGAGGAGAGCGTTGGTCAGCGTGGTCTTACCGGTGCCGGTGCCGCCAGCGACAAGGATGTTGAGCCGGTCGCGCACGCCGGCGCGAAGGATCTCCGCGGCCTCGGACGTCATGATACCCGCAGCGACATAGTCAGCGAGCGTGAAGACGGCGATTGCCGGCTTGCGGATGGCGAAGGTCGGCGCGGCAACGACGGGCGGCAGCAATCCCTCGAAGCGCTCGCCGCCATCGGGAAGCTCGGCGGACACGCGCGGCGCCGCCCCGTGGACCTCGGCGCCGACATGATGCGCGACAAGCCGGATGATGCGTTCGCCGTCGGCCGCGCTCAGCGTCTCGCCGCTGTCCTCGATCCCGTGGCCCAGCCGATCGACCCAGAGGCGGCCGTCGGGGTTGAGCATGATCTCGATGATCTCGCGGTCCGAGAGCCACTCGGCGATCGCGCCGCCCATGGCCGTGCGCAGCATGCGTGCGCTGCGGTGACGTGCCTCCAGCCGGATCGGTTCTGCGCCCATCGGGTCCCCGTTTCTTGACGCGGGACAAGGGCGCCCCGCTCAACGGGGATGAGTAAGAGACGCAGCAAAGCGCCGGATTCAACAAGCTTTTCGCGGCGTCGTAGCGTGGCGATGAAAGACAGGCGGTGGCGTAGGTGCCGGCGATCTCGAGAACCGGTCCAGCCCGGAACGCGGGCGCGACAACTTGCGTCGCGCGCGATTATGGCAAGAGTGTAGCAATGACTGATTCGGGGTCGCAGCCGTCGGACGAGCCTTTGCGCTGGGCGCGTCTCACCGGGAAACAGCGCGCATGTCTCGATTTGCTGCTCGAGCGCCAGACCTCGAAACAGATCGCGCGCCGCCTCCAGATATCGAAGCAGGCAGTCGATCTGAGGATCACCACTGCCCGGCATATCCTCGGCGCCGCCAATCGCGACGAGGCCGCGCTCATCTACGCCCGGCTGCGCCAGACCTACGACCGGATACCATGTGATCCGGTCATACTACCGCCGGGCACTGACCTCGTGCCATCCGATTTCCCGGACGGCGAGCCGGCTCCGCTGGCGCTGAACGACATCATGGCCGACCCGCCGTCCAAGGGTCTCTGGAGGCACGATCATCGTCGCGCGAACCGGGGCTGGATCATGGTAGCCATGCTGGCCTCTATCGTTTTTCTCGCCCTCGCGGCGGTGACGATCGGCGAAACGCTGACGCGTCTCTTTTCCAGCTGACCCTTTCGCACAGTCGATCATCTACAGCCGGAGCACTGGCTTTCGGCAGAGGAGAAGTCATGTCCAACGAAATCACCATCACGGCCGCACGTCTCATCCGCGATGTCCCTGCGGCCGAAGTGCGCATCGACGACGCGCTCATCGCACTATCCTCGCTGATGGCGAGCGTGGTCACCGCCCGCCGCGATACAGCCGGGGTGCCCGCGATCAAGGGACATTCCACGATCCGCCGGTTGATGAAGGCACAGGTGGCGCTGGTCGGCGTCAGCGGCGAAATCTTGCGTGTTCATGGCGAGCTTGCCGAAATCGGCCGCGAAACCGCAGGCTACGACCTTCACGAATGCCCGTCGATCGCCGGGACGCACACTGGCGTCCAGACCGTTTCGGCCTGACGCGGATTGACGGGCAGGCACCGCCATGAAAGTCTTGGTTCATGCGCATCGCATTGTTCCTTGGATTTCTGGCGGTTGCCATAAGCTATGCCGCCTGGCGGGGTGGCGGCCCGGAACGCGTGATGGCAGTGATCGCGGCAACGATGGTGGGGCTCGATCAGTTGCTCCATGCCTTCGTCCCGCCGAATTTCCTGTCGCTCGACAGCGGTCACCTCGCGATCGACCTGTTCGGAGCGGCGGCGACGATCATCCTCGCGCTTTTTGCGCATCGCTTCTGGCCCATGTGCGTCGCTGCTTTGCACATTACCCCACTGCTGGCGCACACAAGCCGGATAATCGACGTCCATCTTCACCCTGCAGCCTATCTCACCATGCAGGTGGCGACGTCCTGGCTCGTCCCCGCAATCCTCATCCTAGCAACCTGGCGTCACCGGCGACGGCTGGCGCGAGGCGACAGCGAGCCATCCTGGCAGATCTCGTCGCCGTCATCGAACCCGACAATTGCGCCGCGCTAGCCGAGACCCTGCTCGCCGAATATCACACGCTGGCCCGCCTTCTCGCGCAGACTCCCGAGGCACTGGCACGTACATTGGGCCGAGACAGCCCTGTGGGCGCACTGCTGGTCGCGGCCCGGGCGGCCATGATCGAATCGATGCGCGCCGAACTCGACGACCGTGGCATTGACCCCGCCAGCCCCAGACTGATCAGCTATCTCAAACTGTCGATGGGAGCACTACCCCATGAAACGCTGCGGGTGCTGTTCCTCGACGCGGCGCGCCGCCTGATCGCCGACGAACAATTGCAGCAGGGTACGATCGGTCATCTCGCAATCTATCCCCGCACGATATTCCGCCGCGCAATCGAGCTCGACGCTGCGGCGATCATCCTCGTGCACAATCATCCGAGCGGCGATCCCACGCCGAGCGAAGCCGACGTCGCGGCAACGACGAGGCTGTCCGCCATCGGCCGTTCGCTCGATGTCGAATTGCTCGAACATATCGTCGTCGCGCTTCGCGGCCACCGACCCATCCTCGACCGCAAGGCCACACGGCGCTCCTCGCCCGCGCCAGACTATCGTCTTTGCGACACATCCAACAATTGGCGAAACGCGCCCGCGGCCCCGCGTGCGCTGGCGAACGCGCAGCGCACGGCGCGTCGGCGACTGCTTCGCCGGCAGCTCGTCGGGGCGCCCGACATTTTCGGCGAACCCGCCTGGGACATGCTCATCGAACTTTTCATTCACGAGGCTGAAGCAAGGCCCGTTTCGACGAGCTCGCTCTGCATCTCGTCGGGACTGCCGATGAGCAGCGCGCTCCGGCTCCTGCAGCGCCTGACCGACGCCGGCCTTGTCACGCGAGAAGCCGACCGCACCGATGGGCGGCGCAACTTCATCCGCCTCGACCCCGATCTCGGGCATCGCCTCATGGCCTATTTTGCGGAACGCGATGATTGACAGCTATCGACGTTTTGCAAGGGCTCCTCGTCCGCGGATGCTCTTCCGCAATTCATCCATCGGATGATTGGATCGCTCGCAAAAGCTAGAGTCCCATGCCGGGCAGCGATGCCGCCGCTTGCGAGACCGACGCGCTGATCTCCTTGTCGGCAGCGGGCGCCGCGATGGCCGCCCGCGAAATTGCGGCGCCCGCGACCGGCGCCCGCGATAGCGCGGTCTGGACAACGCCGGCGCGCTCATTGATCGCCGAAATCAGCTTCGCGCGATCATCGGTGACGATCGTCGCCGTCTCCTTCGCGCGCGAAATGCCAACATAGAAGCTCTTCTGGTCGACCAGATTGGTCGCCTTGCTATCGGCGTGGATTATGACATAATCGGCGGTGCGTCCCTGCGCGGCAAAAGCGGTATCGACATAAGCGTGGGCGATATGCCGGTCGCGCGCGGCATCGAGGCCGAGCGTCTGCACCTGTCCGCGCGCGCCAAGCACCGTCGCCGTCCGCGCCTGCTCGTCAATTGCGGCAATTTCGCCGCGCGCGCCATTGATCCGCCCAGCCTCGCGATCGTTACGGGTAAAGCGGATGCTGTCCCCAGTCCTGAGGTCCATATTTTGAGGCGCGAACACCTGCGCCTTGCCGGCACCCCATTGGCGAAGCCGCCAGTCGACCTCGCGCCCATCCTCGGACCTGAGCGCAATGGCGGCTTTCGCCGGATCGACCGCCTCGACACGATAGGCTTCGCCGCGCGCGACGCCCTTGTCGGCATAGTCGCGCGTGAAGCGCACGACATCGCCCCGGTCGTAGCTTAGCGGGTCGCGCGCCTCGGCGCGGGTCAGCCCCTTGTTGACGAGGCTTTCGACGGCGACGGCCGGACCGGAAAGTGCGCCTGACCTGACGAGCGCCTCCCTTATGTCCGCTGTCAACGCGTCGCGCCCTTCGCGCGAGGGTTCGATCACGAGCGTTCGCGCGCGCGCCGCCTTGTCGAGTTCGGCATAGCGTTCGGCGATCGCGGCGAAGCGGCCAATGCGATCGGCATGTTCGACGATCTGGCCGCCGCCACGGTCGAGCGCGGCGAGCGCTTTCTTCGCATCGCCCTCGATCGACGCGAGCACCGCCTCCTTCGTGGCCGCATTGCTCTGCCGGACGATCTCGCCGAGCGTGGCGGTTTCCATGCCGGCGGTCTGGAGCTGCCCAAATGCCGCGCCGGCTTCGACCGATCCGAGCTGCTTCACATCGCCCACAAGGATGACGCGGGCATCATCCTGCTCGGCCAACTCAAACAGCCGCGCGGTATCGCGCGCCGACAAGAGCGAGGCCTCATCGACGATCCACGCGACCGGCTGGCCGGATGCCGAACCTTCGGGCACGAGCAAATGGCGCGCAACGGTATCGCCACGCGTGCCAAGCGCCTCACCGAGTGTCATCGCCGCCGACGCGGTCGGCGCCAGCGCGACCACCGACACGCCACGCGCTTCGGCCTCGCGCGCGAACGTCGCAAGAACCGTTGTCGTCTTGGCGGTCCCGGCATAGCCTTGCACCGCGGTGATCCGGTTGCGGCTGGTCAGAAGCTGCTCGGTCGCCGCGCGCTGGTCGGCATTCCAGCCAAAGCCGGACCGCTCCGCCTGCGCGGCCGCACCCGCGACAGCCTGGGCTGCCGCAAGCTGCGACGCGATCGGCGTGAGAGCACCCCGCCCTTCCGCTTCAATCCGCAGCAGCATCTTCTCGGCCGCGATATTCTGCCGAGTCGTGAATCCGTCGAACGCGGCACCGCGCCGATCGATAAAGGTGCGGTCGACCAGCTCGCCCTCTTTTGCCGCCCGCCCGATCGCCTCGCCGATCTCGGCATATCCGACTTTCCCAAGACCAACCCGTCCCGCTTCCTCGTGAAGCGCCGCCACCGCAAACACCGATTGCCGCTCGCCAAGCTTCTCGGCGGCATGGGCGACGGCGCGATCGGCGATCGATGGATCGGCAAGGTGAATCCCATTTGCCGCCCTGGCCTCGGCCTCGCGCACCAACGCCAGCCGGGCCTCGGCATCGAATCCCGCCCGGTCGGCGGTCGCGCGCCAGTCGGCGACAAGCGCGCCATGATCGGTCGCGACCTTCGCCTGCCGCGTATCGAGCGCGGCGACCTGCTTCTCGGCGGCGCTGGCTTCTTCGCGCGAAGTTCCGCGTTCGCCGAGCGCCGCCTCGATCTCGGCGCTGCGCGTACTGAACGCCGCCATCACGTCTGTGGAGACGCCCTTGATCTCGAACATGGACTCCTTGCCCGGTGCAATCTCATAACCGAGCTCGCGGACCTTCACGGCCAGCTCCTGCCGGTAGATGGCGCCAATCTGCTTCTGAAGCTGATAGACGGCACGCGGTTCGAGGCTGCGCCACGATCCATCCTCGCCCTGCGTCGCATTCATGATGACATTATGGGTATGAAGCTGCGGGTCCTGCGCCCGGCTGGTCCCGTGCTGAAAGCCGGCGACAACGAGATTGCCGGTGGCCTCACGCGTCACGCTGCCGCCGTGCCGAACGCGGGTCGCGGCCATATGCGCCTCGATATGCGCGAGCGTCGTCTTCACGGCCTGCCCATGTGCCTCGATCAACCGCCGGTCGCCCGCAACCTCGGCCATGATCGACACCGACTTGGGTGCGCTGAGGGTCACATCCCAGCCGGGACGATGTTCGAGCTGGCTGTCACGAACCGTGCCGAGCTGTTGGCCCGCGACCTTGCCGTCGAGCAATTCCCGAAAGGTGTCGCGATCGACCTCGTCCGTCAGCCCAAGCTCCTCGGCGCCCTTGCCGTGCCATTCGGACGGCGACAGCCCGCCCTCGGCATAATAATCGTCGGCCTCATAATAGCTGCTCGCCTGCGCCGAACTCGTCAGCGCCGATACCGACGCGACCATCAGACTGGTCCGTCGCCGCTCGGCTGTGGTTTCGGCGGCTCCGGCTCGGTGGGCGGCACCGTCGATGGTTGCACGGCGGGCTCCGCTTCAACCGGCGGTGTCCCGACCGGCGGCGCTTCGACGGACTGCTGCCAGAGGCTGGTCGTGGGATCGCCCGCGACATATCCGAGCTGGCGCGCCTTGCCGCGCCGCACGATATGGTCGTCGGTGAGCGCGATGCGCGCGACCGGCAATCCATCGGGGAACAGCAAATAGCCGCGATGCCTGGGAAGGCGCAGTTCGCTCTCGAGGACGGCGGGCCGGACCTTGCGCTGGCGGCCGAGCGTCGTGCGCGGCTTGTAGTCGCCGTCGGCGAGGGCATCGGTCATCGTCGGCAGCTCGACCTCGCAGCTTCCGATGGTGTCGCTCGCCCATTGCCGGGATTCGCTGTCGGTCATCTGGAGGAACAGCTTGGTGTTGCAGCAGCCGAGCATCGATTCGGACAAATCCTGTCCGTAGCGATGTCGCATCTGCCCGATCGCCTGAAAGGTGAGGATGACCGCCGCCCCGAACTTGCGCCCCTCGGGTAGCAGCCGCGCGAGATTGTCGACGCGCGGCAGGTCGGCGAGTTCGTCGAGGATGAACCAGAGGCGGCGCTCGGCCGAGGGCGAATGCCCGAGCAGGGCGCTCGCGGCGCATTCGAGCCAGCAGGCAAGCAGCGGCTTCGAGGCCTCGAAATAATCCTCTTTCCGCGGCACGAAGATCCAGGGCTTCGGACCGGGATGCATGTCGAGCCCCGATAAAAAATCGCGGAAAGAAAAGGCCGTCTCCTTGCCCTCGTCGATGCGCAGGAACTGGATGAGGTTCGCGGCCTTGGCGAGCATGAAGAGCACGCTTCCCGTCGCGCGGTCGGCATCGTCAGCGAAGGTGCGCGCCGACGAACTGTTCCCCAGCCATAGCTTGAGATCGTCCTTTGACCGCACCTGCAACGCATGGAGCAGATCGGGCAGGGTGCATTTGCCCTCGCGCCACAGCGCGCGGATCATGTTGGCGACGAGGATGCGGCTCGTTTCGAGCCACACGTCGCGATCATGCTGTCCGGTCTCGGTGATAAGCTGCTGCGCGATGCGGTCGGCATCCGCCGGATGCGCAATCTCGGCGAAGGGCGTCCAAATAGCGCAGCGCGCATCGAACGGATTGAGGATGATGTCGCCGCGCCGGGGATCATAATATTGGGCGACGAACTCACCGCTCGTGTCGTAGACGAGCGCCGCCTCGCCGCGCGCCTCGACGCCATCGAGTATCTGACGCAGCACCGTGGTCTTTCCGCTTCCGGTCGTGCCGACCATCGCCATGTGGCGGGTTTCGAGGCGTGGCGGCATGGGCACCGTCGCGATGGCCAGGGCATGGTCCCCTGCTTCGGCACGCGTCAGCTGCGCGAGCTTCTTCTCGGTCGTAACGATCGTCCCCCCGATCACGCGATCGCGAAGCATGAGTTCGCGCCGCCGTGCCATCGCGCCGCGCAGCAAGATCAGGCCCGCCAGCCAGGCGATGAACCCCAGCAAGCATCCTCGTATGAAGAAGGCAATCACCGTGTCGGCCGACCGGCGATAATAGGGATGCGCCGCTACCGCGCGCGCCGATGCTTCGTAGCGCTCTTCGCCCTGAGTGATCATGACGCCGGGTTCGGCGTCGGTGCCCCTCGATATCCACGTCTTCAGTCGCGCGACATACCATGTCCCCGTCACCTGCATCGTCGTCGGCGTCAGCATCAGATAGGGGAGCGTCAGGCCGCCGAGCGCGATCGATGCCGCGAAGATGATCGCATGGCGCTTGAACCGCCGGACCTGGTTCGATCGCCAGTGGCGCCGCAGCGCGTCGGCATGGATACGCTGGTCCCGATCGCGCATCACGACCCGCCCTCATCGGCGCGGCGCCGCTGGCGATCATAGGCACGGCCGATCTCGGCGCTTATCTCCTCGTCGCTCTTGCCGCCGTCGAAGGCGGCGCTGCGCGCATAGCAATAGGCAGCGCAGGCAGTGAACAGGGTGCGGTCCAGCATGCGCTCGACGGCGAGCAGCCGGGTACCGATCGAGACGAGTTCGGCGACGAGTTCGCGATTGCCGGACCCGTCCGCCATAGGATTTGACAGCGCCGCAAGCCCGGCTTCGACGCAGGTCGCGAGGGTCGCATAGGCGGTGTCGCCTTTCGCCTTCGCAAGCTCGCCTACCGCCTTGTCGACCTCGACCGGCAGACGAACCGTATGCCTCACCAGCTTCATCGCGAGGCCCGATCGCGACGCCGATGCGACGTCTCCAAAAGTGGCGGAATTGCTAAGCTTCTGCTTAGGCCATCTGACGTGACGTCGGATCCGCCGCTCGAAAAGTGGCGGAAAAGCTGGATGCACCCGTGCGTGAGGTGTGTATCCAAATTACGGGTCCGATGCGTAGCATCGCGGCCCCGCAACCTTGCCTGAAAGACGGCCGGGTCAGACATTATCCAGGCTGCCGGAGACGGAGGTTGCCAGGCTGCCGTAGGCAATGAACTGGCGCCGTGAAACTGTTTTCGAAAGGCAGTCACGCTGCGAGAGACGTGGCAACCGCGAAGATAATCTGGAGGATTCAACATCACCGATAACTCCGTTCCGACAGCACAATGAAGATCGAAGAATGAGCTGCCCCTGCCTGAGGATTCGCTGGGGCAGGCGGGCCGGGTTCGGCGCCACCGGTTGCAGCCGGACGCACTGCAAAGAGCGCTGCATCGCGCCAGCCGGGCGCAGCGCGCGGGGGCGAACTGACCGGTAAATCGCCCGCCGACGACTGCAGTTCGGGCGCAATCCTGGCGACATAGGCGCGCGTCTCAGCAGGCAGTCCGCGTCGTCCCGCAACATAGGCATCGGCGCGACCGGGACCCGCATTATAGGCCGCGAGCATCAGTCCGACATCGCGATAGCGGTCCCACATCGCGCGCAGATAGGCGCCGCCCGCGAGGATGTTCGCGCGGGGGTCGAAGGGGTCCGAGCCGAGCCGGTGGCGCGCCGTCAGCGTCGCCCAGGTTGCGGGCATGATCTGCATCAGCCCCATGGCGCCGGCGTGCGACACGGCGCCGATCCGGCCGCGGCTTTCGGCATGCATCACGCGCCAGATCCAGAGCTCCGGGATACCGAAGCGCTGCGCCGCTTCGGCGACCCGATCGGCATAGGGGTGGCGCTCCGACTGCGCCGCCGCGGCAGCCGGAGTGCAGATCGGCGGCAAAAGCAGCGCAGCCGATATGGCCGCGCGCCGTGCAACGACGCGCATAGGCCAGCACAGGACAGACAGGATGGCGAGACTTCGCCGCAGCCGCGCAACAATCATCGTCCTTGCTCCATCTCGTCGGCAATTGGTTCGAAGGAAGGACTCGCGCGGTGCCAGCGAAGCGATGCTTCGGCGTTGGCGCGCGTCAGAACCGGGTGCGCCGTGCCGATCAGACCGGACGCCGAAATCGGCCCGAAATATCGCCCGTCGAGGCTGTCCCGCGCCGCATTGACCAGGAATAATTCCTGCGCGCCGACGATCCGGCAACCGCGCCAGTCCGGGAGCGGACGGTCCGCCCCGTCGCGCGCCAGCGCACGCGCGACGCCCTCTCCGTCGATCGTGACAAAATCACCCGACCGGCAGACAAGAGCACCTGGAAGCGCGGCGACGCGCTTCAGCAGCGGCACCCCGCGCGGCAGATAGCCGCGACGGGACAGATAGTTCGCGAGCGCCGGCGGCGGGTCGATGGCGACAAGGTCGCCGAGCCGCGGCCGCGCACCGACATCGATCCGGTAGAGGCCGATGGGGGCGCTGGCGCTCGCATTCCAGAGCAGTCGCGGCGCCGGTTTCAGCCGGGCGACCGCGACGAAAGAGGCGGTGAACAGCGCCGCTGCGCCGACCGTCGCGCACAAGAGCCGGCGGTTCATGCCTCGATCGCCCGGCGGCGGAGCCATGCCGTATGGCGATCGAGACTATAGGGCCGGAAAGGCAGGCCGGCGGCGAGCCGGTTGCCGACATGGCGCCGTTGGTCGGGCGATGCATCGCACGCCTCGATGCCAGCCGCCTCCACCGCGTTGATCGCTGCGAGCGCCTGCTGGACCTTCGGCCAGCCGTCGATCCGCGCAAGGATTTCGGCGCCGGGGCGGACGAAAGGCAGCGTCGAAAATGGTTCGCCGGGCGTCATCGCAATTGCGATCGCGATGGTCGAATGGATGGTACCGAAGTCGTTCGACGTCCACCGCACGAAGCCAAAGACCGCGCCGGGACGAAAGGCCATGACGCGGGTGCTGCGGCTCAATATCCGCTCGGCGGCGACGCGGCCGAAGCGGATCCATTGTTCGTGGCGGCCCTCGATCCAGGTCAGTTCGACCTCAGTCAAGCCGCAGCCGTGGGGCGACGCGGAAACACATCCGCTACCGTGGCCGGGGCGGGAGAGCGAAACGCCGGGCGCTGCGACAGCGCGCGGCATCAGGCGAGCCCCCGGCGCGCCGGGTGCACGGTGCCGACGCCCGGATCGGAGGTCGACGAGCGCCGCCCGAGTTCGACCCATGCATCGAGTTCGTCGATCGCATAGACCACGCGTCCGCCGAGTTTGCGATAGGACGGGCCGGTACCGTAACAGCGATGCTTTTCGAGCGTGCGCGGCGAGAGGCCGACGCGGCGCGCTGCATCGGGGGTCCTCAGATATCGGGGAGGGTGCGCGGCGGTCATGGGATGCTCCTTCCAGCGGCGGCTCCTGAAAAGGCGGGGCAGCGCGCGATGGGGCGTCGTGGCGCGAAAGCGGGAGCGCGGGGGAGCGGCTGAATCGCCGGGCTATTTTTGTCGCCCCGCGCGGCCGGCGAGCAGCGTGCGATAGCCGCCCGCGGCAAGCGCTTCGGCTTCGCGGATAAGGCGCTGGGTCCGGCGCCGCTCGGGGGAAGACTTCCACGAAGCGCCCTGTCCAATGGAAAGGCGCGGATAGACGAGACGCCGCGCGACCATATGGCTCGTGACCCCGCCGCCGCGGCGAAGGTCGAGGATGGCCAGCAAAAGGTCGAGGCGCCGCGCCTGATAGGCGGTTGGCCCGAACATTTGCGCACCGCGCCGCGCGCCGCGCAGCCAGCGGTCGAGGGCCGCAAGCGCCTGCAAGCGGGCATCGAGCAGCGCGTCGCAGGGGATCAGCCAAGCAATGGGGTGGCCAGCGGGCAGGCCACGCAGACAGACGCGATGTCGCGACACATTATCGCCCATCACCAGGTGTGTTTCGTCGCCCGCCGACCGCGACGCGATGGCCAGAGGCCAATGGGCGGGGTCGAAATGCGGCCTATTCTTCATACCGGCGATTGCGGGGCCGAGGATTATGACCTGGGGGCAGACGGCCGGGTCCCAGAAGGCAGGCGCGTCACGCGCCGACAGATGGGGATCGGCCGGGAAAGCAAAGGCCCCATCGCCGGGCCATCACCTCCTGCGCCGTCGGATCGCCCTCTGGATCCGACATGACGCTCTCATAGTCGCGGCGATATTCGGGACCGCGGCGAAGAAATTCCTGCGCGAAGCCGGGGAAATCGAGCCAGGCCTTGCCGCCCCCTTCGTCCCTCGCTTCCTCCGCCATGCGCGCCTCCGTGCAGGGCACGAGATTTGGCGACGGCAGCCAGGCCGCCAATTCCATGAGGCGGGGAGTCACATCCCCAGAAATGGGTATCCCGCCCGGCAGCGCCGGGCGGGATCGGAGCGTTAGTCGCCGCGGCGCGCCTGGCGATTCCAGACGAGGTCATGCTCATCGCCTTCGCCCGCGAAGAGCTGCGCGAAGACCGGCGCCGTGAAGCTCGGGTCGTTGAGCTTGACCGAAAGATAGGGGCGCTTGTCCTGCGTCTGCTTTTCCCAGGCCGCGCCGACTTCGACGTCGCCGATGAAGACGCGGTGGCTGGGGGCGTTGCCGCTCGGATTTTCCTCGGGCGCGATGCGAACCGACTTCGCCTGCACCGAGAGGGTGACGATGCTGCCCCGAAATTCTCCGGAGACTTTCTTGAATGTGCCGATCTTGGCCATGATGCATTCCTTCCTTGGCTCGGACCGCACCATCGCGGTCTCGATGCGCAGCGAAGGTCAGCGGGGACCGGCGGTGCAGCCAGGGGCCCGGAGCAAAGCGGAGGACGGCGCGCACCCGTCTTTCTTGCTTCGCGAGGAACGGCGGCACGCCGGGGGAAGAAAGACGGGTGCGCGCCGTTGCACCGAGCCGGTCAGCAAAGCGTTCCGCTGACAGATGGCGCATGTCGAGAGATCGCGACAGGAGGTCCGCCGGACGGACGCATCGGCAATCGGCCGGGAAGGAGAGCGAAGATGGAAGGGGGGAAGTCGGCCTAGACGGACATGGCCGGTCGCTCGGCTGAAACCGCAGGCGACACAAGGTCGCGCCAGCTCGCATAGCCGGTCAAAAGGCCCGACAGGAATGCGAGGCCATGCTCCGCTCCCTCTTCAAGCCCGCCCAAAATGCCTAGTGCGGTCCCCGCTTGATAGCCGGCAAAGGCCGCAGCGCCGACAAACATCAGGATGACGCAGAGCTTCACGGGGAGCGGGGCCGTGCCGCCGACCAACCGCCGGCCAAGAGGCAGAACGGCAAATCCCGCGATCAGCGCCGAACCCAGGATCGTCAACCAGCCAAAGCCGAGATCGCGCAACGCGAAGCCGAGGGCGATCGCGGCGCAGACGGGCAGCGCGAACTTGGCGCTGCGAAAGAGAAGCCGGAGACAGTAGAGCGCCGCGATGGCGCCGAGTATGAGCATCAGGGTCATGAACGTCCTCCTGTCGGACGCGCCCGCCACCACCTCCACAGCGCAACCTGCACGCGAAGCATAGCAGAAGCCGGTCCGGGGATGAACCCGAACCGGCCCCAATCTGGACCTGTTTTCAAAGGGTCAGCGATTGAAGGGGTCATATTCGCAGAGGATCGTTTCGGGGTCGCCATCGAATTCGTCGAGCGGCATCACAGAATAACCGGCGCTGGTTTCGATAAGGATGATCACGGTCATCATGGTCCGGGCGAGGTTCCAGCCGAGCGATTGGGCGGTGGTAAGCGGCATGGGATGAACTCCTGTCCTTGGGAGCGGGCCATTCCCGCTCGACAGGCGCCCCGCCGGAAGGGGACTGGCCGCAATCATCGCGGCAAAGCCGCGGCCCGAGCGCAGCGTGGGGACCCTTTACGGGTTGATTGGGGGAGGCCAGGCCTCGGCCAAGGGATCAGCGGCAATCGAGAGCGGGGATGGCCCGCGCCCATGCGGCAGCCCCCATGCCGCCCCATCGCCCCCTTGCTTCCGCTTCCCGGCGCCTGACCGAATACTCCCCGACACGCCAAACCAGCGATCCACCACGCCGATCAGATCATAATTTTCGAAGCCCCGCGACATGCGGCCCGTCAGGCAGAACCCCTGCGCAGTTCCCCAGTTGGCCAAGGGCCTGCCGGGCCAAACATGCCGAACGGCGGCCCGAAAACGGCCGTCCATCGACAGAAAGAGAAACCGGCTCCGCCCGAAGGCGGAGCCGGATGGCCGTCAGGCCGGCGGGTTCCAGATGATGACCTTCTTCATCGCATCATCGCCCGGCGCATTGGCGACATTGCCGTAGATGGTACCGAATTCGGGGGCCGACATGGTGACCGACACATATTCGGCGCCGTTGCTCTGCGAGAAACGCTTCCAACCGGCGCCGAGCTCGAAGCCGTTCTTGCGGCTGAGGATGCGGTAATCGGGCTCGTTTTCCTTGGTCTTGCGGCCATTCGGCACGATCGCGATCGGCGCGGTGACATTGAGGGTGGCCAGCGTGCCTTCGAAGCTGCCGTCGGCCTTGACGTTGAGGTTGGCAATGGTGGGCATATCAAATCTCCTTCGCTTGCTCGGGGGACATCCCCGATGGCGCCGGAAGAAGGGGCCGCGAGCTGCCGTCACCGAGCGGCACGCGAGGGCGAACCCCGCATGGGGTTGACGGCCAAAGGCGAGCCGGACCCGCAAACAGGCGAAAGGAGGGGGTGACCTCGGGCAGGCCAGGGAGCGTTGCCCACCGCTGCCCAAAACCAGCCGAC
The DNA here is from genome assembly GCF_034380315.1 of Sphingopyxis sp. Lineage (GTDB taxonomy): Bacteria > Pseudomonadota > Alphaproteobacteria > Sphingomonadales > Sphingomonadaceae > Sphingopyxis. The sequence goes on from NZ_JAXMPB010000009.1 coordinate 77,529, forward strand.
GCGCGAAGCTCCGTCTGGTCCCGGCGGGCTCGGTCGCCGAGATCCCGCAAGGGCCTTTCCCCGCGACCCACAAGAGAAAGTGGTGCGACTCACAGTGCGACCGCGGACGGCGGAGAGGGCCGGATGTCTTGGAGCAAAGCAGGGCGACAATTGCCGCCCAGGCCCTGCAATCATTCCACAGGGCCTCGACGCCGGCGCGAAGCGCCCGAGAAGAAGGCGCTCTTGGCGAGCCCGCGGCCGGGCGGCGTGCGCGCGGGCCTGGGGGCCAGCCGCCGCCCGGCAAGGATAGCGAGCCAAGTGCGCCGCGCGGCCCAAAACAACGCGCGGCCCCTGGCGCCGCCCGGCGGCGCCAGAGCACGCCCAATTCAGCCGCGCTCGATTTGGCCGGCCGGATTCCGGACGTTCAACCGTTGTAGCGGATGACCGGCCCTGGCTCTCCGCAGAGGCCGCAGGGGCCTCTCAACCGCTCGAAGCCTCCGGGCCCGCTCGCCGAACTGGTAGCGACACTCGCCTGTGCGATCGACGAAAGGTCGAGCCGGACGGCGATACATTCGTCGCAAAGCGGCGTCCCGTCCATCCTGCGGACCAGTCCTGCCACTCGCTCCGATATGGTGGGCCGCTTTGTCATGAATGCTGCGATAGTCAGGCAAATCGACAAACGGAAGCCCCTGCGAAATTGGCCGCTGCACGAACCGCTGCGCGGATTGGTGCTAGCCTCGATGTAAAGCGGCCCAGCGATCGCCGCACCTGATTGAACGTGGGCTGCCGCAGGCAGACCCTTTCGGCTCCTTTACCTGAGGAGTCGAACGATGAACGAGCTTATCCAGATTGGCCCGATCAGCCCGCTGCGCCAGCGCCTGATCGACGACATGACCATGCGCCGCTTCTCGAAGGAGACGCAGCGTAATTATCTTCGCGATGTCGGACGGTTCGCGACCTGGCTCGGGCGCTCGCCCCACACCGCGAGCGCCGAGGATGTCCGGCAGTTCCAGATCGAGCAGCAACAGGCGGGCGTCCCCGCACCAACGATGAACAGCATCGTCGGCGCGCTGCGGTTCTTCTTCACGCACACGCTCGACCGCCCCGACCTCGCGCGCAAGCTGATCCGCACCAGGCAGGTTCGCAAGATCCCGGTCGTGCTGACGATGGCCGAGGTGAAGCGGCTGCTCGATGCGACCCGCTCGCTCAAGCACCAGGCGGCGCTGTCGGTCGCTTACGGCGCGGGGCTGCGCGTCGCCGAGGTGTCGGCGCTGAAGGTCAGCGATATCGACAGCAAGCGGATGCTGCTGCGGATCGAGCGCGGCAAAGGCGGTCGCTACCGCAACGCTATGCTGCCCGAAGGGCTGCTTCTGCTCCTGCGCGACTGGTGGCGCGCGGGGCGGCAACAGGGCATCCTCGTCCCCGACGGCTGGCTCTTCCCCGGACAGAGCGCCGCAGCTCCGATCAGCACGCGTCAGCTCTACCGCGTCGTCGTCGAAGCCGCCGAGGCCGCCGATATCGACAAGCGCGTCGGACCGCATACGCTCCGCCATAGCTTCGCCACCCACCTGCTCGAGGACGGCGTCGATATCCGCGTCATCCAGGCGCTGCTCGGCCACGCCAAGCTAAACACCACCGCCTTCTACACGCAGGTTGCCACCAAGACCGTTCGCTCGATCGTCAGCCCGCTCGACAGGCTCGCGCTCGCATCGCCGAGCGAAGAGGCGCCCGACGGCTGAGGCCGATGCGCGCCTCACTCGAGGTCGCCGACATTTTCCGCGCCGCGGGGCCTGCCTATCGCATGGCCCATGCCGGGCATCTGAGCCTGCATCAGCTCAAGATCATGTCGGCGATCGAGCATTGCCGCACCGCCGCGCTCGGCGGCCATGTCGAAGCCTGCACCGACTGCGGGCATTGGCGGATCGCCTACAACAGTTGCCGCAACCGGCATTGCCCGAGGTGCCAGGGCGCTGCTGCACGCACCTGGCTCGAGGCCCGCGAGGCCGACCTCCTCCCGGTCGGCTATTTCCACGTCGTGTTCACGCTGCCTGCCGAGGTCGCCGCGATCGCCTTCCACAACAAGGCGCTCGTCTATGACCTGCTGTTCAAGGCGGCGGCCGATACGATGCTGACGATTGCCGCCGACCCGAAGCACCTCGGCGCCCGGATCGGCATCACCGCCGTCCTCCACACATGGGGCTCGGCGCTGACCCATCATCCCCATATCCACATGATCGTGCCCGGCGGCGGCATCTCGCGCGATGGAACACGCTGGATATCCGCACGCCCCGCCTTCCTGCTGCCGGTCCGCGTGCTTGGTGCCCTGTTCCGACGCCTGTTCCTAACCCGGCTGCGCGCGCTCCATGACCGCGGGCAGCTCGCCCTCTTTGGCAGCCTCACGCATCTCGCCGAACGACGCGCGTTCCTGCGGCACCTCTCGCCGGTCCGCAAGAAGCGCTGGGTCGTCTATGCCAAGCCACCGTTCGCTGGGCCCGAGGCGGTGCTCGCCTATCTGTCACGCTACACCCACCGGGTCGCGATATCGAACAGCCGCCTTCTCCGGTTCGATGAGGTCGGGGTCACCTTCCGCTACAAGGATTACCGCAAGTCCGGCGCCGGACGGCAGCAGGTCATGACGCTCGCTGCTGACGAGTTCATCCGCCGCTTTCTCCTCCACGCCCTGCCGCGTGGGTTCCATCGGATCCGCCACTATGGACTGCTCGCCAGCGCCAGGCGCAAGTATCATCTCGAACGCGCTCGCCGCCTGCTCAGCGTCGCACCTTCACCAGACGACGATCAACCCGCCGACCTCAAAGCTCAACCGCTATGCCCTTGCTGTGGCGGCACCATGATCATCATCGAGGTTTTCGAGCGCCGCTACCTCCCGCGTGCGCCGCCCTCTCCGGCACCGTCATCCGGGATACAGGCGCCGTGACCCGGCACGGCCTATCGCCAACACCATCCAGGGCAGACCCGCGCCTGGAAGCGGACCCGCTTGCGCTGGCCCTGCTCAAAAGCAGACGTCACACCACCAAAATCGGCCCGTCTGCTTTTGCACGTCCGCTTTTTCGACCCATATCCAGACGCTCCGCTACCGGAAGCGTCCGCTTTTGGGCTGCGCCCGGCTACCCCACCATCAGCGCAAAACAGCTTTCCCCATAGCTCGGCTCATGACCACCGCGGTTCGGGCACCGAAGACTTTCTGACGCCTGGCGGCGTCTGAAACTCTCAACGTTTCCAGCCTGTCGGCTTTCGGACTGAAAATGAAAGAAGCAGACATTGAGCTTCGCCAAAGCGTCGTCCTTGCGAAAACCGACATTGGTCTGTGCTGGCCGACGGCGGCTAGCCGGCAGGAGGCCGGGCAGACGGATCGATCGAACCGAATAGCGTTTCCAGCAGCGGGCATTCCGGGGTCTTGCCATCCGCGCATCGCACGACGGTTTCGGCAAGCACCGACTCCATGGCCTGAAGATCCGCGATCTTGGTACGAATGTCGGTCAGATGGACCACGGCGACCTCGCGCGCTTCGGTGCATGGGCGATCGCGGTCCTCGGCCAGCCGAAGCAGCGCGCGGATCTCGTCCAGCGTGAAGTCCAGTTCCCGCGCGCGCCGCACAAAGCCGAGCCGCATGAGATGACCATAGCCATAGAGCCGGTGACCGCCGTCGCTGCGCGCAGGCGCGGAGAGCAGGCCAATTTTCTCATAATAGCGGATCGTCTCGATGTTGCATCCGGTGCGCCGCGACAGTGCTCCGATGGGGAGCCGGGGCGCTGTGTCCTGCAGATTTTTCCGATCCATGCTGAAATACCTCTTGAACCTGTAGCCGCTACAGATCCTATCTAGGGTCAACAACGTGATTCGGAGAACAGAAAATGACCCAGCCGAAAACGGCTTCCAGACGTGGTGCGTGGATAGCGATTGTTGGAGGAAGTCTGGGCGCGCTCGGCGCGGCCTCTTGCTGCATCGTCCCGCTAGTGCTCTTCACACTGGGCGTCAGTGGCGCATGGATCGGCAACCTGACCGCGCTCGCCCCCTATCAGCCCATCTTCCTGGCGGTGGCGATCGCCTTCCTGGCCGCCGGGTTCTGGCGGATCTATCGTCAGCCGCGCGTGGTCTGCGCCGAGGGCGAGTGCGGCACGCCTTCCTCCAACCGCTTGGCAAAGACGGCCTTGTGGCTTGCAACGGCGCTGATCGGACTCGCCGTCCTCTTCCCCTATCTCGCCCCCCTATTCCTCGACCTTTGAACAAGGAGACCATGATGAAGAAGCTTACCCTGTTCGCGGCCGCGGCTGCGCTGTTCGCATCCGGGCCGGCCTTTGCCGCAATCCGGACCACCACCTTGGCGGTCGAGAACATGACCTGCGTGACCTGCGCTCCCACCGTCAAAAAGAGCCTGTCGCGCGTACCCGGCGTGACCGCTGTCGAAGTGTCGGCCAAAACGCATACCGCGACGGTCACCTATGACGACGCCAAGACCAGCACCGCGGCGTTGATCGCGGCGACCACCAACGCTGGCTACCCTTCCCGAGTCCGCAAGTGAAAGTCGTATCATGAGTGATTGCTGCAATCGGGGCGACGGCTCTCAGGCCAAGAAGTACGACCTTATCGTCGTGGGCGGCGGCTCGGCTGGGTTCTCGGCCGCGATTACCGCGGCGGAGCAAGGAGCCCAAGTCGCCGTTATCGGTGCCGGCACCATCGGCGGAACCTGCGTCAACGTCGGCTGCGTTCCTTCCAAGGCGCTGATCCGCGCGGTCGAGAGCATTCACCACGCGAATGCCGCGCCGATGCGGTTCAACGGTGTCGAGGCCGGGGCACGAATGGCCGATTGGGGCAAGGTGATCGCCGAAAAGGACTCGCTCGTCTCGGGCCTTCGTCAGGCGAAATATGCGGATCTCCTGCCTCTCTACAATAATATCGCCTACCATGAAGGCACGGCGCGGCTCGTCGAAAATGGCGTCGAGGCCGGTGGAAGGCGGTTCACCGCTGACCGGATCGTGATTGCGACAGGTACGCGTCCGGCGGTGCCGGCTATCCCGGGCCTTCCGGACGTCGATGCGCTCGACAGCACTACCGCGCTCGACCTGACCGAGTTGCCGAAATCGATGATCGTCCTCGGGGGCGGCTATATCGGTGTGGAACTCGCCCAGATGTTCTCCCGCGCCGGCGTCGACGTGACGCTCGTTTTCCGCAGCCGCCTTCTCCCCGATATGGAGCCGGAGATCGGTGCCGCGCTGACCGACTATCTTTCGAGCGAAGGCATCACGGTTCTGGGCGACCTCGCCTATCAGTCGGCCCACAAGACGGCGGAAGGGGGCACTGCGCTCACCGTCCTGCGCAACGGGGTCGCCGAAACCATCGTCGCGGAGCGCCTTCTCGTAGCGACCGGGCGCGCCCCGAATGTGGAGGACCTCGGTCTCATCGAGGCAGGGGTGAAGCAGACGCTCAGCGGTGCCATCATTGTCGATGACCATATGCGAACCTCGGTGCGCGGCGTCTATGCCGCCGGCGATGTGACGGGCCGAGACCAGTTCGTTTACATGGCAGCCTATGGCGCAAAGATCGCCGCCAAGAACGCCTTGAACGGCGATAGCCTGCGGTACGACAATTCGGCCATGCCGGCCGTCGTATTCAGCGATCCGCAGGTAGCCAGTGTCGGCTTCACCGAAGCGCAGGCTATCGCGGCAGGATATGCAACGCGAACCTCGACCCTCCCGCTCGAGAATGTTCCGCGCGCATTGGCGGCTCGCGACACGCGCGGCCTGATCAAGCTGGTTGCGGATGGCCGGACCCGCAAACTGCTGGGCGCGCATATCTTGGCGCCGGAAGGTGCGGACAGTATCCAGACCGCCGCCATGGCGATCCGCTGCGGCCTCACGATCGACGATCTGGCGGAGATGATCTTCCCCTATCTGACCACGGTCGAAGGACTGAAGCTGGCTGCGCAGACATTCGATCGGGATGTGAAAAGGCTGTCCTGCTGTGCAGGATAAGATTGCTCGGTCGCGTCGCGGCGGTGAGATGACATGAGTAGCCCGCGCGGTTCCGATCCCGCCAGCGGCGCCGGGGATTGGTCGGGTAACTGGCGCACGCTTGTCGGGCTCTGGGCTATTCCCGGCCTAGCCATGCTGGCCGCCATGTGGCTGGAACCTACGCCCCGCGCGGTCATCTGGACCGTCATGCTGGCCTCCATGGGTGCGGCTTGTATCATGAACGCCAGACGGTGCGGCCGGACTCATTGCCGTTTCACCGGACCGTTCCTGATTGGGATGGCGATACTGGTCGTCGCCTACGCGATTGGGATGCTGCCGCTGGGGCCACATGGCTGGGGTATTCTGGGCGGAGTCACGCTTGGCGGGTTTGCCGCTCTGTGGTGGGGCAGCGAACGGGCATGGGGCAAGTTCTCGCGTTCCAAAGATAAGGGCGTTTCTCGCAGCTGTTAGGTTTCGTGGGAGATCGGACGTCCGGCCACTGCTATAATGGCCCATTTGCGAACGACTGGTTTTGGGCCACGCGTCGCTGGCGGTGAATGGCCGGGCTTGGGCGCAAAGCCGACCAGTCGTCTTGCCCATCAAACTTGCCAAAGTGGCCGCTGCAGCCAGTTCACAGGAAAGCCCATCGATCGCATGTCGCCCTCGGGATGGGTCACGATGTGCGCCGCCACATCGGCAAGCCAGGTGGAATCCGGCGCCACGGTATTGATGACGTGGCCGATCATGCAGATGCCATTGTAAAGCTTGGCGGGTGCCTGAGTCGCGTTCTGATCGATGGTCGCCTGTAGGGATTTGGGCTTTTGCGCGAGCTTCGGAGGCGTGAGGAAGCCCCGGTTCCACAGCCGACCGTGATGCGCGCAGATATTACGGATGTCCGTCACATGGCGGACTAAGGGCACGAGAACGGTCTCCGGAAGACCAAGGGGCGCGGCGATGCGCGTTCGAAGAGCGCGGTCTGCGAGGCTCGAATACCAGCGTGAGAGGTGACCGAAGGACATCATTTCTGCGACCATCCAGACCGGCGGCAAAGCGGGCAGATCGTAGTTTTGCCGATAATGCTTGATATAGGTCTCGTTCGAACGCCCCACTTCGCCGGCTAGTTTCGAGAGGCGAAGATGATAATCGGTGCGATCGCTATAAAGACTGGCGTCCAGATAGCTGTGTCCGTCGCCGAGCCCGGCGAGATGATAAGCCCAACTCCCGCGCAAGGCCACTTCGACATGCTCGGTGCCGCGCATCAAGAGGCGCCGGAGTAGCCGGTCGAAATCATAGAGGGCGGTGACGCGTTCGAATGTCGTGCCAGGAAGGAAGCGCGGTCCCGCCTGTCCCTTCGGATGTTCGAAATAAAGCCAGTAGGCACTCAGCCGGTAGTAGCTCACATGACGGAGCCACGCCTCGGCCGCCGGCTCGTCGGCAACGATCATGCCGTTTGCCCGGAGATGAGCGATTTGCTGGGTGTAAGTGAGAGTCGGTTTGGAATAGGCGCGTGACATTGACCATCGTCATGCGTCAACGGCGCCCAAAATAAAAGACCCGCCCAGTGTGCATATCCTTGCGGACAGAGGCCGGGCGGGTGCGATTGATGCCCACATAGGGTAGGCAAGCGAACAAATCAATAACAAGCGTTGCAGCGCAACACGAAATAGGACCCTTCCACCCCGACATCATCCGGACAAAGGAAGGCACGCCCAAAGGCCCTGCCAAGGCCGCCACTGCACATCAGGCCGTCGGAATACGGGCCTCCAGTTCGGCGATGCGCTCCGAACAGATCGCATGCACCGCGCGGCCGAGCTCCTCGACATGCGCAGCGAGCCACAGCAGGTCCGCTTCGCCGATGCGATAATGTTTCGAGTAGCGGGCCTTCACATAAGCCTCTTTCAGCTTCTCGAAGCGTGAGCGATCGGCCTTCAACGCGCGGGGCCATGCGTCCACCAACCGCATGTCGATCCGTTCCGCCTGCGTTCGCAGGAACCCGAGGTTGTGCACATGCGGGGTGTAGAAGGTGCAGACCAGCAAGACGCAGTGGTACAGAAATTCGGAAGATTGGTGCAGATCGAAAGCGGCTGGCTTTAGGTAGCCCTTCTCCCGTCCCATCGCAGACAATTCGAACCGCTGCATGGCGAGGGGGAACCACTCCTCAAAATATTCCTTCGCCATCGCCAACGCCTGCTCGGGCGTCTTCGGCTTGGGCGTGTGCAATGCCTTGTCGTCATATTCGTAGAGTGCGATCCCGTCGCGCGCGACGTCCATGAAGAAATAGCGCCCATGCGCCAGCCCGTCATTCACCTCCTGCAGGGTGTGCACGATGAAATTCACCGGCGTGTGCAGCGTCTTGTCGATCGCAAGCTCGCGGGTCAGCCGATCCTCGAGCTTGGACCAAAAGTCGATCTTGTCGGTGAGGCGCTTGTCGTTGACGATGATGAGCAGATCGAAGTCCGAACGATAGCCCTTGGCGGTGTGGGGTTCGTCGACCCAACCTCCGCGCGCATAACTTCCGTACAAGATGATCTTGTCGATCCGGCCCTTCTTCTTCCAGCCCATCGTCGAAAGCGCGACGGCATCTTCGAATTCTTCGAAGATGATCGCCTTCACGCGCTCGAGTTCGCGCTGCTTGCTTGCCGGAAGATGATCGAGATCGTTACGCATCGTTCCTTCCTTCTGTGGTCACAAGCTCGCCCGATGGCAAGCATGGTCGGGTCCAGATCGACACCTCATGGTGCCTCGCGGATGCGGAAATCCCAGACCGGAATGCCGAATGCGCGCGCCTTGTCGACGAGATTGTCCTGGATACCGGTGCCCGAGAAGACGATGAGCCCGGCGGGCATGGCGTCGATCATGCGCTCGTTGCGCTTGAAGGGGGCGGCTTTCCGGTCGCGGTTCCAGTCGGGGCGGAAAGCCACCTGCGGCACCTTGCGGGCGTCGGCCCAGCACGCGGCGGCGCGTTCGGCGCCGGTCGGCGTCGCTCCGTGGAGCAGAACCATATCGGCATGACGGGCATGAACCTTGTCGAGTGCCGACCAGATATGCCGGTGATCGTTGCACGAGGGTCCGCCGCTGAAGGCGATGCGGGTGCCCTCGGGGATCAGCGCCTTGGCCTTTTCGCGGAGGCGGCGGTCCATGAAGTCGCGGCTGTCGATCATCGCCGCGGTCATCGCCTGATGGCGGATGCGCGACCCGGTGCGCGGGACCCAGGCCTTGCGGGCGTGCATGCGATAATGTTCGGCGGCGCATTCGCGGAAAAATTCCATGGCGTCGCGCCGCTCGATCAAGGTGATGCCCTCGGCGATTGCGCGTTCGAGTTCGACCGAACGGATTTCGCTGCCATCCTGCTCGCGCTGGAGATCGCGCTGCGCCGCCTCGTTGCGGTCGAGATCGCGCTCGATCCGCGTGCCAGCGCCATGGAAGAGATTGACGACGCCCCAGAGCAAATCCTCGAGATCGGGTTCGATCCTGGTGTCGACGAGGCAGCCCGCGAGTGCATCGAAGATGTCGGCGACGGCGCCGCCGGCGAGCCGATCATCGGGAAGCGGCCGCCCGTCGGGTTCGTCCTCGAAGGGGCGATAGCCGTAGAGCTGCATTTCCTGGAGGAGATGTGCGCTGGCGCCGGGCTCGGCGGGCTCGCCGCGTTCGGAAAAGTCTGACAGGTCGCTCATGTCATGCCTCGCTTCTGGTAGCCGCGCCTCTCGCGGCCTTCGCGGCGACGCCCCCGCGGCGGCGGGTGCGGGTCCGCACCGCGCGGGACGCGCGGCCGAAGCTTCAGCGGAGGATGGCGAGGGCGCGGCTATTTTGTTTCGCGATGCAAAGGGGCGCAGCCCCGGCGGAAAATAGCCGCGCATCCGCCATTGCGGTGCCCGCACCCGTCGCCGCAGTCGCCCTCCAGCGAAGGCCGGAGGTGCGGCCTCCGCAGGGAAGCAATGGCCAAAACGGTCGGACGTTAGATGAAGCGGTGATCCCGATGTCCGAAATAGCACTATATATTTCGGACATGGAAGCGGGCCGCATCGAGCGGCATCAGCCGGGCGCGAAGCCGGGCCGCCATCTCTTGCCGGCCCATCCGAAGAAGATCGCTGTTGAAATCGTCGAGCCGCGGATCGAGCGGAACGATCTCGATCCCAAGTGGCTCGGCGCGCTCGATCAAGGTCTTCATCGCCCAGGACCCGGCAGCGTCGTCGTCGCGCGCGACATAGAGACGGCGCAGCGGTTCGGGGAAATGGATGGCGGCAAGATGCGCCGCCGACAGACCGGCGATCATCGGCATGCCCGGCAGCACCTCGCGTAGCGACAGGATCGTCTCGATACCTTCGCCAGCGGCCATGACGTCCGCAGCGGGTCCGAACCGCACGCCATGCCCAAGGAGATTTCCCATCGCGCGGCGGGGACAGGCGACGGGCGCCTTGCCTCCCGCCGGATCGAGCCAGGTGCGATGGACGCCGGAGATTTGACCGGCGTCGTCGGTCACCGCGGCGATCATGGCCGGCCAGGCGGCACGGACATCGGGCGGGTCATCGCTTGTTGCCCGGTAATAGCAGCGCGGATGAAAGCGGATCGCACCATTGCCTGGGTCGATATCGATCCCGCGCGATAAGAGATAAGCAGCGGCCAAGGTTCCTGATATCGGCTTCGACGCAGCCCAAAGCTGCCGCGCCGCCGCAGGCGTTCCCGTCGACGCCTTGCGCGAGCGCCGCGATTGAGACCCCGCCGGCTGCGGCATCGACATCGGCATGCTCAAAAATCGCCGCGCCTCGGCGAGGGTCTCGCGCAAATCGGCGTGACCGCAACTGGCGGCGATGACATCGAGCAGGTCGCCATGTTCGCCGCTCGCGGCATCGGTCCATTTGCCGGCGCGGCCGCGCGCGTCACCGGACGACGACAGCAACAGGTAAAGGCTGCGACCGGGCGTTCCCCGAACATCGCCGACAAGCCAGTATCGGCCTTCGCGGCGGCCGTTGGGGAGATAGTGGCGGCACACCGCCTCGGCATTTTCGGCGAGGCGGCGCGCCATTTCACGGGCTGGACTTTCCATGCGGGGCTCCTTCCAAGGCCTTGCGCCCGCGCAGAAGGCGATCGTGAGGCGATCGGCGATCCGCACGGACAGCTCGGCACCGGCAGCCCCTGCCAGCGCGTTGAGCGTCATTTTCTCACAAGCGGGACTTCAGAATCAAGCATGACCTGCCCGGGCGTCCAGCGGCGCGCCCCGCGGAACGGACGGCGTCGAGACCAGTCCGATCATGGCGGACCATATCGTCCCACAAGTTAAGTCGGCGGATGCCGCGCATCAGGTCGGCACGAGCGGACGATAAGCCGGATCATCGTCCATTTCCTCGGCCCAGAGCGCCATCTGGAAATCATCGTAGCTGACGCCGCATTGCTCGAGCATCCACGCCGCAAGCGCCGGGTGATCGGCAACGGCTTCGACGAAATCGTCGCCATGGCCACGCCCGCGGTCGAACCACAAGCCGACATCTTCCTGGACGGAAGGATCGCGCTCGATCACCAGCTGCGACGCATCGAGCTCGAGCATGGCATCGAGCAATTGCTCGCAATGGACGACATCGAGCGTCTCGCGCGGCCCATGCTGACGCTGATAGCCCACCGACAGGTTGGTGCATTCGGGGACGATGTCGGCATATTCGTTGGTGTCGGTATAGGCGCCCGTGTCGTCGGGGGCATAGCGGAACCCCGAGTTCTGCCGATTGAGCGCCGACGCGAGGCTGGTCGCAAAGGCGTCGGAGCATGTCCGGCCATAGCTTTGGTGGGTGATGACATCGCCAAGCCCCGCACGGTCGAAGGCGATCGCCGCGTCGATGTCCGCGAGCAGTTCGGGCGTATGGCGCTCGATCCAGCGCGAGCCGAGGCATCCCTGCTCCTCACCGCGGTGAAAGAGGTAGAGCCCGGGACGCGCGGCCGCGATCATGCCGAGCATGATCCAGAGGCCCGCGCCATCGTCGGCGCCGAGCGACATGCCCGCCTTTCCGTCGCACAGCTGCGCGATGCCATATTCGTCGACGCCCACCGCCTGGTGCCCGCCGACGGCCGCGACCGTATCGACATGGCAGCTCCACAATGTGCGCGGGCGATCGCCGATTTCCAGCATCCGGTTGCCGAAAGCGTCGGCGCGCATGCCGGGAACCCGGTCGAGATATTCGCGGCAAAAGGCGCGTTCGGTCGCACTGTCATGGGGCCGTGCCCAGGACAGGATTTCGAGGAGGCCGGCGCGGCCTGCAAGGTCATGGGTCATGGATCAGGCTCCTGTCTGGCAAGGGATGGCCATCGCGGCCACGGACGCCGCGACGGCGGGGGCGAGGCCATCGGCCAAGCCTGGCGTTTCGGGAGAATTGCCGTGGGCGCATCCGCCGGCGAAGGGTTCGAGCGGCGGGGATTGCATCGTGTCGAGACGAAGGCGTTCGGCCGCCTCTTGCTCGCGCCTCAGGCGTTCTTCGCGGGCACGCTCCCCGGCTGCCTGCCATTTGGCGACCTCGATTTCGATCGCGGACATTTCGTACCGGAACCAGTCGCGAGCGAGGACATGGGCATTGGCGAGCGAGGGATCGTCATCGTCGAAGGGATCGGGCAGATAATCGGCGCAAAGCCACTCGCCATGATATTCGATGAGATCGGCCGCATGATACCATTCGCCCGAGGCGTCGCATTGCCGGCAGCAGATCGCGAGCCACCATTCGCCGCGATCTTCGATGTACACCGCACCGAACGCCTCGACATAACCGTCAAGCACGTCATGCTCATCGCCATCGGCGAGCACCGTGATGAAGGTTTCGGCATCGCTGTAGCTGCGCTCATTATGCGCGCAGAAGACCGTGTGATCGGTGAAGCAATTGTAGCACCATTCTTCCGACGAGCCGTCGCCGAAATACACATCCTCGTGCGGCGTCGTTTCGCGGTCGCACCGCGGGCAGTACCAGCATCGGTCCCCCAGGCCGTTGGTATTCTCGGAGGGGATCTCACCATGACCGATGATGAGATATTCGCCGTCGTCGGCGAGGTCATCGCCGGCATCGATATAGGGAACGACGAAGCTCCCGCCGTCGACGAGCCGCCGGATGCGCGCGCCATTGAGGCTGCCCTTGGCGTACCCCGCATTTTCGAGCAGCAGCTTGAGCCGCGATACATCGCCATAGATGCTGGTGTAGATTTTGAGCTCGGGCCACACCACGCTGCGCGCGCGGGCATCGTCGCGGGCGCCGATATAGGCGAGCGCCGTGTCGGGACCGGCATAGACGCGCACCGGGTGGCAATAGCTCTCGAAGTCGCCTGCGCCATGCGACATGCAGCTGCCGGGACCGCCGACATAAACCTCCTCGATTTCGTCGGCGTCCTGCGTGATCTTGAGCGCATCTTCCGCGAGTTGAACCGAGAGCCGGGCGCACCAGCCCTCGATCGCATTGTTGTCGAGATGGGCCGAGAAGAAGCGATGAAGATAGCGGCCCGGCGACATGACGAGCTGCCGGTCGACCTCACCCTTCGCGGCATTCTCGGTGAAAGCGATCTTGCCCGCCTGCTCGGTCGAGACATGGCAGAAATGCTCGTCATGCTTCTCCTGATACCAGGGCTCCTCGTGCCAGGGCGTCGGCGCATAGGTGCCGTCGGCGAAGCGCAGCTTTTCGCGAACCGGCCAGTCGACGTCGCCGATCTCGGCGCCCGCGAGCGCGATACGGAGCTGCGCATCGGGCGCGCGGAGGAGAAGCTGCTGCCGCGCGGCTTCGGCTTCGTCGAACGAGGACCAGAGATATTGCTGGTCGCCATTGGGTGCGAAAAGGAATTCGATCGTAACCGGCCGCCACTCGGCTTCCGAGTGCGGGCAAAGGATTTGGAACTGTGCCATGGATGGGACTCCGCGCAGCCGCGCGCGGGCCCCGAAGAGGAGCGAGCACGGGCCGCATTGCTGTTGGGGTGGCGCAGGGTCAGCGAGGGTCGGGGTCAGCGTCCGGACTGCGGGCCGTGACCGGCCCCGGATCGCGTCAAGCCGTCAAAGGGCGACTTTCCCGGATGCGGCTGCGCCGTGAAGAAAATCTGGCGGGAGCTACGCCCCCGCCAGATGGCTCACTCGGCCGCGACGGGCAGTTCGGCGACGCCAGGATCGCCCTCGTCGGCATCGACGGGCACCGCCGTTTTACCGCCGTTCGGATCGATGTCGTCCATACCCGGCGTTCGCATCGGCGCCGGGAGCCAGGTCGTTTCTTCGACCAGCCGCTCGGCCTCGCGGGCCATGTCGGCTTTCTTGAGATGGCCGATCATCCGGGCAGCTTCGTCACCACGCGCCTCGGCGACATCGGCGAGGATCTGCGGCTTGGTCACACCGCTGAAATAGCCTGCCGCGGTCGGCCGCCACCCCGCGCCATGCACATCGAGCCCCGCGGCCAGCGCGAGGATATGGCTGTGGGCGATCCGTCGCTCGACGCCATGCGCCGAGATGCGGCCATTGTCATATTTGGGAACGACTTCGGCCTGGGCGTTGACGCAGAGCGACACGCAATGCGCCAGGAGCTGCGACTGCTCCTCCCCATCGAGAGTGAGCAGAAAGCTCCACACTTCCTTGTCCGACTGCGGCAGACGCTCCTTCCATGCCGCCGCGCGAGCGTCGATCGCCTGTGCGGGCGCGCAATCGCGCAAACCGCTCGGGGCGTTGGAAAAGGAGACCCGGTTCGCCGCGATCTGGACACAGCATTCGCGGCTGAAGCTGAAGAAACAGCCCAGCACGAGGACGTGGAGAACGGCGGCGAAGGCGAGCGCCGGGTCTTGCGCGACCCTGTCCTGCAGCGCGAGGGTGCGCCAGGCCGTGAGGTCCGAGACGAGACGGTCGGGGAGCGGGCGCAGCCCGCCCGCTTCTTCGGCACCTTCGGCGTCATCCTGAGCCTTCACGGGTTCGCCATCGCTGCCGGTGGAGCGCGTGGTGTCGCCCGGCCCCGACGCGCTGTCGTCGCCGAGTCCCCCCTGCAGTTGATCCTCAGGCTTCACGAAGCCGCGCTCGACGCGCACCGACCCATCGCGGTCGAGCGAGACGAATGCCCCCGCCATCGCCATGTCCTCAGGAGCGAAGATAAGCGGACGGTCGACCAAAGCACCGAGTTCGGCATCGATCGCCTCGATCCGCGCATGCACCTCGTCGGGCACGTCGTGCGCATCGGCCCATTCATCGCCGAGTCCCTCGCCTTCGGCTTCAAGCTCGGCGACGCGGGCTGCTTCCGCTTCGGTCATCGCGACCTCTTCGCGGTCGATCTCGCGAAACCCGCGCGTCGCGTCCCACGGCAGGTCGATAGCGGTCGTCACCCATTTCCAGCCCTCGGCGAGGATGCGCGCACCTTCGGCTTTCAGCTTGGCATCGACGAGCCGGTCGAGAAGCGCGGGGTCGGTGAGCCAGCCGCCGCCATCGGATTCGAACAGGTCGCGCGCGATGCTGCCGCCCGCTTCGAGATAGGTGTCGAGTCCGATGAAGCGCGCCCTTTTGTCACCCGCGCGGACGGTGTTCTCGGTGAGTTTCTGGCGGATCCAGGTCGCCGGCTTGTTGAAGCTATGCTCGAGCTGCTCCCAGACCTCTTCCTGCCGCGCATGATCCTCGGCGATGGTGAAGGCCATGAGTTGATCGAGCGTCATCGCCTCTTCGGCGTAAAGCGCGTGCAGCCTGGGCGAGACACTGGCGAGCTTCAGGCGCTGGCGCACCGCGGCGGGGGTGGTGTGAAAATGCGCGGCGATTTCCTCGATGCCGGCGTCCTTCTCGACCATCGCCTGCATCGCGCGAAATTCGTCGAGCGGATGCAGCGCCTCGCGAAAGCTGTTTTCAGCGAGGCTGTCCTCTTCGGCGAGTATGTCATTGGCCGCACCGCCCACGACACAGGGGATCGGCGCGTCCTTCGCGAGCCTTTTCTGCTTCACCAGCAGCTCGAGCGCGCGGAAGCGCCGGCCTCCGGCCGGAATTTCGAACTGCCCCGTTTCCTGCCCTTCGCCATCGAGCAGCGGCCGCACGTTGAGGCTCTGGAGCAATCCGCGGCGGGCGATGTCCGCCGCCAGCGTATCGAGTGATACGCCTGCCTTCACGCGCCGCACATTGGACTGCGACAGGCGCAAGCGGTCGAGAGGAATGTCGCGCGACGGGGCGAGGGTGATTTTCGGAAGCGATTTGGCCATGGGCCTTCTCCATGACGGGCCGCCGCGAGACACTCTCCCGGCTCCTGAAACCCGTCATGAAGCCCCGGCTTCCCTCTTCCTCGAACGGGGCCGCCGCCGGCGGCCCCGAAAAAGCCCGCGGCCTCAGCCCCGCCCCGAAAGCCGGCGCGCCGCTGCATGCAGGCGCTGCTCGCCAAGGATGATCGAGCCCGCCGCGCGCGCCGCTTCGGCATAGACCGACAGGGGATGGCGTGCCTCGAAGTGGAGGTCGCGCTCGATGCCGAGCCCGAAGGGCAGGCGCACCCCCTCGAGTTCGGTGGCCGAGAAACTGCCGAGTTCGGGACAACCGAACCCCAGGTCCGCAAGACCGAACAATATGCCGTCGGCATCGATCTCGGTTGCGAGCCAGGTGGCGGCGCCGACGGGGCTGAAGAAGCGCACGACGGGCTTGGGATCGGGTTCGCGCGCGCCGCGCGCGATCGCATCGTGCCTTGCGGCAGCATTGGCAGCGAGCGCGGCGGCGATGTCGGGAGTGAGCAGTTTCATGCCGCGATCCTTCCCCCGGAATCTTTGCCGCGGCGGCAAGGCTTTGCTTGATGGTTCATTTCGCTTCTCCGCAGCGGACCGGCAGCGAGCCTCTCTCGCCGCACTCCGTCCGCCACGCGGTCCGGCAACCCTCGCGCTCGCTCGCGGCGGCCTGCCGCCGCGGGACCGGGGATCATGGACAGGCCCAGCCGTGCGCAGCGGGCTTGCCATGTTGTTCTTCCTATGTTCTCATATGGGCATGGACAGAATCGATACCGCCCGAGTCGCCGAAACCCTGCTTGCCGCTCCCGGCTGGGCGCGCGTGGGCCTCACCGCACCTACAAGTCACATGCGCGTCGAAGCGGCGTTCGAGCTCGCCCGCGTCATCGTCGAGAGCGTGGGTGGAAGCCCCGAGCCCGCGCATATCGACCAGCTCGGGCTTTCGCTGTGACGTGGGCGGCTGGACCAGAGAAGGCGGGCGGCGTGCGACGCATCTGTTCGAGGCGGCGGCATGGTATCAGGCGGTCAGGCCCGTGTGCCGCTGCGGCCATAGCGCGACCTTCGATCCTTATGGTCTGTGGTGGAAGTTCCAGCGCAAGATGTGGGACGATGATCTTGGCAAGGCGCGTGAGAAATTCTGGTGCGCGCGCTGCAAGGCACGGACCGGCAAACGTATTCGGCCGATCCGGCTCGAACTGGTCGCGCCGAGCAAGGACGATATCCAATTGCCCATGCCCGACGAACGCGAATGGAAGCGCGCGCTGAGCCGCTTCCGGGCCTAGGAGACTGTCCGATGGACATCGAGAATGACGACGCCCTGGTGGGAATTGGCAAGAGCCATCGCGTGATGATCTGGGATGGACAGCAGGAGCGCGAGAAGGAGCTTCACTGGGGACTGCCGTCGCGTGATCCCGACATCTTCCAGATTCCGCTGCTCAAGTCCGAGACCGCGATCATCGACCGCCCGTGCCTGCTGCTTGCCAACGAGTTCGGCTTGGTGAAGCGCGGCAAGACGGTCTATTCGGCAAGCCTCATCGGCGAACCCTTCCTATGCATCGCCGCGACATGGCGTCCCGGGAACCGCGATTGGCCCGACAGTTTCGCGGCGCTCACCGTCCCCGCCTATGCCGATCTTGCCCATCATAAAGACCGCCATGTCGGGGTGGTTCATCCTGACGATCTTTTCGACTGGCTGATGGGAAGGCGACCGCCGCTGGACTTGTTGCGGCCCTTCCTCAAGGATAGCTTCAGGATCACGCCGCCGATCCAGCAGAATTTCGACGACCTGCTCGGAGCGGCCTGACGAAGGGCCGCCCGATGTGCAACCTGGTGACGCTGAATTCGACGGTCGACGAGGTGGCATCCTATTTCAAATCGCGTCGGCCGCAGGCCACCAACGCATCGCCCGGCGATGTCTATCCCGGCGGACAGGGTTTCGTGGTGAGGCGGGACGGCGGCGAACGCGTTCTTCAGGCCATGACCTGGGGCTTCCCGGTGCGCCTCAAACATATGAAACCGACCAGCAAGCCGAAGCCGGTCAACAATGCGCGCGACGACAAGCTGATGTCCTTCTGGCGCCCCTGGTTCACCGCGCCCGCCAATCGCTGCCTCATCCCTTTCACCTCCTTTGCCGAAGCCGAAGGCGAGAAGGGCAAGATGACGCGAACCTGGATCAGCGTCACCGACCAGCCGCTTGCCGCATGGGCGGGTCTCTGGCGGCCGACCGACGAATGGGGCGATTGCTATACCGGCGTGATGGTCGATGCGACCGAGGAACTGTTCCACATCCATGATCGCATGCCCGTTATCCTGCACCCCGAAGATCATGATGCCTGGCTTCACGCGCCTGCCGAAGAGGCGATGGCCCTGGTCGCAAGATATCCTGCCGATCGCCTCGCCGTCGAGCGCACCGAAGTGCCCTGGTTCAGCCGCAAGGCGACGCCTGCAGAAGCGCCGTCGCTGCTCTGACAAGCCGCCATGTTCAACAGGAATAGATCCAGAAGCGGGTCCGATTGTCGGGACCGGGGCCTTTACCCGGATTATCAGCCTGTTACATCTTGCTCACCGATCGATCGCCGTGCGCCAGGCTGCGGGAACAGCGGCCGGACCTGGCGTGAGGACCCGTCGGAAATTCCCCCGTTCGCCCGCGCCGAAAGGAAAAGGCCCGCGGCGATAGTTGGAGCGGACCGCAGGCGAGCGGGTCGGGAACGCGCCGGCGGCCGATGAACGACGTGAAGCATTATTATCTGACAGAGGAACTCGCACAGGAATTTACAGGAGCAGACCGAGAAGAGCAGCTCTTTGCCGCTCTGACCAAGGCTGCGGGCCGAATGGGGTTCGACCATTTCGCGCTTGCCTTCGATCGGCGCGGAACCGGCGAACCGGCGTCGATCCTCGTGCACAATTATCCCGACGCCTGGGCCAAGGTCTATGTCGGTTTCGATCTCAGCGGAACCGATCCGATCCGCCGCGCCAGCGAGCGATCGCTGACCGGCTTCGAATGGCGCCACGTCGATCGCTATATTCCGCTGAGCCGCGGCGACCGCCAATTGCTTTCGGTGGCACGCGAGAGCGGCGTCGGTGACGGTTTCACGGTCCCTCGCCATTTGCCCGGCGAGGCATCGGGGACCTGCTCCTTCGCGGTCCGTCCGCACGCGGACATTCCGGCCGAGATGCTCCACGCCGCCGAAATCCTCGGCGCGATTGCCATCGCTTCGGCGCGCGAGTTGATCGGCTCCTCTCCCTTACGGCCACGCCCGATGCTTACCGAACGGCAACGCGAATGCGTGCTCTGGTCGGCGCGCGGCAAGACCGCCGGCGAGATCGCCGATATTCTCGGGATCAGCGAAGAGACGGTCGTGCGCCACCTCAAGATGGCGCGCGACCGCTATTCGGTGCATTGCCGCTCGATGCTGATTCTGTGCGCGCTGTTCGACGGACTGATCGGCTTCTCGGACATCTACGACTGGTGGCGCCCGAACTGACGCGCCGCGCATAATCGCAAAATCCTTGCCCAGAAATGGGCATAGCCGCCGCGCAGGATCGATGGTCTGATTCCGGCTCCACAGCCAAGGAATCATCATGATCGAACAATCGACGCGGGCGCCCGACGCGCCCGGGGATGCCGCGCTGCGCGGCATGTTTGCCGCGCGAAAGCAGGTCTTCATCGACCAGCTCAAATGGGATTTGCCCGTCCTCGACGGCCGTTTCGAGCTGGATCAGTTCGACACGCCCGACGCCCGCTATCTGATCCTGCTCGACCCCGACGATCTGCGTCATCGCGCTTCGGCGCGCCTCCTGCCGACCACGGCGCCGCACCTTCTCGGCGACATCTATCCGCACCTCTGCGCCGATGGCCCGCCGACCGGCACCCGTATCTGGGAGATCAGCCGCTTCTGCCTCGACCCCGCGCAGACGCCCGCAGAGCGCCGCGACGCCCGCAACCAGCTCGTGACCGCGCTCGCCGACCATGCCCTGCACAATGGCATCAGCGACTATGTCGGGATTGCGGAGGCGGGCTGGTACCACAGTATCAGCAAATTCGGCTGGACGTGCCGCACGCTGGGGCCCGTCTACCGAGATGACGCGTGCAGGATCGTCGCGCTCAACATTGCGATCGACGAAGACACGCTCCCGGGCCTGAAACGAACGGGGACCTATGCGCCGCTCATGCTCAAATTTGAGGAAGGCGGGGAGCCGGCGCTATGAAAAAGGACCTTACCGAAGCCGATGTCAGCGCGATGCTGGTCGAGGAATTGCGCCGCACCGGCTATTGCATCGTCCGCAACGAGGCGATCGCCCGCGTCCACGCACTGGCGAAGGATCTCGACCCGATCTTCGACGCGACGCCCTTCTGCGATGGCAATTTCTATGGTCGCCGCACGAAGCGCTTCGGCTGCCTGCTCAAGCGATCGCAGCATATGGCCGCGCTGGTGATGAACCCGATCATCTTGCCCGCGGTCGAGACGATCCTCGGAACCGGGTGCGACCGGATACAGCTCAACCTCACCCAGGCGATCGAGATCCATCCGGGCGAAGTCCGGCAGTTTCCGCACCGCGACCAGGATATGTGGCGCGGCGCCAACGGCACCCAGGAATATCTGGTCAATGTCCTCTGGCCGCTCACGCCCTTCACGAAGGAAAATGGCGCGACGCGCATCTTCCCGAACAGCCATGGGGCGGCGGGAATGGCAAAGACCGATCTTGGCCAGCCGATATTCGCCGAATGCGAGCCGGGGTCGGCGATCTGCTTCCTCGGATCCACCGCGCACGGTGCGGGCACGAACCTCAGCAAGGAGGTGAGGCGCGGCGTGCTGGTCAGCTACAGCCTTGGCTGGCTCAAGCCCTATGAGAATTTGTGGCTGGCCTATCCCCCCGAGGTCGCGCGGCATTTTCCACCCGAACTGGCAGCGCTCGCCGGTTATGCGCAGCACCGTCCCAATCTCGGCAATTATGAAGGCCAATGCCCCTCTGTTCTGCTGAAGGATGAAAGGCCCGCTCATCTCGGCGCGATCGACGCGCTGCGCCCCGACCAGGCCGAGGCGGTCGCCGCCTTTGCCGCCGTCGAAAGGGCAGGCGCATGAGTCCCGCGCATGTGTTCGAGCCGACCTATGAGGCGATCAAGCGCCGGCTGATGACGGGCGAGTGGGCGACCGGCTCCCGGATCGAGGCCGCGCGCCTCGCGGATGAGCTTGGGGTCAGCATGACCCCGGTACGCGACAGTCTCTACCGCCTCAATGGCGAGCGCATGGTCGATTTCACGCCGGGCGAAGGCTTTCATGTTCACCGCCTTACCGAGACCGAGTTTCGCGATCTGCTCGAGCTGCATCTGATCCTGCAACTCGCCGCGCTCGCGACGGCGCCAAATCGGCTGGCAATCCCGGTGAGTGCCGATCAGCCCTATCCCGATCGCATCGCCGATCTGTTCCTCGCGGTCGCGGATCGATCTTCGAATGCCGAGATCGTGGCGAGCATCGCCGCAATCGGCGACCGGCTCCAGTTCTCGCGCCATTTCGACGCCGCGATCCTTGGCGATGTCGAGGCCGAATATAAATTGCTCGAGGCCGCCATTCTCGATGCCGCGCCGCAGACCGAGATGCGGAGCCTGCTGCTTGGCTATCATGAGCGGCGCGCGCGCGAGGCCACTTCCTATGCACGGACGCTAGCTGCGCATCCCGGCCGCCAGTCTTGAGCGGCCAATACTGCCGGATCGACGCTTTTGCTTGTCACAGCCGCCCGCAATTGACATGATTCGGGCGCGCTGGAGCATTGCTGGCAGCTTTCGCGCGGACTATTTCGCCAGGCATTATATGCGCCAGTCCTTGACCGGACCGGCGGCCGAACCGGACCCTGGATCGCACAAGCGACCGAACGGCGGCACAGCACTGGGAGACGGGCATCCGGCTACGGCGGGATGGCTCTGCTCGTGCCCTCGGAACAATTGCTGTGTCTTCCTGTACCTGCTGCGACGACGCTCCGCTACGCCACCCCTTTTCGGTGTCGTCGGCCTGCCATGTGCATCCCGACGACCGTCCGGCGCCGGTCGAACATCGGCCCGTCATCGGACAGGATCTGGAGACGGTGTATCGCACGCACCGCTCGTCGCTCTTTCATTTCCTGCGTCGCAAGGCGGGACCCGAGGAAGCACCCGACCTGGTGCAGGAAGTCTTTGCGCGGGCAGCGGGAAGCGAGCAACGGCATCACCTCGTCAACCCGGGTGGTTTTCTTCGCCGAATTGCGCAGAATCTCCTGATCGATCGGGCGCGCCGCCGCAAGTCTGCGCCGATTGCGCTGTTTTCGCTGCGCGAAGAGAGCGATGCCGTGACGCCCGCCACACAGGAATGGAATCTCGAGGCTGCAGACCTTTTGGAGCTCTACGAGAAAGCCGTTGACGCAATGCCGCCCAAGACGCGCCGTGTCTTTCTGATGCACCGGGTGGACGAGCTTTCCTATCGCGAGATACATGAACAGCTCGGCATCAGCATTGCGACGGTGGAATATCATATGATGAAGGCGCTCGGTCGGATCGCAAAGGTGGTGGACAGCGCGAAATGACCAAGACCGGCGACGACGATTATGCGACCGACGAGGTCGCGCGGGCGTGGCTCGTCAAGATGCGCGGCGAGGATGCGGAGGTGCTGCGCGGCGAATTCGACGCGTGGTTACAAGCATCTGCAGAACATCGCGAAGCCTATCGGCGCGCCGAGAAGCGGATGGCGGCGCTTGCGATCCTCAAGACGTCACAGCGCCACGGAACCACGCATGCCGGAGCGCGCCGCGGTCGGATGCGCGGCTGGTTCACATGGGGAGCGGCGGCCACCGCGCTAGCGCTCCTGATCATCGCGATCGGGGCCGCAGGCGCGCCCTTTCCCGGCCAGCCAAACGGCGGCGCGACGGCTTTTGCCGCCGAACCTCTCGAGACGCAGCGCGGCGAGATTCGCACCTTCCGGCTCGTCGACGGTTCGCGCGCGACGCTCGACACCGACAGCCGGCTCGACGTGGCCTTTTCGCATGGCGAACGAAGCGTTCGTCTCGTGAGGGGCCGGGTCCGACTGTCGGTCGCGCCGGGCGATGTCCCACTCCGGATCGAGGCTGGGCGCGGAGGAGCGACGGCAAATGATGCCGAAATCGATCTGAGTCTCGCCGCATCGGGGACCGTGGTCGCATCGTTGCGCCGAGGCGCAGCAGAGGTGCGCGCCGATGCAGACGTCGATCAGACCATGCCCCTCAAGGCGGGAAGCGCCCTCGCCTATGGACCCGATAGCCGGTTGGAGCCTGTCGCGGCGCTGGCTGCCGTCATTCAGCCAGACTGGACCGAAGGGTGGGCAGAGTATCGATCGATCAAGCTCGGCGCGCTCGTCGCCGAAGCCAATCGCTACGCCGCGGTGCCGATCGTGATCGACGACACCGACATAGCCGCGCGCGAAGTGTCGGGCCGCTTCCATATCAGCCAGACCGACGCTTTCGCCGATCGGATCGCCATATTGTTCGGCCTCGCCGTCGAACGGAGGTCTGACGCCATCCACCTCCGCCGCCGATAATTTTTTCACCGAGCGACTAAGGTCGCTCCTGTCTTCCCGTCAACGCACCCCCACTGGCCGTCTGCCTGATGCACGGCCGAGAATTTTGGGGGAGTGAAAATGTCGATGAAATCCCGTTCGCTGGCCGCACTGCTCGTCGGCACAGCAGCCTTGCTTTCGCCCGAAGGCGCGCTGGCCATGCAGGCGCCGCGCCAATCCTATGATATTCCGGCGCAGGATCTGGGCGACGCTCTGCGCCGTGCCGCCGCGCTCGCCGATATCGAGCTCTATGTCAGCTCACAGGACATCGAAGGGAAGAGGGCACCCGCCGTGCGGGGTCAGCTGACGCCGCGCGAAGCCATCGAGGCGCTTCTCGCCGGCAGCGGCCTCACGGCGCGCTTCGAGAGCCGGTCGGTCATTATCCTGAACGACGCCGCCGTTCCGGCCATCCCCGCAGGCGAGCCCGAAGTCATCATCGTCACCGGGTCGCGCATCGCGGGCGCTCCTGCCGCCGCGCCGGTTATCGACATCAGTGCCGAGGATATTCGCAACGCGGGTCATGCCGACCTCGGCGAGGTGGCGCGAAGCCTGCCCCAGAATTTCGGGGGCGGGCAGAATCCCGGGATCGGGTCGGGTCAGGGCGTCGCGAACGAGAATGGAAACGTCAATGGAGCCTCGACCTTCAACCTGCGGGGGATAGGGCCGAGTGCAACGCTGACCCTGCTCAATGGCAATCGCTTTGCCTACAGCGGCACGCAAAGCGCCATCGACGTGAGTGCGATTCCAGCAGCGGCGGTCGAACGGATCGAGATCGTCACCGACGGCGCGTCGGCGATCTATGGCGCCGACGCGGTGGCGGGCGTGGTCAATATCCTGCTGCGCAAGGATTATGAGGGAATCGCAACGAGTGCCCGACTCGGCGGATCGACCGACGGGGGCAATTTTCAGCAGCAATATGGGCTGCTCGGGGGCGCAAAATGGTCCGGTGGCGGCTTCCTTGCCGCCTATGACTATTTCGAGAATAGCGCGATCCTTGCGCGCGATCGCAGCTATGCAGCGAGTAGCAACTCCGCCTCGACGCTCTACCCCGAGCTCAAGCGGCATAGTTTTCTGCTGAGCGCCCATCAGCAATTGGTTGCCGGCGTGCAGTTGAAGACCGACGCGATCTACAAGCGCGGCGATATGACGTCCGTGCGCGGTCTGTTCGTGGACCGTCCGATCACGACGCGCGGGACGATCGTCACCAATGAGTTCGAAACCTTCGGAATCGCTCCGACGATCGAGGCCGAGATCGGCGGCAGTTGGACCGCGCGCATCTCCGCTTTCTACGGCAGCGATGATACCTATGGCGAGACGCAGAATTTCACCAACGGCGTGGCCACGCGCCCCATTCGCATATTCAACAATCGCAGTGTCAGCGTGGAAGCCGGTGTGGAGGGCGCGATCTTCGCGCTACCCGCCGGCGATGTGCGGCTCGCCGCCGGCGGCGGCTGGCGTCGCAACCGACTTATCGCGGAGGTCAACGGCCGTGGTTTCGCCGGACGTCGCGACAATCTCTATGCCTATGGGGAGCTCTTCCTGCCATTGGCAAGTCCTGCGCAAGACCTCTCCTTTGCCCACCGCGCGTCGATCACCGCGGCGTTTCGCTTCGAAGACTACTCCGATGCCGGGAGCATCGTGGTTCCCAAGCTGGGCTTCGTTTATGCGCCGGCCGAAGAACTAAGCATTGGTCTTTCGTGGGGCCGGTCGTTCAAGATGCCGACGCTCAACCAGCAATTCAGCGGCTACACGCCGGTGCTGCTGCCCGTCACTGGCTACGGTACAATGTTCCCAGCGGGTTCGACCTACATCTACATCGGCGGCCGGAATCCAGACGTCGGTCCCGAGCGGTCCGAGAATATCACCTTGAGCGCGACATTTCGGCCGTCGCCGCGACTCCAGATCGTCACCAGCCTGTTCCGGATCGATTATCGCGACAGGGTTGCGCCACCCTTCGGCTCACCGCTCGGAACGCTGACCAATCCGCTCTACGCTGATTTTATCACCTTCAACCCGTCGGCCGCGTCGCAGGCCGAGGCAATCGCCGGCGCCGCCGATCCGCTCGGCAATGGAACGAGCGGGCCCTATAATCCCGCCACGGTGATTGCGATCATCGACGGCCGCGACCGGAATATCGCCGCGCAGCGCTATGAAGGCGCCGATCTGGCGATCCGCTACCGGGCTCCGATTGGCAAGCAGACGCTGACGCTTACCGCCAACGCCACCTGGCTCGACAGCCGGCAGCGCTTGCTGCCCGGTCTTCCGAACATCGATCTGGCCGGCACGATATTCAATTCGCCGCACTTTCGCGCCCGTGGCGGCGCGACCTTCGGCGGCGAGCGCTTCACACTGGCCGCCTTCGCCAATTTCACGGGCGGCGTAACCGATCGGCGGCGCGCCGTTCCGGTGAGTGTCTCGCCCGTCACGACGCTCGATCTTTCCGCACGCGTGAAGCTGGGACGCCTCGCCGAAATATCGGTCAATGCGCTCAATATCCTCAATGCCAAGCCGGATATGACGGCAGTCGCATCCGCTAGCGATACGCCTTTCGATTCAACCAACTATTCGGCTGTCGGGCGTTTCCTCGGCGTCACGATCAGCCGCGACTGGTGAGGAGCGCCGATATGAAAATCGCACTCCGATCCGGCCTCCCGGCCGCAGCGCTCCTTGCCGCCGCGGCGCTCTCCCCTGCCGCGCAGGCAGGGGAGAGCAAGGGCAGGCCATGGACGCTCGAGGATATCCTCACAGTTCCCGAAGTGAATGAAATCGCTCTGTCGGACAATGGTCGCCTCGCGATTTACGCTGCCGAGATTGCCGACCTCGATGCCGGAAAGCCAAGATCGCATATTCGCATCGTGGACGTCGAAACTGGTCTGACGAAGGAATTGCTGACGGTCGATACGATCAAGTCGCTGCGACCCGTCCCCGGGACACCCGACTGGAGCGCTTTGATAGACCTTGGCGAAGGCCAGCAACTCTACCGGATCGACGCCGAGGGCAAGCTGCTGCCGCTGATGGTGAACCCCAACCCCGTGCCAGTGGGAAAGGCCGACATGTCTTTCCCGCTCGGCGGCGGCATACGCCCCTCGCATATCGGTATCCTCGACTATGACTGGTCACCCGACGGCAAATGGCTTTGGTATTCACAGCTCAGGGCCAAGGCCGACAGACCTCGAGTCCGGTTCAATCAGGAAGTTACTGCGCTACTTGGCCGGCGACGATCGTCGATCGACATCGAGGTCGACTATCTTCTACGCGGTCCCGACGGAAGCACGACCCGGATCATGACCAGGCCATCGACCGATCGGGTCGCCACCCGCGGCGGGGGTCGCATTCTGTGGCGAGGCGATGAAGTCCAGTTTCGGATCGAGACGAGCGACGGCACTTTGGGTGGTGCCTTCGAGTTCCTGGCGTGGAACCGCGTGAACAAGACGGTGCGCACGCTCGCGAAGCAACGCGACTTGCTCAGCATGTCGATTCTCGGCGGCCCGCGCGGTGGGCAGCTTTCGACAAGCGGGGTGGGCAGCCATCGGGAGCTGCTCGAGACCTCGGCGAATGGTCGACCACACAGCTATGGCCGTGTCAGGTTCGACATCGGCGATTCCCGTTCTGTCGGCTGGAAAAGCAGCCGCGACGGTAGGCGGGTGGTGATCGGGACCAGGGGGCTCGGCGATGCGCGCTATGGTCTCGCGCTCATCGATAAAACAGGGGTGCGTGAACTCCGCGCGGACGCGAGCCTGACGCGATGCGGCTTCGACGGCATGCTCCGGGCTGCCATATGCGTCGAGGAAGGCATGTCCCGGCCGCCGCGCCTCGTTCGCGTGGATCTCGACACAGATAAGATCACAGACCTTGGTCCCATCTCACCAAGACATGAGGAGATCGAACCTCTTCAGGCAATTGCACGCACCTTTGTCAGTCGCGACGGCTATTGGTCGAGCGGCTATGTTTTGCTCCCGCGCGGCCACCGCGCCGGCGACCGACACCCAGCGGTGGTCGTGACCCACGGCACCGATGCAGACGACCGATTTGCCGAGCCCGCAAACCAGTGGAACTATCCAATCCAGCTGCTTGCTGAACGCGGTTATGTGGTTCTTCTCCTCAACGACCCCTCACCCGGCCAGTCGAAGGATTTGATGGACGCCATGCACGCCTGGCTACGGGGTAAAGGTCCCCCCGATCCTGAAACGGTTCAACAAAAACTCTGGCTGACCGGCGTGCACAGCTTCGAGGATGCCGTGACGGAACTTGCCGCTGAGGGGCTGATCGATCCGGCCCGCGTCGGAATCGCCGGCTACAGTCGCGGCTCCCAAATGGTCAACGTCACCGTGACCAACTCAAAAATGTTTCGCGCGGCCTCGAGCGGCGATGGCGGCTTTCTGGAACCCGCCGGCTATGCAACGGGCCGCTCCAGTTATGATGCGGTCTATGGCGGTGCCCCGCTCAGCGACAATATCGAACGCTGGCGCCGATTTGCGCCGTCGCTGAATGCCGACAAAGTCTGTGCCGCGGTGTTGCAGCAAGTGGCTTCGGCATCGCCGTCACAGATCGAACTGTTCGAGGCTTTACGTGCGGCAGGCGTGGCAACCCAGATCAGCTACTATCCGGGAGCAACAGCGGCGTCCGACGAGACGCATGTCTTCTACCTGACAACCAACCGATTGCGCGCGATGCGCGAAAACATTGCGTGGTTCGACTATTGGCTGCTCGACAAGCGGGACGCCGATGCGCCTTTCCCAGATCATGTGGTGAAATGGGATCGCTTGAAGAAGAACTTGCCAGAACGCTGCGCCGCCGCGCCTTGATCCGTGCTCAATCGTATTCGCCGATTCCTGCGAAAGGTATGTAGCGCGAGCCGGTGTCTTCCTCGACGGGGCCGACCGGCTCCAAACCGCGCGTCTGCGCACTGATCGCACCAAGGTCCAAAAGCTCCAACTTGGCGTCTCTGTCTTCCATTGCTCTTCCTCCAAATTGCGGTTCGAATTGAACGCGCATCACATTCTTGTTCTCATGATCAACTTCCCTCCCAATATCGTGACCAATTCTCTGCGGCGACGAATGTGAGGATCCTGTCGATGCGCTCCGTGCCGCGCCAGCTTGGGTCTTCGGGTATGTCGAGAAGTGCAAGATCCAAGACCCCCGACTCCGCAAGGATCCCGCCGCGTAGGCGATCGTGGAGCGCAGAGCGGTGGGCGCGATAGATCGACAGGTGAAAGTCGCCAGGTCCGCCCTTTTGTTTTCGCGCGGTGATCAACTCCGGCAAATATCCTTCGAATGCCTTTCGGGCCACGGCTCTGTTCTGGCCGCCGGCGATCCACTCCCATGTCGGTATAGCGAGACAGGCCTCGACGATCGGCTGCGACATCAGCGGGGCAATATGGGGAGGCATCGTCACGCGCGGATAGAGTTCGACGCCCTTCTGCGCTCGCATCAGATAGGCAGCGTGGACAGTTTTCCCCGGCAGAATATCGTCGGGCGCATCGAGCCAGGGGTGGGAGGCGCCCTCCGCCCTGATCGTTCGCCCGATCTCTTTTCCCAGGCCCGCGAGATTGATGAGGGGACGATGACGCCCACGATTGCGTCGATAGCGATCCCAGCCGTGCTTCAGAACGGTCTTGGCGTCCGCTCCAGTCAACAGGGTGAGATCATACAGGGTAGAAGCCAGGGATGGTCGCGGACCTTCGGCCAATAGCCGATCGATGAAGGGCACCGCGCTTCGTACGCCACAAAGGATGCCGTCGCCGCCATTGCCGGAAAAGAAGGCATCGACGGGTAGTTTGCTGAGCAAGCGACGATGGATTGCCTCATTGGTCTGCTTGTAGAGCGGAGCAACGGGCCAAGGATGATGTGGCGCTGCCGAGACGGTGACGTCAATGTCTTGCAGCTCGCGATGCTCCTCGATCAGCAGCGTGCCGATCGACTCTGCAAGCGCCCGGGCGTACCGGCGCTCATCTCCATCGAAATCGGGGCTCACCAGATTCAGACAGGTCAGCCTCTTGGCCATATTCGCTGCCGACGCCGCAACAATCGAGGAGTCGAGCCCGCCCGACACGCCGACCATGATCGAGGGGAAGCAGGTAGCCCACGCTCCGACGCAGTCCGCTATCGTGCGCCTCAATGCGTCAGTCACTTCGTCGGCGCCAAGGCCGGAACTGGCGACATGATCCCAAGGCGACCAATATTGCTCGGTCCGTAATTCACCCTTGTCGATGACCAGGCATTCGCCGGCGATCAGTTCTTCGACGTCCGATACACATGTCCGTCGCCCCCGAAGATCGCCACCCGCCAGGATGCGAGCGATCTCATTGAGATTTGCCGAACCGGGAGCAGGGTTCGCGAGGTCAGTAATTGATCCTGCAAGCGTCACTCGGCCGCGATCGCGGCGGACATAGCAAGGAAGAAGTCCCGATGGGTCGCGAAATATCCGTACCACACCCGCTGGGTCGGCATGGACCAAGACGTAACCGCCCCAATATTGCCTCAGGAGCCGTTGCGCATCATTGGCCGCAAGACCATCGCCCTCTCCGACTTCAAAAGCCTCGACCCGGCGGCTGGGTGGGCCTCTCGTAAAGAGATGACCGATGATGACGGTCCGAGGAGGCACTGCGATTGCCGGTTCGGCGGTCCATATCCTCACGCCAGATATTTCGAAAGTCGGCGGGCCCTGTTGCTCCGGAGCCGGACGGTTGGTCGACAACTCGACCTCAATTCGAAACCCGCCTGTCATCAGACGGCGAAGATGGGTCGATAGTGGAGAACCATGTCCAAGGAGTCGGTCAGCACGGTATCGCCGACCTGAACCCAACTATGGGCTGCGAAAGGCATGGTGACGCCGAACACCAGCGAGGCTGCCACGCCGCTGCGCCCAAGCATCCGTGTCATGGCAATGCCGCGCACAAGGCATTGGTCATCTGATGACATATAGCGCTTGGCGCGCACGAACGTGGCGGCGATTTCGCGGCAATCGTCCGCACCGGATGGCGCCAGTCGATCAGACCTGCGTCCGAGGCCGTTTACAATATCGCTAAGAGAATATTTCTGAAGATCGCGGCGGGCTCGCCGCTGCTCCCAGATACAGGATATTGTCGCCGCCATCGAGGCCTTTGCGGACGGCTCGTCAAGGAGACTGCGCGCGGCCATCGGGGGGAGAGTTGCAAGCTCAGGATTTCCGTCTGCATCGCCAGCGAGAAGCCCGAGGCTACGCAGATGGTCTTTATCTGCAGACGTTCCGCGACCGGCGAGCACGCGGTCAAACCGTTCGGCGGACTGATCGGTGAGAAGAAAATAGCGGTCGGCGGTAAGATCGAACAGGACCACGGCGCCATCGAAATGGCAGTGATGCAGGCCCGATCGCAGCATGGCGGACATTTCGATAATTGCGCGGGGCAATGCGAATGGCGTGCCGCATGCGAGCGGCACGCCACCGCTTTCAGTCGTCGGCCGTGATGCCGCCGGCGAACAGATAATGTTCGCCTTGATCCTCGTCGACCGGCCCGAGCGGCTCGATACCGCGGGTTTCGACGCTGATGGCGCCGAGGTCGATCAGTTCATTGAAGTCCTTCATCGCTTCTTCCTTCCCAATTCGCGACCAGAATGAGTCGCATTCAGGAAGTTATGCCTCGGGCAGAGTGGCATCTATTTTATAATCCAATAATAATCGGATACCCATCAATCTCCCAAAAAAGTGACCGAGCCAAGGAAACGCACGTCGGGGCGCGCACCACTACCTTTAGCTTTCGCCTGGACATGCGTAGCGGAACCCGGTCACACACTTCAACAATTGCGAAGTGCGCGATTTCATCCCCGATGAACGGAACAATTCGCAATGACAACTGGAACCGAAATTGGATGTTTCTGCGAACTGCATCGAGGTTCGATGGACAGGTCTCCAAGACACGGCCTGGGATAGCCGCAGCCACTTCCCATTCGTAGACGGCTTATGGTCGACCTTGCAGATTCTTTCCGATGCCACGATCCCAAGTGGTGACATTATGGGGACAAACCCCCTCAAAGGCCGCTTTGTCACCACACGTAGCAGTGCACTTGGAGGCCTAAGTCGCTGGAAAATGTAGAAAAACTGGAGCGGGCGAAGGGATTCGAACCCTCGACCCCAACCTTGGCAAGGTTGTGCTCTACCCCTGAGCTACGCCCGCTCTGGCGGCTGG
The DNA here is from genome assembly GCF_034380315.1 of Sphingopyxis sp. Lineage (GTDB taxonomy): Bacteria > Pseudomonadota > Alphaproteobacteria > Sphingomonadales > Sphingomonadaceae > Sphingopyxis. The sequence goes on from NZ_JAXMPB010000009.1 coordinate 109,365, forward strand.
CAACCGGTGGGTGCCAGCGGGTGAGGCGGGCGATTAGCACCGGCTTTTGAACTCGGCAACCCCCTTCATGCTTTTCCTGCCAACATATGCGGTGAAGGGTTGGCATTGGCCATCGACTTCCCACATAAGCAGCCAGCAGATATTCACAAAAGGAGAGCCGGACCGTGGCCACTTTGGGCTTGAACCCCGCAGAAAAGGAGGCTGTCGAAGCCTTTCGCCGCGACGTCGTCGAACCGTCGATGTCCAAGCTGGTCATCCTCGACTTTTGGGCCGAATGGTGCGGGCCGTGCAAACAGCTCGCCCCGATTCTGGAAAAAGTTGCCGAGGATTACGCCGACAAGGGCGTCGTGCTGGCAAAAGTCGATGTCGATGCGAATCGCTTCATCGCTGCCCAGTTCCAGGTCCAGTCGATCCCTACCGTCTATGCCATCTTTCAAGGACAGCCGGTCGCCAACCTGACCAACGCGCGCAGCGAGAGCCAGCTGAAGGCGATGCTCGATCAACTGCTCGCCCAGCTTCCCGTCGAGAGCGAGGCCAAGGATCTGGCGGTCGAGATCGCCCCGCTGATCGATATGGGCGAATCGGTGCTTGCTGAAGGCGACGGCGCGCGCGCCGCCGGTATCTTCAACCAGATCGTCGACATGGCGCCTGACAATGCCGCCGCGCATGGCGGCCTTGTCCGCGCGCTGATCGCAGCTGGCGAAACCGAGGCGGCGCAGGCCGCGCTGGATGCCGTTCCGGCCGAAATCGCTACCGATTCAGCGATCGCTCAAGCGAAAAGTGCGCTCGAACTGGCCGCCAACGCGCCAGATGCAAGCGAACTGGCCGCGTTCGAGGCTGCCGTTGCTGCCAACCCTGACGACCATCAGGCAAGGCTCGACCTGGCCGCTGCGCAGATCGGCGCCGGTCGGCGCGATGCCGCTGCCGACAATCTGCTTCATATCGTCGCCGCCGACCGCGAATGGCAGGAGGGCGCCGCGCGCGCCAAGCTGCTATCACTGTTCGAGGCCGTCGGCCTGGAAGATCCGTGGGTCGCCGCACAGCGCCGCCGTCTGTCGCTGATCCTGTTCGGATAGGGAGAAAGCAGCCATGGGAGAGGCGCTGCCCATGACCATCCAGCGGATTGCGATTTTTCCGTTGCCGGGCGCCGTGTTGTTTCCCGGGCTGCACCTGCCATTGCATATTTTCGAACCGCGCTATTCGGCGATGGTGCAGGAAGTGCTGGCGCGGGATCGCCAGATCGGGATGATCCAGCCGCGTGTGATCGCGGGTGAAGAGAATCGCGAACCGCCTGCATTATACGACATCGGATGCGTCGGCCGGATCATTGATGTCGAAGCGCTCGAAGACGACCGGTTCAACCTGATTCTGGAGGGCGTCGCACGGTTCCGCGTGCTGCGCGAACTCGACGTTACGACCCCCTTCCGGCAGGTCGAGGCCGATATCGAAGTCGAGACTGACGAAAGCGCCGCGCTGTCGAGTATAGAACGCGCCAGCCTGGAACGAGAAGCCAAACGATTCGCCGCGCGGCAGGGCTATGTCGTCGATTGGGATTCAGTTGGAAAGCTCGACGACCTTACGCTCGTCAACGGCATCGCGCAGGTCGCCCCCTTTGATGCCGCGGCGAAACAGGCGCTACTTGAAACCGCCGCACTCGACGCCCGGGCCGAACTGGTCGTCCAGTTGATGCAGTTTTTCGGCCGCTTCGACGGCGATGACGGACGCGCCACCCTGCAATAAAGCCCCCTTGGCAGTGCGTCTCTCGGTGCGCCTGTCTAAATTTCGGCGCCCGCAAGCAAACGTGGCAGATCGCCGGCTTCCCCCCGTGCCTCGTCCATGAAGAAGCGCTTGAGCGCCGGCATACGCTGAACCGCGCCAAGCCCTGCGCGGCGGACCGCCGATGCAGTGCGCCCAGGAATCCCGAAAAGCCTAGTCAATCCATCAGTCGCCAGGCTGACCATCAGATTGTCGAGCCCACGCCACCGCTGATAGCGCGCGAGCAGTGCCGCATCGCCAAGATCGAGGCCGAGCCGTGCGCCTTCGACCAGCACTTCGGCGAGCGCCGCGACATCACGCAGGCCAAGGTTGAGCCCCTGGCCGGCGATCGGATGGATGCCGTGCGCCGCGTCACCGACCAACACGATACGCTCGCCTACGATCCGCGCGCTATGATGAAAGCCGAGCGGATAGGTCATACGTGGCGCGACCAGCTCCATCGTCCCGAGTACACCGCTCGCACGCTTGCCGAGTTCGGCGAGAAAGCCCCGGTCGCCAAGCTTGGCGAAAGCCGGACCGTCCTTTTCCCCCACGGTCCACACAAAGGCGGAGCGATGGCGCCCTTGTTCGTCGTCAACCAACGGGAGCAGTGCGAACGGCCCAGACGGAAAGAAGATTTCGTGTGCGACCTGCCCATGCGGCTTCGAATGGGCAACCGCGCCTATCATCGCATGATGATGATAAGACCAGCCCGCGATGGTAAAACCAGCCGCATCGCGCGTCGGCGACCGACGCCCTTCGGCGACAATCAGCAGCGGCGCCGCCAGCCGCGTCCCGTCAGCCAACGTCAGGGTGGCGCCGTGCGCATCGACACTGCGATCGACAACCCGCGTCGGCATGAACAGCCGGACCAGGGGCGTATCGGCAATCGCCGCAGCCAGCGCCAGGCGAAGCTGGCGGTTTTCCACCATCGTGCCAAGCGCGGGAGAATCGTCCCCGGCAAGGAAGTCTAGCTCTCCGCCTTCGCCGCCATCGCTGACCCGGATCGCTCGGATTGGACAGCCATGACCGGCCAGCCGGTCGGAAATGCCGATGACATCAAACATTTGCCACACGGCGCTGGCGATCGCCGAGGCCCGGCCGTCAAAGCCCGGAGCAATCGTCGCCACCGGATCGGCGGGATCGACGACCTGCGAGGACAAACCGTGGTGGGCAAGCGCCAGCGCAAGTGCCTGGCCGACAAGACCGCCACCGGAGATCAGGACATCGCTGCGCAACACGTCGCTCATGGCTTCTGCCCTAGACCGCAACGCGCCGATTGAAAAGCGGCGAGCGCGACCGGCATCGTTGCGATCGGCCCCGCGCTTGACGGAGAGTCCGGTGCGTGCGCATATCCGCGCTGATTAATCGATAGGGACCGTTTCGAGCATGGCAAGCCGCAAGGCCATTACCGCAAAGGCCGATTGGCGCACCGTTTTCCGCCAGAGTATCGCGCGATCGCTGGTGATCGCCGCGGCGGTCGCGCTCGGGCTGTTCACGCTGTTCCTGACGCTCGCGCTCCTTACCTATGACGGCACCGATGCCGCGATTCATACCGCGGCGGGCGGCGAACCGTCGAACTGGATGGGCGCCGCCGGAGCCTGGTTCGCGGATCTGTTGTTGTTCATCGGCGGCGGTGCGGTGGTGTTGCTGTTGCCGTTGCTTGGTATCATCGCTTGGCGCCTTTGGGCGACAACGCCGCAACCCTATTGGAAACGCCAGCTCGCTTTTGCCTTTATCGGCATATTGCTCGTCGGCCTCGCCGCGGAGCTGTGGGCGCCCGACAGCAATGCGCCGCTTCCCGCAGGGTGGGGCGGCATCATCGCGCTGATCGGCGGCGGTGCCATAGCCCCCTGGTTCGAGCGCGCGGGCGACCCGGCCGCCGCGCTGATTCGGATCGGCACGATCCTGACGCTCGGCGGGACCGGCCTGTGGCTCGGCTGGCGCGCGCTGCGGCTGGAAAAGGGGTGGGCGTCGCGCTTCAAGCTGCCTGCAGCGGACGGCAGCCGTATTGTCGAACCCGGCCGCACCATATCGGCCGAAGATAGCGTGAAAGCGCCGAATCTGATGGACCGCGTCGTGCGCCCACGCCCGCGCGCCGAACCCGCGGACCGGGCGCCGCCCGAAATCACCGACCCCGCCGAACGCAGCGCGCCGTCGAAACCCAAGCCCAAGCCACAGCCCGAACTGTTCACCAATTACCAGCTGCCGTCGATCGACCTGCTGGCGCCGCCGCCCGAAGGGCCGACCGGACAGATCGACAAGGCCGGGCTCGAACGCAACGCGCGCCTGCTCGAATCGGTGCTCGAAGATTTCCAGGTCAAAGGGGTGATCACTGCGGTCCGCCCCGGCCCGGTCGTCACCATGTACGAGCTCGAACCCGCGCCGGGCACCAAGGCAAGCCGTGTATCGAACCTTGCCGACGATATCGCACGCAACATGTCGGCGCTGTCGGCGCGCATCGCACCCATCCCCGGCCGCACGGTGATCGGCATCGAGCTGCCCAACGCGCACCGCGAAGCGGTGGTGCTGCACGAGATGATTGGCAGCCAGCTGTTCCAGGATCAGACCGGCGCCCTGCCGATCATCCTGGGCAAGAATATCAGCGGCGACCCGGTGATCGCCGATCTCGCCCCGATGCCGCACCTGCTGATCGCCGGGACCACCGGTTCGGGTAAATCGGTGGGCCTCAACGCGATGATCCTCTCGCTCCTCTATCGCCTTGGTCCCGACCAGGTGAAGATGATCATGATCGATCCCAAGATGCTCGAACTCAGCGTCTATGACGGCATTCCGCACCTGCTCGCCCCCGTTGTCACCGAACCCAAAAAGGCGGTGCGCTCGCTGAAATGGGCGGTCGAACAGATGGAGGACCGTTATCGGATGATGTCGTCGCTGTCGGTCCGCAACCTGGCGGGCTACAACGACAAGGTGCGCGCCGCACTCGCCAAGGGCAAGTCGCTCGGCCGCCGCGTCCAGACGGGGTACGACCCCGACACCGGCCAGCCGGTCTATGAGGAAGAGACGCTCGACTACCAGCCGCTCCCGCAGATCGTCGTGGTCGTCGACGAACTTGCCGACCTGATGATGACCGCGGGCAAGGAAGTTGAATTCCTGATTCAGCGTCTCGCACAAAAAGCGCGCGCCGCGGGCATTCACCTGATCCTCGCAACCCAGCGTCCGTCGGTGGACGTCATCACCGGCGTCATCAAGGCGAATTTGCCGACGCGCATCAGCTTCAACGTCACCTCGAAAATCGACAGCCGCACCATTTTGGGCGAAGCGGGCGCCGAGCAGCTGCTGGGCAAGGGCGACATGCTGTACGTCCCCGGCGGCAAACAGATCACCCGCATCCACGGCCCCTTCGTTTCCGACGACGAGGTGCGCGCGGTCGCCGACCATTGGCGCGGACAGGGGCGCCCCGACTATGTCGAAAGCGTCACCGAGGATCCCGAGGACGGTGGTTTCGCGATGGAGGGCGCCCCGGCGGGCGGCGACAGCGCCGAGGACCGCATGTACGCAAAAGCGTGCCAGATCGTGGTCGAAAGCCAGAAGGCATCGACGAGCTGGCTGCAGCGACAGTTGCGCATCGGCTATAACAGCGCGGCGCGGCTGATCGAGCGAATGGAGGAGGAAGGGCTGGTCAGTTCGCCCAACCATGTCGGTCGCCGTGACGTGCTGACCGACGAATATGGCCAGCCGCGCTGATCCGTCCGCTCTCGCCAACCTGATGGAACCAACCAGGTGTACCGGGACTTGAACAGCGACCAACGCCGGGTTCAGCGCGGGTTCAATGCCCCGCCGCCATATCCGGTCCGCCAACGCAAGAATGAGAGTGAGATGAAGCTGACCAACATTTCCCATCGCCTGACCTGCGCCGCTGCCTGGGCGCTCGTGCCGGTGTGCGCTGCCGGCATCGCCGTCACCGCCCCGGCAACCGCACAGTCGGCCAATGCGCTGTCATCGGTTCAGACCCACCTCAAATCGACCAGCTCGATGACCGCCGACTTCGTCCAGACCGACCGCAACGGCCAGCGGCTGAACGGCACGCTGACGCTGAAGCGCCCCGGCAAGATTCGCTTCCAGTATCAAAAGGGCATCCCCCTTCTGATTGTCGGCGACGGCAGCCGCCTGACGATGATCGACTATGAAGTGAAGCAGGTGCAAAGCTGGCCGGTGAAAAATTCGCCGCTCGGCGCGCTGCTCGACCCCGACCGCGATCTGTCGAAATATGCGAAGGTCGTGCCCACCGGAAACAACGGCGTGCTCAGCGTCGAGATCAAGGACCCGAAACGCCCCGAATATGGTACAATCACCATGGTGCTCGTCCGAGACGGGGCGGCGCCCGGCGGATTGCGCTTGCATGGCTGGGTCGCACTCGATTCGCAGAACAACCGCACCCGCATCGACCTGTCGAACCAGAAGTTCAACGTCGCGGTCGCTGATTCGAACTTTCGCTGGACCGATCCGCGTCCGAACCGCCGTGGTCGCCCCGGCTGATCCGACCCGCACCGAACACATCCGAAAGAGGCACCGAAGCCACCGAGCGGCTTCGGCGCCTCTTTTTCATCGGTCAACGGACGCCCGGCATCGACAAACTGCATGGGCATCCGGCGCAGCACCATTTCGTTCAGCTTGGCGACAGGGAAGCAAGGCTATTCCAACACTCGAAGGCGCCAACACGGCCCCCGGATTTGGGTTTCCCCCTGTTGCCCCACCGGACTGCCAGGAGCCTTCATTCAAGAGCGTGACGAACGCTGACCTTGAACCCCCGTTCCACCGCCCCTGGGACGGGGGTTTATGATTCCCCCCTGCGCAGAACCCAAACGACCGTAACGGAGTGGGAAGTGGTCATCAAGGTGAAGGAAATTGCCGCTTAGATTGTAACGACGAAAATGGCGTATAATCTAGCTCGAAGATCTCGCCGGGTTTCGGTTCAGGTCCGAGTCCGGCAGAGAACGCAAAGCCAACGTGATTTTGGACGCAACGGACAATCGCGAGGTTGGATTGCCCGTCACCTCTTGCGCTTGGAAAAGACACATAGCTCGTATGAGTCCAAGAGGTGTCTATCGTCACGAACGTTGGACCACAGAAAAACACGGCATCAGCCAAGATTCGTGGTGACGGTATGGTTAAACCACCAAGAACCTTCCTGCCCTCGCTATCTCTTTCATCCCATGTCCCGTCGATTGTGCCGCCCGTCTGGCTGGTAATGCTCAGAACGACATAATCTTGCGAGGAATCATGCTTTGCTTCGGTCAACCCGCCCGAGCAGGCGGTCAACGAGATTAGGCTACAAGCAGTAGCCAGTATCCCACTCGGTAACTCTATCCAGCGGCGTTCCATGGCGCATTATTGAATATCTAGCGAACGCCCACAACCGGTCGCAATCGGCCGTTTCGGGTCGGGCCTCCGCGCACTTTGACGGCAGCGCCATTGCGAACGGCAGCCAGCGCCGATAGAGCCTTGGCGCATGACACGCACCAGCATCGCATCCTGGAACATCAACAGCGTCCGCGCACGCATCGGCATCGTCGAGAAATTTCTGCGCGAAGAAGCTCCCGACGTCTTGTGCCTTCAGGAAACCAAGGTCGAATGCGGACTGTTCCCCGCCGACATGTTCAAAAGCCTTGGGTACACCCACATCGTCACCAACGGCCAGCGGATGCACCATGGCGTCGCGACAATCAGCAAGCTGCCGCTTGCCGATGTGCGCAAATATGACTGGCAGGCGAATGGCGAGGCGCGCCACATCGGCGTTACCCTGCCCTCGGGCGTGCGAGTCGACAATGTCTATATCCCCGCGGGCGGCGACGTTCCCGACCGCGAGCTCAACCCCAAGTTCGGACAAAAGCTCGATTTCCTAGCTCGCATGACCGAATGGTCGGGAGCGCTGCAGGATGCCACGGTCCTGACGGGCGATTTCAATATCGCACCGCTGGCCGAGGATGTCTGGAATCACAAAGCGTTGCTCGACGTGGTCAGTCATACGCCGATCGAGGTCGAAACGCTCGCCCGTTTGCAGGCGGCGTCGCAATGGGTCGATCTGGGGCGCCATTTCATCACCGCTCCTGACCCCCTGTTTACTTGGTGGAGCTACCGCGCCAAGGATTGGGCCGCATCGAACCGCGGTCGCCGGCTCGACCATATGTGGGTCACACCCGACCTGCTGACCAAAGCGGTCGCGCACCGCATCGTCCAGCCGGCGCGCGGCTGGGAGCGCCCGTCGGACCATATTCCGCTGATCACCGAGTTCGCCTTTTGAACGAGGCGCCGGCCCATCCCGGCGCCCGCCGCGCCGCGCGCGCCATCGACGCGCTGCGCCGCGGCTGGCCTGTACGTGTCAGCGGCGCCGATGGCGCGCTTGACCTGCTGGCAATCGAAAGCGCCTCCGACGCGGCGCTCGCGGCCTTTGCGGATACCCCCGCCGACATATTGCTGTCAGGCGAGCGCGCAGTAACGCTGAAACTCACCAACCAGCGCGCCGCTGCGACGCCAGGTCCGGTACGGCTGCACGAGGCGGCTACAAATGTCGCCGCAGCCTTGGCGATCGCCGATCCCGCGCTCGACCTCGCCAATCCGTTGAAAGGCCCCTTTTCCACGGCCGCAACCGCCGGCGAAACCGCTGCTGCCGCGGCGATGGTAATGGCGCGCCACGCCGGTCTGCTCCCCGCCTTTTTCGTGCGGAATGCAACGGGCAATGCCGATAGTGAATGCGAAGTCACCGATGTCGGTGCCCTACTCGACCCAGCGCGGTTGGCCATCGCAGCACGGGCACGGCTGCCGGTGGCGGCAAGCGAATCTGCCGAGATCGTCGCATTTCGCACGCCGGAAGAACCATCGGATCATGTCGCACTGGTCATCGGCCGCCGCGATGCGAACCCGCCGGTCGTGCGGTTGCACAGCGAATGCTTGACAGGTGATGTTCTCGGCAGCCTGAAATGCGATTGCGGCCCGCAACTCCACGCCGCGCTCCACGCGATGGCCGATGCCCCCTGGGGCGTCCTGCTTTATCTGCGACAGGAAGGGCGCGGGATCGGCCTCGTCAACAAGCTGCGCGCCTATGCGTTGCAGGATCAGGGTTATGACACGGTCGACGCCAATCTGCGCCTGGGCTTCCCGGTCGAGGCGCGCGACTTCGCGATCGCAGCACGGATGCTTGCATTGCTCAACGTGCCGCGCATCCGGCTGATGACGAACAATCCGGAGAAGGTCGCGCGGTTGGCAAAGGAAGGCGTCGACGTCGTCGAACGCATTCCGCTGGCTCTGCCCACCAACCCGCATAATGTGCATTATCTGGCGACCAAGCGCGACCGAACGGGGCACCAGCTCTAACGCTCTGCCAGTGCGGGAAGTGCCAAGCCGGATGACGTAGCGTGGCAATCCAGAGCCCTTGGGCTGGCCCTGAATTGCTGCGCTACGCCCGCAATGACGAAGGCGTCAGTGCACGAACCTTGCCACCACGTCGCGGTAACTGCGGCTCACCTTCACCTGCGCCCCCGAACCGAGCACCAGGAAGCACTCGCCATTGGTGTGCGGCTTCACCTGCTTGACTTGCGACAGGTTCACGATCGTCGAACGGTGAACGCGCTGGAAATTGCGTGGGTCGAGACGCTTTTCAAGATCCTTCATCGTTTCGCGCAGGATCAGGCTGTTATCGGCGGTATAGATGCACATATAGTCGCCGGCCGCATCGATGCGCTCGATGCTGTCGACATCGACGCGGAAAATCTGGCCGCGATCCTTGATGTTGATCATCTTCTCGTAGCGGTCGGCAGCAGGCGCCTCCCCCGCATGATCGCTATCGAATTCCTCGACCGCTTCGGGCGCGACCTCGGCCAGCACCGTCTTCAGCCGCTCGACCTCTGCCGCGCCGCGCTTTTCGGCAAGGCGTTGGCGCACCCTGTCAAGCGCATCGGCCAGCCGCTCGGGCTCGACAGGCTTGACCAGATAATCGACCGCCTGCGCCTCGAAGGCGCGGATTGCATGATCCGAATAGGCGGTGACGAACACGACCAGCGGTGGTTCAACCTCCATCAGCCCCTGGATCACCGAAAAGCCGTCGAACCCCGGCATCTGGATGTCGAGGAAGACGAGATCGGGCTTGTGGGTCTTGATCTTGCGGATGGCCTCGCGGCCATTCTGCGCGGTGTCGACCACCTCGACATCACCATGCGGCTCAAGCCGCAGTTGCAGCCCTTGAGTCGCCAATTTTTCATCATCCACCAGGATGGTTCTGATCGTCATGTCTGTCCGGTTCCAATCGTCGCTTGTCCATCGGGTTGAAACGGAAACTCGATAATGACCGTGAAGCCGCCTTCTGCACCCGCATGCACATCAAACCGCTGCTGATCGCCAAAAGCCTGCGCCAGCCGGTCCCTGATGTTGGCTAAACCCACACCGGTCGATTCCGTTGCAATGCCTGTGGTGGGGTCGGCGCCGTCGGCTGACAATCCCGCGCCGGTGTCGGACACGGTGATCCGGACATTTTGACCGGCAAGCTGCGCCGACAGGGTGATATCGGCCCCTTCCTCCTGCGGTGTCACTGCATATTTGATCGCATTCTCGATCAGTGGTTGCAGCAGCAACGAGGGCAAACGGGCCCGCGCCACGGCGGGATCGATCGCAAAATGCGGGCGCAGCCGATCCTCGAAGCGCATTTTTTCGATATCGAGATAGAGTTTCAGCGTCTCGATCTCCTGCGCCAGCGTCACCTGCGCGGTGGGCTCGTTCGCCAAGGTATAGCGCAAAAAGGCCGACAGGCGCGACAACATGGCATTCGCAGGCTCAGACTGCTTGAGCAGTACCAGCGTCGAAATACTGTTGAGCGTGTTGAACAGGAAATGCGGGTTGAGCTGGTATCGCAGCATCGCAAGCTGCGCCGACGCCGCCTGGGCTTCCAGCCGCAGCATCCGGTCATTCTGCTCCTCAAGCTGAAGGAAATAGTTGATCGCGAAATAGAGCGCAGACCAGGCGCCGAGCGACGTCGCATCGATATAGATGGCGCCGAGCAGCAGGCTGGTGAAACCCGCTTCACTCGCTGGATTCTGGATCTGCGCGACCCATGCGTCGATGAACGCCCACAGTGCGGTCGCAAGCCCCGCGAGCCCGAAGCTGACGCTCCACATCAAAATCGGGCGGCGGTTGATCAGCGCGCGGTAACAGACCGACAAGATGAGGGTCAGCGAAAAGCCGGTTATCGCCGAAATCGTCTGCGGGATCAGAAAGGTGAAGCTTTGCCCATTGGCAAGCCCCGATACGCCGCGCAGACCAAGCCATGCGGCCCAGCCCAATATCTGGAGATTCCAGAAGGCACGTACCTTGTTACCGAAAAAGGGTCCCGGCGTGGACAATCCGAACAGGGGCATGGTGGCTGCGGAAGCTGGCAAGTCAGTGGGACAGGAACGCGGCGCGGCGGATCATTCGGCCGCGACCGGAGCCGTGCGCGCGCTCGCGCGCACCCGCGCCTGGCCAAGCGGCTGCAACTCGGAGCGGTGCTTCCACACCAATTCCCGGTAACCGAGCGGACGCCCGTCGTGCGCCGTAATCGTCACCGGTCCGATCGGTTGTTCGTCGCGGGTATCGACGAGCACCGGGGTCGAAGGCACACCAGCCCCCCAATTTTCGCCCCATTGCCGAAGCGCGATCATCGCAGGCAGCAACGCAACGCCCTTGTCGGTGAGTTGATAGCGAACCTTGCGGCGATCCTCGGCCATCACCTCGCGCGCCATGATCCCGTGATCTACCAGCTTCGACAATCGGTTCGACAGGATATTGCGGGCGATATTAAGCTCTTGCTGAAACTCTTCGAAATGATGGACGCCGTTGAAGGCGGCCCGCAGGATCATGAAAGACCAGCGCTCACCCATCGCTTCCAACGCCAGCGGCAGCGCGCAATGCCCGCCATCCAGATCGTTCAGCTTTTCGCGTAGTTTGCTCATGGCCATGCCCTAACGTAAAATCACCCCTGCGCCAAAAGAATATAAGGCATTGGTTGCATCGTGCAACGGACCAGCGTGTACGATGCTTGCAAAGAATTTTCGCAATGTTGCTGGTGCACAGCGTAGGGCGCACACAAATTTCGCATTGCAATTGGCGCGCCATGAACGACATTGGCCCTGATGCTGAGGCAATATGAACTTGTCGAGCGCGTTCGCGCTTATGATCCCGACGTCGACGAGACGCTGCTGAATCGCGCCTATGTCTTCACAGTGCAAAAGCATGGCAGCCAGAAGCGCGCGTCAGGCGACCCCTATTTCAGTCACCCGGTCGAAGTCGCGGGCATATTGACCGATCTGCATCTCGACAGCGAAACGATCGTCACCGCGCTGCTTCACGACACGCTCGAAGACACGCTGACGACACCGGAAGAAATCGAGCGACTGTTCGGTGCCGATGTCGGCCGCCTGGTCGACGGCGTGACGAAACTGAGCAAGATCGAGGCGCAAACGGAAAATGAGCGCGCCGCTGAGAATCTGCGGAAGTTCCTGCTCGCCATGTCGGACGACATCCGCGTGCTGCTGGTCAAGCTTGCCGATCGTCTGCACAATATGCGGACGCTGCACTTCATCAAAAATCCCGACAAGCGCCGCCGGATCGCAAAGGAGACGATGGACATCTATGCCCCGCTCGCCGAGCGGATCGGCATGTATGAATATATGCGCGAGATGCAACTGCTCGCCTTTCGTGAGCTCGAACCCGAAGCCTATGCGACGATCACCGGCCGCCTCGCAAAGCTGACCGCCGGGGGAAAAGACAAGGTTGCGGCGATCAGCCGCGAGTTCAAGGAACTGCTTGCCAAAAACGGTATCGACGCCGATGTGTCAGGGCGCGAAAAACACCCCTATTCGATCTGGCGCAAGATGCAGGAGCGCCACGTCAGCTTTGAACAGGTCACTGACATCATCGCCTTTCGCATTGTCACCCCAACCGATGCCGATTGCTATGCCGCGCTGGGCCTCATTCATCGCAAATGGAAAATGGTTCCCGGGCGGTTCAAGGATTATATTTCGACGCCCAAACGCAACGGCTATAAATCGCTGCACACGACGATCATGCACCAGCAGAATATGCGGATCGAAATCCAGATTCGCAGTGTCGAAATGCATCAACAGTCCGAATTCGGACTCGCTGCACACTGGGCGTACAAGCAGGGCGGCGGTAGCCCCGACGGGCAGGCGGGCTGGATTCGCGACCTCATCGAAATCCTCGAACAAACGCATGATCCTGACGAACTGCTCGAAAACACGCGCATCGCCATGTATCAGGACCGCATCTTTGCCTTCACGCCAAAGGGCAGCCTGTTTCAGCTGCCCAAGGGGGCCACCCCGGTCGATTTCGCCTATGCCGTCCATACCGGACTGGGCGACCGCACCGTCGGAGCAAAGGTGAACGGACGCCTGGTCCCGCTGCGCACACAGCTGGTGAACGGCGACACCGTTGAAATTCTGTCGTCGGAAAAGCAGACGCCACAGCCCGCCTGGCTGGGTTTTGCCGTAACCGGCAAGGCACGCGCCGCGATCCGCCGCCATGTACGATCGAAGGAGAAGGTCGAATTGGCGGCGCTCGGCCGCAAAATGTATGACGAGATCATCGCGCGCCTGCCCAACCGGATCGGCGACAAGGCACGTGCCGCCGCGCGCGAACGGCTGAAGCTGGAAGATGACACCGCCCTTTTCGTCGCGATCGGCAAGCGGCGCCTGTCCGACGACGCGGTTCTGGAGGCGCTGGTGCCCGGGATCACAACCGAGATGAAGACCAAGCCCGGAAAGCTGCGCCAGGGCGCGGCAGTGTCGATCGAAGGACTGACCCCTGGCGTCGCCTATAAGTTGGCTGATTGCTGCCACCCGGTTCCCGGCGACCGGATCGTCGGGCTTGCCCGCGAGGGCGAAGGAATCGAGGTTCATGTCATCGATTGCCCCAGCCTGGCCGATGGCATTGACGCAGACTGGATCGACCTGCGCTGGCAGGAGGATAGCGAAGGCGGCAATGCGCGGCTGTGCGTCGTCATCCTGAACGAACCCGGCACGCTCGCCGAAATGTCGGGCATATTGGCCGCCAATTCAGCGAACATCACCAATTTGCGCCTGTCGAACCGTGAAGGCGGATTTCACACATATGACATGGTCGTCGAAGTGCGCGACGTCCAGCATGTCATGCGCATCCTGTCGGCGCTACGCGCATCGGACATGGTTGTTCAGGCCGAACGGCTCTAAGATACCGGGGTCGGCCCATCGCCTCGGCCCGCGGCCGAAGCGATGGGCCGAAAAGATCAGTTCGAATAAGCGAGCGGCGGCCGCCATCCGCCCTGATCGACTTCGTCTCGAACCTTGTACACCAGCCCCTTGCCGTTCAGGAACAGCGCCTCCATTTCGCTGCGTGTGAAGGGGCGCGAGCCCAGGCGGCCGAACACCGCCATCTGCCCCCCCGTTTCATCGACAGCGCGATCGCGGTCGAGCCCTTTCGACAACGCAAGGGCTGGAGAGGGGGTCTTTGCCCAGGCGATCAATTCAGGCGTCGGCTTGGGCGAAAAACCATAAAGACCGGGATTGTTCGGGCTGGTCAATTGCACGACCTTGATGCCGCCGCGCCCGTCGGCGACATAGGCAAAGAGCGAAGCGTTGGTCGAAGCGACGATGACATCCTCCGCATCCTGCATCGCCCCGCCAAAGGTCTGGGCAGGCCAGACGACAGGCTGGGCCGGCTGGGTCACATCGACGATGATCAATCCGTCCCGCTTCGCCGCGACATACATATAGGTGCGCGCAAGATAGATTTTGCGTGCATCCGCCAAGCGCACGGTGCCCGATGGCACTGCCACAGGCTGCGCCATATTGGTGATGTCGAACAATTTCACCCCATCGGCGTCCGTTACCCAAAGATAGCGGAACTGCACCGCGCTCGCCCGCGCATCAGTCAGAGGCACCTGCGCCGTCACTCTGGGCTCGAGCGGGCGTGTCAGATCGAGCACCACCACACCCGAATCGGCGGTGACATAGGCAAAGCTGCCAGCAAGCGTGATGTGCCGGGCACCTGCCAGCACATTGCCCTCGTTCCATGTCAGCGCACGCTTCAGCTTGTTGTTGCGAAATTCGCCGTCGGCCAGCGTATCGATATCGACCAGCACCAGCCCCTCGACGCTATCAGTGATCACCGCATAACGGTAGATGTCATGCATCACCTGTTCGTGGTTTTCAGGGAAGTTCTTCACGATATTCTCGTTGCGCGAGACGCTGATCGGCTGGGTCGTGGCGATCGCCATGCAGGTCGCGTTTTTCGTTCGGACATGGGTGTCATGCCCGAGCGGGGAGAAAGGCGCCCGCACGATACGCTCAGAGAACCCCTTGTTGCCGATCGAGGCGATGTCATAGACGCGGAAACCGCCCCGACCTTCGGCCACAAACATATATTCGCCGCGCTGCTGCAGACAGTTCACCTGGCCGCTCGTCCCCTGGACGATATTGGCGAATTCCTCCAGCGCCTTGGTCTCTCCCGACCCCTTCGCGTCGAACGTCTTGCCACGAACCCAGTTCTTAAGCTCACGGCCATTTTGTTCGACGTGCATCCGCCAATAGTCGGGATAGGCATAGCGGTGGAGATAGCTGCCGATCACGGCCTGTGGCTCGTCCCATTCGGTAACGCGCGTGGCCTGAAAGCCATCCTCCATCCCCGACCAGACATTGAGGCCGACGAAGTTCACGAAGTTGGTACCCAGCAACAACAGCTGCGACATGATCGCATTATTGTCGTCGGCGGCCGACAGATGACAGTCCGTGCACTGCTTGGTTTCCTGTCGCCGGACAGTGTGCGGGAAATGCGGCGCAAAGGCCTGACTGGAGTAGCCGGCCGAAGAAATCGGTGGCTGCTGAATATAGATGCGCTCGCGGTTAATGTTGGTCGATGACAGAATCAACGCCGAGGTCGAACGCACTGGGGCAATGATACCGCGCGGATTGCCATCCGAATCGGGCTCGCCCGGCTTGGTAAGCTGGTGCCGTCCGAGCTGGAACATTTCATCACGCGCCACCTGGGGGTTGTAGGTGGCGAAGTTCCGCGTCTCCTCCCCCTCGAAATGGTGCATCTTGGTTTTCCAGTTCGCCTCGATCGGCAGGTGACAGCCACCACAGCTGGTCGTCCACGACAGATGGCAGGTAAAACAAGTCATCTTGTCGTCGCCGTGGGCGCGATCCTCTTTGGCGACGCCCGGGCCCCATTCGAATTCACCGCTATCCGCGCCCGCACGCGCCATCAGCTTGGCCCGCGCCGCCTTGGCATTGAAATGCGGTCCGGGCGTCACGGCCTGCTTGACCAGGCTGACCCGCCATTCAAGCTTGGGATCGACGATCGATCGCTGGATCAGGCCCACCACCTCGGCGTCGTCATTATACTGAAATTCGAACCGGCGACGTCCATCGGGATTGCGCAGCAGCGCAAGATTGGTCCCTTGTGGGCGCGCCGCGACGTTCGAGGTCAGCAGATTGGGCAGCGCGTCGGCGGTGCCATGGCAATCCTTGCAACTGATTTCGACCGCGTTCGCGACTTCGCCTTGAATATAGCCATTGCCGTGCGCATCCTGCGCGAAATGGCAGTCGGCGCATTGCATCCCCTTTTCGGCGTGGATGTCCATCATGTGGACCGTCTTGCCCGGATTGAGTCCAGCCGGGACAAACTTGCCCTCGCGTCCATCGGACGTCGCACTCGACAGGCAGAGGTCGCGTTCCCCAGCATCCGTATAGCTTGCGCAGCTCTTGCGCCATTTTTCAGGGTCAGCCGGGTCGACAATATGCGCGGCATCGGTGCCATAAGTCGCCATATTACCGTCTGCTGTGAGCAGATTGCCGTTCCGGTCGCGCTTGAAAATTCCCCGGAAATTCCATCCATGACCGTGATAATCGGCGAACTGCGTATCGCGGTTGCTGTCATTGACGTCATAAACGTCGCGCAAGAACTCGACGTCTGCCCACAAACCTCGCGGGGCTGCGCCTTCCGGGTTGCGTTCAAGCACCTGATGGACTTCCGCAGCCGTCGGATACCGCTGTTGTTTATACTTCGCCTGATAATCCTCGTCGCTCATCCCCGCGGGGCGCGGCGCGGTATTTTCCGGCCCCGGCCATAATTGCGGCGCGTCGGATTCATAATCCCACATCGTGTAACCGAGATAGGAGTTCAGGAAGATATTCGGCTGATGCATGTGGCAGGTCATGCATTGCGAGGTCGGGATCGCGCGGGTGAAAGCATGGCTGATCGGGTGGCCCGATTCGCGGCGCGGCGTCGTTGGCAATGGATCGCCATCAGCCGCATCCGCCGGTTTGATCAGCGATCCGTGGCCGCCGCCTGCGTGATGATCGTCATCCGGCGCCGTACCGGCATCGCCTTTCCCATGCGGTTCAGCACCATGGCTGCCCGCCAGGTTCCATTTCTTGCCCGATATCGTGGGATCGACCGTCGCCGTTTCGCCGTCGCGACCGAATTTTGCATAGGTCAGGCTGTGCCGCGGTTCACGATCGTTCGCATAGATGACATGACAGCCAGCACAGCCCGAATGGCGATAGTCGCCCGGCTGGTCGTTAGTGCCCATGAACCACATGAAAGGATCGTTCAGGCGCGTCTTGTGGATGTTCAGCACCGGGATAGCGACGCGCAGCCCCGTGGCAGGGCCCCGGTTTGACTGTTTCAGGTCAGGGCGCCCCGGCTCCTCCAGTCGCTGGATCTGGCCGGTCGGGTTGGGCAGTCCGATTTCCGGGAATTGGGTATTGATATTGCGGCCACCGCGTTCGAACACACGGAAAACATCACCCGGCGGTATCACGCTCCAGCGCGGCAACGGATACATTTTGGCGAGTGCGCCGCGCTTGCGTTCGTCGTCGGTCAATATCTTGTCAAAGCCGAAGCCGGGCTTGCACGCTTCCTTATACTCTTCCGCCGTCAATCGCGACGAAGGCGACAGGATGCACGCCGGTTCGCCGGTTCGCGTATAGGCTTCGCCGAACACATAATTCTTATAGGGCACAATGCCGTTGTTATAGGCCGCCCCGCCCCATAGCATCGCGCCGGTCGACATCAGCGAGCGCTCGGTCGCCTCGATCACTTCCATGTGGCATGCCCCGCACGCCTCGCGCGCGACACGATAGTCGCTGGGATTGACGAACCGGATGAATTCCGGCGCCTCCTTGTTGAGCAGGGTATAGCTGCGCTCGGGATTGGCTGAACTGTCGTGCCATGCACCCGGCAGGGTCGGCTGCGGATGCGCAGCCTTCATCGCCGCGATATTATAGGGGTTGTCGTAACCGAGCTCCGGCCTGCCGACCGCGGCAGCCGATTCAGCGTCGCCGCCGTGGCAATCGGTGCACCCCAGCCTGACCGCCGGGGTCGCGTGCATCGACGGCTGATCGGTCTTGGTGTGACAGCTGTAACACCCCTCCGACTTGAGCACGACATCGGCCTCGCTCTGTTCGCGCGGCGCCGGCGGGGTGAAGCGATACTCGATCTTGAGCGGCTTTTCCTCCTCGGCGGCGCGCGTAACGCTGACACCAAGGCTGATGCTCATCAACAGAAAGGCCAGAAGGGCGAATAGCTTTCGGGTCATCATCAATAGCTCAGGATCACATTGGCGAGGATCGAGACATAGGCATCCTCACGCTGCCTGTTTTCGAACAAGTCCTTGAAGCCGTCGCCAGGAAGCAGCACGGCCGCACTCAGGCGCCCGACGATGTTCTGCGTCGCCTTCGGACGCCAGATGCCGGCAACCGACAGGTCCCAGCCGATATCCCGGGGAATCGATCCCTCCATCCGCAGCGCCTGAAGCGTCGCGGTATTTTCAAACCAAAGATGGTTGGCGTTGAGGCTGACGCGGGTTTGCGGCGACAGATCGAAATCAGCGCCGGCGCCCAGGAAAATCGTGCCCGGATTGTTGAAATTGGACTGCCCTTCCTCTTTCGAGGATCGCAGCGAATTCAATATGCCGTTGCGGCCATTGACCGAGATGACCCGCCCACCGCCAGCAAAGGGAATGGTCTGGCGAATCCAGTAGCTCGTGTCCGCACCGCCGAAGATCGGATTTTCAAAGATCGCGTCGAAGCCGCCTTCGGTCTTGTTATAGGGATCGCCGTCGCCGGTCGCATACAGGCCCGACAGACGGAAACGCATCCAGTCATGGTCATAGCTCAATTCGATCGCGCCGAATCCGGCCCGGATTTCGGCGGGGCGACTGGTGAAGAAACTGTTTCGGTCTTCGCCCAGCGCGGCATAAAAACTGGCACTGAGGTTGATCCGCCCAATGCGCCCGTCGGCACTATACCCCAGATAAACGACATCATAGGCACGACCGCGCAGGTCTCCGATCAGCGCCGGGCGAACCGGAAAGCCGTTATGGTCGATCTGAATGTCATTCTTTTCCCGGTTCATATTATAAGTGACGCTGAGCTGGCTGGTCAGCCCGACGACCGGGAAATCCTGACGATAGATGTTGCCGGTAAAGATGAAATCGTCACGCGGCGTTTGGGTGATGTCGTTGAGACCCGAATTGGTGTCCTTTTCGAGCCGCCAGAAAGCCGCGAGATTATATTGAATGCGGTTGTTGTCGCGATTGCCGAACAGGCGAATACCAAGCTGGCTGTCATTGAAGAGAAAACCGCGAAAATCGCTCTGAAACGGCTGGATGCCGACCCGGATCGAATAAAAGTCATAACGGTCGGACGTGTTGCCAAGGTGCTTGTCGACGAACAATTCCTGAACGCCCAGAAAATTGTCGTAACGATGGCTGGGTTTCGACGGCCGCACGTCGAGCACGCGCCGTTCGGGCACGTCGACATAGTTGAAGTTATAGGCCAGCGTCAGTCGATATTCGACATCGGGCGGTTTGAACGCGGTCGATCCCTTGATCAGCGCGACACCGCCAATGAAAGTTTGCGACGCGACGAAACTGCGGTTCTTGCCAAATACGTCGAGGCTGCCCGGACGTTCGGTAGTCTGGACGCCGACCGGAATGGGAAAGGTTCGTGGCTCAAACACACTGTCGGAGACCGCGTTGGCGACAAAGAACCAGTCGTCACCCTTGATCGGCAGCCATTTCACCTTGCTGCGGTCGATCGCCCGGTCCCCTTTCAGAACATTCTGGTGATAGGGATCGAACCAGCGTTCCTTCACCACCCCCAAGCTTTCGATCAGCCGCCAGCGGTCGGGTACGGGCAACTGGTCTTCTATGCCGGGAAAGGCTTGTGGAGGCGGCGGACGCAGGGCGCCGATATTGTCCTGCGACAGCGCATCGGGGAGATCCGGACGATAACCTGGACGACGACGCCCTTCGATGATCTGCGTGACCAGATCATCCTCCATCGTGCTTTCCCAATCGACGGGCGGCGGCGGCGGAACCAGAACCTCCAGCGGTGGCTCGGACGCATCAGCGCCGGCAGGCAACACCGGCGCGGGCACCGTCACGACCGGGGTATCGACGCCAGGCGCCGCTTGCGCCGCGAGGCTGGCAATCATTGGCCAAAGGCTGCTTCCGGCCGCGCTCATCGCCTATAGCCCCTGGCAGACGTTTTGCTGCGCCGTGTCAAGGAAGGGCGCAAACGGACAACTGATGTAGCGTAGCCGTACCGTCTTGCTGTCAGCGAGCGTCACCACAATATTATCGGCCCGAATCCCAACGGGCGCGTTGCCGATACCGCCAACCCTTGCGCCACCGTTATGCGTGCCCAGAAAGCTGATCATGTCATCCTGATCGATGCCGTCACCCGATACGCCAATCGCGCCGACCAGTTGCGTCCCTCGATAGATCGGCACCGAACCCGGAAAAATCTGTATCCCGTTCTGCAACCGGTTCTGATCGGCCGCCACGTCAGGCAGCGTCGTACAGCGAGCTGGCGTGTCGGTCGCACTGGCTCCCGACACAAAACCCAGATGCGCGCCCAGATTGCCGATGATCAGCGCCGATTGCAGACCCGTTGAAAAGGGATTGAACTGTGCGATCGGGCGTGAAAGCGGGCCATGCGGTCGGCCAACTTCACCATCCGGAAAATAGGGGCGCGACAGATTCCCGCCCGATCGATCGGCAAAGGCAACCGTACCGGTCAGCGCGGCAGGGTCGTTCAGGAATGTGCGCACCGCCGGAACGAACTGACGCACATCGGCGCTGCTGTTCGCCGACAACTCGGCGCCAGCCTGCGCGCCGGAAAAGAAGGCTGCCGTGCGTGCCTTTTGCAACGATACATCGGTACCGAAAATCGGCGCATCGGGCGACCGGACGATACCAAGGACCGATCCGTGGGTGTCAACGAGACTGATCGTTACCTGAGCCCGGCTGTCGAGCGGACGGCGAATCTGCGCTCGGGCACGGCTCATCACCGCAAAGGCTTCTTCGAGCACGGCGCGCACCTCGGCCTGCGTCAACGGCGCGCTGTTGCTGGTGCCGTCGGTTGCGGCCCGAATCGGGAAGCGATTCGCCCCGCTCCCGTTGGTAAGGACAAAGGCGTCGCGATTCGAAAATTCGGCAGCCGTCGAGGCGCGAATACCCGACGCCTCGCTGCCATAAGCTGCGCCAGCCGTGATCGCCGCGCTCGCATAGCCGATCACCGCCACCAGATTCCCGGCACTGCCGTTAATGCTGGCGAAACTTGCGCCGCCGCTGGTCATCAACCCGCCATAGGTCGCGTCCGAAAAACGCAGCGTCGTGCCGTCAACGGCAATACGGTCGGCAACGATCGTCGATGGTGCTTCATATCCGCGCGTCCCGGCCAAAGCGATGAACTCTTCGGCGTCATTGTCGGTGTCGAGGATATTAGGGTCGCTGCCATAAACACCATCGCCCATCACCCCGACGCCACCGACAATCACGCCATTTTTATAGAGCGGAAAGCCGCCAGGATCGGCGGAAAGCCCCAGCGGCGACCGCTTCGGTCCGATCAGGGCTGCCCCGCCGCCTGCGCCGAAACGCGAAACAAGATCGCTGCACGGCAACTGGCTGAATTGAACGCCGAAAAGCGGTCCGCTTTCGAGACCTGCGGTGGTCGGTGCCGGCGGAAAATGTTGTTGAACGATCTGGCTCGCCGTGCGGGTGGAAAAGGCGTTGCCGCCGCTCGACAGATAGGCGCCGGTTATCGCCTTTGCGATCGCTCCGCCCTCTGCCGGAAAAGTCACATTCTGGGCATCGATACTGATGCCGTTCGGCGCCGCGGCGGTGGTCGCGGTTGCTCGCGCCCCGTTCATCCGGAACACGCCCAGGACATTGCCGACCCGGTCGGTCACGGCAACCACCGACGGCAGATTTCGTGCCTGTGCTTCGGCAACAGCCTGCGCCAGGATGCGCTCGACGTCGCTGATCGTCAGCGCCTCGGCGGCGGGAGGCGTATAAAGCCCGCCGACCGGGGTTGGCGTGGGAGTCGGCGTCGGGCTGGGCGTGGGTGTGCTGCCCCCGCCATCCCCGCCACCGCAAGAAGCGAGAAGCAGAGAAGCAAGCACAGGGCCGGCAACGGATCGGAACAGTCGGCTGGCGTGTTGCATTATGACCTCAACGCCCGAATCGCGCGCACAGCGCTACCCAGCGAGGCTTGAAAATCGGCGGGTTTATAGCTGTTGGGATCCTTCACCGCAGCATAGGCGCGGTCGATATCACCGCGGATTCCTGCCGCCGCACCGACAGTGATCCGTCCCGACGACACCATGGCGTTGAGCAGCGTGTCGACCCCCATCACCGCTTGCTGCGACCCTGCATAGTCGGTGAACCGATCGCTTATCGCCTTGGCGGCAATGGCATCAACCATGGCAAAGGCGTCAGCGCCCGAAAAACTGCGGGCGGCGAATGCCGACTTCAGGGCCGACACCGTTTGCGCCAATTGCCCGGCAGCTTGCACCGCACTCGATCGGTCGCCCGCCATCGCCTTGTGAAAAGCCGCCGTGCGCGCTGCCAGTTGATCGGCAAGCGCGGGCGAGGCCATGCGGGCCGCTGCGGACAGCATGATCAGATTCTCGTCATTATAGGGCGGCATGCCCTCGGGCAGATTGCGTCCGGGATTGTCCATGCCGGTCTTCACCGCTTTTGCCTGGTCGAAGATCCGGCGATGGCAGCTGTGACAGTCGAGGAAGAAAAATTCCGGGAAGATGCCCTCGGTGCCGCGCCGTGTCTGGAACAAGGCCAGGCTGCGCTCGATCGCCGTGGCCTGGCCCACCGCCCACATCTGAACATGATCGGTACGGGCCGTGCCCGAACCGAACTTGCGCCAGCCATAGTCGGCATCTTCCTGATGATGGGCCTGCAACGAGGAAAAAAGGTCAAGCTCAAAGGCGATACGCGGATGCCCCGCCGCCATGATGCGGTGCGTGACGAATTGTCCATCAGCCGCCGAACCGAAATGGCAGTCCACGCAAACGCCAGCCCTTACAACCGGATCCTCCAGCCTTTTCAAACCGGCACGCAGGTTCGAGAGATGCTTGTCGCGCATTTCAGCATCGGGATTGGCATTGGTTCCGATCCCCGCATAGTGGCTGGCGATCCAGCCGCCCGCCGGGCCGTGGCACGATTCGCACCCCACGCCGTCTTCCAGCGGCACCGTTCCGCGCTGCGCTCCACCGCCTGCCGCGACCGCTCCCGCCGTCGCGTGGCAGCCAAGGCACATCGGCGCAGTCGCCGGATCTCCAATTCCCAAATTTGCAGCAATAAAGCGACTACGGCTGTTCGAAAGCACCGCCCAGGCGCGGCTGTGTGCACCGCCGGGGGTCGAAGGCTCCTGCCATTTCATCAGCTCGTCCTGGCGAACGATGGTGCCATCACCTTCCATCCGGCCATGGCAAGTCGACCCGGCGCAGGAGGCAACGCCGGTGTAGCGCGCAGCCGCATCGCCTTGCGAGCGTGCCGGGGGCGCGGCAACGACGGCGGTGACTGCCAGCACGGCCAGCATCAGCACGAGCGACGCAAAAGCCGCCCAAGGCCGCTCGCCGCGCCGTGAGCCCGCGTGCGTTATCATCCGCAATCCCCCTTGTTAACCCGGCCGCCGCCTTAACGCCTAAACGACCCCGAATGCCAGCATCGCGTCGGCAACTTTCTTGAATCCCGCTATATTTGCACCCTTCACATAGTCGACATAGCCGCCACCCTGGTCGCCATAGGTCAGGCAACGCGCATGGATACCGGCCATGATATCCTTCAACATCTGTTGCAGTTCACCCTCAGTCCAACTGCGCCGTTCGCTGTTCTGGCTCATTTCGAGCCCGGACACGGCAACCCCTCCGGCATTGGCAGCCTTGCCGGGCGCGAACATCATCTTCGCATCCTTGAAGACATGGACCCCGTCGAGATTGGTGGGCATATTCGCCCCCTCGCTGACCGCGATGCAGCCGTTTGCAACAAGCGTCCGGGCATCGTCGCCCAGCAGCTCATTTTGGGTCGCACAAGGGAGCGCCACGTCGCATGTCACGCCCCATGGAGTCTTGCCCGGCGTGAAGCTAGCGTTCCTGAACTCTTCGACATATTCCTCGATCCGGCCACGCCGATGCGTCTTGTGCGCCTTCACCCAATCGATCTTTTCCTGAGTGATGCCGTCGGGATCGTGGATGAAGCCCCCCGAATCCGAAAGGGTCAGTACCTTGCCGCCCAGCTGAACGATTTTTTCGGCCGCGTGGGTGGCAACATTACCCGATCCGGAAATGACCGCTGTTTTGCCGACCAGGTCCATATCTTTCGCGGCCAGCATATTCTGCAGAAAATAGACCGCACCATAGCCCGTGGCCTCCGTACGGATCAGCGACCCGCCCCATTCGAGCCCCTTGCCCGTCAGCACACCGGTGAATTCGTTGGTGATCCGCTTATACTGGCCGAACATAAAGCCGATTTCGCGCCCGCCGACGCCGATGTCGCCCGCCGGCACGTCGATGTCGGCACCGATATGCCGATAAAGCTCGGTCATGAAGCTCTGGCAAAAGCGCATGATCTCGCGCACGCTCTTGCCCTTGGGATTGAAATTCGATCCGCCCTTTCCGCCCCCCATTGGCAAGCCGGTCAGAGCATTTTTGAACGTCTGTTCGAACGCCAGAAATTTCAGCACGCTCTCTGTCACGCTGGGATGAAAGCGAATACCCCCCTTATAAGGTCCGATGGCGTTATTGTTCTGGACGCGCCAGCCGCGCTGGACGCGGATATTGCCATTGTCATCCTCCCAGCAGACACGAAAGGAAACGACGCGATCGGGTTCCGCGATGCGCCGCAATATCTGCTGCGCATGATATTCTTCCTTGTCGGCGATGAAGTCGAAGATATCCTCGGCGACCTCCTGGACGGCCTGGACAAACTCCGGCTGTCCGGGGTTGCGCCGTTTCACACCCTCCATGAACGTCGGAAAATCGACGTGATCCGATACTGCCATGCACCCCTCCCTGCCATTACTGGGAAATTTGGTGCGACCCCTGTTTGCGAAAAGTCATTGACCGACCTCGCCTTATCAAGGCTACACCATCGCCCGGCAAAAACAAGCACCCGCACATCGCCGCGCGCAATTGTCGCGCACGGCGCAAGAGGAACGAATATGAACGACAGCAAGGGCATGACGGCAAGCAACAAGGCGATACTGGTCGCCGCATTCCTGCTGCTGGCAGGCGCGATCGGCTTTGCGGCCTGGCGCGACGCCTCCAGCACGCCAAACGCCCCGGCCGAGAGCCCTGATGCACCGCCGTCGGATCAGCTCGCCGCGCTGGAGGCGCGCACCAGAAGCGAACCCGGCAGCGCCGACGCCTGGACCGCCTTGGGCGCCGCCCGTTTCGACCTCAGCGATTTCACCGGCGCGACGGCAGCATATGAAAAAGCGGTCGCCATCTCGCCCCAATCATCGGGGCTGTGGTCGGCGCTGGGCGAGGCGCGCGTCATGGCCAGCGAACGCGACCCGATGCCGGCGGCCGCCCTTACGGCGTTCGAAAAGGCTATTGCGCTCGATGCCAAGGATCCGCGTGCGCGCTATTTCTTGGCGGTGAAGAAAGATGTCGGCGGCGATCACAAGGGAGCAATCGACGATTGGTTCGCGCTTCTGGCCGACACGCCGCAGGGTGCACCCTGGGAAGCAGACCTGCGCCGCACGATCGAACAGGTCGGCAAAATCCATTCGATCGATGTCGCCGACCGGCTAGCGCGAACACAGGCCCGGCCGCTTGCCGCCGACGAAATGCCGGTCGCGGCGCGCGCGATCCCGGGACCCAGCCGCGCAGATATGGAGGCAGCGTCACAGCTTCCAAAAGGACAGCAGGACGCGATGATTCAGGGTATGGTCGACGGGCTGGAAGCCAAACTGAAAGCCAATCCCGGCGACGTCGACCGCTGGATCATGCTGATGCGCAGCCGCATGACCCTGGGCGAAACAGCGAAGGCCGCTCAGGCATTAAGCGACGGCATGGCGGCCAATCCCGGTGCGGCCACACGATTGAAAGCCCAAGCGCAATTGCTTGGTGTTCCAGGGGCCTGAATTGCTGGTTGGCGACAGAACGGAGACAGCCTATACCCCCCACCACTGCGGGGGGAACCAGAACATATAACGGTCGCCGCGGTAAAATGCCGCGAGACGATTTCGGACGTATCGCCTGGGACAGTCGTCCACTCTGTATCAGGCCTCGCGGTTCATTGCACCGAACCGCAGCCTATCCAGCCATCAACGCCGCATTTCCGCCCGCTGCCGTAATATCGGTGCTGATCGTCTTCTCCTCGGCAAAGCGGTGCAGATAATGGGGGCCGCCGGCCTTGGGGCCGGTGCCTGACAGGCCGCGGCCGCCGAACGGCTGCGAGCCGACGATCGCGCCGATCTGGTTGCGGTTGACATAGACATTGCCGACCTGCGCGCGCGCCGCGACATGCGCCGCGACGCCGTCGATGCGGGTGTGGACGCCCAGCGTCAGGCCATAGCCAGAGGCGTTGATCGCATCGATCAGCGCATCGAGCTCGCCGCCCTTCCACGTTGCGATGTGCAGCACCGGCCCGAAAATCTCGCGCTTCAGATCGGTAACATTGTCGAGGCGAATGATCGCCGGGGGCACGAAGCTGCCGCCCGCGGGCAAATCAGTCCGTGCCGCTTCAGCAATCACGCGGCCCGCCCCGCGCGCCTCGGCGACATAGGCGGCGATATGCGCGCGCGCTTCTTCATCGATAATCGGCCCAACGTCGGTCGACGGCCGCGCCGGGTCGCCGACATTGAGTTCGGCCATCGCGCCTGCGACCATCTCGATCATCGTCTCGGCGACATCTTCCTGCACGCACAGCAGACGCAGCGCCGAGCAGCGCTGGCCCGCCGACTGAAAGGCCGAGGCGACCGCATCGCGCGCCACCTGTTCAGGCAGCGCGGTCGAATCGACGATCATCGCATTGGCGCCGCCGGTTTCGGCGATCAGCGTCGCGATCGGCCCGTCGCGCATCGCCAGGCCGCGGTTGATCGCGCGCGCTACCTCGGTCGATCCGGTAAAGGCGACGCCGATGATGCCGTCATGGCCGGTCAGCGCGGCCCCGACCGTCTCGCCGCGGCCGGGAAGATAATGAAGCACATCGCCCGGAACCCCTGCTTCGAGCAACACTTCGACCGCTGCATGGGCGATCAGCGGCGTCTGTTCGGCAGGCTTGGCGAGCACCGCATTGCCCGCCGCGAGCGCCGCCGACACCTGACCCAGGAAGATGGCGAGCGGGAAGTTCCACGGGCTGATACAGGCAAAGACACCCTTGCCTTCAAGGATCAGTTCGTTGCGCTCGCCAGTCGGGCCGGGCAGCGCGACCGGATGAGTGAAATCGGCGCGCGCCTGCGCCGCATAATAGCGCAGGAAGTCGACCGCCTCGCGCACCTCGGCGACCGCGTCGGCCAGCGTCTTGCCCGCCTCGTCCATCGCAAGGCCCAGGAACAGCGCGTCGCGTTCCTCGATCAGGTCTGCCGCCCGCTCGAGCCGCGCGGCGCGAAAGGCGCCGCCGGCGAGGCTCCAGTCATCCTGCGCCGCGCGTGCCGCCGCCACCGCGTCGGCAACCGCCGCTGCATCGGCCTCGATTACCTGCCCGACGATCGCGCCGGTCGCGGGATTGCGTACGGCTTCGCTCTTGCCGCCGCGCGCCACACCGCCGACGATCGGCACCGCGACGGCGCCGCTGCGCCGCGCCGTAGCGATGGCGGCGACCAGCGCCTCGGGCACCCCCGGATCGCCAAGGTCATAGCCGCGCGAATTGCGCCGCGCCGGCGCGAACAGGCCGGTGCCGGTCGCAATCCGCGACGGCGCGCTCGCGATGCTGCGCGGGTCGACCGCCAATTGCTCGGCAGTGACGTCGGGGTCCGAAAATTGGTGGACGAAGCTCGAATTGGCACCATTTTCAAGCAGGCGCCGGACGAGATAGGCGAGCAGGTCGCGGTGGGTGCCAACCGGGGCATAGACCCGCACCGGGCGCGGCGGCGGCGACAGCGCGATGGTCGCGTCATGCGCGCCCTCGCCCATGCCGTGCAGCCGCTGCAGTTCATAGTCGCCGCCGCCGAACAGTTCAGCGATGAAGGCGAGCGTCATCGCATTGTGGCTGGCAAAGGCCGGGAAGATGCAATCCTGGAAATCACGCAGCAATTGCGCGCAATAAATATAGTTGAGGTCGGTGTGGTTCTTTGCCGTGAACACCGGAAAATCCGCGAGACCCAGCGTCTGCGCGCGCTTGATCTCGGTGTCCCAATAGGCGCCCTTGACCAGCCGCATCGACAGCTTGACCCCGCGCGCCCGCGCCCGCGCCGCGACCCAGCGGATCACTTCGGGCGCGCGCTTCTGATAGGCCTGGATTACGATGCCGAGCCCGGTCCAACCATCGGCGATCCCGGCGTCGATCAGCGCGCCGTAAACGTCCATATGCGGTTCGAGCCGGTCGCTCTCCTCCGCATCGATCATCAGCGGAATGTTCACCGCGCGCGCCGCCTGTGCGAGCGTGATGACGCTGGGGATCAGCTCTTCGCGGACGCGCGCGTCGTGCAGATATTCGTAGCGCGGGTGGAGCGCCGACAGCTTGATCGAAATGCCATGGTTGGCGTGTGGATCGCCCGGCTTTGCATGTTTGCCGATGCGCGCGATCGCGGCGGCGTAGCTGTCGTAATAGCGCTGCGCGTCGGCGGCGGTGCGCGCTGCTTCGCCGAGCATGTCAAAGCTGGCAAGCTCGCTCTCCTCCTTGTCGGCGCGCTTGACCGCGGCGTCGATCGTCTCGCCCATCACGAACTGTTGGCCGAGCAATTTCATCGCCGCGAGCGCCGCCTGGCGGATCACCGGCTCGCCCGAACGGCGAATCATTGATTTCAACAGGGTCAGCGGATTGGCGCGGCTGCCCATCGCGCCGAGCATCAGCGTCGCCGAGCCTAGCGACAGGCCGCGCGCCGACAGCGCGACGATCAGCGGGCTGTCGCCATCATCGCCCTCGGCCCAGTGGCGCCCGGCGATCTTGTCGCGGATCAGCGCGTTGGCGGTGGCATTGTCGGGCACGCGCAGCAATGCCTCGGCCAGGCACATCAGCACCACGCCCTCTTCGGTCGACAGGCGATAACGGTTCATCAGCTGCGCGACGAGGGTTTCGCGTTCCCCTTCCTCCTTGGCGCGGCGGATGATCGCGAGGCCACGGCGCGTCACCGCATCAACCCCGGCGGGCGAGCGCGCCAGCGCGGCGCGCAGGTCGGCGACAATGTCGGCCTCGGGACGATGGGCAAGGGCGCGAAGCGCGGCGCGGTCGGCGGCAAGGTCGGTCATGAAGGCGGCTTTCGACGATGGGGAATAAGGGGCGTTTCTAACCGCTCACCCAAAATCCATCCGACTTAGTTTCATATCCCTTATAACGATTTTGACCAAATTTTCTATTCTTGCTAGGCAAAATTCATGCATATGGGAACCCCAACAGTCGATCTGGACGATTTCGATCGCAAGATCCTTGCAATTCTGCGCCAGGACGGCCGGATCACCTACACCGACCTTGCCGAGCAGGTGGGGCTGTCGAAAACCCCGTGCCAGCAGCGCGTCAAACGGCTGGTGCAAAGCGGGCTGATCGTCGGCTTTCGCGCCATCGTCGATCCAATCAAGCTGGGGCTCGATCATGTCGCCTTTGTCGAGGTGAAGCTGTCCGACACGCGCGAAAGCGCGCTGAAACAATTCAACGCCGCGGTGCGCGCGATCCCTGAGGTCGAGGAATGCCACATGATCGCGAGCAGCTTTGACTATCTGCTGAAGGTGCGCACCGCCGACATTCGCCGCTACCGGGTCATCATGGGCGAAAAAATCTCCAGCCTGCCTTTCGTCGCCAGCACATCAACCTTCGTGGCGATGGAAACAATCCGCGAATCGGCGCGCTGATCAATCGCCCCCAGAACGATCGAGCAAGTCCATCAGGTCGCGCGCAACGTCGCGATCCGCCGGATCATTGAATACCACGTCAAGATCCGGCGCCGCGCCCAATGTATGGAGCAGCGCCCACAGGGCGAAGCGGCGCTCGCCATTGCTTTCCAGGCCCAGGTCGACGCGCATGTGCTCGATTCCAGCATTTAGCGCTTCTGGATGGAGATCGGCAAGATCGGCGGTGCCAAAATAGCGGCGCAATTGATCGTCGAAATTCATCGCATCCTCCAGCGGCAGCCATGCCGATCGGTTGTCAATGCACGGGCACGCCGGTAGGGGCAAGCGCGTGAGCAACAGCATCGAAATCGGAACGGACGGCACAGGCAGGCCGGTGACCATCGACGTCCAGGAACTGCTGGCGACTCGCCTTTTGGTCCAGGGCAATTCAGGGTCCGGGAAATCTCACCTTCTGCGCCGCCTGCTCGAGGAAAGCGCCGGCCTGGTCCAACAGGTGATAATCGATCCCGAAGGCGATTTCGTAACCCTCGCCGACGCCTATGATCATGTCGTCGTCAACGGCGGCGACTATAATGAGCGTGAGATCGCGACAATGGGCGCGCGCATCCGCGAGCATCGTGCCTCAGTGGTGCTGACGCTGGAAACGCTGGAGATCGAGGCGCAGATGACCTGCACCGCCGCGTTCCTCAACGCGCTGTTCGATGCGCCGCGTGCGCATTGGTATCCCGCGCTGGTGGTGGTCGACGAAGCACAGATGTTCGCGCCGAGTGCGTCAGGCGACGTATCGGACACGGTGCGCCGCGCCAGCCTGTCAGCGATGACGAACCTGATGTGCCGTGGCCGCAAGCGCGGGCTCGCAGGCGCGATCGCGACCCAGCGGCTCGCCAAACTTGCCAAGAATGTCGCCGCAGAGGCGAGCAATTTCCTGATGGGTCGCACCTTTCTCGACATCGACATGGCGCGCGCCGCCGATTTGCTGGGGATGGAAAGGCGCCAGGCGGAAACGATCCGCGACCTCGAACGCGGCTGCTTTCTTGGGCTCGGCCCTGCGATTTCGCGGCGACCAGTATCGATCCGCATCGGCGCCACGCAGACAACCTCACGCACGGGAACGCACGACCTGCTGCCGCTGCCCGCCGCCGCCGAGGCGGAGGGCATTCGCACGATGCTGTTCGCCGAGATGGAAACCGCCGATCCGCCACCGCGCCCGGCACCCGAACCTCGCCCGATGGCCGCCAACGAAATACTGGAACGCATTGCCGCGCAGGAGATCGTTATCGTCGGTGAAGTCGGCGCACCGACGGAAGACGACAATGAACGTTTGGCGCGGATCGAGGCCAACGCCGCTGAGGCCGAAGCGGTGGTATCCGGGGCGCTGCGCGACATGCTGGCCGACCCCGATTGCGCCTTTCATCCGGAAGGCTTTCTATATCAGGATTTCTCGGTCCGCTGCCGAATGCAGCGCCTGGCGCAGGTTCCGCTCGATCTTGCCGCTTTTCGTCGCCGCTTCGCGCTCGCCAAGGGCGGGATTTTCGATCCCATCGAACCACGCTGGAGCGCGTTGCTTGCTGCGGCGGCGCGGCTTCCCGACGACATGCTCGCCCCTTTTCTCCTCATCGCACGCGCGGCGATGGAGGGTGAAGCCTGTCCCGACGACGATGCACTCGGCCGCGCCTATGGCACGCGTTCGCCAGGCCGCGTCCGGCGGCTCGTCGAATATATGGAAAAGCAGGGCGCCGTCGTCGTGCGGGCCGATTTTGGCGGCCGCCGCTCAATCGGCATCCCCGAACTCGGCCTTAGCACCGAAGCCGATTGAGCAGCGACCATGAGCCCCGCATGAAGGAAAAAGCGATCCAGCCCCGCAGCCTAGGTCGGATAACGCGGAACAAAGCCGTCAAATACTACAAGCGGCACTGCAAATGCCGCAACCGCATCAAGTTCGTGGTCGCCCCCCTCAAAGAGGCGATGTCATGGACGATGCGGACCATTCGCAAAAGATATGTTGACGATGCGGCCGTCGTCGTGGCACTCGCCCGACGCATCGCAAAGGCAGCCGCTGTAAAACACCGTGTGAAACACACGGCCAAGTAACCGCTAAGCCGTTGAAATGCGGGTGTAGCTCAATGGTAGAGCAGAAGCTTCCCAAGCTTACGACGAGGGTTCGATTCCCTTCACCCGCTCCATAGCCTTCCTCCATTACCCCCCTTGTTCGGCGGAGCGCCCCCGTGACGGCATCGCGCACCATTCCCTTTATCGTTGCGACCATCTTCCTCGACGCGATCGGGTTCGGCATCATCATGCCCGTATTGCCCCAACTGGTGATGGAGGTTGGAAAGCTCGACCTGCCACGCGCGATCGAGGTCGGCGCATGGATCGGACTGGTGATGGCTATCGCGACCTTCATCGCATCACCGCTGCTGGGCAATTTGTCGGACCGGTTCGGTCGGCGCCGTGTATTGCTGCTATCGCTGGGCGGGCTCGCGGTCGATTATGCACTGCTCACCATCGTCCAGACGCTGCCCTGGCTGTTCATCGCGCGCGCTCTGTCCGGCGTGTTCGGCGGAAGCTACGCGGCCGCTCAGGCGGCGATCGCCGACATCACCGCCCCTACGGAGCGCGCCCGCAACTTCGGTTTCGTAGGCGCCGCCTTTGGCGTCGGCTTTGTCGCGGGGCCCGCAATCGGCGGATTTTTGGGAGAAATTGGTCCGCGCGCGCCGTTTCTCGCCGCGGCGATCCTTGCCGCCGCCAATATGCTCTATGGCCTGTTCATCTTTCCCGAAACGCTGAAACCCGAACGGCGACGCGCCTTCGACTGGCGACGAGCCAACCCGCTGGGCGCGTGGCAGGCGATGCGCCAGCTGCCCGGCATGGGCGGCATCGCCAACGTCCTTGTACTCTGGCAGATCGCCAGCCTTGTCTATCCGATGACATGGAGTTTCTATTGCATCGCTCAGCTCGGCTGGACGCCGGGGATGATTGGTGCGAGCCTCGCCGCAGTGGGAGTGATGATCGCGCTGGGCCAGGCCTTTGTCGTCGGACCGATGGTCGCTCGCTTCGGCGAGCGCGATGCAGCGACGATCGGTATCGCGGTCGCGGTTGCCAACTATCTGGGCTATGCCTTCGTCACCTCGACCTGGGGCGCCTTTCTCCTGCTGCTGCCGATCGCCCTGCAGGCGCCGGTGCAACCGTCGCTGAATGCCCTGATGTCACGCCGGGCCAGCGCCGACGCACAAGGCGAAGTGCAGGGCATATCGGCGATGGCGATGGGGCTGGGTCAACTGATCGCGCCGCTGCTGCTCACCGGAACCATGGCCTGGTTTACTGCCAAGGACGCGCCCGTTCACTTCCCGGGTGCCGCTTTCATCGTGGCAAGCCTTTTCGGACTGCTGGCAATCATCATGCTGCGCCGCCTGCCCCGCGTCACGCGCGGCAGCGATACGCCCGATCAGATGCCGCCGTCGGTGACGGCATAACCCGCAGCCTCGATCGCGCCGGTAAGCGCGGCAACACAGGCCGCAACCGCCTTCCCCTCGGTCGCGCGAACGACGAAATTGGCACCGACGCGGCCTTCGCGAAAAAAGGGGTAGCTGCCGATAGCAACCCCCGCGAAATCGCGCTCAGCGGCACGCAAAATATCGGCGACCTCGCTTTCAGGCGACCAGGCACCGATGGTGTGCGCGACAAGCGGTGCGCCACCTTCCAGCGTCCCCGTGAGCGCGTCGAGCATTCCGGCCGTAATATGCGGCACGCCTGCCATGACGAACAGATTGCCGATGCGAATACCTGGCGCTCCAGACATGCGATTGGGAATCAGCTCTGCCCCTTCGGGCATCCGCGCCATGCGCAACCGCGCTTCGGTCAGTTCCCCACCTCGCGCGCTGTAATAGCGTTCCAGAATCGCGCGCGCGTCGGGATGGATGATCACCCCGACACCCAAGGCTTTCGCGACAGCATCGACGGTGATGTCATCATGCGTCGGACCAATGCCGCCGGTGGTGAAGACATAATCATAGCGCGCGCGCAGCGCATCGAGCGCAGCAACGATTTCATCCTCGACATCGGGCACAATGCGCACCTCGCGCAGGCGAATCCCCTGAACATCAAGCCAGGTCGCAATCTGCCCGACATTCTTGTCCTGCGTTCGGCCGGACAGGATTTCATCGCCGATCACCAGCACGGCGGCGGTCCAGATACGTTCGTCGCTCATCCTCTTGCCTTAACCGCCTGCCGTGACAAAACAAGTCCGCTGGCAGGCAAAGAATGTTCCTGATACGTTCCCACGTTCACGAGTCGCCCTTGCGGCTCGGAAGCCAAGGGAGACCGACGATGGCCGATGCTGTGACTTTCTATACCAATCCGATGTCGCGCGGACAGATTGTTCGCTGGATGCTGGAGGAGGTCGGCGTCCCATATGAACAGCACCTCCTCGACTATGGCACGACGATGAAGGACGACGCCTATCGGGCGATCAACCCGATGGGCAAGGTACCGGCAATCGTCCATGACGGGCGTGTCGTTACCGAATGCGCGGCGATTTGCGCCTATCTCGCCGAAGCCTTCCCCGACGCCGGGCTGACGCCCGCTCCCACAGCGCGGGCCGACTATTTTCGCTGGCTGTTCTTCACGGCGGGGCCGGTCGAGCAGGCCATCACCATGACCCATTTCGGGCTCGAACCCGATGAGCAGCAACAGCAGATGGTAGGCTTCGGAACGCTGACGGCTGCGCTCGATGCGCTGGAAACCGCCGTGGCGGGCAAGGCATTTGTGGCCGGCGACCACTTCACCGCTGCCGATGTCTATGTCGGCAGTCAGATCGATTGGGGGTTGCAGTTCGGCACCATCCCCCCACGCCCGGCGTTCGAGGCCTATATCGCTCCGTTTCGCGAGCGCCCCGCCTATCAACGCGCAAAGGCCATCGACAACGCCCTGATCGCCGACATGCAGGCCGCAGGAACGACTTCGGCTTAGAAACCGTGCATTCTAGGGCAGCGCCTGCAACAACCCGGCCGCCAGCGGCGCGAGCCGCCGGACCTGCTCGTCTTGCGATTCGGCGGCGGAGACATAGATCGCGTCGGCAAAAGCGCTGCTATTGTGTACCGCGGCGAGCCCTGCCGCGCTGGCATAGGGCGCCTGCCAGCGCGGGGTGGTGTCGGGGTGCAGCGACCGGAACCACTTCGCCCACGCCGCATCGTCAATATCGGCGCGGCGCCCCAGAAACAGCACCGGCCGCGCCAGCCTGCGGGCTTCGCCATGCACATAATAGGGCGAAGCGGCAGGGGCGACCTGCGCGGCGACCGCACTCAGGATCAATTCGGCATCGGCGCGCGCGAGCTGCGGATGAAGCGCAAGCTGCATCAACAGATCGGCCCCATGCGCAACACCGTGGCGCCACCCCTGCCCCTCGACGAATCCGCGATAATCGCTGACGCTGCGCAAATAGGCCGCGGCAGTCCGGGCAAGCGCATGGCGCTCTCCATCCGTCAAAAAAGCGTCGACGCGATCGGCCCGTGCCACTTCGGAAAGTGCCAGCGCGGCGAAAGGCTTGCGAAAACCGGCGGCGTCTTCAGGGCCGTCCAATAGGGCTGAAAGTCGCCCCATCGCGTGGCGCATCAGCGGCGGCGAAACATGCTTGCCGCGAAACCCCGCAGCCCAGAGCGCGAAAGCGAAATCGTCGCGCACCGCCGGATCGGGATGTTCCAGGCAGGCGATCACCGCATCGATGGCGGCTCGGTCCGCCCTTCCGAAATAATGCGCCGCGAATGCTGAAAGCTCCCCATCCGGCGCCGGAACAAGCAGGCATTGCCTGGCTTCACCGATCGCCGCCGATGCGCCGGGTGCCGACATCATGGCGACAATCCATGCCGCAACAGCCGCTGTCCTCCATCCCTTCATTGCATCCCCCACGAAAAAGGCCCGGCAAATCGCTTCACCGGGCCCTCTTCTTTTTGTGACCGCTCGTCCGCTTATTCGCGGCTGCCGAGCAGATTGAGCAGGAAGGTGAACATGTTCACGAAGTCGAGGTAAAGCGACAACGCGCCCATGATTACCGACTTGCCGACAAAGTCAGTCCCGCGGACATAGAAGTACATGCTCTTGATCTTCTGCGTGTCATAGGCGGTCAGTCCGGCAAAAACGAGGACGCCGACAATGCTGATCACGAGGCTGAGCGCGCTCGACTGCACGAACAGGTTGATGACCATCGCGACAAGAATGCCGACGACACCCATGATCAGGAAGGTGCCGAAACCCGACAGATCCTTCTTGGTCGTATAGCCATATAGGCTGAGCCCAAGGAATGCCGCCGCCGTCGCGAAGAATGTCGTCGCGATAGAGGTCGCCGTAAAGGCGAGGAAGATCGTCGACATCGACAGACCCATCACCGCGGCATAGATCCAGAAGATCGCCTGCGCGGCCGCCGTCGACAGCTTGTTGATCCCAAAGCTCAACACCATGACGAAGGCAAGCGGTGCCAACGCCACGACCCACATCAACGGGCTGCCGATCAGCGAAGCCGTGAAGCCCGACTGAAAGGCGAGCATCGCGACGATACCCGTCAGCAGGACACCCGAACCCATATAGTTGTAAACCGACAGCATGTACGACCGCAGACCGGCATCGACGGCCTGGTCCATCGCGTTCGCGCTGGCCGGATAGCCGGACGCCGCCATATTGGGGTCGTTCCAATTAGCCATTGTATTTTCTCCATAACCGGCCAGCCCATACCGACCGTGCCTACAATATCGGCATTTTTTCTGTCGGTTTCAAGTTAAACCGGTTGCGCGTCCGCCAACGGTCCGATTTGTCATTTTCGTGGCGGAATAAGCGCTTATGTTGAAGGGGTCATGTCGACCCACCGCCTGTTCGTCGCACTCCGCCCACCGCGCTCCATTCGTGAAGCGTTGCTGGCCGCGATGCATGGCATTGCGGCGGCACGCTGGCAGAATGACGATCAACTGCACCTGACCCTGCGGTTCGTCGGCGAGGTCGATCACCACCGTGCCGAGGACATAGCCGCCGCACTGGGCGCCCTTCACGCGCCGGCGATCACAGCGCGCATCGCAGGTGTCAGCCTGTTCGAACATCATGGGCGCCCGCATATGGTTTGGGCAGGGGTCGAGCCCGCCGAACCGCTGGCCGCGCTGCACCGCAAAGTCGAACAATTGCTGCAGCGGGTCGGCATCGCTCCCGAAACCCGCGCCTTCGTGCCGCATATCACGCTGGCGCGGCTCAATCGCGCTGCCAGACCGCTTGCGCCCTTCCTGGTGTTCAACGGTGACCTTGGGAGCCCCCCTTTCCGGTTCGATCATGTCATTTTGTATGAGAGCGAATTGGCGCACGGTGGCTCACGCTACCACCCGATCGCCCGCTATCCCCTGGCCTCCGAAACCAGCGCCGCCGCTACCGCGCTGACATCGTCCCAGGTTTCGGCAAAGCCGTCCTCGTCTCCATAATAGGGATCGGTCACGCTCGCCCCGGCACGCCCGGGCACAAGGTCGAGCATCAAGCGCAGTCGGGCGGTCGCATCACCCGGCGCAATGGCTTTCGCTCCGCGCAGATTTTCGTGATCGGCCGCCAGGATCAGGTCGAAACGATAGAAATCATCGCGCCGCAACTGACGAGCGCGCAATCCCCCGATATCAACACCGCGCCGCCGCGCCTCGGCCTGCGCACGAGGATCCGGCGGGCGTCCGACATGCCAGTCGCCCGTTCCCGCCGAATCAAGGATGGCCGCGATCCCAGCCGCATCGAACGCCGCACGCGCGGCCCCTTCCGCCAGCGGCGAACGACAGATATTGCCGAGACACAGGAATAGAATCGACGGCCCCGCCGTAACGTCCTTACGCATATCACCCCCATCAAACCAAAGTTGAACCGACTTTCAACTTGCGCCAAAGCCGCGCTCTGCTAGCCATGGATCAACAGATAAGGGGTCAGGGAGAAGGACGCCAGATGGCCGAGACCGTAGAGAATGGCGAAACCGGGCAGTCCGGCGACACAACCACGGCGCAAGGAGCAAGCCCATATGCCTGGTACGCGCTCGGCATCCTGTTCCTGGTCTATGTGCTGAACTTCATCGACCGACAGATCATCACCATTTTGGCGCCCGATCTGAAACGCGACCTGGGCCTGAACGACGCAGACATCGGCTTTCTCTATGGGACCGCCTTTGCGGTCTTCTATGCCCTGTTCGGCATCCCGCTCGGTCGCCTTGCCGATAGCTGGCACCGGGTTCGATTGCTGACGATCGGGCTTGCTATCTGGTCCGCCATGACGGCGATTTCGGGTTTGGCGAAGAATGGCATGCAGCTCGCCGGAGCGCGAATGGGCGTCGGTATCGGCGAAGCTACCGCAAGTCCTTCCGCCTATTCGCTGATATCCGACCTGTTCCCCAAGAATATGCGCGCAACCGCGCTCGCCATCTATTCAGCCGGGCTGTACTTTGGCGGCGGTATCTCGCTGATGATCGGCGGTTTTATCGTCGAAGACTGGAATCAGGCCTATCCGGACGGCGGCCCCTTTGGCCTCGTCGGCTGGCAGGCCGCCTTTATGGCCGTCGGCATTCCTGGCCTGCTGCTCGCCTTATGGGTCGCGACGCTCAAAGAGCCGATCCGCGGGCTGGTCGACGGCGTGCCGACACAGCCTTCCCCGACCCCGTTCAAGGGCTTTTTCGAAGAACTCTATGCGGTCATTCCGCCCTTCACGATCTTCGCGGCCGCCGCACGCGGGATGGGCGCGCTTGCAATCAACCTGGCTGCCGCGGCCCTTCTGGCCCTCGGTGCAATCGGCATGATCGCCCTGACGGGCGCGCACCTGCAATGGTGGTGCATCGCCTTTGGCTATTATGCCGTCTTTTCGTGGGCTTGCTCGCTGCGCCGCCGCGACGCCCCGACGTTTCAGCTGATCTGGACGTCGCCGGCCTTTCTTTCGACCATCCTCGGCTATGGCACCGTCGCTTTCATGTCCTATGCCTCCACAGCCTTCGCTCCCGTCTATGCACGCGAAATATTGGGGGTGGACGCGGGGTCGGTTGGCTTCTGGGTCGGCGGCAGCGGCGCCGTCGCAGGGTTTCTCGGCGTAATTCTAGGCGGGCGGATGTCCGACTGGTTGCGCCTGCGCAACGAAGCCGGTCGCATTCTCGTCATCATCTTTGGGCTGGTGGCTCCGATCGCCCCGATCGTCATCGCCTTCACGACCGAGGCCGCGCCGGGCAATGGCGACTTCGTCCGTTTCACCATATTCGCATCGATCGCAGGTCTGTTGGGATCCAGCGCGCTCGGCGCCGCGGCCGCCACGACGCAAGACCTTGTCCTTCCGCGCATGCGGGGAACCGCGACCGCGACCTTTTTCCTCGCCACGACTCTCGTCGGACTGGCGCTTGGCCCCTATATGGCCGGGCAGGTTTCGGCGATGACTCAGAGCCTGTCGACCGGCGTTCTATCGACGCTGATTATCGCTCCGCTCGGCCTGATTGCGTTGCTCATCGCCTATCGGGAGGTGCCGCGCGGCGCGGCGACGGTGGTCGATCGCGCTCGCTCGGCGGGCGAAGCGATCTAGAATCGAAAATGCAAAGGGGGCGCTCCCCGGCCGGGAACGCCCCCCCCCCCTCGCTGTCATCAGATCATGGTTGCGGCAGGGCAATCACGCCGCACACGATGCGGTTTCCACTGTTTCCACTCGGATCGGTCCGCATATCGTCCGGACCGGCATGGATGACAAACGCTGCGCCGTCGCTGTCGAGCACCCCGCCCTCACCTTCCAGTCGCGAGCCCACCAGCCGCAACGTCGCTCGGCCGATCATGTCATTCTCGACAACCAGATTGGGCAAGTCGCCATGATGCGCCCCCATCGGGTTGTCGCGGCCATGCTGCGCGCCCGTTGGGTTCCAGTGCGGGCCGGCGGTCGTGAAACCGGGCGCGTCGCAGCGCCCCACGGCGTGGATATGCATCCCATAGGTGCCTGCCGCGAAACCCCGTGCGACCAATTCGAGGCGCAAGCCAGAACTATCCTTGAAAATGTCGACACGGCCACGATCCGCACCGCGCGCATCAACCAGGTCGGCATGCGCATCAGCCGCCGGGAGATTCTGGGCCGGTTTCTTGCTACCGCCGCTGACGCACCCTGCGAGCGCAATCGCGGCAAAAGCCGCAACAGCGCCGCTCCCCAGCCTGCTGAAACGTCGATCCCTTGTCATGCGTCTACTCCCCGATAGGCGTCCTTCGCACGACCGCATATCGGTCGCCGCGGATCGCGTCAGGATCAGAATGCCCCTAATCGGCGCTGGTTCCAATAGCGATATGGCGAAATCCATGCCGCACCACTTCATCGTGGCGATAGATGTTGCGCAAATCCACGAGCAGCTTGTCCGCCATGCTGTCGCCAAGGCGCACAAGATCGAGCGCGCGAAAGGCGTCCCATTCGGTCACGATCGCAACCGCGTCGGCGCCTTCGGCCGCCGCATAGGCGCTGACCTTCATCTCGACCTCCGGCATCATCGGCGCCGCGATCGCCATGCCTTCGGGATCATAGGCGGTAACGCGCGCGCCCGCATCGATCAGCGTCTGCACGATCGCAAGGCTCGGCGAATCGCGCATGTCGTCGGTGTTCGGCTTGAAGGTCAGACCGAGCAGGGCGACAGTCTTGCCGCGGGCGCTGCCGCCCATGGCCTGAACAATCTTTCGGCCCATCGCGCGCTTGCGCAAGTCATTGGCCTGGACGGTCGCCTCGACAAGGCGCAGCGGGACGTCATTGTCCTGCGCCGTCTTGAGCAAGGCCAGCGTGTCCTTGGGGAAACAGCTGCCGCCATAGCCGGGGCCCGCGTGGAGAAATTTGGACCCGATGCGATTGTCGAGCCCGATACCCCGCGCCACATCCTGCACCTCGGCGCCGACCGCTTCGCAGAGGTCGGCAATCTCGTTGATGAAAGTAATCTTGGTCGCCAGAAACGCATTGGCGGCATATTTGATCATTTCCGCCGTGCGCCGCCGGGTGACGAGGATCGGGGCTTCGTTCAGAAACAGCGGGCGATAGATTTCACGGAGGACCGCCTCGCCGCGCGCATCTTCGGCGCCGATGACGATTCGGTCCGGACGCTTGAAGTCGCCGATCGCGGCACCCTCGCGCAGAAATTCCGGGTTGGACGCAACGCTGTGGCGACAATTTGGCGCGCCATCCCGCAATATCCGCTCGACCTCATCGCCGGTCCCGACCGGGACGGTCGATTTGGTGACGACAACGCAGTCATGCTCCAGCGTCGCGGCAAGCTCCTCGGCCGCACCGAAAACATAGGACAGATCGGCATGGCCGTCGCCACGGCGCGAAGGCGTTCCAACCGCGATGAACACGGCATCAACGCCAGCAACGGCGGGGGCGAGTTCGGTCGTAAAGGAGAGGCGCCCAGCCGCAACATTGCTCGCCACCAGCGCGTCGAGCCCGGGCTCATAAATCGGCATGCGGCCCGCATGCAGCGCGTCGATCTTGCTCGCATCCTTGTCGACGCACACGACGTCGTGACCAAAGTCGGAAAAACAGGCACCCGACACCAGCCCAACATAGCCGGTTCCGATCATGGCGATTTTCATCGATTCATCCTTTGTCGTGTCACGCGACACCCGTGTCGGTCTGGCCGTAGCATCGGGCGGCGTCCGGGGGCGTGACTAAAGGCAAAATCCACAAAGGGAAAGGGCCGCGAATCGCTTCGCGGCCCTTTCGTCTGTCACATGTCTTTCGATCAACGATCAGAAGACACGGGCATATTGTTCGTTTCCGACGAAACCGAGCTTGCCGACGCCGCTGCGCTTCACCACCGCCATCACATTGTCGACGACAATGTAGCGAGCGAACGGATCGGGCTGCACCTGCAGTTCGGGTTCGACCGGCAGCGCCTTGGTCTGTTCAAGATATTGCGCGAGCTGCGCAAGATCGACCGGCGTACCATTCCAGGTAATCGTCCCGCCGCGATCGATCATGACCTTGTTCTTTTCCGGATCAACATTGCTTTCATTGTTGCTCGGAACCGGAAGGTCGATCTTCACCGCGTGGGTCTGGACCGGGATGGTGATGATGAACATGATGAGGAGCACGAGCATGACGTCGATAAGCGGCGTCGTGTTCATATCCATCATCGGTTCATTGTCGTCCCGATCGCCAACTGCCATGGCCATAGGATTATTCCTTCATTCCTTAAGCTGAGCCAGCCTTAGATGCGGCCCAGCGTGGCCGAACCAGGAGCAGGTTCGGAAATGAACCCGATCTTCTGGAAACCGGCAAACTGCATCGTATAGATCACCCCGCCGATGCACTGATACGGCGTGTTGATGTCGCCACGGATATGCACTTCAGGGAAGTTTTCTTCGGTGATGTTCTGCGGCCCGCCAATATCCTCGAGCAGCTGCTCGAGCTTCTTTTGGCCCTGTTCAAGCAACTGCTTCGAATCCACCGGGGTCGATCCCCAATAGACTTCGCACGCGGTGCTTTCGGGATTGGGCTCGCCATCGCCATCTGTATCGGGTGAGCGAACCGACAGAAGCACGTTTTCAGGCTTTGTCGTCGTCGGTTCGAAGGCCACGTCGGGGAGCTTGAGGTTCACCGTCTCCAACACCACGGGAACCGTGATGAGGAAGATGATGAGCAACACAAGCATGATGTCCACGAGCGGGGTCGTGTTGATGTCCGACATCGGGGCTTCTTCGCCCTTGTCGCCTACACTCATCGCCATAGGATTAGCATCCTGTTACAAAATTTATCTCATGGACCCGGTGCAAACCGCGCTTCGGCGGGCTGCCCTGTCCAGCGGACCCCGCCCTTTGGTTTCGCCAGGCGACCAAAGGGCGGATGTCCTGCAACCCTAATCAGGCCTTCTTCGGAGCAGCAGCCGGAGCAGCCGGCTTCGCAGCCGGACCGGTCGGAAGCGGCTTCACCTGGCCACCCGACATGATCGAACCCAGAACGTCGTTCGAGAAGGTCGACAGACGACGAGCGATCATCTTGTTGCGGCTCTGGAGCCAGTTGAACGCGAGCACGGCGGGAACGGCCACGATCAGACCGACGGCGGTCATGATGAGCGCTTCACCGACCGGACCGGCCACGGTGTCGATCGACGCCTGACCCGACGCACCGATCTTCACGAGGGCGCGAAGAATACCGATAACGGTACCGAACAGACCGATGAACGGTGCGGTCGAACCGACGGTAGCGAGGAAGGCGAGGCCGCCGTTGAGCTTCGAGTTGATGTGGTTCTGCGAACGCTCGAGGGTGCCGTGCATCCAGTCATGCGCTTCAACGGGATCGGTGAGCTTGTTATGCTCTTCGTTCGCGCGCAGGCCGTCTTCGACCACCTGACGATAGGCGCTGTTCTTTTCGAGCTTCGCCGCACCTTCGGCGAGGGTCGGCGCGCGCCAGAAATTGGCGTCCACGCTCTTGCCCTGGTTGATCACCTTATTCTGTTCGAACAGCTTGGTGAACAGAATGTAGAGCGTGCCGACAAACATGATCAGCAGGATGAGGAAGGTCAGCTGCGAGACGATACCGCCTTCGCAAAGCGCCGGGACCATACCGTAGGGGTTGCTGCCTTCTTCCTTGACGCACATCGAAGCGGGCATGAGAGTCAGCCCGACATCGTGGGCCTCTGCCGCAGCGGCGGCACTTGCGATCAGATTAAACATACTGGTTCTTCCCTCTAAAAGAATTCTGTAAAATCAAAAAATTCGGATCATTCAAACCGGGGCCCGCGCCTTAGCGCGGGATCTCCCAGCGGATCCGGTTGCTGTAGGTTCCGCCCGTGGGGTTGCCCGCACGGTCCTTGCCTGGATTGAAGCGGGCGCGGCGCGTGATGAGTTTGCAGGTTTCCGCATCAAGGTCGCCATGACCGCTCGACGAGGTGATGTCGCACGAGGTGACACGCCCATCGGCACCATAGGTCACCCGGAAACCGGTCGTCCCTTCGCGCTCTTCGCGCATGGCGCGCGCCGGATAGTCGTCATTCGTGGCCCAGCGGCCCGGATTACCCTTGGGCGTACCGGACTGGCTGAGGTCCGGCGTCGGCGGCGGAGCCGGCGGCGCAGGCGGAATGAAGACGGGCGGCGGCGGGCTCGGCGGCGCCTTCGGCACCGACTGAACCGTATTCGTCGTAACCGGCGGCGGGATCGGTGACGGCGGGGTCACGACCGGCGGCGGGGGCGGCAGCACATTGTCGGGCGGCGGGGGCGGCGGCGGCTCTTCCGGCGGCGGCGGCTCCTCTACGTCCACAACATCCAATTTTTCCGCGATCTTCTTGACGATGCTGATATTCAGACCGTTCACCAGGCCATAGCCCAGCACAGCTGTCAAAACACCGACCAAGACGATCGCAATGACCCTATTTTTAGGGTCTGTCGTATCACCATAAGCCATTCAGGGACGACGCTCCTTGCTAGATCATCCTGACACCAATTCCGTTCCGACGGGCTCGATTGCAGAATGCCCGGATAATTTCCGATGCGCTGAGCAGACCCGACGGTGCAGCAGCCGGCCATATCTGTTTTCGCCGGACGCTTCGTCGCCCGTCCTATCGCGGTGGCGACAAGTTCGCAAACCCTTTATCAGCGGTTAATGTGGAGTCTCTCATGATGGAACTTCGCCCGCCCTCACCGGTACCCGACAGTGTCAATCAATCGACGGAAAGAGCAATAATGATGCGCGCGCGCTCCCTCCCCGCCCTGGCCCTCCTCGCCTTGACGATGGCCGAAATCCCTTATGTTTCAGCCATGCAAGCGCCTCCGGTGGCGCCTGCTGCGCCCAGCCCCTACAGTTATGCGGACCTTGCAGATTTGGCCGCCGCCGCGCCGATTGTGGTTCATGCGCGCGTGCGCAGCAGCGCCATATTGAAACCCGAGAAGGCACCGGGGCTCGC
The DNA here is from genome assembly GCF_034380315.1 of Sphingopyxis sp. Lineage (GTDB taxonomy): Bacteria > Pseudomonadota > Alphaproteobacteria > Sphingomonadales > Sphingomonadaceae > Sphingopyxis. The sequence continues at coordinate 154,312 of NZ_JAXMPB010000009.1, forward strand.
CGCAGGACATGCGCGATTCTATGTCGAGGCCGACGTTGCCAGCCTGATTCGCGGCAGCGGCCCCCTCGCCGCGCGCATCAACTATCTGGTCGACCTGCCCCTCGGCGCGAACGGCCGCGCACCCAAGTTGAAACGCAAGCAACCCGTCCTGATCTTCGCTCGCCCCGTCGCGGGCAGCGCCGCTGGATCGAACGATACCGGCAGCGTTCGACTGGTTGCCCCCGACGCCCAGCTCCCCTGGGACGCCGCGACCGATGCTCAATTGCGCGCCATATTGACCGAGCTGGTCAAGCCCGGCGCACCACCGGCCATTACCGGCATCGCCAACGGCTTTCATGTACCGGGTACCTTGCCGGGCGAAGGCGAAACGCAATTGTTCCTTGACACGCGGACGGGCGAACCGGTGTCGCTGACCATATTGACGGCGGCAGACGGCTCGCGTCGATGGGCAGCCGCCTTTGGCGAGATCGTCGATGAAACCGCTGCAGCGCCAGCCCGCGGCACGCTTGCATGGTATCGGCTCGCATGCGGCCTCCCTCGCACACTACCGCTCAGCAAGCTCGCCGGCACTCCGCCCGAAGACCGGCGCAAGGCCGCGTCGGATTACGCGGTCGTCCTGGGCGCCCTCGGCGAATGCACGCGCGCACGCACGCCGCCGCCGCCGGGCTGAATAGGTTCGCACCACAGCACACCGGGCTTGTTTCCGGGCAAAAAGCCGATAGGGCGCTGACAGCGGCGGGGAGGCTCCTCCCCGCCTTGTTGCGTCTTATATCGGAGTTGCCGCATGTCGCCCCACCCCGCACCCAATGCCCCTCGCCCTCCGCTACGCGTGGCACTGGCCGGAATCGGAGTCGTTGGCGGCGGCGTTGTCCGTCTGCTCGAAGCCAATCGCGACCTGATCGCCCGGCGGGCCGGGCGGGCGATCGAGATTGTCGCCCTGTCGGCACGCGACCGGCACAAGGATCGCGGCGTCGATCTCAGCGCCTATCGCTGGGAAGATGATATGGGTGCGCTGGTTGCGGCTGACGACGTCGACGTCGTGGTCGAAATGATCGGCGGAGCCGATGGCCCGGCGCTCACGCTGGCGCGCCAGACCCTCGGCGCCGGCAAGGCGCTCGTCACCGCGAACAAGGCGATGATCGCTCACCACGGCCTCGACCTCGCCCGGCTGGCCGAGACGAAGGACACGCCACTGAAATATGAGGCCGCGGTCGCTGGCGGCATCCCGGTCATCAAGGCGATCCGCGAAGGAGCCTCGGCCAACCAGATCGCGCGCGTCTATGGCATCCTCAACGGCACGTGCAATTACATATTGACGCGGATGGAACGCGACGGGGCAAGCTTTGCCGACGCCCTCACCGCCGCCCAGGCCGAAGGCTATGCCGAGGCCGATCCGACCTTCGATGTCGATGGTATCGACGCCGCGCACAAATTGTCGATCCTTGCCGCGCTTTGCTTCGGAACGCAGCTGGACATCGACGCCGTGACCGCCGACGGCATACGGGGCCTGATCGCCGCCGACATTCGCGAAGCCGAAGCGCTCGGCCATCGCGTCCGCCTGATCGGGATGGCCGAGCGCGACGACGATGCCAGGGGCGGCGGGTTGTACCAGCATGTCCAGCCGTGCCTCGTCCCCGCCGACCACCCGCTTGCCTATGTTCCCGGCGCGCTGAACGCGGTCGTCGCCGAAGGCAATTTCGTCGGCCGCCTGTTCTTCGAAGGCGCGGGCGCAGGGGCCGGACCGACGGCATCGGCGATCGTTGCCGACATCATCGATATCGCCCGCGACGAATATGGCCCCGCCTTTGCCATGCCCGTCGACGCACTCGACCACGCGCCGGCAGCCGATGCCGGAGCCCGCGTCGGCAAGCATTATGTACGCCTGATCGTGGAGGACCGCATCGGGGTCCTCGCCGAAATCGCGACCGCGATGCGCGACGCCGGCGTATCGATCGAAAGCTTTATTCAGCGCGGCGACGGCGAAGAAGATGGCGTCGTCATCGTGCTGGTCACGCACGAGGGCCCGGCCAGCGCGATTCATCAGGCGCTGGAAACGCTGTCGGCGTCCGCGCATGTCGTCGGAACGCCGATGCACATGCCGATTCTGGCGCTCTGACACGAAGCCAAACCCCAGCGGGTCAGGCCGCTTGCAATCGCCGACGCCCCTGATACCCCGTCAACAGGGGCAATCGGGGGGATAGCGGCAATGGACGTTCGCATCGAACAGGCGCTGGCAGAGGCACGGCTGTTGGGGCGCGAACATTGGCGCCCATTGCTTGCATATGCCGGGATTGGCGTGCTGTTGCCTTTCTGATGCTCGCGAGCGAGCCGATCTTCAGCCTGCGCACGGTCATGGCGATCATATCGGCCCCCTGGACCTACCGCGTCAGTGGATCCATCGTCGGGCCGCTTTATCTGCTCGCCATAGCCATCGCCATCTTCGGCGGCATGATGCTGGCGGCGTGGAATGCCCTGCTCGCCGAGATGCGCGAAGGCTATCTGTCCGAAATGATGACCGGGATGGTCGCAGGATTGGGCTTCTTGCTCGTAACAGCCATCACCAATCTGGCCGTCGGTTTTGGTATCGCCTCGATCGTTGCGCTCACAATCGGAATGACGGAATGGGCCCAACAGCCGCTGATTGTGCAATATGGCACACGGCTCGTCGGCTGGACGATCACAAGCTGGCTCGCCGCGCGATTCTGTCTCGCGGGGCCTATCATGGGCGCACAAGGCAAAATCGAGCCGCTGTCGGCCTTCGTCGAATCATGGCGCCGTACGCGGCTGGCGCAGGGCCGCATATTTGCCTTGTACCTCGCATTCAACATGGCAACGGCGGCGATGACGTTCGCGCTGATCATGGCGCACGGCTACCTGATCATCAACGGCACCCCCGGCAGCCTAGCGGAAACGGCGATGAGCCTTGTGTGGCTACTGCTATGGGGCGCCTATTTCATCGCCATCATACTGATCCCCGCCGGCCTCTATCGCGCCGCAGCCCCGCGCCCCGGTGCCGAGGTTTTTGCTTAGACAGCGCGTGCCTAGGGTTGCGGATCGGGCGGCGGCGCTCCTTTATCAGGGTCGGTGCGTTCTTTCGCGAGTTCATAAAGAGCGTTATATTCCGGGCCAGGCGGGTAACCGCCACCGATCGACATCCAATTGTGCGGCAACCTGTCCCACACCATCATCTGCGCCTCCGCGCGCGGGAGCCTGGGCGGAGCCTCTCGCCCCACCCCAGCAATCGCCCGCAATTCGGGGGACAGGCGATGCAATTCGGTGTCGGTTCCGCACACGGTGATCGTGCCGTCATCGGCAGGCTTGCATCGCTTGATGGGGTCGACCAGTTCCTTCGTCTTCGCGATCGCCCGCTCGGCATCTGGCGCCGGCGGCCCCTGTACCTGCGCGGTTGCGGCTGTCATCGTCGTGACATGCACGGCAGCCAACAGCGCCAAGATGCAGGCGAAGTATCCTCGACAATTCGTGCAGGCGACCATATGGCGCGCATCATGCCCGGAGCGGGCGACAAGGCAAGACATAATGACGGAGATGATCGGATGACGGACAGCGGCAGCAACCTCGACCGGGTGCTCGTACTCGAAATGGTGCGCGTTACCGAAGCCGCAGCGATCGCTGCGGCGAAGCTGATCGGGCGCGGCGACGAAAAGGCCGCCGATGCCGCCGCGGTCGAGGCGATGCGCACCGCCTTCAACACCCTTTATATGGATGGCACGATCGTCATCGGCGAAGGCGAACGCGACGAGGCACCGATGCTCTATATCGGCGAAAAGGTCGGCAACGCCCCCGGCAAGGGGCCGAAGATCGACATCGCGGTCGATCCGCTCGAAGGCACCACCATCACCGCAAAAGCGGGGCCCAACGCGCTCGCAGTGCTCGCGATCGCCGAGGAAGGCTGCCTGCTCAACGCACCTGACGTCTATATGGACAAGCTCGCGGTGGGCGCCGGATATTCGCCGAACGTCGTCAATTTCGACAATAGCGTGCGCGAGAATGTCGAAGCGGTCGCGCGCGAAAAAGGCTGCGCACCGGAAGACATCATCGTCTGCGTTCTCGACCGGCCGCGGCACGAGGCGATCATCGCCGAACTGCGCGCCATCGGCTGCGGCGTCGCGCTCATTCCCGATGGTGATGTCGCCGGCGTGATTGCGACCACCAACCCCGAAACCAACATTGACATCTATATGGGCTCGGGCGGCGCCCCCGAAGGCGTGCTCGCCGCGGCTGCGCTGCGCTGCGTCGGCGGCCAGTTCAAGGGCCGCCTCCTGTTCCGCAACGACGATGAACGCCTCCGCGCCAAGAAATGGGGCATCGAGGATCTCGACCGTGTCTATGACCTCGAAGATTTGGCCAAGGGCGATGTCATTTTCGCCGCCACGGGCGTAACCGATGGCTCGCTGCTGCGCGGCGTGAAGCGCCGCCGTGACGGCGTGATGACGACCGAAACCGTTGTGATGCGCGCCTCGTCGGGAACCGTTCGCTGGGTGAAGGGCGAACATCGCACGGGCTGAGCGCGCGCATATCCGCAGCATTTATACATGGCCATTATTATGCTATGTCGGGGCAGGCGGCGTAGAAGGCGCCGCCCCTACACGCAGATGAGTGGATAAATAGTCCAGAGTCGCACCACTCCCGAACAATTGGGAGAGTGATGATGGTTAATTTCGATCGTCGATCGATGATGCTTGGCGGATCATCGGTCCTGCTATTGGCTGCGCTTGGCGGCTGCGAAAAACTGAAAGAAAAAATCGCCAATCGGCCGGTACGCCGCGACGTGGCGAATCTCGCCGCCAACGACCCGATACTGGAGGCCTATCGCGACGCGATTGGCCAGATGCAGGCCCTGGCCGCAAGCGATCCGCGCAACTGGATCCAACAGGCCAATATCCACCTGAACTTCTGCCCCCATGGCAATTGGTTCTTCCTGCCCTGGCACCGGGGCTATCTGCTCGCACTCGAAACGATCGTCCGCAAGCTGACCGGCGAGAACGGCTGGGCCATGCCCTATTGGAACTGGACCTGCCAACGATCGATCCCTGCCCCGTTCTGGGCGGCAGGAAGCGTGTTGAACTATAGCCCGCGCAGCGCAACATCGTCGAGCATGGCCAATGCGTCGATCGTCGGCGAAGCCAATATCGCGTCGATCATGGCACAAACCGATTTCGAACTGTTCGCAAGTGGTGCAGCAACCGCGCTACGCGGTGGCGGCGGGTTCCAGGGGGTGCTCGAACAGGGGCCGCACAACTATATCCATGGTTTCATCGGCGGGACCATGGGAACCTATAATTCGCCCCGCGACCCGATCTTCTGGCTGCACCATTGCAATATCGATCGCATCTGGTTCGATTGGAACAGCGCCGGTAACGCCAACAGCAACGATCCCGTTTACAGCAATTTCCAGCTAAGCGGCATGTTCGTCGATGGCGACAAAAACCCGCTGGCCTATCAAGTCGGCGCGCTGATTCTCGCGCCGTTGATCAGCTATCGATACGACGCGCCAGCCGGCTGCGCGCCCAAGATCAAACGGCTCGACGATGCCGCACTGAAGAGTTTGCTGGAAAAGGGTTCTTCTGCCCGGTTCCGAACAGTCGAAAGCCTGCCGCCAGTCGCCACCAATGTCCGGCTGACCGAGGCGGCAGCCATGCGCCAACGCTTTTCGGTGGCGCCCGACACGCTGAAGGCCGCAACGGAGAAAGCAATGGAAACGCGGCTCGTCCTGCGGCTGGACGATGTGAAGCCCGACAGCATGACCGAGAATTTCTTCGTCCGTGTCTATCTGAACCTGCCGATGGGGGCCACGCCATCGCCCAACCTTCCCAACTATGCGGGCGCCTTCGCGTTCTTCGTCGACGAAGGGCATAATCACGGACCGCTGAACTATATCGTCGACCTGTCGGAGACGGTTGAGCGTCTTCGCAATAGCGGGGCGGGAGAGGCAGCGGACGTCAGCTTCGAACTCGTCCCCGTGCGCGACGATGATGCGGCAAAAATGGCGGCATCGCGCTCGGTCCTTTCGGTCGGCGCCGTTGTTCCGCAGTTGGTCGCCCGCACGCCGGAGGTCGCGGCAAGACCCAACGGCCAGCCATGAAGCAAAGTCGCCTTTCTGGCTGGGCAATGATGCTGGCGGCGATGGCCGGGTGCAGCCCCGCCACGCCCCGGCATGACAAAGGGAATGCGTCGGTGAACATTGGCGTCGGGGGCAAATCGGTGCGACTGGAATTGCCGCCTGGCAGCGGCCACGAAGTCGTCGCCGACGTTCGCCCCGCCGACGCCCCGTCCGAACAGGGTGTGACGCTGCTCTTCTATGCGGGAAACAGCGATGCTCCGATCGCAACGCCAACACTGTATCCCCCCGACAAGCCTGCCGCCTTCCTGATCCGCGTGCCTCCCGGCACGCGCTGGCTCCGTGTCGAAGCGAAACCGCTAACGGACGGCAAGACCTCTCAGACCGTCGACCACGGCAACGCGCCCGTACTCGGCATAGCTCTGCGCACGCCAGAATAGGAAGAATCAGAACATCCCTGTTGCCAACGCTTCCGAAAGAGCGGCCCCCATGTCGCGCGCTTCGTTCAGGCGGTCGGCGGGAATGACTTTCGGCGCCAGTATTTCCTCCGCCGTCTGCGCCGCGGTATTGACGATTACCGGGTCGAGCACACGCCGCAGCCGCCAGCCGGCGGCGATGCGGTCGAGCTGGCGCTGGGCGCCTTCGCCGTCCGATCCCGCGCAGATGATCGTCGCATAGGCGCGCCCCTCGATCCGGCCGAGGCAGGGGTAATAGCAGCGGTCGAACATCTCCTTCATCGCCCCCGACAGCGCCGCAAGATTTTCCGGGCCGACGAACAAATAGCCTGCGGCTGCGATCAGATCATCGGGCGCCACATCGTCCGCCGCGACAAGCCGCCCCACGGCGCCCGCGCCCGCCGCCGCCGCGTCGGCGAGCGCCCGGCTGCCACCGGTGCGGCTGTGCCAAATGATAAGCAATTTACAATCTGCCATCGGCTTTTCCCTTAAGCTTGCGCCGTCGGCGGGCATCGCCGGACCGCTTGCCAAGCCCGAAGCAGCGACGCAAGCTTGGAACAACAAGGGGGAGAGAGGCCATGAAGCGTGCGTTGACACTGATTCCGCTGCTCTTGTGGACGGGCGCCGCCACCGCGCAGGACGCGGCGAGCGAGGCGACCCGCGCCGCGCAAGTCGAACTGGCGAAGCGGCTGGCGCTCGACGATCGGGCGGATTTCGACAATGCAACGCGCGGCAAGATCGCCGAGATCGCCGACGGCGTGATCCTCGCCAAGGACGGGCGGACCGTCTGGGACCGTCGCCCCTATGATTTTCTGAACCGCGCCGAAGCGCCCGACACCGTCAACCCGTCGCTGTGGCGGCAGGCGCGGCTCAACGCGGTCCATGGCCTGTTCGAAGTGGTGCCCGGCAAGATCTGGCAGCTGCGCGGCTATGATATTTCAGTGATGACGATCATCCGCGGCCAGACCGGCTGGATCATCGTCGATCCGCTACTCAGCGAAGAGGCCGCTGCGGCAAGCTGGGCCCTGTTCGCGCGTACCGTCGAGGCAAAGACCGGCAAGCGACCGATCAAGGCGATTCTCTTCTCGCACAGCCACAGCGACCATTTCGGCGGCGTCGGCGGTATCGTCACCGCCGAGCAGGTGAAGGCGGAGGCAATTCGGATCATCGCCCCGCACGGATTTTCCGAAGAGGCAACCTCCGAGAATATTCTCGCAGGCAATGCGATGAGCCGGCGCGCGCTGTACATGTTCGGGGCGATCCTGCCGCCGGGCCCGAGGGGCCAGGTCGATACAGGGCTGGGACCGAAACTGTCGTCGGGCACCATCGGCTATATGGAGCCGACCGAGGTGGTTCCCGCGACCGGAGGGACGCTCTCCATCGACGGCCTTGCCTTCGAATTTCTGGACGCCGGCGGCACCGAGGCGCCCGCCGAATTTCTGTTCTACATCCCCGCTTACAAGGCGCTGCACACGACCGAAGTGGTCACTCACAATCTGCACAATGTCCTCACCCTGCGCGGGGCGCAGGTACGCGACGCGCTGCGCTGGTCAAAGGTGATCGATGCCGCGCTGCTGAAATGGGGCGGCGAGGCCGAGGTAGCGCTCGCCTCGCACCATTGGCCGACCTGGGATCAACCGGCCGTGGCGGCGTGGTTGACAGACCAGCGCGATGCCTATCGCTATGTCCACGACCGCACGCTGTTTCTCGCCAATCGCGGCGCGACGCTGCACGAACTCGCTGACCAGACCGCCGAGGCGCCGGTGCAGGGGCGCGATTTTTCGACCCGCGGCTATTACGGCACGCTCAACCATAATATGAAGGCGATCTATCAGCGTTATTTTGGCTGGTGGGACGGCAATCCCGCCAATTTCAACCCGCTGCCGCCCGAAGATAGCGCCGCCAAATATGTCGCGCTGGCGGGCGGCGCCGACAAGCTGCTCGCCGCGGGCCGGGCGGCGAATGCGGCGGGCGACTATCGCTGGGCGGCCGAGCTGCTGAACAAGTTGGTCTTTGCCCAGCCCGCCAATGCCGAGGCGCGCGCCGCGCTCGCCTCGACCTATGACCAGCTGGGATATCAGGCCGAATCGGGCGCATGGCGCAACTATTATCTCGCCGCCGCCGCCACGCTGCGCGGTACCGAGAGCGACGTGGTGACGGGCAATGGCCAGAGCCGCAGCTTTGTCAGCGCCATTCCCACCGCGGTTTTCTTTGACGCGCTCGCGACGCGCTTTGACGCCGCCAAAGGGGCGAGTCTTGCCGGAACCTTCCAGTTCATCCTGCCCGACAGCCGCGAAGCGGTGGCGGTGGTCGTCAGCGGCGGCGTGGAATTTCCACGCTATGGCGTCACCGCCGCGGCGCCGACCGCGACGATCACCATCGACCGCGCGACACTCGACGATGTGATGCTGCGCCGGAGCGATTTTGCGGCGCTGATGCGCTCGGGCAAGATTCGCATCGACGGCGACGGCGCAGCGTTCCTATCGTGGTTCGCGCTGCACCCCGCCGCCGATCCGCGATTCAATATTGTTGTCCCCTAAGGGCAAGAGCGACTATCGGAAGGGGATGACCGAAAGCGCCGCTGTTCACCCCGTCGATCCCTTTGACCCACAAGCGATCAACGCCACCGAGGGGCTCGAACCGGTCGATCCCGCTTTTGCGAAGGTGCTGCGCGTCACCGCGCTGTTCAACATGGTGCCGCTGGCGATCGGCGCCAGCGTGTTTGACCGGCTGCTGATCCCCACCATCGGCGGCCCCTGCGGCGTGGTTACAACGCTGGCGTGGATTGCCGCTGCCACGGCCGTGCTCGCCTTTCCGTCGCGGCGGGCGCAGCGCTGGGGCTTCAAAATCGGCGAGGGGCAATTGCGCGTCGCACGCGGCTGGCTGTTCCGGACCGACACCATCGTTCCCTTTGTCCGTGTCCAGCATATCGATGTCGGCCAGGGGCCTGTGGAGCGCTGGTTCGGCCTGTCGCACCTGATCGTCCACACGTCAGGTACGCACAACAGCACCGTCACCCTGCCCGGCCTGCCCGCCGATCTCGCCGCGGCGATGCGGGAAACGATCCGCCGTCATATCCAGACCGACTTTGCATGACCGAAGTCGCGACCGCCCCTCCCGACGCTGTCACCGCGCCAGACTGGCAGCGGCTGCATCCCGCGACCCTGCTCGTCGCCATCCTGAAACTTGGCCCACGCTCGCTCAATTTTCTGCCGGCCATTGCGGCGCTCGGCTTCACCAACAATTGGGCCTATATCGTCCCCGCCTTCCTCCTCTTTCTCCTCATTTCACTGCTGGCAGCCTGGTTCCAATGGCTGCGCTTTCGCTTCACGGTCGGCACCGACACGGTGGTGATCGAAAGCGGCGTCTTCGCTCGCCAGCACCGCACCATCCCCTTTGACCGCATTCAGGACGTCAGCATCGAACAGGGGCTTGTCGCGCGCGCACTGGGGATCGCCAAAGTCGGCTTCGAAACCGGCGCCAGTGCCGCCGACGATGATGCGCAGCTCGACGCCATCGGCCTTGATGCCGCCCAGGAACTCCGCACAACGATCCGCGCCCATCGCAGCGAGGCCATGGCCGCCACGGCCACCGTGCGCGGCGACGCCAGCACAGTGCCGGACGAGGACCGATTGCTCTTTGCCATGGGGCCGCGCCGGTTGATTGTCGCCGGGCTATTCAACTTCTCGCTTGCAGCGCTGGCCGTCGTCGGAGCGGCAACCCAGCTTCTGGATAATTTTCTGCCTTTCCGGTTCAACATCTTCAATCCCGCCGACTGGTTCGACCTTGCCGAACAATATCAGCTGGATAATTGGGTTCTGGCGCATCGCTGGATCGCAGGGATTGGGACAGCAATCTCGCTCCTCGTCATCGGCTTTGCCTCCGGCGTTGCGATGATGATGTTCACCAACTGGAATTTCCGGCTGGCCCGCGAGCCCCGGGCGCTGCGCCGGACGCGCGGACTGACGACGCGCACCGATGTCGCCCTGCCAATCCGCCGGATCCAGGCCGCGATCCTCGTCACCGGCTGGTTCCGCAAGCGCTTCGGCTGGCATGAATTGCGCCTGCAAAGCCTGGCGAGCGACGGCGGCAAAGAGGCTGATCACCAGATCGTTCCCTTTGCCCGCTTCGACGCGATCGATCTCATTTTGGATGAGCTCGGGATCGCTCGCCCGCCTGCTGACCAAATTTGGCAATACAGCAGCCCCATTGTCGCCCTGTCCGGCCTCGCGGTGGCGGCGGCGGTCGCGGCTGGCGGCGGCATCGCCATAACGCTTGGCGAGGCACCTGGGTGGATCGCGATCACGGTGGCGGCACTGATTGCGGGCTTTTCGCTGTGCGGGGTACGCTTCCACCAATGGGCCGACCTCGGCGACATGGTCGCGATCCGCCGCGGTTTCTGGAAACCCAGGACGACCCTGCTCCCCCATGCATCTATCCAGAGCATCGACCTCAAGACCGATTTCATCCTGCGCCCCATGGGCCTGGCGACACTGGTCTTCGGCGTACCGGGCGGAAGCGCGCTCGCCTCGCACGACATTCCCGCCATTCCGCACGCAGCGGCAAAGGCATTGCGGACGCGCATTCTGGCGACCGAGGAACGACGATGACCGACACGGCGCTTGGCGTCACCCATTCCATCATCGGCCAGTCATGGCGCTGGCGGCGTCTCAGCGCCGACACCGGCGCCGAGAATCTGGTTCCCGACGATCTCGTCACCCAATTGCTTCTTGCGCGGGGGGTCACACGCGACGATCTCGACCGCCAACGCACACCGACGCTGCGCGGCTTCATGCCCGACCCGTCCATCTTTCAGGGCATGGACGCCGCTTCGGCGCGGCTCGCCGACGCTGTCGAGGCCAAGGAAGCGATCACCATCTTTGGCGATTATGACGTCGATGGCGCGACGTCGGCGGCGCTGCTCGTGCGCCTCCTCGGCGCGCTCGATGTCCCGGTCGGCGCCTATATCCCTGATCGGCTCATGGAAGGCTATGGCCCGTCGGGCGCAGCGCTGGTACGGATCGGCGAAGCGGGGTCTCGGCTGATCATCACCGTCGATTGCGGCGCACAGGCCTTTGACGCGATCGCCGAAGCCAAGGCCGCGGGAGTTGAGGTGATCGTCGTAGACCATCATCAATGCGCAACGCGGCTTCCCGACGCTTTCGCCGTGGTCAATCCCAACCGTCTCGACGAGGCCCCCGACGCGGCGCTTCACGGCAATCTTGCCGCGGTTGGCGTCGCCTTCCTCCTCGGCGCCGCGCTGCTGCGGACCTTGCGCGCCCGCGGTTTTTTCAGCGGCCGCAGCGAACCAGCGCTGCTTGACCTACTCGACCTTGTTGCCCTCGGCACCGTTGCTGACGTCGCTCGTCTCACCGGTTTCAACCGCGCGCTCGTGACCCAGGGGCTGAAGATCATGGCGCGGCGCGGCAATACCGGCCTGTCCGCGTTGATGGACGCGGCACGGCTGGCCAAGCCCCCCAGCGCGAGCGACATGGGGTTCGCGCTGGGCCCGCGGATCAACGCCGGTGGGCGGGTCGGAAAATCCGACCTGGGCGTACGCCTGCTCACCACCACCGATCCGCAGGAGGCCGCCGACATTGCGATGGAGCTCAACCGCCTGAACGAGGAGCGCCGCGCGATCGAAGCGGCGGTGCTCGACGAAGCGATCACCGCAAGCGCGGCAACCGCCAACGCACCGGTCGCCATCGTTTCCGGGGTCGGCTGGCATCCCGGCGTCATCGGCATCGTCGCCGGACGACTCAAGGAAAGGCTGCACCGCCCGGCGATCGTTATCGCGATCGACGAGGCGGGAGTCGGCAAGGGGTCGGGCCGCTCGATCAGCGGCGTCGATCTCGGCGCCGCTATCCTCGCCGCAAAGGAGTGCGGGCTGCTCACGGCGGGAGGCGGCCATGCGATGGCGGCCGGGCTGACGGTCGAGGCGGGCAAGATCGACGCGCTCGGCGCCTTTCTGAACGAGCGACTGGCCGCCGATGTCGAACGCGCCAGCGGCGACAAAGCGCTGCTGATCGATGCGGTGCTCGCGCCGCGCGGGATCAGCCCGCTGTGGTGCGAGGCCATCGAGAGCGCGGGCCCCTATGGCGCCGGCTGGCCGGCTCCGCGCGTGGCAACCGGCCCGGTCCGCATCGTCGAATCGGGGATTGTCGGCACCGACCATGTCCGGTTGATCGTTGCGGGGGACGATGGCGCGCGGTTCAAGGCAATCGCCTTTCGCAGCGCCGAAACCGACCTTGGCCAGGCGCTGCTCCACGCGCGCGGCAATCGCAAGCTGTGGCTCGCGGGGCGCGCCAAACGCGACGATTGGGGCAGCCGCCCGGCTGCCGAACTCCATCTGGAGGACGCGGCCTGGGCGGACTGATTGCGTACCGCCGCAATATTTTTTCGCCGACCGCTTCACGAGCGCTTGACCGCATCCCCATGCCCGTCTAATGCGCCGCTTCACCGGTTGACGGCCCCTTCGTCTAGCGGTCTAGGACGTCGCCCTTTCACGGCGAAAACACGGGTTCGAGTCCCGTAGGGGTCACCAAATCGCCGGAAAGGCGCAGAAGTCTCGGTTTTCTGTTCGTTAGTGACTCGGTGGGTACACCAAATGAGTACACAAAGGACGAACGATCATGAATCCGAAGGGACTCTGGCGCGATCCACGCAGCGGCATTTTTTATCTTCGCCGCCGTATCCCGCTGCCGTTGCAAAGCGCCTTCGCTTGCGGCCAACTTTACAAGGTAAGCCTCGGCACCGCCGATCAGCGCCATGCCGAACGCAAGCTGGCGATTGCCAATGGTGAATATGAGCAGAAGTGCGAACAATTTCGCGACGCGCTCGCAAACGACGCTCCAAGATCCTTCACTTCCGACGAGGCGCGTGTCTTGGTTGACCGCCTCCTCACCGCCAGGTCCACTACCGGGTTTGCGAGCGGCGGTATGGATGTCGCCTTCTTGCTCAAGGAGCTCGACGACGCCGTCGCGGACCAATCGGGAGACCATCGGGCCACCGCACAAGACATGAGTCCAACCGAATGGATCGCTTATCGCAAGAGGTTGGCGGGAAGCGACGCCGACGATGAGTTTTCTCCCGAAACACTCGCTCGGATCGAGGCTCACCATGCTTCGGTCCATCGCGACCTTGGCGATCTGTGGTTCAGTTTTCAGAAACGGGTACCGCACCGCCGTTGGCGCCCCCTGCTCAGCTTCGCCGTCGCGAAAATAAAGCGTGAACTAAAACTACCCGAGGAGGCGAATCGCGGGATCGACGAACCGCTCGCCGATGCACTGGCCGATGCGCTGGGTTCGCCGCAAGTCCGCGAACAAGTTCCCGTACTCCCCTCGGCCCGGCGCCGCGCAAATTCGAGCCGGCTCCAACCGGACATGAAGCTCGACGCCCTCGAGGCGAAGTGGATCGCGGCGCGCAAGCCGACGCCGAAGGCGCAGGCCGCGACGAAAACGGCCGTACGCTATTTCAAAAGCTATATCGGCGATGTCGGCATCGGCGAAATCACGCCCAACGATCTGTTCGAATTTCGTGACGCGATAGCGGTGCTGCCAAAAAGTATGCCGCGAGTGCATCGCATGATGGAGTTTGTCGACATTCATGCGCTCTATGCGGACAGATCGGGCGTAGACCGCATATCCCCGCAATCGATCAAAAAATATCTCGGCGCGGTCCAAGCCCTCCTCGGGTTCGCTTTCCAGGAGCGCTTCATCCCTGCGAACACCGGCGCCGGTATCAAAGTCGAAGGATACACAAAAAAGAGCACGCGGCGCCCATTTACCAAGGACGAACTCGCTCAGCTATTTGCGGCCAAGCTGTTCACTGCGGCTTGGTCTCACCCTCTGAGCAAGTCAAAGGTCTCCGATTCGACGCTGCGCTGGTTGTTCCTGCTCGGGCTTTGCACGGGCGCTCGAATTGAGGAACTTGGTCAGATATTGCTCGCGGACATCAAGTCCGAGCAAGGGATCCCTTATATCGACGTCACGGACTACGTCATGGACGAGATTGACGAGCGCAAACGGGTGAAGACCGACGGTTCTATTCGCGTGATACCGCTCCATCCCAAACTGATAGCGCTCGGATTTCTCGACTACGTCCAACGGATGCGGTCAAGCGGAGCAGTACGGCTTTTTCCTGACCTCGAGGCCGATTCACTGGGCGTAAAGACCAAGGAGGCGAGCCGCCGCGCCAACCGCCTGATCGACAATGCCGTCGGCGACGACCCCCGCCTCGTGTTTTATAGTTTCCGACACAGCTTCAAGGATCTCTGCCGCGACGCCAACATTCCCAAGGACGTGCACGACCAGCTTATGGGGCATTCGCCCGCAGATGTTGGCGGAGGCTACGGTTTGGGACGGGCGATCGGCAATCTTGCAGCCCATCTAAAGCGAGTTCGGTTCCTTTTCATCGATTGGGATCCGATTAATGTTGCTGCCAAATAAGCGAACCGCTGCCCGGCTGCTATTCGGCCTGAGCTGGCCGGCAGCAGAAAGGCCGCTTGCGATTAGCGTGGGTGGGAAAGCAGCCGTTCATGGTTAAAGAGAAACGATACGACATTTTTACTCGCGTGAGATTTTTGCTGCTGCCCTAAAGATGCCGAGGGCCCCACAATGCCAAAAAACTACCGCATCGAGCTGGGTGGTCCGCAGCTTGATGCGGTGGTCGGCATAGAAGCGGGCGCAATTACCCTCTTCCGGCGGCCGTCTATGCCGCCACAATCCCACGCATCATCGAATCTCCTTAGAACGCGGCGCTATTGGTGCCCTCGTCCCTAACCCCGCCTTTACCTGCCAAGTTGTGCACACCGCGCGACGAACGCGCCAGTCTATGGCGCTTTGATGCTATCGGGCCGCGCGGCCAGAGCCTAGCGTCTTCGTCAGGGTTTGCCAAAAAGATCATGCTGCATGGTGCCGTCCCGCCGCCAAGTCGCGCGGGCTTAGTGCACTGGCGCGCCTGCCAAAGTCCCAACCGCTCATACTGCCCGCAGGACCTTTCTGTGGGGGAAGGAGAAGTCATGCCCACGCATCACGGACTCAAAAATTTCACCGGCCTCCATTATTTGTGCACTCACAGCGTCAACCGCAGTGACCGGTTCGGCCGCATGTTCCCCCACGCCCCGCCGCTCTATATCGACCCGCGCGACCTCGCCGCGATCGCCGACAAAGACGGCCCGATGAAATCGACCGGCCCCGCGAAAAAGACCACGAGTGTCCCCGTCGGGCATATATTTTTCGGCCAGTTCGTGGACCATGACATCACCCTCGACCTTACCAGCAGCTTTGCGCGGCTCGATGCGGCCGAATCGACGGTCAATTTCCGAACACCGACCCTCGACCTCGACAATATCTATGCCGACGGCCCCGACGGTTCGCCTTATCTCTATCACAATGTCGCCGCGGGCGGAGCGGGCAGCGAGTTCAACGGCATCAAGATCCTGGTCGGCGCCGACGCCCCCGGAGCCACCGCGCTCCAGCAACAGGACCTCGCGCGCTCGGCTCACGGCCGCGCGATAATCGGCGATCCGCGCAACGACGAAAACCGCATCATCTCGCAGTTACAGCTCGGCTTTATCCGCTTCCACAATCGCGTCGCCGACACCCTTCATTCCAAGGGGCTGACCGGACGCAACCTGTTCGACGAATGCCGCCGCATCGTCACCTGGCATTATCACTGGGTGGTGGTGAACGATTTTCTCCGCGCGATGGTCGGCGCGCCGCTGATCGTCGACATCCTCGCCAATGGGCGCAAGATCTACCGGCCCGACGATTGCCCGTTCGGCGCCGACGCAGGTCCCGATCCGTTTATCCCGGTCGAATTCGCCGTCGCCGGCTTCCGCTTCGGCCACTCGATGATCCCTCAGCGTATCCAGATTCAGGCGGGCAAGCCGGCGCTCGAAGTGTTCGGCGCCACTCTCGGTTTCGGCTTTCAGCCGCTCGGTGATCTCAAGGGGGTGGTCGAATGGCCGCAAGTGCTCGATCTCAGCAACGCGACCGTCGATCGCGCCGACAAGCTCGATACAAAGCTTGCGGCCAATCTGCTTGACCTGCCGTTCGTCGGCGCCGGCGACGTCAAATCGCTGGCGCTGCGCAATCTGCTGCGCGGCCAGGCCTTCCGCCTGCCATCGGGCGAGCATATCGCCGAGGCGTGCGAGCGACCGGCGAACGAGATCGCCAAGGTGACGAACAAGGCTCAGACGCTCGCTGGCGCCGCAACGCCGGCGGCGACGCTGGCCGGCGGCACCCCGCTATGGCTCTATATCCTGGTCGAGGCAGCGGAAATCGGCCGCGAAACGAGTTCCGGCAATTTCGACAAGGGCGAGGGGCTCGGTCCGGTCGGCGGTCGCATCGTCGCCGAAACCCTGATAGGACTGCTCGAACTCGACGACCGTGCCTATCTCGGCAGCAACCGCGCTTGGTCCCCCGCCCTCTCCGCCGACAAACTCGGCCCGAACGGTGTGTTCACCCTGCTCGACCTCTTGACCTTCTGACCCAGGACTCCCCCTCCGCGCCTCCAAATCGGGGCGCGGAATGCGGACAGGCACAGGATCCGCAGAACGAGCTAAAAGGAAATGCGCGGGACGGATGCGACTGGCCGATTGCGACTGTCCTCTGTGGATGGCTCCCGCGTTGCAAGCATAAATTGATGATCGGCGTTTTGGTCGGTTGCAGTCGTCTGTCCGGCCTGTTGATGCAGTCGGTAGGGACTGCTGGCCCTGATGGAGTCCGCGAACCGGGTCCCGATCGGCTTTTCAGGCTATGACGCCTTTGACAGTCCATGGGTTGTCCCGGCTCCCGGTCTGACCGGTATCGCCATCACATCGCATCGCGCTTACAACATCGTAAAGCTGATCTCCTCAGCCAAGCTCCTTCTATTATCCTTCCAACATCGGGCCATGATGGCGCTGATAAACTTGCCCGCGCGTCATGAGCGCCCAAGCGATCCGGGCCATCTTGTTCGCCATGGCGACCGTCGCGACCCTCACGGGCTTGCGGGCCAACAGGGCGACGAGCCGCGGATCTGCCGTGTCAGGCTTGTATTTCGCGCGGCGGACCAATGAGGTCGCGCCTATGACCAGCAGCCGGCGCAGATATTTGTCCCCCATCTTGCTGATCCGCCCTAGCCGTTCCTTCCCGCCGCTCGACTTTTGCAGCGGCGTGAGCCCGAGCCAGGCGGCGAACTGCCGGCCAGAACGGAACTGGTGAGGATCGCTGACCGACGCAGCCAAATCCGTTGCGCCGACCGGGCCGATACCAGGGATCGTCGAGAGACGCTGCGCGACCTCATCGCTACGCTGGAGTGCTGCCAGCCGAAGTTCGATCGCGTGAAGTCGCGCATGGATGTCGAGCGCTTGCTGCGAGAGCATCGCTACGATCATTGCTGCGTCGTCCGGCACCTCCGGCGTGCGCTCGCTGTCGACGATCTGCCGTGCCATGATCAGCGCGCGATCCCGCCCTTCCGGAATGACGATCCCAAATTCGGCGAGCAGACTTCGGATCATGTTTATCAGCTGCGTTCGCTGACCGACGAGCAGGCTGCGGCTTCGATGCAGCGCCAGTGTCGCCTGCTGCTCACGCGACTTCACCGCAACGAAGCGCATCGTCGGCCGCGTGACCGCTTCACAGATTGCTTCCGCATCGACAGCATCGTTCTTCCCGCGCTTCACGTAAGGCTTGACGTAAGCAGGCGGCATGAGCCGCACCTCGTGCCCCGGAGCGGTCAGCTCGCGCGCCCAATGATGCGACGTGCCGCAGGCCTCGATGCCAACAAGGCACGGCCCCGCCTTCGTAAAGAAGGGCAGAAGCTGAGCACGGCGAAGCGTCTTTTGCACTACGACATCGCCCGCTGCATCAACTGCGTGAACCTGAAAAACATTCTTGGCCAGATCGAGGCCGATCGTGGTAATCTCCATGGCGGATGGCTCCTCTGCTCGGGTTTGCATGACAGCAACCCATCTTGGCACCTAGGGTCAGGACCCATTGATTTGCGGTGACGGCTGTGATTCAGGCTTGGGGTGAGGAGCCTGAATGATGAGTGATTTGTATTGGCTGACGGACGAGCAGATGGCGCGTCTTCAGCCGTATTTTCC
>NZ_JAXMPB010000010.1:0-108730 GCF_034380315.1 Sphingopyxis sp.
CACAACCTCCGCCTCACGTAGCTTGCCGATAATCTCTTCCGGGCGATGCTTTTTGCTCGGCATTCTATATCTCCTTCGTCGTCCAAAATATCATCAATTTTGGACCACTCAGAAGGGGGCAGATCACGAGCCCGTATCGATGCAGAATGTCATGGCGATCGCCATCGATTCCAATCCGCAGATCCATCAGGCGGAAATGAACAAGCAGGCCATCGAATTCGAGATGGAGCAGGCCCAGGGCCTCTATCTGCCGCGCGTCACGCTGGAAGCATCGGCGGGCGTCCGCCGTCTGGAAAATGCGACGCGCCGTGCCCTGGGGATCGCCAATCAGGAACTCTATCCGCTGGAAGCGTCGATCCGTGCCGAACAGACGCTGATCGACTTTGGACGGCGGCGCGGTGAAAAGACGCGCCAGGCCGCGCGGGTCGATGGCGCCGCGCTGCGCGTGCTGGAACGGTCGGAGTTCATCGCGCTGCAAAGCGCCCGGCAATATCTCGACGTCCTGCTGCAACAGCGGGTCGTCGCGGCGGCCGAGGACAATCTGACCTTTCACAACAGCCTGGTTTCCGACCTGTCGAACGGCGTGACCGCAGGGTCGATCAGCGTCGCCGACCTGCAGCAGGCACAGGAACGCGCCAAGGCGGCCAGCGTGCGCGTCACCGAAGCCAAGGAAGCGCTCGCCAACGCCAAGATCGAGCTGCTCGCGCTCAGCGGGATGGAGGTGGACGACGTCCAGATGCCGCCCGCCATGCTCGAAAAGCTGCCCGGAAGCCTTAGCGAAGCGGTCGGCGTCACCCGATCGAAGCACCCCAAGGTGCTGGAGGCGGGCGCAGACGTCGATGCCGCAACCGCCGAAGCCAAAAAGGCAGCCGGCGACCTTTATCCGACCGTCGGACTGGAACTGACCGGCCGGATCGGCGACGATATCGACGCCTTTCGCGGAGAAACCAACGACCTGATGGGCCGCGTCGTCATGCGCTGGAACATCTTTGACGGCGGCATCAACCGCGCCAAATATCAGGAAATGGTGCGCCGCGCGAGCGAAGCACGCTTCCGCCTTCACCAGACCGAACGCGATGCCGAAGCCGATGTGCGCCGCGCCTGGAACAGCAAGGAAACCCAGACCGCGGTGTTCCGCGACCTGGTCGACCAGAGCCGGGCCACCGATGAACTGCTGTTGTCCTATCGCCAGCAATTCTCGGTCGGACGCCGCTCGCTGCTCGATGTCCTCGATGCCCAGAACACCCGCTTCAATGTTCAGGTTCGCGCCGAAACCGCGCGCTTCTCCGAACTGTTCGCGGGCTATCAGATACTGGCATCGACCAACAGCCTGCTCGACGCCTTTGGCCTGACAGCGCCGGAGTCGCGCAGGGTCTATGCGCGCGAGAAGGTAAATTATGGACCGCCCGCACCCGCAGAACTGCAACGGCGTCGCTATCCGCAGTAAAAACTGGTATTGGTTTGATTCTGAGCAAAGAAATAACAAGATGATGCGGGATCAATCCTCGCTGGCCAGTAACGACAACAAAGATTCGGGCGATCCGCTGATCGCCTGTATCGACTTCGTTGCGCGCCATTTCGGCCAGACTTTCCAGCGCGCCGCCCTGTCTTCGCTCGCGCGGGACGAACGGGGGCGCCTGCCTTTCCATCAGGCCGAGGCGGCCCTCGACCTTTGCCTGATCAACAATGAACAGCTGTTCGCCCGCAAGGTTCGCGGCCTTGCGCGCAAGCTGCCAGCGATCATCCAGCGCAAGAACGGCAGCACCGCCGTGCTGCTCGACGAACGCGACAATCAATATCTGCTTTGGGATTCCAACCGGGAAGAGCCGCTCTGGGTCGCAGAAGAGACGGTCGAAGAAGAATATGCGGGACAGGCAATTGCCGTCGCCGCCGATCCCACAGCCATCCGGGCCGAGGAGCGGCCCTGGGACGAGGTTGCCAAGCATCACTGGTTCTGGGGCGAAGTGCGCCGCGTCCGCCGGTCTTTCTACCCGGTGCTGGGCGCCGCGCTGATGATCAATCTGCTCGGCCTTGCCCTCCCCCTCTTCACCATGAACGTCTATGACCGGGTGATCCCGAACAAGGCGGTATCGAGCCTGTGGGTGCTGGCGATCGGCGCCTTGCTTGCCTTCGCGGTCGAATTCACGCTGCGCCTGGCGCGCGCCACGTTGCTCGACGACCTGGGGCGCGATCTTGACGTCAAACTGTCGGAGAAAATCTTCTCCAAAGTTCTGAACATCCCCCTGATCGATCGGCGCGGAAGCACCGGGATGCTGGCGCGGCGGGTTTCGGAGTTCGAAGCCGTACGCGACTTTTTCGCTTCGACCACGATCGTCCTGGTCGTCGATGTGGCGTTCCTGTTCCTCTTCGTCGCGATGATAGCCGTACTCGCCGGCTGGCTCGCGCTGATCCCCCTGTCGATCATCGCCGCCATGGCGGTCGCGGGCTTTTTCCTTCAACGCCGCATGGTCGCCGCATCGCTCGACAGCCAGGCCGATGCGAGCATCCAGCATTCGATGCTGGTCGAATCGATCGGCGGATCGGAAACGATCAAGAGCTGCGCCGCCGAGGGGCAGGTGCTCGGCCAATGGCGCCGGATGGTCGATGT
Organism: Sphingopyxis sp.; assembly: GCF_034380315.1. Lineage (GTDB taxonomy): Bacteria > Pseudomonadota > Alphaproteobacteria > Sphingomonadales > Sphingomonadaceae > Sphingopyxis. The sequence goes on from NZ_JAXMPB010000010.1 coordinate 2,609, forward strand.
CAATGCCCGCACCCAGGCCAGCCTGCGCCGCACCGGCGCGGCGGCGATCAACCTCGCGACGCTGGGCCAACAATTTTCGAGCCTCGCGCTTGTCGTCGGCGGCTTTTACCTGTTCGACGCCGGCAAGATTTCGATGGGCGCCATCATTGCCATCGTCATGCTCGCCGGCCGGTCGATGGCGCCGGTCGGCCAGCTCGCCTTTCTGATGACCCGTGGGCGTCAGGCGTGGACGACGATGGCAAGCATCCAGCAGATGATCGAGGCGAACGACGAGCGCCGGATGGGCAGCAGCACGCTCGACCTTGCGATCCATCGCGGCGAAATGGCCGTCGACGGGCTGTCCTTTTCCTATCCCGGCGCTTCGGCACCCTCGCTGTCGGATATCAATCTGAAGATCGCGCCGGGCGAGAAGATCGCCATCGTGGGCCGGGTTGCATCGGGCAAATCGACGCTCGGCCGCATCCTGTGCGGGCTTTACCCGCCCGACACCGGCAATATCTATATCGACGGGCTCGACAGCCGCCAATATTCGCCGATCTATCTGCGCTCGCAGCTTCGCTTCGTCGGCCAGGATGCCGTTCTGTTCAGCGGGTCGATCAAGCAGAATCTTCAACTTTGTGCGCCCGCGGCATCGGACCACGACCTGTTGCAATTGCTCCAGTCGATCGGTGCGGACCAGTTTCTGGGTCGCGACGAAACCGGGCTCGATCGCGTCACGGGCGAACGCGGCAGCCAGCTTTCGGGCGGGCAGCGCAGCTTCCTCGCCATTGCCCGTGCGCTGGCGTCGCCCTCGCGCCTCCTGTTCCTCGACGAACCGACCGGGGCGATGGACACGCAAAGCGAACGCTTTTTCATCAAGGCGCTGGAATCCTGCGTCGATGAGGAGCAAACCGTGGTGATCGCCACCCACCGCGAGGCGATCCTTCACCTGTGCGACCGGATCATCGTCATCGACGGCGGCCGTATCGTCGCCGATGGCCCGCGCGCCGAAATCCTTGCCAAATCGATGCCAAAGGAAAATCGGCCGTGATCCTGCACCGCGATATCCGGCTGGCCACCGCCAGCGAGACGAGCCCGCCGTGGAATATTGACGGCACCGCACCCACTGCGGCCCCGCGCCGCATGGGGCTGTTCCTTGCCGGCCTGGCGCTGGTTGCCGGCCTGCTCGTCGTGGCGGCCTCTAACGATTGGGTTGCGCGATCGATCGAAGGCCTGTTCGCGTCGCACCGCGAAGACCCCGCAGCGACCGCAAGGGCCGCCAAGGCAAAGGCGATCGCCAAGCTGATCGCCGAAACCGAGGCCGACGCCGAAACGCCCGCGCTGGAAGGCGACGATGCCGTCGCCCGCAATGCCGAGCTGCCCAAATCCACCCTGCCGGTCGAAGCCGCGCGTCCCTTTTTCATCCCGCGCCTGTCCCTGGCCCAGGCATCCAATGCCGAACGCTGCCTGACGCAGGCGATCTATTATGAAGCGGCGACTGAAACCGATCTGGGCAAGGCCGCAGTCGCGCAGGTCATCCTGAACCGCGTGCGGCATCCCGCCTATCCCAGCACCGTTTGCGGCGTGGTGTATCAGGGCAGTTCGCGCCCCGGATGCCAGTTCAGCTTTGCCTGCGACGGATCGATGCGACGCGTGCCCGTCGCGGCGCTGTGGCGCCGTTCGGCGGAGATCGCGCGCGCCGCGCTCGCCGGACATGTCACTGTCGGGGTCGGCATGGCGACCCATTATCACGCCAACTATGTCCTGCCGCGCTGGGCCCCCAAGCTGACCAAGATCGAACAGATCGGCGCCCATATCTTTTATCGCTGGCCCGGAAGCTGGGGCAAGCCGGCGGCCTTCACGAACGGCTATTCGGGCAATGAATGGATACCGGCCTTCAGCCAGCTTTATCAGGGCGGAAACGCCGCCGATGACGTGACCGGCGAGATCGCCGTGACCGCACAGCCGATGCCGCGCGATCCCACCGACCATCGCGCCGACAATGACGTTGGCGGACGGGTCGACGTCACCAAGGGGTGGACCCCGAATATTCCCGATCCGACACAAGGCAAATCCCGTTTCGACGCGTTGACGAACCAGCAAGGAAGCGCGACCCTGACGGTATCCGGTCCGGCATCCGGCAGCGAATAGTTGAGGCGCGATTGATGTTGAAATATTGGCAGCGTCTGCGGGGTGCGGAGCAGATCACGGTCGCCGCGGCCGTCGGTTTCGTCCTTTTCCTTTTGTGGGCCAGCGTCGCGCGCGTCGATGAGGTGACACGCGGTCAGGGCCGGGTCATTCCGTCGTCGAAGGTTCAGATCATCCAATCGGCCGAACCCTCGACGATCGAGGAGATACTGGTTCGGTCCGGGCAGACGGTGAACAAGGGGCAATTGCTCGTTCGCCTCGACAATACGGCTTCGCAATCCGAACTGGGCCAGCTGGAAACGGAAAATGCGCGACTGGCACAGCGCGCCGCCCGACTGGCGAGCGAAGCCGGAGGAACCGGCTGTGTAGGCGATTCATGCGGAGACGAGGCCCGCCTCCTCGAAGTGCGACGCTCGTCGCTGCAAAGCCAGCTTGCCGCCCTGTCCGCCGCGGTCGATCAGCGGTCGCGCGATCTGGGCGAGGCGCAGGCAACGGCCTCGTCCTTGGAATCCAGCCTGAAACTCGCGCGCGAACAGGTGGCGATGCTTGAACCGCTCGCAGCCAAATCGGTGGTCCCGCAAACCGAGCTATTGTCGGCCCAGCGCGAAGTCGTCGACATTCAGGGCCGCCTTGCCGCCGCCCGGCAGGCGATTTCGCGCTCGCAGGCCGCCGTACGCGAAGCCCGGGCAGAGGTTGCCCGCGCGCGTTATGATTTTCAGCAGGAGGCGCTGAACGAGCGCAGCCAGCTGACGACCAAGATGGCGGTCAACCAGCAAACGATCCGGGGAGCCGAGGGACGGCTCGCGCGGTCCGAAATCCGGTCGCCGACGCGCGGGGTGGTCAACGACCTGCTCGTCAACACGGTCGGCGGATATGTCAACGCGGGCGAACAGATCATGCAGATCGTGCCGCTGGGCGAAAAGTTACTCGTCGAAACGCGCGTCACTCCGCGCGACATCGCGTTCATCAAGGTCGGCGATCCGGCCAATGTCAAAGTCACTGCCTATGACTTTTCCATCTATGGCGGGCTGAAGGGCCGGGTCGTCCGGGTGTCAGCCGACAGCATTTATGACGAAGTCGAACGCCAGCCCTATTTCACCGTGGTCGTCGAAACGACGCACTCTTATCTGACGTCGAACGGGCACCGCCTGCCGATCACCCCCGGCATGTTGTGCGATGTCGAAATCCTGACCGGCAAGAAATCGGTGCTGACCTACCTGCTGAAGCCGGTCTTGAAGGTCAGCGGCTCGGCACTGACCGAACGCTGATCGAGCGCGGCGAGCGTCCGGCTCTTTTCCGCGGCGGGAACCGACGCGACGGTAAAGGGCGGCTGCGTACCGCGATAGGCATGGACCCATCGGCGGTTCTCGCTGAAAGACAGGACCGGCCGTACCGCGACCGCCTCGGCACCGCGATAAACCCGGTCGGTCGTGTTATCGAGCACCACATGCCCGCCATCGGTTTCGACCAGCAGGAAGGCATGATCGCTGTTCGCGGCCAGATCGCGCAGCAGCACCAGCTTCATTCGTGACGGCGCGACGCCGGCCGCCCGCAGCATGTGCATCTTCAGGATCGCGAAATCCTCGCAATCCCCGCTCAGCCGCGCCAGCGTCTGATCGGCGGTCGCCCAATAGTCACGCTGCCGATAGTTTCGGTCATCGGCGCGGTATTCGATCTGGCGATTGACCCAGCGATTGACCCGCGCGAACAGCTCTTCTTCCGCCACGCCATGACCGGCGCCAGCCTTGCCGAGCTGCGCCTGCATCAACGCCGCCGACGGCGCGCGCCGGACGCGGTTCCAGCGGTCGTCGAAGCGAGTGCGCTTGACCGGAATGGCGCGGGTGCCAAGCTCGTCGTCGGGCGACGACAGCGTCCCGAAGGGCGCGGCAATCCCCATGTCGCGCGGCATCTTGCGCAGCGCAGCCGCGCCGCAATCGCCCATCACAGACGGCAACGGAAGGGCTCCAAAGGAAAGGCTGGTTCGGCTGGCCGGTTCCAGGACGGCGGCGGCCGTCACCAGATCGCGGCCGAAGGGCACCGAAACGGCAGCCGCGGGCGCTGGCTCCACCGCCTGCGACGCCGCGCCCTGCTGTTGGCTCAGCCGGATACGGTCGAGGGCACTGGGTGCACCGCCCAGAATAGCCTGGGTCAGATTTCCCGGCCGCGCCGCGACGGGCGGCGCGAATGAAACCGGACAGGAGGTGGAGGCCGCGAGCAGCGGCTTCACATTGTCGAGTTTCGACGATGCCTCTGCCGCCGCCGGCGTACCGGCAGCGGCAATCGCAAGAGCGATGAGCCAGCGCGAATCGACCGCGGCAAGATAGGATTTCGTCCTCATGCTGCCACGAATGCCGAGCCGACATGAGGATTCGCTTCACGGCGATGGTAAACCGCCGATTCAGCATATCAGCCCGGCCCGCGCGCATCTGTGCGCGGCCGGAGCGAATAGATCATCCGGAAGTGCGCCCTAGACGAGCTGCAGTTCGGCCCGCAAACGCGCGGCCTCTTCGGGCGCATGGATATGCAAGGCCTCGGCAAGGCTGACGCGATCCTCGACCATTGCCTGCGCGATCCGCGCCGCCGGGCCATAGCCGATATGGGGCATCAGCGACGTGACCAATGCCGTGCTGCCCGCCAGCAACTGCGCCGTGCGGGCTTCGTCGACGGTGATGCCGTCGATGCAATTTTCGACCATTGTGTTCATTCCCGCGATGAGCGCGGTGCAACTGTCATAGATGGTCCAGATGATGATCGGTTCCATCGCGTTGAGCTGAAGCTGGCCCGCCTCCGCCGCGAACGTGACCGTCGTATCGCCACCAAAGACCCTAAAGCATATCTGGTTCATCACTTCCGGGATCACCGGATTGACCTTGCCCGGCATGATCGACGATCCCGGCTGCATCTGGGGCAGTTTCAGTTCCCCGATGCCCGACAATGGCCCGCTCGACAGCAAGCGCAGATCGTTCGAAATCTTGCTGAGCTTTGTCGCGAGCCGCTTTAGCAGTCCGCTGTAAAACACGAACAGGCCGGTATCCCAGCTGGCCTCAATACGGTTGGCCGACGGGGTCAGCGGCATTCCCGTGACCTTGGCAAGCGCGGGTACGATATGGTCGAGATAATAGGGACTGACCCCAACCGCCGTTCCGATCGCGGTGCCCCCCATATTCACTTCCATGAACAGGCTCTGCATTTCGGCGATCCGCGAAACATCCTCGCGCAGCGCGTCGGCAAACGCCTGCATTTCCTGTCCCACCGTCATTGGAACGGCGTCCTGCAACTGGGTACGACCAAGCTTCTGGATATGATCGAACGCGCGGGCCTTGCGTTCAAAGGCCTCGACGATCTTCAGGGTCGCGTCGGACAGGCGGCGGTTGATCTGAACGACGGTCAAGCGGATCGCGGTCGCATAGACATCGTTGGTCGATTGGCATTTGTTCACATGGTCTTTGGGATGAAGCCGCACATAATCGCCCCGCGCATGTCCCATGATTTCGAGCGCGCGATTGGCGATCACCTCGTTCGCATTCATATTGGTCGAGGTGCCCGCCCCGCCCTGAATGACGTCCAGACAGAATTCTTCGTGGAGCCGCCCCGCCAGAATCTCGTCGCAGGCCGCCACAATCGCATCGGCTTGTTCCGGCGTCAGATCGCCCGCCGCCGCATTGGTCCGCGCCGCGGCCTTCTTGATCCACGCCAGCGCGACGAGCAGTTCCGGCATCGCCGAAATCGGCGTCCCGGTGATCGGAAAATTCCGGATCGCGCGCATGGTTTCGGCACCGAAATATCGTTCGGCCGGAACGGCGATATCGCCCAGAAAATCATGTTCGACGCGCATGGCCGGGGTAATGGGGCCCGTGTGCGGCAACGCAAGATCGGTCATGGCAGCACCGCCGCTTCGGTGCCGAGCGAATGCCGCGCCCAATCCGCTCCCTGATGTCTTTTCCACGTCCCGACATGCTCGCCATCGACGAAATGAAGCGCCACGCCGTCGTCAATCGAAAAGGCCGGCCCCGTCGCGCGCGGATCCTTCAAAAAGGCCTCGAACGCCGCCGGGCGATGCGCATTGGCATCGTGATGAATGCCGACCGTGCCCGGCAGCAAGCCCAGCCCGGCGATCGGATCGATCCGCGTCCGCACCGAATCCGTCAGTCCCCATTCGAACATCATGTTCGTGCCCGCGCTGGCCCCCGCCAGAATGACCCCGCGATCATAGGCATCACGCAGCGCCTGATCGGCCCGCCATTCGCGCAGTAGGACCATCAGGTTGCGGGTCGATCCGCCGTCGACATAGACGATGTCGGCATCCGCGAAATATTCGTCGGGATTGTCCGTCAGCGGCGTGAAGAGGTTGAGCGCCCGCGGCCGGAAATTCACCCTTTCGGCCAACTGATAAAAGGCCAGGCGGCGATCGGGATGGTCGCCCTTTGCCGCGCCGACATAGCAGATGGTCGGAGAGGTCCGCAGCGCCAGCGCGACGAGCGCGCGCGCCAGCAGCGGCTCCTCCCACTCCGGCACGAACAGCGAGGGCGAATCGCTGATACAAAAAGCCTGACGTGAACGCTGGGACAAGGGCATGAAGATCAACCTGCCTGATGAATGCGGGACAAGAAGGCGGAGGGCCTTGCAAAGGAGGTCATGGGGCAACCATCCGCATCAGTTCGGCGCTGATGATCGCTCCATAGGTGCCAAGCGCATAACCGAGGACCGCAAGCAGCACCCCGACCGGCGCCAGCGCCGGGTGAAAGGCCGCCGCGACGACCGGCGCCGATGCCGCCCCGCCGATATTCGCCTTGCTGCCCACCGCCACGAAGAAAAAGGGCGCGCGGATCAGCTTTGCCACCGTCAGCAAGAGCAGAACGTGGATCAGGATCCAGATCAGTCCGACCAGAAACAGCGTCGGATTGTCGGCGAGTTTGAAAACGTCCATCCGGGTGCCGATGATCGCCACGAGCAGAAAGATCATCACCGAACCGAATTTCGACGCCCCGGCTCCTTCCAGTCGGCGCGCGCGCGTAAAGCTGAGGATCAGGCCATAGCTGGTCGCGATCACGACCACCCAGAAGAACCGGCTGGCGAGGACGCCCCCCGTATATCCGGGGATCGCACCGATCGCCGCCGACATCATGTCGGCGCCGAGATGCGACAGGCCAACGCCCCCGAACGTGACGGCAAGCAACAGCATCAGACGCTCCAGCGTCGGCACTTCCTGGACCGATTGACTGAAATCGGCCATCCGCTGCTGCAACGTCGAAATGGCGCTTGCGTCGGCGTCGAGCCAGCGATCGATCCGCGCCGACATCCCGGCCCCATAAAGCAGGACGGCCATCCAGATATTCGCCACGACGATATCGACCGCCACCATCGCCGAATAGAGTTCGGGATTATAGCCATAGATTTCCAGCATCGCGGTCTGGTTCGCGCCGCCGCCGATCCAGCTTCCGGCAAGCGTCGAAAGGCCCCGCCACGTCGCGTCCGCGCCGGTTCCGCCAACCGCGTCCGGACTGAAACTGCCGACGATCATCACCGCCAACGGCCCGCCGATCACCACGCCGACGGTCGCCGTAAAGAACATGATCAGCGCCTTTGGACCAAGCCCCCAGACGCCCTTCAGATCGATATTGAGCGTCAGCAGGATCAACGCCGCGGGCAGGAAATAATCCTTTGCGGCAGGCCAAAGCCCCTCCTCGCCCGACCCGATGACGCCAAAACTGGCGAGAAGCGACGGCACCAGATAGCAAAGCAGCACGATCGGGACGAAGGTAAAGAAACGGTCCCAGCCGCCGCCCTGTCCGCGCAGATAGAAAAGCGTGCCAACGATCGTACACAATATGCCAAAGGTGACGACGTCGCTGGTGATCAGGGGTTCGGCCATTGGTTATCCTTCCGCGCCGGATTAATCGTCCGATGCCGCCGCCGTTTCGGTAGCGGTCGCGGGCAGTGATAGCTCGTATTTCGTGCCCGTGACATGGCGTGCGAACCAATCAAGTTCGGCATTGATCTTGAAAAGCTGGTTCGACAGCTTGCGAAAATTATGCGGTTCACCCTCGCCAAGATAGAGCATGGTCGGCGCCCCGGCCGCCCGAACTCCCCGATACATCATGATCGCCTGCGTGGGCGGCACGCGCTCGTCCTTTTCGCCATTGAAGAATAAGGTCGGGGTCTTCACCCGCCAGGCGTCCTTCAGGATCGATTGGTCGCTGTACGACGCCATCGGGGCGTTTTCCTGCCATGGCGAACCGCCAAACCAGGGCGTGCGATTTTCGCGCACGTCGCTTTCGCCATAGAGTGATATCCAGTCAGCAACGCCGCCGCCCGACGAGGCGGCCTTGAACCGGTCGGTCATCGTGATCAGCTTGTTGGTCATGTGGCCACCCGCGCTCCACCCCATGGCGATCAAACGGTCCGGATCGGCCAGCCCCCGCGCGACCAGGGCATCGACGCCGTCGAGTACGTCGAGGTGCGCATTGTTGAAATATCGGCCGACCATGTCGCGCATGAAGGCATCGCCATATCCGGTTCCGCCGCGATGGTTGGGCAGGAAGACGCCATAGCCCTGCCCCGTGAAGACCGGCACCGACCGCGACATGTTCCACGACCCGAACTGCGACGATGAACGCGGACCGCCGTGGGTAATGGTGATCAGGGGAAAGCGCTGCCCCGCCTTGTAATTGACGGGATAGACCAGCAGCCCTTCCAGAGACTGGCCATCGCGCCCCTGCCAACGGAAGGCCTGTTGGCGCGGAAGCTGGAAACGGCGCGACAGGTTGGCGTATTCGTGCGTCACAGGGCGCAGATCGCTATCACCCGCGCGCTTTACCATCACTTCGCCGGGGCTCGCGGCATCGGTGACGACCGCAACCTGCGCCTGCGAGGTCGCATCATAGCGCCAATCGCCGATCGCATGGTCGCCCCGGGTCAATTGTTCGAGCCGGTCGGCGGGAACCGACAATTTGAACAGCGCATTGCGCAGTCCGACATTGCCGAGGAGCATGATGCTGTCTTTGGCCTGGGCCCAGGCGAAATCATTCACTTCCATCGGGACATCGGCCATCATCAGCCGCGGCGCCGTATCCCCGACTTTCTGAACAAAAAGATTGTCCTCATAATAGCCCTCGCCCGCCGCATTTACGGTCGCGATATAGGCAAAGCTCTTGTTGTCGGGTGACAATTGGGCGCGGGATTCGGCATAGCGATTATGGGTCAGTCGGCGCACCGCCGCCGTGGCGATATCGAACAACCAAAGTTCGCGGTCGATGCTGTCATATTGGGCGCCGTCAGGCACCAGCGTCAGCAATATCTTGGTGCCGTCGCGCGACAGCGTATAGTCGGTGACGGACATGTCGCCGCCCCGGACCAGATGCGTCAGCCCGTCGCGCCGGTCATGGCGCCACAATTCATAGGGCAGTTCGGTGTCATACGGCTTGATCTGCAGCTTGCGCAGGGCAGCCGGATCGGGATTTTCGCGCCGCGCACGGAAATACAGGACGTTACCGTCGCGGCCCCACATGATGTCGCCGACCTTCGAGGGATGCGCCGTCTCCCTGCTCAGGACCTGCGATTTCAGGTCATAGATATAGACCTGATCCTGTCGGTCTCCCTTTGCCTTCATGGCGAAGGCAAAGCTTTGGCCGTCGGGCGCCCAGCTTACCGCCGACAACGTGTCGCTGTCGCGCGGCCAATCGGAAATGACGCGCCCCTCGCCCGTCGCCATATCGAACAGCACATAGTCGTCGAGATGCTTGTTCTTGGACCAGTCGGCGTGCGAGCGGACATAGACCAATTTACCGCCGTCCGGCGACAGCACCGGTTTTTCAAGTTGCGGAAGCTCGACAAAATCGACCGCGCTCATGGGTTTCGGAGCCGCAGACGCCGGTACGGCGACATCCTGAGCCAGAGCCATTGTCGGCAATGACGCCACGAGAAATCCGGAACAGGCCAGCCGCCAGGACAGGGTCTTCAGGCGCATAATCTTCCTCGCGGGGTCAAGGCGCGGCCGCTCCGCGCAGGCAAGTGGGAGGGGAGCGGCAGGCGCATTTCCTTGCAAGAAAGAAAATGCGCCTGCCAACCGGGTGGACGTCCGGTTTCTATGCCGGCGGTTCAGAAACGCGCACGAACCCCGACATAAAATTCACGTCCGGCCGGATCGTTGAGCGGGCTGACGATATTCCGGAAGTTCCCGTTGTTCAGGCCGTCGGGCATGAAGGGGCCGTAATCGTTGAACAGATTGTTGATGCCGCCGTAGATGCGGTACTGATCGTCCTTGCCGAAGTCATAGGAGGCATAGATGCGGTGATAATCCTGCCCCTTGACCTTGTAATAACGGTCATCGGTCGGGTTGGGAGCCGCGACCAGATCGTCGACCCCACCACCCAGATAGGTCATCGTATAGGTGAAGCGGAAATCGCCGAGACGATAGCCAAGCTTCAGGCGCAGTTCGTCCTTGGGCGTGCCGATCTCGCCCAGCGGCGACGAGGTCAGCACCTGTCCACCGATACCGGTGAACTTCACATCCTGCGTCAGATAATGGGTGTAACGGACGTCCACGTCGAACCGGCCAGGAACAAATCCGGGCTTGAACTTGTAGAACAGACCCGCATCGATACCCTCGACCCGCTCGCGGTTCAGGTTTTCCTGATAGTTGATGACCTCGATAATCTCGCCGGACGCCTGGTTCCGGGTGATGACGTCGCAGAATTTATTGTTGGGATAATCGGCGGCCGTGTAACACAGGTCGACCGTATCCTGGGTATCGATCGAGGTGATCGCATCCTTGATCGAGATGCGATAATAATCGAGCGTCAGGGTAAGGCCGGGGATGAAGCGCGGCGTCGCAACGACACCGAACGTGTAGGTATCCGCCGTTTCTTCCTTGAGGTTCGGGTTGCCCGCGTTCGGGCCCTGCGTCGAACTGTCACCATCGTCAAAGGCCAGACCGGCGTTCGCCGGATCGGCGAAATAGGCCTGAATTCCCGGGTCGGCGAGGCAGTTGGAGGTCAACACCGCAAGATCTGCCGCCGAACCGCCAACGCCTGCCGGGGTACGAACGCCGCTGCCGTCGGGCATCAGGCCTTCGCACGGATCGATCAGATCGTCCGCGTCCGGACGCGGCAGCGAGAAGAACTCGGTCAGGTTCGGCGCACGCTGCGACCGCGAATATTGCGCACGGAAGCGTAGGCCATCCATCGGACGGAACACCAGACCGGCATTATAGCTGAAGATCGTACCGACGGTATTATAGTCCGCGACGCGCGCCGCAAGTTGCAGGTCGAGCGTGTCCTCCCACAACGGCACGTCGAGTTCGCCGAACATTTCCTTGACGCGATAGCTGGCCTTGATGTCCGGGAAGGTCGCAAGGCTGGTCTGATCGACGTCGTCAGTTGTCGGATCGCCATCGAGCCCGCCCACCAGATCGCCATCGGGATCGCCATGGGTTTCCTGTCCTTCATAACGATATTCGACGCCGAAAACGGCCTTTACCGGGCCCGCCCACAGGTCGAACAGTTCGCCGCGCACGAAGCCGCCAGCGGTGAACTGGGTGCGCGTCTGCCGGGCATTGCCGGTGTAGCGGATATAGTCGGCGGCCTCGGGCGAGATCGTGCCCTCGCCAAAAATGTTCAGCGGAACACAGCCATCCGCCCGCGCCGCGGCATTGCGACAGCGAATGACGCCGCCGACCGTTTCAACGTCGAGCGCCCACTGCGCCTTTTGATGGTTATATTCGTTCGTGTTGATCTGGCGCTGATAGAATTTGCCGTAGGTGGAATAGAGCTCATATTCCCACTTGTCGCTCAGGCTGCCGCTGACGTCGCCGATGAAGCGGACGGTTTCGCGCTTGTTCAGGCGACGCTGGATGCCAAGTTCGACAAGCGAGCGATCGAAATCGACGCTGCCCGACCGAGTGACATGCACTTCGGGCGGAATGAAGGGGTTGCTCGATGCAATATTGCCGATCGTCTGCCCCGTCGAACCAAAGGTGTCGCTGTCGTTGAGCGTCTCATATCCGCCCGCCGTATTCGAATGGACCATCGAATAGAGACCGATCAGCGAAAGGTTGAACGCCGGCGAGAATTCATAGGTCAGGTTGGCGCCGACATTGAACATGCGCCGAGCGCCAATCAAAGACTGGCCGATGCGGGTGTTATACCCGTCATAATCGGAATAGAAATCCTGTCCGGGATTGCGGTCCGACGGCAGTCGCCCGTTGGGATTGGTGCGCGCGATGTCGTTGAACCACTGGCCGTCCTTGTACCAGGCGTCGCCGCCCTCGAACACGCCGCCGGGCGTGCTGCCGCTGAACGAGCCGACCAGACAATGCCGCTCGACATTGCTGGGGTCGCAGCCCGGCTGGCCGAGTTCATTGGCAAAGCTGTTGGAGGCGGCGACGTCGGGATCGTCGAATTCCAGCGCCAAGATCGATTCCGGCCGCGTCTTGTCGGCGGCGATGATCTTCACGTCGCGATAGCTGCCCGCGACCATGATATAGCCCCGATTGTCGTTGAACTTCTTGCCGACCATGGCGTTCAATTCGAGGTCTTCGCCGCCGCTCGCTTCGGGCGTCAGATAGCGCGCCTCGAATTCGGCGCCCTGAAAATTGTCTTCGAGGACGAAATTCGCGACCCCCGCAATGGCGTCGGAGCCATAGACCGCCGACGCGCCGCCGGTGGTGACTTCGACGCGCTTGATGAACCCCGACGGAAGCGTCGACAGGCTGACGCGGTCCGAGTTGCCCGAGTTGGAAACGGCCCGCTTGCCGTTGATCAGGACCAGCGTGCGGTCGTCGCCCAGGCGCCGCAGGTCGATGGTGGACAGACCGGCGGTCTGAATCTGGTCGTTGCTGCTCTGCGGCGAAATAGACGCCGATACGCCCGGCAGTTCGATGACCGCTTCAGCCAGGTCGACGGTGCCGCTTTCTTCGAGATCCTCCGCGCCCAGGATCTGCAGGGGAACGGCCGATTCCTGGATCGAGCGCTCGATACGCGATCCGGTCACGACGATCAGATCGCTCGCGCCGTCCGCCGACTGCGCGGTAGAATCCACCACAGTGTCCTGTGCATGTGCGGGCATCGCAAGAAGCGCCGGAATGGTTGCAAGGCACGTGAAGCCCAGCAGTTTTTGCCGCGTCGAAGTCATTTTATTTCCCCCTAGAACCGATTCTTGGATTGTTGATGCAGCGAAACCTTGTTCGGCGGCCAATTCGAAATTAGAAAGAGGCTATGCAAAAATTGCATAACTTTGAATTGGAACGATTTCATGGAACTCAAATGGCTCGAAGACCTGCTGAGCGTTGCCGAAATCGGTAATTTTTCGCGCGCGGCGGAGGCGCGGCTGGTCACCCAATCTGCGCTCAGCCGCCGGATCCAGTCGCTGGAACTGTGGGTCGGGGTCGAGCTTCTCGACCGGTCGCAGCATCCGATCTCGCTGACCCCGGAAGGCGAGGATTTCATCGCCGTCGCACGCGAAATCGTCGCGCAATCCTATGACGCCAAACGCAAGGCGATGGCCAATTCACGCATCGCCGCAACCGGTGTCCGGGTCGCGTGCCTGCACACGCTGGCACTTTATTTCCTGCCTGGCCTGTTTGCCGATCTGCGTCGCAAGATCGGCGCCTTTCAGGTATCGATCGTCGCCGAAACACGCACCATCGACGAATATCTGACCGCACTCCTCAATGGCGGCAGCGACTTCTTCATCAGTTACGATCACCCATCGGTACGCTTTGACATCGACCCCGATGCCTTTCCCAGCAAGGAAATCGGTATCGATCGGATGATCCCCTTTCAGGCCGATGGGTCGGTCATGAAAACAATCGCCGACGCGAGCGATGATCCCATTCCCTATCTGGAGTTTTCAAAAACCTCCTACATGTCGCATGTCGTGGGCAGCATATTGCAGGCAGCTCCGGCGAAACTGAACCTTGCCCCGGTCTTTCGCGCATCGCTTGCCGAAAGCCTGTTTACCGCAGCCAGGGGCGGCCTCGGCCTTGCCTGGCTTCCCGAAAGCATCGTCAACGGCGGATTCGCGGAAAAGCCCGTCGCTGCCACATCCGACCCATGGTCGACGACGATGAAGATCAAAATCTATCGGGCGGCGCAGAACAGCACCCATACGGTCGAGGCGATCTGGCAGGCGCTGGAAAGCCGCGAATAGCGGGTGATCATCAGCCTGGCGGCCGGCGCAGGCGTGCCACGGCGGCCGCGGCCCAGGCATCATTGTCGAGCGCCGCTTCATAAGCGGCAAGATGCGCGGGATCAGCCTCCAGCCATTGCGTGAAGTCGTCCCAATCGTCGAAATTTTCGTCGCCGATACGGACGATCCAGCGGCGGGCCGCTTCATTCGTTTCCGGATTGTCCTTCGTCATGCCCCGCCCCTTCCGGCTCGGCCTATCCCATGACGAAGTGAAAAGTGCTATCCCGTATTCGCGATCGTGCGAATATCGGCGAGCATATGATAGGCTTTGTGGAGATCTTTTTCCACGGAACTCAAGCTGATACCAAGCTCCGCGGCGATCTGGGCCTGACCCACGCCTTCCAGTCGAAAGCGGCGAAAGGCGTGTTCGACACGGGGGCCGAGTGCCGTCAGCGCCGCCTGCACCGCCTCCAGTTGTTCCCGCGCGATCAGGACCCGGTCGCCGCCTGGCTGATCGGAAGGACCGTCCGCCACCTCCATCCAGTCATATTGGCGCTTGCCCCGACTGACCGACGATCGCCGGGCATCGCGCACCAGATTCTCCGCTGCCCGAAAGACATAGGAGCGCGGATCGGCCACCGGACGCGCGGGCTCCACGGCCAATTTCTGCCACAGATCGTGCAGCAAATCCTCCGCATCCTCGCCCGCGCCGCGCGCCGCCAGAAAGCGGAGCAGGCGTGGACGTTCATCGACCAATATCAGCTGCAACCCGTTCATTGGGCGGCGGTCCCTGCCGCTGCACCACCCTCGCCCCCGGGAAGCGGGACGGCGCCTTCCTCCGGCGCCCCGGCGCGGCGGCGCGCGAAGCTCGATCGATGAACCGCGGGCGCCGCCACCCGGCGGCCCTGCCCCGCAACGCGCCCTTCGCCGGCACCCAGCAAGAGAAGTGGATCGACAGTGCGTCCATGCTGACGGGTTTCGAAATGCAGATGCACCCCCGTCGAACGCCCGGTCGTTCCCATCGCGCCGATAGGCTGGCTGCGTTCTACCCGGTCGCCCGCCCGGACGCCGATCCGCGACAGATGCGCATAGCGCGTGCGCAGACCGTCGCCATGGTCGATCTCGACCATATTGCCATAGCCGCCCGCGCGCCCCGCAAAGGCAATGGTGCCGCGTTCGGACGCCAGGATCGCGCTGCCCGCCGTTCCCGCAATGTCGATGCCGTGATGCATGCGTCTGCGGCCATGGATCGGATCGACGCGAACGCCATAGCGCGATGTCACCCCCGGCCGACCCAACGGCATAACCGCGACGGCAGTCGGTTCGGCGACGGGCTGTGCCACGCCGGTCTCGGCCAGTCCCTCGTCGATGCTGCCGGACAACATCGCGGCCTGCCCCCCGGGCAGCACCGCAAGCACCGGCTCCGCAGCACAGGCAGCCGCACCAAGGCACCATGATGCAATGGATGAGCAAAGAGCCAGGGACGCACGCATGTCCTATAGTGACGTTGCCGCCTGCCCATCCCCTTGGCGCCAACAGATAAAATAATTCCGGGCCACAATTGTTACGGAAACGGTCCGCATTCTCCGTCTCGACCATGCAACGAGCCTGTTCGCGTGGAAGGAGTAGATAGGATGAATGCCAGGGAACGTCGGATGCTGGACATGCTCAAAAAAGGCCGCGACCATTATGGCGTCGTTGCCGTAAAGGCCGAGTTCGAAGCCGAAGGAACCCGTCCGGACGAGCTTCTGCGTCTTCTGGAACTGACATGGCGCGCCGACCTCAAGTTCGCGCTCAAGATCGGGGGCTGCGAAGCTGTCTCGGACCTTCATGCCGCTCGGCTTTACGGCGCCGACTATATCATCGCCCCGATGGTCGAAACGCCCTATGCGCTGTCCAAATTCATCGATGCCAGCCGAAAGGTCTATGGCGGCGACCGGGCCGAAACCGGAATGCTGTTCAACCTCGAAACCGAAACGACCCTTGCCCACCTGGACGCCATGCTGCCGCTGGCGCGCGGGGGCGTGGACGGCATCGTATTCGGCCGGGTCGACTTTACCCAATCGCGGGGGTTGCCGCGCGGCGCGATCAACAGCGAGGCGATCAGTGAAGCCGTGCTGCGGGTCGCGCGGGTCTGCGCCGACAATGATCTGGAACTGGTCGTCGGCGGATCGGTAGCCGTCGAGGCGGCAATGGCCCTGCGCGCCTTTCGGCAGATCCGGCTTGACCGTTTTGAAACGCGCAAGATCGTCTTTGACGGCAGCGCGGCCGACAGTGCCGATTTCAACGACGCGATCGCCAATGCCGTCGCATTCGAGCTGGAATGGCTGAAGAACAAGCGCGACCATTATCGCGCCATCGCCGACGAGGATCTCGCCCGTATCCGCATGATCGAAGAGCGCGAGAGCACGGCCCAGCGCGGACATCTGGCCAGCGTCGCTGCGTGATCGACATGACATTGGGGGATCGGGTTTCGCAATTGATGCGCGAGGTGGCCGGACACGTGATCATGCCGCGCTTTCGGATGCTCGCGCCGGGAGAGACGATCGAGAAAAGCCCCGGAGAGGTCGTCACCATCGCCGATCGCGAGGCCGAAGAGCGGCTGCATGACGGCCTGTCCGCGCTAGGCCTTGGCGCGCGGATCGTGGGCGAGGAAGCCGCCGCCCATACCCCTGCCCTGCTGGATCATATCGGCGAGGGGCCGCTCTGGCTGATCGACCCACTCGACGGCACCGCCAACTTCGCGGCTGGACGCGCGCCTTTCGGCATGATGATCGCATTGGTCGAAGACGGCATGCCGGTGGGCGCGTGGATTCTCGACCCGCTCAGCGGCCGCCTGCACCACGCCGAACGCGGCAAGGGTGCGACATGCGACGGCACGGCCATTCCGCCCCGTGTATCACGGCGCTCGCCGATCCGAGCAGCAATCGGATCCCACTTCATGACCGAAGGCCAGCGAATGCAACTCCATCATGTCGCAAGCCGCCATCTAGACGTCAGGCCGGTGCCGCGCTGCGCCGCCGAAAGCTATGCCCGGCTGCTCAGCGGTCAGGACGATGCCGCGCTTTTTCAGCGTATCCTTCCCTGGGATCATGCGGCCGGCGCGTTGCTGATCACCGAAAGCGGCGGCGTCGTTACCCACTGGGATGGCTCTCCCTATCGCATCGGCGGTCCGGGGCGCGGCATTCTCGCCGCTTCGAACGCCGCGTTGTGGCAGGAGGCCGCCGCGAGGCTGTTCGTCCCGGAAGCGGGTTTGGCCGAAGCGGAGGCAAGGTTTTGACGCCTCGCATCATCCTGTTTTCCACGGCGGTGCTGCTCGCCGGCGTTCCATCGCCGATGGTTGCCGCGCAGCTCGCCTCGCCCGTCGCCGCAAGTGCATCGCCCCCGGCATCCCGAGGCGACGACCCCGCGCAGCGAGGCGCAGCCGAGCAGATCGCGGTGCCCGCCATCGACGTACCAGCCGTCGCGCCGGTGGAGCTCGAAGGGGCATCGCCGCCGCGCCGCGGGGTCCCCAAGCCGCCCGGCGGCCAAGATCGTCCCGACGCCATGCACCCGGTCCCGCCGAGCGAGTTCGAAACCTATGTCTCGACCCTTGCCGGAAAGCCTCTGCGGCGCTTTGGCGCCGAACTGCTCCTGCCGGGAGCCCGCGACTTCACGGCTCCGACGACGACGGCCGTTCCGCCCGATTATCGGATCAATCCGGGCGACGAAATATTGCTCGGGATCACGGGATCGGTTCAGGCGGCGGGACTGCGCCTGGTGGTCGATGGCGAGGGACGAATTTTCGTACCGCGCGTCGGCGCCATCGTCGTGGGCGGGGCACGATATGGCGACCTCCATGCCATCGTCGAACGACAGGTCGCGCGGCAATATCGCGGATTCAATCTGGAGGTTGCGATCGGCCGCCTCCACGGCATCACCGTTCACGTCACCGGCTTTGCCGCTCGTCCGGGTTCTTATACGACAGGCAGTCTGTCCACCCTGGTCAACGCCGTGCTCGCCGCTGGCGGACCCGCGCGCGGCGGCAGTTTCCGGTCGCTGCAACTTCGCCGCGTGGGCAAGCTCGTGTCCGATTTCGACCTGTACGACCTGTTGCTGAAGGGCGATGCCCGCGGCGACGTCCTGCTGCAAAATGGCGACATCATCTATATCGCCCCAGCTGGCGAAGAAGTCGCTGTGGTCGGCAGCGTCAATCGTGAAGCCATATTCGAACTGGCGCCCGGCGAAACGCTGACCGACGCCATCATCCACGCCGGCGGCGTCAACACGGTCGCCGATAACAGCCGCCTGATGGTCCTGAACGGCCTGGGCAGCGGGGAACCCGGCTGGCGCGAAGTCGACGCGGCGCAAGCCGCCAAGCGCGCGGCAAGGCGGGGCGACGTCATTCGCGTCCTGTCGCATGTCGGCATCGCCCGTCCGCTCCACCAGCAGCCGGTCCTTGTCACGATCAGCGGCGAAATCGCACGTCCCGGCCGCTATTATGTCGATGCCGGTACGAAGATGGCCGATGTGCTGGAAAAAGCGGGCGGCCTGACCAGCGACGCTTTTCCCTATGCCAGCGTGATCACGCGCGAAAGCGTCAAGAATCAACAACGCCTGAGCTATGACCGCGCCATCGACGATGTCGAATTGCTGCTGGCAACCCAGCCCATAACATCGGCCAATCGGGCGCAACTCGTCCAACCGGGCAATCTGGCGCTGATCGAGAATATCGTCGGCCAATTGCGCAAGCGCGAGCCCGACGGGCGCCTGGTGTTCAACCTGCCGGTCGATGCCGCCTCGCTGCCCGGCGATCTGATACTGGAAAACAACGACGTCATCCATGTCCCCGCGCGCCCGGTCACGATCGGCGTCTTCGGCGCGGTTCCCAGCCCGGCTTCCTTTTCATATCGCGATGGCGCGACCGTTCGCGACTTCATCGAATCCGCAGGCGGCGTCCAGAAAATAGGCGACAAGTCCGCCATTTTCGTCGTCCGCGCCAACGGAACCGTCCTGTCCGACGGCAGACGCACGCTGCGCGCGCCTGCCCTGCCCGGCGATCTGATCTATGTTCCGGTCGACGCGAGCCGCGGTGAATTCTGGGCACGACTGCGCGACATTACCGGGTCGCTGTTCGGCGGACTGGTGGGCGCGGCATCGATCCGGTCGATCTTCAAATGATCGCGCGCCGACCAGGCTGGAGCGGCATCGCCGCCCTCATCGCCGATGCCCGGCACCGCCGCCGTGCCTATGCGGTGGGCGCCCTGCTGCTCGCGTTGCTCATCTTCTTTCCCCAACCCCACGTCGCCCGCGCAAAATTATTGCCGCAGGACAATAGCGGCATGGGGTTGGGGTCGATGCTGAACGCGCTCGGCGGCCAGGCTCAGGGGCTCGCCGCCATGCTCGGCGGATCGAAGCAACAGATCGACATGTATCTGGCGGTCGCCCGCAGTAGCGAGGTCGCCGATCAGGTGATTGCCGAATTGAAGCTCGTCGGCTCTGGCGGATACGCCTCCGCCACCGCGGCGCATCGCGCGCTCGCTCGCAAGACCGATGTGCATTCGCTGACCGGCGGCATGATCGAGGTCAAGGTGCGCACCCACAATCCACGCGAAGCCGAAAGATTGGCCCGTGCCTATGCCGACGCGATCAGCGACCGCATCGTCGCCCTGGGTCAGGATCGCGCGGACCGCAAACGGCGCATCATTACCGAGCGCTTTCGCGAGGCAGCGGGCCGCGTCGCCAAGAGCGAAACGGCGCTCAACGAATTTCGCCGTCGCAACCGGCTGGCCGAGCCGCAAGCCGAACTGGGCGCCGCCCTGTCGGTGCGAGCCGGACTGGAGGCCCGGTTGCAGGCAAAGCAGGTCGAACTCGCAACTCTTCAGAAATTCCAGGGGCCGGAAAATCCGCAATTGCTGGCAGTGCAATCCGAAGTCGCCTCGCTCCGCACGCAGATCAGCCGCAGCGCGCGGCCGGAAAGCGGCCCTGCGGCGCCGAATGTCGCGGGCCTGGGAGAGGTGTCGGGCGAATATTTGGACCTCTATCGCGACTATCGCTTCGCGCAGGCGATGTACGAGGTGTACGCCCGCTCGTCGGAAGAGGTAGCGGTGGAAACGCTGGTCGGCGAAACCGGGGCCAACGTCCAGATGCTGGAAGCCCCACGCCTCGACACCGATCGGAAACTGAATATTCCGGCGGTTGCTCTGCTCGCGCTGCTGATGTTGGCGGCCCTGTTCACGGAAGTCTATGCGCCCGCGACGGCCATCCGCCTGTTCGCCCCCCGCCCGTCGGATGCGGCGGCATGACCGAACAGACGGAGCCCGCCGAACGTTCGCCCGAACTTTCGATCGTCATTCCCTGCTTCAACGAAGCCGACAATGTGGCGGCCATCTGCGCCGCCGTGACCGCCGAAGCCGAGCGTCACGCCGATGGCCATGAAATCATCCTGATCGACAATCATTCGACCGACGGAACCCGGGCGATCATGCGCGAATTGTGCGACGGCGATACGCGCATCCGCGCCATTTTCAACAACCGAAACTATGGCCAGATGCGCTCGCCCACCTATGGCCTGTATCAGGCCGAAGGGCGGGCGGTGATCGGCATGTGCGCCGATTTTCAGGATCCGCCGCAGATGATCGGCGCCTTTCTGGGGCGATGGCGCGCGGGGGCAGAGGTCGTGCTGGGCCAGCGCCGGTCGGAACGGGCATCATGGCCGCTGCGCGCCGCGCGCCATATCGGATATGGGATTTTGCGGCGCTTTGGCGATTATCCGATCATACCGGGCGCGACGGGCTTTGGCCTTTTCGACAGCAAGGTGCTCGATACGCTTGCCGCGTGGAACGAACCCGAACCCTTTTTTCGCGGGATGGTGGTCGAGGGCGGTTTCCATCTCGCGGTCATCCCCTTCGAACGCCCGGTCCGCGCGGCGGGAGTCAGCAAGAATGACTTTTCCGCGCTCGCCTCTTTCGCGCTTTCGGGATTGGCCGGGTCGGCAAAATCGCTGCTGCGCCTGCCCGTCTTTCTGTCGGCCTATGCCATGCTGGTCGCACTCGGCCTGGCCGTGGCCGGCGCGGCGGCATTGGCGCTTGGCGGGCCCGCATGGGTGCTGCTGGGGCTGGCGCTGATCGCCGCGCTGTTCGGCATACTCATGCTGTTCATGGGGCTGATCGGCGAACAGCTGCGGCTGCTGTCCGAACGCGGGCGCAACGTCCCCCTGGTCATCGAGGAGGAGCGCATCAACTTCCCCGCCGATCGCAGAAAGCCTGCGATCCGCACATTCGTCCAGCGGCCATGACCCGCCTGTCGCTGCGGCATCGGCTGCCGGAGGTCGTTCTCGCGCTCGCGGTGCTCGCCAGCTTCGGCTGGACCCTCTATCATGTGCACGCCTTCGGCTATTTGCCGCAACCTTTCGTGTTCGATACGAACGACAGCCTGATGGACTGGTTCAACCCGGCCTATTGGGCGAATAATCCGGGGGTCTATGACGTCTGGCGCAGCATATATCCGCCGCTCTCTTTCGTCTTTCTAGACCTGACAAGCCTGCCCAGCTGTTATCTGCAAAGCCCCTTTTACGCCCGCGATTGCGACTGGCTGGCGCGCGGCGTCATCCTCGGCACCTATGGCATCAATGTCCTGATCGCCTGGATCTGTTTCCGCCGGGTCGATCCCTATAGCGCGCCAATGCGTACCATCGCGATCGCCATCGGCCTGCCGATGCTGTTCACGCTGGAACGCGGCAACCTGATCCTGATCGCCTTCGCCTTCTTCATGATCGCGCATGGCCCCGTAACCCGATCGAGGCGCTGGCGCATTCTCTCTGCGGCGGTCACGATCAACTTCAAACCCTATCTGCTGCTCCCCGTCCTCGCGCTGGGGATCCGCCGCGACTGGCGGGCGCTGGAGGCGGCGGGGATTGCCACCATCGCCATCTATCTGGCGTCGCTGGCGTGGGTCGGATCGGGCACCCCGGCGGAACTGGCGTCCAATACAGCGCATTGGGTGGTGTTCCAGGGCGCGCAGGTCTGGAACGAGGTCAATTATTCGACGAGCTATGCCCCACTGACCATGTTCCGGAAACTGGACCTGCCGGTCATGAGCTTTGTCCCGTCGCGGATCGTCGAAACGATCGAATGGCTCGTTCCGATCGCAATCCGTTCGACCCAGCTGATCGCGCTGATCGCGCTCGCAGCGGCCTGGCTCCAGCCCCGCGCCCTGCCCGCCCACCGGGTCGCCGCGCTGTTCCTTGGCGCCTATCTCGTTACCCAATCGCCAGGCGGCTATACCCAGCTTTTCCTGATATTCCTCATCCTGCTGGAAAAATGGGAGCGAGCAGGGCCGGCGACCGCGATCGCCTGCGCCTACCTTCTCTGCATCGCGGCCGACTGGCCGCTCGCCACCATTCTCGACGTGACGGGCAACAGCTGGCTCACCGACCGCTCGGTCACGGCCAGCTTCGGCCTGACCGCGGGGCACTTCCTGCGCCCCGGCCTGATCCTTGTCATCGTCTGGGCGCTTTCGCTCGACAGTCTGGCGCGCGCGGTTCGCGCCCATCGCGAGCGGCGCCCATCATTCGGGCTGGCGGTGGCATGATATTGGCCGACGACCTGACGGCGATCAACCGCCGCCTCGCGGCGCATTGGCCACTTCTGTCGGGTGCGCGCATTTTCATGACCGGTGGCACCGGCTTCATCGGCCGCTGGATGCTCGAAGCGCTCGCCCGCTCCGAATCGACGGCCGAGGTGGTCGTGCTTAGCCGCGATCCCGCGGCCTTTGCCGCCCGCGCGCCGCATCTGAGCGCCCGATTCCACATGATCGCCGGCGACATTTCGGATTTCGCGCCGCCGCCGGGCCCCTTCACCCATGTCGTTCACGCGGCAACCGATGCGAGCGCAGTGCTCAATGCCAACGATCCGCGGCGCATGTTCGATACCATCGTCGCGGGCACCCGCCGCATAGCCGACTTCGCCGTCGAACGGCGGGTGCAGCGCGTGTTGTACCTCAGTTCGGGAGCGGTTTACGGCGCGCAGCCGCCGACCATGGAGCGGGTCGGCGAAGACTGGACGGGAGGTCCCGACCCACGCGACCCCAAATCGGCCTATGGCGAAGGCAAGCGTGCCGCCGAGCTGCTGTGCGCGATTTACGGAAAGCAGTTCGGCCTCGATGTCGTGACCGCGCGCATCTTTGCGTTGCTCGGGCCGCTGCTGTCGCTCGACATTCACTTCGCCGCGGGCAATTTCATCCGCGATGCGACGGCGGGCCGCGCGATCCGTATCGAAAGCAGCGGCTCCGCGGTCCGATCCTATCTCTATGCGGCGGACCTGACGGTCTGGCTCTGGCTGGCGCTGATGCGCGCGCCGCCCGGCACGACATGGAACATGGGGTCGGAAGAAGCGATATCGATAGCCGATCTCGCGCGACGGACGGCCAAGCTTCTGGGCGGTCCGGGCGTCGACATCATGGGCCGCGAGGACGCCGGCTGGAATCCCGGACGCTATGTGCCGTCGACCGCCGCCATCCGCCGCCAGCTTGGTGTCGAACCCACGGTCGCGCTCGACGAAGCGATCCGCCGCACCGCAATCTTCAATGGATGGACAAAATGAACCTGATCAAGCTTTCCGACTGGGTGGCCCAGTTTCTTGCCGACCACGGCGTCCGCGACGTGTTCATGCTGACCGGCGGCGGCGCGATGCATCTCAATCATTCGCTCGGGACCCATCCGGAGCTGTCCACGACCTTTACGCATCACGAGCAGGCGCTTTCGATGGCGGCGGAGGCCTATTACCGGCTGACCAACCGGCTGGCGGTGGTCAACGTTACCTCCGGCCCCGGAGGCACCAATGCGATCACCGGCGTCTATGGCGCCTTTGTCGATTCCATCGGGTTGCTGGTGATTTCCGGGCAGGTAAAGACCGAAACGACGGTCCGCGCGACGGGGCTTCCGCTTCGCCAATATGGCGACCAGGAACTGGACATCGAGGAACTGGTTCGCCCGATCACCAAATATGCGGCGATGGTGATCGATCCGTTGTCGATCCGCTATCATCTGGAAAAGGCCTTGCACCTTGCCACCAGCGGCCGCCCCGGACCGGTGTGGCTCGACATTCCCCTCGACGTTCAGGCAGCAAAGATCGACCCGGCGGCGCTGCTTCCCGGTTTCGATCCGGCGGAAATCGACGCGCCGTGGCAACGCGATCCGCTCGACACGGTCGCGGTCGCGGCAGAGATTATGGAACGGATCGCCGCCGCCCGGCGTCCGGTGATCTTTGCGGGCAGCGGCGTGCGATTGAGCGGAGCCCACAAGGCCTTTCTGGCGCTGGTCGACCGGCTGGGCATTCCGGTCGTGACCGGCTGGAACGCGCATGACGCGCTGTGGACCGACCATCGGCTGAACTGCGGCAAGCCGGGCACCGTCGGGGACCGCGGCGGCAATATGGTCACGCAAAGCGCCGACCTGCTGTTGATACTGGGTAGCCGGCTGAACATCCGGCAGGTCAGCTATAATTGGTCGAGCTTCGCACGCGAAGCCTATAAAATCTGGGTCGATATCGATCCTGTCGAACTCGCCAAACCCAATGTCATACCCGATATGCCGGTCGTCGCCGACCTTGCCGACCTGATCCCCGCCCTGCTCGCCGTTCCCTATGATGGCCCCGCCGACGCGCACCGCGAATGGCTGAACTGGTCGCGCGAGCGCGTCGCCCGCTTTCCCGCCGTACTGCCCGAATATCGCGATCACGGGCATCTGGTGCATCCCTATGTCGCGATGGATGAGTTGTTCGGGCAACTGGACGAAAAGGATATCGTCGTCACCGGCAACGGCAGCGCCTGCGTCATTGGCTTCCAAGCCGCCCGGCTGAAGCCGGGACAGCGGCTGTGGACCAACTCGGGCTGCGCCACCATGGGCTATGATCTGCCCGCCGCGATCGGCGTGTGGGCCGCCACGCGCGGTGAGCGCCGGATCGTCGCCATCGCGGGCGACGGCAGCATCATGATGAACCTTCAGGAAATGCAGACGATCGCAGGCTATCGCATGCCGGTGAAGGTCATTCTGATCAACAACAGCGGCTATGTTTCCATTTTCCAGACCCAGCGCAATTTCTTCAACGGGGTCGAGGTCGGCGGTGGACCGAAGAGCAATGTGAGTTTCCCGGAATTTTCTCGCATCGCCTCGGCCTTTGGCTTTGCCTATTGGAGGGCAGCCGACCATCATGCGTTGCCCCACGCGATCGCATCGGCGCTGGCTGCCGACGGCCCGGCATTTTGCGAGATCATCGTCGACGAAAATGTGCCTTTCGCACCCAAACTTGGCGCGCGGCAGCATCCGGACGGTCGCATCACATCACCCGCGCTCGAGGATCTGTCGCCTTTCCTTCCGCGCGAGACGTTGCAGGCGAATATGCGCATCGCCCTGCTCGACAAAGCATAGGGGTCATGTCCGGCCATTTCATACCGTTAAACCGGCCGCTCCGCTTTTTGATGGCGGGGGCATTGAACACCGCCCTTGGGCTGTCCTTCTATCCGCTTCTGCTCTGGTGGCAGCCCTATTTCGTGACCCATTATCTGCTGGCGCTGGCGATCGCCCAAGCGGTGTGCCTGTGCTTCGCCTTTGCGACGCACAAGCTGTGGGTCTTTCGTACGCGCGGCGCCCTATTCAGGGAGTTTGCGGCCTTCGCCAGCTTTTATCTTTTTAACTACGCCGCCAACTGGGCGGCGCTGCCCCTCCTCGTCGAATGGGGCCGGATTTCCCCTGTCCTTGCCCAGCTCGGCTTCACCCTGACGCTGATCGTCGGTAGCTGGTACTGGCACAGCCGCGTCACCTTTCGCAGCAGCGCACCGTCAGGCCATCTCCGTCCGCGCATTTGACATCGCCGCCCCGTGCGTCAGCAGGGCATATCGTGCGATCTGGTCGAGCGTGACGCGCTGCGCCGAAGCGCCCCCCGCCACGGCACGATGCCATTCGGCAATCCAGTCGAGCGCCGTTTCGAGCGGCAAGACCGGCCGCCACCCCAACCGCGACCGCGCCTTACTGCTGTCCAGGCGCAACAGATGCGCTTCATGCGGCTGCGGACCGGTGTCGATGGCGGCAGCGGGGCCCTTTTCATCCCAGGCCGCGTGCAGGCGCCTGACGATCCAGGACACCGGCCGAGCGTCTTCGTCCCTGGGGCCGAAATTCCATCCCTCGGCAAAGTCGCGGTCGCCCTGTAACAGGCGCGCACCCAGCATCAGATAGCCATGCAACGCCTCCAACACATGCTGCCATGGCCGGATTGCGCCCGGTGATCGGATCGTCGGTGCCCGTCCGGCGAGCATCGCGCGGATCATGTCGGGCACCAGCCTGTCGTCCGCCCAATCGCCACCGCCGATGACATTGCCCGCCCGCGCCGACGCGAGCAACGGTCCGCTCCCCTCAAAGAAGGAACTGCGCCAGGCCGACACGACCAGTTCGCTGCATCCCTTGCTGCTGCTGTACGGGTCGTGTCCGCCCATCGGATCGGCCTCCCGATAAGGCCAGACCCATTCACGGTTTTCATAGCATTTGTCGCTGGTAACGCACAGGATCGCCTTGACGCCCGGAACCCGGCGCGCCGCGTCGAGGATATGAACGGTCCCCATGACATTGGCCGCATAGGTTTCCACCGGCTCCCGATAGGACAGGCGCACCAGCGGCTGAGCCGCCAGATGGAAGATCACCTCGGGCTGGCAGGTTTCGACCAGTTGATAAAGGGCCCCGGCGTCGCGCACATCGCCTTCGACATGCCGTTCTATAATCCCCTCGATACCCGCGAGCGCGAACAGGCTCGGCCGGGTCGGGGGCGGCAACGCAAAGCCCGTGACTTTCGCGCCAAGGCTGTGGAGCCACAGGCTGAGCCAGCTTCCCTTGAAACCGCTGTGGCCGGTGACGAGAACCCGGCGCCCTGCCCAGACGCCGGCCCGGTCCGGCACGCTCACCACCGCTTCCACGGCGCCGCGCCGCGTTGCCACAGATCGTCGAGGTAATTTTTGTCGCGCAGCGTGTCCATCGGCTGCCAGAAACCTTCGTGCCGATACCCCATCAACTCACCGCCGCGCGCAAGCTGCTCCAGCGGCCCGGATTCCCATATCGTGTCGGGGCCCTCGACCAGATCGAGCACCGAGGGATCGGCAACGAAAAAGCCGCCGTTGATCTGTCCCCCATCGCCAAGCGGCTTTTCCCGAAAATCGACGATCTGCTGGCCATCGAAGGCCAGCGCGCCAAAACGGCCCGGCGGCGCCACCGACGTGACCGTCGCGCGGCGGCCATGCGCATGGTGGAACGCCACCAGTGCGGCGATGTCGATATCGGCCACGCCGTCGCCATAGGTAAAGCAAAAGGGTTGGCCGGGTTGCAGATGCGACCGGACCGCCGCCAGGCGCCCCCCGGTCATCGTGTCCGCGCCAGTCTCGACCAGCGTGATGCGCCAGGGCTCGCTGCGTGCCCGATGGACCTCCATCCCATTCCCGTTGCGAAGGTCGATGGTGACGTCCGACATGTGCAGGAAATAATTCGCGAAAAATTCCTTGATCACATAGCCCTTATAGCCAAGGCATATAACGAAGTCATTGAAACCACTCGACGAATATATCTTCATAATGTGCCACAGAATCGGCATTCCGCCAATTTCGACCATCGGCTTGGGCCGGATGGCGGTCTCTTCGCCCAGGCGACTGCCGAGACCTCCCGCCAGAATTACGGTTTGCATCATCGCTCCACGTCTTGGTTTGCGACATCATGACGGAACCAATGCAACCGCCCCGTAACCTCGTTTCGCCACGCCTCGACTGCGTGCTGCTGGCGCTCGTCCTGCTCGTCGCGGCCGGGCTGCGGGTCGACGGCATCGGCTTCGGCCTCCCCGCGCTCAACGACGCCGACGAGCCGCTGTTCGTCGGGACTGCGCTCGAAATGCTGGCGGGCCCCAGCCTGAACCCTGGGTGGTTCGGGCACCCCGGAACGGTGACATTCTATTCGCTCGCACTGCTGTTCGCCGCCGTCGGCGCAGTGGGTGTGGCGACGGGGCAATTTGCCGACATGACGGCCTTTGGCGCCGCCATCTATGCCGACCCGGCATTGGTCATTTTGCCCGGGCGGTTGATGATGGCTCTATTCGGCATCGCGTGCATCTGGCTGACCTTTCGTATCGGCGAACGGCTGGGCGATAGTCGCATCGGATTGACGGCGGCGGCGATCCTCGCAGTCAATGCGGTGCATATCGAATATTCGCAGATCATCCGTACCGACATGCAGGCCAGCTTTTTCATGCTGTTGTGCACCCTTGCCGCGTTGCAGATCGCCAAGGACGGACGCCGCCGCCATTATCTGCTTGCCGGATTGTTCGTGGGCCTCGGCTGCGCCACCAAATGGCCCGCCGCGACCATAGCGATCGCGGTCATCGGCGGCGCGATCGCCGCGCCCGGCGATGCCCGCTCGCGCTGGCAAGACCTTGCGCTGTTCGCGGCCAGCGCGGTCGTCACGCTGATCGCCGTGTCGCCCTATCTGCTGATCGATCATGCGACCGTGCTCGCCAATCTCGGCGGCGAGGCGCGACCGCTCCATCCCGGCGCAACCGGACAGGGGTTTCTGGCCAACCTTGGCTGGTACATCGGGGCGCCGCTGTTCACCTCGCTGGGCGTCGCCGGGCTGGTGCTGATCGTCATCGGGCTCGACTGGCGCGTCCCCGGAGATCGGCGCTGGACTTACGTGATTTTGCCCTTTTCCCTTGCCTTCCTGTTGATCATCGCGCTCCAGTCCTTGCGCTGGGAACGCTGGGTATTGCCGCTGCTTCCCTTTCTGGCGCTTGCCGCGGCGCGGGCGCTCCATGGTCTGGCAGCCCATCTCCCCGCGCGATGGGCGCCCGCCGCGACCGGCGCGATGCTGCTCCTGCTGCTCGCACCGATGATCGACACCACCCGGACCGAAGCGGTCGAGCGGCGGACCGATACGCGCCAGCTCGCGTCGGCCTGGCTGCGGGCGCATGCGCCGCCGGGCAGCCGCATATTGATCGAACATGCGGCCTTTGATCTGTTGTCCGAGCCGTGGAGCCTGCGCTTCCCGCTCGGCGCGGCCGGCTGCGTCGATGTCCACGCGACGCTAGCCGGCCGCATCCAATATTCCGAGGTCGAAGGTCGCCGCAGCGGGCGGGCGATCGTTGATATCGGCCATGTCGACATGGCCCGTCTCGACAGCTGCCGCGCCGACTTCGCCGTCGTCAGCAACCATATTCGCTACCGCGCCGACGCGCGCCATTACCGCAAGGAACTGGCACGATATGACCGGCTGCTTGCCGGAGGCACGCTACGTTTCAGGGCGGCGCCCCTTCCCGGTGCGCGATCGGGGCCCGAGATCGCGATTATCGAACTCGCGCCGGCAAATCGTCCGCCGGCGCCGGTCAAATCGAGTACCGCTGCGCCGCGCCCGGAAGTTCGCCAGACCTTCGCCCGCCCGACCTTCGATTGATACGCAGCGGCGGCGGCTTGTCCGTCATGGCCCCTTGGGCATGGCATTGGGGCGGCCGACATGCTTTATGGAGGCATCCGGACCAATTTTCGGGAGTCGCTCGCATGGCAGACGACAAACCCATCTATCGAGACTATATCCACCCCGCAGGCGGCTGGGGCGCTGCCGCCGCGACGGCCAAGGTGCTCCTCGAACAAAGCGTCGTCACCAAGGGGTCGCGCGCGCTGCTCGCGATGAACCAGCCGGGCGGTTTCAAATGCCCGAGCTGCGCCTTTCCAGACGCGAGCTGTACCAAGACGCTGGAATTTTGCGAAAATGGCGCGAAGGCGCTGGCGCATGAGGCGACCAAGTTCCGCGTCACCCGCGATTTCTTTGCACAGCACAGCGTCGCCGAGCTGATGGAACAGTCGGACTATTGGCTCGAAATGCAGGGCCGGTTGACCGAGCCAATGCGTTATGACGCCGCGACCGATCATTATGTTCCGGTCAGTTGGGACGACGCCTTTGCGCTGATCGGCAGCCACTTGCGCGCGCTCGATAGCTCCGACCAGGCCGAATTCTATACCTCCGGACGCACCCCGAACGAGGCGGCCTTCCTCTATTCCATCTTCGTGCGCGAATTTGGGACCAACAATTTCCCCGATTGTTCGAACATGTGCCACGAACCGACCAGCCGCGGCCTGCCGCCCGCGATCGGCGTCGGCAAGGGCACGGTGATCCTCGATGATTTCGACCATGCCGAGGCGATTTTCGTTATCGGCCAGAATCCCGGCACCAATTCGCCGCGGATGATGACCAATCTGGTCGAGGCACGAAAGCGCGGCGTGCCGATCGTTTCGGTCAACCCGATGCCCGAACGCGCGCTGATCCGCTTTACCGAGCCGCAGGACGTCGTGCAGATGGCGACCTTTGGCTCGACCGCGATCACCAGCGAATTCGTGCATGTGAAGATTGGCGGCGATCTTGCGCTGCTGAAGGGCATGATGCGCGTCCTGTTCGAACGCGACGCCGCGGGCGAAGCCGTGCTCGACCATGAATTCATCGCCGAGCATACGGCAGGGCTTGCCGAACTGCGCGCCGATATCATGGCCCAGGATTGGGACGCGATGGTGGCGGCGTCGGGGGTATCGGAAGAACAGATACGGCGCTGCGCCGAAATCTATATCCGCTCGAACGCGACGATCATCTGCTACGGCATGGGCCTGACCCAGCACCAACAGGGATCGCGGCTGTTGCAGCAGGTCGCGAACCTGTTGCTTCTTCGAGGCAATTTCGGAAAAGCAGGCGCCGGCATCGCACCGATCCGCGGCCATTCGAATGTCCAGGGCGACCGCACCGTCGGCATCGACGAGCGGCCGAGCGAGGCCTATCTCGACCGCGTCCGCGATGTCTTTGGTTTCGAGCCACCACGCGCGCACGGCCACCACACGGTCGAATCGGTCGAGGCGATGCTGGCGGGGACGGCAAAGGTCTTTATCGGGCTCGGCGGCAATTTCGTGCGCGCGGTGCCCGACACCGACCGCGCCTATACCGCAATGGCCAAGCTCGACCTGACCGTCGGCATTGCAACCAAGCTCAACCGCGGCCATCTGGTCCATGGCAAGGATGCGCTGATCCTGCCGGTCGTCGCGCGGTCGGAACGGATCGAAACTACCGCGGGCGAACAGTTTGTGACGATCGAGGATGCGATGTCGAACGTCACAGCGTCGCGCGGCGTGCTTGATCCCGCCAGCGATCAATTGCTGCCCGAGGTCGAGATCGTCTGCCGCATGGCGATGGCCACGCTGCCCGGCAGCAAGGTCGACTGGGCGAGCTATATCGCCGACTATGGCCGTATCCGCGATCGGATTGCCGAGGTCTATCCCGCCATCTACGAAGGCTTTGCCGAACGGATTGCGGCGCCCCAGGGGTTTCACCTCGACATCGCGCCGCGCCGCCGCGTCTGGCCGACCGCCAATGGCAAGGCGAATTTCCTGATTCTGCCGGGACTGAACGTCAACGCGCCGGTCGACGATCCGGCGATGCTGCGGCTCGCGACAGTGCGCTCGCACGACCAGTTCAATACCACCATCTACAGCTATAACGACCGCTATCGCGGCGTACGCGGCGACCGGATGATCCTGTTCATAAATGCCGAGGATCGCGAGGATCGCGGACTGGACGCCGGCACCCGCATTGCGCTGGAAACGATCAGCAGCGACGGTATCGCGCGGCGCGTCGACGGCCTGATGCTGATCGACTATCCGATGCCGCGCGGCGCCGTTGCGGGCTATTATCCCGAACTCAACCCGCTGTTGCCGCTCGATTATTACGACCGGATCAGCGGCACACCGGCCGCGAAATCAATCCCGGTCCGGATCGCACCTGCCTAGCCGCGCGTCAGCTTGATAAACGTCTGCTGCGCCATCGTTCCATTGGCAATGACGATCTGGCGCCCATCGTCGGTGCGCAGCATCGTATAGCCAAGCGAGATATCCTCCACCTCGCCGACCTCGAACTCGTCCTTGGTCGGGGCCGCGACCTGCAACCGGTCGCCGCGTCGAAAGGGCTTGTAAAGGACCAGGCTGATCCCTGCGACCAGATTGCCGAGCGTCGTCTGCGCCGCGAAACCGACGATCACAGACACCAGCCCGACACCAGCCAGCATGGCGGTGGCAAGCCGGTTAAGCGCCGGGATCAGGTGGGCGTATAACGTTGCGAGCAGCAACCAGATGATCAGGATGGTCAGGTGGCTGAGAAAAGACAGGCTGATCTGGTCGATCCGTTCGGATCGGTCGTGGCGCAGCGCCTCGACAATCAATCCGCGCACAAGCCGCGACAACAACAACCCGACCAGCAGCAGCAGCGCCGCGATCGCCACCGCTCCGACCGGACGGCTGGGATCCAAATAGTGAAGCGCTGCCTCAATCTCTTTCACTGCCGCCGTCCCCTTTCGCCAGACGGTCGAGGTCTTCGACCCGGTTGACGTTGGGCGGCACGAATGCGCCCTGCACCGCCCGAGCCCCAACCTGGCGGGCGAAGGCGCGCACCGCAAGGTCGCTTTCACACGCCAGCCAGTCATCGAGACGGTGGGCCAGCGCCGCCGACCACAGCCCGATCACCGGCTGACTCGTCAGGAAAGCCGACGCCGGCGACAGGCTGTCGCGCAGGTCGGCGGGCAGGACCACGCAATCGACCGGCACGGTCAGCGCGGCGTCGAAACCCTGCGCCGCTGCATAGGCCAACGCCCCTGCCATGCCGCCAAGCGGCCCCATGTCGGAGCGCGGCCGGTCCGTGATTGCCGTTAAATGCCCGTGGGTGCGCCCGACGATGACCAGCGCGTCGCAATGCGGGCGCAGCGCATCGGCGGCATGGTCGATCAACGGACGACCGTGGAGCAGCGCCAGCGCCTTGTCCGACCCGAAACGGCGCGATCGCCCGCCGGCCAGAACGGCACCAACGACCCTCATCCGATCATCCCGTGGCGGTCGCAGACGATCAGCGCGCTATCGTCGCGGGCGAGCGACACCAGCGTCAGCCCTGCGGCGCTGGCGCGTTCGGCGGCCAGGCTGGTCGGCGCCGATATGGTGACGAGCATCGGGCAACCGGCGCGTACCGTTTTTTCGACCAGTTCGTAACTGCAGCGTGCCGACAACAGGATGAAGCCACCTGCCGGATCGATACCGCCGCGCACGAGCGCGCCGATCAGCTTGTCGAGCGCATTGTGCCGCCCGACATCCTCGCGCACGCATAAAATGCCGCCGTCGGGCGCGCAAAAAGCGGCAGCATGGACGGCCCCCGTCGCCTGGCCGAGCGGCTGGTGGTCGCGCAGCGCCCCCAGCGCGCGCGCCAGCGCCGCGCGGTCGGTTGCGATACGCGCCGCAATGGGCGGCAAAGGACGCAGCACCTGTTCGATATTCTCGATACCGCACAAGCCACAGCTGCTTTCGCCAACCCGCGTCCGGATACGGTCCATCGCCATGGCAGTGCGGTCAGCCGGCAACCAGATGCGTAGCGCCCAGCCCCCCTCCAGCGGCTGGACATCGACGCGCCGGACCTCAGTCGGACCGTCGACCAGCCCTTCGCTCAGCGCAAAGCCCAGCGCATAATCCTCCAGATCGGCGGGGGTCGCCATCATCACCGCATAGCCGATGCTGGACACTTCGACCGAGATCGGTGCCTCGACGGCAAGGCGGCGTACCAGCGGCACGTCGCCGGGCGTATCGAGGCCCAGTCGGTGGACATCGATATCGACGACCGCCGCCCTCTGCCCGTCCGTCTGCTCGCTGCCGTCCGTCACCCGTCCCGCGCTCCATTGACCATTTGCTTTTACGCGCCTCCCTTTTGGGGACGCCCGCATCGTCGGCATAGACCAATCGCGTCGCCCCCGCACCAGCCTATCCTGTGGCTGGCACCTGGATTGCTACGCGCCCGGCAGTAGAGCAGTCCGACGATGGCGGCTTGAGATTCGATAGACCGACGCCGGCGGCAAGTTAGAAAGGGCGCCGCCCACCCGCCGTGCTTTCAGCCCAAGATGATCGAGCAACCTCAACGGCACCGGACATCCCAGCCCATAGGTAAATTGATAATAGGCGCCGTTAGGTTTCAACAGGCCAAAGGCCCCTTCCAGGATCGCCATCGTCTTGCGAAGCGGAAAATTGAGTAGGGGCAGTCCGCTGATCACCGCGCCATAAGTTGCGGGCGCCAACAACCGATCGCGCCCGATCCGGGCCGCGTCCAACTGCAACACCCGGGCCCTTGGAAAGCGCGCTTCCAGCATGGCCACGAACGCGGGCCCATATTCGATCAGAGTCAAATCCTCTTCGCGAACGCCCCTGTCGATCAGCGCCCGCGTAAACACCCCGGTTCCCGGCCCGAGTTCCAGCACCGGCCCGCTATCCGCCGCGACACCGCTGGTGATCAGGGCGGACAGCGCCCCGCCCGACGGTGCCAGTGCGCCCACCGTTCGGGGCGACGCCAGCCATTGACGCAAAAATCGCACGCAATCGGCTCCGGGAAAAGTCATGCTCAAACCTTTTGATCAAAAGACAAAACCGACGCCGACCGCCACGAAACGCGGGATGCCGCTGTCGTCGGCGGGCACCCCGATCAGCGATCCGTCGGGTTGAGGCCGCGTGTTGGCAATCGGATAATGGCGCTCGGCGACATTCGCGCGATCGAGGATGTTGAGCGCATCGACATAGATGCGGGCGGGTATGCGCCCGATCGTCAGCGTCTTTTCGATACGCAGGTCGAGCCGCGCATAAAGCGCCGCCCGCGCCGAAAAGGGTTCACCATATGCCTGGACAACCTCGCCAGTCACGGGATCCTTGGCGACCCCGACCAGTGGCGTATAGCGTGTCCCGCTCTGCAGTCGCCATTTCCCGCCAAGGGACAAGCTGGGCGTGACATGCCAGGTGGCCGCAACCGTGCCGCTCCAAGGGATGTCGTAACGATAGGGGACCGCCGCATCGCCAGGATGCAGGCTGCGTTTCGACCAGGTGCGGCTCAGCGACAGCCAGCCGTCGAACCGATCGCCGGCGGGTTTGGTCAGGAACAGGTTCAGTCCGCGCGCATC
The DNA here is from genome assembly GCF_034380315.1 of Sphingopyxis sp. Classification (GTDB taxonomy): domain Bacteria; phylum Pseudomonadota; class Alphaproteobacteria; order Sphingomonadales; family Sphingomonadaceae; genus Sphingopyxis. The sequence goes on from NZ_JAXMPB010000010.1 coordinate 37,870, forward strand.
GCCGCCGACGCGCGCGGCAAGGGGCGTATCGACCAGATCGGCGACATCGAAATCCTTGTACCAGCCTTCAAGCTGGGCGCGCCATCCGCCCGCCAGGTTCGCGCGCATCCCGGCGAGTGCTTGCCACGATGCGTGATAGCGCTGCCGCGACCTCGCGGTCGGGATCAGCAATAGCCGGTCCAGTTCGGGCCGCTCGTGCTGACGCGCGCCGCGTACGTAAAGGGCGACCGCATCGCTCGGGGTCCATTCGATTGCGGCGCGCGGTTCCCAATAGCTGCGATCGAGCGCAAAGTCGCGCAGCCACCGACCGCCCATGTCGATAGACCATTGCTCCCCGACCCGGACGAGCGCGCCGACAAAGGTTTCGACACGCCCGAACCGCGTGCTTTCGCGGCGGGGCGCAATGCTCAGCGCGCCGCCGCAGTGGCGCTCGAGATAGTCGCAGATCGGGTAGAGGCCCTTGTACGCCAGCACGGCTTCGTTCCGGTCGATGTTTACGCCGCCTTCGATCCGCGCCGCGCCCAGCGGGACGGTGACGCGGCTGCGCAGCGACAGATTGCTTTGCGACAGCCGCCGAAAATCGCCCGCGACCTCCCTGGTGCGCTCCGCGCTGCGGACATGCGCGATGCTTGTTACCCACTCACCCGCCTCCGCAACCGGGACATGCAGGCGCAGCGACTGCGCATCGGTCGCGCGGGTTTCGGTCTGGCCAAAATGCGGTGGCAGGCCCAGTTCGCGACGTTGCACCTCCCGCCGTTCATCCCATGCCCCCAAGATCGTCGCGCTGATCGACGCATCACCCATCCGCCACACCGCCTTGGCCGTATAGTCACGGCTCTGCGGCATGCGGAATTCGAGCAGCGCATTGCCGCGCGCATAGTTTCGGAGGAACAAATGCGCCAGATTGACGCGATAGCTTGCATAGGCGCCCAGCGTGTCGGTGATCGCGGTCTCGACGAGCGCGCCGCTCTTCAACTGGCTCAGATCGACGGACAAGCGCGCCCCTTCGCGCTGCGGATCGCGCAGACGAATGTCGATGACGCCTCCCGTCGCACCGCCATAACGATTGGGTAACGCCGCGCTGTGCAGGTTAAAACCATGCAAGACGTTGGAACTGACGATGGAGTCACTGAGGTCGTGAAAAAGATCGGGCAACGGGATGTCATCGACCAGGAAGAGGTTGTTGGCAGGACCGGCGCCGCGCATGACCGGCCGATCCATGTCACCCGCACCAAAAGTGATACCCGGCAGGGCCAGAACGGCTTTCAACGGGTCGTTGCCATCGCCCGCCGTGTGCATCAGGAATTCGGCATCGCCCGCCATGGTGCTCGGATCATCGCGCGCCGGCCGGGCGGTCACGACAATGTCTTCGAAGCTGCCGATTTCGGAAGGCCGATCCTGAGCGTTCGCAGCAATGGGCAGCACGCACAGAACCGCCGCCGCAACACCAAGTCGTTGCAGAGTGATGATCATCGTGAGATCCAGGAAGTGAAAGGAAAGAAGCTGCCGCCGGGCGTTTAACCTGGCGCGTCATCCGGAACATGTTCGAGCAGGTCGCCCGGCTGACATTCCAGCACGACGCAGATGCGATCGAGCGTGTCGAAACGCACGCCCTTGATCTTGCCGGTCTTGATCATCGACAGATTCTGTTCGCTCTGCCCCAGCGCCGCGGCCAGGTCCTTCAACCGCATCTTGCGCTTCGCAAGCATCACATCGAGGTTCATGATGATGGCCATGGCGTTACAGAATCGACCTCGCGTCTTCGTCGATCTGACGCCCGACCGCGAATATCTGCGCAACGAACAAGAACAGCATCGCAAGAACAAATGACCGGATATCACCGGACCCGATATCGATCGCGATAACATTCTTCATCGCCGGATCAAGCCAGCTGACATAAGCGAGCGTCGCCGATTTCTGCACGATATTGACCGGAACCATCCATACCGTTGACCAGGCGAAGCGACGAAATCCGTCGATCGCCTCGGTTGCGAACCAGTCGCCGCGAGCTGCCGCGGCAAAGGTCCTGCGAAGATTGGCGAGGCCATAGAGCTGGACCGCAAGGAGCGGCAGCATGATCAACGGGATCACCAATTGCGGCGCCCCGATCAGCAACGCACTTTCGACACGATAGCCATCGACGATCTGCGCATAGGTGAAAAACCACGGATATACCGCCGCAGCGAGGATCGAAAGGCACAGCAGCGCCATCAGAACCGACACCCCCGTACGCATATGGCTAGCGAACCTCACATTCATGATCATCCCCTTGAACCGTGGGACTCGGATAATCCATAGCTTGATAAATTTCAAGTTATAGTTTAATTTCTTCAATCATAACCTCATATCAATCGAGAAACACCCATGCTCATATTCGCCATCGCCCTGACCGCTGGCACGCAAATTTCAGGGACTTCGAACCCCACCGACGCGGACATCGTCGTGATTGCCAGGCGCATGACCGAAGTGAAGGTGACGCTGGGACGCAACAACGAAGGCAAAATCATCTGCGCGACCACTCAATCGAGCGGAATTGCCGCGATCGATGAAATGATCTGCCGCGATGCGGCCGCTTGCCTGAAGCGACGGGACGCAACGCCCGAACAAATCGAAACCTGTATCGCCAAGCGCAAACCGCGCCTCGTCAAACGCATCGTTCGGCATTTGAAAGCCGTGCAAGGGTCGCACTGACCGCAATCCGTCCTTCACTACCGATTGCATTTTCGTCCCGCCCGGCGACAATAGGCCGGAGAGTTTGGGGGGAAGAATGCAGGAAGAGCTTGTTGACCGGATTTACGAATGCTCGGTTCTGCCCCAGGCATGGCCATCGGTTCTGGACGAGGTCGCGCAGCTTGCCGGATCGACCGGCGGCCTCCTGTTCTCTGCCAGAAAGGCGTTGCACTGGACGGCGTCGGACCGGGTTGCCGATGTGTTTTCGGCTTATGTCGAAGAGGGGTGGTTCGGGAAATGCAGTCGCCGCCTGTGCCTGATGGGCCAGGAAACCCCCTCCTTCTTTGTCGAACATGATTTTTGGAGCGATGACGAACTGGATGCAGATCCGGTCTATCGCGATTTCTTCCGTCCGCGCGGGCTCGGCTGGTCTGCCGGAACGGGAGTGCAGGTGCCGACAGGCGACAATATTGTCTTCAGCGTCGAACGCGCCTTTCGCGACGGGCCGATCGAGCCGGAGCGTGTCGCGCAGCTCAATCTGCTCCGCCCGCACCTGGCCCGCAGCGCACTGGTCAGCGCACGCCTGCAGCACCGGGCGGCACAAGGCGCCGCCGAGGCTCTTGCGGCCCTGAAACTTCCCGCTTTCCTGTTGCGCATGGACGGCCAGGTCGCCGAAGCCAGTCCGCAGACAAAGGAAATCGAGAGCTTTGTCTTATGGGGGGCGAATGGCCGCTTTCGCCTGAACGATCGGCAGGCCGATCGCCTGTTAAACGACGCACTGGCCGAAGCGCCTGCCGGATCCGAACAGGGCGCGCGCTCCTTCCCCGTCCGCGATACGTTCGGGATGCCCCAACTGGTCGCCCATCTCATCCCGGTTCGGCGCGCAGCGCACGACGTCTTCGGCGACAGCTATGCCTTGCTATTGCTGATCCCGGTTACATCGGAGCGCGCACCGAGCATTTCGCTATTGAAGTCGCTGTTCGACCTCACCCCCTCGGAAGCTCGTGTGGCAAGCGGCATTGCGCGCGGCGATACGCCCGAGGATATCGCCGCCGCGGGCGGCGTCGCGATCAGTACGATACGCACGCAGCTTCGCCGCACATTGGAGAAGACCGGGACGGCACGCCAGGCCGACCTCGCCGGCCTGCTGGGACGCATCGGCGCAACCGCCCCCGACTGATATGGTTTGGTCGTGGACATCCTCCATATGGGGGATGAACAAGTCGGCCGGATCCGCAAAAAAGAAAGCGCTGACGGCAACCTGCGACCCACAGCCGGCAGCCGGCGGCGCCCTACCATCCACGGTAAAGGCGCCGCCGCCTAGGTGCCGGTTTCAGGCACGATCCTGCACTCGATCGCCAGCCCGTGTTGACAAAAGATTGCCACCTTAGGCGAGCTGCGGCGAGGTTGAGGGAGCTTTTGAAGGAGAGGACGGTTTTATCGCAGCGCGCGGCGGTTCGGTGCTGCTGCCTGAGCTTGCCGAACATGCGATCGACCCGATGGCCACGAGTTCTGCCGAAGCGCCACTTCCTTCCCATCGGGGCACCGCTCAGACTGCAATCGACGACGATGCTATCCGCGAATGACAGCAAGCCGGGCGATCATGTGCGCCTTGAGGTTGTTGAAGACATAAGTTTTCGCGGCACAGTGGCGGTCCCGACCCGCACAACGATTATCGGAATAGTGTCGCGGGCGCAGCGTAACTGCCATGCCGACAAGAAGGGCAAGCTGGAAATCCGAATTCGGCGCAAAGGCTGCATGCTCCAGTCTGATGGCGTCCGCGTGCAGATACGCCTTGCACCAATACGCCGCGCCTTGAGCAGCGGCTCGCTAGTAATAGGCACCGCAAGTTGCAAGGATGTAGCAGTACGATTCGATTGATTGTCTATCAGCCCTCGCTTTGACAAGCCCAGCGCCATGGAAGGCTGCAAGCGATTCGCGCAGCCGGGGAAACGGGGCATAATATGACAATCGACGCATTGCGCGTGGCAGCAACCCGTTGGGTTGCAGTGACGCTGACCGTCTTGGCAGGCGTGATGCTTTCACAGCCGGTATATGCGCAGCATTCGTCGGCCGAATGCCCGCCACAGACGGCGTCAGTCACCAGCGGCGGCACCGTGACGATCGATATCACCGATTGCGCCTTTGGCATCGGATTTGCTGGAATCGGCACAGTAGATGGGGGTTCCTATGGCCCATCAGACTTGCCCGATCATGGTTCAGCGAATCTAAGGATTAGCGGCAGTCAGTGGCTTCTCGATTATAGCCACAACGGCACGACTGGCGTCGGTTCAACTGATGTGTTCGAGTTCGCCGACGGCTCTTTCAATGGTAGCGGCGATGTTCTGGTCACTATCACGATCACGCCGGCCACTTCGCCGATTACGGTATCGCCGGGCACATTGCCGACGCTGACTGCGGGCGCTGGTTTTTCGCAAACGCTGACGTCGGCCGGCGGCAGTGCGCCCTATACCTATGCGCTGCAAAGCGGCACTCTGCCTTTCGGCCTTTCCCTGACAACGAGCGGAGTGCTTTCGGGAACGCCGACCCAGCGCGGCAGCTATAGCTTTACGGTGCGCTCGACGGACAATGGCGGCCAATTCGTCGACAAAGGCTACACCGGCACGGTCCAGGACCCCTCACTTTCGATTTCGCCCGGGTCCGCAACAGCGATCCAAGGCGCGGCCTTTTCGTTGACACTGGCCACGAACGGCGGCGTTGCGCCCCATGCCTATCAGCTCGAAACGGGCGCCTTTCCCCTGGGGATCAACATTTCGTCGGCAGGCGTCATCAGCGGCACGACCATGGCGGCCCCCGGAAACTATCCGGTCACGCTGCGCGTCACCGACGGCAGCACCGGATCGGCTCCCTATTTCGAACTTGAGAATTTCACGCTGACGGTATCGCCGGCACCCAGCGTTTCGATCGGTGTTTCGCCGTCCAGCGTGTCGGAAGATGGTGCGACCAATCTGGTCTATACCGTGACGCGCAGCCTGAACCTGTCGTCGCCCACGGTTGTTAATATCACGACCTCCGGCACCGCTTCGGCGGGTACCGACTATACAGGCAATGTTTCGACGGTCACGATCCCCGCCGGTTCGACCAGCGCCACCATAACGGTCAACCCGACCGCCGATGGCACCGTCGAAGCCGACGAAACGGTCACCCTGACCGTCGCCTCCGGAGCAGGCTATACCATAGGTTCACCCAACAACGCGACCGGAACGATCCTGAACGACGATGTACCAAGTGCGTCGATCACGGCGTCTCCGCTTTCCGTCGCCGAGGATGGCGTTGCAAATCTTGTCTATACGGTGACGCTGAACCAGCCGTCATCCACCGCCACTTCCATCGGCTACACCGTCGGCGGGACGGCGACCAACGGTATCGACTATGCCAGCATATCCTCGCCGCTCGTCATCCCGGCGAACAATCTGACAGGGACGATCACGGTCAACCCGACTGCCGATGCGACGATCGAAGCGAACGAGACCGTCGTTATCACGCTGTCCGCCGGAGCCGGCTATACGGTCGGCGCGCCCAACAGCGCGACCGGAACGATCCTGAACGACGATCTGCCGAGCCTGAGCATCAACGATGTGACGATTAGTGAAGGCAATAGCGGGACGACGAGTTTCACTTTCACCATATCCTTGTCGACATCGGCCGGACCAGGCGGCGTGACCTTTGACATCGCGACGGCCAATGGAACGGCTATCGCCGGGAGCGATTTTGTCGGAAACAGCCTGACCGGGCAAACGATCCCTGCCGGGGCGAGCACATACAGCTTTACTGTCTTGGTCAACGGCGATGTGCTGAACGAGGCGTCCGAGACGTTTTTCGTCAACGTCGTCAATGTAAACAATGCGATCGTCGTCGATGGACAGGGGCTGGGAACCATAACCAATGACGATCCGCTGCCGCAGATATCGACATCCGACACGTCGGTGACCGAAGGCAATTCGGGCACATCCACCGCAACCGTTACCGTCACATTGCAGAGCGCGAGCGGCCGAACCGTTACGGTTGACTATGCTACCGCCGACGGCAGCGCAACGACGGCCGGCAGCGACTATACGGCTGCATCCGGAACGCTCAGCTTTGCGCCGGGCGAAACATCCAAGTCGATCTCCGTTCTGGTCAACGGCGATACGATCCCCGAGGGCAACGAGACATTCTCGCTAGACTTGTTCAATGCAAGCAATGCCTCGATCGCGGTATCCAGATCCTCCATCACCATTCAGAATGACGACGTGCCGGTGACCGTGTCACCGGGGGCGCTTCCTGGCGCGACTGTCGCGGCGAGCTATAGCCAGACGATCAGCGCATCGGGCGGCGTGGCCCCCTATAGCTTCAGTGTGACGGCGGGCGCATTGCCCGGTGGGTTGACGCTGTCGCCCGGCGGCGTGCTGTCAGGAACGCCGACCGCCGGCGGGAACTTTACCTTCACCATCACCGCGTCCGACAGCAGCCCCTTTCCAGGACCGTTTGCAGGCAGCCAAGCCTATACATTGTCTGTTGCAGCCCCGACGATCACGCTTCCCGCCGCGACGCTGGCACAGGGGCAGGTCGGCGCAAGCTACAGCAGTGCCATCACCCCCGCCACCGGCGGCACAGCACCCTATAGCTATGCCGTGACCACAGGCGCGCTTCCCCTGGGCGTCACCCTGTCGGCGACGACCGGCGCGCTGTCGGGAACCCCGAGCGTCTTCGGAACCTTCAACTTCAGCGTCACGGCGACCGACAACTCCACCGGAGCAGGCCCCTATTCGGCAACCCAGGCCTATGCGCTGACGATCATCGAAGCCGCACCGGTTGCCGGGCCGGTATCGGCATCCGTCGCTTACGGCAGCAATGCCAACAGCATCTCCCTCAACCTGTCGGGCGGCACAGCAACCAGCGTCGCCATTGTCGCCCAGGCCGCAAACGGCACGGCCACGGCATCGGGAACCAGCATCAGCTACACCCCCAACGCCGGCTATGCCGGAACCGACAGCTTTACCTACAACGCCACCAACGCGGGCGGCACGTCCGCCCCCGCAACGGTCAGCATCACGGTCGACAACCCGACGATCAGCATCGCCGCATCGGGACCGCTGACCGCAATGGTCGCCACCCCCTATAGCCAAAGCTTCACCTTCAGCGGCGGCACCCAGCCCTTCTCCGGCTATCAGGTCACGAGCCTGCCTGCCGGGCTGTCCATCACGGGCACCAGCGCCAACAGCGTCACCATCAGCGGTACACCGACCCAGTCGGGCAGCTTTGCGCTCAACGTCTCGGCCACCGACAGCTCAACCGGCAATGGCCCCTTCCCCGTCGCCCAGATCTTCACCCTGGCGGTCAACGCACCGACCCTCTCCATCACACCTGCGGCCGGCACGCTCAGCGCGCCCTATGGCGCCGCTTTCTCCCAGAGCTTCACAACAAGCGGCGGCGTCGGCCCCTATAGCTATGCCACCTCCGGCACTCTCCCGGCGGGTCTTGGCTTCAGCGGCAATGTACTAAGCGGTACGCCGACCATACCGGGAAGCTATCCGATCACCGTTACCGCGACCGATAGTGGATCAACGGGTACCGGGGCGCCGTTCTCCGTCTCGCAAAATTACGTGATCAACGTCCCGGCGCCGACGGTTATTCTTTCCCCGACGTCTCTGGCAGGCGGGACCGTCGCGGCGAGCTATAGCCAGACGATCAACGCATCGGGCGGCGTGGCCCCCTATAGCTTCAGTGTGACGGCGGGCGCATTGCCCGGTGGGTTGACGCTGTCGCCCGGCGGCGTGCTGTCAGGAACGCCGACCGCCGGCGGGAACTTTACCTTCACCATCACCGCGTCCGACAGCTTCAGCCAAACGGCGTCACGAGCTTATACATTGTCTGTTGCGGCCCCGACGATCACGCTTCCCGCCGCAACGCTGGCACAGGGACAGATCGGCGCAAGCTACAGCAGCGCCATCACCCCCGCCACCGGCGGCACAGCACCCTATAGCTATGCCGTGACCACAGGCGCGCTTCCCCTGGGCGTCACCCTGTCAGCGACGACCGGCGCACTGTCGGGAACCCCGAGCGCCTTCGGAACCTTCAACTTCAGCGTCACGGCAACCGACAGCTCCACCGGAGCAGGCCCCTATTCGGCAACCCAGGCCTATGCGCTGACGATCATCGAAGCCGCACCGGTTGCCGGGCCGGTATCGGCATCCGTCGCTTACGGCAGCAATGCCAACAGCATCTCCCTCAACCTGTCGGGCGGCACAGCAACCAGCGTCGCCATTGTCGCCCAGGCCGCAAACGGCACGGCCACGGCATCGGGAACCAGCATCAGCTACACCCCCAACGCCGGCTATGCCGGAACCGACAGCTTTACCTACAACGCCACCAACGCGGGCGGCACGTCCGCCCCCGCAACGGTCAGCATCACGGTCGACAACCCGACGATCAGCATCGCCGCATCGGGACCGCTGACCGCAATGGTCGCCACCCCCTATAGCCAAAGCTTCACCTTCAGCGGCGGCACCCAGCCTTTCTCCGGCTATCAGGTCACGAACCTGCCTGCCGGGCTGTCCATCACGGGCACCAGTGCCAACAGCGTCACCATCAGCGGCATACCGACCCAGTCGGGCAGCTTTGCGCTCAACGTCTCGGCCACCGACAGCTCAACCGGCAATGGCCCCTTCCCCGTCGGCCAGATATTCACCCTGGCGGTCAACGCACCGACCCTCGCCATCACACCCGCAGCCGGCACGCTCAGCGCGCCCTATGGCGCCGCTTTCTCCCAGAGCTTCACAACAAGCGGCGGCGTCGGTCCCTATAGCTATGCGACCTCCGGCACTCTCCCGGCGGGGATCACGCTGAACGGCTCGACCGGAGTGTTGTCCGGCATCCCGACGGCGATCGGAAGTTTCGCCTTTGCCGTCACCGCGACGGATACGGGGTCCACGGGCACCGGAGCGCCGTTCTCCGTGCAGGGCAATTATACGCTGGAGGTCATCACTCCGACGATCGTGATCACGCCCAATACGCTTCCGGTCGCGACCGCCAATAACAGCTATAATGTCGCGCTCTCCGCCTCAGGTGCCGTCGCCCCCTTTGCTTTCGCTCTGACGGGCGGCGCCCTGCCGACAGGACTGTCGCTGTCAGCGGAAGGCGTCATTTCGGGTACGCCAACGGTTGCGGGCAGTTTCGCGCTTGCGGTCACGGCGACCGACGCAAATGGACAAGGCGGAACTGTCAGTTTGAACCTGACCGTTGCCAATGCGGAACTCCGCGTAACCCCGGAAACGCTTCCCGCCGGGGTCCAGGGCGTTGCATACAGCCAACAACTCACGACCAGCGGCGGGATAGCACCCTATAGCTATGTGATCGCGGACGGCGCGTTGCCGGACGGGCTGGCCCTTGGGACCGCGACCGGCCGGATCGAGGGAACGCCGACGGGATCGGGTCCGGCGACCTTCACCGTGCGCGTAACCGACAGCACCGGTGGCACGCCCTCGACCATCGACATAAGCTATACGATCGCCATTGCGGCGCGCCCGAACCCCGCCAACGACCCCGAAGTACGGGGACTCGTTCAGGCGCAGGTCAACGCCGCCCGCCGTTTGGTCGACACGCAGGTCGGAAACTTCGGCCGCCGTCTGGAAGGGATGCGGCGCGGCGGAGGTCGCGGCGGGTTCCAGAATGCGTTGCGCCTCAATTCGTCTGACATCTGCATGGACACCATGACCGCGTGGACAAACAGCGCCTGCGCGAACAGCGGCTCCAATGGCTGGAACAATCGTCCGGGCGGCAGCGGCCCGACAGGCCTCGGCAGCGCCGGAGATGCCGGCGGCAACCTGCTCGGCTCCGGGATATCGGTCGGTGGCGGCGCTATTGGCGGCGCTCCATCCGGTCCCCAAGGACAAGCATCGGCAGCCCCTGGCGACAGCGGCGGAAACGCGGAACTGCCCTGGACCATCTGGGCAGGCGGCACGATCCGTTATGGTGACATCGACGAAACCACCGGTCGCCCCTCGCAGCGCTTCGAATCGGAAGGCGTGACCTTTGGCGCCGATTATCGCTTCAACCCGTCTTTCGCGGCGGGGGTCGGCGTCGGCCTGGGCCGCGAAACGAGCGATGTCGGCCGCAACGGATCGCGCAGCCGAGCCGAAGCCAAGACGCTGGCGATCTATGGCAGCCACCTGCTCGGCAGCGGCATCTATCTCGATTGGCTGGCGGGACATCAATGGCTCGATTTCGACCTGCGCCGCTATGTCACACTCAATGGCAATCTGGTCACATCCTCGCGCAAGGGGCGGCAATGGTTCGGGTCGCTATCGGCTGGGGCCGATATCGAAACCGGTGATTGGCGCTTCACACCCTATGCCCGACTGGATGCACAGCGCGGCACGTTGGACGGCTATACGGAGGCCAGTGGATCGGTGTTCGATTTGACCTTCCTCGACCAGGATGTGGCGTTCACTTCCGTCGCGGCCGGCGCCAAGATCGACCATCGGATCGCGGTCGAAAACGGATACTTCATCCCGCGCGTGCGACTGGAATATCAACGCGATGTCGAAAACGACAGCGAGGCTCTGGTCGCCTATTTCGATCAGACCTCCGGGCCGTTCAACGGGGTGCCAATCACCGGCTATTCCCGCAGCCGCCTGTTGCTCGGTGCAGGCATCGAAATGATCATGGGTGAGCGCACCGCCGTCGACGTCGAGTATAATCACCGGCGCAATAGCGGCGCGGGGGCCGATCAAGGCGTGTTGATCAATATCCGGCAGCAGTTCTGACGCGGCCGGAATGCGAGCAAGGTCGGGGGTTGGGTCTGAGGTGGCGCCGAAAATCTGGACAGGGTGTTAAGCTAGCCCGACCTGAAGGGCTGGTACGAGAATGGAGGCGACGAGGAAGCGCTACGGCGCGGATTTCAAGGCGAATGTGGCGCTGGAAGCGTTCGGGGCGATCTGACGCTGGCGGAGTTGGCCGCAAAGCATGGCGTTCACCACATGAAGATCGCGTCGTGGGATCGGCAAGCTATCGCGGGATGGCGGGTACATTTTCCGCCGCTAGGGCTGCCAATTTACCAGCTTCGCCTTCGCCAGTGCGCTGTGCGAGGCTGAGATCCGCGTCAGCATGCATATCGGGTCGGTGGATCACCTATTACAACACTCAGCGCCCGCACTCGGGCCTTGCCGGCGAACTCCAGCAGAGGCTCGGGCAATCCGATCATGGGGGCATGCCTCCCAAGCAGTTCGTTCGCCCACCGATCGATCCGGGTAGATGATCTTTGAGCCGACGTATTGCCAGCCCCCGTCACCGGGCTTCTCCCCTCTCAGAGCTCCGACGCGACGGGGCTGGTCAGGAAGCCCCAGACAAGCTTCACCCAATTCGCGGGTGCATGCGCTTGGGACTTGGTAAAATCGAGAAGCTGGTCGAGGCGCCTGCGATCATAAAGGCGCCCGCCCAAGACGACCGCCTCTATCGTGCGGGTGTTTCCGATATCAGCCACGGGATTGGCACGCAGCAGAACCAAGTCGGCAACCTTGCCCACGCTGACCGTGCCGAAATCACGCTCCTTGCCCGCGTAGCGAGCCGCATCGGCGGTTGCCGCTTTCAGAATTGACGCCGGTGTCATTCCGGCGCGATGAAGGAGTGCCATCTCATCATGATAGCGAAACCCGCCGATCGCCGTATCCGTCCCGACAAGAATGGGAACGCCCGCCGAATGCGCCGCTCCTGTCAGCCTTAGGCCCGCTTCGAAATAACGATCAAGAGCGTTGGCGCCGCGACGACCCTTAAATTGTGCCGCAGTCGAAGCAAGGTCATCGCCATATGCCCAGCGCGATAATGGGTCGAGATAGTCGAGCCGGGGGTCGTTAACGAAGTTGCTTTCATGCGCTCGCGCATCTTCTTCACGGGTCACATGGGTAGGAACAAGCCAGCTGTTCGAAGCTTTCAAGCGCTGTAGCAGCGTGTCGCATTTTCGGGTGTCGAAGGAATCGACCATTTTTTCGATGACTTCGACCGGCGGCGCATTCTCCATCACCCCCGTTCGCCAGTCATGTTCCTGCCGCGCACATGCTCTCACCAGCAAATGCGCATGTTCAAAACTGAGTTGTCCGCTGGCGATGGCTTCTTGAAATTTCACAGCCTTGGGCAAATGTCCGACCAGCGAAATTCCCAGTGCACGCCCTTCCTTTGCAAGAGCGAAATATGTTTCGCGCGATACACCATTGTACACTTTCAACCGGTCCACGCCGCGCTTGCCATATGTCCGGGCCCGCGCAACCGCTTCGGCTGGCGACATCTCACCATTGTCGAAGTAAAAGCTGGCGACTTCAACAAACCGCGGGCTGGTCATTTTTCCTGCCGAAACGCTGCGCGTCCAGCGCCGTTTATCCTCAACGCACGCGATCAGGGGATCCTTGGTTTCGGGACAGTCCATCATGTCGCGCACGCCGGTGACGCCATTGGCAACAAAAAGCGGCAGGTGCATTTGAGGAGACAGCTGGAAGGCATGCACATGCATGTCCCAGAAGCCCGGAACCAGATAGCCTCCCTTGCCGTCAAGCACAGGCATGTCGGGACCGGGTTGCAGGCTTGGCCCGATTTCGACGATCCGGCCGTCCCGGATCATGACATCTGCAAGCGAACCCAGGTCACCCGTCCGTACATCGACCACGTGGACATTGCTGATGAGCCGGTCGGCCATCGGGTCCGGCAGCGGAGCGGAGCGAACGGGCCAAAAAATTGCCGCTACCACGAGCAGAATGGCCAAGGCCAGCGCCGCGACCAGAAACTTTCCAATTTTCTTTATCAAGGACATTGCTGTTTACTCGTTTCCGAAGTCGAGCGTTGCGACAAAGACACCGGCAACATTTTGGAATCGCAGCATCCATCCTGACTGTTCACTAAGCCGCTGCGCAATTTTCAGGCCGATCCCAAAGCCGAGGCTCCGCTGCTTTGGATTGACGGTGTTGGCGACAACAAGCTCGGTTATAGAGAGCGTGACCCCCACCCTTCTGTCTCCGGCATGGTCGATCCCGTTGCGAAGAAGATTGGCAAAGATAACCTCAATGACTTCGCGCGGAACCGATCGCTTCGGGTCGCTGGTGATCCGGACGTCAAATTCCTTGTCTCTCCAGTGCGCCAGTGGCGCCAGTTCGTCTGCCAGATCCGACAAGACGCAAGCCAGAGCCACAGGCTCATCAGCGGAGGCTCGCTTGCCGCTGGCCATCCACAGCATGGCATTATTCGCTCGCTGAAGCCGGCTGAGCGCACGCGACAGTCTTTCCCAAGCCGCTTCATCGTGGCGGCTATCAAAAAGCAGCGCATGGGCGTTGATCGCTGACTGCATAGGCGTTCGCAATTCGTGACCAAGAAAGGCCAGATTCGTGCGCTCCGTATCGACCAGCGCATGTTGCCTTGCCCAGAGATCGGCGTGGATATCGAGCATATGGGCGATTTCGGACACGCGCTGATGGGCGGCGATTTCCCGCAGTTGCGATGGATCTGAAATCTGATCCAACTGCCCCGCAATCTGCTCCGTATCGCGAACAATCCTTGCGGCCAGCGCATTGGCCATGATCCATGCAGCAATGATGAAAAGCCCCGTGACGCCGGCGGCGATGACAATCGCGCTCGGCCAGAACGAGGACACAACCATGCTGTCTGACACATCATAGACCAGCACGGACAATGTACCATTTGTTGCGAGCCGCATGACATGGACATACCGCCCGTCAGTGCGCCTTAACTCGGCTATCTCACGCGAAGCCAAGTTGGCAGCCCGTTCACCGATATCGATCGGGATGTCACCGTTCGTATAAACATGCATCGCCGGCGGCAGTGACGGTTTTCTGGCCGATCCATCGGATAGGCCAGCCGCCACAGCGGCGAGCTTCCGATCGATCATGCTGTCTTCGACCATATAGGATGTGACGAGCGTGCCACCGCACAGCAAAACGGCGGCGCAGCCGGCAAATAGCGTCCACTGCCGAACGATGAGCACGCGAAGGCTATAGGTCGGCATCTGTCGCTCCAAATCGGTATCCAGCACCGCGAACGGTCACAATCGGCTGTTGGCCAAAGGTTGCGGTCAACAGCTTGCGCAACTCATAGATGTGCATGCGCAGTGGGTCGCTGGCTGGCGCATCACCTTGCCAGAGCAGTTCTTCAATCTCGCTGCGACGAACAATTCCCGGGCTTCGAGCGATCAGAATTTTCAGGATCTCGAACGCAGCCCCCGCCAGGACAAGCTGTTCCGGTCCATGGCGCAGCACCCCGGTTTGCAACGAAAAACTGAATCCGCACGCTTCAACGGACGCCTGCGAACTGCGCAGCTCAACCTGTCGATGAAGCGCGAAAATCCGCGCCTTCAACTCGGCGGGGGCAAAGGGCTTTACCATATAATCGACGGCTCCGGCGTCGAAACCTGCCAGCTTATCGTCCAAGCTTGCCCGAGCGGTGAGCATTATGATCGGCTTGTTAAAGCCAGACGAACGCAAGGATCTGCAAAGATCACGTCCGTCGCCGTCAGGCAGTTCGATATCCAGCACCGCGACGTCAAATTCGCGCTCCAGCGCGAGGGCCAGCGCGGAACGGACGGAATAGGAGAATTCTACCGAGACTCCGTGCGGCACCAGGTAATCGGCCAAGCCGGCCGACACGTCGAAATCGTCTTCCACTAGCAAGAGACGTATCGGTCGCCGAGGCGAAATCTCGGCCATGGGGCGTCAATGTACCAGTCGCTGGATGCGGAACGCATCCGCGACATTTCCGTCCATGATTTCAATCACGGAATGAAGAAGCAGGGTACGTTTGTCGAAGCCCGGCATCTTGTCGGCTGCCAACCTCGCTGCATCCAGCCCCTTCCCCCGATAGGCAGCCAGTATCCGGATCGCCTTTTCCTCGCCTGTCGGTTCCCGCCGAACAGGCGTGTAGCCCAGTGCGCGAACCATGCCTTCTGCAACCGACCACGTCGACCAAGGATTTTGGCCGGTCACCAATTTGCCGTCGATGATCGTGTGGTCGAGATACTTCGGGCCCTCGAGATATTGGACATCGGTCGATCGCAGTCTTTCTTCAAGCAGGAAAGGAAACACCTCACGCGCATTGCCGATGATGAACAGTTCTTCCTCGTCAGTGAAGGCCGTCAAGCGCTTTCCACGGAATAGCGGCTCGCCCGATTTGGTCCGCGCACCGATGAGCGCAGCCGGACCATGGCAGACCGCGCCGACGACACCCCCGCGCCCATAGATTTCGGCGACCAGGCCCTGGACCGGCAAATTCCCGGGAAAATCAAACATGGCTCCCTTGCCGCCAACGAAATAGACAGCTTCGTACCCGCGCGGGTCGACATCGGAAACCTTGAGGGTATTTGCGATTTGCGCTTGGGCAATCTTGTCGTTGAGGAAGGCGTAATCAGCCTCGAACAGTTCCTCATCGATGTTGATCGGCGGGCGTCCGCCTTGCGGGCTGGCGATGTCCACCTCAAAACCGTTCGCCTTGAAAACATAATAAGCGCGCGCCAGTTCGGTCAGTTCAAGGCCTGCATTGATATCCGTGTTTGGCGCCCGCCCCGTGCTGGTGACCACGGCCAGTATCCGGCCACGCTTTTCGTTCACAGCATTCTGCATGAAATCCAGTTGCTCGGGCCGCGTTGCCGGATCGGCGACGTGTTGCCCATCAATATCCACGCTGCTCCACCATAGGGCGCCAGCACTGACCGTCATCAATCCCAGCGCTACGAATGCACTAACCCAAAGAGTCCGCTTGCGCATGACCATCAACTCCTGCCCGGAATTCGCTTCCCTAGCAGGCAAATGTAAGTCGAAGATCAGATCGCCTGTCCGCGACTTGGGGGAAATCTTCAAACGGCCGGCCCCACTTCTCCTGCCCTACGTCCCCGCTGCTCGTGTGGCGCGGTGAAGCAATTTATTCTCATGGACCGAAGAGAATATTCCCGTGGCCAAGATCCTGAACTTTATCAATGTGCTGCGGGGATATTGGCGCATCACCGACCGGATGACGACCGGCGCCATCGGGGGCCTCGCTTTGCACACCCTGTTCTGGTCAGGGCGTCCATTGGATGCGGGGCTTTTTTGCAGCGATTCAAGGCGGTATCGAGGAAGGCGCCAGGCTCAAAATCGAAACATGCGGGTTGGTATAGGCGATGTTCACATTTGCGAAGCCGCCCGCGTTGATCGACGGTACGACAAGATAGGCGATCCCTTCCCGCCGCGCGAAACTTTCAATTTCCGTCGACCCGGAAAGACCCTGCAGCGCAGCCTTGCGCGATGACCAGATGGGATAGAAGGACGGCTGCCAAAGAACGGCGGCGCCTTGCGACTCCTCCCACCACACGGGTCTCCGCGAAAAAAGGGCAAAGCCGTCCTCGACACCCAGCGGCAGGAACAGCGCATCAGGGGGCGCGTTCGCACGGGCCCAGCGCTGCGCGGCGAGAAAATCGATTTGTGCCGCAGTTGGCGACGGTGAAAAAGCATCGCGAAGGCCGTTGGCAAAGCCAGCCACAATCAACAGCGGGACCAGCATGACCACCCCGGCGCGTGCGAGCGGCCGTAGCATCAAATACCCTGGCATCATCGGGACGAACAGCAGAAGCGCGCTGCCGCCACCGACAAGCGCCAGAGTGGGCACATCGCCTCGGACCGACCATAGAACAGCAACCAGCGCGACCGTTGCGAATGCCGTTCCAACCCGTTCCCATCGCCTTGGCAAAAGCGAGAACAGAATGGCGGCTGCCGTCAAAACCGAAGCCGCGGCGACATGGAGCGACGGCGACACGGTTACGACAGCACCGAGGGCCGCCACCGTCAACCGCAACGAGGCTGGCGCAGCTTCGGGCCGTATCAACACTGCGGCGGTCAGGACCATGGCCATCAGGACAAAAGCCAACGCCGCCTTCCCCGGGATGTCGGCAGGCGGGGCGGGCAGGAACAGCGCGAGTACGGAAGCGACCGCCAGCGCCATCGCCGCTTTGCGCGCGTTTGAATGCGATATCGGGGTCGCCAATGCGAAGCCGAAAATACTCACGATGGGCGACTTCAGGGCAAAACCAGCAAGCGCCGTGGCGGCCGCAAAGAGTGGAATCGATAGCTTTCCGTTCCCATCGCGCCCGGTCAGCGCCGCGATGACGAGCGCGCCGGCGCAAACCGCCGTCAGAAGAACTGGAATGCTGGTGAAACGCAGCGGATGCAGCAACAAAAGCAGCGTCCGCTCGGTTAGATAGGGTATAGCGGTTGCCACGACGAGAACTGCCGAAGCCGCGAGCATTACCGCCGACAGCCGACGCCCAGCACCGTCGGGCAAGGCGAAACGGATGGCGAGCCCCCCGGTGAACATCAGGCAAAAGCTTTGTACCAGCGCCTTGGGATAATCGAGGCCATAGACATGGCCCGCGAGAAACTCGCGAAAGAAAGATATGGGAATGGCATCGCCGCCGCGGCTTGCCATCAGCCCCCAGAACGTCACCGGCGCCGCCAGAACCAGGAAAGGCAGTGCAAAGCGGAACTGCTCCCGCATCGCGACCCTACCGTGGATGGCGATCAGAGCGCCCCCTACCGCCGCCGCGCTCCAAACCGCCATGAACAGATTGATGTTCGCAGCAACCCCGACCAGGACACCCGACAGAGCGGGGCGCCCCGCCATGATGCTGGCAAGACCGAACAGCGCCAAGGCGATCGCATATTGGGTGTGGGTCGCATAGGTGACGAACAGTTCCGAATAGCCCAGCGCCGTCGCGCCCCAAAGGCCATAGGCGAAGCACAGAAAGCCGGTGACGAACGCAGCGGGCCAAGGCGCACCGCCTCCCGTCCGAAGGAGAGTGAAGATCGCGCTCGCCAGCAAGGCATTGCCCGCAAGTTGAATCGCGACGAAGACCGACTGGATATTGCCTTCGTGCGTAAAACTGCGGACACCGATCCAGAACAGGCTGATGAAGTTGGCGAAGCTTTGCGAATAGCGGTCGTGCGGCCCTTCCATCGATCCGGCGAAATCGAGTACGACGGGAATCTGCCAGCGGTTATTCTGTTCGGGGAAGTTCATACCCGACAAAAATGCCGCGCACAGCGCGGCCACGAGGCAGAAGATCAACGGAGCTAGGCGATCGTGGCGACAGGCTATGACACGCAGCCTTGCCCCAAGGGTTGCACCGCTCACGCCCCGCGCCCTGCGCATCAACCGCCCGCCACCAACATATCGGGCACCGTGCCATAGAGCGCAGCCAGAAAGATCGCGGTCATGATCGCTCCGACCGCAATGCTGCGCCCGTCGCGAACAGCAAAAGCGACTGGGTCGCCATCGACCTCGCCACGCCGCGCCATCATCCACAGACGATTGATCCAATAGAGCAACGGCAGGCACAACAGCCACAGCAGTTCGGGCACCGCATAATGGCGGACGGTTTCCGGGTCGTGCGCGAACAGTGCGAGCACCAGGATCGCCACCATGCCGGACGCAATGCCCGACATCATCACCACATCGAGATCCTGGCCGACATACCCGCGACCGCTCAGCAAACGATCGGGACTGATGGCGTCGCGCATCTCAATATAGCGCTTCAGATAGGCAAGGCTCAGAAACAGAAAGACCGAAAAAAGCAGCAACCAGAAGCTCAGCGACACGCCGATCGCCACACTGCCGATAAGGATACGAATGGTGTAAAGCGCCGCCAGGACGATAGCATCGGCGACCATTACGGACTTCAGCCGGATCGAATAGAGCGTTGTGATAGCGACATAAACCAGCAGCCACAGCAACAGGCTCCACCCGCCGAGCAGCCACCCGCCTACCATGCCCGCAGTTCCGAGGAACAGCGAGAGGCCGATCGCGGCGGGTATCGACAGGTCGCCAGCGGCCAGTGGTCGATATCTTTTGGTACGGTGCAGCCGGTCGGCGTCCATGTCGAACAGGTCGTTGACGAGATAAATGGCCGAGGCGATGAGCGACATCAGCACCGCTGCCATCAATCCGGTCAGAACGGCCGAAGGCTTTACCAACAGCCCAGACGTGATCAAGGGCACCAGAACCAGCAGGTTCTTGCTCCATTGATGGGGCCGCATCGCCCGCATCGCCGCGCGCGCAAAGCCGATCGGATGCGCGCCCAGCCGCTCGACCGCCGTCCCCGGCGGAATATCACCCACCGACCAGCTCTGTCGCGCCTCGCGCCAGATACAGCGATCGGCGCGGCTGTCCCCGACATAGTCGAACTCGCCCTGCCCGCCTGTCCGCTGCCGTATCGCCTCCAGCTTGGCGGCCCCTTTCAGGTTGCGACGTCCGCGCGTGGCGAGAATGGGCTCCGAAAGTTCCAGATGCTCCGCAACACGGCGGATGTTGCGCCAGTGGCTGGCGCTCGCCAGGATAACGGGGCGTCCATCGGCTTTCGCGCTTTCGATCAGGTTGAGCACCTCGAGCCGATAAGGAAGCGCCGAGACATCCACCCGGTCGCGTCGTGCCGCCATTGTTTTGGCAATCGCCCGCCCGCGAAGAAGCCAGACGATCAACGCCATGAAAGCCAGAAGGCCCGACCGCCCGATCCGCACGAAGCTCTCGAGCGAAATGTCGGCGCGCGTCAATGTGCCGTCGACATCCACGAACAATGGAATGGGAGCGGTGTGATCGGACACGGACGACCCACGCATGGAAGGCCGTCAGGCCGATCGCGCGACAAGGACGCAGCCCGCCGCGATCATCAAGGTCCCCGCCACGCGCGCGACACCGACACTCTCCCCCAGCACGAGCGCACCGGCGAGCATGGTCAGCACGAAACCCATTCCGACAAAGGGATAGGCAAGCGACAAAGGCGCGCGGCCCAATACGAAGAGCCACAACATCGCGCCCAGACCATAGAGCGTCAGCCCCACCAGAACCCATGGCGATTGAAAAAGGCCGAGCAGTTCGCCGCCAACCCCCTGCGCCCGCCCCACCGCAACCTTGTCCGTCCCCATTTTCAAGGAAAGCTGCGCAAGCGCGGACAGGCCAACGCTGACAAAAATCAACAAGAACAGCCGCAACGTCACAGAAAAATTCTTTCAAAACAAAGGATTATAACGATAATATGGCACTAATATCAAGGAATGATGAAGAAGGAAGCGCCTCACCATTCCGAGGGAAAGAAGAAAATTCAAAGGGTGTCGGCAATATCCAATCCCGTCGATACTGGTGAAAGCCCATCAAGCAGTCAGTCCGCCGCTTCGCGCAGTGACTGTCGAGACACGATGGGACACCTCGAACAATCAATGGAGCAGGTCAGCGAAACGGGACCGTTCGTACCGCCGCCGGCGCTGCACTTTCATCGGAAGGCCAGGCGAGATGATCCGCCGTATCGATCATCAGCCTCGGCGATCGTCCACGCCAACGCCAAAGCCGTCATGCTCATCATCGATATCAAGAGCGTCATGGTTGATGTGGACGGGTATCCCGAAAGCCAGTCCCGCCAACCTGCAGAGGTGATCGGATCCGACCATAAACTGAACCAGCACGCCGCCACGCCAGCGAGTATCCCGGCAGCCATGGGCCAATTATTGCGACGCCGCCTGGCTGGGAGCCGATCAACCACGCGGGCGCAAAAGCCTTCGTCTGGCACTGGCCCTTCGAAATGTTCGCGCAGCAAAGCGTCAAGAACGTCCTCCGCCTCGTCGTTCATTGTTCACGCTCCTTCAGAGATTCCGTTTGCCAGTCCGCCAGCAGCGCGCGCAGCTTCGCCTTGCCCCGCCTTGCATGAGATTTCACAGTACCAAGCGGCATGGCCAGCACATAAGCAGCCTCATCATGCCCCAGACCGAGTTGCACGACATGTAATAATACGGCTTGCTCGGTCGCGGACAAGTGGCGCATCGCGCGCTCGACATCGAGCCTCAATTCGGCCGCTTCGCGCGGCATAGTGGGCGGATCGAACACAGCGGTCTCGATGCCTTCGGCTGCCGATGATTGTTTTCGATGGGCTTGCAGAAAACAGGAATAGGCGATGCGATAGAGCCAGGTCGAAAAGCGTGCTTCGCCACGAAACTGGTGCAGTTTGCGCCATGCCAGCAGGAATGTTTCCTGCGCGAGATCATCGGCCTTGGCTTCGTTGCCACGAAGAAGGCGACGCAGCTGCGCACGCACCATGCCCTGATGGCGCCGCACCAGCTGTTCAAACGCGCGCCGATCATCCGTCAGTAGAACGCGGGCCACCAACGCATGATCGACTTGCATTACGTCGACAGGATCAGCCACGCATGTCATCGCGCCGGTTGAGCCACCAGCTTGCCAGGTAGCCAAGTCCCGTCATCAGCGGCAACAAACCGAAGCCCCACAGGCTGGCAATGCGCTGTCCGCTATGAAGCTCGAACGGCAACGCGAGGAACATGGCCATCAACCCGACGCCGCCGCTTATGAGCACCAGCGCCCGGCGCCGATCGGCGTCGGAAGCACGGGGTTCGAGCAGCAGTTGATGCGGAAGTTCCACGCCCTTTTCAGCAAGCTGCAACAGCGTGCGATAGCGCTCTTTCGCCAGCGCCGTACGATAGCGCAGGAAAATCAGGAGGATTGCAACGGGGGTCAGCATGACCACGCCGGGAATAAAGAACATTACAAAGTCCATTGGTACCGCTCCTGAAAAAATTGCGGGATTATCGGATATGCGCAGCGGGACATCATGGCATTTTCCCCTGCGAGGCGAGCAGATCGGCGATACGCTCACTCAGCAGCATGGCAGTCGGGGTATCGCCTTGATTGCTCGTCACGGCAACCGCCGCGCCCGTTTCCCATACCATGGCAAGATTTGCGTTCATGCCTTCGGCACCGCCCGCATGGCCACGGATATGTCGCCCGTTTGATGGGCGATCACCGAACCCGGCGGCATATTTTCCGGGCCCTGCCGGTACGCCATCTTCAAACATTTTTTGCAAGGTCGCCGCCCCGATCAGCTTTCCGCCGCGCAACGCGTTCGCAAATCTCAGCAAATCGCCATTGGTCGAATAGCCACCGCCAGCCGGGCTCCCCTTGAACGGAAGGGTCATCCAGTTGGCTTTCCAAGAGGTCGCAAACGCCCCTTCCTTGAAATAGCCGATCGCCAGTTTCTCGGTGACGTCCTCCTGACTGTCGAAGCCGCTGGATGCCATGCCGGCTGGCGCAAAGACGTGCCGCTGAATATAATCGAAATAGGGTTCGCCAGAGACATTTTCGACGATCCGTCCCAGCACCACATATCCGGCATTGCTGTAGTTCCAGTCCCCACCCGGATCGGACAGCGCTGGCTGGCGGGCAATCAGGTCGAGATAGTCGCCCGGATTGACGAATTTTTCGCGATTCTGAAAAAATTCGGGAACGAAAAAATCTCCTAGCCCGGCGGTATGATGCAGGAGGTGCCACACAGTGATCTTCGCCGCCGCCGCCTGATCGGGGTACTCAGGCACGACTTCGGCAAGCGTGCTATCCCACCTCAACTTGCCTGTCTCGACAAGCTGGGCGATCGCAACCGCCGTGAACATCTTGTTCATCGATCCGATGTGAAATTTCGTCTGGCGATCCACCTTCACGCCAAAACTACGGTCAGCCAAGCCGCGGCATTCATCGAATATGATGTTCGCGCCATTCGATATGCTGAGACATCCCGAAAAATCCGTCGTGCGCTGAAGCTGGTCCAGCGCGGTATTGGCGAGCTCGGCAATCTCATCCTGCGACGCGCCGGTCTTGGGCCAGGCAGCATAGAGCGCGGGATCATCGACCGGAACGATGTCGGCCATGGCCAGCTTTCCTGGCTGCTCCGGATCGGGCAACAGCACGAGCGCGACCCGTTGGCCGGTCCGTCGTCCCTTGATGGTGACCACGAGCATACCCGGCGGCCCCTGCGTTCGCGCATCGACAAACTCGACCCCACCACTGTCCCGCACGGCCACGACAAGCTGTTTGAGAATGGCCGCTCGCATATCGGCATCGACAGATGTTGACAGGATAGTCGAAGCCCATTGCTGGATGCTTTCGGGGGTGTCGGCATTGATATGCGCGATCATCATCTCGCCAATCTCGCCGGCAGCTGTTCGCGGCATGGCGGTACTGATGGGACCAGCGATCGCCGGCGAACTGGTGACAGCAGTGCATGCAAGAACGGGAGCCAAAAGCGACGATAGGAGCGGAGTGCGTCGGATTGATAGCTTCATTGTCGATATCCCTGTGTGCGCCACATGGCGGTTGGCAGTAATGTCGACAGCTTAGATGCAGCATTGAGCGCATTTGGATGCAAAGAAATTTGTAGCGGGCAGCAGCCCCTGCTCAGTGAGCAGCGGATACGTTCTGGTCGAGCGATCAAACATGGCTGCCGTGCCGACCAAAGCCCTGCCCCGTCGGACAATCATGAAGCAGCCGATCAAACAACGACTTGCATCGCTCATGGCGTTCAACGCAGTCCGGCCCTGCAACCGCCAAGCTCAGTAGGTGATCACGTTGATCGCCGGGGATAGGGCTACGGCAACAGAAACGCGGGTTTCGCCTAGCGCCGGGGCGCGACCCGTCAGTCCGACGCGAACAGTCCGGGGCGAATTCCGGATCGCAGCCCCAGGGCCGACGTTTACCGGGATGATAATACCGGCTGGCCTATTTCCCCTGCGCTGCCAGCAGGCGCAAAATATTCCCGCTCCACATCTTTTCGATGTCGGTGTCTGAATAGCCTGCGGCCTTCAGCCGCTCGGTCACCTTCGGCAGCGCCGAAATATCTTCAATCCCCGGCAGGCCGCCGCCGCCGTCCCAGTCCGCACCAAAGCAGATATGATCGACCCCCGCGACTTCGATCGCGCGAAGAGTCATCTTCATATAGTCTTCGAAATCAGCGGCCCAAAGCCGCTCGCTCTTGTCCAGCTCCCGCCAGCGACGATTAAGATCGGCCTGCTCGGCGGGTGTCATGCTCCCGATACGCTCATACTGGCCGAATAGCTCGCCGCGAGCAGACGACATGTTCATCTCCGACATGAAGATTGTCGAAATGCACATCGCGCCACCTTTCGCCGCAAGGGCTCGCAATCGCGCCTCGTCGAGGTTGCGCGGGTGATCATAGGCCGATCGCAGGCTCGAGTGCGAAAGCAGGATCGGATATTTCGATAGCGCAAGGATCTGGTCGAACGCAGCATCCGACGCGTGGCTCGCATCGATCACGATGCCGAGCCGGTTCATCTCCGCGACCCACTGCTTGCCGAGCGGACTCAGCCCCTGCCAGCGCCCCCCGCCGGTCGCGCTGTCGGCCAACTGGTTGTCCTTCGAATGCACCGGCCCCGCAAGACGCACGCCCTTGTCGTAAAACTCCTTGAGCAATGAGATATCTTCGCCAAGCGGGTAGCTGTTCTCCATCGACTTGAAGGCGATCAGCTTGCCCGCCTTGTTCAACCGCACGGCATCGGCCACGTTCAGTGCGTGCGCAATGGCATCGGAATTCACCGCAATAGTTTTGTCGATCAGATCCGAACGCTTTCGGGCGAACGCCAATGCGTCCGCATAGCCCTTTTCGGTCAGCGGTCCCTGCTCGGTGTAGATCACGAAGAAGCCGCCATCGAGATGGCCGTCCTTCATACGCGGAATGTCGAGTTGGACCATGTCATCCGACAGCGCGTGGCGGTCAGCGAAGCTCCAACCCGCGCGCTCGAAATGGAGCGGCGTATCGAGATGCGTATCGAGGACAAGCATCCGGCTGTGCAGTGGCGTGCCATCCCCGCCATCGTCGGCCATCGGCTTGTCACCGCCGACCGAGCAGGCGGCAAGCATGGTCGCCGCCGACAAGACAGCAACGCGCCTCATTTCTTGTCCTCCACAGGCTTCAGGTCGAGATCCTGATAATCCCAACTGAAATCGGCGATCTTGCTGACCGGCTTCATCGTCACGCCCATCACCTTGCCGTCGGCGTCGAGCGCGAAGCTTACATAAGCAGGCTCGATCGCCGGATCGTCGAACATGGTGACGAAGCTGTCATATTGCCAATGTTCGAGCCGACCGGCCATACGCGGTGTCGAGGTAAAATCGATCGTCAGACCGCCCGCTCCCAGCCCGATCACAATATCGCCGTACCAGGGATCGCGGTAGCGGCCAGCATAGCGCGCGACCGGCAGTGACGGTCCCGATTTAGCCGGCGACGCTTTCGTTTGTTTCAGGAACTCGGCTCCACCCGCAAGCCGCGCCTGGTGCCAATCCTCCCATTTGTCGATCCAGCCGTGGTCGGGCACACCCAGATAATGGTCGATCAGATCGTATGTCAGGCCCAGCAGCATGCCGCTGTCCTCGCTGTTCAGCATGATCGCGAAGGCGACATTCTTGTCAGGGATGATCACGACGTTCGTGATCGACCCGAAGACGCCACCACCGTGCTGGATGATGCGTTGACCGCGATAGTCCTGCGCCTGCCACCCAAGCGCATAAGCCTTCTGGTTCGGCTGGGCAGGCTTGAGCGGATCGGGCAGCGGGGTAATGGGGATCGGTGTGACCGGCGTCCACATCTCGGCCGCCTGCGTCTCGCTGAAGAGGCGTTTTCCGCCGGGAAGCGCACCATGTGCGAGCTGGATCTTGAGCCACGCTGCCATATCGTCGGCGCTAAGCGCCAGCCCGCCCGCCGGAGCACCATTGCGGCCTAGCTCGTCGCGTTCGTCGAGCACTTGTTGCGGCCCGATGCCTCTCAGAGGCCCGGTCAAGCGCGCGTGCGGCCAAGATCGGTTGGCGACGCGAAAGCGCTCATCGCTGTCGCTGGTTGCATTCTTCATGCCCCCTGCGCGGAGAATGCGCGCGCGCGTAAAATCCTCCCATGTCTGGCCAGTGACTTCCTCGATCAGCTGCCCAGCCACGACGTAAAGTATATTGTCATAGGCAAAAGCCGACCGAAAACTCGTCTTCGGCTTGAGATGCGCAACGCGTTCGACCGTCTGCCTGCGTGTAAGATGCGTACGCGGCACAAACATGAGGTCACCCTGCCCCAGCCCCAGCCCGCTCCTGTGGACCAAAAGATCGCGGATCGTGATCTCGCGGGTGACCCAGGGGTCGTACATGCGGAACCACGGCATATGCTTTATCACCGGGTCATCCCATGCGATCTTGCCTTCATCGACAAGTACCGCAAGAGCGGCGGCGGTCATCGCCTTCCCGGTCGATCCTGTCTGGAAGATGGTCTGCGCGTCGACGGGTGCCTTATCGCCCAGCCTACGCACGCCCCAGCCGCGCGACAGTGTCGTCTTCCCATCTTCGACGATCGCGATCGAGACGCCCACTGCGCCGACTTTCTTCCGCAGCGCCTCAACGCTTGCGTCGATATCGGCGGGCGGCTCCGCCCACGCGGGGACCGCGACCGACAGCATGAGCGGCAGAAGGAACAGGCGTTTCATGGCAGGGCCTCCATAGGGGAACCATTCAACGGGCGCATCAGGCGCCAGGCACCGATGGTAACAAGCGGCAGGACGAACACAGCGAGGAACAGCCAGGCAAGAAAACGATATCCACTCGCGATCAGGTCGACGAGGCCGACTTCGCCGGCCACGAACATGCACCCGGCAAGGATCACCGCGCCGACAATCGCCCGAGCGCCGGTCGTAAGCGGTGGCCGCCCACGGCTCTCGACCGCGCCGGAGATGCGCTCATTGATCGCGTGCACCGCGCCCACGCCGCTTTCGAGCAGGGCCGCGAAAATCATCACCTGAAACAGCAGGTGAAAGCCCGGTACCGTCATCTGGCGCAGCAGAAAATCCGACGGCAGGGTTTCGGAACCGATCGCCGGGTAGAACGCCATCATCGCAATGAAGAAGAAAATCGCCGGCAGCATCGACAACGGCCCCGCGATCAGACCCGCGATCACCGCATCGCGCTGGCTCGTCAGGTGGCGCAGCATCGGCAGGACGATCACCGCGCCGACGATATTATAGCTTGCATAGGTCAGTCCGCCCGCGACCCAGTTTCCCGATGGCGGTGAGGCATTTGCGAACCCCTGCTCAATCAGCCCGCCGAAGCTTGCCAGCGCCAGGATCAGGAACAACCCATAGACGGTGTAAAGCAGGATCGAGACATATTTGAACATCTGTTCAACGGCGCTGGTTCCCCAGGCAGTGACGGCGATGATCGAAACTCCGAGCAGCAGCGTCCCCACAAGTTCGGGCCAGCCGAAAGTTGCAGCACCGATCGCTCCTGCCGCGGCGCCGAATACCGCGAGAATCAGCACGACGAAAATGAGATATGCAACCTCGAAGGCAAACTGGCCGGGACCAAGAAGCCCCTTGAAAAAGCTGCGATAATCATATGCATTAAGCTTGCGTGCGAGCACGAAGGTCAGCGCGGCAACGACGCTCCAGATCAGCGTGGCGAGCAGCATCCCCGCAAGGCCTCCCCACGGCCCGGCCGGGACGAAATATTCAGCCAGTTCACGCCCGGTGGCATAGCCGCCACCGATGATCACGGCCTTCAGGGCGAAACCCGGCAACAGAAAACGTTGGAACCAGGTCGCCTTACCGATCGCACTCATGCGAGAATATTTTCGACAAGCGCGTCGAATGCCGCACCACCGCGGACGGGATCTGCGACAGGCAGCCGGAGGCGTTCACGTTCAAAAGCCATCAGTTCCTCAGCCTTTTCGGGAGCGAAAGCGAAAGTGTTCAGGCTGACACCGCCGCAACGGATGGCAGGGTTGGTAAGACGTCCCAAACGGATCGTAAGGTCGATCACCTCTTCGACGCTCGGCAGCATGAAGTTTTCCATGCCAAGAATCGCCGTTCGCGTGGGATCATGGCAGACGACGAAAACGTCAGGCTGACTGCCGTGGAGCAGGCCGAGCGATACCGGGGCGTATGCGGGGTTGAAGATCGATCCCTGGCCTTCGATCACATCCCAGTGATCCTGAGCGGCGTCGGGACTGAGCATTTCGGCGGCACCAGCTTCGAAATCCGAGATCACCGCGTCCATCGGCATACCACCGCCAGCGATCATGATCCCGGTCTGGCCGGTCGCACGGAAATCGGCATCGACACCGCGAGCAACCAACGCGCGGTGCAGCGCAAGGGCTGTATATTTCTTGCCGAGCGCACAGTCGGTGCCGACCGTAAGCACCCTCTGCCCGGTTCGCTTGCGCCCGGTGCCGGTGGGGATTGCTGGAGGGGGAGTGCGGATATCGATGAGCCGCTGTCCCGTGCGCCGCGCCGCCTCGACAAGGGCGGGAGCGCTCGTGAGCTTGGCGTGGAGGCCGCTGACTATGTCGAGCCCAGCATCCATTGCCTCGACAAGTGCGGGGATCCATGCCTGATCGATCACACCCCCCTGGTTGGCGACGCCGATAACCATCGCCCGCGCTCCTGCCGCGCGTGCCTCAGCGGGCGACAGGCGCGGCAGCCCCGTCGATACGCTACAGCCTTCGATGCCCCATTCGCCGGTACAACGATCGCTTGCCCAGTCGGCAAGGCCAAAGGCCGTCTTGGCATAGCTCGCCTCGGTCGTACCACCCAGGAACAGCAAATAAGGGTACGGTAGGGTCAGTTCCCCGCCGAGCCTGCCGGTTGGCGCATTCATCTTGCCCAACTCCAGAATGATCAGAAGGACATGTCGAGCGCAGCACCGATTGTTCTCGGCTGCAACGGCGATATCTGCATATAGCTAGGACGATTCAGCCCGTCCGCCACGATACTGCGCGTCATCTCTCCCTTGTTGTCCAGCAGATTGCGCGCATACACGCGCACGGTCCAATGCTCGTCGAAGGCAATCGAGGCATTGAGATCGACCGACGTATAGGGCTTCGCGCGCGCGGCCAGCGGGTCGCCCTCGACTCGCGACAGGCGGCTGCTGGCATGGCGGATCCCGGCCCCCAAGCTGCCGGCACGGCCTCCACCAAGCTCGAACTGATAGTCGGCACGCAGCGCCCCGCTGAATTTGGGCACCGCCGGCAGGCGATCCCCATCGCGACCCGTGATGTCCGGCACATCCTCACTGAGCGTCGCATCGGTATAGGCGCCGGTCGCGGTCAGCGACAGGCCGGGAACCGGGCGCAAAACGAAGCTTCCCTCGACCCCCTTGCTGGCCGCCTTACCGCCATTGGCCTGACCCGTGACGCCGCCGAAGCTGCGCGCGACCTGAATATCTTTCCAATCCATGTAGAAAAGCGCCACATCGACGGACACCATCCGGTCGGCGAAATCCGCCTTCACACCCACTTCATAATTGGTGAGCGTATCGGCATCGACTGTCGGGGGCACCTGTGGCAGCACAACATTGGGGCCGCCGGGGCGATAACCCGACGCGACACGGGCGTAGATCATGCCGCCGTCGCTTAAACGGAACTGCGGACTGACCGAATAGGTCAGAACACTTTCCGCTGACTTACCCGGATTGTTGGCGGTCGGAAGGATCGCGCCGCTGCTTATCTGACGGAAATTCTGCTTGTTGCGCGCCCAGCGAAGGCCGGCGGTCATCTCGAACCGGTCCGTGAAGCGGACGGTGCCGTTCCCGAACACTGCATACTCCTTATAGGTCGTAGGCAAACCTGCGGTGGCCAACGGATCGAGCGCCGGAATCGTGTTGCCGTTCATGTCATACGAGCGGACGATCTGAGCGTTTCCACCCTTCTCATCGGTATAGAAACCACCGATCATCCATTCGAACCGCCCGCAGCCGGGCGAAGCCAAACGCACTTCCTGCGTCCATTTTTTCGTCCGGAGGTCGATGCTGAATGGCGAGATACCCGCCGGGACGGTACCGCCGGTCAGCAGCGGGAAAAGCACGCCATAAACGAAAGTCGTATCCTGCGTCTGGTTCGACCGGGTCTTGCTGTATGTCGTCGCCGAGGTCAGTGTAGCGCCGCCGAAATCATAATCGATCGTACCGGCGTAATAATCGAGATCGAAGCTATAGGGCTCGGGCACAAAATTTTTGTTGCTGTGTCGGTTTCCGACACGAACCCCAGCCAGATCTGCCGCATAAATGCCGTTGCCATCAGAATCGATCGACTGCCAAATGCCGCTCAGCTTGACCGAAAGCTGAGGCGTCGGCTGCCACAGCACGGCGACGCGGCCGCCGCGCTGTTCATAGTCATTCTGGTCGGTCAATCCCGCATCGTTCGTGCTGTCGACCCAGCCTGGCGAACTGCGCCAAGCAAAACTGCCGCTTACCGCCAGCTTGTCCCGTATCAGCGGCACCGAAACCATTGCCTGAGCGCCCCAACCGAACCCACCAGCATTCTTAATGTCAAAACCCTCGACGCCAGCGCGAACGCGAAAATCGGTCATGCTCGGCGGGACCGTTACATATTTCAGCAGGCCGCCGATGGAGCTTGCCCCGTAAAGGGTGCCCTGGGGCCCCTTCAACACCTCTACCCGCTCGATGTCGTAGGGCAGGAGGTCGAGCGCAAAATTGCCCCCGCGATTGTAGATGCTGCTCGATCCGACGGGCGCCTCATCAAGATAGATGCCGACGGTCTGCGCCGCGCTGAGCGGTGCAACACCGCGCAGCGTGATACGCGCCTGCCCGGGCGTTCCGCTGTTCGACACCTGCATCCCCGGAACATAGCCGCCATAGTCCGTAAGCGACGCGGCGCCCTGTTCCTGCAGTTCTTCGCCGCCGACGACACTGATAGAAATCGGTACATCCTGGAGGTTCTGGACACGCTTCTGCGCCGTTACCACGATCTCTCCCGATGCTTCGGCAGCGTCCGCTTCTCGCGCCTGCGCGGGCATCTCGGCCAGCAGCGCGGCCGCGCTTACCGCAACGAACAATCGCTGTTTCATCATCATCTTACCCCCAGACTTGGGCGAGCAGGCGGCGGAAGTTGCCACCAAGCACGGCCCGGATGTTTTCATTGGAATAGCCGCGCCGAATGAGCTCTTCGGTCAGGTCGAACGTCTTGAGCGGGTGGTCGAAGCCGTCGATGTCGATCTTGTCGCGAAAGGCGTAGCTGCCCTTGTAGTACCCCTTAAGCATCGCATATTCATCGGGATTCATATCGTCATAGCCGTGAAGGTCGGCGTCGGACCCGATGCCGACGTGATCGATCCCGACAAGCTTTGCGACATAATCGATATGATCGGCCATATGCCCGACATTGGTCGGATCGCTCGCGCGCACGAACATGCGCACACCGGTAATACCCATCACCCCACCCTTCGCGGCAAGCGCCTGAATCGCCGCGTCCGTCTTGACGCGCGGATGATCCACCAGAGTGCGGGCGTTGCTGTGGGTGATCGAGATCGGCCCCTTGGCGATGGCGATAGCGTCCAATGTCGTCCTGTCGCCGCAGTGCGACACATCGATCAGCATCTTCTGCTTTTCCATTTCGGCGATGATCGCTGCGCCATAGTCGCTGACACCACCGTCAACGCGCTCGGTACTTCCCGACCCGATCAGATTCTGTGTGTTATAGGTGAGCTGCGCGCAGCGAAGACCAAGGCGACGGAACAGCGCCACATCCTCCACCTTCTCGAATTGCTCGGCATTCTGGATACCCATGATGACCGCACATTTCCTGTCTTCCTTGGCGCGGTCGAGATCTTCAACCGTGTCAACGAGCGTGAAGACGTGACTGTTGCGTCCGGCAAACCCCTGCCAGCCGGCCATGAATTCAAGCGCCTGCCCCTTCGCTCCCGGACCACCGATCCCATAGGCATTGTGAAAGCCGGTGATGCCGCTCCGGCGAAATTCTTCCGCCTCAGCATCGGTCAGGCGATGCGCGACATAGTTTCCATCAAGGGTGATTTTGAGGGGCGCGAGCATATCGATGACGAGCGATGATGCGACCAGATCGACAGCCCGGCGTGAATAGGTGCGCCCCGGCGCCGCGGCGAATGCATAAACACCCTTGCCGATCATCGGCGCCGACAAAGCGACCCCCATGGCGCCGGCGAGTGCTGCACGGCGCGTTACCTGGAACGAAGCGGTCATCCCGATCTCCCTCTCCACCATTTTCTTATGGCTTGATTATTGGATTATTGTCCTAATTGGAAAATTGTCAACCCATTCAGGACTGGTATTTTCACTTTCCCCAAATTTGGGGTGAGCAGTGGATCATCCCACCTCGGTAGAAGACGCCAGGTTCGCGGTCGCGGGCCAGGAAAGTGGGGCCATCGAGGTCAACGATGTCGCAAAGCTGGCCAACAAGATAGGCCGGCGCCATCGACAGGCTTGTCCCGACCATATTGCCGACCATTACGTCGATTCCATATTTGCGCGCCTGGCGGGCGATCGCGAGCGCTTCCGTAAGTCCGCCACATTTGTCGAGCTTGATGTTCACCACATCGAAACGGCCGACGAGCGATGGCGTGTCGTCGGTGGACAGTGCGCTTTCGTCCGCGACGAAAGGCAGCGGCCGCTTCAATCCATCGAGATCGGCCTCTCGTCCACGTGGAAGCGGCTGCTCGAGTTGCGCAACACGTGCCTGGACAAGCACTGGCAACAGCTCAACGAGCGTCCGGATCGAATAGCCTTGATTTGCGTCCACGCCGATCCAGGCATCTGGCCGCGCGGTACGGATCGCAACGATGCGCGCGATATCGTCGGACAGGTCTCCGGTCAGCTTGACCTTCACAGGCGCTTCCGGATCCAGCGCCAGAGCAGCCTTCGCCATGTTCCCGGCGCTGTCAGCGCCCAAGGTCAACGTCGACCTCAGAGCCTTGGGCGCGGCAAGTCCGGCGAGATCCCAAACCGGGCGTCCCGCCTGCTTCGCCTCAAGATCCCAGAAAGCGCAGTCGAGTGCATTGCGGGCGCCGCCCGGCGGGAGCAACGCCTGCAATTCCTGTCGGGTAGCACCGCGTTCAATAACGCCGCGCACCCGGCCAGCCTCAGCGACCATATGGTCAATATCGTCGCCCAGATAATAGACCCCGGCCCCCTCGCCTCGTCCGACATGCTCACCGTCAGACAGCTCGGCGACGAGCACGGCAGTCTCGGTAAAGACATGGCCGGAAATGCGGAAGGGCTGGCGATAGGGATAGCGCTCGACCCGAAGGTCGAGCGTCAATTCCCGCGTGCTGTGCGTCGCCATCAATAGACCATCGTGAAGCCATAGAGATGGAAAGCCAGCGTCACCCAGACGAGCAGCGCCGCGGCAAGGATCAGCAACACCGCGCCGAGCTTCATCGTCCAGCGGCGCTTGTCCTTGATACTCAGCCACAAGTGCCAGCCCGCTGTGATGAGCAGGCCGAAGGTCGCAAGCGGTGTCAGGATACGCAGCAGATGGAGCAACCAGTCGAGCGAGCCGCCCAAATTGCCAATATCAGCCGAGAAGGCTATGGCCATGGTGATCCAGCCTGCGAGCGCGCCGAGCGCGAGCCAGGCGAAGAAGCGGGACAGGCGATAGGCACGAAGCGCCTTGCCCTCGAGAGCAAAGCTCGCCCCGAAACTCCGACGGACCAACGCGCGGACCGGCCAAGCGATCGCGGCAAGAAGAACGATGCCAAAGGCAAGGACCAGCGCGGGGTTCAGCCAGGCAGCGTTGACA
Source organism: Sphingopyxis sp. (assembly GCF_034380315.1). GTDB lineage: Bacteria > Pseudomonadota > Alphaproteobacteria > Sphingomonadales > Sphingomonadaceae > Sphingopyxis. Next base: position 71,945 of record NZ_JAXMPB010000010.1, read on the forward strand.
CCGGCCGGCGCGGGCTGAAACACCATGAAAGGCGATCCGGCGTCAATGCTGAAACGCACGATGCGGCCGTCCTTCACCTCTGCGGCCAGCCTTTCCCCAGTATTGAGATCGCGCCAAACGAAAGGCTCGACTTCAACCCAGTCCCGCGCTCCGGCGCCGAGAGCATCCATCGCCGGCAAGCTGATCTTTCCGTCCTCGGTCAACGCGATCTGCACTTGTCCGACAAATCCGAGCAGGCTCACAAAATTGGTGAACGATCCGCGGGTGCTGACGTAATTGCCGACCATCATCCGTGCATGCTCGGCCGCCATCTTCGCATCGACCCGGCCAAAACTTTCATCCCCCGGAAGGTAACGGTCCGCGAACTTGTGGAAAAGTGCGCTGCGAATCGCGCCCGCATCGCCCTGTGTCCCGGCGCTGTTCATCGAGATATAAACACCTATGTCGGCGTCGGGGAAAAGCCAGAGGTAAGAGTGGAACCAAATGGTGTCGCCACCGTGCGCGATGGCGCGATGGCCGTTGACCTGTTGCTCATAGAAGCCAAGCGCCATGCTGTTGAGCGGGCCAACGCCGGGCGCCTTGAAATCATGCATCAGCTTTGCAGTCTCTGGCCGCATCAGGCCGGCCCCGTCGGCCAGGTGAGCCATCATGAACTTGCCCATGTCGGCGCCCGACGCCGACAGGCTTCCGGCCGGCGCTGGGACAACAATCTCGAACGGCTTGGGTTTCTGGGTGACGTCGGGATAGCCCTTCGACATATGCGGCGCGAGCGCGGCCGGCAGCGGTTGACGGAAGGTCGAATGCGCCATCCCGAGCGGCGCGAAGATACGATTGTCGACATAGTCGTCAAAATCCTGGCCGCTGACACGCTCGACGATATAACCTGCAAGCGCGGTTGCATAATTTGAATAGGCTGGTGTCGTTCCCGGCGCGAAGACACGGTCCGGCAGCGCAAGCGGCATCTGTTTCTTCAATGCCATCACCGCCTTGGGATCGCTGCTAATCAGATAACGCACCGATTCCTGAAAACCCGGCGTGTGCGTCATGATGTTGCGCATTGTCACCGGCTTGCCTTCAAAAGGCGGAATCTTGAAATCAAGATAGGCGTTGACGTCCTTGTCGAGGTCGATCTTGCCCGCTTCGACCTGTTGCATGACGGCGGTCCAGGTGACGAGCTTCGATACCGATCCTGGACGGAACAGCGTGGTTGCGGGCAAGACCGGAGCGCGCTTGGCAACATCGGAATAGCCATAGCCCTTTTCGAGCACGACCCCGTCACCACGTACGACGACAACCACCGCACCGGGGATGCGGGCGCGCTCAAGGGCGTAAGGCAGATAGCCGTCGAGCCAGGCTTCGAGGTCCTTCGCGTCCAGCGCGACCGGCAACGCAGGCGGCTTCGCCGTCGGGACAGCAGCGGCCTCGACCGTCTTCGCCGTCGGCGCAGGCACAGGCCCCTGCGCCGCCAGCGGCACCGCGACCAGTGCAGCTATCCCCATCATCGTCCTTCGAAGATATCGCATCACTTCCCCCTTATCACGCGCGCCTTCACCCGCACTTGCAGCGAGGCACGCGACCTATTATCAAGGAACAACCAAAGACGTCCCAATGAGGATATAATGATCCCAATTAGAAAATTGTCAATTCTGGAATGGTGCTAACCATGGTGGATCGAACAAGCCCGCCCACGCTCGGTGCGGTCATGAAGGGAATTCGCGCCCGGAACGGTTGGACTCTCAAGGAAATGAGCGCGAAGTCGGGCATCCCTGTATCGACCTTGTCGAAGGTCGAGCATGACCGCCTGACCTTGAGCTACGACAAGCTTCAGCAATTGAGCCAGAGGCTCAAGCTGCGCATGTCTGACCTTTTCGCAGAGAATGAAGAGGATGCAGCACCGCTTATCACAGGGCGGCGCAGTATCGGAACGATCGAAGGTGCGGCACGGGTCACGACCGACAATTACGACTATCACTATCTCTGCACCGATCTGCGCCAGAAGCGAATGATCCCTATCCTCACGCGCATCCGGGCACACAGCGCCAGCGAATTTGGTGAGCTCGTCCGTCACCAGGGCGAGGAGTTCATCTATGTGCTTGAGGGACGGATCGATGTGCACACCGAATTCTACGATCCAGTCACACTTGATGCCGGCCAGGGCATCTATCTCGATTCGTCGATGGGGCACGCCTACGTCGTCGGCGAAGGCTTTGATGAAGCACTGGTGCTTGGTGTGTGTTCCAGCACCGACGACGGCCTCATGGATTCGCTGCTTAGCCTCCACGGCTAAGGCCGATGGCCTCACCCCTAACGGCGCAAGCCTGTGTACAAGCAGCCCTCCGCCTATCGGAGGATCCCGCGCAAATTGATTGTCGGCGCATGATACGGCGCCGTCGTCCGTGCTGCCTTCGAGCATCACAGTGATGGCGGAGAGATAACGGCCCCAAGCCACTCGTGCACCCGATGCACGAATGGCTTGGACGGCCCGGTGTCACAGCCCCCTTATATCGAGCCCCACTCCAGAAACGATACAGGCATCAGACTGATCGCTCAGTTTCACTGCGCCCAGCCTCCCGCAAAGCCTCGCACCGGATGCGATCCATCGCTACGGGACAGTCATCGCGGGCTACACAGAAAAACGTGACCGGATCACTCGCCGGCAGGCCGGACGATCGCCCCGCCCTTCATGACGAAATGCATCGCTTCCAGCAAGCTGACATCCTTAAGCGGGTCGCCGCGCACTGCAACGATGTCCGCCGCCTTGCCCGCGGCGATCGAGCCGATTTCATTCTCCAGCCCGATATGCGTCGCCCCCCAGACGGTAGCTGCGCGGATCGTATCCAGCGGGGTCATTCCCGCCTTGACCATCAGCGCGAACTCACGAGCATTTCCGCCATGTTTTGACACGGCGGAGTCGGTGCCGAAGGCAATCTTGACGCCGCCCTGATGCGCGCGGCGGAGCGCATCGATCATCAGCGGGCCGACGGTGCGCGCCTTGGCGCGGACCGTCGCGGGCATCCAGTCGGCAGTATCGGCCTGCCGCGCCACCGTATCTCCGGCAAGCAGGGTCGGGACGAGATAGCTTCCCTTCGCCTTGAACAGCCGGATCGATTCCGGGTCAATGAACGTGCCGTGCTCGACCGAGTCCACGCCAGCACGCAGCGCGGCGTTGACGCCATCGGTGCCGTGGGCGTGCGCGGCGACCTTGCGGCCGAGCCGGTGCGCGGTCTCCACGATCGCGACCAATTCGGCGTCGCTCATCTGCTGACCCAGGCCCGCCGCGGTGTTGGACATCACCCCGCCGGTCGAAGCAGTCTTGATAATGTCGGCCCCCTGCTGCACCGCCAGCCGCACGGCGCGCGCGCAATCATCGGCTCCCGAGCAAAGCGTGGGCGAGCGGAACAGGTCGATGATCTCCTGACGATAACCGTGGACATCGCCATGCCCGCCATGCGCGGCGACCCCGCCCGCGGCGATGATACGCGGGCCGACGATCTTGCCGCTCGCGATCGCATCGCGCAGCCCCTTGATCGCTTCCATGGATGCGCCGAGATCGACGACTGTGGTGAAGCCCGCCCGGACCGTGCGCCCGGCATAGACGAGGCCGTCGAACGCCTGGTCGGTGGTCGATTTGGTCACCGCGTCGAGCCGGCTGGTCGGGCTCGATTCAAAGGTCAGGTGGACGTGGCTGTCGATGAAGCCGGGCATGACGAATGCGTCACGCAGATCGACCACCTTGCCCTCCCCGACATAGCCGCTGCGAATTTCGACGATCTTGCCGCGCTCGACGACGATCGTTTTCTCCGTCTCGACACGGCCGCCCGTAGGATCGGCGAGCAAGCGGCCGGCATGGACATAGGTCCGTTCCGACGCTTCCTGCGCGATGGCGGGCTGGACGCATGCAGCGCATACCAGCGCCGCGACAATGGCCTTCTTCATACCCCTGCTCCTTCTCTTGTCGGTTTCGGGCGCGATCATGCGCGCGCCTGTGCAAAGTCGCATACGTCCGCCGCCATCACGTCGGGATCGTCGGTGCCGAAATAATGGACACCGGCCGCCCCGTCGCGTCCGCTGAAGGCGCCGCCCGAAACCGTGACGACCGCCGCCGACGCCCCGGCGAAGACATGACCCGATATCCGGAACGGCTTGGCAAGCGGCAGGCATTCCACCCGGCAATCGAGCGACGGCGTCATGACCGGGCAGCCCCTCCACACGGATGACGAAGAACCTTCCCCGCCTTGGCGCCGCTATGCTTGCCGTCGGCGAAGGTGAGGACACCGTTGACGATCACGGTCTCGATCCCCGTCGGTGAAGCGGTCGGCTTGTCCCAGCTGGCAACGTCATCGATCTTGCCCAGATCAAACACAATGATATCGGCGCGCATACCGTCGCGGATCAGTCCGCGATCACTAAGCCCCATGCGCTGAGCTGGCCAGCCAGTCATCTTGCGCACGGCATCCTCCAGCGACAGCACAGGGCGGCGCTTCACATATTCGGCGATAATCCGAGGGAATGTACCATAGGCGCGCGGGTGCGGCAGACCCAGGTCGTCCATTTCGCCGAACTTTTCCGACGCGGCGGCATCGCTGCCGATGCTGACCCAAGGTTGTTTGATCGCGGCCTCTATATCCTTCTCGTTCATCATGAAATAAAGCGCAACAGCGCGGTTGGGCAGGCCTTCAAGCAGTATGTCCCAGGCAACATCGGCCGGATCGCGCTTCAGCGCCGCGCCGATCTCGGCCAGGCTCTTGCCGTGATAAGGCCGGTATTTGTCGCTGAAGCCATTCGCGAGCCGCACGTTCTGGAAACCGCCCGATGCATGGACGAGGTTCGACCAGCCGGGCATCGATCCGGCGGCGACTTCCTTCTTCATCCGCTCCCGCATTTTGGGATCGCGCAGCCGCTCGATGCCCTTCTCAACGCCGTCCGCCCAAACCCAGCTTGGCGCGATAATTTCAAGCCCCGTCCCGCCGGCGGTATAGGGATAGATGTCGGCTGCGACATCGACGCCCCGCGCACGCGCCGCGTTGATCGCCGTCAGTGCCTGCGGCATCAACTTGCCCCAGCCGGGCGCATAGGCGCCCTTGAGATGAAAGATCTCAACCTTGACCCCGCCCTTCTCGCCGATCTCGATCGCTTCTTCGACCGCCTTGACCAGCCCCTCGCTCTCATCGCGCATATGCGTGGCGTAAAAGCCGTCGCATTGCGCCGCGACCTTTGCCAGCGTTACCAGGTCAGATGTCGTCTGGAAGCTGCTCGGCGGATAGATCAACGCGCTGCTGATACCGAATGCGCCATTTTGCATCGCGAGTTTCACCTCGCCGCCCATCTCCTCAAGCTGCGCGGTGGTTGGCGATCCCGCGCCGTCGCCCATCACCTTCATTCGAGCCTGAGTCGCCGAGTAATAGGTGCCGAAGTTGATCGAGATGCCCTGCTGCTCAAGCTTGCCGAAATAGGCCGGAATCTCGGCGGCGGGCACCGAGGTGCCGCCCTCACCCGCGATCACTGTGGTCACGCCCATGCGCAGTTTGTTCTCGGCCGCGCCATTTTTGAGCAGGACGCTGCCCGACTGATCCATCATGTCGATGAATCCCGGGGAGACATAGCGACCGGTCGCATCTATTTCCTTCGCTCCGCGTCCCGAAACCTGGCCTACCTGGACGACACGACCGTCCTTCACTGCAACATCGGCGCTGACCCAAGGGTTACCCGCACCGTCGAGAACGCGTCCGTTTCGGATGACAATGTCATATTCGGGCACCGGTGTATTCCCGACGAACACCAGCGACAGGGCACCGAACAATATCTTACGCTTCATCTTGCATCTCCCCTGCTGCCGGTGACCGGCAATCTTCTTTTCACTGCCAGTGCGCCCATAGTGTACGCCGACCGCTCCCACGAACCGGAACCAGCCAGAGCGAGCGATTGGGCGAGCGCCATATACATGCCGCAAGCGATATTGAGCCGAGCCTTGAGCGCGTCGATAAGCGCGGGGGATCTGGCTTCGGATTTGGCGCCGTCACTGCTCGCTCCTCCGGTCCGCAGGGGCCGCCGACCTCGCGTCCGCACCGCTGCCAGCCAAGCGGCTCGATACCATTGCTGACCGCCACGACCGGTAGGGCCCTTTGGCCAAAGCACCTTTCGGGCAATCGATAGCGAAACCCGAGCCACGCCTCAGCGCAGCCACGCCCGGCCATGACGCTGAGGAGGAACTGACTGGATTGCAGTAGGTTCAGGGGTCGAGAAATCGCAGCGAGAGAATGTTCGAAGGTCACACATTTCACCCCGCCAGAGCTCGAGGTCGCGGACGCCGCGCAAATTCTGGGGGACTCGCCGCATTCCCGATTGGGATATACTTTTCAAATTTGTAAATTTCAATCCCAAATAGGACAATTTTAAATTGGTCCTCAGTAGCGATCCACGCTGATCGGATGCGGAGGGCAAGCGGCGTGAAGCGGAGGTCGTGTTGGCGCAGGGCGCAACGATCGCCGAGGCGTGTTGCCGGACTGCGATCAGCGAGCAGGTGCTATATCGGTGGCGCAAGGAATATGGGGGCCGAAGACCAGATAAAGGATATGAAAAAGGAGAATGCACCGTTTCGCTCCACCTACGGTGAACACTGGTAATGGAGGCGTCAGTGCGCTAGTTGTTTGATCCCATGGTTTGATGGTGCGATCCTTTCATCGGAATGGAAGGAAGCATTATGGGACAGATACGTCACGGGAGCGCCACGACCACGCACGCCGTCCGAGCAGCAATACAGCGATCGCAAGCTTCGCTCGCGGCGCTGAGTCGAGAGTTGGGGATCAATCCGAAGACGGTAGCCAAGTGGCGCAAGAGAACGACGGTCGAGGATCTGAAGACCGGGCCGAAGGCCCCCCATTCCACAACTCTGACCGAAGCAGAGGAGGCGATGGTTGTCGCATTCCGACGGCACACTCTGTTGCCGCTGGACGACTGCCTTTACGCTCTCCAACCGACGATCCCGCATCTAACGCGATCCGCGCTGCACCGCTGTCTGCAGCGCCACGGCATCTCACGCCTGCCAGACGTCGAGGGCGACAAGCCGAAGCGGCAACGCTTCAAACGCTATCCCATCGGCTTCTTCCACATCGATATCGCTGAGGTGCAGACCGCTGAGGGCAAGCTTTACCTGTTCGTCGCCATCGACCGCACCAGTAAGTTCGCCGTCACGCAGCTTGTAGAAAAGGCTGACAGGCGAACGGCTTGGGAGTTCCTGGAGCGCGTGCTCGAAGCCGTTCCCTACAGGATCCACACGATCCTCACCGACAACGGCATCCAGTTCGCCGATCAGCCCCGTAACCGGAACACCGCCTTCTCGCGGCAAATGCGCTTCGACATGATCTGCGAGGCCAACGACATCGAGCATCGCCTCACCAAGCCGAACCATCCCTGGACCAACGGCCAGGTCGAGCGGATGAACCGAACGATCAAGGACGCAACCGTCAAACGCTTCCATTACGACAGCCATGACCAGTTGCGCACGCACCCCGCCGACTTCTTGGCCGCGTAAAACTTCGCGCGCAGACTCAAGACCCTCAGCGGCCTCTCGCCCTACGAATACATCTGCAAAATCTGGACTTCAGAACCAGACCGCTTCATCGTCAATCCGATCCACCAGATGCCGGGACTAAACAACTAGGGTCAGGTCTCATTGATCAGAGCCAGAAGATGACGGTTGCGGCGAGAGCGACGGCGGAAAAAAGGACCTTCGCGCAGCGCTCTATCGGGCTGCGCGGGGAGGTCAGCCGACGGTCGTCAGATGGGAACGATGCGCAATTCCAGGCGATCGGTGTCGAAACCATTTTCGCCGGGGACGGCTGCAATGATCCGTTCGCGCACGCGTGGGCCCGTGGTCCGGCTCAACACAGCCTGACCAGATCCGTTGAGAATGATTTCTTCGCTGCCAGCGATGATCCGCGCGCCGCGTAGCGACCCGGGCGCGTAATCGACGACCAGTTCATAGCCCGCGGGCGCATTGCAATATTCGCGAAAGGTACCGAGCGATACGGCGTTGCCGTTGACCGCGCCGAAACCGGTTGCATGATGGTTGACCACGCAGTGCACAGGGACGATGGCGCGTAGATTAAAGCCGAAGCTGGTTCCAAGCGCTGCGGTCGGTGCCGCTACCATCATGATGCTCGCAAGCCCGAGCGCAAGTTTCCGTTTCATTCGTCACCCCTTCCACCCGGCAAAGCAGGCCTTGGAATGCGAATAGAATTGTGATTCTAAAATTGAGTTAAATTACGGGCGGGGCGAGGAATTTTCGTAGTTAACCACAGCTAGCGCAAAAGGGTTAACGCGCGGTTACCGAAATGGAAACGACGTCGCTGTAGGTGCCAGCACGTCGTCCGCCGACATCGCCGATAAAGAAATGAATAGGCAAGGAGTCACGCCGGAAACCCGTGCCATTCGGTCCCGTTACCATGCCCGATCCCGCGAGGTTCACCGTGTTTCCACCAATCGCTACCGAATAGGGAATGAACCAATCGCTAGCGCCCAGGCGCAGGCGTCCCGAATTGGCCGATGAAACCGTCAGATCATATTGGCCCGTGCTGTTGACGCGTAGCTGCAAGGGAACCGGGGCGATTCCGGGCCGCAATTCGCCGAGGTCGACCACGGCATGACCGTCGTTCATTGTATAGGCGCCTGACAGGCCGATCCGTGCTGACGGCAGGACATCGATCCCAAGAACCAGTCGCGTGCCGCCGAGCGAACGAAAGTTTTGATCGAGTGCTTCTAGCGTGACGTCCTGCGTGAACGTCCCCGAATCGCGTATGTCGTCGGGGTCGGCGACCAGCTTGTACAGCAGGGAGCGCGATTCATTCGGCGCGAGCACCAGCTCGCGCTGCGACGGCGTCCGCACCGACCGACCGGCGCGCGGCGTTACATCCTGAGAATCGGTGAGGTTGAGAAGGGCGTAGCCGATTGGTTTACCGTGCCCTTTCGACAATCCGAATGGCGGCTGATCGATCTGGAAAATGGGTGCGAAGCGGCATTCGGCTCCGCCATCGTTGACGAAGGTGACGCTGTACGTCCCCTCGGGCACCGTTCCGTCATAAGGATCGAAACCGGTAATCATCCAGCTTGTTGGGGTTGCGTTCATGCGGACGATGCAGTCAGCGCCGCGAGCGGGCGCCGCGCTCGCGGGGGGCTGCGCCAGGGCCGGGACCGCGAGCAGCGGCGCGGCGAGGAAAAACATGGGGCGACGCATCGAGGCCTCCTATTGTGACGTGCCTTGCCGCACGGTTCCCAGATTGAGGAGCCCGTCGGTGTCGGTGGGTACGGTGAATTCGAAACTGCGATGGATGCTGCCCTGTGCGCCATAGGTTTCGACGAGATAGCGGCGGCCAGGCAACAGGTTGGCGATGGCGAAGCGCCCGACCGAATTCGTGAAGAAGGGGATGGGCTTGGGGTTTTCTCCATCCCGCACGTCGAGCAGCGTCACCCGGCCACCGATCAGCGAGACGGGTTTTTCCGGCGCAAGGATCAACGTCCCGATCGCGCTCGCGAAGGCATCGGTGCCGATCCGGGCGGCATAGCCGCTCTTGTACGGCGGATGCACCCTGAAAACGCCAGGCCCGGTATCATAGCCCACAGGCGGGTCCTCGACGTCATACTGCACCGACTGGGTGGTATAAGAGCCGAGGAAATTGTTGACGGCTGCGCCCAGTGAACCGCTCTTGCCGATATAATTATTCTCGGCGAGCGACTGACCGGCAACGACGCTGCGCTTGCCGAGATTGCGGTGCGGCTTGAGCAGCATGAAGCTGTCGTTGATGCGGCGGCCGAGCCCCAGCATGCCGTCGGCGAAAGCCAATGTGGTTCCGACGCGCACCGTCGTGGCGTTGACCGCTCCGAAATCCGAAAAACCTGGACCAAAACTGGAATGGCTGACCGCCGCATCGAAGCGATTGGCCGAATAGGTGGCATAACCTTGCGCGAGCACGCTGTTGTCCTGGCGTGCAACGATGCCGCCGAAACCGACGCTGTCGAGCTGGTTCAATCCGCTCTGATTATAGGAAAGTTCGCCCAGATTGTTGCGACTTTCGTACCGAGCCTCGGCGCGGCGTCGGAAATCGGGCTGGAATACAAGGCCGACGCTGACGCTGAAACCGTCGCCGCGGGCGAAGGCCGACGGATATTTTGCATATTCGACCCCGGCGCGCAACGTCCAGCGGCGGTCGAACCGATAATGGCCGGTCGTGCCGACGCGATAGCTGTCGCCGAGATTGCCGCGCCCCTTGAGATAGGAGGCCGTAGAGGTGGTCAGAAAACGGAGGTTGAACTGCCGCGTATATTGCGCAGACGCGGTGAAGGACGTGGTGTTGATCCCTTCCAGATTGCCGAGCGTCGCGAATTTGGGAGAGATATAGTCGGCGCGCAGGGTGAAGCTGTCGGAAAGGCCGCGGCGGTCGATGAAATGTTCATAGCTCACTCCGCCGGCAAAACCCTCGCCGGCACGTTTCGAATGGCTTGCGCCTCCGTCCACCAGCAGCCTTCCGCCGTTGGGCAGGACGAACTGGGTCTGTCCAGTCAGTGTCTGCACATCGCCGCTGACCTGCAAGCCGACCCCGATCGCCGGAGCGTTGATGAAAGCCTTGCGGAAAAAGCCTGTAAAGGCGACCGGGCCGCGATAATCGGGAGCCCTTCCGAAAGTGCGGCTGGTCGGCCCCAGAAAGGCGCCATATTCATAATCGCCGGGATCAAGATCGATCGGATCGAGATATTGCTGATACGACAGATTCTGGATCGCGCCCGTATTGTCGGTGACCTGGATGTCGATGTCGTTGCTTCCCGCGACGAGCGGGAGCGAGCTGAAGTCATAGCGTCCGGGCTGAAGCCGAACCTCGCGATAGAGCGACCCGTTGCGCAGGAAGCGCACGGTGGATTCGCGTTGAAGCACCAGTTGGCGGTTCGACTGGAGGATGGCTGAACGAAAGGTGTTGAACCGGCGTTGCTGCCGCAGCACCCCGACGCCGCCCATCTGGACGAAGGATTGCTGACCGCGAATTTCGGGATCGAGATCGCCGATGAACCAGCGGCGATAGGCTTCGGGCTGATCATAGACCAGCCGCGCATAGTTGCGGGTGAACTTGTACTTGCTGCCAGCGAGGGTGAAGGCCTCGCCCAGCTGGGCATCGCCCTCGAGCACGATCCGGCCAATCCGGAACGCGCCGTCGAGATTGATTGTCGGCGGCGCCCTTTCTTCGGCTTCCCAGACATGGGTCTGGATCACGTTCATATTGAGATAGGCAGAGAAGCCGGCTGGCTCGAGCGTGATGTCGTTGACGTCCTCGCGCGGCGGTGCGAACAGATTCTGCGTTGCGCGCTGTTCAGGCGAAACCTGGACGACCACGACCGCCAGCGTCGCGGGGTCGTATGTGAGCCCCACGCCCGTATCCTTGAGATCGTCAGGGCCGAATTGTTCGATGCCGCCGAGATGCGCACCGAGCGCGCTATGCGCCTCGTCGTTCAGGATCGGTCGGACTAGCTTCAGAAAAGTTTCGGATTCGAGCAGAAAACGGTCGTCTGCCGTCAACCGCATCGGAATGTCGCCAAGGCTGCTGCTGAGGAAAGTCAGCGGCACCGTCATGTCGATGTCGCGGTCATACGGGTTGATATCGGGGCGCCCATGCGGTCCGATCGGCACCGCTGGAACAGCGGGATCGGGGGTGGGTGTCGGCAAGGGGACCGGCGTTCCAGGCAGAGGGATGGGAGTGCCCGTCGGCGGAGCGGGTTCGGGCGCATCCGGGCGCTGGGGCAGCGGGATCGACACTTGCGCAGCGACCGGCGCAATACCCAGCGCCGACCAGGCGGCGCCGCACAGCAGGGCGCGGCCGAACGTCACTGCTTGAACGTCAGCTTGATCGGGCCGGGGCCGAAACCGGGGACCGGCAGCTTGAAGCTGCGTTCGCCTTGCGCCGGGACATAGCCGGTGCCCACCGCGCGGTTCAATTCTTCCGCCGATACGTCGACGCGCAACCATTTGCCTTCGCGGTCGGTGCCTTCGAGCTGCCAGCTGAAATTCGACATCATTGCGTGTCGGCGTCCATCGTTACGCAGCGTCACTTCGACGCCGTCCTGCATCGGAGGCAGTTCGGTCGCTCCGGGAGGCGCGGGGGGCTGATAATCGAGTTGGCGGACGCTCGCGGCCTTCACGTCGGGCTTGGCGCCCGGCGGGGCTACCACGACCAGCGCGCGCATGTTGTAAAGGACCTGCACCTGGGCGCCGACCGCCTCGTTCGATCCCGGCTCGAAGGCTACGGGCAGCTGTTCGACCGATACGTAAAAGGCTTGCGATGTCGCGGGTTCGGCTTCGCCGACCCACTGCAGGCGAATGACCTGGCGCCCGCCCGCGGGCAGTGCGCCTTGCGGCGGAAAGATCAGGAACTGGTCGTCGGCGGGGGTTTCGATGATCTCGCCGTCCTTGCCCAGCTCCATGCGAAACACGCGGGTTTGGAATGCCAGCTTTCCGGGGTTGATGTTCTGAACCTCGATACGGGCAACGGCGCCGCTGCCGCGCGATTCCATTTCGACGACCATCGGCGAAACGCGCATCGCAAGCGCGGGGGACGCCAGCAACATCAGTGCGGCGGCAACCGCCAGCAACATGCGCCATGGGCGCGCCAAGATGGTCGATGCTGTCATAATCTTCTTGCCCCCTGGGCCGGCGTTTGCCGGGCTCGGCGAACCCATGTCTTCATATTGTGAAGAAAGGGGAAAGATTGCTCTTTCCCCTCTCCCCGAAAGAACGCTTGCGTGTCTTAGAGCGCGCGCAGCGTCAGGGTCGTCGTACCGGTATAGGTGCCGGCGACGAGGCCCTTGTTGGTGATCGCCGGAGCGACGATGTCGATGTTCATCGACGAACGCCATGCACCCTGCGTCTTGGTGCCGTTCAGCTGCGACGTCGAAACGGTCAGCGACTGCGCGGTACCGCTGGTGACGGCGTTCTGGGCGACGCCCGTCCAGCGTGCAGCGACGCTGTAGGGGATGTTGGCCTGGAATTCGTCGGTGTCATAGCCACCGGCAGCGGCGTTCACCATGCCGTTGACGTTGCTCTTGGTGATCACGACTTCGTTGTTGAAGTTGCAGCCCGCGGTCAGCGATTCGATTTCGGCGGTTGCCGGGCCGACCATTTCGAACGCCGAGTTGACGTTTTCGTTGTTGCCCGTGCGGACACCGATCACGCCGAAGTCGATGTTCGTCGCGTTGGCGTTGTTACCGGCATAGAAGGAGCAATCCTTGTTCACGCGGCCCGACAGGCTGAACTGGACGTTGACGGTCGGGGTTGCGGTTTCGCTATCGCTCGGCGCATCAGCCTGCGCGGTGTAGCGGGTGCCGATGCCGCCGAGCAGTCCCAGTTCAAGAAGACCGGTCTGGAATCCGTTCGGGTTGGTCGAAGTGTAAGGAATGCCGACGATCGTACCGGCATAGTGACGTTCGTTGGTCTGCGCTGCGGCCGGGGCCGCGATGCCGACGAGAGCAATGGCGGCAACGGCGCCGCAAAGCATCTTTTTCATATTCTTCTTCCCTCTATTCTTTCATCCCCGCCCTCGGATGGCCGGGGTTGGTTTGCACCGATTGGTCGGAGAACCGGATGGGCGCGGTGCCTGCCCATCGGCCTATATTCCGCTCGCGAGGATTGGGCCCGCGAGCGAAGCTCAGATCGGAGAAACGGTGATGGTGATCGTTTCCGAATAATCGCCCGCCAGCAGCCCGGCCTCGCCCGAAGGCATGCCGAGTTCGACGGCCAGGATCAGGCCGTCGGACGCGATGCCGCCGTTGCTGGAAATCACCCCGCCGCTTTGCAATTGGGCGCCGGTGAACGAGCGGTTGATCACTTGGGTCGCCGGGTGGCGAACCGGCATGCGAACCGCCAGATTATACGACAGGCGCCCGCCATAGGGGCCCTGGCCATTGGGCATGTTCCTATGGGTCAATGCCCCGCGCGCACCCTTGATCGTCATCGTGAACGGGATGTTGCAGTCGAAAGCGACCGGGGTCTCGATGCCCAGACCTCGACGCTCGAGGTTTCCGAAATCCATGTCGGCGATGCCGCCCATGGCGCAATGTTCACGCACCGCGCCGCTGACCGCGATGTCGAGCGTGCGCACATTCTGTATCTCGCCGGCATTCGCTGCCGTCGCACAGGCCGCCGAAACCAGCGCCAAAAACAATGGACGCATGACTATCCCTTCAAAACCCAGGAACGGCTTGCGGCTCGCAGGCATGATTGCCTGCGGGCCTGGGTGTTCCAGAACCCGGGGGAGTCGCGACCCGACTCACCCCCTCCGTTAGGAAAAATACTACATGGGTTCAGTTTAAAGTGAACCCCCTCAATGGAGGGCGAACGGATTTGCGAGTTGGGGTTTTTGGGGATGCGCGGTTTTCTGCCGTAGAATCAGCTTGTTCAACACCGCATAGCGCTGGCAATGGTCCAGGCGTCCATGAATGGCACAATGGAAACTAGAAAGTTAACCAGCTTGTACGGGTTCGATAACACTTGGCCAGCTCGCCTTGATGGGTACCAGCCTGGCGCGAGATCGCGGGCAACCGCAAACCGCGCTAGGGGCGGGCGCATCGAGCAGATCTGGAGGATGGCCGTGACGGCGAAGGCAACGGCAGAGAAGCAGGCCTTCGGGCGCCGATCATGGTGTGTCGCGATGCATCGATCGCCCATGACGTCACCTCGGTTGATGCGGCCAAGGACAATTTCGATGCGGTTGCGGCGTTTGTCATATTGGACGAACCTGTTGCGCATTTTTCGACCCGGGATGCAGGACGTAAGGCCTCTTTCCTCCAAGGTGGCGCGGAACCAGTCGGCGTTAAAACCCCAGTCCGCCAGCAGCCATTGCGCTTTGCGCAGACTGTCACGAAAGCCCCCCCCCGTGTGGCCGTCGGCCTGCCGGCCCTTATATGGAAGTTGATAGGGCGAAGGGCAGCAGAACGAAGCCTGCAAGCGTCACCAATTTGAATTCCAAGATTGTGACGAAGACCTGCACCGCGAGGATGAAGAAGGCGAGCACGACGATCACCCAGGCGATCAGCAGGATCAGGATCTGGACGAAGTTGGTGAAGAGGCCGACCGGGCCGACGAGGTCGGCGGTTGCATCGAGCAGAGGCTCGGCCGCATCGAGCCCGGTCGCTGCGATCATGCCCGGGCGCATGAAGTCGCCGATCGCCATCGCGCCGCCGCTCGCCTTCAGTCCCAGGCCCGCGAAGCTCTCGAGCAGGATCACCGAAAGCGCCTGGAAATTGCCGATGATGAAGGCGAAGACGCCGATATAGAGCGTTTTCTTGACGAGCCGCTGCAGCACATCTTCGTCGGTGCCCCACGCCCAAAAAAGCGCCGCGATCGTCACGGCGATCACGATCAGCGTCGAGGAGAGAAAGCCGACCTCGCCGCCGAGCAGCCCAAAGCCGCTGTCGATATAGGTCGAGAATACCGACAGGAAATTGTCGATGACGCCGGTGTCGTTCATTGATCGGACTTTCCAGAACGGAAGAAATGGCGCCGCTTCGTCTCCCATGCCGCCTCGCACTCGGGATCGGCCTCGGTGGCGGTTCGGCAGCGGCGCAGCGTGTCGCCATATACATCTTGTCCTTGTCCAGAATCGTTCGCGGCTTCAGCTTCTTCCTGTCACCACGGCGCATCGCGTCCATGTAGATCGCATGCGCATCGGCAACCGACATCGCCACGGCCTCTTCAGCGCGCCTGGTTTCGCGCGGATCCTCGCCTCGCGCGACGGCCTTGCTGAGTGGCCCCGCCCATTCACGCGCTTCATCGATTGAAAAGCCCGGGTAGACCCCAAGGATCAGTTCGACGGTCTTCTTCGAGCCGGCGACAACGCGCTTGAAGCGCCACTGCCTTTTGGCGGGACTAGCGACGACAACGGAAAGGCCCGGGACTTCCCGGTCAGCCAGCGCGCCGCTCTTCAGCCGCTCGATATGGGCGGGGGTCAGAATTACACTTTTGGTCATCGTAACCTCGAGGGGATCGAGGCCATGAAACACTCGCGAAAATTCTCGCGAAAGTTGTGTCCAAACGGGTCCAAATCTGACGTGAGTTGTCCAAATAACTCACTTCTGGACAGGCATATGTCACCATTGGAACGACCTCGATGAATGGCAGAAAACTGCCGAAAATGCGAGGCTTGAAGGTGATTCGCGATGGTAGCGGAGGTCCGTAGCGGCCGTTACGCCCATCCGCAGGCAGCAAGGTTTTCGTTCCGTTACCCAGACCATCCGAAAGATCCCGACGACTAATGGCCGCTTGCAGCCAGGCAGCTTTCAACCTCCAAGGTGAGGAAAGCTGCCGTCGTCAGAAATCATCCAGCCCTGAACCGGAGAGTATCGACAAGAAGTTTGAACGCCGGCGAGGCGAAGCGCCGGTTGGGATAATAGAGGTGATAGCCGGGCAAATCTTCGGTCCAACGATCTAATATGCGCGCCAGCTTACCCGCGGCCATGGCTTCGTCGACATAGTCGAGAGGAAGATAGGCGAGCCCCAGGCCGTCGAGCGCCGCGTCGCGGATTTGCGCGATCGCATTGAAGGCGAGCTGCCCCTCCACCTGAACGCGCATCGTCTTGCCGCGTTGGCGAAAGTTCCACCGGTTGAAGGTGCCTGAGGTCGGTAGCCGCAGATTGATGCCGCGATGATGGACGAGCTCGCCGGGCTCGGACGGCGGTGCGTGGCGCGCGAAATAGTCGGGTGAGCCGACCACCGCCATCGGGATGTCGGGCCCGATCCGCACCGCGATCATGTCCTTGTCCACCTGTCCGCCGAGGCGCACGCCCGCGTCAAAACGCTCGCTCACGATGTCGGTGAGGCCATAGTCGATAATCACTTCGACGTTGATGTCGGGATGGTGGGGCAGCAGGCGCGCCAGCGCCGGGCGAAGGATCGTAGCTGCAGCGTGTTCGACCGTCGTGATGCGGATATTGCCGGCTGGCCTGTCGCGATATTCGCTGAGCGCTTCGATACTGGCGTCGAGATCGCGGAGCATCGGCGACAACGTTACCAATATGCGCTCGCCGACTTCGGTGGGCGCCACGCTTCGCGTCGTGCGCGACAACAGGCGCAGCCCGAGCCGCTCCTCGAGGCGCCGCACGACTTGGCTGACCGCCGATTGCGACATGCCCAGCTTTGCTGCGGCCTTGGTGAAGCTCTGTTCTTCGGCGACCGCGACAAAGGCGGCGAGGTCGGCCATTTCTTCGCGGCGCATTCATCACCTCATCGATAAGCTCATGCAGTTTTCAGTATCTAATCGATGGACGCGCGAATCGCTAGATTGTCTGCAACGCTGCACCCCGCGGCGATGCAGGAGCAAGACGATGGAAAAGATCAGCTTCCCCAATTCGAACAATGAAACGATCGCCATGTCGGCGGTCATCAATTTCCCCGAAGGCTTCGACAAAGGCGGCAAATATCCCGCCATCGTCGTGTCGCATCCCGGTGGCGGCGTGAAGGAGCAGGCCTCGGGCCTCTATGCGAAGAAGCTCGCGGAAGAGGGCTTCATCACCATCGCCTATGACGCGAGCTACCAGGGCGAAAGCGGCGGTGCGCCGCGTCAGCTCGAAAACCCCTATGTCCGTACCGAAGACGTCAGCGCGGTGATCGATTATCTCACCACCCTGCCCTATGTCGACGCCGACCGCATCGGCGCGATGGGGATCTGCGCCGGTGCCGGCTACACCGCCAACGCTGCGATCAACGACCAGCGGATCAAGGCCGTGGGCACGGTCAGCGCGGTCAATATCGGATCGATGTTCCGCAACGGCTGGGAAAACAACATCAAGGACGCCGACGCCGCACCGGTGATCGGGATGGGTGACGATGCGCGCAGCAAGGATGTCCGAGGCGGAACGCCCGAAATCTTCCCGCTCGCGCCGCTCAAGGAAGAAGATGCGCCGAACGAGGAACTGCGCCAGGCCTGGGAATATTACCACACCCCGCGCGCCGAATATCTGACCGCGCCGGGCTATATGACCGCGCGCAGCCTGTCGCAGATCATTCCTTATGACGCGTACAACAAAGCCGAGGCCTTCCTGACCCAGCCGCTCCAGATCGTTGCGGGCAGCGAGGCCGGCAGTAAGTGGATGAGCGACGACCTGTTCGACCGCGCTGCGAGTAGCGACAAGCAATTCCACGTCGTCGAAGGTTCGAACCACATGCAGCTTTACGACGGCGAAAAGGAAGTGGGCGAAGCCGTGTCGGTGCTCGCACCCTTCTTCGCCGACAAGCTCGCGCTTGCGAACACCCCCGAGACCGAGGCTGCCGAATAAGTATCGGAGCGAGCCTTCTGAAAGGAGTAACGATCATGGAAACTGTGAGCATCCGCAATCCAGGCATGTATTGGGACATTGCAGCGAACCTGCATTTCCCACCTGATTTCGACGAAGCGAACAGCTATCCGGCTGTCGTCGCGAACCACCCGATCGGCAGCTGCAAGGAGCAGACCGCGGGCAATGTCTATGGCGCGGCGCTCGCGAAGGCCGGGTTCGTGGTCATCGTCCCCGATGCGAGCTTCCAGGGCGGCAGCGGCGGCGACCCTCGCTGGATCGAAGACCCCGAGCAGCGGGTGAAGGATTACCGCGATGTCATCGATTATCTGCAGACGCTGCCCTACGTCGATGCCGAACGGATCGGCATTCTCGGCATCTGCGGCGGCGGTGGCTATTCGATCAAGGCCGCGATCATCGACAAGCGGATCAAGGCACTGGTCAGCATCACAGGCGTCAACTTCGGGCGGCTGTTCCGCGAAGGGTTCAGCAACTTCGATCCGGTCGGCACGCTCGAGGCCATGGCCGCGCAACGCACCGCCGAGATTGCGGGCGCCGATGAGCGGATCGACATGCTGCTGCCTGAAAGCGTCGAAAAGGGCAAGGCGGCCGGCATCACCGATATCGATGTGCTCGAGGCCACCGATTATTATCGCAATCGATGCCCGGCGGAGGGTTCCGGCACGCGGATGCTCTTCTCGCACTCCGCACCCGCGATGGCATGGGATGCCTTCGCCTTTGCCGAGACGCTGCTGACGCAACCGGTCATGCTCGTCTTCGGCGACAAGCCCGGCGGCTTCGGCGCCTATCGTGACGGCATGGAGATTTACGGCCGCGCCGCCTCGAAGACCAAGCAACTCGTCGTGGTCGAAGGCTGGTCGCACTATGACCTCTACGACCAGCCGGTGCCCACCAAAATCGCGCTCGACCGTGCCATCCCCTTTCTCAAGCAGCACCTCGGCGAGCCCGTCACCTCGCGGGTAGCAGAGCCAGCGGAGTAAGCGCCTGGGCATGGGTTCCAAGCACGACCCGTGCCCCGCTTGGTTACGCAGATGGCCGTTCGGAGACCGTCCGCTTTTAGGTGTCAAACGAAGAGAGCGGACGTTCCGCCACGAGCTGGAACGCTCGCTCTCGTCAGTAGTCGGCTCCGTCTTGACAGTGCAGTTCCGAAGAGCCCATCTCGACGTAGGCCCTCGCAGCGCAGTGTGACCATTTCGAACGCTGTCCCTGAGGCTAGCCGTTAGCGGAAGGGTTCCCCTCAGGTGGAAAGTGATGGCGTTAGCCCTGGCGCGGCGCTGGATGCCCAAGTTCGACCGCCTTTCGGCGCTGCGCGCTCGTGAGCGCCCCCCAAAGACGGTGAACGCGCGAGGTCGGAAGATCGCGGAGCGCGTCGATATGACGGCGCTCGCGAAGCTCGATCGCGAAAAAGGACGGCTGATGCTCGATGCGGTGGCGCTGAAGCCGCCAGAAGACGACGTCGGCATAGCGCGGCGTCAGCTTCTTCTTTCTCGCGTAATAGTCCAGCGCACCGCGCAGGATATTGCTGTCTTCCCGGTCGGCAAGGATCGAAAGCGCCTTGATGCAATATTCTATTTGCATCCGGCGGACATGCGCCTGGAGATGTGCACGCGCTTCGGCCGGCGCAATTTGGCGGCCGCCATCGAAAACGGGAAGTTCGAACTGTAGGATACAGTGCGATCCGACCCAGAGCTCGGCGCCTGTGAGACCGTTCGCGATCTGGAAATGGTAGCGCAGGTCGCGCTTGCCGCAGAGGTCGCAGATCTCGGTCGCTTGCTCATGATCGTGCGTGATGCCAGTAAAGGACCATTCGGCAAAGGCGGCAGGAAGCGTCCCCCCGACCGAGAGCGGCAACAGGCTGTCCCGCACCACCTGCTTATAGTCCATCGCGCCGTCGCTCCCCTACTGTGCCGCCCTCTGTCTGGTCGCTTGCGTTTTTGCCGATGTCGCGGGCGCTGATGTCGGCGGCGCCTTTGCCTTCGCCGCCACGCCGGGCCCGCCCGGCGCAGCGATGGACGCACCGCGCGCGCCAGCTGCCTGCTCGAACCTCGCCGCCGCGCCGGCGCTTCCTGCACGGATCGCCGCCGAAGCCGCGGCGTCATCGGCGCGTACGGCAGCACCGGGCCGGTTAGAAAAAGCGAAGAGGGTCAGGAGCACGACGAGGATGGCGTAAAATCCGCCGACCCAGCAGCGCACATTTTTGTAGCTCTTGACCGACTCCTTGACCGGTGGATCGCTGAGCGCGTCCACCTCGTTCGGGTCGAGAACGAGATTGAGCTGCGACTTCCAGATATCGCGCGCATTCTTCTGTTGTTCGAACCATTTGGCGTTGATGTGCCACTGCATTGCATAAGAAAAAATCAGGAAAAGCGCGGCGCCGATCGCAAGCCCGCTCGCGATGAAGCTGGTCTCGGCCTTGCCCGCGTCGGGAAAAATCTTGAGCGCGAACGGTGCTGCCGCGACCGCGACGTCCTTCCACATCGCGCCGATGAGATCCTGCGCGCGCTGGCTGATTTTTTGCGTTTCATCGACGATCGATTTGCGCAGTTCGGCCAGCGCCTTCAGTGTCTCCTTACTCCCGGCCTTAACGTAAGCGCTGTAGGCTCCCTTCGCGGATTCCAGGCTGCCTTGGCCCATGTCGGCCATCGCGGCCTTGCGGCCGGTGCGCGCCCATTCGTTTGCGAGGAGCAGATGGCGGGTATCGGCATCGCGCAGCCCCTCGGCATAAACCCAGACCGCACCTTCGGTGACGCGCTCGAACAGCGTCGGCGCGTCGGCGTCGCCAAGAGCGACCTTGCAGGCGGGGGGACCGCTGAATGCGTAGATGACCTGCCCTTCCTCGATGCAGACCCGGTCCGCGAGGCTCGCGAGCAGCTTTCGCACGGCGATGAGCCGCCACGCCGCGAACATCGCGCTTTCCGTTTCAGGGGCCGTCCCGAGGAGCCAAGGGCGGATATCCTGCGGCACGGCGTTCAGCTGCGTGAAGTCGCTCGCGTAGGTGCGCGGATCGGGGAGCTTTTCCAGAGGGGCGAAGGGCACCGGCGCATCCTCGGTCCAGGCCTCAAAGCGCGTGCGATAGGTCGTAAATGTGCCGCCCGTCGGCATATCTGCGACGCGGACATGGCCGACAGCGCTGTGCGTGTCGGCATTGTCTGCATAGCCTTCCGAAAAGAACAGCAGAAGAATGTCGGCCGCGCACCGCTTCGCAATCCGTATTTGGAACCGGTCCCCGGGCGCGATCGGACGATTGTCCTCCAGGTCGCCGTCGCTATCGCCGATCTTGATCGAGATACCGGTCGCGAATGGCGGCGGCGTCTGCGCAAGCGCGAGCCATTCGGCGCGGAGAGCCGGCTCGCCCAGCGCGGCGGCGAAGCTCAGCGCATCGTGACGCTCGTCGATCTCGCCCTGCGGATCCGACCGCCGGACGAGGTCAGCCAGTTGGCTCGGGGTCATCATAGGTTGCTTCAAGCCGGTCGTTGATGATGATCTGGTTTCCCTCGACCTTGATCGCGTCGATCATCTCGGTGGGAACACGGATGTAGATCTTGTTTCGCGTGACGTAGCGGCGGCTCGCGGGAGGCTTCACCGCCGATGCGTCGAGCGTGACCGGCGTACCGTCGATCCGCGCCCGCCGAAGCGCATTGTGATATTTGGCGACGAGCGGATGATCGTCGGGCAGCTTTTGACCGAGCACCGTATCGAGGAAGCTTTTCTGATCGTCGACCCCGATCGAGCCGCCAGCAGCGGCGGCATCATAGGTGCGCTTCGTCATTTCGCGAAACACCTGTTCGGGCACGAGCTCCTTGTTTTCGAGGAATAGGTCGCGCGTGACTTTGACGAGAGTCGAGGTGATCTCGGCATTTTCGTGCACACGCTTGGCACCAAGAAACGTCTCGAAATACCGAGCGACCTTCTGCTGATTGCGCCGGTCGAGAACGACGAGTTCGCCGCCGCCGTCGGTTAGCCGTATCAGCGCAGACTTCTGCAGCGCTTCGCGGTTCTGGACGAAGGTCCGCTCCAGCGCTTCGAGACTGACTTTCTTGCGGCCCTTTTCATCCTCTTCAAATCCGTAGCTCAGCACCGTCTCGTCATCATATTTGAGCAGCGCAAAACATTGCTCACCTGCGACATCGATTTCGAACACCAAAAACGCGCCCGCGGCCGCACTGCCGCCATGATGCTGCTGAAAATCTTCAGCGAGCCTTTCGCTCTCGGCCTGGAAGGTCTTGCCGTCGGCGGCAATGCGCGCAAGGCGCGTGCGGGTCGAGGATGCGTCCGAAAAACGGTACAAAATCCCGCCATTCACCGACAGAATGCGACCGAGAAAGAAATCGGCAAATTTGCCGGGGCTCGTCTCCTGCAACAGCACGAGATCCTTGGCTTCGGGCCCGACAAGGTGAAATACCATCCGCTTGATCGTGACTTTCGCGCGCTGAGCATCGTCGAAAAACGCCATTCATCCCCCCGTTTCATCGTGGCGGCTCGGACCGCTCGCTTGCCTATTATTCCCCGGTGCGCAGGGTCTATAGCCGCGCGTGCCCGCGATCAACGTTGCGCGCGCCCTTTGCGTCGCTTCCGAGCAAGCATTTGCGCAGAAAATCCCGTAAGAACGCCGTATCTCAGTGGCTTGGTAATTTTGGTCCATATTGGCTGCGATCGCTCGGGTTCGCTCGATCCGACCGGATATCATAGGGTTTGCGAGGGCAGCGATGCGTCGGCAACATTGATCGAAAGCATCCATCGCGCCGAGAAGCGGCTCGCGTAGGGCGCCGCCGCATCGAGCTTGCGGGAGCTGCCGCGCTGCGCATCCGAAACCCAAGCCGCGACCCGCGGATCGTCGATCCTGAGCATCTCTTCCAGAAGATAACCCGCACGAACGCGCAGGATCTTCTCGGAACTGGCATCCACCGTCGCGATAATGGCGTCGCGATGACGCAAGGCATGGCACTGCCACAGGGCAATGACCGCATCGATACCGCCGCACCATTCGGGTTTATCGAGCGAATCGCGGAAAGTCTCGCCAATGGCGGTCGCCCGGAGATCGCCGCGTTCTGCAGCAACAATGGGATGGCGCATTTCATGGCGGTGGACGCGGCGCCCGCGCACCATGACATCGCAACGTGGGCGGACGGGCCGGAACGGCACATCCTCGGAATCGATGTCGTAGATCGGCTTTCCGAGCGCCTGTTCCATCAGGCGCGCCGCCCGTCCGACCCAGCCAGCCCGATCGGGCGCGACCAGATGCACGTCGCTGCTCTCGTCGCCCAGACCATGAAAAGCGACGGCGCTTGCGTGCGAAAGGCAGCAAAATGGGTCGGCTGCCATCATCACCGCGACTGTGTCGCCCTGCCCTGCGATATAGAGAGGAGACAGGAATTCGGGATCATACGGCAATTTGTTTGGTGGCGCCTCGCTAGTCAGCGTAAAAGCGGGATTCCATATCGCCTGGGAAACGAGAGTGCGCGCGCGGCGCGCGGACAAGGTCCGGTTTCGGGGCGGTATGGGCGTGTCTCCATACCCGCGGTCGGCGAAAAGCCGGCGCGCGAGCAGATACAGATCAAACTCGCTGACGACGGGGGGCGCGGCGTCGCGCGCCATACGGACAAGAATTTCGGCTGCCGTTTCCATGACTGCTTCGATGCGGCGAATGTCCTAAGGACATTCGCCGCATCGAAGCACAAGTCAAGCGTAAAATCACGATGATCCTCGCCATCGAGGGCTGTCCTTAGGACAGCCCTCGATGGCGAGGACATGTCAAGTTGAAAAGTACATAGGAACCGGACATTAAACCGGACATCCGACCGGCCCTTCTGACGATGGCCTATCCGCCTTATCCTTGCAAATCAGCCATTTTTGCCTTCTTAATAAATGGACATTAAAGCGGACATGCATGAGCCTAGATCGCGGTGAAACAATCGACAAAATGCAGCCGATGCGGATCGGTGAGGGATCGCCGCGTCTCGGCGTACTTCGCGACCTGTCGGTGGATCTTGCAGCGAAGGCTGCCGCGTTTCGCAGCAGCCTGCCTTCCGAAATACAGGTCGCACTCGCACATCTCGTTCGGGCGATGAACTGCTATTACAGCAATTTGATCGAAGGGCACGATACGCATCCCATCGATATTGAGCGCGCGCTCAACAATGATTTCAGTGACAATCCCGAGCAACGCGATCTTCAGCTCGAGGCCCGCGCCCATATCGCGGTCCAGGAATGGATCGACGCGGGTGGTCTCGCTGGCCGCGCGCATAGCGTCGCGGGCCTTTGCGAAACGCACGCACGTTTTTGTGAGCAGCTTCCCGAAAGCCTCCTCTGGGCTGAGATGCCTGGAACCGGGGAGCGCGTTCGTGTCGAACCGGGTGCGCTTCGCACGAGCGATGTCCGCGTTGGACGCCATATCGCCATCAGTGCAGGCGCCGTCCCGCGCTTCCTCGACCATTTCGAATGGGCTTATGGACGGCTCGGGCGCAGTGATGCCATCATTGCGCTAGCCGCCGCGCATCACCGCCACGTGTGGATACACCCGTTTCTCGACGGCAACGGCCGCGTCGCCAGGCTCATGTCGCACGCGATGTTGCTCGATACACTCGACACGGGTGGTGTCTGGTCGGTGGCTCGTGGGCTCGGACGGACCGCGCAGGACTATAAGCGCCATCTCGCCGCCTGCGATCTGCCGCGCCGCAACGATCTCGATGGACGCGGCGCACTCAGCGAGGAAGCGCTAGCCTCCTTCACCTCCTATTTTCTCCAGATCTGCATCGACCAGGTCGATTTCATGGCCGGCCTTGTCGAGCCGAACCGTCTCCGGACGCGCATTCATCGATGGATCGACGAGGAAGCAACGCTCGGCAATCTTCCTGCAAAGGCCGGGACGATCATCGATGCGATCCTGTATCGCGGCGAACTGCCGCGCGGCGAGCTAGATGCGGTTGTGGGCTCCGGCGAACGGCATGCACGCCGCATTGCCGCAACCTTGCTCGATCTCGGAGTGATCGTCTCAGAAAGCAGCCGCGCGCCACTGCGCATGGCCTTTCCCGCCGCGCTCGCCTCGCGCTGGATGCCCGGTCTCTTTCCCGACAAGAATTGAGCCATTCGTTGCGGGATGCACGCTGACCGACCGCGCCCTGCTCGACAAGGTCAGCCAAGAGACATTCCCCTGCTATCTAACGGGTGGACTTCAACATACCCTCATCGACAGGTGGGGAACCATTGCCCCCTACGCCTGATCGCAAGCTGGAGGTCGCACGGAATTGCTGCCGTTGGGGCTGCTTTTACCAAGACCGACAGCGGACTTTTCCTGTTCCTCAAGAAGCTGTTCCGCCCGAATGCGACGCTGTCTTTCGAAGGGATCGGGAACTTCTTCGAGGACGAAATTGCTGTGGTTCGCCGTGCCCAGGCGCTCGCGGCCGAGATCCCGCAGAACGAAGACGTGAAGGCAACCCTCCAGTCCCTTAAAAGCAATTCGACCTTCTACGGCGTAAATCTCGCGGATGTGATCGAGGTCCGCGATAAGCGACGCCACAAAGCCGGGGGAAGCGAAAGCAATGGCGATATGATAGCGAAGACCAAATCACCTAGGGCAACCAAGAAATCCGACATCGTCGTTCGATATCAGCCCCGCGCGTCTTTTAACTCGCTTCTGATTCAGTCGGGGTGGCCCCGTTTGATCGACCCTTACGCGCTTTGCCCGAGGACACGGATTTCGCTGCGGCGCGGGAGGCGCCCGCCGGTTTCGACGCTTTCGCCAAGCTCGCCGCTGGCATGTCGGCGGGACGTTGAGCGCCATTGAGTTGCGCCCGCCAAGCATGTTTAAGGCCCTCAAGCTGTTCGATGAACGATCGATAATCGGCAATACGGGCGGCCGGTTCCTGATTGAGCTGATGGCCGCGGCGGATCGGGACCATCGCGTTGCGAATGGCTTCGGCCTCGGGTGAATCGTCCAGCAACGTCTCGATTTGACGAAGCGCGATACTGGCCTGTTCCCGCGTCGCATAATGGGGGTTATCGACCTTAAAGAGGGCAGCCCTTTCGGCAACGAGCGTCTCCAGCTTTTTGTTAGCCGCATCATCGGTCGCACGGCGTACCGCTTCATTGACCTCCCGGAAGATGATCCGCATGCGATCGAGAAACAAATCGACATGCGGACGCATCTTGGCGTCGGGATAGTTACACGCCTCGACGAGTGCTTTCGCGAAGGCGATTTTGTCGATTCTGCCCTTGTGACGCTTTACGACGCGATTGATCGCGTCGAGCAACGCTCCACCCTTTTCGACTTCAGCTTGGACGGCACCGAACGCGATCCGCGGGGGATCACCCTCGCGAAATTTCGTCACCTCTTCGATCACCAACTCCATAGCGCGGTGCGCAAGCGGGACGGGTACGAGATCCTCCAGTGCCGGGCTCGCCGGCCAATCGGGAACCGTTTCACCCAATTGTTGCAAATCGAGAATATTTTCCGGCTTGATGAGTTTACGCAGGCGCTTGTCACTTATGAAGTCCGCCTTCGCGCTGGTGCCCTCGTCATCGCCGTCGAGCAAGGCAACTACCGGCGGCTTGTCGGCGCCTTGCCCGCGAATGCGGAAAACCGTGTAGCCGACCTCCTGCGCGGAGCCACTCGGGACAATGACCATTCGGTTCAGATCGAGCGTCTCGTCGAGAATGCCCGGATTGTTCAAGCGGATGAGATTTGCGGCGCCAGCCAAGATAATCTGGTCCGCGGCGCCCTCCACGAGAAGATTGACCGAGCCGACAAAAGCGCTCTCGCCGACAAACGCTCCGAAGGCTGAGCGCAGCGGCTCATAATGATTGCGGCTTACGCTAGGGACGACCCGCGTTCCATCGAATCCGCTGCCCTTCTCGAGCACGCGAATACGTTCGGAGTGATTCTTGTCGAGCAGAAAGGGCGAGTGGGTCACGTAGAGGACCTGAATGGGGTCGCCCGACTCCGGCTCGGCGAGATCGCGAAATACGCGCATCAGGTCCTGCTGCGCCTCCGCCGACAAAAAGGTATCGGGTTCATCCATCAGCAGGATCGACTCTCGCCCCGACGACGGGCGATGAATTTGCGTCTGAATGAGATAGGAAAGGAAGTAACGTAGACCGCTGCTTCGCTCGGAAAATGTGTAGACGGTGCCCGTCCGGTCGCCGATCACAAAGACGAGTTCGCGATCGCGCGTCGCGACTTTCAAACTGAAGTCCCTGTCCTGAACCCAATAGCGGCGAAAATTGAGCTTACTTTCGAGCTGCTGATTGACCGCTTCGAGCAGGCCCCCGACATATCCGTCATATTGCTGATCGATCCCGTGCGACAGTTCGGCAAGACTGTTCGGATCGATTTCACCAAGCGTGAGAAGCAGGCTACGCCCTAGTTTGAGCGACTTGAGCTCCTCCTCCTTGACGTGCGCTTCCATCGGCTCGGCAAAATTCGAAAGAGCCCCGACGATCCTCCCGGCATTCTGCTGGACGGCCGCGTCACTGCCGAGAAAGGATTTCACGCTGCCCAGCGCATTGACGAATTCTTCCATGGTCGACCGCGAATAGGTTGCGGCAAGCGCATTTCCTTCTTCCGCAAGAAAGGAGAAGGGAACCGAATTGGGTAGCGCAACCTTTGAATCGATTTCGAAAGGCCGCGGCACCAGTCGTTCGAGTTCAAGGCTTTTTTCTTCCGAAAGCTCATGTTTCACAAACGTCTTGCCGCTCGGTGTCCAGACGATGAGCCTTGCCGGTTCCTCGCGAAACATGAGGAAGCGACGAAATTTGGCGTCACCGGTCTCAAGCACCTCGGCGATGGCTCTCGCCTCGGATTCCGAAAGCTCGTCCCAGCCGACGCCGACATGTGGCCAGCAACGCTGACCAAGTGCCACCCCGAAAAATGGCGAATAGCGGCACAAGTCGCGCTGTTCGATCTCTTCGCCGGTAATGGCCTTCTTGATCACACCGATCAGATGGCTCTTGCCCGATTCGTTGGCGCCGACGATTGTCGTAATCCGGGGATCGAGTTCTACCGTCACATAGGGGTAGAAATGCTCGCGGAACATTTCCCAAGGCTGTTTTTCGACCCGATCGTCAAGCTTGCGGGCGTGATCGAAATTGAACGATTTGTAGAAGCGAGCGTAAGCGGTCTTCAACTTCATGAAAAATCCTTCCCCGGGTCGGTTTTTCCTGCTCGATATGATCGGTTATCAGGAATCCCGAAATTCGGCCTAGCCGCCCATTAGCGTCATGCATGCAGGCTTTGGACAAGATAATCGCGTATCTGATAGAGATTCACGCCATGTTTTTCCGCATCTTCGGGCCGAATCACGATCGAGAGCTTGTCCGAGAAGATTTTTTCGGCCGACGCATCGGCAAAGGATTGCGCGATCTGCTCGGCCATCTTCTTTCGCGATACGGGAAGCCGCCCCCTGCCCGTTCCCATCAGCGGGATCGCTAGCGGACGATGATTGCCGCGCTCGGCGACAGCCGCCCATAGCCCATCGAGCGCATCTTCGACTTCGCGCTTCGTCGACGAAGCCGTACCCTGCTCATTGAGCCGCGACATCGCGACGAAGAAGAAGGTTCGGCCGTGCGACGATACGCGCGCCACCGTACCGATCGGATATTCCCGGCGCTTGCCCTTGGCCGCGGGGCGGTCCACAAATGCCACGCCATCGAGGTCCTCGTCGAGTTGCCTGTCGATCTCTTTGGTGTTCGCCTGGAAAAACCGGGTGGCTACCTGCCCCTGCAGACTGTCGGTCGCGATCAGACCCGATGCCATGTCGGTATCGAAGGTCGTATTGGTACTCACAACTACATCATCCTGACCCTCGAACAGATCGCCGATCCGGACATCGATGCGATAGTCCCTGCCCCCCGGCTTGAAGGATATTCGGGTGACGGGCCGGCGGGTCAGAACCACATAGACGACCGCAAAGACAAAGATCGGGATGAGAACGAGGCGGCTATATTGATCCTTGGTATAGATACCGAAAAAATCCAGCATCTCCACGAAGAGAAAAAGCCCTCCGACTATTGCGAGTATCTTGCTCAGTGCCTCAAACGAAAAGAGAGCATAGCGCCAGAAGGACAACGTAGTGATCGATTTGAAAAAATAGGCCATCATGTGACACCGAGCGAACGGTAGACACTGTCGTTATAATGGAAAGCACCCGATTTTCCGGCCTTTCGCTGCGCAACATCTGTCGCAGGCCAGTTCTCAAGTGCATAGCCAATCATCTTCTCGCTGAACGGAACATAGATCGCGAGTGCCTGCTTGAGAGAAGGAGGGCAAAGCGCGTCCTGCCGTTTTCCCTTGTTCAGATTGACGGCGATAATGGGGAGGCCGAGCTTGATCGCCGTTTCAATCTCCCATTTCACGAATTTGGTGAGAAAGCGCGTGTTGTCGCCGATCAGGACGATGAAGGCTTTGGAGTTCGCAAAGCGTTCGCGAAGTTGACGCTTGATGCTCTCTTCCTGGCTCGTGTCGCGCGCCGAGTTGATATCATGCGCGTCGTAAAAGGAAAAATCGAACTTCTCGTTCGCGGCCCATGCGGTCATTAGGCGATAATATCGCATGTCATTGTCGCCATCAAAAGCAATATAAGTCTTGTTCCGATAAGCCATCGGATCATCCCCTGCAGAAATGGCGCCCTATCGGCGCTTCTCGATCATTGGTTCACGCAACCTATTTAGGGACTCGCCTGCGTTCCGCCAACTTGTGACATCGCAGCGCTGTTCCAGATTGAACCAATTTGGAGGAGATCGGTCTTTTTAGCCCAGCGGCCATCGGTCGGCTAAACCGTGATTAACCCGATCAACTACACCACAGGAGCTGCGGGTGAATAGATGTCCGAGAATGCAGCCACGCCGTCCGGGCGCAATCACGGGCTCGTCCGACCATGTGGTCATCGCCGAGCGGGTGAAGATGACCGTGCGATCGCCGACGCTCGCCGTCTTGGCGCTATCGGCGGATTGGAGCGAAAGCCGGATGCCATAGCCGCCCGCCATAAGACCACCAGGATCCGGCGATAAGGACGAACGGCGTCGAGCGAATCGGACAGGATCGTCTCACCCGCCTGCACCCGGCAATGCACCGAAAAGGGCATGCTGAGCCCGATCACCGGACACGGCATTGGCGACGAAGGATCACGTACTTCATCGCGAGCCCACGGACGAAGCAACGATCAACCGCCGGCAGAACCAGCGGCAGCTTGGACGTCGAAAAAGCCATCCGCAGTTTCCGCTCGTCGCGTCCTCTTCGCCCTGCGCCGACGTGCGCGAACGGCAAGTTTTGGTGAACCATGCCGCAGCTGGCGACGACTGAGATTGGGCGCAAGGCTGACATTCGAAACTAGGGCATCATGACGAAAATGCGAAAATTTTTATCGCGAGATTTTCGCCACTCTCAGCCTCCTCCCAGCCACATTCCACAAGAAAGGGTGGTACCCTTCCGACCCACGGAGCAGGCTTCTTAAGACCGCGCCCACCGCCAATTCAAAATCTTCGTGATGACGGTGGCACTAAAGTCGCTGACCTGACCCCGTCGACCAATTCGTTGAGCCGGATCGCGTCCTTGTCCCAATCAACAACTTCGAGCCGGAGAGGTTGGACACGGCAACCTGATTTCCATGCGCATTGTCGACACCAGAAATGGCGGCAGGCTTTGCGAAGATTGTCGTCCCAGCCCTTCCGGTGGAAGCGATACCAGAGTAGCCCCGCGTCGAACTTCGCGAGATGACCGCACCGACACACAGGCTGAACGGCATAGTGCCAGATAGCCGCCTCGAAAATGTGCGTGGCCCGCGGGATGCCCGATTTCGTATGCTGCACGTCACAGCGCCAGCACCAGCTGGTTCGGGTCGATCGCCGAAGGGCGGTCGCCGGACATTTTCGTGAGCGTCAGCGCGAGCTCCTGCGCCGCGGCTTCGCGCGTGCTCTCCTTAGGAGCCGAGATGCCGACGCTGGCCCAGCCCGGCGCTGCAAGGATCGCTTTCGCGACTCGGTTCTCGTCAATTTCGTCCATGGCGACATAAGAACAAAAAGAGAACTCATCGTCAAGGGGTCGGTCGTGTCAGCGACCCTGTGCCAATCGACATCGAAGGTAACCGTCCGCCCGCGACCGTTGGCGGCAGAAAACGCCCCTTCTTTGCCAACTCATCAGGCCATCCGCCTCCCTGATTCTGGTCATCCATTCTGACGGCGGGGCCAAAACTGAATAACGAAATTTGGTGGGAATCCGCCGACACGCCATTTTCTAGCGGACAGGCCGGTATTGTCCCTTGGCCCACCATGTGAAACGTCGCGCGGAATCGCGACGCTCGGGGGGCGTGCGGAGCCAAGCAAAGACCTGGTCGGCAGTTTCATAGCGGGCTCGCCATCCGGCAATCGGCAGGCGCGTACTTTCGAAGCTCGCCGTCCAACGTGGCTGGCCGAGTGCAGTAAAGTGTGACCATTCCTGGGGGCGGAAGCTGGCGGCAAGTCGGCGTGGAAGCTTGTCGGAGCCGATCCGCCAGTCTTGCGCATCAAAGCGCAAAAGAATTGGTCGCTTGTCATAGACGCGACGTACCTCGCGCCATCCGTTTCCAACATCATAGCCGTCAGACGGCTGCAACCCGGCCAACAAAGCGGTGTAGGGTTGAGCTTTGTACTCGGCAACTGATTGGTAAGTCACCGCCAACCGGTCGTAGCTGAAGGGATAGCCCCAACTTGAGTCCGATCGGGTCCAACTATCCTCGCGCGGCCGCAATGGAAACTCGAACGTAAAGGTCAGGCGCAAGAACGGGTCGACATGGTTGTTCGGCAACGGCTGCGCAGTGCTGTCGGATCGAAAGAATTGGCCGGGCGGGAGCGGCTCGGCTCCCGCCAGAGGACCTAGCCAAGGCTGTTCCTGACCCCAACCGCCCGTGTCGATCCTCAGGCCGTTGGGCCAAGGGCGTGGATCAGTCGGGTGAATGCGGTTCCATTTGACGGGGATGAACAGATGAACGCCATCTACGTCGAGAGGGGCATCGAAATCGGGGCGGTGATCGACAGTTGCAGTCTGGCCGTCGCAGGCGACGAGCAATAGGGGGAGAAAAATCGAGTAACGCATGGGCTGGCGTTTACTAAAGAAGAGTTTCGAAAGGGTGAGGGCTGAGGAGTCTGCGAGCATGCTCGCGATCAGGATGATTCCAGTTCATACGAGAACATCAGATCCCCAAAAAGCTGACTGACCGCCATCCGCCCAAAATGCGCGTTCACGCCTGCGGGGTGGCCCAGTTCCAAGGCAGCAGCTCGTCGATCCGATTGATCGGATGCCCCTTGCCGATACGGTCGAGTACATCGGCTAGCCATTCCTGCGGATTGACGCCGTTAAGTTTGGCCGTCTCCAGCAGCGAAAGCATGGAAGCGGCGCGCTCACCACCACAATCGGCGCCTGCAAAAAGCCAGTTTTTGCGGCCAACGGCTATGCCTCTGAGGGCATTTTCTGCCGGATTGTTGTCGATCTCGAGCCTACCGTCATCGGTGTAGGTGAGCAGCTGTGGCTTCAGCTTCACGGCATAACGCAGGGCCTCGGCTAGCGGTGAACGGGCCGATGCCCTAGACAGCACATCATCAGCCCAGGCGAAGAAATCCAGCGCCTTCAGCTTTGAGAGCTTACGAGCCTTGCGGCGGAAGTCTGCGGGTTCGCGCACGATCTGCCGCTCGACGTCGTAAAGCTCGCCGATCATCTGCAGCCCATCGAGGGCAGCTGAGTTCGGGTCTGCTTTGTAGACATCGTTCAGCTTGCGCCGGGCATGGGCCCAGCACGCAACGGGCGTGATTGGCGCTGGCTTGCGGTCACTCGCGTAAAGGCGCTCGAAACCGGCATAGGCATCGGCCTGCAGGAAGCCCGCAAAGGTCTTGAGATGTTCGCGCGGTCGCTCGCCCTTGCGATCAGGGCTGTAGCAAAATAGCGCTGCTGGCTTATCCAGATGGCTCCATCGTCGGTTATCGCGAAGGTAGACCCAGAGGCGACCTGTTGCCGTCTTCTCGGTCCCCGGCGCCAGCACGGGAACGGGTGTATCGTCGGCGTGGAGCTTTACGCTGGCCATGACGTGATCGGCGATCCGCTTGACGAGCGGTTGCAGCAGCCAACTCGCCTGGCCCAGCCAATCCGCCATCGTTGAACGGCTGATCTCCACGCCCTCGCGGGCGTAGATCTGCGATTGGCGATACAGAGGCAGGTGATCGGCAAACTTGGAAACGATGACATGGGCCAGCAGGCCGGGACCAGCACGGCCGCGCGGCACGGGAAGCGCCGGGGCCGGTGCCTGGCTGATTGTATCGCAGCGGTTGCAGGAAAGCTTGGGCCGAACATGACGGACGACGCGGAAGCGACCGGGGACATACTCCAGCACTTCGGTCACGTCCTCGCCGAGCTTGCCCATTGTGCCCCCACAGGCGGAGCAGCCATCGGCATCCGGCGCTGCGTGCACAACCTCGTCGCGAGGGAGATGGTCGGGCAGCGGAGCACGGCGAGGCTGCGAGGGGCAGCCCTGGCCGGGTAATCTTCGGGCGCATGGCCCTCGATCACGCACTCGGCATGGGCATGCTCGGCCTCGAGGTCCTCCAGCGTCAGTTCGAGTTGATCGGCCTGGAGCGCAAGGCGCTCCGAAGACTGGCCGAACTTCATGCGCCGAAGGCGGGCCAACTGGACCTTGAACTTCTCGATCTGGAGCGTGGTCAGCTTGATCGAGTTCTGGGCGGTCTCAAGCTTCTCACGAGTCTCGTCATGGGCTGCCCGTTCGGCTTCCAGCGCCTGTTCCGACGCCGCCAGACGTGCGCGCATCGCCTCGGTAAAAGCGCGCAGTTCTGCGGGATCGGAAGGGAGTTCGAGATCGTCGGGAGACACGCTTCCCGTTAGCAGAATCCAGCCTTCCGCCCAAGCAGAAAGCCCGGAAATACGCCAATTATCGCGTCAAAGTTGTACCGGTAGACGGGGCGGATCAGGGGCAACCGTGCGCCGCCAATCCATTGCTTCGATCAGCAACGCGAACTGTGCTGGGGTCAGTACGACACCGCCCTCGATGAGTGGCGGCCAGACGAAACGACTGCGTTCCAAACGCTTGGCGAACAAGCAAAGCCCGGTCCCATCCCAATGCAGCGCCTTCAGGTAGTTGCCGCTCTTGCTGCGGAACAGGAAGACATGCCCGCCGTAGGGCTCGACCGCAAATAGCGGACGGACCAGCGCCGCCAGCCCATCGAAACCGAGCCGCATGCTGACCGGCTTGCTTGCCAGATAGACCTTCGTTCCGGGCGCCAGGGAAATCACGAGACATCCCGGAATGCGCGCAATACGCGGGCCAACGCCTTCTCGTTCACGTAGCTGTCTACCGACAAGCGCACGCCGCTCGGCAGATCTATGCCTATCGCCCCGGGGCGGGCACCGGGATGTGGGCGGATCAGTTCATCCGGCGCTGGCGGCATCGGCGACGGAACAGGTTGCGGCGCCTTCTGGGGGTCAGGCACCGCTGGCGTAGCTGCGGGCTCCGTCGTTATGATCGCGCCGTAGGGAATGAACTCAAGCGCCTCGCTGGCAATGGCTGCTGCCTGGCGGCGCGCCGACCGCCAGTTATAGATCAGGCTCTCGGCAATCTCATGGCGCTCAGCCACCTGACGGACTGATACGCCGTCCGCATCTGCCTCGGCAAGGATCGCCGCCTTCTCGGCATCCGAAAACTTCCTGCGCCGTTCGGTGCGCGCGATGATCTCCACCCGATCCTTCACTTGGCCTCCTTCTGGAGTCCAGAAAGAGACTCCTTAGCAGAGGTCCATCAGCGCCGAGCCTGAATGCCGCAACACGCGAGAGGCCGTACGCTTACCATCGAAGCTAGGTTTCGGTGTTCGGCGGACCTCGACCGCGCCGATCTATGGCCTACATGGACCGCTCCCAATCAGGGATCACAAGCCTAATCAGGAGCTTATCATTGAAAAACAACAGTCTTAATCCCATCCGCTTCGCGGAGGCGGCGCGGTTCGGGTTCCGCGTCTTCCCCGTGAAGAAGGCAGGCAAGGAGCCTTCGGTCCCGTCGTGGAAGGCGTATGACGAGAACCCGGCCACGCCGGAGGAGATCGTCGCGTGGGACGCCAGCGTGCTCAACCCCGGCGTTACTTGCGGCGCCAACAGCGGCATCGTCGTCCTCGACGTTGATAGCGCGGAAGCGCAGACCCTCGTCGACAGCTGGAACTTGCCGGCAACGCCGTGCGTCAGCACCGGCCGCGGGCGCCACTACTATTTCCGGCACCCCGGCTTCAAGGTCGGCAACGCTGTGCGGATCGCCGGCACGAAGTTGGACATTCGCGGTGACGGTGGATACGTCGTCGGAGCCGGCTCTTTGCACGAGAGCGGCGCGTTTTACGAGTGGGCGGTTTCGCCCGACGAGGTGGATTTCGCCCATCTCCCGTCCATTGTCCTTGATCAGCTCAAGGCAAAGCGGGCTCCCGCACCCAAGCGCAAGGCAGCCGGGTCTGAGCCGGGCGTCTCGTCCCGCTACCCTGACGGCGTGGTAGCCGCGCTGGCCTCGGCCGAGCATGATGCCACCATCAAAATTGCGGAAGCCTTGGACGGCGAGCGCAACGACATGCTCTTCTCCGCCGGCGTCCGGCTGGCGGCGATGGTCGCAGCAGCTGGTGCTGAATGGGGGGACTTCGCCGACCGCCTCCGCGACGCGGCTACGAGCACCGGGCTCGGGGAGGTCGAAATCGACCGCACCCTGGCCAGCTGCTGGAAATCGGGCTCTGAAAACCCCGATCCGTTCATCGCGACGGCGCGCAAGTGGGTCTTCCTGAGCAAGCCCAACGGTTTCTATCACGTCGAAAGCCGCGAGATGCTGGACGTCCCGGCTTTCAACAACACGCATATGAACATGCTCGAGAAGGGGCAGTTCGGCGGATACCTGCTGCGCAATGACTTCATCAAGCGGATGCACGACTTCGTATACGAGCCGCAGAGCCCTGAGGGCGTGATCAAGCGGGACGGGCTCGAACTGTTGAACACATATCGGTCCTCAGGTTTGGAAGCGATCAA
Source organism: Sphingopyxis sp. (assembly GCF_034380315.1). GTDB lineage: Bacteria > Pseudomonadota > Alphaproteobacteria > Sphingomonadales > Sphingomonadaceae > Sphingopyxis. The sequence goes on from NZ_JAXMPB010000010.1 coordinate 108,288, forward strand.
AGGCGACGCAAGTCCGTTCGAGGATTTCCTTTCTTACCTCGTGCCCGATGCGGATGAACGCAGTCATTTGCTGAAGATGATCGCGTGGACCGTCCGCTATCCGGGGCAGAAGCTCCGCCATGCGCTCTTGTTCCGCAGCGAGCATCAGGGTGTCGGTAAGACGATGCTCACGGAGATCTGGGCCGAGCTCCTGGGGACGCATAATGTGCGCAAGTCGACCACCGAGGAAATCACCGGGCCGTATCAGGGCTTCATCATGAACACCCAGCTTGTCGTCCTGGAGGAGCTCAACCTTGGTGCCGGCATGCGCGATTACAACTGATCTGCCCCCTTCTGAGTGGTCCAAAATTGATGATATTTTGGACGACGAAGGAGATATAGAATGCCGAGCAAAAAGCATCGCCCGGAAGAGATTATCGGCAAGCTACGTGAGGCGGAGGTTG
>NZ_JAXMPB010000011.1:0-92158 GCF_034380315.1 Sphingopyxis sp.
TCGGAAAATACGGCTGAAGACGCGCCATCTGCTCGTCCGTCAGCCAATACAAATCACTCATCATTCAGGCTCCTCACCCCAAGCCTGAATCACAGCCGTCACCGCAAATCAATGGGTCCTGACCCTACCAGTTGCCGATGTTCGGCATCGATGCCCAGGGCTCCTGCGGCGGCAGATGCCCGTCCTGCAGAAGCTCGACCGAAATGCCATCGGGCGAGCGGACAAAGGCCATATGGCCATCGCGCGGCGGACGGTTGATCGTCACCCCCGCATCCATCAGCCTTTGACAGGTCGCATAGATATCGTCGACGCGATAGGCCAGATGCCCGAAGTTCCGCCCGCCGGCATAGGTTTCGCTCGCGCTGCCATCCTCGGGCGGCCAATTATAGGTCAATTCGACCTCGGCGATGCCATCCTGCCCGGGGCAGGCGAGAAAAATCAGCGTGAAACGTCCCTGTTCGCTGTCGAAACGGCGCACTTCTTCCAGCCCGATCAGGTTGAAAAAGGCGATGGTGGCATCCGGGTCGGTGACGCGGATCATGGTGTGAAGATATTTGGCCATGCCGCTATTTAGGAACGAAGGGCGCGTCCTTCAAATGCTTCGAACAGCGATATGAACGCATCGGGGGCGGGCGTCGGGGCGCCGCGAGCTTCGGCGACATGGACATTGATCAGCGTTCCTGCGGCGCGCAGCTCGTCGCGGTCGGCGCCATGCAGCTCGAATTCAAAGGTCATCGAGCTTCGCCCGACGCGCGAACAGCGGACGCAAATGTCGATTTCCTCATCCAGCAGGATCGGCGCCTTGTAATCGATTTCGGCCCGCGCAACGTGAAATTCGGGGCTGTCGCGATCGGGCCAGCGATCATAGACGCCGGCGGCGCGCCAATATTCGGTGATGCCAATGTCGAAATATTCGAGATAGCGGCTGTTGAACACCACGGCTTGGGCGTCGATCTCCGCATAACGGACGCGTTTGCGGACGGAAAAACGGAAATCGCTCCGGGCCATGTTTCTACCTTCAGTTCGGTTGGGTGATGAGGCGGGCGACGGTATCGATCAGCAGCGCGATGTCGCCGTCGCGCGACAGCCGATGGTCGCCCCCCTTGACCAAGGTGACTTGAACGTCGCCGCTCGTCAGCGCCGCCGCTAGCCGCAGGCTGATGTCGGGTGGCACGTCGTCGTCGTCCTGCCCGTGCAGCAGGCGGACGGGGCAGGAAACGGGAATGTCGGTATCGAGCAGGCGATTTGCTTCGCCTGACTGCCAGAACAGGCGCGTCGTGACATAGGGCTGGTCGCTATAGGGTGTTTCTTCGATCAACGCGCCTTCGGCCTGGATGATTGCCTTTTCTTCCGGTGTGAAACCCCATTGGGTGAAGTCCGGCGCCGCGGCGATGCCGACCAGGCCCGCCAGCCGCCGGGGTCCGTCGCGCTGGATCAGCGCCAACGCGGCCAGCAGCATCAACCAGCCGCCCAACGACGACCCGACGATCAGGACAGGGCCCTCGACCTTGGCGTCGATCAGATCAAGAATATCGCCGCACCAATCGGTCAGGCTTTGTTCGGTAAACAGCCCCTCCGAGGATCCGCAACCGGCGTAATCGAGCAACAGGCAGGCACGCCCCTCGGCGGCTGCCCATGCGAACAAGGCCGTCGCCTTCCCGCCTTCCATGTCCGACATGTATCCGGGCAGGAAGACGATCGTCGGCCCCGCACCTGCGATATGGCGATAAGCTAGGCGTGGTCGCCCGCTGCGGACCAGATGGTCGGGCGGGGAAAGCATGGTCACCGGCAGGGGCTCAGATCACCCAGTCGATGGTCTGCATCTGGGCGACCGCGCGGCCCTTGGCGCGGCGCTGTTCCACCATGATCTTGTTCAGCCGCTGGATCGTGTCGCTGCCGGTGGTGATGCACCAGCCCGGTACGACAGCGTGAACCAGCGCGCACAGCCCGCCCCAGATCATCGTTACGCCGAATTTTGACGCGACGCCGAAATGTTCGATGTAATTTTCATCAACGGTCTTCGGGTGATCGATGAATAGGCGTTTGAACATGGTAGGAATCCCCTATTTTCGGTTCGCTGCTGCCCTAGCCTTGGAGGTCACGGCCCGCAAGGGCCGCGGTCCCCGACATGTGCCATGCGTCAGTCCTTCAGGAATATCTCTTCGATGCTTAGGTCGAACAAATCCGCTATGCGAAAGGCCAGGGGAAGCGACGGGTCATATTTCCCCGTTTCGATCGCGTTGACGGACTGGCGCGATACCTGCAGCCGTTCGGCTAGATCGCCCTGGCTCCAGTCGCGTTCCGCGCGGAGTATTTTCAAGCGGTTCTTCACCAGCAGCTTCCGGCGGTGCCGACAGTCAGCTTGTTGTAAAGTGCGCCGACTCCAAGGCCAAGGAACCAGAAGAATGCCGCGCCGAATCCACCATCGCCGAAGGGGAGCAGGTGGAAATTCTGCAAAAACTGCCAGATCGTCATAACCGTCAGGCAGAAACCGGTCGCGACGAGACATTGCCGGACCAGCAGCATACGGATGAACTCGTCGGGTTCCTCGACGAGCAGGCGCATCACCGCCCAGAACACCCCGATGATAGGCAGCGCAGGCAGTACCGCGAGGGCATAGGCCAGCGCCCCCGACATGTTGCCATTTTTGAATAACCAGTTCGTGACGGGCAGCGCGACCAGATAGGCCGTCATGAGGACGACCAAGCGGACGACGTAGCGCTTGGTCGCCGGGCTCTTGTACATTGCCATGGACTAAACCTCACCCGATTGTTCGGTGCAGCGTCGGTTGAACGGACCTGCCGATACGAGGGCCGCGGGCGGAACGAAAAGGATAAGCGCAGCGGTGATTCCAGTGGCGGTCAATCCGTTCGCCTCCGCTAGGGCGATGCTGACCATCAACCCACCCCAAAACAGACCGTGAAAGATGCGCGGCATCAGTCAACCTCCCTTGCTAATTGGTAAAGGGTAATTGACTAAGTGGATGATCAAAGTCAAGCGTCATTTACATAGTGACAAGTGAGCCAGTCAATGGCGGCGACAGCTGAACTGCCACGGCGGATCGATTAACCCATATCCTCGCTGGGCCAGCCGACCCGGACCAGCGTTTCATCGGGATCGGACACGGCAAATTCATACATGCCCCACGGCTTGTGTGTCGGTGCCTTGATCGGACCGATGATGACGTCGCGCACTGATTCCGCCAGCGCATCGACATCATCGCTGTAAAGATAAAGGCCGAATGGGTTTTGATCGCGTTCGGGCCACGTCGGCTGTGTCTCGTCGGTCAGATGCAGATGCCATCCCTTGCGGTTGGACAACAGGCGATAACGACCATGGTCGGCGACCACGTCCAGTCCCAGCCGCGCGTAGAAGGCGGTGCTGGCGTCTAGGTCGCTGCATGGCAGGATCGCCGCGATATGATGGGGTGAGGGGACGGTCATTCCAGGGTCCTTTGATTCTCGGCGGCGTTGCGCTATCTAGCGGTCATGACGAACCGGTCGCCCATTTTTCTGACTAGCACCACCCGCTGTGGCCGGGTGGGTGTCGCCGTGCGCTGACCGCACGCTGCATTCTTCACCCGGGAACGGGTGAGGATGCGTCCGCTCTTCCGTTCGATCCCAAGGTCCGGGCGCGGAAAGGCAAAGATGAAACCTCTTCACGACCCGCCAGGGCTCGGCGCCCTAGCAACGCCCCGTTCGGACGCGCAGCCGCCAGTTGATCAGGTGTGCGCTCGCCAGCGCCAGCGCGCCGAGCGAACTCAGCCAGCGGTCGGCGACCTCTGGGTCGGAAACCGCCAGCCAGCCCTCGTGCGCCGCAAGCCCCAGTGCCAACAGTCCCAATCCTGCCGCGGCGATCAGCGGGGGTGCCGGGTGCCGATGGTCGCGCCATCCACCGGTCATCGCGATCAGCGCGGTAGGCATGGCGATCAGCAGCACAGCGGAGTGAACGCCGTCGGGAAGCGTCAACCATGGGCTCAGCGCTGGGGCGAACAGGATTGCCAGCGGCAGCGCAAGGCAATGGACCAGGCAGGTCAGCGACAGCGTAACGCCGGCCAGATCGGCGGCGCGAGCATGGGGGGAGGGGAGGCACATGAGCACGGCTTTCAGTCAGAATGCTCCGCGTACATAATGATACAAAGTATCATTGCAAGTCCTGCCGTCAATCGGCCCCTTGCCGCCCGTGCCATGCGCTGGCAAAGGGGCGCAGTTTTATTCCGCCAGAAAGGGCGTTTTTCCGATGTCTGAGATGATCCGCGTTACCCTTCCCGATGGCTCTGCCCGTGAAGTCGCGCGCGGCACTACGCCTGCCGAAATCGCTGCGGCGATCGGCCCCGGGCTGGCCAAGGCCGCGCTCGCCGCGAAAATCGACGGCGAAGTGCGCGACATCATGCGCCCGCTGGAAGCCGACACCAACCTTGCCCTCATCACCAGCCGCGATGAGGCCGACGCGCTCGAACTCGTTCGCCACGACTATGCCCATATCTTGGCCGAGGCGGTGCAGGCGCTGTGGCCGGGGACGCAGATCACCTTCGGGCCGGCGACCGACGACGGCTTTTATTACGACGTGAAGGCGCCCGACAGCCGCGATCCCTTTTCGATGGACGATCTGCCCGCGATCGAGGAAAAGATGCGCGAGATCATCCGTGCCGACAAGCCGCTGCGCCGCGAGGTCTGGAGCCGCGACGCGCTGATCGAAAAATGGGAAAAGGAAGGCGAGGTCTTCAAGGCCGAATGGGCTAAGGAGCTACCCGAAGGCGAGGATTTGACTGTCTATTGGTCGGGCGACGACTGGCTCGACATGTGCCGCGGCCCGCATCTGGCGAGCACCGGCAAGGTCGATCCCCAGGCGTTCAAGTTGATGCGCGTCGCGGGCGCCTATTGGCGCGGCGACCAGAAAAATGCCCAGCTCACGCGCATCTATGGCACCGGCTGGCTCAACAAGAAGCAGCTCGACGCGCATCTTCACAAGCTGGAGGAGGCCGCGAAGCGCGACCATCGCAAGCTTGGCCGCGAAATGGACCTGTTCCACCTGCAGGAGGAGGCGCATGGCAGCGTCTTCTGGCACCCCCACGGCTATATCGTCTGGCGCGAGCTGGAGGCTTATATGCGCCGCGCGATCGACGGCGCCGGCTATAAAGAGGTCAAGACGCCGCAGGTGATGGACGCACGCCAGTGGGAACAATCGGGGCACTGGGGCAAATATCGCGAGAATATGTTCGTTATCCCCGACGAGGTTCCGAACACCGAGGATGAAGGGCCGCTGGTATCGGATGCCGCCGAATGGATGGCACTGAAACCGATGAACTGCCCTGCGCATGTCCTGATCTTTCGCCAGGGGATCAAATCGTATCGCGACCTGCCACTGCGCATCTATGAAAACGGCTGCTGCCATCGCAACGAGCCGCACGGCGCGCTGCACGGTCTGATGCGCGTGCGCCAGTTCACGCAGGATGATGCGCATATTTTCTGCCGCGAAGATCAGATCGTCGACGAAGTGCAGCATTTTTGCGAGCTTGCCGACCGCATCTACAAGGACATGGGTTTCGAAGGCTATGCGATCAAGCTGGCGCTGCGTCCCGAAAAGCGCTTCGGGAGCGACGAGATGTGGGATCAGGCCGAAACCGAACTGCGCGATGCGGTGGCCCGCGCGGGGCTCGCGACCGAACAATATGGCTGGGAAGAGCTGCCGGGCGAAGGCGCCTTTTATGCGCCGAAACTCGAATGGCATCTCACCGACGCGATCGGTCGTACCTGGCAGGTCGGAACGATCCAGTCCGACCGTGTGCTGCCCGAGCGGCTTGATGCCTCCTATGTCGCCGAGGATGGCGAACGCCATCGCCCCGTGATGCTCCACCGGGCGATTTTCGGCAGCTATGAACGCTTCATCGGCATTTTGATCGAACATTTCGCCGGGCGTTTTCCGACTTGGCTTGCGCCGGTACAGGCGGTCGTCGCAACGATCGTTTCGGATGCCGATGATTATGCGAAGGATGCCGCGGCGCAGCTTGTCGCGGCGGGCATTCGCGTCGATAGCGACCTTCGGAACGAAAAGATCAACTACAAGGTGCGCGAGCACAGTCTGGCGAAAGTTCCCTATCTGCTCGTCGTCGGCAAGCGCGAGGCCGAGGAAGGCACCGTCGCGATCCGCACCTTGGGCCAGGATGGACAGCGGATCATGCCGCTCGCCGAGGCGATTGCGCTGCTCAAGGCTGAGGCGACCCCGCCGGATCTGCGCGCCTGATGGCGCAGCGGCGGCAGGGCAAGTGGCGCTGGTTCGCGCTGCTTGTCCTTCTGGGGCTGCTGCTGCTCGCCAGGGGCTATTGGAATGCGATGCGCGATCCGGTCGTTCGGACCGCGACGGTGGCGGTGGCGGACTGGCCCGCAGGCCAGCCGCCGCTGCGCGTTCTTCTGTTGTCCGACACCCATGTCGCGGGACCGGATATGCCGCCCGCTCGGCTGGCGCGGATCGTCGGAAGGCTCAACCGGTTGAAAGCCGATCTCGTCCTGATCGCCGGCGATCTGGTCAGCGAAAAGCGGCTTGCGACCCACATCTATTCCGCACGCGAAGTGGTGGCGCCGCTGGGCCGGTTGCGGGCTCCGCTTGGCGTCGTCGTCGCGCCCGGGAACCACGATCACTGGTTTGATCCGGTTGCGCTGCGTCGCGAGTTGGAAGGGCAGGGCATCCTTGTTCTCCAGAACCGGGCGGTGCGGTTGGGTCCGCTGATCGTCGGCGGCGTCGACGATGATTATTCGGGGCATGATGACGTGCCCGCCACCTTCGCCGCCATGGCGGCGCTGGGCCCCGGCGTTCCGGTGCTGCTCACCCATAGTCCCGATGTCGTCCCGGGGCTGCCGCGCCCGGTCGCGGCGGTCTTTGCCGGCCACACCCATTGCGGCCAGATCCGCCTCCCGATCATCGGGGCCATCAGCTATGTTTCGCGTTACGGTGATCGCTTCGCCTGCGGCGACATGAACGATCAGGGGCAGCGCGTCTTCGTCGGTGCCGGCCTCGGTACCAGCATCCTGCCGCTTCGCTATCTCACGCCGCCCGACGTGTGGGTCGTCACACTGGGACCGCGCGGAACGGCGCGATGACGGTGCCGGGAGCGCTTGCGACGTGCGCCGATGACCTCGTTCGGGCTGGGGCTAGCCCCGGCGGCGCCTCTACGGTATCGGCACGGTGGGCTTTCTGGGGGTATCACATGACCATAGCGCCGATGATCGTTCCGCCGCACGGATGACGGGACTGTCCAATCTTGTGGGCCTGGCGCCGCTCACCGTCGTCGGTGCGGCGGCCATGACCTTCGGTGCGGCCTATGTCCGCGGTCTCACCGGCTTTGGAATGGCGATCATTCTCGTACCGCTATTGGGGCTGATCATCCCTCCCGCCGAAGCGGTGGTGCTCGGCATTTTGCTGCAACTGCTGATCGGCCCGGTGGGGCTGCAAGTCATTCTGGCCGACGCGGATCGTTCGACGGCGGTGCCGATCGGACTGGTCGCGATGGCGACGACGCCGCTGGGGATGATCGCGCTGGAGACGGCGAGCCCCGATGTCGCGCGGCTGCTGATTACCCTCGTCGCGGTCGGTGCTTTTGCCGCGGTTCTTTTGCCGAAACAGCCCGAGGGACATCGCCCCGGCCGTGCAGCGATCGCCGGGACGGGCATCGCTTCAGGAGTGCTCACCGGATTTGCGGCGATGCCGGGGCCGCCGGTCGTGCCCTTTTATCTCCGGCGCTCGCTGGACCCGCGCGTGGCACGAGCGTCGATGATGCTGATTTTCTTCGCGACCGCGATCGCGGGAACGCTCGCGGCGCTGTGGGTCGGTATCGCGACATGGCGGCTGATGCTGCTGTCGTTGATCCTTTTTCTGCCGATGTGGCTTGGCAACCGACTGGGCGGACAGCATTTCGGCCGCGTCGCACCGCATGTCTGGCAGGCGATGGTTGCGGTGGTGCTTGGCATAGCGGCGGTTTCGGCGGTTATCCGAATCCTCAGCTAAAGGCTGCGCAGCGCACTGGCGGGCTTGGCTGACAGCAGCGGCCAGCTTCCCGCGATGCCGATCAGGAAGGACAGCCCCGCTCCGCCGATCAACGTCAGGCCGACGACCCATGGATCGGGTGCAAAGGCGAATTCGAACAGCTGCGTCACGACATACCAGGCGCCGGCGAGGCCAAGCCCCAATGCCAGCGCAGCAAGAATGGCGGCCAGCACCGCATATTCCATCCCCTGCGCGCCCAACACCTGGCCCCGCGTCGCGCCGAGCAGCTTCAGGATTACGCTGTCATAAACCCGCCGCTCGCGGCTTGCGGCGATCGCGCCGATCAGCACCGCGATACCCGCCAGGATGGCGATGCTTGCGGCGGCGGCGATTGCCTGGCTCATCTGGGTGAGGAGGCTCGTTACCTGCGACACGACATCGCGCACCGCGATCAGCGAGGCGGAGGGGAAGGCGCGGGGGATGCTACGGGAAAGAGCGGTTTCGGCGTCTTCGCCCACCGCGACGGTCGCGACCATATTGTGCGGTGCGGCGGCAAAGGTGCCGGGCGAAAAGACCATCGCATAGTTGAGCCCGAAATTGTCCCAGTCGATGGTGCGGAACGAAGCGACCTTTGCCTGCACTTCGACCCCCAGCACATTGACGCTCAGCGTGTCGCCGATTTCGAGGCTCAATGCGGCAGCGACCTGGTCATCGACGCTGACCAGCGGCGAACCACCATAGTCGGGCGCCCACCATTGGCCTTCGGTCAAGGTGCTGCCGTTCGGGACCCGGTCGCTATAGGTCAGGCCGCGGTCGCCGCGCAGCACCCACGCGCCTTCGGGCAGTTCGGCGAGTTCGTCGACGCGCTGGCCGCCGAATTCGGTGATCCGGCCGCGCAGCGCGGGGATCATGTTGATCTCGGCCCTGGCATCCGCCTGATGCACCATCGCGCGAAAGCGTGCGGCATCGTCGCGCGGTATGTCGAGGATGAAAAAGCTTGGCGCGCGTTGCGGCACCGTGCGGCTGATTTCGGCGGTGATGCTCGTCTGGATCGCGGCCAGGGTGACGAACAGGGTCAGCCCCAGGCCCAGCGCGACGACAAGGGCGCCGGTCGCCGAGCCTGGGCGATGGAGATTGGCAAGCGCGAGGCGCAGGAGCGGACGCTTTGGGCGCGGCAGGCGGCTTGCGATCCGTCCGACCAGCCAGCCGAGCGCAACGAGGATAAGGAGCAGCGCTGCCGCGGCGGCAATGAACCCAGCGGCGAACATCGGTTCGCGCGCAGTGCCGACCGCCAGCGCAACAATGGCGATCAGGGCCGTGGCCACTGCGGCGATCGTGCGCCGGTCGAGCCGTGCCGCGCCGCCGATCGCTGCCCGGTACAGACCGGCGGCAGGGACATGACGCGTGGCGGCGAGCGGAGGCAAAGCGAAGGCGATGGCGATGAGCAGGCCATAGGCGGCACTGACGCCCAGCGGCAGCGGATAAAGGGCAATCCCCGGCTTCACCGGCAGAACGTCGCCGGCGATCCAGCCGATTGCGGCAGGCGCGAGTGCTCCGACGACCAACCCGGCCAGGATCGCGACGCTCGCCACCGCCAGTATCTGCAAACCATAGATGCGGGCGACGGTCCCGCTGTCGGCGCCAAGCACTTTCAGCGTGGCCAGACCTGGGCGCTTTCCGGAAAGATAGCTTGCGACGCCGTTGCCCACCCCGATCCCTGCGATCACCAGCGCCGCGAGGCCGACGAGCGACAGAAACTGTCCCATGCGTTCGATAAAGCGCCGGGTGCCCGGCGCGCCGTTACCTGCATCGGTGATGTCCCAGCCGGCGCCGGGAAATTCCGTGGTCAGCGTCTTGCCGACGGCCTCCGGATCGGCGCCGCTGGGCAGGCGCAGGCGATATTTGCTTTCGTAAAGGCTGCCGGGCTGGATCAGTCCGGTTGCGGGTAGATCGGACAGGCCGATGATCGCGACGGGCCCCAGGGTAAAGCCTTCGCCCAGCCGGTCGGGTTCGTCGGCGATGATGCCGTCGATGACAAAGCTCTTGTCGCCGAATTTCACCCGGTCGGCGGGGCCAAGGTCAAGCCGCGAGGCAAGGTCTGCGCCGATCCATATGCGGCCCGTCGGCGGAGGGCCGCGGCGTATGCCGCTGGCCAATTGCAAGTCGCCATAAAGCGGGTAAGCGCCGTCCACCGCCTTCAGTTCGGACAGCAGCGCCTCGCCGTCGGGGGCATTGGCCATGGCGCGCATCCGCACCGTGGCCGATGCGGCGCCCTCGCGACGAAATGCGGCCATTTCGGCTGCGGTCGCCTCGCGCTGCGGCAGGCTGAATTCGATGTCGCCGCCAAGGATCGTCTGACCGCGCGTTTCAAGCTCGGCGGTGATGCCGCGGGTCAGGCTGCCGATCGCGGCGAGTGTCGCGACGCCCAGAAACAGGCAGACCGCGAGCAGGCGAAGGCCGCGGATCCGCGTGGCAAGGTCGCGGCGGGCGATGCGCCAAAGCGTGGCAAGAGGCAGCATCAAATCCTCCCGCCGCGAAGCGGTGGGGAGGGGGCAATTGTCTGCCCGCTCACGCCCGTTCCTCGATCCGGCCGTCGTGCATCACGACGACGCGGTCGCAATGGTCGGCAAGTTCGGGGTCGTGGGTAATGATCAACAGCGTCGCGCCCAGTGCCGCGCGCCGCGCGAAGATCAGGTCGATGATCGCTTGCCCGGTCGCGGTGTCGAGATTGCCCGTCGGCTCGTCGGCAAAGATGATCGCGGGTTCGCTCGCCATGGCGCGGGCGATCGCGACGCGCTGCTGCTCGCCGCCCGATAGCTGCGCCGGATAATGGGTCAGGCGGTGACCAAGCCCGACCGCTTCCAGTTCGGCGGCGGCGCGCCCGAACGGGTCGGCGATCCCAGCCAGCTCCAGCGGCACCGCGACATTTTCGAGTGCGGTCATGGTCGGAAGCAGGTGAAAGGCCTGGAGGACGATGCCGATGCGGCCGCGCCGCGCGCGCGCCAGCGCATCCTCGTCCATCGCCCCGAAATCAAGGCCGGCGACGCGGATGCGCCCCGCATTGGCGCGCTCCAGCCCCGCGAGCACCGCCATCAGCGAGCTTTTCCCCGATCCCGAGGGGCCGAGCAGCGCCACCGAACTGCCCGCCGCGACCTCCAGATCGACGCCGCGCAAAATTTCGACGGGGGCCTTGTCGGTGCCCAGGGTCAGCGTCACATTATGGGCGGCGATCGCCAAATCTGGCGCCGAAACGACTGCGTCGGTCAAGAAAGGACCCTTTGGAAATGAGAACGGCCGGATGGCGCTCTTTCGCTGTATATGGTTTTGCCATTGCGCTTTGCCAACCGCTCGTCGGCTGCGGCTCGGCAGAGGCGCCATCGGGATCGACGAACGACAAGGAAGCGATCACGAAGGCGGCGACCGCGGTTCCGGACGATGCGCCGCTTGTGATCGCTTTCGGCGACAGCCTGTATGCGGGCTATCAACTGGGGCCGAAGGAAGGGCTTGCGCCGCAACTTCAGTCCGCGCTGCTTGCTGACGGCGTCGCCGCGCGGGTGCAGAATGCCGGGGTGTCGGGCGATACCACCGCCGCCGGTCGCCAGCGCCTCGCCTATGTGCTCGACAATGCAAGGACAAAGCCTGCGCTTGTCCTGCTGGGTCTTGGCGGCAATGACATGCTGCGCGGTATCGGCCCTGACCAGACGCGCGCCAATCTCGATGCGATGCTCGCCGAGCTCAAGGGGCGCGACATTCCGGTGCTGCTGACCGGCATGATGGCCGCGCCCAATCTGGGCAGCGACTATGCGGGGAAATTCAATCCCATCTATCCCGATCTTGCGGGTAAATATGGCGTCAGCTTTTACCCCTTTCTGCTCGACGATGTGATTACCGACAAATCCTTGATGCTCGGTGACAATCTTCATCCGAATGCAAAGGGAGTGACTGTCGTGGCCGAAGCGCTGGCGCCGCTGGTCGAAGAGGCCCTGCCCGATCGGGGGTAGGAAGCGGCCGCATCTTAAAAGCGCTTGCGGACGCTCAACTTAACCGTGCGCCCCACCGGATCGATCTCGTCGCGGCTGTAGCCCGCAGGGGTGCTGCCATCGTCGCGCGTTACCCGGCGATAACCGTTGAAGAGATTTTGAATGTCGAGCGAGAGTTTGAACCCTTTGACTCCCGTCCGTCCGTCCGCCTTGCCAGGCAAGCGGTCCGGTTCGGCAAAAAGCGACAGGTTGAACAGCATCGGCGGTGCGAGCCGGAAATTGTTCATTCCCGCCGAAAGGTTCGCTGGATCGCTCCAGTTCCCGTTGAGCGTCGCGCCGATGCCCCGTTTGCCTGCGGTGATCTGGACCGAGACGCTGTGGCGCGATTGCCCACTACCGGCCAGCAGATTGGTGGCGGAAAGGTCGCGATGGGTCAGCAACTCGCTCTTCAGTCGCATGCGATGATTGACCGATATGCTGAATTGCAAGGGATCGACCGCGACGGTGCCGCGTGCCGGGCGCTGATTTTCGCCCAGACGCAATGCCAGGCCGCTCGACAGGGTGGCATCGGTGTTGCGGGCGATGTTTATCGCACGGGCGTCGACCGCGACCAGCCGTCCTTCCGCGTTGCGCGTGATGCGTTCGGGAAAGGCCGTCTCGATCGCGGGTGTCAGTTCAGGAAAGGACGCCAGGCCGCCCTTCGCGATGGTCCGATTGTACCCGAAACTGAGCGTCAGCCGCTGATCGCCCAGCAGGCGCAGCGTTGCGTTGAGCGACAGGCTTTGCCGAGTGCCGCGTTTCAGGTCGGGGTTTCCGCCGGTGACCCAGATCGTTTCGGCGATCTCTTGGCGCGCATAGTCGAAGACGCGATGGACCGTGGTTACGATCGGTGCGTCAAGCTGCTCGAACGAAGGGGCATTTTCCGCCAGGTCGATCGACCCTCGAAACTGGACGGCGGGTTGCGGTGACCAGATCACGGTGCTTCCAAAACCTTTTTGCGGTCGGTCGCGCTCCATCGTCTGCGCCTTCGCGGTCAGGTCGATGGAAAGGTCGCCGAGCCAGCCGGTCGCCGCCTCGCCGCTGCGTGAGATGGGCACGCTGACCGACATCTGGCCGCTGGATTGGCTGCGCGTGATCGTGTCGGCCGTGATCTCATCCCCCGATGCATTGCGTTGCCGGCGTCGCGAACTGTTGCGAGCGGTATTGGCGGTCAGGTTCCATGTCAGCGGTCCCGCGGGCAGATCGATGAGCGTTTTGCGTATGTTGATTCGGCCGCTCAGATTGTCGCTGATTGTCCGGTTACGGGTGGCGATCATCAGCCCCTCGTTCCATCGGCCAAAGGGATTGAAACTCGGATCGGCAGCATTGATCAGCTGCTGTACCCGCGCGGTGTCGATCCCGGTTTCGAAAAGATTGTGCGAGCGATTGTGCGAATAACTCGCGGCCAGACTGGCCTGCCATCCGCCGATGGTTCCGTTGAGGGTCAGCGAGGCGCCGAATGAAGTGGAATCGTTATCGATGCGCAGAGGCCGGTTGCCTGCAAAAGGACGTGTCAGGATGACATCGTTGGAAAAGGGGGACCAGGGATGACTGGCGGGAAGGACGACCGACGCCATCGGCAGCCCTCGTTTGCCGGCGCTGCTGCTGTGGCTTGCGTTGAGGTTCAGCGCGGCCGAAAAGTCGCCGATCGGGCGCGTGATGCCCAGATTGAATCCGGCGTTGCGCCGCGCGGATCGCAGCGTTTCGAAGCGATCCGGGTCGACGGGGTGCAGCGCGTCAGCGGCTGCGGCAAAGTGATGAAGGCTGGGTGCAGCTGTCAGCGCGCCCGGCGGAATGGCGGCGGCGTTCACCGGTCGCCCGGTCGCTGCGCTCAACGCGGGATCGATTTCTCCGCCGCCCGGTGCTGCAATGAAACCGACCTCGTCGAACACGCCGCTCCGCGGGGGAAGGTCGCGCGCGCTCTTCTTCAGGGCGCTCTCAGAACCAATCCGTGCCTGCGCGTTCCAGCGCGTGTCGCCGCTGATTGCGGTGCGCATGGCCGACAGGGTGCCGCCGAACTGACCACCAGCCGTCGCGAACTCAATCCGGGCGTCGGCGTTAAGCATCGAAAAATTCTTCTTGAGCACCAGGTTGACGACCCGTTTGCCCGCCGGTTCGCCATATATTGCCGCCGCTTCGGGTTTCAGCACCGCGAGCCGGTCGAGCGCTTCGGGAGGGTAGAAAAGGATTGATCTGTCGAACCCTGCGGGTTTGCCGTTGATCAGGATGACGGGTTCTTCGCCGCTGCCGTCGATGAAGGGCGCGAGGCGCGCGAACAGGTCCTGGATGTTGTCGGTACCCTGCGCTGCGATCTCGTCCTCGCCGAATTCGCTTTCGGCGGCCACCTTAGCTTCGCCATAACGACCCGCGGTGACTACGATATCTTCGTTCGACGCAAGATCGCCGGAGGGAGCTGTCTGTTGCGAAACCGCCCCCTGCTTTCCCGTTTGCGCTCTGGCGACCGGATGGGGGGCCATAGCCAGCACAAAGGACAGTATCGCGGGGAGACGGGCCGGGGTCATCGCAGTGCACGCACGCTTTCCTGTCGAAGCACCCATTTATCCGCGTCGGCGTTCATGCATGAGCGATCAAAGCCATTCGCCTTAAAACGCTTCAAGAAAATAGGTGAAACCGAATTCGAGCCGCGAAAGGCAATGCCGCGGCCCGGAGAAGGCCGCGGCACAACTTCAGGTCATCCGTGCAGGACCAGGATCAGGAAACCGAGCCATCGATGGTGCAGTCGCCCGTACCGGCATCGACCTCTTCAAGGATATCATTGATGGTGATGACCCCGCCACTGATGGTGCCAGTAAGGTTGCCACGGCAATCGCCCGCCGTGATGGTGGTGTCGGCGAAGACATCATTCACCTGGAAGGCTCCTCCGCCCTGGGTAATGCTGTGCGGTACGTTGGGGAACTGCACCGTCGCGCAAAGCCCAAGTGTGCCACCCGTAAGCGACATAGACGTGACCTGAGTCGATGTCGAAGGCGACGAACCGTTGAGACCTATCGTCGCGGTGCAGGTCAGCAGGGGGCCGGTACCCTTCTGTACCGTCACTGTTCCCGATACAGTGGACTGTGCCATTGCGACTGCGGGGGTGAGGCTGAAAAAAGCAGCGGCTGCTGCAATAAAAGGAATATTCTTCATCATTGTTCAGCTCCTCTTTACTTTTTCATTAAAATTGATCACTTGAAGGCTAATTTCTTATGATCATGACATGGCTGGTTAATTAAATTTGTTTATACTTTTCGATCCTTTCTAAATATATTTAAACAACTAAATTTGTAATTCAATTAGCTATAGATTATTTTATAATAAATTCATATCTAATATAGATAAATTAAATAATTCCCTGTTAATGCATTAGCTATTTATTGCTATCCCATGCTAAAATTTCTTGGATGCGCTGAATCCGACTATCCTTGGGTCCAGCGTGAATATGTTTGCGCTCAAGCCTGTGTCATCGGCATTGGTGAAGAAGTCGGTGATGGGGGCGTCGTTGAACACATTCTTGACGTAGAGTTGAAAGGTCAGGTCTGAATCGGGTCGCGCTAGTGTCACTGCCATGTTGACATTGTCCCACGCTTTCAGTCGATCATACTTGGTATTGTAGACTCGCGCGAAACTGCTCGACTGACGATAATAATCGCCGCGCAACGTGAGCTCCCATGCGTCAAGGAAGAAGGTGTATTGCGCCCCCACGTTGATGGTCATCCGGGGTGAGTTCGGCAGTTCATTGCCTGACAGATCTGCATCAAAGCCGCGTCCGCCATTGGGTGCGCCGCTTCCACCTTGATTGATGTTAAGGCCGATGGTGTCGGGGTTGTACGGCGCCAATGGATTATAGGTGAATCCATAGAAATTGTTGAGCGCCAAGCCACTTGGAAAGCTCGGATCATAGGAGCCAACGCGGTTCGATTCGGCGCAGAGTCCTGACAGGGCAAGCTGCTGAAGTGCGGGGAGGCCGCGCAATATGCGTTCGACAAGAACTCGGGGCGCGATGCAGTTCGATGGCGCCTGAAGCCAGGGCCGGACCACCATCCAGTCCGGATTCCCCTGCGTGCGGTTCATCACGTCGATCGATTTCTCGCCGTCCTTCAGGCGCGTCTTGAGCAGGCCGAGGTTGCCATCGATGCGGAAGGCGCGTGACGGGCGCCAAGCCGCCTCGAACTCCAGGCCCATGCTGGTGGCGTCGAAATTCTCGTTGAACGCGATCCGGTCAACGATCTGCGAAATCTGGTAATCTTTATAGTCATAATAGAATGCTGTGGCGTTCAGCGTGAAGCGCCCGCCTGCAAAGCTGTTCTTCGTGCCGATTTCGAAAGCATTGAGATACTCCGGCGCAAACTTTGTCGCTAGGGGCTGATATCGGACGATCGCCGGATTGAGATCCACCCGCGGAGGGTTGGTCCCGCCCCCTTTGTATCCGCGCGATGCGGAGGCGTAGATCAGTGTGTCGTCGGTGAAGCTCAGGGTGGGTTTCCAGTCGAGCACCAGGCGCCCGGTGAATTCGCTCCATTCCTGCTCGATATCGGGCTGTGCCGGATAGCCGCTGTTTACACGTCCGCCCGTATTCTGGCCGGGGCGGAGTGTTGCCGTGCCACCTCCCAGCAGCAGCTGGCTGGGAACCTGTGTCGAAGTCTTCTTGTCCCGCGTGTAGCGTAGGCCCGCGGTCAGTTTCAGGCTGTCCGTCACGCTCCAGTATAGCTCGCCAAAAGTTGCCCATGACTTGGTGATAATGCCATTTTGGCTTAGAAAATAGTTATGCCCCTTATTGTTGATGCTGCCAATAGGATTGGGATCTACGTAAATACACTCTTTCGATTCGTCTCCGAGTTCACATGAACGCTTTACAGGATTTCCGTTCACGTTGGTCGCATTGTAAAACCATTCAGCAAGAAGCGAGAATGTATTGTTGAATACGTAATAATTGTCCTGGGATTTGAAATCGAGATAATTCACGCCAATATTGAAATTCACCGGACCGTTGAATTCCGATTGCAAGCGAAACTCCTGTGTCCATTGACGGCTGGCCGATTGACTTAAATCTGCCGACAAGAGCCGGTCGGAGCACCCCAGCTGCGGATCGCAAAATTGGCCGCCTGGGGTGGCCCCAGGATATAGTGCCGAATTAATAAGTTGATTTCGTGTATTTAGTAAAGGCTGAGTGGAACTGTTGAAAATAGGCGCCGAAACGAAGCGATTGTAGTCCTGAGACGAATAAAATCGATCGCGTGCATAGCCGGTCTGCGACACCAGTTTGAGGCCGTCCGATGGCTCGAATTCCAGGTTAAGCTGCACCACATCATTTTTTGCGCGGAACACCGGGTCATAGCTTGTGGCGATTTCTCGCAGATCACGCGACTGGACGACGCCGGCGAAAGGATCGACCCCTGGATCGACGGCGAACACAGTTGCCCTAGTAACGGGATTCCTGCCGAGGGTGATGGAGGTTGGTAGCAGGACATAGGTCAGCGAGTTGCCATTGGGCGCGCCGAAGGCAGCGTCATCATATAGCGACCCCGGCAGGCAGCCTTGGCTCAAGCGCCCGCGCGTGTAAGGATCGGTCACCGCGATATTGCCTACCATCGTCGGCCCCGGATCGCGCGTGCAAAGCTGTTTGCCGGTACGTGAGCGGTTATCGTCTTCCTCGAAATGTTGCCAGATCACGTTGGCGCGGAACCGGTCACTGGGTTCCCACGCCAGCGTTGCGCGCGTCGACCACAGGTTGCGGCCATTAACGCGCCGCTGCGTGAAGCTATTGTAGTCATACCCTTCGCGGCTGGTCCAAGCACCCGCCAGACGAACGCCAAGCGTGTCGGTGATCGGCACGTTGAGCATCCCGCTCGCGCGCATCGTTTCGAAGCTTCCAACTTCAAGTTTGACTTCGCCAGCCAAATCATCGGTGGGCAGCGCGGGGATCATGTTAACCACGCCTGCCGTCGCGTTACGACCATAGAGCGTGCCTTGCGGTCCGCGCAGCACTTCCACACGCTGAAGGTCGAAAAATTCCTGTTCGAATAGTCGGTTGCGTACCAGGGGCGTGTTGTTGAAGCTCACCGCCACGGCGGGGTCACTCGACGCTGAAATCGCCTTGGTCCCGATTCCGCGAATTGAGATATTGTACATGCTGAAATTGCTTTTCGAGAAATTGACGTTCGGAACGGCACGCAGCAGTTCCGACCCGCCCTCGATCTTGCGATCGTCCAGCGCGTCCGCCGACAGTGCCGTCATCGCGATCGGCACGTCGATGATCTTCTCTTCCTTCTTCTGCGCCGTCACGATGATCTCAGCGTCGTCCCGAATCTCGGTCGACGCCGCAACCGCAGAAGAAGCAACGGCGTCGTTGACGGTCGTTGCGACGGGCATTGCCGCGGGGGAGATCACATAGATGTTGCCGTCGCGGCGATAGCTGAGACCGGTTCCGCGCAGCAGGCTTTTCAAGGCGGCGTCGGGGGCGGCGCGATCGCGATAGCCTGCGCTGCGCTTGCCGCGCATCGCCTTCCCGTCGAAAATGACCTGAAGACCCGAAGTACGCGCAAAGGCACGCAAGGCGCCGCCAAGGTCCTGGGCCGGAATGTCGAAATTATAGGCCTGATGGGCATGGGCCGGCGTTGGTGCGATACTGGCAACAATGGCGCCAGTGGCAAGGCCCATAAGCAGATACGGCCGAAGCGACATATACTCTCCCCTGTTGATGAGGGGTGAGTTATTTTCCCCCTCTTATGAATTGAGACGCAGGACCATCTGTTTTGCGCCCAACTATTTTTGGGGAAAGGAAGAATCGGTGCTGACCAGCACGATTTTCCCGTTTGCGCGGCGGGCGGCGAGCGGGAACAGCGAGGTGACGCCCTTGACGAAGCTGCCGGGGTCGCCGGCATCGAAAACGCCGTTGACCAGATGGTCGCCCGCCGCCGCGTCACCCAGTGCGATGGGCGTGTCGGCATAGCGGTTGATCCGTTCGATCGCGCTTTCCAGCGGCTCGTCGACGAAGTCGAGCCGTCCGCCCTCCCAGGACAGCGATCGGCCGACCTCGGCGTGGACGACCTTGGTTGCTCCCGACGACAGGTCGGCGACCAGTTCCTGTCCCGGTGTGAGTTGCCGCCCGGGGGTGCCCGCTGCCTCGGGGGAAGCAATCGCGCGCGACGAGGGCTGGGGAATCACCGCTACCGCGCCTTCATAAAGCAGCACCCGCATCTCGTCGTGGAGCAATTCCACGCTGAACGCGGTGCCTGTGGCGACCACCGCTCGCTTGCCCGCGGTGACGGTAAAGGGACGCAGCGGATCCTTCGCCACCTCGAACTTCGCGCGGCCGCGATCGAGGATCAGCGATCGGCGATCGCCCGAATAGGCGACTGAAACCTGGCTGGAGGCGTCGAGCGAGATACGCGACCCATCGTCGAGCCGGACGACCCTGCGCTCTCCGATGCCCGTGTCATAGACATCGGGTCCGCCCGATACGGACCAGACACCACCGACCACCAGTATCAGCGCAGCGGCGGTGGCCCATGCGCCAGCGTGCCAGCGTCCGCCGTGGGCGACGGGTTCCGGGTCGTTCCGGGCGCGGGCATTTTCCATCGTGGTCAACGCCTTGGCCCGCAGCGACAGGAAACCGGGCATCTCGGCGATGGTGTCGGTCCCTTTCCACACCGCGACCATGTCATCGAACAGGTGCTGGTGCCGGGTGTCGGCCCTCACCCACGCGTCAAAGGCTTTCTGTTCATCTTCGCTGAGCGAGCGGTCGGCGATGCGCCAGCACCATTCGGCGGCTTCTTCTTCCATCGCGTGCGGGATGCGGTCGCCGCCGCCGGAGGTCATGCCCGACCTCCCATGCGACGGGCCAGGAACATCAGGGCACGGGAAATATGTTTTTCAACGGTACGCACATTATATCCGAAATTGTCCGCGATGGTCTGTTTCTGGATATTCTCAACGCGGTAGAGGATGAAAATCTGTTGGGTCGGTTCGGGGAGAGCCTGAATCGCGGCCCACAGAATGCCTATGGTTTCGCGCGCCGCAGCGACGCGGTGCGGATCGAGTATGTCGATATGGATCCCATCTTCCTGTTCGACCGACTGTCGATACGCCGTGCGCACCCGGTCACGGCGCGCGCGGTCGCGCAGCAGGTTCGTGGCGATGCGAAAGACGAATGCGTCGGTCGAATCGAGGGCCCCGATCTGCGATTGAGCGAGCCGGACGAACACTTCCTGTGTCAGATCCTCGGCCTCTGCGTGGCTGGCCACCCTTCGCGAGAAAAAGGCAACCAGTGCAGGCCGGAATTTCCGGGTCATTCTTTCAAGGTCAGGGACAGCTTCGGCCGTCACTCATCCTCCCATTCATGCTGCTCCTGATAACAAGACGCACATATAGGATGTTTGCGCCCCAAAATCTGCTGATTTGAACAAGGGCGCGCGCGTCATCGCGGTCCGGTTCGGCGCTGCGGCGCGAAACCGGGGGCGGGGCAGGGGTCAGTCAAGCAGTTTTCGGGCGCGCGCACGCCAGTTGCCGGCGAGCGTTTCCATGTCGGCCAGCGCGCGCAGGGCGTCTGGTTCGCGCTTGCCGCCGCCCGCGATCAGCAGGGCAAAGACGCGCGCGACGCTCCAGTCGGGGAGGGGGCGTTCGACGAGGGTCAGCGTGTCTTCCGCCGCGACGATGCCTTCCTCGATCACGCGGTAATACCATCCGCCGCGGCCGGTCTTGACGACGGTGGCCGGCACGGTCGCGATGCCGAACCGATGCCCCAGCTTCCAGCATGGCTGGCGCCCCTGGCTGATTTCAACCAGCGCGCTTCCCATCCGGTATCGGTCGCCGATACAGGCCGCATCCTCGACAAGGCCCCGCGTCGATATATTCTCGCCAAAGGCGCCTGCCTCGGCCAGCAGGGGATGGTCGCCGAATGTTTCGGTCCAGAAGGGATAATGGTCGCGCGGATAGTGGTGGACGGCCTTGTTCGGGCCGCCATGGACCGACAGATCGCCCTGCTCGTCGCCCGCGATTCCCAGAAAGCCGACATGGCGGGCCCCCGTTTCGACTCGCTTTGCGATCGCGCTTTTCTCGCCCTTGTCGCCGAAAGGCCGCGCTTTGCCCGTAAGAACGGCCTCGATCTTGTAGCTCATGCGATATCGCCCCGTGGACCCAGCAGAATGATCGCGGCGCCGCCCAGGCAGACGGCTGCGCCGACCAGGTCCCAGCGATCGGGGCGGGCGCCTTCGAACGCCCATAGCCACAACAGGGCGGCGACGATATAGATTCCGCCATAGGCGGCATAGGCGCGGCCCGCGTGGCTGGTGTCGACCAGCGTGAGAAGATAGGCAAAGAGCGCGAGCGAGATCAGTCCGGGGACGGCGAGCCACCACGGCTTGCCAAGCCGCAGCCAAGCCCAGAAGGCAAAGCAGCCCGCAATTTCGGCAAGCGCGGCAAAGATATAAACGAGGGCGGTCATCGGAGGAAGGATGGCGCGCGTGGCGCTGCTGCGCAAATGAAAAGGGGCGACCCGCCGGGCCGCCCCTTTCCTGTTTTCGTCGCTGTCCGAAAGATCAGAAAGCGAAGCCGATGCCGGCTGCGATCGTGTCGAAATCACCGAAGTTGTTGATGAACTGGTGACGATATTCGACCTTGCCGTAAACATTCTTGCCGAACTTGTGCTGGTAGCCAGCGCCGACATAGGGATCGTCGATGTCGCCGAAGGTGTAACCGGCGTTGGCATACAGCTTGCCATTTTCACCGATCTTCGCACCCACGCGGCCACCGGCCGAGAACTGGACGTTCGCACCGTCGACGAGCACCTTGTCGCCGGCGATTTCGGCGCCGATGAAGGTGTTGGTGCCGAGGTCATAGTCGTAGCCTGCGGCAACGCCAGCGGTGGCTTCGTCGGCGCCATTGCCCCAGATGTAGCCGCCGCGCACTTCGACGCGGGCTTCACCGCCGTCAGCGGCGAGGGCGGGGGTGGCGATGGTGGCCGAGAGGAGAGCGGCGGCAACTGCGAACTTCTTCATTTTCTTTTCCTTTGCTTCATTCGGGTCACGCCCTTTGGGTCGCGACCTGGGCCCTAAATGGCGTTCGCGGCTGTCGCTTCAATGAATGGATCATTCAGATTGTGACAATTTTCTTACCTGTGTTGTTTTTGCAACACAGCATAGGTATGCGCCGCGCTTGACAGGTCGGCGGGTGCCCTTTGGGGGCGATATGCGGCCCGTGACGGGAACGCTGCGACCGACGCCCGCGCCCCCTGGGCAGAGCGGTCGGTATGGCGCGCAGTGGCGCGGCGCCGGGTACGGATGAAGCGGATTGACCGGCGGCGCGCTTAGCCCAGCGCGGCCTGCTTTTCCTCGGCGATACGGTCCAGCTCGGCGCGGCTCGGCTTGGTGGCGGCGCTTTTCAACTGACCGCAGGCGGCCATGATATCGCGTCCGCGCGGGGTGCGGATCGGCGCCGAAATGCCATGTTCAAAGATGATGTTGCTGAACGCGCGCACCCGTTCGGGCGACGAACATTCATAGATCGCGCCGGGCCAGGGGTTGAAGGGGATCAGATTGACCTTGGCGGGCAGCCTATACTGCTTGATCAGGCGGACCAGCTCGCGCGCGTCGGCGTCGCTGTCATTCTTGTCCTTCAGCATCACATATTCGAAGGTGATGCGCCGCGCATTGTTGGCGCCGGGATAATCGGCGCAGGCCTGGAGCAGTTCCTCGATGCCATATTTGCGGTTCAGCGGGACGATCTCGTCGCGGATCTCTTTCGACACCGCGTGCAGCGAGACGGCGAGGTTGACGCCGATTTCCTCGCCCGCGCGCGCCATCATCGGCACCACGCCGCTGGTCGACAGGGTGATGCGCCGCTTCGACAGCGCCAGTCCGTCGCCGTCCATCACGATCTTCAGCGCGCCCTTGACCTCGTCGAAATTATAGAGCGGCTCGCCCATCCCCATCATCACGATGTTGGTCAGCATGCGGCCGTCGGCGGTATAATGGCCCGCCTCGTCATCCTCGTCGTCGGCATCGGCGGCCGATGCCATCGTGCCCTTTGGCCATTCGCCGAGCGCATCGCGCGCCAGCAGCACCTGTCCGACAATCTCGCCCGCCGTCAGGTTGCGGACGAGTCGCATCGTGCCGGTGTGACAGAAACGGCAATTCAGCGTGCAGCCGACCTGGCTCGACACGCACAAGGTTCCCCGGTCGGCGTCGGGGATGAAGACCATTTCATATTCCTGGCCATCGGCGGCGGCGAGCAACCATTTGCGGGTGCCGTCGTTCGACACCTGCGCGGTCACGACGGTCGGGCGGCCGACGATGAACCGCTCGGTCAGCCACGGGCGCATCGTCTTGGCGATGTCGGTCATGGCGTCGAAATCGGTGACGCCGCGGTGATAGATCCAGTGCCAGATCTGCTTTGAACGCAGCTTCGCCGCCTTGGCGTCGAGCCCCGCCTCTTCCAGCGCGGCGCGAATGCCGTCGCGGGTCAGGCCGACAAGGTCGGTGCGGTTGCCGCCGCGCAGGGGCACGGTGCCGGTCGTAACCGGGTCGATATGGCCGGGGATCTGCATGATGGGCGGCCCTATAGTCGCGAAGCGGCAAAAGCGCAATTGGCGCCATGCTGTCCGGCCCGGCGGCGGCGCTGTCAGGCGCCGTGATAACCGCCCAGCGCGTCCTCGAATTCTTCGAGCGAGCCGACCTGCTCCTTGGGCGGTTGCCCCGGCGCTTGCGGGAAAATCGAGTCGATCCGGCGCCGAAGCGTCGAATCAAAGCTCGGCTGGTTCGAAATGCGCGCGTTGCATACGGTCAATTCGGACCGGATCGCACCCTTGATCCGTTCCAGCCCGTCGGGTTTCAGCACCCCGGCATTCAACAATTCCTCGCAAAGCTGGATCAGCCCGACCGTCGTGGCGTGTGCGCGCAAACCTATGAAATCGAGCGTCCGGTGCCGCTCGCGCGCCACGGCGTCACACCTGCTGTCGGCATTCATTTCCAATCTCCTCTCCCGAGTCCTTCCTCGCTTGCCCGACGCCTCTGGCGGGCGTTCGGTCAAGCGGATGAAGGGATCATGCGCCACTGGAGAAAGGGGGGCAAGTGCTGAATTGCAACGCTTCACGGGTTGAACGTTGCACGGTTCTGCCGATAGACGGGGCGATCGATCTGGCGTTGGCGCGCCGCCCTAAATCCCTGTTCTGAAAGGTTCTATGATGACGAAAGCCATACACGTCGCGCGTGTCATCGTTTTGGCGAGCATGTTGTCGGCGCTCCCCGCCGCGGCGCAGCCCGCGAAGCGCCCAGGGCCGTCGATGGAGCTGCTGGAAAAGATTATCGCCGACCGCTCTCCCGAGACGCGCGTAGAAACGGTGGACCACGACCGGATCACGGCCAAGCGGATCGATATCGTGGGCGACGATGGGGTGATCCGGATGACCTTGTCGGCCAAGACACCGGCGCCGATCGTCGATGGCATCCAGTATCGGCGCGTCTTCGACGTATCGGGACTGATTCTCTATGATGCCGAGGGAAGCGAGCGTGGCGGCTTTGGTGTTGCCGATCTGGACGGTGGCAGCATGGCGGTGCTGGCGCTCGACCATCCCGCGAAAGATGCTATCGGATGGCGCGTCGCTCCCGATGGAGAGGTCAGCTTTTCGGTCAATCAGGCGCCCGCGCTCGTCCGAGAGCCGCAGCTTGGCAATCGCCTGGTCCCCGGGGTCCAGGCCCCGACGCGTATCCGGCTGAATGTCGCGGCCGACGGCACGCCCAGCGTGGCGCTGGCCGACGGGAACGATCGTCCCCGGGTCCGCATGACAGTCACGCCGGAGGGTTATGGCGCGATCGAGTTTCTGAACGCGGCAGGCGAGGTGATCCACACCTTCGCGCCGGAGGCGGGCGGGAACGGCTGAACCCTCCAGCCGGCCGTTCGGTCCGGCGCAGTAAACCGGGGTATGCGATCGTGCCCTTGATCGCACGCCCCGGCTTTGGGCAGGCCTTGCAACGTGGGCTTGCCCCTATTTCTGAACTGAACTGACCTGGATCGCGCGTTCGCGGGTCGCATCTGCGATGGCCAGATCGGCCTGGGCGGCGGCGATGGCGCGTGTGTCGCGGCGGCACTCGCGTATCGCATTCTTGCCTTTCAGGTCGAAATCGGACGTCGCGCCGCATACATCGACCACGGCGCGCCAAATGCGGCGGTCGAGCGTCCGCGCGTCTCTTTGGTTCCGCAGGTCCAGATCGGAATGCGTGACGATCACCACATTCGCGGCGGGCGCCGGCGTCGCCACATCCTGGGCAAGCGCGGGCTGGCCCGGAACAGTGGCGGCCAGCATGGCGAGGATCAAAAGCGTTTTCATCTCATGTCTCCATCGGCCGGCTTGAAAGGGGAGGGGAGGAAGCCGACAGGACATCAGATAATCCTTCGTTCGGTCCGAAAGGAGCAACGATGTTGCGCGAACATTCTGCATAATTGCAGAATGCCGTCGCGGCGCTTATTCGTCACAAGGCATCATGTTCGACTGGAACGATCTCAAATCCTTTCTCGCGGTTGCGGAAACCGGCAGCACGCTCGCGGCGGCGCAGGCGCTGCGCGTCAGCCAGACGACGGTGGCGCGCCGTATCGCCGCACTGGAAAAGGCGACCGGCCTCGCCCTCTTCGAACGACGCCAGGCGGGCTATGCGTTGACCCCGGTGGGTGAAGCGATGCTGGGAAGCGCCCTTGCCGTGCGCGACGCTGCGGACCGGTTCGGAGAGGTAGCGGGGGCTCGGTCGCGCGATACCGGCGGTACGGTCAGCCTGACGGTGATGGAGGTGGTGGCGGTGACGATTTTGCCGCCGATCCTGCGCGACTTGCGCGCCGCCCATCCCGAAATCCACATTCGTCTCGATACGTCGGATGAATCGCGCGACCTTGCGGGGGGCGCCGCGGACATTGCGATCCGCAGCAGCAAGCAACCGTCGGGGGCGGGACTCGTCGGGCGCCGTATCGCCGACAATCCATGGACCGTTTACTGCAGCCGCGAATATGCCGATCGCCACGGCATTCCGCATCGCCGCGAAGAATTGGCGACGCATCCCTTCATCGGCGGTGGCGGCGGGGTGTGGGAACCTTATCAGGCGTGGCTTCGGCAATATGGGCTCCAGGATTCGGTGGTCATGCAATATGACAGCGCCTCGGGGCTGCTCGCCGGGGTGCGTTCGGGCATGGGGCTGTCGGTCCTGCCCGCCTTTATCGCCGACCGCGAACCCGACCTCATTCGCTGCATCCCTCCAAAAAGCGGCGATACCACCGGCCTCTGGCTGCTGACCCACGAACGCCTGCGCCGGGTCCCCCGCGTTCGTACCGTTCTGGACTTCCTGGCGGCCGAATTGACCAAGCTGGCGCGCGAACAGGGGGCGTAAGCTGGGGAGGGACGTCGCCTGACGGCTTCCGGGCCCGATCCCAGCCGCGGTCGTGCGGCGGTCCGTCCGGTTCTCGAGGTGGCCTCTGCCGATCAGCGCTGGCAATCGTCCCTTTTTGCTGTCCTACATTGGTTCGCCGTGCCAGCCTTTTGCGATGACTGTTGCTGTTGCACACCGATCATTCCGCGGCCCCAGGGCGCCGTGCCATGCCGGCATATGGTCTGCGATCGGTGGGAACGAACTTGTGGGTGCGCCGGGCGCTGGCTCGATATGCGATTTCAGTGTAAAGTTGCGCAGATTTTCGCCATTTTTCGGAGCGGTGCTCACCGAATGCGCGCGCACCCCAGAGCGGCGGCGTCAATTGCCGTTGCGGCCCCGCGCAGGCGATAAGTGTCAGCGATCGCGCCACCGCCCGGCGTGCTGCTTTCCACGCTCATGCTGGGGGCCGATCGCATGGCCGCGACGATCGCGGCGTCCATTCGTTGATCGCTGGCCCAGCCGTGGACGCCGTTTCCGGTCAGCACGAAGCGGCGGCTGCCGATGGTCAGCCGCAGTTCGCCGTCGGTTCGCCGGGCCTTCGACAATCGGACGTAGAACTGGCCGCGAATGCGCGACTTCGGCCAGTATCCGACGCTGGCATAGGCCTTTTCCTGGGGCTTCCCGATCGTCGCCGATGGTGCAGCTATGGCATAGCAGCGCGGGGTGGCGGGATCGCGAAACGCGCCCCAGCCGTCGAAAATGCCCAGCGCGCTCGGTGCCGCGGCCCACAGGGTTGCCGGGATTGCCGCTGGAACAAGGAAGAGGAACGCGCGCCGCATCGCGCCCTCGATTGCGCGAAACCCCTTGCTTTGCAAGCATGGCTTGCGCGGCGCGGCGTGTGCGTTAAGGAAGGGGACATTTTTTGGGGCAGGGAATCGGGGCGCCGCCGCGTCCGCGATGCCGGTTCCACCAGGGACTTCTCCCGCACGAGCATTTAGGATGGCGGAAACAGAATGAAAGCGACGATCGAACGCGCAGTGCTTTTGAAGAGCCTCGGCCACGTCCAGTCCGTGGTCGAACGGCGCAATACCATTCCCATCCTGTCGAACGTCCTGATCGAAGCCGATGCGTCGGGCAGCCTCAAGATGATGGCGACCGACCTTGACCTGCAGGTTGTCGAAACGGTCGCGGCAAAGGTCGAGACCGCTGGAACGACGACGGTGTCGGCGCACACCCTGTTTGAAATTGCCCGCAAGCTTCCCGAAGGCGCGGAAGTCAGCCTGGCCGCTGCCGACGGCAAGATGCAGGTGAAGGCTGGCCGGTCGAACTTCAATCTGCCGACGCTGCCGCGTGACGATTTCCCGGTAATCGCTGAAGGGGATCTGCCGACCAATTTCGAATTGCCGGCGGCCGAACTGATCCAGATCATCGACAAGACGCGCTTTGCCATCTCGACCGAAGAGACGCGCTATTATCTGAATGGCATCTTCCTGCATGTCGCCGAAGATGCGACCGGGCCGGTGTTGAAAGCGGCGGCAACCGACGGGCACCGCCTGGCTCGCTACACCGTGACGCGCCCCGATGGCGCGACGGGGATGCCCGACGTAATCGTGCCGCGCAAATGCGTCGGAGAAATCCGCAAGCTGCTCGACGAAGCTGAAGGCAATGTCGAGATCAGCCTGTCGGCGACCAAGATTCGTTTCCAGCTCGGCAATGCGGTGCTGACGTCAAAGCTGATCGACGGGACTTTCCCCGATTACAGCCGCGTCATCCCGACCGCGAATGACAAGCTGCTGAAGGTCGATCCGAAAAGCCTGTTCCAGGGCGTCGATCGCGTCTCGACGATCGCCAGCGAGAAAACGCGCGCGGTCAAGGTCGGGCTCGACAAGGATCGCATCACCCTGTCGGTGACGAGCCCCGAAAACGGCACCGCGGCCGAAGAACTGGCGGCGGGCTATGACGCCGAGGCGATGGAGATCGGCTTCAACGCGCGTTATCTCAGCGACATTCTGGGCCAGGTGGACAGCGACACGGTTGAACTGCACCTCGCCGACGCCAATGCGCCGACGCTGATCCGCGAAAGCGAAAAAAGCCCGGCGCTTTATGTGCTGATGCCGATGCGGGTCTGATCCCGGTCAGGCTGTCCGTCCTTGCGAACCCGGCGAAAGCCGGGTGAAGCAATCCAGGGCGGGTTTACGCAAGCTCGGAATTACCGGGTGGCTTCGCCGGCACCGCCAGGACGAAATAAACAGGGCAAATAGAGAGGGTGGGATCACCCCGCCTTGGCGACGCGCCAGATGATCCCGCCGGTATCGTCGGCGATCAGCGCGGCGCCATCCTTGGCCACCTTGACGTCCGCGGGGCGGCCGCGGGCGGTCTTGCCATCGGCCGCCAGGAACTGGTCGAGCAGCGTGACGGGCAGGGCATTGGCGGGCTTGCCGTTGGCGCCGAACTTGACGAACACGACATCATATCCGGCGACTGGCTCGCGGTTCCACGATCCGTGCCGGGCGATCAGCGCGCCGTTCGCCCACCGCTCGCCTAGGTCCAGCCCTTGGGTGAAGGTCATGCCCAGCGGTGCGGTGTGGGCGCCCAGGCCATATTCGGGGCGCTTCACATATTGGCGGCGATCCTCGGCCTCGGGCGGGACGCGGGGGTCGATAAAGCCGCCCCAATAATACCAGGGCCAGCCATAGAAATCGCCTTCGGTCACATCGGTCAGATAGTCGGGAACCAGATCCGATCCCAGCATGTCGCGTTCGTTCACCACGGTCCACAACCGGTCGCTGCCCGGATAGACAGCCAGGCCGACGGGGTTGCGGATGCCCGCGGCGAAGGTCCGCATATATTTGTTCTCGGGTCGGATTTCCAGCACTGCGGCGCGGCGGAACTCGGCGTTCATGCCCTTTTCGCCTATGTTCGAATCGGCGCCGACGCCGACGTACAGCCAGCCGTTGGGGGCAACCGCCAGACTCTTCGTCCAATGGCGGTTGGTGCCCTTGGCAGGCAGGTCGACGAGCTTGACCGGCTTGCCGCTCATCTTCGTTTCGCCGGCGACATAGGGAAAGGCGAGCAGCGCGTCGGTGTTCGCGACATAAAGCGTGCTGCCGACCAACGCCATGCCATAGGGTGAATTCAGGCCGGTGATAAAGGCACTCTTGATCTCCGCCTTTCCGTCGCCATCGGCGTCGCGAAGCAGGGTGATGCGGTTCGCCGAAACGCCGCCGGCCCCGGCCTTTGCCATCAGATTGCCCATGACCTTGCCTTCGACGCCTGAGGTGTCGCGGGGCGGGCTCTGGGCTTCGGCGGCGAGTACGTCGCCATTGGGCAGGACCAGGATCGTGCGCGGATGATCAAGCCCCTCGGCAAAGCGGGTGACGGCTAGCCCCTTGGCGGGGCGCGGCGCTTGTCCGGCAGGCCAACTCGTCGCTTCGGGTACATTGACGGTCGGGAAGGTCTCTGTGCGCTGCGATGCCATCACCGGTACCCGGCCGCTGAGTTCCGCGGTCGAAAAGCGGGCCACATCGGGCCGCGACATGATGTAGAATGTGATGCCGCCCGCGATCAGGACCAGCAACAGGGCGAGGGCGGCATATTTCAGGATCTTGCGCATTGAGACTGCTTACACGGGCAGGCGGCGGCGGCAAAGGGGCCAAAGATGGCGGCCGAGGGTTAAGTGCAATTAACCTTACCTTTCCGTTCATCACGCTTGGGAACGGCGCGGTGATGCGGGGGCCTTATGCGGGCGGTTCGATGCCAAGGACCGGGGTTTGCATGCAGTTGTCCGCACCTTTTCTTGCCGATCGCGCGGCGATCGACGATGCCGATGCGCTGATTGCTCAGCATGGCGCAGAGGCGGGCTTTGCGGCCGCCGCTCGCGCCGAACAATATCGCGCGCTTGGCAATCATATCTTCTTTGCCCGCTGGCGCCAGATCGAGCGATTGATCACCTATTTGTCGGTCGAGGATGTCCTCGACACGGTACACTGACCGTCGGAGACGCTGGCGGTCAGAGGCGCAGCCCGGCCGTTTCCGGCAGCCCGGCCATGATATTCAGATTCTGGACGCAAGCGCCGCTTGCGCCCTTGCCCAGATTGTCCAGTCGGGCAACGAGGCGCGCCTGGCTTCCATCGGCGTTGCCGAAGACGAACAGATCGATCCGGTCGCTGCCATTGTCGGACGCGCGGAGCAGCATTTCCCCATCGACCGGCGCCTCGCCCATGCTGACGACCGGACTGGCGGCATAATATTCCGAGAGAGCAGCGCGCAGCGCGTCTGACGTGGCGGCGTTCGCCATGGCCGCCAGCGGCAAGGGCACTTCAACGATCATTCCGCGGTGCGCGGGAATGACGGCTGGTGAAAAAAGCGGTGCGACGGACAGGCCGCAACGCGCCTGCATTTCGGGGACATGCTTGTGTCCAAGCGCCAGCGCATAGCCGCGCCAGGCAATGTCGCGGTCCTTCTCAAACCGCTCGATTAGTGCCTTGCCGCCGCCGGAATAGCCGCTGACCGCATGACAGATATAGGGCCAGTCTGCTGGCAGCAGTCCGGCCTCGACCAGCGGCGCGATCAGCGCGATAAAGCCGGTCGAATAGCAGCCCGGGTTGGATACCCGCGCCGCCGATGCGACCGCCGCATGACCGCTGACTTCCGGGAAGCCATAAACCCAGCCCGGCGCAACGCGATGCGCGGTCGAGGCATCGATGACGCGCGTACGGTCGTTTGCGATCATCGCAACCGACTCTCGCGCGGCATCGTCGGGCAGGCACAAGATCACGAAATCGGCGTCGTTCAGCGCTTCGCGCCGCGCGCCGATGTCCTTGCGCCGCGCATCGTCGAGGATCAGCAGAGAGAATTCGGCTCGTCCGGCCAGCCGCTCGGCGATTTCGAGGCCCGTCGTTCCCGCCGCGCCGTCGATAAATACCGTTTTTGTCATCATTTATCGCAGTCGTTTATATCCGCTCACGGGCGGATTATGGTCCTTTGCGGCCGAGCGCTCGATCACGTCGGCCAGCGGTTCGGCTTTCACTGCCATCCATCGTCGGCTGGCATGGACGATGTTGACGGGGTCGGCCATGATGCCGACATGGCCCGGAAAGAAGACGAGGTCGCCGCGTACCAGGTCGCTGGGGGCGATGTCCTTGTCGCTGCCGAGTGCTGCAAACTGAAGATCGCTGTCGCGTGGGAGTTGAATGCCTGCCGCCGCCCACGCCAGCTGCACCAGTCCAGAACAATCAACGCCATTCGCGCTGCGACCGCCCCAGGCATAGGGCGTGTCGATCATCGCTTCGGCAATTGCGGCAGGATCGTCGGTGACGGCGTCGGCGTCGGAGAGGGTGTCGAGTGGAAGGAACCCATGTGCGGTGGCAAGCCAGGCGCCTTGAACGTCGCCCATCACCCAGGCTCCCCTTGGCAGGATGGCCGACCCGCCGCTGGCGCTGTCCGGAGCGCTGTGGACGAGCGCCTCGGCAGCAGCCACGCGGTGAGTGGGGGCAATTGGCGCGCCCAGCGCGTCGGCGGAAAGATAGCCAACATAATGATCGGCCAAGCTGTAACCCCATGCCCAGCCGCCGGTCAGGTCGAGCAGGGCAAAGCCTTCCCCAAAAAGCAACTCACTCGTCTGTTCGGCATCAAGAGACGGCGATCCACGTAGCGGTGTCGAGGGCAGGACGATGCTGCGCATCATCGGCGCCGCATAATGAGGAGCGAAATGTTGTCCGGCCACCGCAATATCTGCCAGATCAGGACGGATCGCGACGACGCGCTGGTCATAGCTTTGCGAGCGGCCGGCCAAGCCAAAATGGTCACGACCCGCGCCAACGGTGCCCGGGCGCCCCATGCGGACCCGGCCAGACATTGAATTTTCGTCCTTTTCCGCTGTCACTTGCCGTCCCGTAAAAGCCTGTAATCCGCGCATGGCGGCCAATCGCGCGGCATTAGCCCAGCCGACGGCGCTTTATCAAGCCGCTTCGCTCTTGCCCCGCCTGTCATAGCGCGCCTGAAGCATCGCCCAAGCCGCCCGTAAACCTAGTGCCGCGCCGCCCTTCGGGCGCCCCGGCTTGGCCGACGGGCGCCAGGCGAACGTATCGAAATGCGCCCAGGGGGTCGCCTCCGGCACGAAGCGCTTGAGGAACAGGGCGGCGGTGATGGCGCCGGCGAACGATGATCCGCCAGCATTGCCGATGTCCGCAATGTCGGTTTCAAGAAGGTCGGCATAGCCATCCCATAGCGGGAGGCGCCAAACCGGATCGTCGCGTTCGGCACCGCCCTTGGAAAGGTCGTCGGCCAATATGTCGTCGTTGGTAAACATGGCTGGCAGGTCGGGACCCAGAGCGATGCGCGCCGCCCCGGTGAGCGTTGCGAAGTCGACGATCAACTCCGGCTTTTCTTCCCCGGCGCGAGCCAGGGCGTCGCCAAGGACCAGTCGACCTTCCGCATCGGTATTGCCGATCTCGACCGTCGGCCCGAGGCGGCTTTTCAGAACGTCGCCAGGGCGAAACGCATCGCCCGAAATGGCATTTTCGACGGCGGCTACCAGACAGTGCAGCCGGACCGGCAGGCCCGATGCCATCACCAACTCGGCTAGCGCGAGGATATGCGCTGCGCCGCCCATGTCCTTTTTCATGATGCGCATGCCGGCGCTAGGCTTGATGTCGAGCCCGCCGCTGTCAAAGCAAACCCCCTTGCCGACCAGGGCAATGCGCGGGTGCTCTTCCTTGCCCCAGGTAATTTCGATCAGCCGCGGGGCGTGGTGCTTGGCTGCCGCGCGCCCCACCGCGTGGATCATGGGGTATCCTTGTTCCAGCGCCTCCCCCTTTGTGACGGTCAGCTTTCCGCCGTGTGCTTTGGCGATGCGATCGGCCTGTTTCTCGAGCGCTGAGGGACCCATGTCGGCGGCGGGCGTATTGACGAGGTCGCGAACCAATGCCGTAGCCTTCGCTTCGGCCACCATGGGGGCAATTATGCCGACGTCGCTTGTCAAAAGCACGCGCGCACCGCGTGCTTCCTGCTTCGTGCGATAGGTGTCGAAGCGATACTGCGCTGTCATCCAGCCGAACAGGGCTTTTCCCGGTTGGTGCCCTTCGACGCGATACCGTCCTTCTGGTAGTGTTTGGGCCAGTTTCGCCAAACACCAAGCCGACAGGTCGTCGACATTGGCGACAGTGGTGACGACCGACCAATCGTTGGCATCATCGCCCGGCAGAATGGCATGGGCATAGGCGTCCGGCTTGTACTCCGCCGCAGTCAGGGCGGAACGCTCCCTTACCGTCCGCCCTTTCAGCCAGTGATCAAAGCTGTTTTTGTCCACAAGGTGGATCGCATGCGCTGGCTGGTCTTTGTCTGGTTGGACGAGGTCGGAATAGTCGAACATGTAACCCTGCTAAAACTATCGGGAAACTTTGTCGATTCCCGGCGTTATGGACAAATGAACAGCAGACGCCCCGCCCACCTTGTCGCGCCTTTCGTCGCGGCATCCGTTTTTCTTGCAGGTTGCTCGCCAGAGCCGGCCCCGCCGCCGTCCGGCAAGGAGGTCTCCAGGCCGGTGCCCGGCGCACCGCCGACGACCCCGGCAGAAATCGCATTGACGGACGCAAAGCCGTCGAATGTGACCGAGAAGAATGATCTTGTGGAATTCGCCTATAGCTATCCGCGCGAAGCGGCCGCGATACCGAAGCTTGCTGCCCTGCTCGACGCCGATCGGTCGGCAAAACGGGGGGCGCTGATCCGCGACGCTGAACGGGACAAGCAAAGCGCTGACAAGGAAGGTTTTCCCTATCATGCGCACAGCCATCAGGAAACGTGGAAGCTGGTTACGAACACGCCGCGTTTCGTCAGCCTGTCGAGCGAGATCGGGACCTATACCGGTGGTGCCCATGGCATGGCGACTTTCGACACGTTGATATGGGATCGAAACCGAGCAATGCGGCTGAAGCCGCTCGATCTATTTGTCGATGGCGCGGCATTTGATGCCGCGATCCGCGATGAATTCTGCGCTGCGATCGTGCGTGCCAAAAAGACCAAGGGTATTTCCATAGAGAAGGACTCGGGCGGCCCCTTTGCATCTTGTCCGCCTGCTTCGGCGCAGACGATATGGATCGGATCGTCGGACGGTAAATATCTCGATCGCCTGACGATCGCGATCGCACCCTATGAAATCGGTCCATATGCGGAAGGCAGCTATACCATCAATGTGCCGGTGACATCCGCGTTGGTGAAGGCTGTGAAGCCAGAATATGCTCGGGATTTTCCGCGGCAGAAATGACGTTGATCGGGCTCCGCTCCGCTAGCGGAGCGGGGCTTCCGACTATTGCCTTGGTGCGTCGGGCAGGGCCTTGACAGGCAACCGGTTGGGGATTTCGTAAGGCGAGCCGACCGCAACCATGTGGCTGATTGCGACGCGCCGCGTGGCGAGCGGTGCGGGCTGGATGCCTTGATAGGAAAATGATCCTGCGTTGTGGCATTCGAAACAATTATTGCCCTGATTGCCTTTCGTGCTTTGCAGAAAGGTTTCCGCCGTGCTGTTCATCAGGCTGATTGCGCCGACGGCATTGCGGTTCGACATCGTCGTCCAAGCGGGGTTGCTGGTGACATAGCTGTTCGGCTGGAACCACACGGTGCCGATCAGATTGTAGTTCTGGAATGGCGTTCCCTTGACGATCGACGCGATCGATTGCTGTGACACCTGGTTCAGGATCGCGATATTGGCTGGGCCGTTGGGCTGGGTGTCGCCGCCTGTGCGGTTCATTTGGACCACTTGCGTTGCTGGAGCGAAACGGCCAGTCGCAGGATCGAAGCTGACGTTTGCGCCGGTTGACGGGTCGGTGTCGACCAGCAGCGTTTCTTTTCCGAACGGCGTTCCTGCCTTGTAGAAGGTATAATCTTTGGGATCGCTCTTCGATGCGTCGAAAGTGAAGCTGTTGTCGACGAACATTGGGGCGTTTGCCTTGTGCTCGAAGGTGGCCCAGACAAATTCGGGGTGATTTTCGGTATAGCCGACGACGTGCAGGCCGACGAGCGCGACGGTCGCGGTTTCGAACCGGCCAGTGGGTTCGACCATGCATTTTGCTGCAGCGCACCGTTTTTCAAGGATCGGAACCTCAGCTTCGGTTGTGTAAGCTCCCTGTGGCGGCGCCTCGCCCTTTGCGATCCTGTGCCACGTTGCCTTCACGATCGCATCGCCGATTGCGAAATAATCATCCTGATCGGGGTTCTTTTGATAAGCGCCGGTTGCGATCAGATTGCGCTTCACGGTAGCGAAATAGCCGTCCGTCATGTGCACGGAGGCATAGACTGGATATCCGTTCTGGCCGATCAGCATGCTGCCGTCCGCTTCCACGATCGCGCCGTCCTGATTTTCCACCCCGTTCATCGCGTGCAGTGGTTTCATGTGCGCGTCGAGGCGTAAGATACTTGTCCGCGACGCCAGCCCCGGGGCCGCAACCAGTTCGTCGGGAGTTTTCCAGCCAAGAAAGCGTGGCGCGCCATCAATCTCTGCAGTTGCCCAGACAAAGCTTTCCCAGGACCATTGGTTGAACAGGCAGTCATCAGCGTTTGCGGCGATGCGCGTATCCATTTTTGCTTCGGCGGTCAGGAAGCCGCCAAGGCCTTCTGCCCAGCCCAGGCCTTCGGGGCAGGATCCTGCGGCGGCCACCTTAGCGCCTTTCCCCGCGCCGTTCTTTTCATCGGAGCAGCCAGCAAGAAGGGTGGCGGTTGACAAGGTCAGAGCGAGCGCGGCGGGCAGTGAAAGGCGATTAGAAGTGACGGAAACAGTCATTGCGCTTCCTTTCTTTCAGGATGCGCGATGGTATATTCAAATTATAGCCTAGTAAATTGAAGCTAAAGCGGCGGAAAATGTTCGATGGGGAAGATTTGCCGCCGAAATGGTTCAATTATTTCGGTGCCGATCGGGTTTTTACGGCGAATCGCTGGCGCATCTTTATCCGTCACTCGGCGGCTTCCAGCGTTGCCGCGGCGTTTCCGGCGACGAGTGCATGGCCGAAGCTCAGCACGCCGTCATCCACGGCTCCGGTGCGCATGTCGATGCGGTCCTGAACATAATTCTGGCTCAGCCGCCACGGTAGGCGATCGGCGTTTTTGGGCATGATGTGCAGTCCGCGCTGAATATAACCGGAAGAGAAGTCGAAAATATTCTCTTCGGTCAAGCTGGCGGGGTCCTCAAGGACCGGGGTGGCGACGTCGGCGCCTACGGCCTTCATATGGTTGAGGACGCGGCATATATATTCCGAGACGATGTCGGCACGCAGCGTCCAACTGGCATTGAGATATCCGAACACCACCGCGAAATTCGGGACGTTTGAGAACATGCACGCCTTGTAATAGAAATGTTCGCTCCAATCGACGAGATTGCCATCGACCCGCACCGGAATCTTGCCTGCTACGGCCAGCTTGAGGCCGGTCGCCGTGACGATGATGTCGGCATCAAGATGCTGGCCTGATTGAAGCTGGATTCCCGTTTCGTCGAAATGCTTGATATGGTCGGTGACAACGGTGGCCTTGTCAGCCTTCATCGCTTCAAAGAAATCGGCGTCGGGAACCAGGCACAGGCGCTGGTCCCATGGGTCGTAGGGCGGGGTAAAGGCCTGTTGGTCATATTTGTCACCCAGCGCCTTCTGCAATCTCTTGGTCAGGAAATCCTTGACCTTTTCCGGTCGGGTGCGGGCGCGGCGAAAGCTGATGTCCTGCAATTTTACATTCTTGTATCGTGTGATCTTGTACGCGACTTCCTCGGGCAGAAACTTGCGCAGGAAATTTGCAAAGGCGTCCTTCGCGGGGCGGATGAAGTACCAGGTCGGTGTCCGCTGCAGCATGGTGACATGCGCTGCTTCCTTTGCCATCGCGGGAACGATCGTAACGGCGGTCGCCCCAGACCCGATCACAACGATTTTCTTGCCGCGATAATCGAAGTTCTCCGGCCAGAATTGTGGATGAACAATCTGGCCCTTGAAATCGCCGCGCCCTTCGAAGTGCGCCTGATAGGGCTCGTCATAGTCGTAATAGCCCGCGCCGAGATATAGCCAGCGCGCCGTGGTGGTCGAAGTGATGCCGCTGGCATCTTCCATCGTCACGGTCCAGCGCGCCGCGGTGCTGTCCCAGTCCGCACCGACGACTTTGCGTCCGAAACGGATATGGTCGCGAATGTGGCGTTCGTCGACGATGCGGTTCAGATAATCGAGGATCGCAGGACCGTCGGCGATCGATTTTTCATGTTTCCAGGGTTCAAAGACGAACCCCAGCGTGTGCATGTCGCTGTCCGAACGGATGCCGGGGTAACGGAACAGGTCCCATGTGCCGCCGAGTTGGGGGCGCCGTTCGACGATTCCAAAGCTGCGGCCGGGGCAGTGCATTTGCAGGTGCACCGCCATGCCGATGCCCGAAATGCCCGCGCCGACGATCAACACGTCCTGATCGACGGCGGCGGCGGTTGCGGCCGCCGAGCGGTCGAGGGTTGCCGTGCCTGCCATAATCCTGTCTCCCGACTATGTTTGGTTGCAGCTTACGCACCACGTTTCGATTTGCAATCGAATTGACAGCGTTGAAAGTAGGAGGCGACCTGAAAGTATGAAGGGAGGGAAGTGCGAAGGCCGCTTGTCGCTGTCACATTAATGTCATAGGGGCGTCACGCATTCGTCATTCTCGGCCGCCGTGCCGACCCAGCCGCAGGAAAGGGCCGGTATCTTGCGTCAGATCGCTGTCCTTCCCTATCGCTTCGGCGGCGCCGCCCAAGATGGGCCAACTGAAATTCTGTTGATCACTTCGCGCGAGACGAAGCGTTGGGTGATTCCAAAGGGCAATCCGCTGACCGGTATGGAGCGTCATGCCGCTGCCGCGATAGAGGCGGAGGAAGAAGCTGGCGTGATCGGTGCCGTCTGTCCGACATCGATCGGCAGCTATCAGTATCGCAAGCGGCGCGCCAACGGTGCGTCGATCATGTATAATGTCGAGGTTTTTCCACTCGCGGTGACGCGCGAACTCGCCGAGTGGAAGGAAATGGACGAACGCGAGCGAAAATGGTTCGCCTTCGAGGAAGCGGCGGGCGTTGTCGACGAGGCGGATCTTCAGGCTCTGATCCGTTCGTTCGGCGACAGCGGTTTTCGTATCGCTGCTCAACCGCGCGGCGTCGTCCAGAATGTAGCCGAAAAAACAGGGGTAAATCGGATGTTCGCTTGGTTCCAGCGCCTGCTGCCGCGCCAGGGCAATTTCTTTGAATTGTTCGAAAATCACGCGGCGACGCTGGTGGCGGGGGCCAACGCCCTGTCGCGCCTGTTGCAGGGCGGTGAAGGCATGGCCGATCATATTCAGGAAATTGTCGAGCGCGAACATGATGCCGACGCGATTACGCGGGAAGTGTTGCAGACGGTCCGCCGCACCTTTTTGACCCCGTTCGACCGCAGCGCGATCACCGACCTTATCGCGTCGATGGACGACGCGATCGACGAGATGCAGAAAACCGCCGGCGCGATCGACTTGTACGATGTGACCGAGTTCGATCCCGAAATGCGCGATATCGCCGGTATCATCGTCGATGCGGCGCGGCTGACGTCGGAGGCTCTGCCGCTGCTGCGCAACGTCGCCGCGAACGGCACCCGTCTGCACGAATTGACCGAACGGCTTGTGCGCATGGAGGGACATGCCGACGAAATCCACGCCCGCGGGCTGAAGCGCTTGTTCAAGGAACATGGGCAGTCGAACACGCTGCATTTCCTGATCGCGCGCGAACTTTATCGTCACCTTGAACGTGTCGTCGACAGTTTCGAAGATGTGGCGAACGAAATCGACGGTTTGGTCATCGACCACGCGTAAGCGGGGAGCGACTCCATGCACGAAATCGCCTTTCACCTTCTCGTCGGGCTGGTCATCCTTGCGCTCGCCTTCGATTTTCTGAACGGTTTGCACGACGCTGCGAACAGCATTGCAACGGTCGTGGCCACCCGTTTGCTGCGGCCGGTGCAGGCGGTGATCTTCGCCGCTTTCTTCAACTTTGCCGCCTATTTCCTCAGCCTGGCTTTTCCCGCGCTGCACAAGGTTGCCGAAACAATCGGTGCCGGATTGATCGACAAGGATCTTGTGACTCCGGCAGTGGTATTCGGTGCGCTGGTCGGTGCGATGTTCTGGAATGTCGTGACGTGGTTGAAGGGCATTCCTTCCTCGTCCAGCCACGCGCTGGTCGGTGGCATCGTCGGCGCCGGGGTGGCGCATGCGGGGTTTGAAGGCATTCAGTGGTCGGGCCTGAACAAGACCGTGCTCGCCATCTTTCTGTCGCCGATGCTCGGCATGTTGCTCGCGATGATGGTGATGCTGCTCAGCAGCTGGGCGCTTCGCCGTGCCACCGCGAAGTTCGCGGAAAGCAGCTTTCGCTATCTCCACCTCTTTTCGTCGGCCGCCTATTCGATCAGCCACGGCCTGAACGATGCGCAGAAGACGATGGGGATCATCGCCGTCCTGCTCTATTCCACCGGCTATCTCAGCGGTGAGTTCCATGTGCCGCACTGGGTTGCCTTTGCTTGCTATGTGGCGATCGCTCTGGGCACTTTGTCGGGTGGGTGGAAGATCATCGAGACCATGGGCGGCCGGATCACCAAGCTGTCGCATCACCAGGGCTTTGCAGCCTCGACCGGCGGGTCGATCATGGTGTTTACTGCCAGCTTGCTTGGTATTCCCGTATCCACCACGCACACCATCACCGGAAGCATCATCGGTGCCGGCGTGGCTCGCCGGGCGAGTGCGGTCCGCTGGGGCGTGGCGGGCAATGTGATCGCGGCGTGGTTCATCACCATTCCGGCGAGCGCGGCGGTGGCCGCAATCTTCTATGCGCTGACGCGATTGTTCTGACCTTTTCTATCGGGGTGGCCGATAGGCGACGCGCGCCGAGCCGGTCATACGCACCGGCAGATAGAGCCCGTTGCCATAGGCTGCGATCTGCCCGATTTCGAACCCGTCGATCCGGGTGCGGATCAGAAAGTCCCCTTTGCGTCGCTGATCGACCGCATGCCGAATTTTGTCTTCGAGTTCGGCAATATCGCGGGCGAAATTCTGGGTCAGGACCGCGGCGATCTGGGCAGAAAAACCGGGGCTCTGACCGATCTTAATCAGCAGGTCGCCGCTGATCCCGTCTGTATCGCCGGTGATTTTCAGGTCGGTGAAATGCACTTCGGGCGATCCCGGGGCGTTGACCGGAATGGCTGTGGCCCACAGGCGGCCATGGGTCGGGGCCTGACGAATGCGCTGCGGCTGAGCCTCTACCGAAACGCCGACTGCGATCCGTCCTCCCGGCGAGCCATAGGCGGTAACGTCGGAGAATTTGGCCGTCACCGGCCCAATCTTCGGCAGGTCGAAGGGGCGCCTTGACCGCTTGACCAGCGCGCGCAGAATCACCGGTTCGAGTTCGTCATAGTCCGCGACAACGGGAATGAAGACGTCGAGATGGGGCTTTGGTGCGCCGCGCTCGAGAGGGGGCAGCGGCGTCGCGGCCGGGGCATTGGGGCGATCGCCGACGAAGCTTTCGGTCACGCCTTCGATAGCCAGTTTGAGGTGAATGCGCCCATCGTCGAGCCCATGCCCGCCATAGAGGATGCGCCGGGGCGTCACCCGCATCCATACCGGAGGATTATCCCTGTTGAGGCTGAGCGTCGTGAAGCTTTGCCGCCAGATGTCGGCGGCCTCGTTGCGGACAGGAATTTTGGCAATTTCGCGGTTGGTCTCTCGCTCGATATCGCGGACGACGGGCGCCAGCTTTTCGTTGGCTTCGTCGGTGAAGGTGATGCGCTGTCCCAGAAAGTCGATGCCTGGCGGCCTGGTCCAGCCATAGCTGATCCGGGCCTTGCCGCGCAGCCGCCAGTCGGGATCTAGGTCGATGCGGATTCGCGTGTGCGCCATGGCCGCACCGGTAGCGGTTTCTCCCTTCAATATGCCGCCGATATCGCGCGCCGCGATTCGGGCGTTCAGCGGCATGTCGACGATGATCTCGTTCCCTTCGCCGCGCAGCCGCAACTCTCCCCGCGTCACGCGTCCCACGATGGTGCAGGGGATTGCTGGCGTGACCTTTACGCGCCGCCCGAAAACCTTGAGCCGCTGCGGCGGCACGCATTGTTTTTCTCGGCGATCGATTGTCCACAAGATGCGCGGAATGGCGCGCTCCAGCGCGCGCCTCAGCAGCCCCGCATCGGCGTCGATAGGGACCGCGATCAGCGACATCTGTTGCGGGGTCGGAGCGGCGTCGACGGCGCGAGGCGGCGGATCGACCGCGATCTTTCGGTCGCAGCCCGTCAAGGTGAGGGTCAGCAGGAAAATCATTGCCTGATGAAGCCGCCGCATCCGGTACCTCCCGATGCATATAGTCTGCCCTATATGATCCGATATCGCAAAGCTGTTCCCATGGCGTACACCTTAGCTGGAGGGCGGAAAACTGCGAAACTTTACTCGCGATTCGTACTTTGGTCGGAGAAGATCAACCCGCCGGTCCCGGCGTCCCGGTTGCCCGGATCGCGCCGCGCGCAATTTTATTCCAAAGGTTGCGAGACGCCACATATCGTCTTCCTGCTTTCGCTTTGCCGAGGCGAACGAGGTTGAGCCAGGGGGCGGGTTGGGGCCGCAGGCCGACGGGTGCCGGACGGGAGGGTAAGTCGGGGCCATGGCCCAAGGCTGGCATGGCCGACCAATGTAGGACAGCGACAATCGCCATCGTTCCATTTTTTCCGGGGTGCTTTGCCGAGGACGCGAAGTCCATTCCCGCCGTCCAGCGGCGGGATGGGCGGGCAGGTGGGGCGGCTATACCCCCCGCGGCGGCGCGCCTATCGAATCACCCCGAACAGATCATGTTCGTCGGCGTCTTCGATCACGACATCGACGATGTCGCCCGCTTTCAATGTCGCGGCGACGTCGCGGAGATAGACATGGCCGTCGATTTCGGGCGCGTCGGCCTGACTGCGGCCGGTCGCACCGATGCTGCCCTCTTCATCGGCATCCCCGACTTCGTCGATGATAACGGGAAGGGTGCGGCCGATCTTGGCTTCAAGTTTGGCGGCGCTGATCGCGGCGGTCTTGTCCATGATGCGCTGGTAGCGTTCTTCCTTGACCGCTTCGGGCACCGGATCGGGCAGGGCGTTCGCCTGCGCGCCGGCGACCGGTTCGAAGCGAAAGGCGCCGACGCGGTCGAGCTGCGCCTCGTCGAGCCAGTCGAGCAGATATTGGAAATCTTCCTCGGTTTCGCCGGGGAAGCCCACG
This sequence comes from Sphingopyxis sp., assembly GCF_034380315.1. Taxonomy (GTDB): domain Bacteria; phylum Pseudomonadota; class Alphaproteobacteria; order Sphingomonadales; family Sphingomonadaceae; genus Sphingopyxis. Next base: position 42,587 of record NZ_JAXMPB010000011.1, read on the forward strand.
ACGAAGCTCGACCGGATCGATATGTCGGGGGCGATGGCGCGCCAGCTTTTCAGCCGTTCGAGCACCTTGGCCTCGTTCGCCGGGCGTTTCATCGCCTTCAGCACCTTAGGGCTCGCATGCTGGAAAGGGATGTCGAGATAGGGGGTGAGCAGCCCTTCGGCCATCAGCGGGATCACCGCATCGACATGCGGATAGGGATAGACATAGTGGAGCCGGACCCACGGCGCACGGCCTTCGCTGGTCTTCAGCTGGCCGAGCTCGCGGGCAAGGTCGGTCATATGGGCGCGTACCTCGCGCCCCTGCCACGACCGCGCTTCATGCCGGGTGTCGACGCCATAGGCCGAGGTGTCCTGGCTGATCACCAGCAATTCCTTCGTCCCGGCGGCGACCAGCTTTTCGGCCTCGCGCAGCACCGCGTCGATGCGGCGGCTGACCAGCTTGCCGCGCAGATCGGGGATGATGCAGAAAGCGCAGCTGTGGTTGCAGCCTTCGGAAATCTTCAAATAGCTGTAATGGCGCGGGGTCAGTTTCAGCCCGCCCTCGGGCACCAGATCGACGAACGGGCCCTGGGTCGGCGGGGCAGCGTCGTGGACCGCCTCGACCACCTGTTCATATTGGTGGGCGCCGGTGATTGCGAGCACATCGGGAAAGCGCGCGCGGATTGCCTCGGCCTCGTTCCCCATGCAGCCGGTGACGATGACGCGGCCGTTCTCGGCCATCGCCTCGCCGATCGCCTCCAAGCTTTCCTCCTTGGCGCTGTCGAGGAAACCGCAGGTGTTGACCAGTACGACGTCAGCGCCGGCATAGTCAGCCGACAGGCCATAGCCGTCCGAGCGCAGCTTGGTCAGAATGCGTTCGCTGTCGACCAGCGCCTTGGGGCAGCCGAGCGACACCATGCCGACTTTCGGCTGGGCAGGAAGGGTCTTGCTTGTCATGATTGGCGGCGCCCATAAGCGATTTTTGCGCGCTTGTCACCAGTGGCGCGCAGCGTTGCCGTGGCGGGCTGTGCCGCCGGGAAGGAAAAATGGGCATGATCGGAATGTTTGCGGCACTGTCGGCCGCGATGGCGGTTGCGGCGGGAGCCTTTGGGGCACATGGCGCGGCGGGGCCGCAGGAGGCCGAATGGCTGCGCACGGGCGGTCTGTACCAGCTTGTCCACGCCGTCGCGGCGCTGGCGATCATGGGGACGGCGCGCGGGCCCGCCGCCGTTCTGCTGGTCGGTGCGGCGATCTTTGCCATGACACTTTATGCGATGGCGCTCGGGGCACCGCGTTGGCTGGGCGCGGTGACGCCGATCGGGGGTGTGTTGCTTATTGCGGGATGGCTGTGGGCGGCGTGGTTGTATCGACCGTCCTAGCACAGGAAGCTGGGAGGCGGGCAGCCGAGCGACGAGGAGCCGGAACATTCGGCATCCCGCGAACAGTCAGCATTCCTGGCTTTCGCAGGGGATGACCTCGACCACCAGATCGCCGGCTTCCAGCTTCTGGGCTTCGGCTTCCCAGAAGCCATAGGCTTCTCCACGACGATAGATGCGCAGACCGCGACCGCGGGTCGCCAGATCGTCGAGGCTCCGGCCGATTTCCTCGACATGCACCGGGCGTTCGCTGAGCTGGACCTTGCCCGTTACCGAGGCGAGGTTGGCCATATATTCAGCGACATGTGCGCCCTGCGCCGAGCCCGCGAGCAGCAGGCCGGTGAAGTTCACCGGATTGATGACATTGTTTGCCCCGGCTTGCCGGGCCAGAAGTTCATTGTCCTTGGCGCGAATGACGACGCTGATCGGCACGTGCGGCGCCAGATGGCGTACCGTCAGAACGATCAGGATCGAACTGTCGTCGCGCCCGGCCGAGACCAGCACCGTCTCTGCCTCTGCAATACGAACGTCGAGCAGGGTCTGGTCGTGCGAGGCGTCCCCCTCGATGACGTTACAGCCCATTTCTTCTGCCGCGTTGATGCGTGCGCGCGACGAATCGATAACGACGATACACGCAGGATCGGTGCCCCGCGCGATGAGCTCGGTGACCGCCTCGCTGCCGCTGATGCCGAAGCCGAGAACGACGATATGGTCGGTGAGCTTTGCCTGGATGCGGGCCATGCGCCATTTTTCCCATGAGCGTTTGAGGACGAAGTTATAGGCGGTGCCGACGAAGATGAAGAGCACCGCGATACGGATCGGCGTGACGATGATGGCCTCGATCAACCGCGATCGGTCCGAAATGGGCGCGATGTCGCCGAAGCCGGTCGTCGTCACCGATATCATCGTGAAATAGACGACGTCGAGGAAGCTGATGTGGCCATCGTGGCTGTCCTTCAGCCCGCTCCGGTCCAGCCAATGGACCAGAACGACGATGCCGATCAGCAGAAAGGCCAGGCTGAGCCGCCCGGTCACGTCGGCCCATACCGGAATCTTGCTGGCGCGGCGCAGCGGCTGGAACCGGTGCTGCGCCCGCGATCTTTGCGGTTTGCGATCGCTCATCGCGGCGGCAACTGTCTCATCGGATCGACGGGTAAACGATTCTTGCGCAACTGGAAATGGAGTTGCGGTGTCTGGGCCTGGCCTGACGCACCGGTCCGGCCGATGGTGTCGCCGCTCCTGACCGCCTGGCCGCGACGGACGGCGATCTGGTCGGCATGGCCATAGGCGCTCATCCACCCACCGCCGTGGTCGATCAGGATCAGGCCGCCGTAAACGGCGATCTGGTCGCCCGCATAGGCCACGACCCCATCGGCGGCGGAATGGATTGGCGTGCCCTTTGCCGCTGCGATGTTGATGCCGTCATTGACCTTTCCAGGGGCAAGCGGGCCGAATTTCGCGATGACCGTCCCGTTGACCGGCCATTGGAAGCGGCCCGAGAAACGCGATGGCGACGCAACGGCGGTCGTGACCGGCCTGGTCGGGGCGGCGCTGGCGGCGGCCGGTCGGTCGCGCGCGGCCAGGGCTGGCTGGCTGCCCGTCGCGATATCGTCAATATCCAGCGTGAAGGCGGCTGCCCTCGCCGCGACATCGGCTTCGCGCGGGGGCAGGGCACGTGCGTCGCGGGGCAGCCGCAGCCGCTGGCCGACACGCAGGATATAGGGTTCGGCCAAAGCGTTGAGCGTTACGATCTCGCCCCAGGCGGCGCCATAGGCCTGGGCGATGCCGATCCCCGTCTCTCCCGCCGCGACGCGATGATAGAGCCCCCCGGGAATCCGAAGCTGTTGCCCCGGAACCAGTGTGTAGGGCGCCGACAGATCATTCTCGATCGCGATCGATTCGGATCCCGCGCCCGACATTGCGCCGATCGATCGCAGCGTGTCGCCGGGGCGTACGGTGTACTGGCTGGGCGTGACGGCTCGGGCGTTGGTGACGACGGGCTTGAGCGCCCAGGTTGGCTGTGCGTCGCCGCCCGACACTTCAGCGATCGAGCGCCGTTCGAAACCGTCAGGGACCGGGGCGGGATGGGCGATGTCGGGACGCGGCGCGACGGTTCGCGGCGCCGGTGCGGTCGCCGCCGGAATACAGCCCCCCAACAAGACTGTGGCCGCAAGCGGCCAGATACGTTGAACAAATTCCCCCACACGCCGTCTTTGCCAAAGCGGCGCGCGCTTGGCTAGGCTTCTGTCCCAATCTGGTGCAAATTGTGAGGGGCGAAGCGGGATCTATGGCAAATAGGCGGAACGCAGCGCTGCTAGCGATGCGTCATGAGTCAGGTCAAGCTGGAGCGGCGTAACCGAAATGAAGCCGTCGTCGATCGCCTCCAAATCGCTGTCATGGCCCGGCGAATGTTCGATGCCGTGTAGACCGAACCAGAAATAGGGATAGCCGCGGGGATCGACCCCTTCGACGATCGAGCCCCGGCTATAGTCGTGAAAGCCCTGACGAACGACGCGGATACCCTGCACATCGGCGGCGGGGATGGCCGGAAAATTGACGTTGATCAGCGTGCGCGGTTCCATCGGATGCGCGAGCAGCGGACGCAATACCCGCGTGCCCCAGGCCTCGGCGGCTTCGAACGGAACGGTGTCGCCCATGCCTTCGCGGGCATAGACCTGGCTCAGCGCGATCGCGGGAATGCCCGCCAATGCGCCCTCGATCGCCGCCGATACGGTACCGGAATAAGTGATGTCATCGCCCAGATTGGCGCCGCGATTGACCCCCGACAGGATAAGATCCGGGCGTTCGGGCATCAGCTTTCCGATCGCCATCATCACCGAATCGGTCGGGGTGCCGCTGCAAGACCAGCGGCGTTCGCCATGCTGGCGAACCCGCACCGGACGCGACAGGGTCAGCGAATGGCCGGCGCCCGACTGTTCCTCCGCCGGGGCACATACCCAGATGTCGTCGCTGAGCTGGCGCGCGATCGTTTCGAGCACCGCCATGCCGGGGGCGTGATAACCGTCGTCGTTGGTGAGAAGGATACGCACGATATTTTCCTTTTCCGTCACCCGGTAGCGTTCCGGGATGACGATGGTGTCAGCTTGTCGGTACGAGCCGGGTGATCCCGCCCATATAGGGGAGCAGTGCCTGGGGAATATCGACACTGCCGTCGGATTGTTGGTAATTTTCGAGGATCGCGACCAGCGTGCGGCCGACCGCAAGGCCGGAGCCGTTGAGCGTGTGGAGGAATTCGGTGCCCTTGGCGCCGTCGCGGCGGAAGCGCGTATTCATCCGCCGTGCCTGGAAGTCGCCGCAGTTCGAACAGCTCGAAATCTCGCGATACGCATTCTGGCCGGGCAGCCAGACCTCGAGGTCATAGGTTTTGCGCGCGGCAAAGCCCATGTCGCCTGCGCATAGCAGCATCTTGCGATAGGGCAGGTCGAGCGCGCGCAGGATCGCTTCGGCATGGCCGGTCTTGCGTTCCAGCTCGGCATCCGAATCCTCAGGCCGCACGACTGACACCAGCTCGACCTTCCAGAACTGATGCTGGCGGATATAGCCGCGCGTGTCGCGCCCGGCTGACCCCGCTTCCGACCGGAAACAGGGGGTGAGCGCGGTCATGCGCAGCGGCAGGTCGGCCTCGGCCAAAATCTGTTCGCGCACCGCGTTGGTGAGGCTCATTTCGGAGGTGGAGATCAACCACATGCCGTCGGTGGTCTGGAACAGATCCTCGCGGAATTTCGGCAATTGCGTGGTGCCGAACGCCGCCTCGTCGCGCACGAGCAGCGGCGTCGCGCATTCGCCATAGCCGGCTTCGCCGGTCTGATAGTCGAGCATGAACTGGCCGATCGCGCGTTCGAGCCGCGCTATCGGCCCCTTTAAAAAGGCAAAGCGCGCGCCCGACATCTTGGCTGCGGTTTCAAAGTCGAGGCCGAGCGCGGGGGCGAAGTCGGCATGTTCCAGCGGCGTGAAATCAAAATGGCGCGGCGTGCCCCAGCGCGCAATTTCGACATTGCCCTCTTCATCCTCGCCTTCCGGAACATCGGCGGCGGGCAGGTTGGGCAGGGCGGCCAGACTGTCCTGGAGCGCGGCGAGGCCTTCGCGTTCGGCGGCTTCCTGTTCGGGCAACCTTTCCTTGAGCGCGGCGACTTCGGCCTTCAGCGCCTCGGCGCTGTCCTTGTCGCCCTTGGCCATAGCCTGACCGATCGCCTTTGACGCTTCGTTGCGGCGCGCGAGAGCCGACTGCATTTCGGTCTGAAGCGCGCGCAACACGGTGTCGGCGGCGAGAATGGTCTGGGATTGCGGCGCAACGCCGCGGCGGGCGAGCCCGGCGTCGAAGGCGGCGGGATTGTCGCGGATCTGGCGGATATCGTGCATGGGGGCCGCTATGACGCTGCCTTACGCGCGGCGCAAGCCGTCAGATTGCTGCTGCGCGCATGAAAAGCGGCGGACATTAAAAAAGGGGCCGCCCGATGGGCGACCCCAATTTGGTAGCCCGGGCTCCCCCGCCCCGGCCTCCAGTGGATAGCGTTCAGGCCGCTTCGGTTTCGGCGGCGCCGTTGCGGTTCGCCGCCCGGCGACGCACCACCAGCGCGGCGGCGGCGGCGCCGAAAAGAAGCAGCATCGGCGGCGCCGGAACCGGTGTTGGAGGCGTGCCTGACGAGCCGCTGCTCGACGAAGTGGAGGAGGATGAGGACGAAGACGAGCTGCTGCTCGACGAAGAGGACGAACTGCTGCCCGAACTGCCGAAGCTGCTGCTGCCGCCCGTCGCGCCCGACGAGGTGCTGCTGCTCGATGAAGAAGACGAACTGCTGCTGCTCGACGAGGAAGAGCTGCCGCCCGAGCTTCCGCTCGAACCGTTCGAGCTGCCGTGCGACGAACTGCCCCAGCTCGAACTGCCGCCCGACGACGAGGAGCTCGACGACGAGGATGATGATGAGGACGACGACGAACTGCTGCTCGACGAAGAGGTGCTCACATTCCCGGACGAGGTAGATACGTTGCCCGAAGAGGTGGAGACATTTCCAGAGGATGTCGAGACATTGCCCGACGAGGTCGAAACGCCGCCTGTCGAGGTGCTGACGCTGCCCGTCGACGTGCTGACGCCGCCTGTGGATGTGCTGACGCCACCGGTCGAGGTGGAAACGCCGCCGGTGGTGGTCGAGGTGCTGATGCCGCCCGTAGAGGTAGAAACGCCGCCCGAGGTGCTGCTGGTCGAGGTGGAGACGCCGCCGGTGGTGGTCGAGGTCACGACCACGCTGCCGCTGCTTCCGCCCGAACTGCCGCCAAAGAAGCCGCCGAAAAAGCCGCCGCCGAAACCGCCACCGAAGCCGCCGCCGATAACCGTAACGCCGCCGCCGCTGCTGCCGCCTTCGAAACCGCCGCGCTGCGGGAAGGGGGCATAGGGAATCGGGGGCAGGGGAATCGTCTGCGTGACAACCTGGGTTTGCGGGGTGGCCGTCCGGATGACGCGCTTCGTCGTCACCACCCGGCGTACCCGCTTCACCGGTTTGCGAGCGGCGTGACGCTTGCGCACAACCTTTTTGCCGCAGGGCGAACAGGCCGGCGCCTTGCGGACCTGCGCTGCCGCCGGCACGTCGGCCACCTGCATGGCGCCGCTACCGATGATCGCACCGCCGCATGTGCATGCACAGAGCTTGGCCAGGGCCATTCGGACAGACATAGGCTTTTCTTTCTTTCCCGTTGCAGGTGCGAGGGCCCGTGGGCGACACCTATTCGATCTTCTCTCGCGTCAAAAGGACAAAGCTTTATGAACAGGGCAATTGCGTTAACCGCGTTTGCCTGTCCGACAGCGGGAAAAGGGCGGCGGAATCAACCCTGATGAAGTCATCTGTCCCAAAACAATACGGAATTGGCAAGAATTCTGTGCGACAGGTTAACATCGGCGGTCAACTTTGGTTCAGTATCGATGCGGGCGATCTCATCTGTGCCCGATGATCGATTTCGGTTCAGCCGTGCTTCACGCGCGATGATCCAGTGATGCTTCGGCGCTTGTGTCGAAACCGGCGGCTGGTTATAGGCGCGGCGCACTCCCTGGTCGCCACCCTGGGCGGCAAGGTGACAGGAAAGGACGCGAAAGCCCGTCATGCCGACCCAGACCGCCGACATTGGCGCCGACGCTCTCCGCGAAGCCAAATCCAGACTCGATTCGGACTATACCCCCAGCGACGACGAAGAATTCATGAATGAAAGGCAGCAGGAATATTTCCGCGGCCTGCTTCTCGCCTGGAAAAAATCGATCCTGAACGAGGCCGAATCGACACTGGCCCATCTGCAGGACGGGCCGCTGCGCGAACCCGATCTGGCGGATCGCGCGTCGAGCGAGACCGATTGGGCGATCGAACTGCGCACCCGCGACCGTCAACGCAAGCTGATCGCGAAGATCGACTCGGCGATTCGCCGTATCGACGAAGGCGAATATGGCTATTGCGCGGTGACGGGCGAACCCATCTCGCTGGCGCGGCTTCAGGCGCGTCCGATCGCGACGATGACGCTGGAAGCGCAGGAACGCCACGAGCGCAACGAGCGGATTTCGCGCGAGGACTGATCGCCTCGCGCGGTTTACATTTCCGCAACCGCTCGTTTCTAGAATTGCCCCTGAATTTTGCAGCGGGGGTATGGCCGATATGGAATCGCGCGGACCGGGATGGCTCGATGAAAAGGTAACGGCGCTGTCGCGCGGTGCCGATCGCGACAGCCTGTTCATGCAAGCAACGCTGATGTTGCGTGAAGGCGGTGCGCCGATCACGGTGCGTGTGCGGAATCTGTCGGTGGGCGGGATGCTGGCCGAAACCCCGGCGCGCGTGCCCGAAAGCGCTGTGGTCGAGATCGATCTGAAAAATGTGGGCCCGGTCCCCGGACGAATCGTCTGGGTGGGTGAAGGAAAATTCGGGATCGCGTTCGACCAGCCGGTCAATCCGCAGGCGGTGCGTCGTCAGGTCGTTCACAAATCGGACCTTCCACCGCATTTGCGACGGACGGGGCTGGAGCGGGGGCCGTTCTACCGCCCGCGCTGATCCTTTCCCGCGGTCCGGATATCAGCGGGCGGTAGCGGCGATGCTGCCGATCAGGCGGCCGTCAGCATCTCTTCCTTGAGCCTGAGCTTCTGCTTTTTCAGTTGCGCCAGCAGGGCCATGTCGGGGGCAGGTCGGCGCTCTTCATTCGCAATTTTCGCGTCGAGGTCCGCGTGACGGGACTTCAGGGCGGAAAGGTGCGACGTGCTCATGGGCCATTCTCCTTTTCGACTCGATTGGCAGGGTCAGTAAATCACGAAACGGGCAGATTGTCGTCTCGATTCGGCCAGCCGGTCCCCGTTGCGGACAGGCCGTGTTCGTGGCAGGAGAAGCGGGTGGATCCGGAAGAAATCACCCAGCGACTTGAACTGCTTCGCGTCGAGCATCGTGATCTCGACAGCGCGATCATCGCGCTGGGCGAGTCCCCGGTCGTTGATCAGTTGCAACTCGCGCGGCTGAAAAAGCGCAAGCTGAAGCTGCGCGATGAGATCGCCTGGTGCGAGGATCAGTTGCTGCCCGACATTATCGCCTGATTCAAAACGGGACGGCCGCCGTCGATTTATCATGGTTACCGGCGTTGCGGGCCGGGCATCACCCGTGGCATCCCTTTGCCATGTTCAGCATAGCGAGCCATGACGGAGCGATCGCCCGGCCGGTGCAGCGGGCACAGGTGGAGAATCTGTACGTCGAGGCGATGTTGCTTGCCGACGAGGCTCACGCCGCCTTTGCCGTGCAGCGCGATCAGGGCGTGCCCGACGGCGACAGCCTGTTGCTGGTCAATCTGGCGTGCGAATCGCTGAAAACCACGACGCGGTTGATGCACGTCATCGCATGGCTGCTCCACCGCCGCGCGATGATTGCGGGCGAGCCCGGCGCGGGCCCCAACGACAGTGCGGCGCGGATCGGCGATCCGGTGCCCGCCGATTGGGCGGTGTGCGATCGCTTCGACCCCGCGCTTCGCAGGATCGTCGCGGCAAGCGAGCGGCTGTTCGAACGCATAGCCATTTTGGAAAAGGGATGGCAGGCGCCGGCGGTCACGCCGGTTCAGGCCATGTTGGCGCGGCTGGAAGCGCGGCTCTAGGCCGCGGGCCCTAGGGTACCAGCCACTCGATCCAGGCGCCATGTGCATGGGCGCGGCCGAGCATGTGCGGCGCGCCCTCGCCCGGCCAATAGCGGATAACCAGTTCGTGATGATGGACGGTACGGTTCGCCTCTAGGGCGATCCATGCCAGCGGTCGCTCTGCCGTCGCGCGCTTTCCCGCCGCCTCCATTGCGGTCGTGACGCGCGCCTGTTGGTCGATGGGTACATATTGCCAGACGACCGAGTGCATCAGCACCCGCGTCGTTCCTGCCGCCTGCGGCCTCGCCAACTCATCCTCGACGAAGTCGGCGGCGTTGCTACGGACGATGTTCGGCCGCGCCTTTCGAGCTTCGGCAATCGCTGCCTCCATCCGCGCGAAGCGGATGTGATGTTCGGGCCAGATAAAGGCTTTCAACCGCAGTGCCTGGTCGGGATCGGTCAGGTCGACGGGGGCGACGTCGCAGCCCTTCAGTCCTGCAAAGGCGATTTCATGCTGCGGTGGATGATTGCCCCGCCAGTCCGGCGTGAATGACATGGCGCCTGGTCGCGGTCCGACATGAACCGCGGCGAGGTCGTAATGATAGCGGTCGATCATCAGATTGATTCCCGCACTCGACCCGATTTCCAGGCAGTCGAACCGCGGCGGCAGGCCGCGGTCGGCCAACCACAGCATCGCGGCAATGAAGTTCGACGATCGCCCCGCCTCGTTGGTTTGCGGCGGGCCATCGAGCCAGGGGAGCAGCCTTGCCTCGTGATGGCGCACGACCCCGGCGACGATGGTTGCATCGTTGATGCCGTCGGCATCGGCATAGATGGGCGACAGGTCGGGCGCGATGCCGGAAAGGTGCAGCGCATGAAGTCCGCCCGCGGCGCGCAGCGGCAGTGCGTCGGCCAGCGGCGCCCCCGGCCAGTTGGCGATGCGCCGTGCAAATTCCGTCGTCGGGCGATCCAGGAGCGTGGCGAGCGCCGCCACGATCCGTGCGGTCACGGGCGCGTCATTGGCGCGGCAATAGGCGACCTGATTGGCAAAAGCGGCCCGGATGGCGGCGGCGCCGGTGTCCGTCAGGTTCATTGGCTGGTAACGCTCGCTCATTGCCCTTTCTCCCGCTGGCGCCTATGGGCTCGGGCGCTTATGCCCGAACCGATCATCTTTGCCATCCCCAAGGGACGCATCCTCGACGAGGCGCTGCCGCTGCTCGCGCGCGTCGGCATCGAGCCTGCGGCGGACTTCTTCGACAAGAAAAGCCGCGCGCTGGTGTTCGGGACGAACCAGCCGCATATTTCGCTAATCCGCGTGCGTGCCTTTGACGTTGCGACCTTTGTTGCGCATGGCGCGGCACAGCTCGGCATCGTCGGGTCCGACGTCGTCGATGAATTCGGCTATTCCGAACTTTATGCGCCGGTCGACCTTGGTATCGGCCATTGCCGCCTGTCGCTGGCCGGGCCGGAGGGCAGCGCGCCGCCGGGGCTTGGCGAAAGCCATATTCGCGTCGCGACCAAATATCCCGCGACCACGCGGCGCTGGTTCGAGACGCAGGGAATCCAGGCCGAGTGCATCAAGCTGAATGGCGCGATGGAAATTGCGCCAAAACTGGGGCTCGCCTCGCATATCGTCGATCTGGTTTCGACCGGCCGTACGCTCGTCGAAAATGCGCTCGCCGAACAGAGGATCATCAGCGAGGTATCGGCGCGGCTGATCGTCAACCGCGCGGCATTCAAGCTGAACTCGGCCGAAGTGCCGGCACTGGTCGAGAAGTTTCGCGTCGCTGCCGCGCAAGATGATGGACAGGGCCAAGATGCGGCGGCTTGACGCCTCTGCGCCTGGATTCGGCGAAGCCTTCGACACGCTGGTCAATGATCGCCGCGAAAGCGCCTCCGATGTGTCCGCCGACGTCGCGGCGATCATCGCGCGGGTGAAGACAGAGGGCGACGTCGCGCTCGCCGACTATACGCAGCGCTTCGACCGCTTCGACCTCGACGCCAGCGGCTGGCGCATTTCTGCGGCGGAATGCGCGGCCGCCTATGACGCGCTGGCGCCCGAATTGCGGGATGCGCTGAACCTCGCTGCGGAGCGCATCCGCGCCTATCATGCAGCGCAGCTCCCCGAGGATCGCGACTATCGCGATGCGGCGGGGGCTCGGCTTGGCGCGCGTTGGCGCGGTGTCGATGCCGCGGGCGTTTATGTTCCCGGCGGCCGTGCGGCCTATCCCTCGTCGGTGCTGATGAATATCATTCCGGCGAAGGTTGCCGGGGTCGAGCGCATCGTGATGATGACCCCGACCCCGGGCGGAGAAGTGAATCCGGTGGTGATGGCCGCGGCTCACATCGGCGGGGTCGATGAAATCTGGCGTGTCGGCGGTGCGCAGGCGATCGCTGCGCTGGCATATGGCACGGCGCGGATCGCGCCGGTCGATGTCGTCACCGGCCCCGGCAATGCCTGGGTGGCCGAGGCGAAGCGCCAGCTGTACGGTGTCGTTGGCATCGACATGGTGGCGGGCCCCAGCGAGATCGTGGTGGTCGCCGATGCAAAGAACGCTCCGCACGTTATTGCCGCCGACCTATTGAGCCAGGCCGAGCATGACCCGACCAGCCAGTCGATCCTGTTCACCGACGATGCTCTGTTCGCCGATGCCGTTGCGTCGGCGGTGGAGGCCGTCATTCCGACCCTGTCGAGCGCGGCGACAATGACGCAAAGCTGGGCGGACAATGGTGCCATCGTCCTCGTTCCCTGCCTGGCTGACGCCATTCCGCTGTGCGACCGCCTGGCGCCCGAGCATCTCGAACTTGCGGTCGATCCGGGCGAGGCCGATGCGCTGTTCGCGCGTGTCCGCCACGCGGGCTCGGTCTTTCTCGGCCGCCAGACCCCCGAGGCGATCGGCGATTATGTCGCCGGTCCCAACCATGTGCTGCCAACCGGCCGCCGTGCGCGTTTCTCGAGCGGGCTGTCGGTCACGGATTTCATGAAGCGCACCAGCTTCCTCGCGCTCGACGACGCGAGTTTAGCCGCCATCGGTCCGGCCGCCGTTGCGCTCGCCGAAGCCGAGGGGCTTCCCGCCCATGCGCTGTCGGTCAGCCAGCGCCTCAAGTGAAAATGAAAAGATATGAACAAGAATAAACGCGCCCAAGCCCGTTCCGCCGCCCGCCTTGCCGCCGTGCAAGCGCTTTATCAGCATGAAATGGAAGGAACGCCTGGACCGCAACTGATCCATGAGTTCCACCTTCATCGCATCGGCGCGATCATCGAGGACGCCGAATATGCCGAGGCCGACATTCCCTTTTTCGATGATATCGTGAAGGGGGCACTGGCGCGGGCCGATGAAATCGATGCGGCGATCACCGCCAGACTGGCGAGCGGCTGGTCGATGGACCGACTCGACCGTACGATGAAGGCGATCCTGCGCGCCGGCACCTATGAATTGATCGCCCGCGGGGATGTTCCGGTCGGCGCGGTGGTCAGCGAATATGTCGATGTCGCCAAGGCCTTTTTCGATGCCCGCGAGGCCGGGTTTGCCAACGGTCTGCTCGACGCGATCGGCAAGAATGGGCGGGCCTGACGAACCAAATATCCGTTCAGCCGTTTGAGCGGAGGCCGGCGAAATCCTGGACCCCGCCCAGGACACGAAAGAGGGGGGGCATGGATCCGCGCCGCGTGCCGCGAACGGGAGTGCGAATGTGAGCGAAGCCGATTTCATTGCTCGATTGCGCGGCATCGCGACCGATCCGGCGGCGCGCGGATTGGCTGACGATGCGGCCGTTCTGGGCGATCTTGTGCTGACTCACGACATGATCGTCGAAGGGGTGCACTTCCTGCCCGACGACACGCCGCAGGATGTCGCGTGGAAACTCGTCGCGGTGAACATGTCCGATCTCGCCGCCAAGGGCGCGGAGCCCATCGGCGTACTCGTCGGCTACAGCCTTGGCGACGACGCCTGGAATGCGGCCTTTGCCGACGGGCTCGATCTCGCACTGCGCCGTTTCGGGGCGCTGCTGATCGGCGGCGACACGGTGCGCGTGCCCGACGGCGCACCGCGCAGCTTTGGCCTGACCGCCATCGGTCGTGCGCCGGACGGCGGCGTACCGTCGCGTGGCGGAATGCGGCCCGGCGACCAGCTGTGGGTGACGGGAACGATCGGCAATGCTGGGCTCGGTCTGGCGATGCGGCTTGGGCAGCTGGCCGCGAACGAAACCTGTCTGGCAGCCTATGGCCGTCCGCAGCCGCAACTGACGTTCGGCCGGGCGGTCGCGCCCCATGTCCACGCGATGATGGATATATCCGACGGATTGTTGATCGACGCCCGCCGCATGGCGGATGCCAGCGGCTGTCAGGTCGCCGTGATGCTGGAGGCGATGCCGCTTTCGGCGGCGCTGCTCGCGGTCCGACCCGACGTACTCGATACGCGAATCGCGGCAGCGACCGCTGGTGATGATTATCAGTTGCTGTTCGCTGCCGGTGCCGAGGCCGCGCCCGAGATTCGGGCCATCGCCTCCGCGCTCGACGTTGCCGTAACGCCGGTCGGCCACGCGGTCGTCGGCGAGGGAATCGTGTTGACCCATCACGCTCAACGGATCGTGCCGCCGGAACGGCTCGGCTTCACTCATTAAGGCGAATTGACGGAAAAGCGTGGAAAAACCGGGCTTGCGCGTCGCTTTCTTTCTTCCCATAACTTGACGTCCAAATTTGGGGCGGTCGCATCAGGGGAGAGGGCGAACCGGCATCAATAAGTCGGACGTGCTCGACTGCTAAACCTGGGTCCGCCCCCGTCAATTGGGGAAGGAACGTCCACATATGAATCCGGTTTTGATCGCGATAGCGTGCGGGCTATTGGCCGTGCTCTATGGATTTGTCACGTCCCGGCAGGTGCTTGGCGCCTCAGCCGGCAACGAAAAGATGCAGGAAATTGCCGGTGCCATCCAGGAAGGCGCGAAAGCCTATCTGGGTCGCCAATATCGCACCATCGCCATTGTCGGCGTCGTCGTGGCGATATTGGTCGGACTGTTCCTTGGTCCCATTTCCGCCACGGGTTTCGTGATCGGCGCTGTCCTGTCGGGCGTCGCCGGCTTCGTCGGCATGAATATTTCGGTCAAGGCCAACGTCCGCACCGCGGCGGCGGCCCAGACGGGTCTCCAGGCCGGATTGACCATGGCGTTTCGCGCCGGTGCGATCACCGGCATGCTGGTGGCGGGGCTGGCCCTGCTCGCGATCGCGGTCTTCTTCTGGTATCTGATCGGTCCCGGCGGCTATACGGTCGGCGGTGAGGATCGCACCGTGGTTGATGCGCTTGTCGCACTCGCTTTTGGTGCCTCGCTGATTTCGATCTTCGCGCGTCTTGGCGGCGGTATCTTTACCAAGGCGGCCGATGTCGGCGCCGACCTAGTCGGCAAGGTCGAGGCCGGAATTCCCGAGGATGATCCGCGCAACCCCGCAGTGATTGCCGACAATGTCGGCGATAATGTCGGCGACTGCGCCGGCATGGCGGCCGATCTTTTCGAAACCTATGTCGTTACCGTCGGCGCGACGATGGTGCTGATCGCGCTGCTGCTGAAGGGCGCGGGCGACATGCTGCTTCCGCTCATGAGCCTGCCGTTGCTGATCGGCGGGGTGTGTATCATTACCTCGATCATCGGCACCTATTTCGTGCGGCTCGGTTCGTCGAACAATGTGATGGGCGCGATGTACAAGGGCTTCCTTGTCACCGCCGTCCTTTCGATTCCGGCTATCTGGTTCTCGACCCAATATTCGCTTGGCGACATGAATGCGAATATTGCCGGAACCGACTTCAACGGCAGCGACCTGTTCTTCTGTTCGCTGCTCGGTCTTGTGATCACCGGGCTGATCATCTGGATCACCGAATATTATACCGGCACGAATTACCGGCCGGTGCGCTCGATCGCCAAGGCATCGGAGACCGGTCATGGTACCAACGTCATCCAGGGGCTGGCCATCAGTCTGGAATCGACCGCGATGCCGACGCTGGTGATCTGTGTCGGGATCATCGTCGCCTATCAGACGGCGGGGCTGATCGGGATTGCCTTTGGCGCGACCGCGATGCTGGCGCTCGCCGGTATGGTCGTGGCGCTCGACGCCTATGGCCCCGTGACCGACAATGCTGGCGGCATTGCCGAGATGGCGGGCCTTGATGACAGCGTCCGGGAAAAGACTGATCTTCTCGACGCGGTGGGCAACACGACCAAGGCGGTGACGAAGGGCTATGCCATCGGATCGGCAGGGCTTGCGGCGCTGGTGTTGTTCGGCACCTACACCGCCGACATCAGCGAATATTCGGCTGCGCTCGGCCTCGACGCGCCGCTGACCTTCTCGCTGTCGTCGCCCTATGTCATCGTCGGGCTGCTGCTCGGCGCGCTCCTCCCCTACCTGTTCGGCGCGATGGGCATGACCGCGGTCGGCAAGGCGGCGGGCGACGTGGTGAAGGACGTGCGCGACCAGTTCGCGACGAACAAGGGCATCATGGACGGCACCAGCCGCCCCGATTATGCGCGTACGGTCGACCTTGTGACCAAGGCGGCGATCAAGGAGATGGTTATTCCGTCGCTGCTGCCGGTGCTGGCGCCGATCGTGGTCTATTTCGTCATCCTGTGGGTGGCGGGTCCGGCCGCGGCGCTCGAGGCGCTTGGTGCCCTGTTGCTCGGCGTGATCGTCGGCGGGTTGTTCGTCGCCATCTCGATGACGTCGGGGGGCGGCGCGTGGGACAATGCCAAGAAATATATCGAAGACGGCAACCACGGCGGCAAGGGCAGCGAGGCGCATAAGGCTGCTGTCACCGGGGATACTGTCGGTGACCCGTACAAGGATACCGCCGGGCCCGCGGTTAATCCGATGATCAAGATCACCAACATCGTGGCGATCCTGCTCCTCGCAGCCTTGGCCCACGGCGCGGCGTAAACCGCGGCGGCTATCGCGAAAGAAAAAGCCCCGCCGGATCGTTCCGGCAGGGCTTTTTCTGTATCAAAATGTTTTCCGTTCCGGTGATTGATCCAGAACGGCAGGCTGGCCGCGAGGCTGTTCAGGACGTCGCGCTTGCCTTCATCTGCTGGGCATAGCCTGCCTGAACCATCGCGTTCATACGTTCGAACAGAGCGTCGGGGTCGCTGCGGCGCAGCGCGGCGATGGCGGCTTCGGTGCCTTCGGCCAGTACCAGTTCGCGCGTTCCGGCATCGAGTGCGCCAAGGATTTCGGTCGCGGCGAAATCGGCGGACAGACCATTTTCGATCGCTGCGTCGCTTTCGCCGCGTACGCTGCCATCGGCGTTGAGCGCATTGCGGCTGACATTGGTGCGCACCGACCCCGGCGCGACGACCAGTACCTGCAAGCCCAGATGTTCATTTTCGGCGCGGACCGCATCGTGATAGCCGATGATTCCGTGTTTCGCCGCCGAATAGGCGCTGCGAAGCGGCACGCCCGCGATGCCCGCGACGCTGGAAATGGCAACGATCCTTCCGCCACCTGCGCCAATCATGCGTGGCAGGAGCTGCTGGGTGAGGGCGATGGGCGCGAGCAGATCGACCCCTATGATGCGTTCATAGACCGAAAAATCGGTTTCGGTGGCAAGGCTGCGCTGCGAGATGCCGGCATTGTTGACCAGCCCGTCGATCCGTCCGCACCAGTTCCAAGCCTGTTCGGCGATGCCTGGCAGGGCGGAATAGTCGGTCGCCTCGAACGGCAAGATCATCGTCCCGGCTCCGCAATCGGCCGCCACCGCTTCCAGCGCCGCAACATTGCGTCCGGACAGGATTAGCCGCGCCCCGCGTGCAGAGAGTGCGCGTGCCAGCGCGGCTCCGATCCCCGACGATGCACCCGTAATCCACCAGACTTGATCCTGCATATCGACATCCTATCTCATTGTTTGGAACAGCGTGGCTATGCCGACCGCGGCCGTCAAGGCGCCAAGACCGCGCTTTTCCGGGCAGGGGTGGCAATTTTGTCGCGAATCTGTTATAATGTAACCAACACGTCGGTGAACTGCCTCCTTCCCTTTGTCGGGCTGGGGCACATTCGGCGTTTCCGATGGAGCCTAATCCCTTGTCCCTATAGTCTGGCGAGCGCCGCCCAAATGCTCCGATCCACCCCCTGATAGAGGGTCGGGCATCTGTTTTCGACGCGCTTTCCCGTCTGACAAGGCCAGAGAAAGGAATTTGCATGTCCGCGAGCACGCTCGTTTTTGAAGTCGGTGACTATGTTGTCTATCCCAAACATGGCGTGGGGCGCGTCATCGAACTGCAAAAATCGGAAATCGCCGGCATGCAGCTCGAACTTTATGTGCTGCGCTTTGAAAAGGAAAAGATGACCCTGCGCGTCCCGACCAACAAGGCCGAGGGCGTGGGCATGCGCAAGCTGTCGTCGGACAAGACGCTGAAGGAAGCGTTGCAGGTGTTGACCACCAAGCCGAAGGTGAAGCGCACCATGTGGTCGCGCCGTGCGCAGGAATATGAAGCGAAGATCAACTCGGGCGATCTGGTGTCGATCGCCGAAGTGACCCGCGACCTGTTCCGCGCCGATGACCAGCCCGAGCAGAGCTATTCGGAGCGTCAGATTTTCGAAGCGGCGTCGAGCCGCCTCGCGCGCGAACTCGCCGCCATGGAGGAAAGCGACGAAAAGACCGCACAGGCGAAGATCCTCCAGATTCTCAACGAGCATGCGCCGAAATATTATCTGGAAAAGGCGGTCTAAGCCTTTTGTTCCAGACGAAACAGGAAAGGGCGGTCCCGCGCGGGGCCGCCCTTTTTGTTTGTGCTCGCAATGGCGAATTTAGGGATATCTTGCCTCGACGAAATAGAGGCCGTCGGGCGGCGCGTTGAGCCCGAGTTCGGCGCGATCTGCGGCATCGAGCGCGGTCTTGAGATCGCGCGCTGACCATTTGCCCGTTCCCACGAGGCTGAGGCAACCGACCATCGAGCGCACCTGATGATGCAGGAAGCTGCGCGCGGCGGTTTCGATGATGATTTCCTCGCCATGGCGGCTGACGCTGATCCGGTCGAGGGTCTTGACCGGGCTTTCGGCCTGGCAATGGACCGAACGAAAAGTGGTGAAGTCATGTTGTCCGACCAGCGCCTGGGCCGCGCCGTGCATCGCATCGGCGTCGAGCGGCCGGGCGAACTGCCATGACAGCCCCTTGTCCCAGGTCAGCGGCGCGCGGCGGTTGACGATACGATATTCATAGGCGCGTCCGATGCACGAAAAGCGCGCGTGCCAATCGTCGGCGACTGTTTCGCACGCCAGGACCGCGACCGGCGCGGGGCGGAGCTGCGCGTTCAAGGCCTCCATCAAGCGAAAGGGCGGAAGCGGCTTTTCGATGTCGACATGCGCACGCATCGCGATCGCGTGAACTCCGGCGTCAGTCCGTCCAGCGCCGTGCACGGCAGTTTCCTCGCCGGTGATGCGCTCTACTGCTTGCTCCAGCGCCTGCTGGACGCTGGGGCCGTGCGACTGTCGCTGCCAGCCCATGAATGGACGGCCATCGAACTCAATAGTGAGTGCAAAGCGGGTCATGCGAGCCGCGTCCCCTTGGCGATCGGGCGCCCGCGCAGCAGCTCTTCCGCCGCCATCGCGGGTTTGCCCGCGCGCTGGATGCGGGAGGCACGGATCGCGCCGGGATTGCACGCGATCGAGAGGGTATCGTCGATCGTGGTACCGGGAACGGCGCCGGCGATGGTGTCGGCGGGATGGGCCACCTCGGCCGCCAAAATCTTGTAGCGCTCACCATCCAGTTCGAAAAAGGCGCCGGGAATGGGGTTAAAGGCGCGAATCTGGCGCTCGACCTGAACCGCGCCGGTCAGGAAATCGAGCCGGGCCTCGCTCTTGTCGATCTTTGCGGCATAGGTGACGCCTTCATCGGGTTGCGGGGTCGGGGGAAAGGCGTGAAGGTCGCTCAGCACCCTCACCATCATCAGCGCGCCCATTTCGGCTAGCTCATCGGTCAGATATCCTGCGCTTTTACCCGCGATCAATGTGGATTCGACGAGCCGCATGCCGCCAGTATCGAGCCCCGCGTCCATTTGCATGATCGTTACGCCCGTTTCCCGGTCGCCGGCCAGGATCGCGCGCTGCACCGGCGCGGCACCGCGCCAGCGCGGTAGCACCGACCCATGGACATTGAGGCAGCCTTCGCGCGGCGCGTCGAGCACCGCTTGCGGAAGGATCAGGCCATAAGCGGCGACCACTGCGATATCGAGTCCGAGCGCGGCGAATTCGGCCTGCGCCTCTTCGCCTTTCAGGCTTTTCGGCGTGCGGACGGGCAGACCATGTTCCTCGGCCCAATGGTGGACCGCGCTTTGCTGTAGCTTCTTGCCGCGCTGGGCCGGCCGCGGCGGCTGGGTATAGACGGCGGCAATATCATGCCCTGCCGCGTGTAGCGCGGCGAGCGTCGGTACCGCAAAGGGCGGGGTTCCCATGAAGGCGATGCGCATGGCGAGGGGCTTTGGCGAAGGAAGGCCGTACATTCAAGCCTTGTGTCCCTGTGGCGTGTCTCTGCGACGTGTCCCCGTGCAGACGTGGATCCGGCCGGTGCGGTCCTATGTCGTTCCGGATCCCGGCCTTCGCGGGGATACAACAGGATTGTGCGCCGATTGCACACCCACTACCACCAGCCCATGGCCTCCACTGAAATCGAAGCGCTCGTCCAGCAACTTGCCCGGCTGCCCGGTCTGGGCCCGCGTTCGGCGCGGCGGGCGGTGCTGCACCTGATGAAAAAGCGCGAAAGCAGCTTTGCGCCGCTGCTTGCCGCGCTCCAGACTGTAGCCGAACGGCTTGTCACCTGCACGACGTGCGGCAATGTCGATACCCGCGACCCTTGCGCGATCTGTGCCGACCCGCGCCGTGACGAGCGTAGCTTGTGTGTCGTCGAGGAAGTGTCGGACTTGTGGGCGCTCGACAAGTCGCGGCTCTTCCCTGGCAAATATCATGTGCTCGGCGGGCGGCTGTCGGCGCTGGAGGGGGTGCGGCCGCAGGACCTGAGCATTGATGCGTTGGTCGCGCGGGTCGCAGCGGGCGGGATCGACGAAGTCGTGCTGGCGATGAACGCGACGCTGGAGGGGCAGACGACCGCGCATTACCTCGCCGAGCGGTTGGAGAGCTATCCGGTACGTCTGACACAGCTTGCACACGGCTTGCCGGTGGGCGGTGAACTCGATTACCTCGACGAAGGGACGCTGGCGCAGGCGCTGCGCGCACGTCGGCCCGTCGGATGAGGCATGCGGCGCTCTTCATTTTCCTGTTTTTGGGCGCCTGCGTCACGCGAGAGGGCAAGCCGACCGAAACCGAAATAGACCAAGTCGAGGCGCAGTTGGAAGGTGCACCCTGCGTAGGTCGCCTTGCGGATTGGGAACGTATTTATGCCTATCGTCCCGAATATTTCGCTGAAGAAGTACATGCGGCGCTGAAGGAAAGGCGGGAGCCGCGCCCCAGCGGTTATGATCGATCGATTATCGACATCCACCTGCGTCCGGCCAATGTCAGCGGATCGGGGGCTGGCCGGAAAAGCCAGGCAGGCCGCCCCGCCGAAGCGTCGGCCGACAATCCGGACAAGGATCACAGCGTCAGGGGGAGCTTCGATCTGCGGCGCGGGCAGTTGGCGATGAAGGAATGCGGGGCGGTTTGACGCCCCCTTGACCGCGCGCCTTCGCGATCATACCTCGCACCCATGGCCATTCTTCCTATCATAGAGACCCCCGATCCGCGGCTCCGCGTCATTTCCAAGCCCGTCGAGACGTTCGATGCCGAGCTCAAGCAGCTGGTCGCCGACATGTTCGAGACGATGTACGACGCGCCCGGGATCGGACTCGCCGCGATTCAGGTCGGGGTGCCGAAGCGCATATTGGTGATCGATCTTCAGGAGGTCGATCCCGAGGATGAAGAGGGCAAGCGCATCGTCCGCGAACCGCGCGTCTTCATCAATCCCGTCTTTTCCGACGAGAGCGAGGAGCATAGTGTCTATCAGGAAGGCTGTCTGTCGGTTCCCGAACAATATGCCGATGTGACGCGCCCCGCCGAAGTCACCGTCGACTGGCAGGACGAAGATGGAAAACACCATCAAGAACGCATGACCGGCCTGATGGCGACGTGCATCCAGCACGAGCATGACCATCTGGAAGGCATTTTGTTCATCGACCATCTGTCGCGACTGAAGCGCGACATGGTGCTGAAGAAATTGGCGAAGCTGCGCAAGGCGGCATAAGGCGGCAAAGCGCCGCATCGACCTCGCGATGGGAGGCGCTATGCACCGGCCTCTAAGGTCATCGACGTCGCGCGGGACGGATGGTTAGGGATGGTTCCGTTTCACTCGCATTGACGACTGAAGCGATGCCTTCATCTGACGGTCAGTCAGGCGGACGTGCCCCTTGGGCCGCTAGCCCCCGGCTTACGCCGGGGAGCCGCGTTTGCCGCAGGATTATCCGGCCTTCGCCACCCCGACCATCGCGGGACGCAGCAGGCGGTCCTTCATCATATAGCCGGCCTGCATTTCCTGGACGATCGTCCCAGGCTCCTTGTCGCTCGGGATTTCGAGCATCGCCTGATGCTGGTTCGGGTCGAGCGGCAAGCCGATCGCCGCGATGCGGGTGATGCCGTGGCGTTCGAACACGCTCAGCAATTCGCGCTCGGTCGCCTCAATTCCGGTCAGCAGCGGTTTGATCGCTTCATCAGCGCGCTGTTCGGCGCCCAGCGCGGCGAGCGCCCGGCCCAGATTGTCGGCGACCGACAAAATGTCGCGCGCGAACTTGGTCGCGGCATAGGCGTGGGCGTCGGCGACTTCCTTTTCAGCGCGGCGACGGACATTCTGCGTTTCGGCGCGCGCATAGAGCAAATCCTGCTGTACCGCTGCGAGCTGTTCGGCGAGCTTCGCCGCTTCGTCGGTTTCGGCCGGGGCCGGGGCGCCGGTTGCGGCGGTTTCGGGAGCGGTGCCGTCGTCGACGGGCGTGTCATTTTCGATGTTCGTCATAAACCTATCGTATCAGTTTTGAGAGCGATTGTGCCGTGAAATCCACCATGGGTACGATACGCGCATAGTTCAAGCGGGTCGGGCCGATAACCCCTACCACGCCGACCACGCGACCGTCGCTGCCATGATAGGGCGCGGCGATAACCGACGATCCCGACAGCGAAAAGAGCTTGTTCTCCGACCCGATGAAAATGCGCGTCGCGCGGCCTTCGCGCGCGCTGTCGAGCAGCCCGGCGATTTCCTGCTTCGATTCGAGCTCGTCGAGCAGCTGGCGCACCCGGTCGAGGTCGCCGACCGCGCTGTCGTCGAGCAGATTCGCCTGACCGCGCACAATCAGCACCGGGCGGTCGGCGCCGTCGGACGACCAAGCGGCGAGCCCACGCGACACCAGATCCTGCGCCGCGCGGTCGATCGCGATGCGTTCCGCCTCTATCTCGCGGCGGACCCGCGCCAGCGCCTCGGCCAGCGTCAGGCCGCCGAACATGGCGGAGATGTAGTTGCCCGCTTCGACCAGCATCGACGGTGAAAGGCCGGCGGGAATGTCGATCACGCGGTTTTCGACCGCGCCGTCGCCCGCAACCAGCACGACCAGTGCCTGACGATCCGACAGCGGTACGAAGGCGAGCTGTTTTAACACCCGCTCATGCTTGGGCACCAGGACCAGTCCGGCGCAGGCGGACAGGCCCGACAGCGCCGATGTCGCCTGCGCGAGCGCGCTTTCGATCGGGCCGCTTTCGGACAGGCTCGCCTCGATCTGGGCGCGATCCTCGGCGCTTGGTTCAGCGACCTGCATCATCCCGTCGACGAACAGCCGCAGCCCCTGTTCGGTCGGCATCCGTCCCGCGCTTGTGTGCGGGCTGGCGAGCAGACCCAGCTCCTCCAGATCCTGCATCACATTGCGGATCGAGGCAGGCGACAGGTTCAATGCCGCGAGTTTCGACAGGGTGCGCGAACCCACGGGCTGGCCGGTTTCCAGATAGGCATCGACAACCAGCCGGAACACATCGCGGGCGCGCGTGGTGAGTTCGGTGATCGGCGGCGGCGTCATGCGACGGATTTAGGGAGAGGAGGGGCAGGGGGCAAGCTTTGCGGACGTTCCTGAAGCGCCGTGCCGCCTCCCCACGGCTTCATCGCCGGGTGGATCGTCCAGGCCGCAACCAGCCAGCGGCACCTTGCCGCCTTTGTCCACGCAGCCGGGGGGCTCGGTCGCGCGGAGCTGTTGCGCGCTTGCAATGACGGGTGGCGCAAATCGGGCAACCCGGCTAAGCGCCCTCGCACACATTCACAGGAGATACACCCATGCGCCCTTCCGGCCGCGCGCCCGATCAGATGCGCCCCATCGCCATCGAAACCGAATTCACCATCCATGCCGAGGGCAGCGTTCTCGTCAGCTTTGGCAACACCAAGGTGCTGGTGACTGCCAGTGTCGAGGAAAAGGTGCCGCCCTTTCTGCGCGGCAAGGGCTCGGGCTGGGTGACGGCCGAATATGGCATGCTGCCCCGGGCCACGCACACGCGCGGCAGCCGTGAAGCGGCAAAGGGCAAGCAGTCGGGCCGGACACAGGAAATCCAGCGACTTATCGGCCGCAGCTTGCGTGCGGTCGTCGATATGCAAAAGCTGGGTGAGCGCCAGATCGTGATCGATTGCGACGTCATCCAGGCCGATGGCGGCACGCGCACCGCGTCGATCTCGGGCGCGTGGGTCGCGCTGCGTCTTGCGGTCGACAAGCTGCTGGCGGCGAAGGCGATCGCCGAGGACCCGATCGCCGACAAGGTCGCGGCAATTTCGTGCGGAATCTACAAGGGCACGCCGGTGCTCGACCTCGATTATGACGAGGATTCGGTGGCCGAAGCCGATGGTAATTTCGTGCTTACCGGTGGCGGTCAGATCGTTGAGGTGCAGGCGAGCGCTGAGGGCGCGACCTATGACGAGGAAGGGCTGCTCCGCCTGCTTCGCCTCGCACGCATCGGTTGCGGCGAAATTTTCGCCGCGCAGGACAAGGCTGTCGGGCGATAAGCAGGGAATCGGAACGTGCACAGGCGCCAGCGTTCCGTCGGCTGGCGTTTTTGCGCGGCCCTCTCGAAATTGGTTTGCGCAGCTTGAAGTGATAGAAGGCCAGCATTGATGACCCACCGCAAACTTGCCCCCGGAAAGCTCGTCATCGCCAGCCACAATGCCGGCAAGGTGCGCGAGATTCGCGCGCTGCTGGAACCCTTCGGGATTGACCCGGTGTCGGCGGGCGATCTCGACCTGCCTGAACCCAAAGAGACAGGAACAACCTTTCGAGACAATGCGCTGCTCAAGGCGCATGCGAGCGCGTCGGCATCGGGGCTTCCCGCGCTTGCCGACGACAGCGGGCTGGCGGTTGCAGCGCTCGGTGGGCGGCCGGGCGTTTATACCGCAGACTGGGCCGAGCGGCAGGCGTTTGAGGGCGATCCGGGCCGCGACTGGTATATGGCGATGGGCAAGGTCGAAGGGTTGCTCGCCGAACAGGGAGCCGATGTCGACCGCAGCGCCACCTTTATCTGCACTCTGGCGCTCGCCTGGCCCGATGGTCATGCCGAGGTTTTCGAAGGCCGGGCCGAAGGCACGCTGACTTGGCCGCCGCGCGGCAAGTTGGGCTTCGGTTATGATCCTGTATTCATTCCGGTTGGCAAGGCGTTGACCTATGCCGAAATTGATCCGGCCGAAAAACATGCGATCAGCCACCGTGCGGATGCCTTCGTAAAGCTGGTGGCTGGGTTGTTCGAATAGGCGTTCGGGATCCGATGCCGATGACGGGACAGCGCCTTGATCCCGACGGCAAAACCGAAGCCGACGTGGCGTTGCGGACCGGAGCCAAGCGCGCCATGATGCGCGCATGATCATTGAACTGAACGGCCATGCCGGCGTTGGAAAGCTGACCATCGGGCGACTGCTGGCAGAGGCGCTCGGTGCGCGGTTGATCGATAATCACACATTGTACGATCCGGCCTTTGCGACGACCGATTTCGGTTCCGAGGCCTTTTTCGACACGGTGCGGGCGGTGCGGGCGATCGCCTTTGAGCGCGCCGCAGCGTTACCGCAGGCGACCGCGATCATTCTGATGATCGCGCCGAGCCAAAGGCGCGCCTGGGGTGAGGAGTGGCAGGCGGCGATCCGGTCGCTGGCCGATGCGCGGCGGGCACGGCTGTACGGCGTGCATCTGAGCTGCGCCGACGTCGAACGCGCGCGGCGGATCGCGGCGCCGGACCGCGTCCGGTCGCGCAAGCTGTCCGATGCCGCAGTGGTCGGCGACGGTATGGCGCGCCCGATCCTGCTCGATCATTGCGACGCCGTATTCGATATTGACGTCACCGACCGGAGCGCGGACAGCGCGGCGGCCGCAATTCGGCGCTGGGTGATGGTTTGACGCCGGCCGGGGGGGGGGCTTCAGATGCGGTTTTCGATCACCACGAACCAGTTCTGCTTTCGGTCGGTGACGATCCCGCTGGCGTTCGTCCGTACGGCGCGCTTTGTAACTGAATGGAGCACATTGCCGCCGATGCAATGAACAAAGCCATTGCCGACCTCCACAACGATGTCCGTGTGACTTTCGTACCAGCCGATTTTCGGAGCATTGTCGAAGCTGATCGGCTTTCCTCCGCGCCAATAACCGACGAGATCGCCGACCTTTGGCGCATACTCCCCCAGCCGATGGCCGATCAATGCCGCCGAAGATATGCCCGCATTCTTGATCGCGCGGTTGATATAGGTCGCATGTCCCGCCGAATAGGGGAATTTGTCGCCCGCGCCCGCCGCATTCATCGCCCAGGATATGAAGGCGGCGGACCAGGGGGTGCCGCGATCGAGTCCGGTCAGATTGGCATAGGCGCCGCCGATGAATTTCCAATAGTCGGCAACGCGTTGCCACCCGCCCGGATCATATTCGCGCAGCCCCACGGTCGATGTGCCGTCGAGGTTGATCGACGAGCGCCTGAAGAACTCCCATTCCCTCAGACAGACGTCGGCTAGCGTGTTTGCAATACTCATGGTGACTTCCCTTCCGTTCCGTTCGGGGAAATTATGGAAGGGACCAGGCAGTGGCTGCGCGAACTGGGTTCACAATGGCGGGTTTGGCGTGCAGATGCGTCCGGTTTGGTGCGATTTACGATCGGCCCTTCGCGCGGCGCGCATTCCGGCGTAGGGCGCGTTCATGGTCGATCCGCTTGCCCTTTATGTCCATTGGCCGTTTTGCGTGTCGAAATGTCCCTATTGCGATTTCAACAGCCATGTCCGCGACCGCGTCGATCAGGCGGCGTGGCGCGCGGCGCTGCTCGCCGATTTGCGGCACGAAGCGGCGTTGCTGCCGGGACGTGGCGTTTCGTCGATCTTTTTCGGCGGTGGGACCCCCAGCCTGATGCCGTCCGATACCGTCGCGGCGGTGATTGCGGCGGCGGACGACGCCTGGGGGTTGACCGCAGATTGCGAGATCACGCTGGAGGCGAACCCCAATTCGGTCGAGGTCGCCAATTTCGCGGCGCTCGCCCGCGCCGGGGTCAATCGCGTGTCGATCGGGGTGCAAAGCTTTGATCCGTACGTCCTGAACTTTCTGGGCCGCGCGCACAGCGGCGACGAGGCACGGGCGGCGATCGCGGCGGCGCAGGCGCATTTTGCGCGCGTCAGCTTTGACCTCATCTATGCGCGTCCCGGCCAGACGCTGGCGGCGTGGGAGGCCGAACTGGCCGAAGCGCTCGCCTTTGGCACCGGCCATCTGTCGTTGTACCAGCTGACCATCGAACCCGGCACCCGCTTTGCCACGTTGGCGGCGAAGGGCGACCTCGTCATTCCCGACGGCGATGCCGCCGCGGACCTCTTCGACGCGACGCAGGCGATGACGCGCGCCGCTGGCCTGCCGCGTTATGAAGTGTCGAACCATGCCCGGCCCGGCGAGGAAAGCCGCCACAATCTGACCTATTGGCGCTATGGCGATTATGCGGGGATCGGCCCTGGCGCCCATGGACGGCGGCTTGGCCAGGCGACCGAGCGGCACAAGAAGCCCGAGAATTTCCTGTCCGCCACCGACCGCAACGGTCATGGGTTGAAGGCCGAAAGCGATCTGCCGGGACAAGAGCGCGCGACCGAGGCGATGCTGATGGGGCTGCGGCTGACCGAAGGCGTCGATCTTGCGCGCATCGAGGCACGCAGCGGACTGGTGCGCGCGGCGTTTTTCGACGCCGAAGCGGCGGTGCGGCTCGGCGCGCAGGGGCTGGTGGCGCACCAAGGCGATCGGCTGCGCGTCACCGACGACGGCATATTGCTGCTCGACTCGATCCTTTCCGAGCTGGTCAAAACTCACTAATCCTTGCGGGCCTATTTGCGTCGCGCGGGAACAGGGCGGGACGGACGGGTTTTGGAGGACGGGCTTTGGCGCACGACATCATCCGCGACTGGGACGCCCACCTGGCGCATGAAAAGCGCCGTTCGGACCATACGCGCCGCGCCTATATCGCGACCGCCGTGCGTTTCTGCGCCTTTTTATCGCTGCATCGCGGCGGGGCGGTCGATCGGCGGATGCTGACCGCGCTCGGTCCCAATGATCTGCGCGCCTATCTTGCCGACCGGCGCGGCGAAGGGCTCAGCAATGCCTCGGCGGCGCGCGAGCTGTCGGCGTTGCGCGGTTTTCTGCGCTTCGTCGGCGGGTCGGAGGCGAGCGTGCCGGCGATGCGCGGGCCGCGCGTCAAAAAGGGGTTGCCGCGTCCGGTCGCCCCCACCGAAGCGCTCGAACTCGCTCAGGATGTCGAGGACAATGCGCGCGAGGGCTGGGCGGGCGCGCGCGATTTTGCACTGCTGCTGCTGCTATATGGCGCCGGGTTGCGGATCGGTGAGGCGCTGGGACTGACCGGTGCCGCGCTGCCGCTCGGCGCCACGCTGCGTGTCACCGGCAAGCGTGGCAAGACGCGGATCGTGCCTGTTCTGCCAGCGGTGGCACAGGCTGTCGCGCGTTACGTGGCGGCTTGTCCCTATGACATCGACAAGAATGGCCCGCTGTTCGTCGGGGTGCGCGGTGGGCCGCTGGCGCCAGGGGTGGTGCGCGCCAATGTCCGCGCCGCGCGGCGTGCGCTGGGGCTTCCCGAACGCACGACGCCGCATGCGCTGCGGCACAGTTTCGCGACGCATCTGCTCGCGGGCGGTGCAGACTTGCGCAGCCTGCAGGAACTGCTCGGTCATGCCAGCCTGGCCTCGACCCAGATCTACACTGCGGTTGATGCGGCGCACCTGCTCGACATTTATCGCAGCGCCCACCCGCGGGCCTAGGCAAGGACGGAACAAGAAAGGCGGCGTCCGGCCTTGGTGGCGGCCGCCGGATCAGTCCTGCCGCGGCGCCTTGGGTTTCCACGTCACGACGCGGTACACATAAAGCAATATGATCGACCCGATCGCGATCAGTGCCACCGGGCCGATGAAGCGCTCGACCTCATGGAACTGGCGGCCGAACCACGATCCGGCACCGGCAAGAGCGGCGATCCAGATCGTCGAACCGGCGGCGGTCCACGCAAGAAACTTGACCTGGTTCATGCCGACCATCCCGGCGGGCAGCGAGATCATCGTGCGCGCGATTGGCATGAAGCGGCAGAAAAAGACGATGCCCGAGCCATAGCGAATGAACCAGTCGTGCAGTTGTTCGACCTCGTCCCAGTCAAGCGTCAGCCAGCGGCCATAGCGGTCGATCAGCGGTTTCAGCCGTTCATAACCGAACCAGCGGCCGATCCAGTACCACACCCAGTTACCGAGCGTCGTGCCGACGACGGCAAAGGCCACCAGCGTCCAATAGTCGAAGCGTCCCTGGCCGACCATGACGCCGCCCAGGCTCATGATCACTTCCGACGGGATCGGTGGGAACACATTTTCCAGGAACATCAGGATCGCGATGCCGAGATAGCCCCACGACTGAATGAGATCGAGAATGAATTCGGTCATGGATATGCTGTCCTGCGAAGAAAAACAGTCGTCATTGCAAGGAGCCGGGGCGAGGCGGCGATCCGGAAACGGCCTTACCCCGCTCTCGTCCGCTTCGCTATGCTTGCAATGACAGGGTTATGCCTGGGCGACCCGCCCTGCGATTGCGTCCCAGATCATGCCGGCGGTATCGCTGTTGTTGAAACGATCGATCGCGACGATGCCGGTGGGCGAAGTAACGTTGATTTCGGTCAGCCATTCGCCGCCGATGACATCGATGCCGACAAAGATCAGCCCGCGTGCCTTCAACGCCGGGCCCAGCGCAGCGCAGATTTCCTGCTCGCGCGGCGTGAGGTCCGCCGCTTCGGCATAACCACCGACCGCCAGGTTCGATCGGAACTCGCCTTCGCCCGGTTTGCGGTTGATCGCTCCGGCGACTTCGCCGTCGATCAGCACGATGCGCTTATCGCCCTTGCTGACGCTGGGCAGGAACTGCTGGACCATGAAGGGTTCGGGCCACACCTGGCCGAACAATTCGACCAGCGCGCCAAGGTTGGCGCCATCGGCGTCGATCCGGAACACCGCCTTGCCGCCATTGCCGTGCAGCGGCTTGACCACGATTGCGCCGTAGCGGGCCTGGAAATCTTTCACCGCATCCAGGTCGCGCGTCACCATCGTTGGCGGCATGAACTCTGGAAAGTCGAGGACGAAGACCTTTTCCGGGGCGTTGCGGACCGATACCGGGTCATTCACCACCAGCGTTTCGTCCGCGATGCGTTCGAGCAGCCAGGTTCCGGTCAGATAGCCAAGGTCAAAGGGTGGGTCCTGGCGCATCAGCACGACATCGACATCGCGCCCCAGATCGATCGTTACCGGATCACCGAAGCGATAATGATCGCCCATCTCGCGCTTTACGTCATAGACTGGATGGGCGCGGGTGGTCAGTCGTCCGCCCTCCCATGTCAGGCCGCGGACGTCATAATGATAGAGGACATAGCCGCGTTCCTGGGCCTTCAGCATCAGGTGAAAGCTGCTGTCCCCGCCGATGTTGATGCCGTCCATTGGGTCCATTTGCACGGCTGCGCGCAGGGTCATTTGCTTCTCCTAGGGTTGCCAGACGTGGACCAGATGGCGTGGCAGGCGCCCGGGCGCAAGCAGCATCGCGTCAATCCGAATGTCATCGCCCGCTCGGGCGAAGCGCGGGGCGAGCATTTCCGCCGCTGCCGCGACGCGGCGCAGCCGCCATTCGTCGACGGCAAAGTCCAGTTCTTCGGCGCGGTCGCGCCATTTCACTTCGATAAAGGCCAGGGTGCGGCCGCGCCGCGCTACAAGGTCAACCTCGCCCACCGGTACGCGCAGACGCATCCCCAATATCCGCCAGCCGCGAAGGCGCAGCCACCATGCGGCTCGCCGCTCCGCTCGCCGTCCGCGCGCTTCGGCGGCAGCGCGCGTCAAACGCTGTCCTTCAGAGTCAGCGCGCGGGCGTAAATATTGTGTCGGTCGCGCCCGAAACGCTTGGCGACTGCCTTGGCCGCTCGCGCGACCGGTTGATCGGCGAGTGCCGCGCGCAGCGCCGCATCGATCGTTTCGTCGTCGCCTTCTTCGTGGCTGTCTTCGGGCGGCGGGCCGACGATCACGACGATTTCGCCTTTCGGCGGTGCGTCAGCGTAGCGTGCGGCAAGGTCGCGAAGCGGGCCGGTCACGCATTGTTCGTAAAGCTTGGTGATCTCGCGCGCGACCGCAGCCTCGCGATTGCCCAGTCCGTCGGCGAGGGCGGTCAGCGCGGCGGCGAGCCGTGGGCCGCTTTCGTAGAAGACGAGGGTGGCGCGCAGTGCGGCGAATTCGGCGATGGTGTCGGCCCGCGCCTTGACCTTTGACGGCAGGAAGCCCGCGAACAGAAAGCGGTCGCTCGGCAGGCCCGACAGGGTGATCGCGGCGATGGCCGCGCAGGGGCCGGGCAGGGTGGTGACATGGCGGCCAGCCGCGCGCGCGTCGCGCACCAGCTTGTATCCCGGGTCGGAAATCAGCGGGGTTCCGGCGTCCGACACCAGCACGACAATTTCCTGTTCCATCCGCGCAACCAGCGCGGCGCGTGCGCGTTCGTCGCTATGGTCATGATAGGGGGTCATCGATATCCGCAAACCCAGATGCGACAGCAGCTTCGCCGTCACGCGCGTGTCTTCGGCGGCGATCACGTTGGCCTCTGCCAACACCGCCGCTGCACGCGGGCTGATGTCGCCAAGGTTGCCGATGGGCGTTGCCACGATATAGAGACCGGGCAAGGGAGATTTAATGATGGTCGAATCCGGCATGTCGCCGAAAATGGCAGAAACTTTGGTCGAGCGCCAAGCGAATGCGTCACCGCGTCGGCAATTGCTGCGCGGTTTGGGCGTATTGGCGCTGGGCGGGTTGCTGACGGCGTGTCAGGTCGTACCGAAAACTGCGGGCCCCGGTACTGCGCCGCCGCCTGAAAATCCGAACGAAACGGTTGGGCCCGGTCTGCCGACCGATACCGACCGCCACCGCGTGGCATTGCTTTTGCCTCAGACCGGCACCAACGCCGATGTCGGCACCGCGATTGCCAATGCGACCACGATGGCGCTGCTCGATACCAAGACCGAGCGGGTCCGTATCACCACCTATGACACCGCGCTTGGCGCGGCGGCGGCGGCACGACAGGCTGTGGCCGACGGCAACCGCTTGATCCTGGGGCCGCTGCTCAGCGAA
The DNA here is from genome assembly GCF_034380315.1 of Sphingopyxis sp. Classification (GTDB taxonomy): domain Bacteria; phylum Pseudomonadota; class Alphaproteobacteria; order Sphingomonadales; family Sphingomonadaceae; genus Sphingopyxis. The sequence continues at coordinate 74,654 of NZ_JAXMPB010000011.1, forward strand.
GACGTCACGGCGGTTGCGCCTATCGCGCGCGCGGCAAAGGTTCCGGTGCTCAGCTTTTCTAACGACAGCAGTGTTGCCGGAAACGGCGTGTTCATCATGGGCTTCGTCCCCGGCCAGTCCGTCGAACGGGTCGTGTCCTTTGCGCGGACCAAAGGGCATATGCGGTTCGGCGCTTTGGTGCCCAAGAATGTCTATGGCGAGCGGGCGACTGCCGCTTTCCGGGCCGCGGTGAAGGATGCGGGAGGAACGCTGGTTGCAGTTGAAAATTATGACCGCAGCGCGACGGCGTTGACCGGTGCGGCCCGGCGTCTTGCCAATGCCGGGGCGATGGATGCGGTGCTGATCGCCGACAGCGGCGGCAATGCGGTGCGTGCGGTTCCGGTGATCAAGAGCGCGGGCGAGCGCCAGATTCTGGGAACCGAGCTTTGGAACACCGATGCGGCGCTTGGCGGCAATGCGGCGATGCGCGGCGCCTGGTTCGCCAGCGTTTCCGACGGTCTTTACGGGCAGTTGGCCGGCAAATACCGAACCCGGTTCGGAAAGGCGCCCTATCGCCTTGCCAGCCTGGGCTATGATTCGGTGCTGCTCACGGTACGTATCGCGCGCGACTGGAAGCCGGGCACCAGTTTTCCCGTGAACAAGCTGCTTGCGGCCGACGGTTTTGGTGGGATCGATGGCATTTTCCGGTTCAACGATCGCGGTATCGCGATCCGCGCGCTTGAGGTCAGCGAGGTCGGCGCCGGGGGGTTCCGTGTCGTCGATCCCGCTCCGGCGAAATGGTGATGCGCCGGGGCGTGGCATAGCCGCCACAGTTGCCGGAAAAGCGGTGGCTCATTTGCAACGGCGACCTTTACGGGGCGCCAATGTTCATTATATGTGCGCTGTGCGTGCTTTCCGCAGGATTGCGCGTGCCTGTCAGAGATTTTGAGGAGATACAGCTATACGCCCGCCCATGACCCGCCGCTCGATGGCGCCGATGCCGCCCAAGAATGGCCCGCGATATAATGAATTCATCGCCTCGCCGAAGGTCCGCGTGATCGACGAGGAAGGTGAGAATCTGGGCGTAATGCTGACTGCCGAAGCGATCGAACAGGCGGCCGAAGTCGGTCTGGACCTGGTCGAAGTCTCCCCCAACGCCGATCCGCCGGTGTGCAAATTCCTGGATGTGGGCAAGTTCAAATATGAAGCCCAGAAAAAGGCGAACGCCGCGCGCAAGACTCAAAAAACTCAAGAAATCAAAGAGATCAAGATGCGCCCGAACATCGATGATCATGATTTCGATGTGAAGATGAAGAAGGTCTTCGACTTTCTGGAGGATGGCGACAAGGTCAAGATGACCATGCGCTTTCGTGGCCGCGAAATGAGCCACACCCAACTCGGCCTGAACGTGCTGCAACGCGTTGCCGAAATGACCGCCGAAATCGCGAAGGTCGAGGCGCATCCGCGCACCGAAGGCCGCCAGATGCTGATGGTTCTGGCGCCGAAATAACGCGCGACGGCTCAGCCGATCCGAAGTTCGAGGGCGGTCGTTCCGGTGGAGCGGCCGCCCTTTTCGTATCGGCGTTCGGCGATTCTCGCTCGTCCTTCGGTATCGATGGTCAGCAGTGTGCTGGCGCGCGTTCCGTAAAGTTCGCCGTTCAGAAACAGGGCTGGCGGTGCGTCGGCCGCCAACGCATCGAACAGCGCGGCGATATCCATACCATCCGACACCGCCGCACTGAGTAACTGGCCGAGCAGTGCGGCGCGCGGGCAGGGTGACGTTGCCGGTTCGTTGGCCAGCGCGTGGATCCCGGGGGCAAGGGGGGAAATGCGCGGCGCCGGGCGGTTGGTGAACAGCCGCGCGCCGTCGGCGTCGGCGGTGAAAAGGTTGAAAGCATTGAAGCGGTCGAGATCGGGTTCCGCCGGATCGGCGAAGCGCCCCTCGCGGCGCAACAGATCGGTGACAAGAGCACCGCGCGATTCCTTTGTGGGATCGGGGGAAGCTCCGCGAACATTGGTGATGACAACGGAGCGTCCACTGGGCTTGTGCAGTCCCAGCCAGGTGCCGCCCGCCTGCAGGTCGCGTCCGGCGATGACCCCGCTGCCGTCATCCCACGCCCCGAGCGGCGCGGCGGCGCGGGCATAAAACTCGTCCCGATTGCCGAGCAGGATCAAAGGAAATTCGGGGTGGGCCCGCCAAGCGAGCGCGACGACGCACATGATGCGCATATTGGGGGGGCGCGGTGGATTTGCCAAGCCCACCCGCGTGGAAGCGCTTTGCGTGGCTGATCTGGTGTGTTATATGAATATGTCACATCTGCTTCGGGATGTGTATGATGAGCGTCTGTGTGTGATCTTTCTGGGGAGGGGGATGACTATGACCGATAGTGCCAAAGCGCCGACACATATGTGGATCGTCGGTATCGCTTCCTTGCTTTGGAACGCCTTTGGGGCGTTCGACTATGTGATGACCAAGCTCAACAATCCGGACTATATGGCGGCGTTTACGCCTGAGCAGCAGCAATATTTCACCAGCTTTCCTCTGTGGGCCAATATCGGCTGGGGGCTTGGCATATGGGGTGCGGTGCTGGGCTCGGTGCTGCTTTTGGCGCGCAGCCGCCATGCCGAAACCGCCTTTCTGGCCTCGCTGGTTGGGCTGGCGCTTAGTTCAGCCTATCAGTTCGGCCTGCATTATGCCGATCTGATGCGGATGTTCGGAATATTCCCGCTGGCCTTCACCGTAGTGATCTGGGCGATCGGTATCGCGCTCTATCTCTATGCGCGGCGGCAGGTTGCGGCCGGGGTGCTCCGCTGAACGCTGAAGCAAGCCCCGGCTGACGAGAGGATCGGCAAAGCCCGAGTCAGCGCTCGCGGATGAAGGCGCGCACGTCGTCGGACAGCTTTCGCCGGTCCTCATCGCGAATATACATCATATGGCCCGCGTCATAATAGGTATAGGTGATGCGGTCCTGCGGAATGCCGGTGCGCGACAGTGCATATTCGGCCGCGAAAAAGGGTGTCGCAAAATCATACCAGCCCTGTGCAACCAGAACTTTCAGTCCAGAATTTTCGCGCAGCGCCTGCCCGATATAGGGGGCGACATTCAGATAGGCGTTGGTGTCGCGCCCGCCGATCCGCCAGTCCCATTGCCCGCCGATCCGGCCGATCGACTGATATTCGCGGTCGGTCTTGAACCCCAGCGTCTCCCGGCTCCACGCATTGATCGCGGCGGTGTAGCCCGCGTCGATGCCATAAAAGCTGGGGTCGTTGTCAGGACTTTCGCCGGCATTGTCGTAGTCGCGGCCGGTATAGCGACTATCGAGCCGCCCGACGGTCAGGCCGCGGTCGCGGAGCAATTCCTTGTAGAAGCGCGCCGGGGTGACGCGCAGATCCGCCTGTTCAAGATAGGTTTCGGAAAGACCCGTGAAGCGCGCGAGCTCGCGGCGGATCGCGGCGCGTTCCTCGCCCGGCAACTTCTGTCCTTTGAGCAGCGCGGTCGCATAGGGGCCGATCGCCCATTGCCGTGCCTCCTCGGCAAAAGCCTCGACCGACGGCGCGCTCGCCTTGCCGTGATAGAGGGCGGTGACCGCCATTGAGGGCAGGTTGGTGATATAGCTGAGTTCATTGCCCGGCGTATCGGCGCCCGCCGCAAAGTCGAGCACGGTCGAAATCAGGATGATGCCGTTGAGCGCGACGTCGTTGAAGGTCGCGTTCATCAACTGGTTGGCGACCGCCGCCGACCGCGTCGTGCCATAGCTTTCGCCGCCCAGATATTTGGGGCTGTTCCAGCGGCCATTGTCGTTGAGCCAGCGGCGGATGACTTCGGCGACTGCCTTCGCATCCTGCGTCACCCCATAATAATCCTTGGGGTCGGCCTTGCCGATCAGATGCGAAAAGCCGGTGCCCGGCGGGTCGATGAAGACGATGTCGGTAACGTCGAGCAGGGCATCGGGATTGTCGACGATCGGATAAGGAGGAGCACCATCGTCGCGGGCGTCGCTGGGGATGGCGACGCGCTTGGGGCCAAAGGCACCCATCATCAGCCACACCGTGCCTGACCCCGGGCCGCCGTTGAACAGGAAGGTGACGGGGCGACCGGGATCGCGCGGTTCCTTGACATAGGAGGTGGTGACGACGGCGGCCTCGGGCACCCCATCCTTGTTCTTTAGGATCGTTTCGCCGATCGTCGCGGTATAGTTGACCCGCTGGCCGCCGAAGGTGCCGGAAAGCTTGGACGTGCGAACCTGTGGCTCATAATCGGCGGACTTTTCGGCCTTCGCCTTGTCATCGGGTTTGTCCTGCGCATGGAGGATCGCAGGCGCGGCGACCGCAAGCGCCAGGGCGATAATAGATGGGCCCGATTTCATATTATTACTCCCCGGTTTGATGCGTGAAAGCTAAGCTGAGACGGCGGGGCGAGCAAGGCTACTCGTCGGTATGAGACAGGCTTTTGTCGAAGTGCGGCTTAGCGCCCCCACTTCGTCTTGCTCTGCTTCCCGAACCGCCCCTTGCGCGTCCCCGGCTTGCCCTCGTTGCTGCGCCCGACGCGCGGGGCGACCTGTTCGTCAGCGGGCAGGCCAAGTTCGTCGGCCTCTAGGCGGCGGATTTCGTCGCGGAGACGGCCGGCTTCCTCAAATTCCAGATCGGCGGCGGCGTCGCGCATCCGCTTTTCAAGGTCGGCGATATAGGCGCGCAGATTGTGGCCAACCATGTGGTCAGGCTTGTCCTCACCCAGATCGACGGTCACGCCGTCCTTTGACGCGACATGGGCGATGATGTCGCCGATGTTGCGCTTGATCGTCTGAGGCGTGATGCCATGTTCTTCATTATAGGCCTGCTGTTTGGCGCGGCGGCGGTCGGTTTCGCGTAGCGCGCGCTCCATGCTGCCGGTGACGCGGTCGGCATAGAGGATGACGCGGCCATCGACATTGCGCGCGGCGCGCCCGATCGTCTGGACCAGCGACGTTTCGCTGCGTAAAAAACCTTCCTTGTCGGCGTCGAGGATCGCCACGAGCCCGCATTCGGGAATGTCGAGCCCTTCACGCAAGAGGTTGATCCCGACAAGCACGTCGAACACGCCGAGGCGCAGGTCGCGGATGATCTCGATGCGCTCCAGCGTCTCGACGTCGCTGTGCATATAGCGGACCTTGAGTCCCGCCTCATGGAGGAACTCGGTCAGATCCTCGGCCATCCGCTTGGTGAGCGTGGTGACGAGGGTGCGGTATCCTGCCGCTGCGGTCTTTTTCGCTTCGGCGATTAGGTCGTCGACTTGCTCCTCGACCGGCTTGATCTCGACCGGCGGGTCGATCAGTCCGGTGGGGCGGATCACCTGTTCGGCGAACACGCCCTGGGTGCGGTTCATCTCCCACGTCCCCGGGGTTGCGGACACGCTGACCGTCTGCGGCCGCATCGCGTCCCATTCGGCAAAGCGCAGCGGGCGATTGTCGATGCACGAGGGCAGGCGAAAGCCATATTCGGCGAGCGTGATCTTGCGGCGATGGTCGCCCTTGGACATCGCGCCGATCTGCGGGATCGTCTGATGGCTTTCATCGACGAAGAGCAGGGCGTTGTCGGGCAGATATTCGAACAGGGTTGGCGGGGGCTCGCCGGGCAGGCGCCCGGTGAGGAAGCGACTGTAATTTTCGATCCCGGCGCAGCTGCCGGTCGCGGCGATCATTTCGAGGTCGAAATGGGTGCGCTGTTCGAGCCGCTGCGCCTCGAGCAGGCGCCCTTCGGTCTCCAGTTCCTTCAGCCGCTCGGCAAGCTCGTGGCGGATCGCCTCGGTCGCCTGCTTCAATGTCGGGCCGGGGGTGACATAGTGGCTGTTGGCGTAGATGCGGACGCTGTTCAGGCTCGCGATCTTCTTGCCGGTCAGCGGGTCGAACTCGGTGATATCCTCGATTTCGTCGCCGAAGAAGCTGACGCGCCAGGCCATATCCTCATAGTGCGAAGGAAAGATTTCCAGGCTGTCGCCGCGGACGCGGAAATTGCCGCGGGAGAAGGCGGCGTCATTGCGCTTGTATTGGAGCGCGACGAGCTTTCGGATGATCTCGCGATTGTCCGCGACCTGACCCTTTTTGAGGTCGAAGATCATCGCCGAATAGGTTTCGACCGAGCCGATGCCGTAGAGGCACGAGACCGAGGCGACGATGATGACGTCGTCACGTTCGAGCAGCGCGCGCGTCGCTGAATGGCGCATCCGGTCGATCGCCTCGTTTACGCTCGATTCCTTTTCGATATAGGTATCGGAACGCGGAACATAGGCTTCGGGCTGGTAATAGTCGTAATAGCTGACGAAATATTCGACCGCATTGCCCGGAAAAAAGCTCTTGAACTCGCCGTAAAGCTGCGCCGCGAGAATCTTGTTGGGGGCGAGGATCAGCGCGGGGCGCTGTAGCGCCTCGATCACCTTCGCCATCGTGAAGGTCTTGCCCGAGCCCGTGACGCCGAGCAGCACCTGATCGCGTTCGCCATCCTTGGCCGTTTCGACCAGTTCGCGGATCGCTGTCGGTTGATCGCCGGCGGGTTGATAGTCGCTGACCAGCTCGAACGCCTTGCCGCCTTCGACCTTGTCGGGGCGTGTGGGGCGGTGGGGGACATAATCGGCACTGGTGTCGATTTCGTCGAGCGAGGTGCGAATCTGGATTGCCATTGCGGTCAATATGGTATCGATGCGGCGGGTCCACAATCGCTATGAGTCAAACGACCAGGCCGGAAAATTGAACAGGAGAATTGGTATGAAGAAATTTGTGGCGATTGCGGCGATCGGTGCCCTCGTTGCCGTGGCTGGGTGCAGCAAGACCGAGAATGCTGGCGGCACGACCAAGCGCGAGGCGGGAAATTGGAAGACCGACGTGAAGCTGGTGAAGTTCGAGGTCCCCGGTATGCCGGAGGAAATGAAGGCTGGCATGACCCAGATGATGGAAGGCGCCAGCGGCATGGACCAGTGCTTCACGCAGGAACAGGTCGACAAGGAAGATATCGCCGCTGAACTGGCCAAGGGGCCGGGCAATGGCGGTGAATGCACCTGGTCCAAAAAGGACGTCAGCGGCGGCAAGGTCGATATTGCGGGCACCTGTACCGCCAACGGCCAGACGGTCGACATGGCGATCGCGGGAACCCTGGAAGCCAAGAAAAGCGACGTGACGATCACCACCAAGGGCAAGGTGCCGACCGGTGGCGACATGGAAATGGTCATGCAGATGACCAGCACGCATACCGGTCCCTGCAAGGAAGCGGCTGCACCGGCCAAAAGCTGAGCGCGCATCGAGCGCCGTCAGGGCTGAAAAACAGGAGAGGCGTCGGAGCGATCCGGCGCCTCTTTTCTGTGGGGCCGCGCCGCCCACGGCGTGCGGAAGGCTGCAAAGCGCCTGCGTCCTTTTGTCATGCGGTTTAAGGGGGAGGGGCGGACTTGCCGGACAAGCGACAGGTGGGGCTGTCATCCTGTCCGGCGAAGTCACTGTTCATGAAGTCGGCGGGGTATCCAGCGGCGCCAGGGACCAGCTCGCGCCCTTGGCCCACCGACTTCAATCCGTCTTGCCGGACTCGAAGTCCGGGGCAGACCGCGGCGCTGTGGGGGGACACCGCGACCGTCAGATAGTCTCAACATCGACCCGCTTTTAGCAGTAACAAGGGGTCACGTAGCGGGGTGTTGCCATTTGGTGACAAGTTGTTAACCTTTGATCGGCGCTTTCTGCCGAAGTTTTGAGGTGTTGCGTTTTTCTGATATGGGGTAAGGGCAGTCCGTAACCGTTACGAGCAAGTAACAAAGGCTGGCTGCGCTTCGTGATTGACGTATCTACGGCACTGCCCGTACGGGGCGATTGAGGCGCAGCATGGACGACGCGAAAGCGAACGAAAAACTGGAAAATGGCGAGGTCGAACGGATCATCGCAAAGGAGCTGGACCAGCTTCTTGCGTCCCCGATGTTCGTCCGTTCTCCTGTCTTGTCGCGCCTGTTGCAATTCCTGGTCGAACATCGTCTGCAGGGTGGGCGCGCGGCGCCCAAGGCCTATGCGATCGCGACCGAAGCGCTGGGGCGCAGCGCTGATTTCGACCCGGCGGTCGACAGCTATCCCAGGGTGATGGTCGGGCGGCTCCGGAGCCTGCTCGACCGCTATTATGGCGACACCGCCTGGGTACATCGCCTGCGCGTGCCGCAGGGTAGTTATGAAGTGGTGGTACAGTATCGCACGCCGCCGCCAGCACGGTCGACCGCGCCGCCGGTCGATGATGCGGGCCAAGCCGCTGCCGAAGTCGCGCCGCCCGCCACGCTGATGGGGAATCCGGCACGCGAAGCGTCCTGGCCCGTTCGTCGTCTGCTTTTCTGGGTCGTCGCGATTGCGCTGGTTGGCGCCGCTCTCTTCGTGAGCTGGCGCCAGATGGCGGGGCCTGGCGGCCTGTTCGCGACGGCGCCTCAGCCGTTGCCGGTGGTCGAGGTCAGCCCACCGGCCGCCGGTGAAAGTCCGATTTCGCGGGCGCTGGCGCGGGCGCTGGACGGAAAGCTGCGCGACGGCCTGCGCCGTTTCGACCTGATCGATCTGATGAGTGCGAGGGCCGGCGATGCCACCGTGCCAGCGGCGCGCGCCGATTATCGAATCGACGTGTCGCTGGTGCGGACGACCGATGGGCCGGCCGATGTGACCATCATGCTCAATCGCCTGGCCGACCAGCGGACCATCTGGTCGCAGCAATTGCGCCTGACAGAGGAGCAGCTTCCGGAATTCGACGGCCTCGAACCTGTCATTGCGCAGGTCGCTGGCGACTATGGCGTGATCGTGCGCGACCAGGTCCAGCGTCAGCCTGACAATTTTGCTTCGGGCTATCCCTGTCTCGCGCAGTTTCATCGGATGCGCCAGATGCGCGATTCCCGGTCGGCACGCCGCGTCGAGGCCTGTTTGCGCGACACGGTCGAGGCCCAGCCGCTCGACACGGTGGCACTGTCTGCGCTGTCGTGGGTGCGTTTCGGGCAATGGCAAGCGCAGCGCGATACGCCCGAAGGCAAGGCGATTTTCGCAGAAGCGCGCGACCTAGCGCAGCGGGCTTATCGCAGCGGCCCCGGCGTGCCCATTGGGCTTTTCGCGGTGGCGCGTTCGCATTTTTACAGCGGCAATTGTGCTGCGGGCAATGCGATGGGCGAAGCGGCGGTTCGCCTCAACAGCTATGATCCCGACATGGCAGGCTTTCTGGGCCTGTACAAAGTAGTGTGCGGCGACGAGGAGGCGGGCGAAAAACTGCTGCGCCAGTCGCTCTATCTCGATTCCGCTTATCCTGGGGTGCCGGCGGTGACGCTGGCCTTTCTGATGTCGCAGCGCGGCGAGCAGGAGCAGGCGCTGGCGATCCTCAACGAGATGCCGTCGCCCAGCAATGTCGAGCCGCAATATATGATGGTACGCGCGATCGTCGTCGCGCGGCAGGGGCACCTCGCCGAAGGGCGCCGGCTGTGGGAGCGCGTACTGGACCATACCGGCCAACCGGCGAACGCGTCGCCCGAAGCGGTTCTGCGCCATTTCATGATCACGCCCGCCGTTATCGACCGGTCGGTTGAGGCGCTGCGTGAATCCGGCGTCGTGGCCGGCAAGGGTTCTGCCTGATCGCGCCAGAGTTGCTGGCGCTGCCTGGCGAAGGAACCTTCACCCTCGTCCCTTGAAGCGGGCCTTGAAGCGGACGGTGCGTGCGCCTATCTCGCGCGCAGGGTGCCAGGTGGGGCAGAAAGGGCGGCACCGGGCACGAAGCGGAGCGGGGACGCATGGCAGTATGGCATTCGATTGCGATGCCAGGCCTCTTGCCAGCCTCGCCGCCGCGCTTTAGGGCAAACCCCAACATTCACGACATAGTCAGCAAAGGAACTGTGCATGAGCGATTCGGCCGAAAAGGTTAAGAAGATCGTTGTCGAACATCTGGGCGTCGAAGCCGATAAGGTCACCGAGGAAGCAAGCTTCATCGACGATCTGGGCGCCGACAGCCTCGACATCGTCGAACTGGTGATGGCGTTCGAAGAAGAATTCGGTGTCGAAATCCCTGACGATGCGGCGGAAAAGATCGCGACCGTCAAGGATGCGATCGACTATATCGAAGCGAACAAGGGCTAAAGTGGCCCTGTCCGGCGCAGCCGGACGCGGCGGCGACGCCGCCCACGCGTTTCCGGCTTCCCGGTCCAGCAATCTTGCGCTGCGACCGGGAAGCTTTTTTTATGGGCGGGCGCTGTTCGGATCGCGCCGATAGATTGATTTGCGGGCCCCGCCGAAAACGGGACGACGAAAGGAATGATTATGCGTCGGGTTGTGGTGACGGGTTTGGGTTTGGTGACGCCGCTGGGCGGAGACGTCGAGACGAGCTGGGCCAATCTGATTGCCGGGAAATCCGGCGCGGGGACGATCACCCGCTTCGACGCATCGGACCAGAAATGCACCATCGCCTGCGAAGTGAAGCCCGCCGACCATGAATATGGCTTCGACCCGATGAAGCGTGTCGACCACAAGGTTCAGCGACAGGTCGACCCCTTCATCGTCTATGGCATCGATGCCGCCGGACAGGCGCTCGAGGACGCAGGGCTCACCGAGATGAGCGACGAACAAAAGCTGCGCGCCGGTTGCTCGATCGGCTCGGGTATCGGCGGTCTGCCGGGTATCGAGAGCGAAAGCCTGCTGCTCGCCGAAAAAGGGCCGGGCCGCGTCAGTCCGCACTTCGTCCATGGCCGCCTGATCAATCTCATTTCGGGCCAGGTTAGCATCAAATATGGCCTGATGGGTCCCAACCATGCGGTCGTTACCGCCTGTTCGACTGGTGCGCACTCGATCGGTGACGCGGCACGCATGATCAAGGACGACGACGCTGACATCATGCTGGCGGGCGGCGCTGAGTCGACGATCTGCCCCATCGGCATCGCTGGCTTTGCGCAGGCGCGGGCGCTGAACATGAGCAGCAACGACGCCCCTGAAAAGGCAAGCCGCCCCTATGACAAGGACCGCGACGGCTTTGTGATGGGCGAGGGCGCCGGGGTCGTGGTGCTCGAGGAATATGAACATGCCAAGGCACGCGGCGCCAAAATCTATGCCGAGGTCGTCGGTTATGGCCTGTCGGGCGACGCTTATCACGTCACGGCCCCCCATCCCGAAGGTTTCGGTGCCTATCGCTCGATGGAAATGGCGCTGAAAAAGGCAGGAATGACCCCGGGCGATATCGATTATATCAACGCCCACGGCACCTCGACCATGGCCGACACGATCGAGCTTGGCGCCGTCAAGCGCCTGTTCGGCGATGCGATCGGCACCGTCTCGATGAGTTCGACCAAATCGGCGATCGGCCATTTGCTCGGTGGTGCCGGGGCGGTCGAGGCGATTTTCTGTATCCTTGCGATCCGCGATCAGATCGTCCCACCGACGCTGAACCTTGATAATCCGGATGAGGGCACCGACGGTGTCGATCTGGTCCCGCACAATGCCAAAAAGCGACCGGTAAAGGCGGCGCTCAACAACAGTTTCGGTTTTGGTGGCACCAACGCCAGCCTGATCGTCAAGGCGATCGAGGACTGATCTTTCCGATTGGCTCTGTCCCTTTGCGGTCGCGATCGTGGCTGTGGGGGGAGGACTCCCTGAGGCGGCGAGTTCGGCGGGATGGCCGGAGGATATCCGCCGCCGGGGGCTTTGACTTTCGCCATAATAGCGGCAGAGGTTTGCCCCCTTTCCAAGGCCTTGGGTTGCAGCGGGAAGCCGGTGGGCGCTGTAAAACTTCTTCCCTATGTCCGGCAGTCATGCTCTATCTTCAATTGGCTGCGCATCCCGTCCGAGCTTAAGACAATAAGGGCCACAAGAACGAACCGCGCGTGCCGGGCTTTTGTGGCTTTACGGCCTTCGCCAGAGTCTGGGGCTAGGGTTCAACAGGAGAATCTGGTGCATCGATTCCGCTGGCTGACGATTGCGATCTTTGCCATCTTGCTGTCTGCCTGTTCGCCCGGCGCGCCGCGCGATACCGTCGTCGTCATTCCGCCCGGTGCCAGCATCGCAAAGGCGGGCGAGATATTGGAACAGGCGGATACGGTCTCGGCTTCCTCCTTTGTCAATCATGCGCGCTTCTTTGGCAGCGATGATCCGATCAAGCCCGGCGAGTATGAGATTGAAAAGGGGATGGATGCGGGGGATATCCTTGCCCTTCTGCAATCGGGAAAGACCGTCCAGCGCTTTGTTATGATTCCCGAAGGCATGCCATCGATCATGGTGTGGGAACGGCTGATGGCCGAAGAACGACTGAAAGGCGAAGTCCCGATCCCGGCGGAGGGTAGCGTACTGCCCGACACCTATGCCTTCACCACCGGCGAAAGCCGGGCGGCGGTATTGAAACGCATGCAGGCGGCTATGGACAAGGCCTTTGTCGAGCTGTGGAAAAAGCGCAGCCCGCGTACAGCGGTAAAGGATCGCAACGAAGCGATGACGCTGGCCTCGATCGTCGAAAAGGAAACCGCGGTGGCGTCCGAACGACGCACCGTTGCCGGCGTTTATACCAACCGGCTCGCCGTTGGTATGAAACTGCAGGCCGACCCGACCATCATCTATCCGATCACCAAAGGAAAGCCGCTTGGCCGCCGTATCTTGCGGTCCGAAATCCAGGCTGTGAATGGTTATAATACCTATTCGATGGTCGGCCTGCCCAAGGGGCCGATCGCCAACCCGGGCAAGGCGTCGATTGCCGCCGTGCTTGACCCGGAAGCCACCGACTATCTTTTCTTCGTCGCGAAAGGCGACGGCAGCCACCTGTTCGCGCGCACGCTCAGCGAACATAATGACAATGTCCAGAAATGGTATGCGCTCCGCCGCGAGCGGGGAGAGATGTAACAGCTGGGAAGGCGGGAGCCGCACGAGCAAGGGAGAGGTAATATGCGTGGTTTTTCAATTGCAGCTATCGTGGCCGTCGGACTTGCCGCCTGCATGGCGAACGATGGTGGCGCTGCCGACATCGGGTCATCCGATGTCCTTCTGGAAGAAGGGCCCAATCTTGGCACGCCCCGCGCGACGCATCGACTGGTCGCGGCGGGGAAAGGGCAGTTGCTGGCTATCGGGGGCTGTGTGCGGTCGGGGTGCGATGCAGGGCCCGAAAGCGCAACGGTCGATATCATCGACGCTTCCTCTATGAAGCTGGCTGGCACCGGCACCTTGCTTGCGCGGCGCATCGGCCCGGAGGCCGTGACATTGTCCGACGGGCGCGTGCTGATCATCGGCGGCTGGATCGACGGCCGTCCATCCGCGACGACCGAGATATTCGATCCGGCGATGCGGCGGTCGGTTGCGGGCCCGGCGTTGAGTGCGCCCCGTGCCAACCCTGTCGCAGTGGCGATGGCCGATGGACGCATCCTGATTGCCGGCGGCTATGACGGCCGCGACACGCGCGCGGATGCGGAGATTTTCGATCCCGGGACAGGGCGCTTTTTGCCGACGGGGGCGCTGACCGGCGCGCGTAGCGGTGCCACCGGTACATTGCTCGCCGATGGCCGCATCCTAATCGTCGGCGGCGGCCGCGCCGAACGACGTCCGCGTATTGCACTGGCAAGTGCCGATATTTTTGACCCGGCAACCGGGCGCTTCATCTCCGCCGGTTCGATGGAGCAGCGGCGCTATAAGCATGGCGCCGTTCGGCTCGACAACGGCGATGTCCTGATCATCGGCGGGTCCGACGAGCGTGACTATGGCGGCAAGCTGACATCGGTCGAGCGCTTCGATTCTGCCAGCGGTCGTTTTGCGCCGGCCGGCAATCTGGCCGATGCTCGTTTCAAGTTGGGGGACACTTTGTTGGTGCTGCCCGGAAACCGCATCCTGGTGGCAGCCGGCGGGACTGCGCCCGAGATTTTCGATGTCGCCAGGGGACAGGGCGCGCGCCTCGACTATGATCTTGGCGGCGATTGGAATTACATGATGTTGGCGCGTGTCGATGACCGTACTGCGCTGCTCGCGGGCGGGTATCGCGAGGGTGAGATCGAACCGACCGACCGGAGCTGGATCGTCCGCCTGCCGAAGGTTTAGCCCATGGCGGTGGCAAAACTGTTCCTGCACGGGGTTCCGGACAGTCCGGCGATCTGGCGGCCGTTGCTCGAACAGCTCGAGCTGGGGGATGGGGCCCTTGCGGTTCCTGCGCTTCCGGGTTTTGTCGATGCTCTGCCGATCCGTTTTGCCGCCACCAAGGACGTCTATGCCGATTGGGCGGTCGGGCAGGCGGAGGCCCTGGTCGACCGTCACGGGCCGATCGATATCGTTGGTCATGACTGGGGCGCCCTGATTGCTCAGCGCGTGGCGATGCTGCGCCCCGAGCTGATCCGCAGCTGGGCCGTCTCCAACGCGGTGATCGACCCAGACTATCGCGGCCATCGCATCGCTCGCATCTGGAATACCCCCATATTGGGGGAGCTTTTTATGGCACTTAGTCGGCCCGGCAAGATCGCCGCAGGATTGGCGGCGCAGGGCGTGCCTGCCGACATCGCGCACGAAGAAGCTGCGCAATGGGCCAGCAAGGACAAGCGGCGCGCTATCCTCAAACTCTATCGCTCGGCTAGGGGGCTTCGTTTCGATCAGGACTGGGCGCGCGATATCGCGGTGCCGTCGCGGCCCGGGGCACTGATCTGGGGTGCCAATGATCCCTATGTCGACCTGTCGGTGGCGGAGCGCTATTCAGCGCGAACAGGCACGCCGCTTACTGTTATTGGTGGTGCAGGGCATTGGGCGATTGCAGAGCGGCCACGGGAGGTGGCATTGGCCTTGAAGAAATTTTGGAACGGTCTGTAATCCAGTGATTTTTACTTATCGAAACTGACGATATTTCTGAACGATTTAATCGATTGGTCTTTGCGCATGATGTGCGCCAAAGGCGCGGCCACCGAGAAAGGGCGTCCCATGGACGATGGCATTCCCCCCTCCCGCCCGCCACGTCCTTCCCATCTCGCGTTCAGTGGCCCGGGCCTCCCCCCTCCCGTCCGGCCTGCTGGTGCCGCGCCCATCGTCATCACTGGAGCGATGGGTGCGGCCGACCAGCGCTTTTTCGACGCGCTGCGCCGGGCTCATTTTCCACCGGAACGCAATCACCTGGCTTCCCACATCACGCTGTTCCATCAATTGCCACCGTCGGCACTGGGCGAACTGGACAGGCTTTGTCGCGCGATCGGAGCAGAGACCCCGCCGCCGGCGGCGCGTGTCACGGGGGTCTATTCGCTCGGCCGCGGCGTCGCCTTCACGGTCGAGAGTGCCGAACTGATCGCGATACGCGCACGGATCGCAGAGCATTTTCATGGGTTGCTGGGTGTGCAGGACCGTGCGACTCCGCGGCTGCATATTACCGTGCAGAACCATATTACCGTGCAGAACAAGGTCGATGCGGCAACGGCGCAGGCTCTGCTCGTCGATCTTGACGGGAATTTCCGTCCGCGCCCGCTCGTGATTACCGGACTTGCGGCGCATCATTATCGCGGCGGGCCCTGGGAACTGGCGTTCGAACGCAAATTTCGCGTGATGCGCAGAGGATATTGACCGGGGCCGACGCGATGCCTATAGGCGCTGCTCGCCCAGCGCGGCGACCCTTTGGGGCGGAGTAGCTCAGCCGGTTAGAGCAGCGGAATCATAATCCGCGTGTCGGGGGTTCGAGTCCCTCCTCCGCTACCATCGTAACGCATGCTCCCTTTCCGTCCGTGCGCCGCGTGAAAGCATCGAGTTTGCCGTCTACTTTCAGGTAAAAGCCTTCAGGGGCATCGGGAGCGTAGACGATTGTCACACGCTGAAGCGCCATGCGGATCATTTCAGCAGCCGGCTCGCTGCCGTTGAGTTGGCTGGCATTCAGCAACTCCCGGACGTTGACGATGGCATTGGCCATGGCTTGGATCGCCGTGGGATGGAGGGCAACATTGCCGTCATCAGGTTCGCTCCGTGACAATTCAGTTTCGAGCTCAGCCTTTTGAGCAATCAGCGCATCAACCTTATCTCCCCAGATCGACGGGCTTCCGACGCCTTTCGCCACATATTCGACCAGACGCCCAACTTCGGTGTCGATAGTGCTGATGCGTTCCTCAATGGATGAGCGCAGCCGCCCCCGGTCGGCGTTCAAGCGACGGCGTTCGTTTTCATATTCCTTGAAATACTCGACAATCAGGTCCGGTTCGTCCAGATGGTAAGCAAGGCTGTCGAGAACGAGTGCCTCCACTTTTTCCAGATAATAGGTCCGGGGTGCGGGGCAGGAGCCGCTGTTGCTATGAGCCGAACAACGAAGTCGGACCCGGCCGCTCTTGTCTTTGCCGCCCGTTGACATCCCTGCACCGCATGCTCCGCAAGCCAGAAGTCCCGACAACAGGCGTTTGGGTCGACGCATCGACTCAGGACGGTTGCGCTTGTTGGCTTGCAGACGAGCCTGCGCTCGGCCCCAAACTTCATTGTCGACCAGTCGAAGGCTTGGGATTTCGGAGGTTTGCCACTTATCTGGAGGATTGGCTCGGGATACGCGCCTGCCGGTGGAGGGGTCTTTCACCATCCTGACCTTGTTCCACGACCGCTTTCCAATGTAGATAGTGTTCCGAAGAATGCCGGCACCCCGATTTTCAAGGCCGTTCAGGGCAGACGGTGACCATCGCTTGCCACGCGGTGGGCTGACACCATCCCGGTTCAGATCGTGACAGATAAGTTTCGGCGATTTACCGTTCGAGTATTCGTCGAATATGCGCCGCACAATCGCAGCTTCCTGCTCAATGATGATCAAGTGACCCGTGTTGATCGGGTCCGAAGCGTAGCCATACACTTTGCCCCCAGCTGAAAGCCCGTCACGGACTAGCCCAGACATGCCACGGCGGATTTTATGCACGTTGTCTTCGCGCTGCATCTGGCCAACCAGGCCGCGAAGGCCAACGGTGAGCGTGTTAGCTTCGCCTTCGTGGACCCCGATGAGCCGCACATTAGCAAACTGCAGGAGTTTGTGGATGGACGCCATGTCTCCCATGTCACGTGAAAGCCGGTCAAGCGCCTCGACGATCACGATGTCAAAGCGACCTTTAGCACATTGCTCCAGCAGCTCCTGCAGATCCACGCGACCGTGGATTGACGCACCAGATTTTGCCCTGTCCTGAAATATGCCGGTGACAGTGTAGCCGTTTCGCGCAGCAAATTGTGTGCAGAGGTCAACCTGATCTTCGGCCGATTTCTCGTTCTGAAGGTCGGTACTGAACCGTGCATAGATAGCAGCGCGAAGCATCTTCAGTCCTTATTTTGCAAATGATTTTTGCGAGCGTTCGCCCGTGCAAGTTCCCGGATTAGGGCGATCTGAAAATTGCGGCTCAGCTTTCCGGTTGGTGCTGAATTTTTAGGGCAATAATGGGGGGTGTCGGATTTCATCGACCGAGCCAAATACACAGATATTCGGGCCGATCGATAAGAGCCTATTGGCCTGCTGCCGGTTTGGTGGACACCGAGATAAGTTCATTCAGGCTACCCCAGCTTCACGTTCGAAGTCGATAGGACTGAGGTAACCCAAGGTCGAGTGACGCCGGGTCGGGTTGTAGAAGCATTC
>NZ_JAXMPB010000012.1:0-86745 GCF_034380315.1 Sphingopyxis sp.
GGTCGTCTCAAGGACTGGCGGCGCGTCGCCACGCGCTACGATCGGTGCCCGAAGGCCTTCTTCTCCGCCGTAGCCCTCGCCGCTACCGTCATCTTCTGGCTCTGATCAATGAGTCCTGACCCTAAGATGACCGGGTGGCCCGACCGGCGGTTGATCGACCTGCTGGGCACGCGCCACCCGATCATCCAGGCGCCGATGGCTGGCGCGACATCGAACGATCTTGTCATCGAGGCAATGGCCGGCGGTGCGATGGGATCATTGCCGTGCGGCATGATGACGCCCGACGAGGTATCGACCGCCGTGTCGGTCATCCGTCAGCGCAGCGATGCGCCCTTGAACCTCAATTTCTTTTGCCACCACCTGCCCCCATCCCCCGACACGCAGCGCTGGGAGGCGGCGCTGAAGCGCTTTTACACCGAATGGGAGATCGCCGAAGGGGGCCCGCCCCCACCGATCCGCGCCCCGTTCGACGCCGCGATGGCGGCCGCAACCCTCGCGGCAGCGCCGAACGTCGCCAGTTTCCACTATGGTCTGCCCGATGAAAGTCTGATCGCGCCGCTGCGCGCCGCAGGCATCGGCATCTTGGCAAGCGCGACGACGGTGGCCGAAGCGCGCGCGCTGGCGGCGCGCGGATGCGATGCCATTGTCGCACAAGGATATGAAGCGGGCGGGCATCGCGGCTGGTTTCTGTCGCACGACCGCGACAGCCAGGTCGGCACGATGGCGCTGGTCCCGCAAATCGTCGACGCGGTCGATTGCCCCGTGATCGCCGCTGGCGGCATCGCCGATGCACGCGGCATCGCCGCCGCGATGATGCTGGGCGCCGCAGGGGTGCAGATCGGCACCGCCTATCTGCTCACGCCCGAATGCCCGATCGCCGCCCCCTATCGCCACAGCCTGACGAGCAAGGATCGCGAGGAAACCGTCCTGACCAACCTGTTTTCCGGCGGAATCGCGCGCGGCATACGCAACAGGCTAATCAACGCATTGGGCCCGGTATCGCCCGATGCGCCGCCCTTTCCCCATGCCTCTGCCGCGATCGCGCCGCTTCGCCGGGCAGCGGAGGCCGCTGGCAAGGGCGATTTCACGCCATTGTGGGCAGGACAGGCAGCGGCGCTGGTCCGCGCTGCGGGTGCCCGCCAATTGACCGAAGAGCTGGCGGCCGGGGCGCTGGCGCTGATCGGCCGCATCCGGGCTTAACAAGCCCCGCGGCGCGTGCGATGCTTCCGACCCGCTGCCCTGACCGGCTAGCCCACCAAGGTTCGTGCGTCCCGACTCCGTCTGAAGGATGAGGGACGGCGAGAAAGGAGACGACACGTGACCGCGCTCGACATCGTCCGCATCCCCGTCCTCAGCGACAATTATGTCTGGCTGGTCCACGAACCCGTCAGCAAGGCAACGATGGTAGTCGACCCCGCGGTTGCCGACCCGGTACTCGCCACGGCGGCCGAACGTGGTTGGACGATCACCGATATCTGGAACACGCATTGGCACCCCGATCATACCGGCGGCAACGCCGCGATCAAGGAGGCTACCGGCTGCACGATCACAGGCCCGGCGGCCGAATATGAACGCATTCCGACGCTGGACGTCCAGGTCCGTGGCGGCGACCGCGTCATGCTGGGCGCCCACGCAGTCGATGTCTGGGACGTGCCGGCCCACACGGCGGGCCATATCGCCTATCATTTCCGCGAAGACGAAGCGATTTTCGTCGGCGATACGCTGTTCGCCATGGGGTGCGGCCGCTTGTTCGAAGGGACGGCCGAACAGATGTTCGCCAACATGCAGCGGCTGGCAGAACTGGACGATGCCACCCGCGTCTATTGCGCCCACGAATATACGTTGTCCAACGCGCGGTTCGCGGTAACGGTCGATCCGGACAACGATGCGCTTGCAGGGCGACTGGCGGCGGTCGAGGCAGCCCGCGAAGCGGGCGAAGCAACCGTTCCGACCAGCATCGGCGCCGAACGTGCCACCAACCCCTTTCTTCGCGCACCCAGCGCGGCTGAGCTTGGTCGGATTCGCGCGCTGAAGGATGCGGCATGACATCGGCCGGTCAGCAACCGTTCATTTTCGATTCATTATTTTCAATTCCGAAGGATTCCAACATGGTAATGCGCACTCCCATATGGGCCGCCCTTGTGGTCTTGGTAGCGCCGTTGGTGGCGAGCTGCGCCCCTGCGGGCACCGCGGAGCCTGGCGCGGCGGCGCTGACCCCCAAGCAGGCCGAACGGCTGGAAAAGCATCTGGCGGGCAAGGTCCCGGGCAAGCCGGAAAAATGCCTGCCGAATTACCGAACCAACGAAACGATACGGATATCGGACAATATTCTGCTGTATCGGGCCAGCGGCTCGCTGATCTATCGCAACGATCTGCGCAGCAGTTGTCCCGGACTCGCGCGCGACAGCGATATCATGGTCATTCGCCAGTTCGGTTCATCAACCTGTTCCGGCGACTTTTTTCACCTGGTCGATCGGTCGAGCGGTATTCGCGGGCCGACCTGTGTTTTCGGCGAGTTCGTCCCCTATCGCAAACCGGCGGGGGATGAAGGCTGACCCCAAAAGGGCCAGCCGCGGGCGGGGTCCGGTTTGCACCGAGCTTTTCGGGTCGCAACCCCGCCTGTTAGATTGAAAGACAAGGACTGCGCGGCGCGCGCTCGTCAGGCCTTGTAGAGTGCGGCGATCCGGTCTTCGTAAACCTGCCGCAGAATGTGGCGGCGGATTTTCATCGACGGCGTCATCTGTTCATTTTCGATTGTAAACGGTTCATCGGCGAGATCGAACTTGCGCACCTTTTCGATGACCGAAAGCTGCGCATTGACGCGATCGATCGCCCCCCGGATCGCGGCGCGGAACTTTTCATGTTCGCGCAGCAGTTTCAGATCCTTCGGAAGACCTTCCGCCTCCGCCCACTCGACCACCCATTCAGGGTCCGGAACGATGATCCCGACCAGATGCGGCCGCTTGTCGCCATAGACCATCGCCTGCAGGATTTCAGGTTGCAGCGTCAGCATCCCTTCGACCCGCTGGGGCGAGACATTGTCGCCCTTGTCATTGACGATCAGATCCTTCTTGCGGTCGGTGATGACGATGCGCCCTGCATCATCGATATGGCCGATGTCGCCGGTATGAAGCCAGGGGCCCTTTTCGGGTTCGGCGGCGTCGGGGACGAGCACCCGTTCGGTTTCTGCGGCGTTGTGCCAATAGCCCTTCATCACCAATTCGCCGCGCACGCAGATTTCGCCGTCGTCGGCGATCCGGACCTCGGTATTCATCAGCGGCGGCCCGACGGTATCCATCTTCAGGCCCGCGGCAGGGCGGTTGCAGCTGATCACCGGCCCCGCCTCGGTCTGCCCATAGCCCTGGAGCAGGGTCAGGCCGATGGAATGGAAAAACACCCCGATTTCCGGGTTGAGCGGCGCGCCGCCCGACACGAGGGCCTTCATCCGACCGCCAAAGCGCGCCGAAATCTTGGGCCGGAACAGCCTGTTCACCAGCATGTCGACCGGACGGTCGAGCAGCCCCATGCGCCGCTCATAATCCTTTTCACCCACGCGCAGCGCCTGGTTGAGCATCCAGTTCGCAAGCTTGCCCTGTTTCTCGACCGACTTGATCATCCGGGCGCGAATGACCTCGAACAGGCGCGGGACGACGACCATGATGGTCGGGCGTGTTTCCTCGATATTCGAAACGAGCTTTTCCAGCCCCTCGCTGTAATAGATTTGCGCCCCGACCATGATCGGCAGGAACTGGCCGCCCGAATGTTCATAGGCGTGGCTGAGCGGAAGGAAGGAGAGAAACACCTCTTCATCGCCGATGCCGAAATCATTGACCAGCACCTCTGCCGCACCGGCGGCATTGTGCAGGATCGCGCCATGATGTTGCATAACCCCGCGCGGGGCACCGCCCGTGCCGCTGGTATAGATCAGACACGCCAGATCGTCGCGCGCCATGGCGGCACCGCGCGCCCGCGCCGCATCCAGCCACTGTTCGCCGCCCGTGACGAGCGGGTCCCAGTCATGGACCGCGACGTCCCCTTGCTGCCCGACGCGCAGCGGCTCCATGCTGATCACGATATGCGCGTCCGAACGCATCACCGCGGGCATCAGCGTGCGGGCCAGCTTTGCTGTCGACACGATGACCGCGCGCGCGCCGCTGTTGTCGAGAATATGCTGATGATCGCGTTCGGTATTGGTGGTGTAGGTCGGCACGGTGACACAGCCGGCCGCCATGATCGCAAGGTCGGCGATGCACCATTCGGGACGGTTTTCGCTGACCAGCACAACCCGGTCGCAGTCCTTCAGCCCCAGCTCACGCAGATTATGCGCGAGGGCCGCGACCTGGTTTGCAACCTGACGCCAGCTCAGCGGTTGCCAGCTGCGATCCGCCTTGCGCCACAGAAACGGGGTCTCGCCGCCCATTTCCGCGCGGTCGAAGAACATCGCGACCAAACTCGGAAAATGGTCGAGATGCGGATTTTCGAGCTTCATGCGCCTCTCTCTCCCGGGGAGAAGATTATTTCGTCTGTTATCATTTTGTGCGGATCAGCCCTGCGGCGGCGCATCATCGACGGCCGATGTGCCGGGGCTGCGCGGATCGGCGGCGCCGCGCCAACCCTTTTCGGTGCGTTCCGCCGCGTTAAGCTTTGACCCGATGTCGGTCGGCGTGAAAGTGTAGCCAAAGGGCGCCATCTTTTCCGCTATCGCCTGTCCCGCAGCATTATCCTCGATCAGCACGCCTTCGCGGCCGAAGAACAGATTGGGCAGCGAGATCGCCTGCTCGGCGCTCAATCCCCAGTCGAGAACGCCGATCAGCGTCTTGGTGACGTGCATGATGATGCGCCGGCCGCCGGCCGAGCCCACCGCAAGAATCGGCTTGCCATCAGGACCGTAAACGATCGTCGGCGACATCGACGACAAGGGGCGCTTGCCCGGTGCGACGCGGTTCGCCGCTGGCGCACCTTCATATTGCGGGTTGAGGTCGAAATCGGTGAGTTCGTTGTTCAGGAAAAAGCCGTTGGCGACCAGATGGCTGCCAAAGATGCTCTCGATCGTCGAGGTCAGCGAGGCGACATTGCCGTCGCGATCGACCACAACAAAATGGGTGGTGCCATTTTCGGCGACCGGGCCCGATGCGGTGCGCGGCTTCGCCCCCGGGGGGGTCCCGGCGGGATAGGATGCGGCGCGACCATAGGGCGAGATCAGCTGGCGACGTTCGGCCAGATAGCCCTTGTCGAGCAGCCCCTTGACCGGAACTTCGACGAAATCACCATCGCCCAGATAGAGGGCGCGGTCAGCATAGGCGAGCTGCATCGCTTCGGCGAGGAGATGCCAGCTCATGGGATTATCCTTGCCCATCGCCTTCATGTCCCAGCCCTCGAGCATGCCGAGAATACCGAAAACGGTTGTCGCACCCGACGAGGGCGGACCCATGCCGCACACCTTGTAGATGCGATAGGTGGTGCATACCGCAGGGCGCTCGTTCGCCTTGTACGCCGCCAGATCGCGCGCCGTGATGACCGCCTTGTTGCGGGGAGCGTTCGCAACGGCCGCACTGATCGCACGGGCGCTCGCACCGGTGTAAAATGCATCGGGGCCGCGCGCCGCAATGTCACGCAGCAAGGCGGCATAGGCCGGATTTTTCAACCGCGTGCCAACCGGCGCCGGTTTGCCGTCGACATAGTAAATGGCGCGCGCGTCGGGGAAATCTTTCCACAGCGGCTCAAAACGGTTCAACCAGTTATGCAGAACAGGAGAAACTTCGAAACCTTCTTCGGCCAGCTTGATCGCGGGCTGGAACAGCGCCGCCCATTCCAGGCGCCCCCATTTGCGGTGCGCGGCCTCCATCAGGCGAATATTGCCCGGCACGCCGACCGAAAGGCCGCCCGGGATGGCGTCGGTATAGGCACGCGGCTTGCCGTCGGGACCAAGGAAGCGTTCGGCGGTCGCGGACGCCGGAGCAGTTTCGCGACCCTCAATCGTATTGATGTGCCCATTTTTTTCGTCGTGATAGACAAGCAGGCCGCCGCCGCCAATGCCGCTCGACTGCGGCTCCACCAGCGTCAGCATGGCAATCATAGCCACCGCGGCATCGGCGGCCGAGCCGCCCTGGTGCAAGATCTGGCGTCCCGCCTCGGTCGCGCGCGAGTCGGCGGAAGAGGTCACACCCTGCGCCACCGCGAGCGACGGAATAACGAGCAAGACCGGGGCGATAAGGGAAAGGATTCGCTTCAGCATGGCGCGGACATTGGCGCGGGCCAAGGGCCAGCGCAACCCTTGTTCCGACTTCCTGTCATCAGCCAGGGTCGACGAGAGGTCCACCCGCCGAAAAATCAGCGGGGCGCCGTGCCCACTGCATCCGCAACCCGCGCGAAGCCGTCGCGCACCGCGCGCTCCTCCAGCCCATGGGCGATCCGCGCCGCCAGCCCCGGACCTTCGAACACCATCGCCGAATATATCTGGATCAAGCTGGCCCCTGCGCGAATACGGTCCCACGCCTGATCCGCCGACCCGATCCCACCCGCCGCCACAAGCGGGACGCCGCCGCCACTGGCAACGCGGAAATCGCGAAGCCGCTGTAGGGCAAGGCCCGTCAAAGGCGCCCCTGACAGGCCGCCGGCCTCGTCAGCGTGGCGCGAAACGAGCGCCGGGCGCTCGATCGTCGTGTTCGACACGATGATCGCCGCCAGCCCCTTGTCCATCGCAACCGCCACAATGTCGTCGATGTCGGCGGGTTCGAGATCGGGCGCAACCTTCAGAAACACGGGCTTGGGATCCGACGCCTGGGCCGCCGCCACGCCATCCAGCAGCGCCTCGAGCGCGCCCCGATCCTGAAGCGCGCGCAATCCTGGCGTGTTGGGCGAGGAGATGTTGACGGTAAGATAGTCGGCCAGCGGCGCCATCGCCTCCGCACCCTTGGCGTAATCGGCAATGCGATCGGCGCTGTCCTTGTTGGCGCCGATATTAATGCCAAGCGGCACCGGAAGGCCGTAGCGGCGCAGGCACCGGATACGATCGGCCGCCTTCGCCTGCCCGCCATTGTTGAAGCCCATGCGGTTGATCACGGCGCGATCCTCGACCAATCGGAACAACCGCGGACGCGGATTGCCCTCTTGCGCCAGCGGGGTGAGCGTCCCGACCTCGACAAAGCCGAAACCGAAATGCGGCATCGCGTGGGCAACGCGCGCATCCTTGTCGAATCCCGGCGCGACCCCGACCGGGTTCGGGAAATGCAGTCCGGCCACCTCGCACGCCAGCACCGAGCTGGTCAGCGCGGAACGCGCACGCGGCATCGGCTGCAGGGCATTGAGCGTCAGATTATGCGCCGCCTCCCCATCGGTGGCATGAACGAGCGGGCGGACCAGCGCATAGGCGGTATCGGCGAGCGAGGCGAAAAGCGACATCGCCCGCCATTGCGCCGCGACGGGCGCTATGGCAAGCCCCGTCCATCTGCAAAGCCAACGGAAAATCCGGGAGAAATCTGTGCCGCGCCTGTTCCCTGTCGTCCCCTTGCCTGCCCGCCTGTCTTCCAGCCTGCTCGCGCTGATCGTTGCCGGGAGCGTTGCGGGCTGTGCCCCGATCGCGGCCGAACAAGCGCCTCCTTCCCCTGCGGCCCCGGCGCAGCCCCCCGCCGGCGCCAATCTTTCGCAATTCTTTGACAAATACGACGATGCGCAATTGTCCCTGAGCCCGCAGGGCAAGGCCTATCGCGGCGTTCGCGATGGCGACTATGCCCGCTGGACCGACCAGGGTGACGACGCCCAGATCGCGCGCCACAAGCTGCAACAGGCAGCCGCAGCGGCGATGCGCGCAAGCTTTGACCCCGCGGCGCTGTCGACCGACGAAGCCCTGTCGTTCGAACTGTTCGACGCACAGGCCAAACGCGCCGATACGCTGTTCGCGTTTCGCGATCATGGCTATATCTTTGACCAGATGAACGGAGCGCAGAGCCAGCTTCCCGCCTTTCTGATCAACATCCACCGCGTATCGAACCCCGCCGAGGCCGAAGCCTATATCGCGCGCATTCGCGGACTCGGCCCTCTGCTCGACACGCTGTCCGCCCAATCCGCCGAGCGCGCGGCAAAGGGCATGGCGCCGCCGCGCTGGGTGTATCCGCATGTCATTTCGGACATCGACAATCTGCTCGTCACCGACAATGCGGTGATCGCCGATCTGGACGCGAAGGTCGGCAAGCTTGCGATCGCCGATAACGAAAAGGCGCGGCTGCGCGCAGCGGCACGCGCGGCCTGGGACGAAAGCGCGGCTCCGGCCTATCGGCGTCTGCTCGCCGAAATGAAACGCCAGCAGGCGAACGCCCCGCGCGAGGACGGCGTGTGGCGGATGCCCGATGGTCAGGCCTATTATGCCGCGCTGCTCGCGAATTATACCACCACCAACATGACCGCCGCCCAGATCCATGACCTTGGCCTGTCCGAAGTCGCCCGCATCCATGGAGAAATGCGGCAGATCATGGCCAAGGTCGGGTTCAAGGGCAGCCTGCAGCAATTTTTCGTCCACCTTCGGACCAGCCCACAATATTTTCACACCAGCCGCGAAGCCTATCTGGCCGAGGTCGATACCCATGTGAAGGCAATGGAAGCCCGGCTTCCCGCCTTTTTCAATATATTGCCCAAGGCACCGCTGGTTGTGAAACCGGTCGAGGCGTTTCGCGAAAAGTCGGCGGGCAAGGCTTTTTACTCGTCACCCTCCCCCGACGGATCGCGGCCGGGCACCTATTATGTCAATCTCTATGACCTTAGAGACATGTCGAAAACCGAGCTGGAGGCGCTTGCCTATCACGAGGGTGTTCCCGGTCATCACCTGCAGCGCGCGGTGCAGACCGAACTGACCGGCCTGCCGCCCTTCCGCCGTTTCGGGGGTTTTACCGCCTATACTGAAGGCTGGGGCCTCTATTCGGAAGAACTTGCCAAGGACATGGGCTTCTATACCGATCCATACAGCGACTTTGGGCGGTTGGGCATGGAATTGTGGCGCGCCTGCCGCCTGGTCGTCGATACCGGCCTTCACGACAAGAAGTGGAGCCGTGAACGGGCGATCCAGTATCTCAAGGACAACACCCCCAATCCTGATGGCGATATCGAAAAGGCAATCGAGCGCTATATCGTCTATCCCGGACAGGCGACCGCCTATCTGATCGGGAAACTGAAGATCATGGAGCTGCGCGGACGAGCCCAGGCCGCGCTGGGCAATCGCTTCGATTACCGCAGCTTCCACGACGTCGTACTGGAATCGGGGCCGGTACCGCTCGACATATTGGAACGGCGGGTCGATCAGTGGATTTCCAGCGAGAAAGGCGGAGCTTGAACCTTGCCCATGCCGTAACGGCAAGCAAATTGACGCTTGACGACTCCCCGGAAAATTGGGGATTATGGAGCCGTATACAGGCGGCAATAAAGCCACCGGGGGTCGTCTCGTCATGTCAGAGCAAATTGCCTCATCGGGGGATGGGGGCGGCAGACCGCCGTTCGAACTGGAATATCATCCACCCGATCCCGACCTGGCCGAGCTCGTATCGAGCTTTTACATCGCGCGGATCAACATGCCGCGCTTTGACGAATTCGAACGTGCCGACCGGCCGCAGTTCCGCTTCATGGAAATACCCGACGGCGGCTATGTCTTTTCCGACGGCCACGAAGCACCCGCCTGCCGCGCCAATATCGTAGGCCCGACGAGCAGCCGGGTCCGCGCGATCTGCAACCAGCCGACCGGCCTGTTCGGTTTTGGCATGCTTCCCGCCGGATGGGCGGCGCTGATGGGCGAACATGCGGAAAAACTGACCGATCGGGCGATCGATGCCGTGGACCTGTTCGGCCCCTGGATCGAAGATGTCGCCGCCGCGCTCGACAAGGCTGAAAGCGCGCAGGAAAAACTGATCATCGGCAATAATTTCGTGCGCGAAGTGCTGACCCGGCACGAGCATGCGCCGATGTGGTTCATCCGTACGGTCGACAATTGGCTGACCTCTTCCGCATCGCCCCAAGTCGCCGATCTGGTCGACACCACGGGCATGTCGATCCGTTCAGTCGAACGGATGACCAAACATTATTACGGGCTGTCCCCGCGCATGCTGGCGCGCAAATATCGCGCCGTGCGCGCCGCCGCCGCGCTGGCACGCGGCGAGAATCTCGACACAGCGGCATTGGGTGACGCATTTTACGACCAGTCGCACCTGATCCGCGAAGTGAAGCGCTTTGCCGGGGCCACTCCGGGCCAGCTCGGCAAGCCCTCCTCCTATACCGAAGCGACGACCAAGGGTCGCAAACAGCTTGCCGGCCGTGTCAGCCCCATTGTTTCAGAGACTTGACGCTCCAAGACCAAAAAGCGCCGCAAGCCGGGCGGCACCGCGATGCAGGAGAAGGGGCACCTGGAGCGGCCAGACGGTTTAAAGCCGATTAACCTTCAAAATGTGCAGGCCATTGCTTTTTGGCGTTTTCGTCCAATCCAGAATCGAGCGGGCCGCATAATTGGACCCCGCGACCCAGAAGAGCTCTTCCTCTGACGAGGACTGAGACCTTCATCTAGGCACTCGTTTGGCTTCGGCCGAGCGGGTGCCCTTTTTTTTTGGACGCTTTCGCCCGACGCGGCATCCCGGCTTGCGCCGCCGTAACAGCCTCCCTATATAAGTGGAGTAATTTACTCCAGTTAAGAATCGTTCGCAGTTGCCGGACGACAGAGACTATGCGCCTGTCCAACCTTGCCGATTATGCCGTGGTGTTGATGAGTGCGGCCGCCCGCCAGTGCGGGTCGGTGCCGATTCACGCGGGTATGCTGGCCGAACAGACCGGCATTCCGGGACCGACCGCGCAGAAGCTGGTGAGCGGCCTGGCTCGGGCCGGATTGCTCGTCGCCTCGCGCGGCAGCGGCGGCGGCGTGCGGCTGGCGCGCCCGGCCGCCGCGATCAGCGTCGCCGACATCATCGAGGCAGTCGAAGGGCCGATCGCGCTTACCGCCTGTGTCGCCGAAGGTCGGCACGACTGTACGCTAGAGGGCAGTTGCAAGGTGCAACCGCACTGGGGCGTCGTGAACGGAGCGGTGCGCGGCGCGCTGGCCGGAATCAGCCTCGCCAGCCTGGCCGCCAAGCCGAGAACAGCCCCCCCGATTCCGGCGATGGCCGACGACGAGATCAGATTATGACCGACAATAGCGATACCCCCGTCAAGGATCAGGCCGCGCACGACGCCGCGGCGAAGGTCGCCGATTATGAACATGGCTGGTCGTCCGATATCGAGACTGACTTTGCGCCCAAGGGGCTGACCGAAGATACGGTTCGCTTCATCTCCGCCAAGAAGAACGAGCCCGAATGGATGCTCGACTGGCGGCTGAAGGCGTTCCGCCACTGGCAGACGATGGAAACGCCCGACTGGGCGAAGCTGAACGTGCCGCCGATCGATTATCAGGATGCGTATTACTACGCGGCGCCCAAGGCGAAGCCGAAGCTTTCGAGCCTCGACGAGGTCGATCCGGAGATTCTGGAGGTTTACAAGAAGCTCGGCATCCCGATCGAGGAGCAGAAGGTGCTCGCGGGGGTCGAGGGCGCGCGCAAGGTCGCGGTCGACGCGGTGTTCGACAGCGTCAGCGTCGCGACGACCTTCCGCGAGGAACTGAAGAAGGCCGGCGTCATCTTTCTGTCGATCAGCGAGGCGATCCGCGAATATCCCGAGCTGGTGAAAAAGTGGCTCGGCAAGGTCGTGCCGATGCACGACAATTATTTCGCGACATTGAACTGCGCGGTCTTCTCCGACGGCACCTTCGTTTATGTTCCCGAGGGCGTCCGCTGTCCGATGGAGCTCAGCACCTATTTCCGCATCAATGCCGAGAATACGGGGCAGTTCGAGCGGACGTTGATCGTCGCCGACAAGGGCGCCTACGTCTCCTACCTCGAAGGCTGCACCGCGCCGATGCGCGACGAGAACCAGCTTCACGCCGCGGTGGTCGAGCTCGTCGCATTGGACGATGCCGAGATCAAATATTCGACCGTCCAGAACTGGTACCCCGGCAATGCCGAGGGCCTAGGCGGCATCTATAATTTCGTGACCAAGCGCGCGCTCTGTCAGGGCAAGCGCAGCAAGGTGTCGTGGACGCAGGTCGAAACCGGTAGCGCGATCACGTGGAAATATCCGAGCTGCGTGCTCAACGGCGACGACAGCGTCGGCGAATTCTATTCGGTCGCGGTCACCAACAATTTCCAGCAGGCCGACACCGGCACCAAGATGATCCACAATGGCAAGCGCACGCGCTCCACCATCGTCAGCAAGGGGATCAGCGCGGGCAAGTCGAACAACACCTATCGCGGGATCGTGCGGGTGGCGCCGAATGCCGAGGGCGTGCGCAACTTCACCCAGTGCGATAGCCTGCTTCTGGGCAGCAGCTGCGGCGCGCACACCGTCCCCTATATCGAAGTCCGCAACCCGACCGCGACGGTCGAGCATGAAGCGACGACGAGCAAGATCAGCGACGACCAGCTCTTCTACGCGATGCAGCGCGGGCTGGGGCAGGAAGAGGCGGTGGCGCTGATCGTCAATGGCTTCGCCAAGGAAGTGCTGCAGCAACTGCCGATGGAGTTTGCGGTCGAGGCGCAGAAGCTCTTGGGGATCAGCCTTGAAGGGAGCGTGGGGTGAACCGATTTTTGCCAACTAGCCTCCTTCTGGGCGCGACTCTGCTTACCGGGGGAGCTCATGCGCAAACAGCGCAAGCCGATGCAATGATGCTGGCGCAGGCCAACGACCGCTGCATGACGACTTACGCTGTCCGGATGACCAAAACCGATGCGACCGACGATGCGATTTTTGCTGCAGCGACCGAAGGATGCAAGGAACTGAGGGCCCAGCTCTTTGGCGCGATCGACAAGGAATATCCGGCAGATCAGGCGAGCGGCCTGAAGTCGCAGCTCGACGCGGCGGAAAAGCCAAACTTCATCAAATTATTGCAGAAGATACGTGCCGACCGCCTGCAGCGCGGCGGAAACTGAACGGACCGATGATGCTCAAAATTGAAAACCTCCACGCCACCGTCGCCGACAAGCCGATCCTCAAGGGCCTGGCGCTCAGCATCAATGCGGGCGAGATTCATGCGATCATGGGGCCCAATGGCGCGGGCAAGTCGACTTTGTCCTATGTGCTCGGCGGACGTCCGGGCTATGAGGTGACTGAGGGGTCGGTGATGTTCTCGCCCAACGTGATCCCCGGCGAAAGCCGGGGCCCAGACGGGGCGTTGGAAATGGGCCCCGGCTTGCGCCGGGGTGCAGGGACTACCGAGACGCTCGACCTCCTCGCCCTCGACCCGCACGAGCGCGCCGCCGCCGGGCTGTTCCTCGGTTTCCAATATCCGGTCGAAATTCCCGGCGTATCGAACGTCCAGTTTCTGCGCGAAAGCCTAAACGCGCAGCGCAAGGCACGCGGCGAGGAGCCGCTGTCGGGCGGCGATTTCCTGAAGCTCGCGCGCGAGAAGGCGGGGCTGCTCAAGCTCGACATGGACATGCTCAAGCGCCCGGTGAACGTCGGCTTTTCGGGCGGCGAGAAGAAGCGCAACGAAATGGTGCAGATGGGCATCCTCGACCCCAAGCTCGCAATCCTCGACGAGACGGACTCAGGCCTCGACATCGATGCGCTGCGCGTCGTCGGCGACGGGATCAATACGATCATGCGCCGCCCCGACAAGGCGGTGCTGCTGATCACCCATTACCAGCGCCTGCTCGACTATGTGCAGCCCGATTTCGTCCACGTCCTCGCGGGCGGCCGCATCGTCAAATCGGGCGGCCCCGAACTGGCGCTCGAGCTGGAACGCGAAGGCTATGCGGAGATTGCGGCGTGATCTTCAACCGACGCCTTCCTCTGCATCGTCATGCCGGACTTGATCCGGCATCCCGCTTTTCCGGCGACGAAGGAAGCGGGACCCCGGATCAAGTCCGGGGTGACGAAAAGGGTTTGACCCGATGACCGCCGTCCCCACTCGGCGCGACGAAGCTTGGCGCTATAGCGATATCGATGCGGTTGCCGATCTGTGGCCGATCAAGACTGAGCGATTTGTCGTTAGCGAGAATGAAACGCATGCGATGAGCTTTGTGCTCGACGCTACGAAAAGCGTTGCTCGTGATGTCGAGATCGATCTTGAACCCGGTGCACAGCTTGACCTGCACGTCCTCAACATCGCCGGAGCATATGGCCGCCTCACGTTGCGAGCTTTCCTGGGCGAAGGAGCCCGCTTCCATCTTGGCGGCGTCCAGATCGGCGGTGCGGGCCAAACATTGGAAATCGTAACCACGATCCATCATGAGGAACCGGGCGCGGTCAGCAGTCAGACCATTCGTTCGGTTGTAGCGAATAACGCCACCGGCACCTATCTCGGCAAGGTTGCGGTCGCGCGCGATGCGCAGCAGACCGACAGCGAGCAGGATGTGAAGGCGATGCTGCTCGACCGCCGCGCGACCGCCAATGCCAAACCCGAGCTCGAAATCTTCGCCGACGACGTCAAATGCGCGCACGGCTGCGCGATCGGCGAACTCGACGCGATGAGCCTTTACTATCTCCAGTCGCGCGGCCTGCCGCCCGCCGAGGCGAAGAAGATCCTGCTTCAGGCCTTCGTCGCGGGCGTCTTCGACGGCGCCGAGGATGAGGAAAAGCTACAGGCCCTCGCGCTCGCCAAGCTGGGAGAGTTGGTGTGAGCACCGCAACCGCGCTCCGCACCTTCCCCGACGTCCGTGCCGATTTCCCCGGCCTGACCCCCGGCTGGCACTATCTCGACACCGCTGCGACCGCGCAAAAGCCGCAGGCGGTGATCGACGCGACGGTGAACGCGATGGGCCGCGACTATGCGACCGTCCACCGCGGCGTCTACGCGCGCTCGGCCGACATGACGCTCGCCTATGAGGCGGCGCGGCGGCGGATCGCGGCATTTATCGGCGCGAAGGAAGAGCAGATCGCTTTCGTGCGCGGCGCGACCGAGGCGATCAATCTTGTCGCTTACTCGCACCCGCGCAAAGGCCGCGTGCTGCTGTCGATGCTCGAGCATCACAGCAATATCGTGCCCTGGCAGCTCGCGGGCTGGCAGGTCGACGTCTGCCCGCTGACCGCCGACGGCTGCATCGACCTCGATGCCGCCGAAAAGCTGCTGACGGCCGAGCATAAGATGGTCGCCTTTGCGCATGTCTCGAACGTGCTCGGCAGCCCGCTCGACGTCGCGCGCGCCGCCGAGCTGGCCCACCGCGTCGGCGCCGAATTGCTGATCGACGGATGCCAGGCGGTGCCGCGCCTGCCGGTCGATGTCGCGGCGCTCGGCTGCGACTATTATGTCTTTTCGGGGCACAAGCTTTACGGCCCGACCGGTATCGGCATCCTGTGGAGCGACAAGCTCGACCGGTTGCCGCCGTGGCAGGGGGGCGGATCGATGATCGACCGCGTGACCTTTGAAAAGACGACCTATGCCCCCGCCCCGACCCGCTTCGAAGCCGGCACCCCGGCGATCATCGAGGCGCTGGGGCTCGCGGCGGCGGTCGACTATGTCGGTGGCATCGGAGTCGAGGCGATCCATGCGCATGAGACGGCATTGGTGGCGCAGTTGCGCGAGGCGCTGGAGCGCCGCAACAGCATCACCCTGTTCGGCCCCGAAAACAGCGCCGGGATCGTCAGCTTTGCGATGGCCGGGGTGCACCCGCACGACATCGGCACGATCCTGGACGAAAATGGGGTCGCGATCCGTGCCGGGCACCATTGTGCACAGCCGCTGATGGCGCACCTGGGCGTTCCCGCCACCGCGCGCGCCAGTTTCGGGCTTTACAGCAATGCGGACGATGTGACGGCGCTGGTCGAAGGGCTGGCGCGCGTCGAAAGGATTTTCGGATGAGCGAGGACCGGATGATCAAGGTCGAGGAAGTGACCAGCGTCGAAGCGCCGCCGAAGGCGCGCGTCGAGGATAGCGAAACAGCAAGCGAAAAGCTGGAACGCAAGCGCGACTATCTGGAAGGTTTTCTGGCCGCAAAGCCAGCCAGTGCCGATCCGCATGGCGTCGGCGGCGACCTGTATGAAGCGGTGATTGCGGCGCTGAAGGATATTTACGACCCGGAAATTCCGGTGAATATCTATGATCTTGGTCTCATTTACAATGTCGAGATCGACGAAGGACACGCTGTCGTCACGATGACGCTGACCACCCCGCATTGTCCGGTAGCCGAATCGATGCCGGGCGAGGTTGAACTGCGCGTCGGCGCGGTACCGGGGGTCGGCGATGCCGAAGTCAATCTGGTCTGGGATCCTCCGTGGAGCCCCGCGAACATGAGCGATGAAGCCCGGCTCGAACTCGGGATGCTGTAATTCCCTTCCCGCTTGCGGGAAGGCTTAGGGATGGGCGCGGGCCGGATCATCCCTATATTGAAAGGCCCACCCCCGACCCCTCTCGCAAGCGGGAGGGAGGAGATACGGAATGACCGAAACCAAAACCCGCAGCCGTCCCGCAGCCGTGACGCTGACCGCCAACGCCGAAGCACGGATCGCCGCGCTGATGGCGAACGCCCCCGACGGTGCGATCGGTGTCCGCCTGTCGACCCCGCGTCGCGGTTGTTCGGGGCTGGCCTATTCGGTCGACTATGTCAGCGCGGAACAGAAGTTCGACGAGAGGATCGAGACCCCCGGCGGCCTGTTCTATATTGATGGTGCATCGGTGCTGTACCTGATCGGCAGCACGATGGATTGGGTCGAGGATGATTTCGCGGCGGGTTTCGTCTTCAACAATCCCAATGCCAAGGGCGCCTGCGGCTGCGGCGAGAGCTTTACCGTCTGAACCGGCGACCAGCGCGGAAGTGTAACGAAACAGGGCTTTAGCGGCAAGCCGACCAGCCCGCAGTGCGCACCGCCATGTCGAGGTGGAAGTGATCGGCATGCGCCCGGTTATAGTCGGGCGACAGCGTCGTACTGAACAGATCGCACGCCCCATCGCGTACCGCGTGCAGAAAGGCGCCTTTCGCGTCCCCCTTGTCCCAGTCATCCAGAACAGAGACCCGCGTACCGTCGGCCAGGACAAAGGCCGAAATGTCGATGGCGTTCGCAGTGGAATGTTCGCTCTGCGCATCGCGGCCCGCGATCTTGCGGCAATTATAGCTGCCCATGGTCGCGAGACGCACGACCTTTTGTCCAAAATGGCGCTGGGCCAGCGGCTGTACGACGTCGCGGTTCCATAGCGCCATCGCGGCCGTCACGGCGCAACCGGGCGCTACCGCCGCAGGCGCCAGGCTTGGCACCTTTGCGATGCTGGTCAGGATCATGCGCTGGCTGGCCCGGCATGCGCCCTCCCCAATTGGCGCCCGGCGCTCATACCCCGCCCCGGCGCGGTCAAAAGCCGCAAAGCAGGCATCATCGTCGCTGACAAGTTCGCGCAGTTTGCGCTGGGTCGCCCAGCCTTGCAGATGCGCCAGTTCGAACCGCGCCGCCGGATTATGCTGCGGATTGGAACCGATCCACTCCATGCCCCGGATCACGCCAAAAGCGAACAGCAGAACAGCCACGAAGGCGATGAGATAGGGGAGAAAATTCCTCACCATCGCCAAGTGGGACCAAATCGCCCCGCGGGCAAGATCAGAGCGGCTGGAACGTCACGATCAATCCGTCCTTCGGCCGCGGAATCGGCAATATCTGCCATTCGGGATCATAGCCGTCCGCCACCACGATCCGGTGAGTGGTCACGACGTGATGGAAAAATATCTTCGCCTGCATATAAGCGAAATGGAGCCCAAGACACATATGCGCGCCGCCGCCAAAAGGCACCCACGCATATTTGTGCCGCCCGCGCGCGACTTCCGGCGAAAAGCGCATCGGATCGAACCGTTCGGGGTCGGGCCAATGCTCCGCCATCATGTGGGTGAAGGCGGGGCTGACGCCGACCGACGTTCCTGCCGGAATGCGATAGCCGCCAAATTCGAAATCCTTGAGCGCGCGGCGCGGGAAACTCGGCACAGGTGGCACCAGTCGCAATGCTTCCTTGAACGCCCATTCGGTCATTTCAAGCTCACCCAGGCTGTTGTGACCGACACCCTCGCCCGCCGGAGCGACGGCCAGCATCTCTTCGCGCAGCCGGTCCTGCCAATCCGGATTTTTCGCCAGCTGCCAAACAAGCGTGGTGATCGAACTGGTGATCGTGTCGTGCGCCGCCATCATCAGAAAATTCATGTGATCGACGATCGCGCCGACCGAAAGATGATCGCCGTTATCATCTCGCGCGCGGCAGATCTGGCTGAAGATATCTTCTCCGCTGCCTTCGCGCCGTTCGGGCACCATGCGGCCGAAATATTCGACCAGATAGGCACGCCCCTTTACCCCGCGCCCCATCGCCGTGAAGGGCAGCGGCACGCGCACGATGCCGATCGATGCCTGCACCATGTCGACGAACGCTTTGTTCACCTTGTCGGCTTCGGGACCCCACGGAATGCCAAGAAAGCTGGTCGCGGCAAGGTCGAGCGTCAGTTCCTTGATCGCGGGATAGAATGGAAAGGTCCTGCCGCTCCAGTCGGCGATCCGTTTTCCAATCCCTTCGTTGAGGGCATCGGCATAGTGACGCATCGGTTCCGGCTTGAAGGCGACCGACAATGTCTTGCGATCAGCCCGGTGCTTTTCGAAATCCATCAGCATCAGTCCGCGCGGGAACAGCAGGTTCAGCACCGGCCCCCATCCCTGTTCGGACGAGAAGATCTTGTCGCGGTCGAACATGACCAGTTCGTTCGCTTCCGGCCCGTAGAGCGCGACATTGCGCCCGCCAAAGCTGTTGTTACGATATACACGGCCATATTTTTCGACCATCCGGCGCGCGAAGCCGGGATAATCGCGGAGCTGGTCGAGCGTGTTGCCCAGAATCGGCAGACCGTCTTCGCCGGGAATATGGTCGAGCGTGCTACCGGCATTGCGCGGCAGCCAATGCTGCGTTTCCGGACCAAAACGGTCAGCAGGCCACTGAATCTTGGCAGGCGCATTCATCGCAGCATATCCTTCGACAATTCAAATCCGGGGCAGGCTATCGCACTACTGACATCGATGCAAGTAATGCAAAGACACCTAAGCGACTCTATTCACCGCAAATTCAACTCGACTCGTGCAATCATCGACACAGCATGGCGACCGTTTTGCGGCGCCCACAAAGGATTGGCCCATGACCAAGAGCCTGAAAAAACCTCTTTCCATCCTGTTCGGCGCGCTCGCGACCACCGCGCTCGGCGGTTGCTATTACGGCGATGTCCATGGCGCGAGCTATGCCTCCGCCGGGGTCTGTTCCGACCGCTATTATGATTATGACCCTTATGCCTATGACGACGGCTATGGCTATGATTGTTACGACCCCA
Source organism: Sphingopyxis sp. (assembly GCF_034380315.1). Classification (GTDB taxonomy): domain Bacteria; phylum Pseudomonadota; class Alphaproteobacteria; order Sphingomonadales; family Sphingomonadaceae; genus Sphingopyxis. The sequence goes on from NZ_JAXMPB010000012.1 coordinate 19,335, forward strand.
CCGACTATAGCGGCGGCTTCGTCCAGATCGGGTTTGGCGGGGGATGGTACGACCGCTATTATTACCCTGGCTATGGCCTGTGGATGTTCGACAATTATCGCAACCGCTATCCGTTGCGCGGCCATTATCTAAGCTATTGGGGCGGCAGGCGCGCATGGTGGAAACATCACCGCGACGACCGTGGCGACTGGCGCCGCGATGGACACTGGCGCGACCGCGAACGTGATGGCCGTCCCGATCGTCCCGGCCGGCCGGGTCGCCCCGGTGGATGGGACGGACGCGGAGACCGTGACGGAACCCCGGGGACACGCCCGTCCCCCCGACCCGGCAGGGGCACGCCACCCGCCGCCGAAAATCCGGCACGGCCCGATCGCCCCGGGGCCATTCCGGGACGGCGGCCTGGACGCGATGTGATCGAAGGCGGCCGTCCCCCGCGCGAAACGATCGGCGGCGACCAGTTCGAAAGGCCGCGCCGCCCGATCGGGGCTCCGCGCCGCGACCGCGATCCCGATTTCGCCCGCCCTGCTCCGCTAACGCCGCCTGCAATGTCGCGGCCCACTGCTCCGTCGCGTCCACCTAGCGCGGCGCCCACCCCTCGCCCCGCACCCGCAGTGCGTCCGGCTCCGGCTCCACGCCCGGCGACCGAGCGCAACACCAGCCGCCGTATCGAACGGATGCGCGAAGACTAAGGCGTCACCACCCGGCACATACAAGCAAAAGCCCGGCGCCCCCTGAACGGGTACGCCGGGCGCTTTCTTTTTTGGCGCTCGATTAATCGGCGGCAGGCTTGCGCTGATCCTCGACCATATCTTCCTGCAGTTCCAACCCGCGCGCGCCATGATGGGTTGTGTGACTGGGTGCATGGGGGCGATCGGCAAAGGCGGGCTCCTCGACCTCCAGCATGCCTTCCCATTTGGTAATGACGCTGGTGGCAACCGCATTGCCGACAACATTGGTCGCTGTCCGGCCCATGTCGAGGAACTGATCGATCGCGAAAATGAGCGCGACCCCTTCAACCGGCAAGTCGAACATCGCCAGCGTCGCGGTGATGACGACGAGGCTGGCCCGCGGCACGGCGGCGATTCCCTTTGACGAGACCATCAGCGTCAGAAGGATCAATATTTGCGTCTCGATCGGCAGATCGATGCCATAGGCCTGGGCGATGAAAATGGTCGCAAAGCTGGCGTACATCATCGACCCGTCGAGGTTGAAGCTGTAGCCAAGCGGCAGCACAAAGCCCGAAATGCGGCGCGGCACGCCGAAGCGATCGAGCTGTTCGAAGAGCTTGGGCATCGCAGCTTCGGACGACGCCGTCGAAAAAGCGATCAGCAGCGGTTCGCGAATATAGCGGATCAGCGAGAATATCCGCCGCTGCAGGAAGATCGCCCCGACCCCCAGCAACAGCACCCACAGCACCATAAGCGACAAATAGAATTCGGTCAGCAATTCGGCATAGGTACCAAGAATACCCAGCCCATATTGCGCGACCACCTTTGCCAGCGCGCCGAACACCGCGAGCGGAGCGAGGCGCATGACATAGCCAGTGATCTGGAGCATCAGTTCGGCGAGCGCCTCTGCCCCGCGGACGAGCGGCGCACCCTTTTCCCCGAGCGCCGACAGGCCGACACCCGCAAACAGCGAAAAGACCAGGATTTGGAGGACGTTGTTTTCCGCCATCGCCTGGAACACATTCTTGGGAAACACATGCTCGATGAACTCGAACATATCGAGTTTTTTCACCTCGCCCACCGCCTGCGTCGAAGCGGTCAGATCGACACCGGCACCCGGCTGGAAAAGATTGACCATGACAAGGCCGAGGCTGATCGAAATCAGGCTGGCGAGCATGAACCAGATGATCGCGCGCACGCCGATCCGGCCCAGTGCGGTACTGTCGCCCATATGCGCGATGCCCGACACCAAAGTGGCCAGGATCAAGGGCGCGACCAGCATCTTGATCAGGTTGAGGAAGATCGTCGACAGCAGGCCGAAACTCTTCAACCAATATTCGAACGTTTCGGTACCGGCAGGTACGGCGACGCGGACCAGATAACCGGCGACAACGCCCAGTATCATCCCGATCAGAATGTAGATTGTCAGGCGTTTCGCCATTTGGTCATTCCCCTCTTCGCCCACTCGGCAGCGAACCTCAAACAGGCCGCGTATCAGCCCGCGAGATCACGGGCAATCTTCAGATTTCATGTTGTCAAACGAGCAGTGCGATCGCCGCACATGTGGCCACCCCGACGACGATGGTCAGCGGGATTCCAGCCCGGAAAAAATCGATGAAACGATAGTTGCCCGCAGCATAGACCAATGTGTTTGTCTGATAACCGATGGGCGTCGCAAAGCTCGCCGAGGCGGCGAACATGACCGCGATAACCAGCGGATAGGGATCGACGCCCAATTCGCGCGCGACCGCGATGGCCAGCGGCGTCACCAGAATGGCGACGGCATTGTTGGTAATAATCTCGGTCAGCAATACCGACACCACATAGGTGGCGACGATCAGCGCCCATGGCGGCACTTCGCGCAGAAGCGGGGTCAACTCGCGCACCACCAGTCCGACACTGCCCGAGTTTTCGAGCGCCAGGCCGACCGCCAGCATCGCAAAGATCAGGACCAGCACATTGCCGTCGATCGAATCCCAAGCCTCATCGGCATCGATGCAGCGGGTGACGAGGATCAAGCCAACCCCGATGACCGCGGCAACGCCGATGTCCATGATGTTGAAGGTCGCGAGCAGGATCACACCGAGCAGCGCACCAATCGCGATCGGCGCCTTGCTACGCCGGAATTCCCGTTCGCTGGTCGATCCCACGCCATAAAGATGCGGGTTCCCATACATCTGTTCGATCTGGTCGGCCCGTCCGGTCACGAGAACCCGGTCGATCGCCTGAACGCGCGCATTGGGAAGGTCCGGCCCCGGCGTCTTGCGGAAGCGAGCAATGCCGAGAATGCGCACCTTGAGCGCGGACAGGAAAGGAATTTCAACGAGGCGACGGCCGATCGCCGGATGGCTGGGCGCGATCATCGCTTCGACCACCATGTCGCTGTCCTGTGCGATATCGTCATGCCCGGCCGTCAGACCGATCGCCACATTCTTGTTTACACGCAGCGACAGGAGTTCGGCCAGTTCGAGACGCAGGACGAGGCGATCTTCCGCTTCCAGCACTTCATCGGCAACGCCGGTGCGGCGCAGGTTGGCGCCGCGCTTTAACCCGACAAGTTTGACGTTGGCGCGTTTGGCGAAGGGCACATCGCCGACGCGGCGGCCAACCAGATTGCCGCCCTTCAATATGCGAACCTCGGAAAGGAAGCTGCGATGCTCCTGGCTTAACGCGATTTGCGACGGCGTGTCGTCGGGCAGAAAACGACGCGCGATGAACAGCAACGCGAGCACGCCCGACACGCCCGCCACCAAGCCGACCGGCGTGATGGTGAAAATTCCGAACCGGTCGAGGCCATTTTCTTCGGCCACCGCAGCCACGAGCAGGTTGGTTGACGTGCCGACAAGGGTGGTTGTTCCGCCCAAAATACAGACGAAAGACAGCGGCATCAGCAATCGCTTGGCGCTGATCCCCAACGCCACCGCCAGTTTGAGCATGATCGGGATCATCACCACGACGACCGGCGTGTTGTTGAGAAAAGCAGAGGCGACATAAACGCCGAGGAACATTTCCGCGAGGGCCAGCTTGGGATGCCGCTGGGCCCGCGCAATGATGCGGTTCGCAATCGCGTCGAGCGTCCCGGTACGCAGCAAGGCGCCCGACAGGATGAACATCGCGCCGATCGTCACCGGGGCAGGATTGGAAAAGACCGAAAACAGATCCTTGCCCGACAAGATGCCAAGGAAAAGGAATGTGCAGGTTCCCAGGATCGCCACCACCGTCGCCGGGAAGCGCTCCATCACAAAACCCACGAACATCAGCCCCAGAACGATCAGGCCAATAATCGCCTGATATTCCAGGATGACGGTCTGGGCGGACTCGATCATCGCGGTCTTATCCGCACTGGGCCCGATGGAGCAGCTTGTGATCGGCGAGCACCAGCGCCATCATCGCTTCGACGACAGGCACGCCGCGAATGCCCACGCAGGGATCATGGCGCCCCTTGGTGACGATATCGGTCGCTTCTCCCGCGCGGTTGATCGTCGGTACCGGCGTCAGGATCGAACTGGTCGGCTTGAAGGCGACGCGCACCACGACCGGCTGACCAGTTGAAATGCCACCCGCAATGCCGCCCGCATTATTCGACAGAAAATCGGGACGGTTGCTACCATCGGAGGCCGGGCGCATGGGATCGGCATTCTGTTCGCCGCGCAGCCGCGCCGCGCCGAAACCAGCGCCGATTTCGATCCCCTTGACCGCATTGATGCCCATCATTGCAGCCGCGAGGTCGGCGTCGAGCTTGCCATAAACCGGTGCGCCCCAGCCCGCGGGGACCCCGCTTGCCGCGCATTCGATTACCGCACCCAGCGAACTGCCCGCCTTGCGCGCTTCGTCCATCAGCCCTTCCCAACGCTGGGCCGCCGCAGGGTCAGGACAGAAAAAGGGATTGCGATCGATTTCCTCGAGATCGAAATTTGCAGCGTCGATGGCATCGCCGCCGATTTCGGCGACCCAGGCATGAATCTGCACCTCCGGGATCGCCAACCGCGCCACCGCGCCCGCAGCAACGCGCGCAGCGGTTTCACGCGCACTCGACCGGCCACCGCCGCGATAGTCGCGAATCCCATATTTTGCATCATAGGCATAATCGGCATGACCGGGGCGATAGGCCTGGGCGATCTCCCCATAATCCTTCGATCGCTGATCGACATTATCGATCATCAGGCTGATGGGCGTTCCTGTCGTCTTGCCTTCGAACACGCCCGACAGGATGCGGACCTGGTCCGGTTCGCGCCGCTGTGTCGTGTGGCGCGACTGCCCCGGTCGGCGCTTGTCGAGAAAAGGTTGGATGTCGGCTTCGGACAGCGAGAGGCGCGGCGGACAGCCATCGATCACGGCGCCTAGCGCAAGCCCGTGGCTTTCCCCCCAAGTCGTGAAACGAAGAACCCGCCCGAAACTGTTGAAACTCATCACTTACCCCAATCGGCCGAATGCCGGTGCGTAATCTGCGCGGCCGCCTTGCGGCCAAGCCGCGCCGCTGTCCAGCATCATGGCCATGAAATACGGTCCTGCAAAGGGCGAGGTAAATCGCGCCGCAAGTTCGGGGACATAGCCGAAGCGCGGATAATAGTCCTGATGCCCCAGGACAAAGCTGATCGCGATTCCCCGCTCGCGCAGCGTCTGAAGGCCGGCGCGGATCAGCGAACCGCCAATCCCCTGCCCCTGCACATCCGGCGCAGTGGCCACCGGCCCCAACCCGGCACCGGACAGCGAAACGCCGTCGGCTTCAACGTCCATGCGGCTGAACAATACATGCCCCACGATCGCCCGATCGCGCTCCGCAACAAGCGACAGCAGCACATCGCCATCGTCGGCAAGCCGGTGGACCAGTTCCGCCTCGCCCTGATGCCCATATTCGGTCGCCGCAAAGGCCGTGCGGATCAGCGCCTGAATCGCTGCATCATCGGTCGCCGCAGCAGGCCGGATGCAAAGCGGATCAGGCAAGCGTGATGTCCGGTGCGTCTTCCTGCTTCATCCCGACGGTGTGATAGCCCGCATCGACATGATGGGTTTCACCGGTCACGCCCGCCGACAGGTCACTGAGCAAATAAAGCGCCGAACCGCCGACATCGTCGATGGTGACGTTGCGGCGTAGGGGGGCGTTATTTTCGTTCCATTTAAGTATAAGGCGGAAATCGCCGATACCCGAGGCGGCCAGCGTCTTGATCGGTCCCGCCGAAATCGCGTTCACGCGCACCCCTTGCGGGCCATAGTCGTTGGCGAGATATTTGACGCTGGTTTCGAGCGCCGATTTCGCGACCCCCATGACGTTATAGTGCGGGATCACCTTTTCAGCGCCATAGTAGGACAGCGTCAGCAGCGATCCGCCGCCGGCCCCCGTTTCGGGATCGAAGGGCGTCATCATCTCTGCCGCGCGCCGGGCGACGGCGGTAAAGCTGTACACGCTGATGTTCATCGTCATCAGGAAATCGTCGAGCGTCACATCGGCATATTTGCCCCGCAACGCTTCCTTGTTGGTATAGCCGATGGCGTGGACGACGAAATCGATCGTCGGCCAGCGCGCGGCCAGCGTCGCGAACGCCGCATCCAGATTGTCCATGTCGCCGACGTCGCAGTCGATCAGGAAATCGCAGCCCAGCTGATCGGCCAGCGGCTTGACCCGTTTCAGCATCACATCGCCCTGATAGCTGATCGCCAGCTCTGCCCCTTGCGCATGCAGCGCCCTGGCAATGCCCCAGGCGAGCGACTTGTCATTGGCAAGGCCCATGATCAATCCGCGCTTGCCCTTCATCAGACCCGTCATTCCGTTTCTCCGGCTTTCTTGTTTTCGACCAAAGTGTCGTCCGAGCGCCCCATAGCGTCATGTCCCAAATCCTCAACCTCGACGAGCGCGGCGTTGAGTTCGGCACCCATCACCATACCCAATCCGACGAGGTAGAAAAAGAAGAGCGCGATCATGACGCCCGCCAGGCTGCCATAAGTGGCGTCATAGCGGAAAAGGCCCGCAAGCAAAGGCGGCAGCGCCAGAGTGACCCCGATCCACCACAAGGTGGTGAAAAGCGCCCCCGGCCATTTGGGGAATTGCCGCCCGCGATATTTCGACGGGGTCAGCGACAGGAAGAGGAAATAGATCGCGACGAACAGCCCCACCCCCGACACGCCCCGCGAAATGGCGACGACCCCGGCCGCCTGATATGCCTGGGGCAGGACGCGGCTGACGAATTGTTCGACCCCGACGATCAGCACCTGCATACTGAACGACAACAGCATCAGCACCACCGCGCCCGTCACGATCCCGATCGACAGCAAGCGATAGTGAAAGAAGCCCCGGCTGAAATGGGTGCCATAGGCGCGCCGCAGAATATCGCGGATCGTTTCGATGAGATTGCCCACCGTCCACAGCGCGACGAGCGCGCCCAACCACAAAAAGGGACCGGTCCGCGCGTTCATCACCTCGCGGATCGGTTCGGCGAGTGCCCCCGCGACCGACGGCGGCATGGTCGAAAACACCGCCTCGACCGCTTCCTCTCCGCCGATGCTGCCGCCCACGAGGCTGAGCACCGCGGCGAGCAGGATGAAAAAGGGAAACAGGGCGATCAACGCCAGATAGGCGAGGTTTCCGGCGTGAATGAAGCCGTCGGTATAGGTGCCCACAACGACGCGCCGCAGCACGCGGAACAGCCGGGTTCCAGGACCGATTCTTTCCCGGCTGCGATCGAGCAAACCCTGCGCCCGCCCACGCAGCTTGATCCGCTTTTCGCGTTCGGCACGTGCCTCGGGGGAATGGGGCGAATGCCCTTCGGCCAGATATTCCTGATCGACTTCGGCGGCTACCTCGCGCGCCAGCGCATCGGCCGCTTGCTGCTCGAAGCGATCAGCCACGCATCACACGCCAAGGTCCGCCCGCACCGCGCGACCGTCGGCCCACGCCTCGATCAACTTGGCGAGATCGGCATCATCGGCCGGAATATCGACCATCAAGCGAACAAGCTGGTCACCGCGCCCGCCGCCCTTTTGCGAAAAGCCCTTGCCCTTGAGCCGCATCACCTTGCCCGAGCTGGACCCGGCGGGGATCGACAGCATCACGGGCCCGTCGACGGTCGGCACCTTGATCTTTGCGCCCTTGACCGCCTCGGTCAGGGTAATCGGCAGGTCGAGGCGAATATGGGCGCCCTCGCGCACGAAAAAGGGGTGATCGCGCACGGTGATCGTGACGATCCCGTCGCCATGACCGCCCGGCCCCGCCTGTCCCTTGCCGGCCAGCCGCATCTGCGTGCCGGTTTCGACCCCGGCCGGAAGTTTGAGATCGATGGTCCCGCCATCGGCCAGTGTGATGCGTTGCGGCGCCTGGGTCGCGGCATCGACGAAATTGACCGCCAGCCGATAGGCGACGTTCGCACCCTTTGCCGGGGGAGCGCTGCGCCCGCCGAAGCCGCCAAAGGGATTTCCGCCGCCACCCCCACCGCGACCAAACAACCCTTCGAAAATGTCGCCGAAATCGGCCCCTTCGCCGCCGAAGCCGCCCTGGCTGGCGCGCGGATCGCCGCGAAACCCGCCACCATAGCCATAGGGCATGGCCGGATTGCCGTCGCCGTCAATCTCTCCGCGGTCGAACTGCGCCCGCTTCGTCTTGTCGGACAGCAGGTCATAGGCCTTGGTCACATCGGAAAAGCGTTCCGCCGCCTTCGGATTGTCCTTGTTCCGGTCGGGGTGCAATTCCTTTGCCAGCTTGCGATACGCCGATTTGATCTCGGCCTCGCTCGCGCTTTTCGCCACGCCCAGGGTGGAATAGGGATCTGCCATAACTCTTCTGTAGCCCGATTTCGCATGGGCCGTGAAGGCCCGATTGCGCGCTCATGTGGATATCCCCGCGGCGCGGGTCAAGTTCCCGTTCCGGCTCCGCTTTCGCTCGACCGCGACCGCGCGGCGCATTATGAGTGCGGCCATGAGCATGAACCAACCCTTCGCCTTGTTCGACAGCTGGTACGCCGAAGCGCGCGCAAGCGAGCCAAATGACAGCAATGCGATGGCCCTTGCCACCACGACGCCCGATGGCCGGCCTTCGGTGCGCATGGTGCTGTTGAAGGGGCACGGCCCCGACGGGTTCGTCTTTTACACCAATCTCGACAGCCGAAAGGGCGGCGAACTGGCCGCCAATCCGCATGTCGCCCTGTTGTTTCACTGGAAATCGCTGCGCCGCCAGATCCGGATCGAGGGCCCGGTATCGCCGGTCGATGAGGCAACCGCCGACGCCTATTTCGCGTCGCGCAGCCGCGACAGCCAATTGGGTGCATGGGCCAGCGACCAGTCGCGCCCGCTGGACAGCCGCGCCACTTTCGAGGCCCGTTTCGATGCGATGCAGACGAAATTCGAAGGTCAGGACGTCCCCCGCCCGCCGCGCTGGTCGGGCTGGCGCGTGACGCCCGAACGCATCGAATTCTGGCAGGATCGTGCCCACCGGCTGCACGAACGCACCGTCTTTACCCGCGAGGGTGAGGGCTGGACCAGCGGATTCCTGTTTCCATGAGCTGGCGCCGCTTTCCCGTCACGCGCGTCGACGCTTTTGCCGACCGCGCTTTTTCGGGCAATCCGGCGGCGGTCATGCCCCTTGATGAATGGCTGAGCGACGATCTGTTGCAGGCGATGGCGGCGGAAAACAATCTGTCCGAAACCGCCTTTCTGGTTCCCGACGAAAGCGACGCGGCCGATTATGAGCTGCGCTGGTTCACGCCGGGGATGGAGGTTGCCCTGTGCGGCCATGCCACGCTGGCCAGCGGCCACGTCCTGCTGTCGGCCGCGCCGTGGCGCAACGAAATGGTCTTTCGCACCCGCAAGGCCGGAATCCTGCGCGTCGCGCGGGCCGGAGACGATGACGAAGATCGTTACCGCATGTCCTTGCCCGCCTATCCGGCCACGCCAAAATCCTTGCCAAGCATTGCAAAAGCCTTGGGCGGCGACATCGCCGAAACCTGTTGGCGCGATGATGGATATGCGTTGATCGTCTATCGCGACGCCGCTGCGGTTCGGGCCCTGGAACCCGATTTCCGTGCCCTGCGCGCCGGAGGCGACATCGCCTATATCGCGACGGCCCCCGGCGACGGCGACCCGTCAGGCGCCGATATCGTCAGCCGCGTGTTCGTTCCGGGCGCGGGCATCGACGAAGACCCGGTGACGGGATCGGCGCATTGCGTCCTGGCACCATATTGGGCGGCGCGGTTGCAGCGCGATCATTTTTCCGCCTATCAGGCGAGCGCGCGCGGCGGACATCTGGCATGCCGCCTGGACGGCGACCGGGTCGAGCTGTCGGGTGCGTGCGTTACGACGCTGACCGGCGAGTTCCTGCTATAGCGCCTGCGTGAGGTCGGCGAGGCGGCGGCGCAGCGCGGGAAACTGTTCGTCACGGGTGACGCCCAGCCGCACGATCGTCACGCGCTGGGACGGCGAGACGATGATATACTGCCCCTGATGCCCGATGCAGGCGAACAGGTCGTTCGGCCCGCGGTCGGGCCATAGCGCCACCGGTTCCCCCGGCGAGCCAGGACGGTTGAGCCATATGTGGCCACCATAGGCCGCATCGTTCGCCGACGACGACAGCATGAAGCGCATCCAGCTTTCGGGAAGCAGACGCTGGCCGTCCACGACGCCGTGACGGCGCAGAAACTCGCCGAACCGGGCATAGTCGCGCGCGGTCGCGTGCATGATCGATCCGCCGATCATCGTTCCCCTGGCGTCGAATTCCGGGGTCAGGCTGGTCATGCCGAGCGGTTCGACAAGGCGCCCGTCGATGAATTCGCGAACCGCCTCGCGCCGGGCCTCCGCATGGCGCGACGGGGTCAGCGTGTCGGCCAGAATGTCGGCCAGAATCACGCTGGTCGCCGAGCTGTAGTTGAACAGCTCGCCAGGCCGCGCGACGGCGGGCTTGGCCTCCGCAAACCCCGCCATATCCTGTGCCGCCGCCCCGAACAGCATATCGACCGTGTCGCCATCCCACACCGGATCGCCGGCTTCGACATGTTCGAGCCCCGCCGACATGTGCAGCAATTGCCGCAAGGTGATCGCGCCGCGCGGATCGCCGCTGCGCTGCCATGCCGCGACGGGCGCCGGCCCGTCGAGCGACAAGCGCCCGTCGGACACGAGAAAGCCGATCAGTACCGCCGTGATGCTCTTGGCCATCGACCAGCTGATCAGCTTTGTCTCCGGCCCGAAACCCGGCGCATAGCGCTCGTAAATGGGCTCTCCGTCACGCAGCACAAAAAGCGCGCGCGTCTGTCCCACCTCATCGGCATCGGCGAACAGCGCGTCGGCCTTGCCCTTGATCGCCGGATCGAGCGCGGGAAGCAGCGGCAGGGTATCCGGCGTCACGGCATGATCGGGCGCGGCGCCAAGGTCCGGACGGGGTGCGGGCGGCGCAATACTGCCCTGTCCCGCCGCCTGGGTCAGCGACCAGCCGCAGAGCGCGGCGAGCGCGGCACTTGCCAGCATGGCTTTTTTCGTGATCATGGTGATGTGACTAACACCAACCCGCCCGCATCGGCAACGCCGGACCCGTCGGCGGCGGCGCCCGGCCCCGACAACGGCGCCCCGTCGCCCGAAAAGCCCGAGGTGCCTGCCCGGCTGCGCGGGCGAAAGCGGAACGCCCCGCGTTGGGGCGGGTGCCTGCCCTGGGCGCTCGTGCTCGCGGTATTGCTGACCGGGTTCCTGATCTGGAAATTCCCATCCTTCAAGGCGCAGGCCGAACTCGGATCGGCCTATGCCGCGCGCATCGGCTGTTCCTGCCGCTATGTGCAGGGGCGCAGCCTCGAAAGCTGCCAGAGCGATTTCGAACCCGGGATGGAAATCGTGTCGCTGAGCGAGGATCCGGCAACCAGGACGGTGACGGGCAGCGTCCCGCTGCTCGCCTCGCGCAGCGCGCGCTTCGCTGGCGCCAGCGGTTGCCTTCTCGACCCCAGCCGATAGCCGCCGAAGCCGCCCGCAGAATAAGGATGCGCTGGAAACCGCGGACCTGGCCGGGGCGCATCCCCGCGCGTGCGGCGCAATGCCGCGGTCCTGTTTTCCATTCGCCCCCCACCGACTCAGGCGTGGACGCCTCCCCCTTCCAGAAAGGCATCCATCGCCGCGTTGACTTGGTCGGGCGCCTCCCACGGCACGAAATGCCCGCACCCCGGCACCGTCACAATGGTGGCATTGGGGACCAGTTCTTCGATCCCGTCAAGATTGCACGGCGGCAGCGCGGTGTCGTCGAGCGCCCAGATCACCAGCGTCGGAATGCCAAGCAGGGGAAAGGGCGCGGCCGGAAGCGGTGCGAAAGCGTCGGTCATCGCCGGAACGTCGATCGGCGAGGCGCGATACCAGTTGATCATCGCGCGGCAGGCGTCCCGGTCCTCCCAATCCTTGAGCAACCGGCCGATCTCGTCGGACGGTTGTAGCCCGCCGCTCGGCACGCGGTCGGCGAACGCATGGGCGAGCAGCCCCGCAATCCCATGCGCCTCGATGATCGCGTCGCTCGCGGGGTCGCGGAAAACACGGATATACTGGCTCGACGCCCGTTGTTGCGGATCGGTCGCGAGCAGCCGTTGGAACAGGCCCGGATGCGGCGCATTGGCAATCACCGCGCGGGTGACGCGCCCGGCCCAGTCGGGATGCAGCCCGCCCGGCTGGCCGCCAAGCGCGATGCCCCAGGCGATCGCACCGCCCCAGTCATGACCCACGATCGTAAAGTCCCGCACATCGAGCGCATCGGCGAGCGCGAATATGTCGGCGATCAGCTTGTCGGGGGTATAGGCGTCGACCTGTTGCGGCTTTGACGAACCGCGATAGCCGCGCTGATCGGGGGCAATACAGCGAAAGCGCCTGGCAAAATGGGGAAGCTGGTGGCGCCAGGTACGATGCGATTCGGGAAAGCCGTGCAGAAAGATCAGGACCGGCGCATCGCGCGGCCCTATGTCGACGGTATCGATTTCCACCCCGGTCGACAGCGTCACCCGCCGCAGTTCGAAATCGTCCATCGCCATCCACTCCTTTGGTTTCGTTTCGCAACGAGAGTGGCGACAAACCGCCCCGCTGACAAGAGTGTCAGTGAAATCGGAGCTAGTCCGGCCTTTTCAGCGCCTCGGGCAGCGGAATGAATTCGTCGCTGTCGCCGGGGACGAGGGGGAATTGGCCGTCTTTCCAGTTGTGTTTCGCCTGGTTGATGCGATCGCGCGAGGAACTGACGAAATTCCACCACAGATGGCGCGGAGTCGAAAACGCCTCTCCGCCCAGCAGCATGACGCGCGCATCGCTGGTCGCGCGCAGCGTCATCGCCTGCCCCGGTTTCAAGATATAGAGGCTGTAGCGTTCGAGCCGCTCGCCATCGAGGCTGGCATCGCCCAGCGCCACCAGCACCGCGCGTTCGTCGGCGTCGGCCTCGATCGGGACGCTGGCCCCCGCATTCATCAATATGTCGGCATAGATGGTCGCGGCATGCTGGGTAATCGGCGAGGTCCGGCCCCAAAGGCTGCCCATGATGACCCGCGCCGACACACCGCCATCCTCGACCAGCGGCAGGTCATCCTTTGCGACATGTTCGAACGCCGGGGCGATCTCCTCCTTGCCGTCGGGCAGCGCGAGCCACGTTTGCATCCCCGAAATGGGTGATCCGGTCGCGCGCTCGGCCGCGGGGGTGCGTTCCGAATGGACGATGCCGCGCCCTGCGGTCATCAGATTGCACGCGCCGGGGCGGATCGTCGCGCGGGTCCCCAGGCTGTCGCGATGCTCGATCGCGCCTTCGAACAAATAGGTGACGGTCGCAAGGCTGATGTGCGGATGCGGCCGCACGTCCATGCCCTGTCCGATGTCGAAATGCGCCGGGCCGAACTGGTCGACGAAGATGAAGGGGCCAACCATCGTGCGCGCCTTGTCCGGCAAGGTCCGCCGAACGTCAAAAGCGCCGATATCGTGGGTCGAGGGCGTGATCGTGGTAAACATCAGGCGATCCGGTCGAGCGCGCGGCGCGTCCGGTCGGTTTCGACATTGCCGGTGTTGAGCGTCGAACCCGGTTCGAGGAGCAGCACCTGGCATTCGCCGTCCAGCGCCTCTGGACAATGTTCGGTGCCGTGGGGGACGATGATGAATTCGCCCGGTCCGACGATTACGTCGCCGGTCCGAAGCCCCATCTTCATCCGCCCGGCGACGACGAGAAACAATTCGTCCTCGATGTCATGGTGATGCCAGTCGAATTTCCCTTCGAGTTTCACCAGCTTGACCTGGAAATCGTTGATGTCGCCCGCGACGCGCGGGTTCCATGCGTCGGGGATGGTGGCGAAAGCCTGCGCCAGATTGACCTTGTCGATCGTCATGCCGTTGCGGTCCGCAATATGCTGTCCATCGCCTTTCCCTTCGCAAGTTCGTCGATCAGCTTGTCGAGATAACGGATCTCGCGCATCAGCGGATCGTCCACCGTTTCGACGCGGACACCGCAGACGACGCCCCGTATCTGGTCGCGCGCGCCATTCATCGCCGGAGCCGCCGTGAAAAAGCCGCGAAAGTCGGTTCCCGCCGCGATCACCGCGTCCAGTTGCAGCGGGTCGTAGCCGGTCAGCCAGCAGATGATTTCATCGACTTCGGCCCTCGTGCGCCCCTTGCGCTCGGCCTTGGCGACATAATGGGGATAGACGCTGGCGAAGCTGGTCGAAAAGATGCGATGCTCCGCCACCACCCTATTCCCCCGGCGCCGTCGCCTTGATCGCGAGGGCGTGGACGCGCTGTCCGGGCAGGTCGCCCAGCGCCTTGTTCACCGCGCGCTGGCGCGCGACGCGGTTCTGGCCCGCAAAGCCAGCCCATTCGATCGTCAGGCTGAAATGCGATTCGCCGCTGCCGTCGTCGCCGGCGTGGCCGTGATGTTTCGCGCTGTCGTTATCGAGCGTGAAATCCGCGTCCGGAAAGGCGGCGCGCAGCATCGTTTCCATCTCGCGCTGGACCGGCCCGGCGGCGGGCTTTTGTATGGTATTATGTATGGGCTGATTTTCAGACATGGGTTGACCATAGGCTTTTGCGCACCAAATGGTAAGAGCCCCCACGCACCCCCCGCTCGATCCCGAAAGCCCGTTTTGTCGTCCTCTGCCCGCCCCAACCGATTCCACGGCCGCGTCCCCCGCGAGGCCCCGTGCGCCGTCCCCGGTTGCAGGGAAGCCGGCGAATTTCGCGCGCCCGCGTCGGCGCATCGTTCGCCCGACGGGCCGCCGCCCTATCGCTGGTTGTGCCTGGACCATGTTCGCGAATTCAACGCGGGCTATAATTTCTTTGAAGGGATGAACGCCGACCAGATCATGGCCGCGCAGTCGCCGACCGCGGGATGGGAAACCGAAAGCCGCAGCTTTCGCCCCGCGGGCAGCGCCGACCTGCCGCCGCGCTGGGCCGATTTCAAGGACCCGATGGACGCGCTGGGCGCGCGGTTCCGTCAGCGCATGGACGAGGCCCGGCGCGAAGCCGCCGATCCCCGCTTTACCCGCGAGGAGCATCGCGCGCTGAAGCTGATGAACCTCGGCCCCGACGCCGACCGTTCGGCGCTGCGCCGCCGATACAGCGAACTGGTCCGCCAATATCATCCCGACCGCAATGGCGGCGACCGCAGTTTTGAGGCAAGATTGGGCGAAGTGGTTTCGGCCTATCAGCTTTTGAGGAAGACACGGGCCTTCGCATAGGGAGCGGGACATGAGCGAACTCGACGCACGGCGGATCGAAACGGTGAAACGCCACATGGCGCTGGAAATCACCCACGACTGGGACGGCGTCATCGCGACGTTCGACCATCCCCGTTACGAATTGCTGGGCCCCGGCACCATTTTCGACGGCGAGACGGCGGTGCGATCCTATTTCGCCGCATCGCGCGAACCCTTTCCCGATCAGGCGAACGAGATCATCGCGATCGCGGCCGACACCGAAAACAATATGATATTGGTCGAATTCTGGCTGACCGGGACGCATCTGGGTCCGTTGAAGCTGGGCGTGCGGACCGTCGAACCCACCGGCAAGTCGTTCCGTATCCGCATGGCGGCCAGTTTCGAATTCGCCCCCGGCAGCGACAAGATCCTGTGCGAACGCCCCTATTACGACCAATCGTCGGTGCTGCGCGCGCTGGGCATCCTCTGAATAAGGCGTTGCAAGCCGAAACGGACAGCGATACCGCGCTCGGACGGTCGGTGGGAACGCACCGACTCTATCTCCCTCGTCACCCTGAACCTGTTTCGGGGTCCATGGCCCGACCTTTCCGCCAGCGCGGCGCCAAAAGACAAGCCGGGCCATGGATGCTGAAACAGATCGGCATGACGAACATGACATGATGGACGCGATGATGACCGATATCCCCAACAGCCTTCCCGATCACCACGGCTCGACGCTGCTTGCCGCGCCCGATACCGAGGTCGATGCGCGCGAAGTCTTTGGCGTCAATATCGACATGAAGGTCCCGGCGTTCAGCGAGGCCGACGAGCGCGTTCCCGACCTGGACCCCGCCTATGTCTTTGACGGCGACACCACGCTCGCGATCCTGGCCGGGTTCAAATACAACCGCCGCGTCATGGTGCAGGGATATCATGGCACCGGCAAATCGACCCATATCGAACAGGTCGCCGCCCGCCTGAAATGGCCGTGCATCCGCGTCAACCTGGACGCGCATATCAGCCGCATCGACCTGGTCGGTCGCGACGCGATCGTGCTGAAGGACGGACAGCAAGTCACCGAATTTCGCGAAGGCCTGTTGCCCTGGGCGCTGCAGACGCCGACCGCGCTGGTGTTCGACGAATATGACGCGGGCCGCCCCGACGTGATGTTCGTGATCCAGCGCGTGCTGGAAACCGAAGGCAAGCTGACCCTGCTCGACCAGAATCGCGTCATCCGTCCCAACCCGCATTTCCGCCTGTTCGCGACCGCCAACACCGTCGGCCTGGGCGACACCAGCGGGCTGTATCACGGCACGCAGCAGATCAACCAGGGCCAGATGGACCGCTGGAACATCGTCGTCACGCTGAACTATCTGCCCGCCGCGACCGAAAGCGCGATCATCCTCGCCAAGGTGCCGGGCACCGACGACACGACGGTCGCCAATATGGTCAAGGTCGCCGACCTGACCCGCCAGGGCTTTATCAACGGCGACATCTCGACCGTCATGTCGCCCCGCACGGTGATCAGCTGGGCGCAGAATGCCGCGATCTTCAACAGCCTGGGCTTTGCGTTCCGCCTGTCGTTCCTCAACAAGTGCGACGAGGCCGAACGGATGATCGTCGCCGAATATTATCAGCGCGTATTCGGCGAAGATTTAGTGGAAAGCGTCGTGTCAAAATCATAATATCTATCCCGGTTACATGAACCGGGGGGATTTTATGAAGAAACAAACCGCATTCGCCGCGATTTTACTTTTGGCATCGGGCTGTTCGGCGCCGCATTATAGCGTCAACCTGTCCAGCAAGGCCTTTCTGCCCCACAAGGGGGCCCCGGCGACGCTGGGCGCCGCAGAGTTCGCACCCGACGCGGTGATGTTCGAAACCCCGGTCGGATTTCGCAAGGCCGCCCGGCTGGACGCGCCGGTCGAGGCCCGGCTGGCGGGCAAGGATTTCAGCTTTGTTCCCGGCGACCAGTTCGCCGGAGCCACGCTCTATGGCAAATCGGCATCGCTGGTCCCGAAGGCGGCCGCCGTCTTTTGCGGCAATGAAAAGATGAATGCGGTCAAGGCGCTGACCGCCCTGTCCACGCTGGGGGCGTCGTCGCTGCTCAACCGCACCGGGAACGCCACCCAGATATGCCTGATCGACAGCGAGAATGACGCGGCCTTCGACCAGGCCATCCTGTCGGGCGTCAAACGGGCCGAAGATGTCGCGCCCACGGCGATCACCCCGACCGCCTATAAGGTCGCGATGAACGACGTGATGGCGGGCGAAAGCCTGGCGCGGATCATCTATCGCGGCAAAACCGGGATGGTCGGCGGACACATTAGTTTCGACCTGCACGTCATCGAAAGCGGCGCACGGCTGGCATTCGACAATGTCCGCCGCAAGGTGGACATCAAGTCGCTGCCCCAGGAGGTGGCGTTGATGGGCACGATCTTCACCGTCAAAAGCTATGATCCGGCGAGCGGGAAGATAGAGGTCGATGTTGCGCGCGGTTTTCCCGAGGGCACCTATGGCCTGACGACCACCACGCGCACATCCTATATCCCCATCTATATCCCGCGCTGACCGGGCGGCGCCAGCGAATGGGCGCGGCGGCATTGACAAGGGCGTTCGCCAGGCCGCATTGTTCGGCCAACGCCCATCGCGCGCCGCCGCGCCCCCTTTCCCGGAGTGCCGGCCTGACACCCGCGACCCGCCCCCTGCCCGGATCATCGCCGCGACGTCCCCTGCTGGCGGCCGCGCGCCGATGGCGCCCCTGGCTGTCGGTGCTGGCGGCGATCCCGCTCGCCGGATGCATTTCGGCGGTCGATTATGGCAAGGTCCGCCACCCCGACTATGTCGCCGATCCGCGCTGCACCCCGCAACCGGGCGCACCGGCCGACCCGGCGGCACTGCCGCATTTTTTCGTCACCAGCCGCCTGCCCGATTGCCGCAGCGCCGACATCCGCCTGCTCAGCCATCGCGGCGACCGGGTGCGCCAGGGTCGCTTTGCCGCGCCCCGCGACATCGACGTCGGCGGCAAGACGAAGTTTCGCGCGCCGCTGGCGCTGATGGACGAAGGCGACTGGTGGCAGGCGTTGCAGGCCGAAACCGACCGCCGGCAGGGCCGGGTGCTGCTGTACGTCCACGGATATCGGGAAAGCTTTGAATCGACGTCGAAGGACGCCGCCCAGATGGCGCGGATGACCGGTTTCGACGGCCCGGTGATCGAATATAGCTGGCCCTCGCAGGGGGATGTGCTGAAATATGCCGCCGACGAAACCAACATGTATCATGACGTGCGCAATTTCCGCGACTTCCTGCGCACGCTTGCCGACCGCCCCTGGGTGAAGGAGATTGTCATCGTCGCCCATTCGCTGGGCGCGCGGCTGGCGCTTCCCGCCATCGCGTCGGCCGACCGTTTGTCGCGGCGCGCCGACCGCACCGGCAATATTTCGACGATCATCCTCGCCTCTCCCGACATCGACCGCGAAACATTCGAACGCGACATCGGGGGCGATATATTGGCGCCGGACCGCGTTGCGCTTGGCCGCCACATCACCGTCTATGCCTCGCTGAACGACCGCGCGCTGTCGGTGTCGCGCACCCTGCACGGTTATCCGCGGCTCGGTTCCCCCTATTGCTTCAACCCGTTCGAGGCGGCCGCGCTGGAGGCGAAGGGCCTGCCCGCCCGCTGTTAC
Source organism: Sphingopyxis sp. (assembly GCF_034380315.1). Classification (GTDB taxonomy): domain Bacteria; phylum Pseudomonadota; class Alphaproteobacteria; order Sphingomonadales; family Sphingomonadaceae; genus Sphingopyxis. Next base: position 38,289 of record NZ_JAXMPB010000012.1, read on the forward strand.
CCCGCCGCCATCCCCGGCCTGACGGTGATCGACACGACCGACGTGTCGCGCGGGTCGACAGGGCACAGCAACTTCCTGCGCAGCGCGCCCGCGTGCCGTGACTTCATCGACGCAATCGCCGGCCAGAAAACGCGGCCCGGCCGTGTCGCCACCCATCTGGCGCATGTGTTCCGGCTGGCCCCCGACCCCGCCGACCCAAAGCCCGACAATGACCGCATCTGCGGCCGCACCCCCGATGCGGGGGATGACGAAAAAGGCTAGGATATCCGGCCCGGCGGATGACGAACGGCGTCAGATAAATCCGCACATGATGGCGAAATCGGTCAGCCAGACGACCGGCCCCTCGCCCCGCCACAGCCACAGACCGCCGACCGCAACGAGCAGGAACAGCACAAGCGCGACCGCATCCTGGCGCTGGAGCCGCTTCACGCCGGACGCAGCCTTTTGACCGGCGCATCGGCGATCGGCAGGTGGACGATCCCCGCAAGCAGGCCGAGCGCGATCGATATGCCCCACGCGATATCATAGCTGCCCGTCGCGTCGAAGATCACCCCCGCCATCCAGGCCCCGAAAAAGCTGCCGATCTGGTGGCTGAGGAACACCACGCCATAGAGCATCGACAGATAGCGGATGCCGAAGATCCGCCCGACGATGCCGCTGGTCAGCGGCACGGTGCCGAGCCACAGAAAGCCCATGGCGGCGGCAAAGGCCAGCGCGCTGGCATGGGTCAGCGGCAGCGCCAGGAACAGCAGGATCACCGCCGACCGCGCGACATAGAGCACCGACAGCACATATTTCTGGCGCATCATGTCGCCAAGGCGGCCGAACACATAGGAACCGAAAATGTTGAACAGGCCGACGAGCGCCAGCACCTGGGCGCCGATTTCAATCCCCAGCCCCTTGTCATCGAGATAGGCGGGAAGGTGCGTCGCGATGAAGGCGATGTGAAAACCGCAGACGAAAAAGCCGATGTTGAGCAGCCAATAGCCGCGATGCGCCGCCGCTTCGCGCAGCGCGTCGGCAACGCTCTGGTCATCCGATTCGACCGCGCCCGCGCCCGCGCCCGTGCCGCGCCCCGCGACCCCGATCGCCAACAACCCGCTGAGCGCCACCGCCGCCGCCATGATCCACAAGGTTTCATGATAGCCGATGGTCCCGAGCAGGCGCGAGGCGGCGGGGACGACCAGAAACTGTCCCAGCGACCCGCCCGCCGTAACGATGCCGAAGGCGCTGCTGCGCTGTTCGGGGCGGACGACCCGACCGACCGCGCCGAGCACGACGACAAAGGTGGTCGCCGACTGGGCCATGCCGATCAGCAGGCCGAAACTGACGTGCAGCCCCGCCGCATCGGTGGCAAGCGCCGCGCCGCCCAGCCCGGCGGCATAGAGCAGCGCCCCGAAGAACACGACGCGCCCCGCGCCATGCTTGTCGGCCAGCGCACCGACGAAGGGCTGGACCAGCCCGAAGAGAAGATTCTGGAGCGCCATCGCCAATCCGAAATCGGACCGGCTGATGCCGATGTCGGCGCTCATCTGCGGCAGGAACAAGCCGAAGCTCTGGCGGACGCCGAGCGCGACGGTCACGATGAACGCGGCGCAGGCGATGACGATCCATGGTTTCTTCATGGAGGAGATGGGGGGAGAGGCCATGGACCGCCGATGCGCCTGCCTTCCGTTCACGTCAAGCGAGCATCGCTAAGTTTGCCGACCATCTTTCTTCCCGCCGCAAAGCCGTTTACAGCCCCTTTCATGTCCGCTCAGTCCCCCCTCGACGATTTCAAGGCCGCCCTGTCGAGCGTGGCGCGCGCCGTCACCCGCGATGCCGAGGTCGAGGTCGGTTTCACCGCCGACGCCCCGGCGCGTATCGGAAAGCAGATCAAGGTCCCGACCCCGTCGCGCACCCTGCCCGCCGAGCAGGTCGCCGAAGCGCGCGGCTTTGCCGACAGCTATGCGCTGCGCATGAAGCATCACAGCGAGGCGCTGCACGCCGCGGGCCGCCCCGCCGAACCGGTCGCCGCCGCCGCATTCGATGCGATGGAACGCGCGCGGATCGAAGCACTGGGCGCGCGCAACATGGCGGGAATGCGCGACAATCTGGGCGCCGCACTGACGATGCGGATGCGGTCCGACCCGATCAGCCGCGCGCAGAGCCGCGACGATGTCCCGGTGTCGAGCGCGCTGGAGTTGATGCTGCGCGAGGCGCTGACCGGCGAAAAGCCGCCGCAGGGCACCGAAACCGGCCTGTCGCTGGTCCGCGAATGGATCAGCAAGGACGCCGGAACCGACCTCGACGCGATGGCCATGCTGCTCGACGACCAGGCCGCCTTTGCCGAGACCGCCAGGCTAGCGCTGCGCCACCTGGACCTGATCGTCGGCGACGAGCCGATGGAAGAAGGCGCCGAGGACGGCGGCGACGAGGATGAAACCGAGGCAGAGGAAAGCGCCGAGGAACAGGAAAGCGAGGACGGCGGCACCGGCGAAAGCCAGGTCGACGCACGCGCCGAAATGGCGGGCGACCAGGCCGACGACGGCGACAGCGACCCCGATGCGCAGGAAATGGAAGCCGACGGCGAACCCGAAATGGGCGGCGAAGGCGACGAGGGCATGTTGCCGGTGCGCCCCAACCGCCTGCCGACCGATGTTCCCGATTTCAACTATGTCCGCTTCACCGAGAAGCATGACGAGATCATCGCCGCGACCGATTTGTGCGACGCCGACGAACTGGCGCGGCTGCGCTTTTACCTCGACCAGCAGATGGCGCATCTGCAGGGCGCGGTGACGAAGCTGGCCAACCGGTTGCAACGCCGCCTGATGGCGCAGCAGAACCGGGCGTGGGATTTCGACCAGGAGGAAGGCCAACTCGACGCCGCGCGGCTGGCGCGGGTGATCGTGTCGCCCGGCCAATCGCTGAGCTACAAGATCGAACGCGACACCGATTTTCGCGACACCGTCGTCACCCTGCTGATCGACAATTCGGGTTCGATGCGCGGACGCCCGATCAGCATCGCCGCGATCAGCGCCGACATCCTGGCCCGGACGCTGGAGCGTTGCGGCGTGAAGACCGAGATATTGGGTTTTACGACGCGCACCTGGAAGGGCGGCCAAAGCCGTGAGGATTGGCTCGCCGCCGGGCGCCCCGCCCACCCCGGCCGCCTCAACGATCTTCGCCACATCATCTACAAACCCGCCGACGAACCCTATCGCCGGGCGCGCAAGTCGCTGGGGCTGATGATGCGCGAGGGGTTGCTGAAGGAAAATATCGACGGCGAGGCGCTGATGTGGGCGCACCACCGTATCGCCAATCGCCCCGAAGAACGCCGCATCCTGATGGTGATTTCGGACGGCGCCCCGGTCGACGACAGCACCCTGTCGGTCAACCACGGCGCGTATCTGGACCAGCATTTGCGCCAGGTGATCGAATGGATCGAGAACCGGTCGCCGGTCGAGCTGTGCGCGATCGGCATCGGCCACGACGTCACGCGCTATTACAGCCGCGCGGTGACGATCATGGATGCCGAGCAACTGGGCGGCACGATGGTCGAACAATTGGCGAGCCTGTTCGACATCGATTGAGCGGCGGGCGCTGCGCGAGCGATTGAAGGGGGCATGGAACGACAAAGGGAGCGACAATCGCCGCTCCCTTCGCGCCCCGTCGGTCGGGATCAGATTTTCTTGCCGGTCCAGGCCGCGGGATCGAAACCCTCCAGCGTATCGCCCTTTTCCCCCGCCGCGATTTCGGCATCGGTCAGAAACTTGATCGCAACGCCGCCAGCGGTCGTGCTGCCCCAGCTGAACGCCGTCATGTGACTGTCGCCATATTTGGCGCCGATCACCGCATCGGCATCAAGCTTTTCACCGCGTTCCCAAAGTTCGGCATAGATTTTCTTCTGCGACGGTTCCTTGCTGAAAATCGTCGCCTTGCGCACCCCGGCCGTCACCACGCCGACGATCCTGTAGGGCTTTTCCGTGATGTCGTGCGGAAAGACGGGAACCCCCATCTCTTCGTTCACCATCACATGAGCGACGTCCTTTTTCTTGGCATAGGCAGGTGTCGTCACCGCCGCGACTGCCAGTGTCGCGGCCAGAAAAGTGTTCATACGCATTTCTGTCTGCTCCCCCAAATGAAGCCGATTAATTCGTCGCGAAAATTATCGCCGTCAACTGAAATTCGACTTGGCATTCCCGATATTTCATGGCCTATGTCGGCGCGGGGAAACGGGGGAAATATGATGGTGTTTTCGGGCGTTCTGACGGCGGCCGTGCTGGCAGCAACGGCACAGGTCGATCCCGCCGCCGACACGGTAGCGCCGACGGCCAAAACCGCACCATCGGCCGAAACGGAAACGGCGCCGCCCCCCGAAATCGAAACCCAAACCGCGATCGATGCCGCGCCGGCCACGCTGTTGGTGCCGCGCGACACGCCGGTTCATTTCATGGTGCTGTCCGAAGTGACCACCAAGACCCATGGCCCCGGCCATCGTTTCAAGCTGCGTGTCGATCGCCCCGTCGTCATCGACGGTCATATCGCCATTCCGGTGGGCGCGACCGGTTGGGGCGAAGTGACCGATGCCGAATCGAGCGGCAATGTCGGCAAGTCCGGCAAGCTTTCGGCCCGGCTGCTTTATGTCGAGGCGAAGGACGTACAGGTTCCGGTAAACGGGACCAACAGCGCCAAGGGCGCGGGCGGCACGGGCGAAACCGTACTCGGCGTCCTTGCCCTCGGGCCGCTCGGCCTGTTCGCCAAGGGCAATAATGCGAAGATCAAGGCGGGCGAACTGATGACCGGATTTGTCGAACAGGATACGGCGATCGCCATGCCCGCGACCGCCGGTCAATGACGGCGTTTCTCGCGCTGCTGCTGGTCGGCGGCGCCCAGACGGCGGGCCCGCCGCCGCCGTCCCCCCTGCCCCCGTCCACCCTGCCCCCGTCCCCGGTCGTCGAGGCATCGGCCGATCGGTTGAAGATTCCCGGCGGCAGCGCGATCGAACTCGTCACCCGCGACGCGGTGTCGAGCAAGCGCAACGTGAAGGGCGACCTGTTGTTCCTGTCGGTCGCCACGCCGGTCCTGTCCGGTGACAGCGTTGCGATACCCGCCGGTGCCACGGTCGTCGCCGAGCTGTCGCGGGTCGACAAGCGAAACACCTTTGGCCGGTCGGGCAAGATCGACGTCCGCTTGCTCTATGTCGAGTTGCCCGGCGGACCGGCGCGCATCCACGGGTCGCTGGAAGCGCGCGGCAAGAGCGATGCTGGTGATGCCGCCGCAACCGCCGTCGCCTTCATCGCCCTGCCCTTTGTCGCGACCGGGCGCAGCGCCGAGATTCCGGCCGGAACCCCGGTCGTCGGACGGATCGACAGCGACATGTGGATCGACCGGCGCTGAATCCCGCCCCCGCACCCCGACGGGTGACAACCCCCGCCCCCCTCGTTACAACCGCCCCCGTGCAGCAGGGACTCGCGGCCTGACGACGGGGAGCGCTGCGCGAAACTATGCCGAGGGTCGCCGGCATATTCTGGGGCCGTGCCATGATGGCGCGCAAGCAGAGGGGCGACTTTGCATGAAAAAAGCATCCGACCTGTTCATCGACTGCCTGGAAGAAGAAGGCGTCGAGTATATTTTCGGCGTGCCGGGCGAGGAGAATCTGGATTTCCTGGACAGCCTGTCGCGGTCGACGAAGATCAAGCTGATCCTGACACGCCACGAACAGGGGGCGGGCTTTATGGCCGCGACCTATGGCCGGCACACCGGAAAGACCGGCGTGTGCCTGGCGACGCTAGGCCCCGGCGCGACCAATTTCGTCACCGCCGCCGCCTATGCGCAGCTCGGCGGGATGCCGATGATGATGATCACCGGGCAAAAGCCGATCAAGAAATCGAAACAGGGCCGGTTCCAGATTCTGGACGTCTGTTCGATGATGTCGCCGATCACCAAATATACCCACCAGATGGCGAGTTCGGACAATATTCCGAGCCGCGTGCGCGAGGCCTTTCGTCTGGCCGAAGAGGAAAAGCCGGGCGCCGTGCACATCGAACTGCCCGAGGATATCGCCGACGAACATACCGAATCGACGCCGCTGAAACGCAGCCTTTCGCGCCGCCCGACCGCCGATGTAAAATCGGTGCGCGAGGCGGTGAAGGCGCTGGAAAAGGCCAAATGCCCGGTACTGGTGATCGGCGCGGGCGCCAACCGGACGATGACCAGCCGGATGCTGCTGCAATTCATCGAAAAGACCGGCATCCCCTTTTTGACCACCCAGCTCGGCAAGGGGGTGATCGACGAACGCCACCCCAAATTCCTGGGCTGTGCCGCCCTGAGCGCGGGCGATTTCGTCCACCGCGCGGTCGAGGCGTCCGACTGTATCGTCAATGTCGGGCATGACGTGATCGAAAAGCCGCCCTTTTTCATGAAACAGGGCGGCCCGACGGTGATCCATGTTTCGACCAAGACCGCCGAGGTCGATCCCGTTTATTTCCCCGATATCGAAGTGATCGGCGACATCGCCAACGCGATCTGGCAGATCAAGGAGGATATCGTCCCCAACGGTGGATGGAAATTCGACCATCTGCTGGCCTATCGCAGGGCCGAGGTCGATCACACCGCGCCGCTGGCAGAGGATGCGCGCTTTCCGATCTTTCCGCCGCATCTGGTGCAACAGGTGCGCGACGCCATGCCCGACGACGGGATCATCTGTCTCGACAATGGCGTCTATAAAATCTGGTTCGCGCGCGGTTACACCGCCTATCGCCCGAACACGGTGCTGCTCGACAATGCGCTGGCGACGATGGGCGCCGGGCTGCCCAGCGCGATGATGTCGGCGATGCTGTACCCCGAGCGCAAGGTCATGGCGATCTGCGGCGACGGCGGTTTCATGATGAACAGCCAGGAGATGGAGACCGCGGTGCGCCTGGGGCTCAACATCACCGTGCTGATCCTGAACGACAACAGCTATGGCATGATCCGCTGGAAACAGGCGAACATGGGGTTCAAGGATTGGGGGCTGACCTATGGCAACCCCGATTTCGTCAAATATGCCGAAAGCTATGGCGCGCACGGCCACCGCGTGACGAGCGCGGCGCATCTGGCCGAATTGCTGGCGCATACCCGCGACACGCCGGGCGTACACCTGATAGATTGTCCAGTGGACTATTCGGAGAATGACCAGATTTTGAACATCGACATCAAGGCGTTGTCGAAGGAGCTGTAAGCCCGATTTCCCCTTCCGCCCACGGAAGGGGAAGCAAGAGCGGCGCGTTCGCTCGCCAGTCGCGACGGGGCGGGCCATCCGCGCTGTTGCCGGCCCACCCCCAACCCCTTCCGCTAGCGGGAGGGGGGAGAAATCGAATGACACTCAAGTCCGTCTATCCGCTCTATCTCAACAACAAGGCGGCCCAGCCGAACGCCGACCTGGCCGTCACCGACAAGTTCACCGGCGAGGTCGCGTTCCGCACCGCGCTTGCGACCCCCGACGTCATCGACGAAGCCATTGCGGGCGCCGTGCGGGCCGCCGAGCCGATGGCGCGGCTCGCGAGTTTTGAAAAACAGGATGTGCTGAACCATTGCGTCGCCCGTTTCCGCGAGCGTTTCGACGAGCTGGCCTATGCGCTGTGCATCGAGGCGGGCAAGCCGATCGCCGATGCCGAGGGCGAGGTCAGCCGGCTGATCGATACGTTTCGCATCGCCGCCGAGGAAGCGGTGCGCAATTATGGCGAAATCCAGCCGCTCGACATTTCGGCGCGGGCGAAGGGATATATGGGGATGTGGAAGCGGGTGCCGATCGGCCCGTGCAGCTTTATCTCTCCCTTCAACTTTCCCTTGAACCTGGCCGCGCACAAGATCGCGCCCGCGATCGCGATCGGCTGTCCCTTTGTCATGAAGCCCGCGTCGATGACCCCGCTCGGCGCGATCATCATGGGCGAGATACTCGCCGAATGCGATATCCTGCCCGAAGGCGCGTTCAGCATCCTGCCCGCGAGCCGCGACGGCGCCGACCTGTTCACCACCGATGAACGGTTGAAGCTGCTGTCCTTTACCGGATCGCCGGGGGTCGGCTGGGATTTGAAGGCCAAGGCGGGAAAGAAGAAGGTCGTGCTGGAGCTTGGCGGCAACGCCGCGGTCATCGTCGACAAGGACGCCGACCTCGATCATGCGCTCGCCCGCATCGTCTTTGGTGGTTATTATCAGTCGGGGCAAAGCTGCATCCACGTCCAGCGCGTGATCATCCATGCCGAGGTGTACGACCGTTTTCGCGACATGCTGAGCGCAAAGGTCAAGACACTGAAATCGGGCGATCCCAAGCATCGCGAAACCTTTATCGGTCCGATGATCTCCGCCAAGGAAGCGGCACGGCTGAAGGGATGGATCGACGCCGCGGTCGCCGGGGGCGCGACCCTGCTCGCGGGCGGCGGCTGCGCGGGCAATATGCTGGAGGCGGCGCTGCTGGAAAATGTTCCCCGCGACGCCGATGTGGTGGTCGAGGAAGCCTTCGGCCCCGTCGTCGTGCTGTCGAAGTTCAGCGAATGGGACGCCGCGCTGGCCGAGGTCAACGACAGCAAGTTCGGCCTGCAAGCCGGCATCTTCACGCGCGACATCCACAAGGTTCTGGAGGCGTGGGACCATCTCGACGTCGGGGGCATCGTCGTCAACGACGTGTCGTCCTATCGCGTCGACAACATGCCCTATGGCGGGGTGAAGGATTCGGGCCTCGGCCGCGAGGGCATTCGTTTCGCGATGGAGGATATGAGCGAAATCCGCAATCTGGTGATCCGGCGGGCCTGACCCGCAGCCTGGCGCATCATGGCAAGCGCCGCGAAGCAATCCAGGGCGGTTCGCGCTGCCTGGATTGCCGCGACCCCTTCGTCCCGGTCCGCCCCGGTCCGGACGAGCGACCGCCCCGACCGTCACCGAAGCGCCGCGAAACTTTCTTCAAATTGTCGCGGCTTTGAATCGAACGCTGTAACATTTCGCGTGTCTAGGCCGTGGGCAGCCCAAGGCTGCCTACGGAGTGCGACATGGCCTCGATTTCGACCCTGCCCATCCCCGCCCGCTTTCCCGACCCCTATACGACCAAGCCGCATGTGCCCGAACGGGTGATCGGCGAGCGCCGCAGCTATCGCGCCGTCTGGGTCAGCGACGTCCATCTGGGAACCCGCGGGTGCAACGCCGCGCTGCTGATCGACTTTCTCGACCATGTCGATTGCGAGACGCTGTATCTGGTCGGCGACATCATCGACGGCTGGCGGCTCAAGAAACGGCATTTCTGGCCGCCTGAACACAATGACGTCGTGTGGCGGGTGCTGAAGCGCGCCAAGCGCGGCGAGCGCGTCATCTATGTCCCCGGCAATCATGACGAGATGGTCAAGCCGTTCGACGGTTTCGATTTCGGCGGCGTCCAGATCCGGCGCGAGGCAATCCACGAAACCGCCACCGGACGCCGGTTGCTGGTCGTCCACGGCGATGAATTCGACGCGGTGATGCTGGCGCACCGCTGGCTGGCCTTCGTCGGCGACGCCGCCTACACCGCGTTGATGAAGGCCAATGTGCTGGTCAATGCGGTGCGCAGCAAATTGGGTCTGCCCTATTGGTCGCTGTCGATGGTCGCCAAGCACAAGGTCAAGAATGCGGTCCAGTTCATCGGCCGTTACGAAGAGGTCGTCGCGCACGCCGCGCGATCGCGCGGGGTCGACGGGGTGGTGTGCGGGCACATCCACAGCGCCGAAATGCGCGCGATCGACGGCGTCGATTATTATAATGACGGCGACTGGGTCGAAGGATGCACCGCGCTGGTCGAGCATCACGACGGGCGCATGGAAATCCTGCACTGGGCCGACGAGGTCGCGGCGCGCGACGCCCCGGCCCCCATCGCGCTCGCCGCGTCGGCGCGGGCCGCGTGAGGGGCCGGACGGCATGAAGATATTGATCGTCAGCGACGCCTGGGAACCGCAGGTCAATGGGGTGGTCCGCACGCTGCAGGCGACGCTCGCCGAACTGCGCGTGGCGGGGCATGAGGTCGCGGTGATTTCGCCCGGCCTGTTCCGGTCGGTCCCCTGCCCCACCTATGGCGAAATCCGCCTCGCGCTGGCCGGCGCGCGCAGCGTCGGGCGGCATATCGCCGCCTTTGCCCCGCAGGCGATCCATATATCGACCGAGGGACCGCTGGGCCTGGCGGCGCGGCGCTGGTGCTTGCGCAACCGCTTTCCCTTTACCACCGCCTATCACACGCGCTTTCCCGAATATGTCGCGGCGCGCCTGCCCGTCCCGCCCGCGCTGGTGTGGCGTTTCATCCGGTGGTTCCACCGCCCGGCGCAGCATATCATGGTCGCAACGCGCAGCCTGGCACGCGAGCTGGCCGAACAGGGCCTGCCGCAGACGATGATGTGGGAACGCGGCGTCGATCACGCCCTGTTTCGCCCCGACCGTGCCGCCCACCCCGCCCTTGCGGACCTGCCCCGCCCCATCCAGCTTTATGTCGGGCGCGTCGCGGTCGAGAAGAATATCGGCGCCTTTCTGGACACCGCGCATCCGGGAACCAAGGTGGTGGTCGGCGACGGCCCGGCGCTGGCCGCGCTTCGCGCCCGCCATCCCGGCGCCGTCTTTCTGGGCAAGCTGGGCGGTGACGATCTTGCCGCCGCCTATGCCGGGGCCGATGTTTTCGTGTTTCCCAGCCGCACCGACACATTCGGGCTGGTGGTGATCGAGGCGCTGTCGTGCGGAACCCCGGTCGCCGCCTATCCGGTACCGGGACCGGGCGATATCGTGACCGGCGGCGCCGGCGCGCTCGACGAAAAACTGGGCCATGCCATCGCCCGGGCGCTGGCCTGCGACCGCGCCGACGCCGCGGCGCTCGGCGCCCGCTATAGCTGGGCGGGATGCACGGCGCAGTTCGTCCGCGCGCTGACCTTTGTACCGGGCGATCCACTGCCCGGCACCGCCGCGCCGCTCGGCGTCGCGGCCTGAACGGCGCGGTTTCCCGATCGGCGGAAGGCCGGTTTTGGGGTGGAAAGCGGACATCAGCCGCGTAATTTTTGACGCTGCCAACTTTCTCGACGAGCTAGGTGAGAGATCGATTTGAAGTAGCTCGTCCCTGCCCAGAGGTAATAGACTAGAATGGGCCCAAGGATGAACGCGGCTACCCAGAAATTGTCCCGCAAGAGATTGTAACCGCCGCTGCCTAAGAGCACAGCCGCGGCGCCGAAACAACCTAGATAGCCGCATCGGAACAATGCCCCGAGTGGGCTGAATGCCCGTCGCTCGACGTCGTCGCTGTCCTGATCAAAATACAGTGCCCCAATTCGCGCTGCTGCCTGAGATGTCGACGCTTCGACACCCGCAGCAAATGCAATGATGAACAGCGCCCATGCCACTGGAGTTTCGTCAAATAGGAGCCGCGCGCCTACACTCAGCGTGAGTGCTATTCCCGCCACAAGCCACAGAAAATTTGGAGAACGGTGATCAAGCATGGTGTGAGTGTGCCCCGTTACACCAATGTCCGCAATCGGTCGTTTCCTGCCATTCAATCCAAATCGGTGGTGAACGGCGACTTTGGGGGGCAAGCGGACGTTGCCCTCCTTCGTCATCCAGGACTTGATCCGGGATCCCGCTCTTTTGAGGCGCGGATCGCCTTCGATCTCAAGCGGGACCCCGGATCAAGTCCGGGGTGACGATGATGGATAGGTCAACTTCCGGTCGCAACCGCTCGCTAGCCGACGCACCTCCTTTTCCGTTCGTGTCGCGCGAAGTCGAGACACCCATCGATGCGGCGCCCGGCCCGAGGGGCATCTCGACTTCGCTCGATGCGAACGGGTTGAGGAGGCGGAGACGGCGGCTTCGGGGTCGTTTGCTGCCATGCGATCCAGATCGGCATGAAAAGCCGAAATGGCGTGGTCGGCTGCCCCGTTGCGCAAGCGCAGCGGGGTGGGCAAGAGCTCACCGCGGCTGGCCCACCCCCAACCCCTCCCGCTTGCGGGAGGGGAGAAGCGTGGCCGCAACCGGCCATGTAGCCGGCGCGGCGAACAGTCCGGGCGCGAGGGACAGGGGCTAGAAGGTCTTGCGCCATTCCAGCTCGATATAGCGGCCCAAGGGGTCGATATAGCCGGGTTGGTAGTTCAGCGGCACCACGCCATTGCCGTCGGTGATCCGCCGCTGGGCATCGAACAGATTGTCGACCGACAGGCGCAGGCGCGAGCCCTTGAGGAAGGGCAGATCCTCGGTCAGTTTCGGCATCTGGTTGAAATCGGCGAAGACGCGCAGGTTGAATGTCGCGAGGTCGCCGAAATTCAGGTCGCCATTCGCGCCGCCGACGATGCGGCTGCCGCTGTCATATTTGGCGCTGATCCGCCCGCCGATGCCCTTGTAGAACAGCCCGCCGTCGAGTTCGACCAGATGACGGCTGCTGCCGCCGCCCGTACCCGTTGCCGACCCGTTCAACAGATCGAGTTCGGGTACGCCGGGACCGATCATGATTTTATCGGTCAGCCGGACCGTGTGATAGAGCCCGACCTGCCAGCGCCCGCCCTGCGGCCGCCCGAACATGCCGCGCGGGCCGCCGCGCCCGCCGAAGCCGCGCCCCGTGCGCGGACCGCGCGGGGCATCGGCAGCGGGGGGCGGCGGCGCAGCGCCTTCCCCTGCGGCGGCAGCGCCGGGCCGCGCGCCGCGCGCGCGCTCCCCGCCCGAGCCGGGGCCACCGGCATCGGAACCGGCGCCACCCGAACCGCCACCACGGGGTCCGCCGCCGCGGCGTCCCTGCGCCTCCGGCTCGCCGAAGCTGCCGTTCATGTTGAAGCCCCAGCGGACCTGCGAATTGGTTGCGCGGTCGAAATTGACCGGCCGCTGGTCGAGCGCGATCAACACGCCATTGCCATCGCGGATCGCGCGTCCCGGAAAGGCCGCCTCGATCTCTGGCGTGAGCAGGGGAAAGCCGTTGGCGGTATCGTCGCTGCGGTTGCGGTTATAGTCGACCGAAAAGCGCAGCCCTTCGACCATCGGCAGTTCCCAGTTGAGCCCCAGTTTGAAATCGCGGCGCCGTTCGGCACGCAACAAGGGATTGCCCCCCGTCGTCGTCGTGATTTCGACGGTCTGGCCGGTCGCGAAATCATAATAGGTCACGCCCGGCGTCACCAGCGGCGCGGCGCCGAGCTGGGTGACGCTGGGGGCGGCCTCGTCATTCTTGAAACTGGCGAGCAGCGACAATTTGTCGGTGATGCCCCAGTTGAGCGTCGTGCCCCAGCTGGTCAGCGCAGAAAAGTCGCTCGGCCGCTCCGCCTGGGCGTTGAGGGTCAGCGACATGGTGCCGAAATTCCCAACCTCATATTCGGGATCGAACAGCGGAATGGTCAGCGATCCGAACACATTGGGGGTGTCGCGCGACAGGTCGCTGGCCGTGACCGTGCCGCCGCGTTCGGCGCGGCTGTCGTAGCGCAGACCCGTATATCCCCCGGTGATCGAGGCGCGGATCGGCCCCGCCCAGCCGTCGACGACGCTGCCCGAAATATTGGCGTTGGACCCGAAGCTCTGGCTGCTGCTGTCGAAACGGTCGCGCGTGCCGCCTGCTCGGTCGGTGAAGGTGCGGGTATCGGCATCCGAATAATTGCCGGTGACCGACCAGCGCCAGTCGCCGATCATGCCGTTGACGCTGGCCGAGCTGGTCCAGTTCTGGCTGCGGCTGTTGCGGCGGAGCGGATCGCCCGCGCCGCCAAGTCCCGCCCCGAGCAGGCTGAGGCTGTCGGTCTGGTCGAAGCGCAGGCTGATCGAGGCGTCGGTCAGCTTGTCGATGTTGCGCATGAGCGTGCCGTCGATGACATAGGTGTCGGTCGCGGCAAGCAGACTGCGGTCGGACGATCCCAGGCCGCGCTCGCTTTCGAGCAGCATCCCCTTGCTTTCCCACCCGGCGTTGAGGTTCACCCGGCCGTTGGCGCCGATCGCCATGAAGGCCGGTTCAAGCTCGCTTTGGAACCGGCCGCCCTGCGTCGCGAGCCCGGCCTCTCCCTCCAGCGACATTTGCCGGAAATTCGACTTGAGCACCAAATTGACCACCCGTTCGGTCGCCGCATAGCCATATTGCAGCGCGACCTCTTCAGGGAAAATCTCGACCTTGGCGATCGCCTCGGGCGGGATGTTGCGGATCGCGCCAAAGCCCGCGACGCGGCGGCCATTGACCAGCATCACCGGCCGACCGCCGCCCCGACCGCGCCCCGACCGGGTCTGCGGTTCGAGCGCGGCCACCAATTCCTCAACCGACGAGGCGCCATAGCTGGCGATCGTCGCTTCATCGAGTTCGGCCTCTGCCGCGATATCGGTATCGAGTTGTCCCGCGAGGCGCGGCGCGGTGACGACGATCTCATCCTCTTCGGGTTCATATCCGTCGTCGGCCGGTGCCGCGGCGCCCTGGCCCGTCTCGGCGGGCTGATCGACCGCCGCGACCGCCGCCAGCGACGCGCCTTGCGCCATAGCGGGGGCCGCCAGACATGCGGCGCCCGACAGCATCACAGCCCGGGCCGACAGGGAAAGGGGGATGACTTTCATGGGGAGAGCAATTTCCTGTTCGATTGATTTCATTATCTTTAACCGGCCGATCTGAACGGCCCGTGACGCACGATCGCCCCGACCGACCGTCTCGGCGCCAATTGTCGCACCAATATGTCAAGGCCAGCCTTCTTCCACCAACCGCACGCATCCGCCGCTGGACAGCATGGCGATCGCCCCTTATCGGCCACCCATGCCGACTCCAGACAATGCCATCGCCCCCCGTCCGAACGAAAATGGCGAATCGATCCTGATCGTCGATTTCGGAAGCCAGGTCACACAGTTGATCGCCCGCCGCGTCCGCGAAGCGGGCGTCTATAGCGAGATCGTCCCGTTCAGCGCCGCCGAGGCCGCGCTGGCGCGAATGCAGCCCAAGGGCGTGATCCTGTCGGGTTCGCCCGCATCGGTTCCCGCCGAAGGCAGCCCGCGGGCGCCCCAGTCGATCTTTGACAGCGGCCTTCCCATCCTGGGCATCTGTTACGGCCAGCAGGTGATGAGCCAGCAGCTCGGCGGACAGGTCGAACCCGGCGGCAGCGACGGCGAGCGCGACGGCGAATTCGGCCGCGCCTTTCTGACCGTCACCGAACCCTGCGTGTTGTTCGACGGCCTGTGGGAAGTCGGCGAGCGCCATCAGGTGTGGATGAGCCACGGCGACCGCGTGACGCAATTCGCGCCCGGTTTCCGCATCGTCGCGGTGAGCGACGGCGCCCCCTTTGCGGTGATCGCCAATGACGAGCGCCGCTATTACGGGACGCAGTTCCACCCCGAGGTCGTCCACACCCCCGACGGCGCGAAGCTGATCGCCAATTTCGTGCGCCACGTCTGCGGCTGTTCGGGTGAGTGGACGATGGCCGAGTTCCGCGCCACCAAGATTGCCGAAATCCGCGCCCAGGTCGGCGACCAGCGCGTGCTGTGCGGCCTGTCGGGCGGGGTGGACAGTGCGGTCGCGGCGGTGCTGATCCACGAGGCGATCGGCGATCAGCTGACCTGCGTTTTCGTCGACCATGGCCTGCTGCGCATGAACGAACGACAGCAGGTCGAAACGCTGTTCCGCGACCATTACAACATCCCGCTGGTTGTTGTGGATGCCGAGGAACGCTTCATGGCGGGCCTTTCCGGCGTCACCGATCCCGAAAAGAAGCGCAAGTTCATCGGCGCCGAATTCATCAACGTGTTCGAGGAAGAGGCGAAGAAGATCGGCGGCGCCGACTTCCTGGCGCAGGGCACGCTGTACCCCGACGTCATCGAAAGCGTCAGCTTCACCGGCGGGCCGAGCGTGACGATCAAGAGCCACCACAATGTCGGCGGCCTGCCCGAACGCATGAACATGAAGCTGGTCGAACCCTTGCGCGAATTGTTCAAGGACGAGGTCCGCCTGCTCGGCAAGGAGCTGGGGCTGCCCGACGTGTTCGTCGGCCGCCACCCCTTCCCCGGCCCCGGCCTGGCGATCCGCATCCCCGGCGAGGTGACGAAGGAGCGCTGCGACATCTTGCGCAAGGCCGACGCGGTGTACCTTGAGGAGATCCGCAACGCGGGCCTGTACGATGCGATCTGGCAGGCGTTTGCGGTGCTGCTGCCGGTCAAGACGGTCGGCGTGATGGGCGACGGGCGCACCTATGACAGCGTCTGCGCGCTGCGCGCCGTGACCTCCACCGACGGCATGACCGCCGACATCTATCCCTTTGACGCGAGCTTCCTGTCGCGCTGCGCGACGCGCATCATCAACGAGGTCCAGGGGATCAACCGCGTGGTATATGACTATACCTCGAAACCCCCCGGCACGATTGAGTGGGAATGATTCAGGCCCGGTCGAACGCCGCCGTTTTAGCGCCATAGCGCCCATAATGCGCTGAAATTGATGGACGCATGCTTGCCAGCCATCGCCGTGGCGGTGATCGCGTCGGCGGCACGCCAAACGGCGCCGGAAGCGTTGATAGCGGGGGCGGAAAGGAATCTGGCCGCATCCGGAGATGCGGCCAGAAAGTGCTGGTTCGTTAGAGGTCCAATTCGCGCTTGCGCGCGAGGAGCGCCCGGAATGCCGGATCATTGGCGAGGGTTTGCAGGGCCCAGAATTCTTCCAGCCACTCCGCTTCGCCCTCCCAGTCGCTTTCGATCAGAAGCCGAACATTTGCCAGCGCGCCTTCGCGGTCATCCGCAAGTGCTCGTGCGCCGGCGGCATGGAAACGGCTCCAGCTGATCTGTTCGCTGGCCCGCTCGAAGTGCGCGGCCAGGTCGCGGCAGTGATCAGGGGAGAGGTCGCCGACATTTTCGGCAGGCAGCCTGCAACTATAGGCCACATGCCGATCCAGTTCGGAAAGGCCGATTGATCCACCAATCGCAATGGAGCCCTTGTTGGACGCATGGCTGTGCCACTCGACGCCATGAAGACCGCGCCGGACACACTCGGCGATCGTCATGGAAGCGACCATGCGTCCAAGCCCCTGGCGCCGGAAGCCGGATTCCGTACCGACGCCCACTTCGCAACGCTGGCCGCTGACGCTGTCCGTCAGGCTGTGACTGACGATCCGCCCATCGTAGAGAGCGCAGTAGCCGACAGCGAGGTTGAAGAACGCCTCTGGAGAGGTCCACCCTTCAACGCAGTCCTCCAGCACTTCAAGGTTGCCGGGATTGCGGTCGAACAGCGCACGATCGATCGGCAGGATCTCAAATCCTGGACCTGGCTGGCGCACCGCCGGCCGTGCCGCGCCTGCCACATATCCCATGCGAATGCGGGGATGCGGAATTGCGAACGCATTGCTCCACGCCTTGGGAAGGCATGGCACCCAATGGGGCTCTGCAAAGACATAGGCCCAGTCGGGGATTATTTCCCGGAGGCCGCCGAGAGTTTCGGCCTCTGCGTCAGGGTTTCCGGCCAGATAGTAGGCGTCCCCATTGGCGACAACCGCCACCTGAGGATTGGCTGGGTCGTCCAGCCAGACCTCGCCGTCAATCGTACCGTCCAGGACGGATGCGACAGCGACATGGATCGAAGTGAGTTCAGTTAAAGTGGTCTGAGCGACCCAATAGGCCTCTTGCTCGATTTTTTGCATGGATAAGCGATCCTATGGATGCGGCGCTTTGCGCCTGCACCATCGATGGTAACAGGTGAAACAGATCATCTGCTTCATAGGCAGCCGGCATACGCCCGCCGGCACTCGGCATGATGTTGGCTGCCATCTTGTTACCCCGCTCATCACTATGGAATGCTGCGATTATTTCGCAGGTGATGCCCCTGTAATCGGTAGCCCGATGCCGCGCAAGCAGGCTGGTCTGATGCCGAGTTGGAAAGATCGCCGGAAAGTGTCTCGGGGACGGGCGGCCGTCGGGGGCATTCTGTGCGGGGACGGCGGCGTCGGCGCCCATGTAAGAAGAGGCGTGAAAAACAACCACGAGAACAGCTACTGTCCGAAGGATGCGAGACAAACGATTCATCGCTGCACATCGCGGGGGGCCGCTGTCGCAGGCGCGGCATAGGTCACTTATGCGCTGGGCATTGAATTGTGCGGAACATGTCTTGCCGATCATGCCCGATGATGTTGACCCACGGCTGCGACAGGCATTGGACATAGGCAGAAAATGGCAAGCGGGCGAGGAGACTACGGGTGCTGCGCAGAAGGCTTCGGTCGCTGCTCATGCCGCCGCGCGACGTTATGAGCATCCGGCGTCGATTGCCGTCGCTCGATCCATTGCCCAGGCTGTCGCGACCGCCCACTTTGCGGACCACGCATTGGTGGCCGCGACCTATGCGTTGAAGGCTGTCAAATCCGCAGGCGGGTCGGTCGAAGACGAAACGGCCTGGCAGAATGGCGAGCTTGGCGACGACATTAAACATCTGGTCGTGCAGTGCAGGACCCAGCGCGATAATTTGCTGTCCTGAAACGTCGCTCAATGCAACGAAACAACTTTCAGCCCTTGATAGGCCTGCCGCTCGCCGTGCCTTGGCGAGATCCCACCAGTGATAATCGACGCCATCCTCAAGCCCGGCATAGCCCTGCGTATCATCGCCGGGCCGGCGCTCGAGAACGATCGAGCGGCCGTCCGGCATGATGGGGCAGTTCGCGCCTAGCGACCCGCCCGCCCTCCATCGAATCTTCACAATCATCTTGTTGACAAGAAAGGATTTTATAACGATCCAGCGCAGCGAGAAGTCGCTCAACTCGTTGGCGGACGATCGAACCACGCCCGCGTCTTGCGGGTTTTCATCGCAATGACTGGACACGCCATGAGCGCCCCCCTTCCCCCGCGCGACGCCGAGATTTCCTTTCGCCGCATCACCGCCCTCAACGTCTGTGACGTTTGCGACCTGAGCCGCACGCTGTCCGCCGAACAGCGCGGCGTCGTCGCCGACAACGGCACGTCGATCGCCGAAGGTTTCTGTTCGCAAAACGCCTGGTTTCGCGCGATCCATGCCGACGAAACGCTGATCGGGTTCGTCATGCTTCACAAGGGGTATGACTGGGACGACGGCATCGAATGTCCGGGCGTTTACCTGTGGCGTTTCATGATCGCCGGTCCGTTCCAGAAACGCGGCTATGGCCGCCGCGCGATCGCGATGATCATCGAACATCTGAAAGTCGAGGGCTGGCACGAACTTTACACCAGCTTTGGCCTTGGCGCCGGCAGCCCGCAGGATTTCTATCTTGGCATGGGGTTTGAGTTGACCGGCGACACCTATGACGAAGAATTGGAAGCGGTGCTGCGCTTTGGCGCGTGACCCCGGCCCATTGACAACGAAAGACCGAAATGACCGATCATCGCCAATGGCATGAAGCCAACCGCCTGTCGTGGAACGCGGCCACTGTCGCGCACAACAGCCACAAGGGCGATCAGGCCGCCTTTTTCCATAAGGGCGGATCGACCCTCTATCCCGAGGATATCGACCTCTTGGGCGATGTCGCGGGGCGCGACCTGCTGCACCTGCAATGCAATGCCGGTCAGGACAGCCTGAGCGTCGCGCGGCTGGGGGCGCATGTCACCGGGGTCGATATTTCGGACGAGGCAATCGATTTTGCCCAAAGCCTGTCAGCGGAGAGCGGGATCACGGCGCAGTTCGAGCGGGCCGACCTGTTCGACTGGTTCGACGAGGCCCGGCGCGCGGAGCGGACGTTCGATATCGTCTTTTCCTCCTATGGCACCATCTGCTGGTTATCGGACATCGATCGCTGGGCGTGCGGGATCGCGGACGTCCTGCGCCCCGGCGGGCGGTTTTCCTTCATCGAATTCCATCCCTTTGCGTTGACCTTCGATGAAAAATGGCAGCCGCATTACAGCTATTTCAACGCAGGCCCGATCAGCGAGGCCGGTGTCACCGACTATGTCGGAGCATCGGGCGAAGCGCTGGCGCGCGACGGGTTCGAGGCGGGCGTGCAGGATTTCGCCAATCCCCACCCCTCGTTCGAATTTGCCTGGGGAATCGGCGACGTGGTGTCTGCACTGGTGCGCGCCGGGCTGACGATCGACCGGCTGGTCGAATATCCCCACGTCAACGGATGGCGCGCCTTTGAAACGATGCGCGACCTGGGCGAAGGACGATTTGCGCCCCCCGACACCATGCCACGCCTGCCGCTGATGTACGGCATCGCGGCCCACAGGTAGGGCGCGACGGAAAGATATTCCTGATCTGGCGGCAAAGCCCTTGGAACTCTGTCGTTTCAACCTGTATAGACGGGTTATGATTTACGCTGCGCCAAAGCCGTTCGGCCCGTGACGACGACAGGATTCGCGAAAGCAGGCGGCACGCCGCCCGCCCCGCTTTATGCCGCGATCAAGCAGCACATCTGCGATGCGGTGCGCGACGGGACGTTGAAGCCCGGCGACCGCGTGGCGTCGGAGGCCGAACTGGTCGAACAATTCGGTGTATCGCGCATGACCGCGAACCGCGCCCTGCGCGAGTTGCAGTCGGCCGGCGTCATCGTCCGGCGCGCCGGCAGCGGATCCTTCATCGCCGAGCCGCGGCCCATCGGTCAGATGATCGAAATCCGCAACATCGCCGACGAAGTGCGCGAACGCGGACACGCCTATCGCGCACGGGTGATCCAGAATGTCGAGGAACGCGCGAGCGGCGACATGGCCGCCCTGCTGGAGGTGCCGGCAGGCACGCGGCTGTTCCATTCGATCATCGTGCACCATGAAGCCGAATTTCCGATCCAGCTTGAGGAACGCTTCGTCCTGGCATCGATCGCGCCCGATTATGGCGCCATGGACTTCACCCAGGCGACGCCGAACGAATATCTGACCCAGATCGCCCCGCTGGAGCGCGTCGAGCACCGGGTCAGCGCGACGATGCCCGACGAACGCACGCGCACGATGCTGGCCCTCGTTGACAGCGAACCGGTGCTGCGCATGACCCGGCGGACGTGGAGCCGCGGCCGGTTGGTGTCGCACGCATGGCTGACCCATCCCGGCACGCGGTTCGAATTGTCGGCCGCCTTTTCGCTCGACGACTGACGCCGCCGAGCGAGGCTGACGGTCAGGCCGTACCGGTCCGGACCACCGCCGGCTTGCGCCGACGGCGCAGCCACCGGAAATCGGCGCGACTGAAGCTTTTGAACAAGAGATAGAATCCCGTGCCCGACATCCACAATGTGCCGAAGGCGACGAAGATGATCAGCGGGTGGTTGAAGCTTTTCCGGTCCACATAATCCATATTGTGCAGCATCCAGAAAAAGTCCCACGTCCGCCAGGTATCGCCGCGCATCACCAGGAAACGCCCGGTATCCGCCGCGACATAGGCGCTGCTGTTTTCCGCATCGTCGAAATCGACGCGCCACATCGCGCCATTATGGTCGCGGGCCTCCAGATTCGCCTTGTCGAGGCGGCTGGTCTTGCGGACCGGCGCTTCGTTCATCATCGCCGCAATCGCTTCGGCGAGCGCGGCATCGACGACGATGGCGCTGCCGTCGGCCGCGTCGAACAGGCGCACGCCGGTTGCGGTGCGCAGTTCATAAACCGGACGGGCCCCAAGGTCGCGCAGCACGATGCTGGTCGCGCCCTTGGCTTGCGGCAGCGCGGCGGGGGCGAAATATTCGCCCTCTGCCAGCGGGTGTTCATGCCCCATGCCGCCGCCGTGACCGCCGACCTTGCCCTTGTCGAGCAGCGCCATCACCGAGCCGCTGAGCGCCCAGAGCAGGAACTGGATGCCAAGGACGAGCCCCACCCATTTGTGAATGCGCCGAAACAGGAGCGGCGAAAGACGGATTTTCTTCATGCCTTTTTCCTTTTGCGGCGCGGGAAGGACCAGATCAGCAGCCAGGCCCCGCTGACCGCCATGGCAAAGACGCTCCAGGTCGCGATGCGGAGCAGCGGATTGTTGACGTCGCTGCGTTCGTCATAGTCCATGATGTGCAGCATCCAGGCGATGTCGAAGATCCGCCAAAGCGCATGGCGACGCGAAATTAGCTCGCCCGTCATCGGCGACAGATAGAGCGTCGGCCGGTTCCAGCCTTCGAATTCGATCTGCCAATATGGGGGCTTGCGCGCCTGCATTTCCTGCGGCGCCTCGGTCAGCAGGCGGACCGAAACAATCTTGCCCTGCCCCGTATAGATCCGCCGGGCGGCGGCGCGCACCTGATCCTCGGTCAGCGCGGGAAGCGCCGTCGCCGTCGCCGCGTCATAGAGGCGCGGCCCGTCCGGGGTTTCCGCCCGCCAGACCGGGCGGTCCAGAAAGCGTTGCAGGCGCACCTCGGACACCCCCGGTGCCGCCGCGACGATGCGCGACGGCGGTGCGAGCGCCGCCAGGTCGAAAGGCGCGGCCGGCGCCTCGCGCACCAGATGATCGCCGTGAATGATGTCGATATGCACCGCGACCATATAGAGGCCGGTCAGCGTCCAGAGCAGAGCCTGGGCGCCGACCACCAGGGCCAGCCACTTGTGCGTTCGCCGGATGAATAACGGCCAACGGATCGTCATGCTTGCCCCCTCCCTCAAAAAGCGGTGCGGAAACCGACATAGAAGCGCCGGCCGAGCAAGTCATAGGTCATCGTGTCGGTATTCGCATCGGTGAAGCTTTGGATATAGGGCGCCTTGCGATCGAACAGATTGTCGACGCCAAGCTGGAACCGCGTCTTTTCGTCAATCTCGTAGGCGAGCTGAAGATTGTGATAAAAGACGTTCGGGGTGCGATAGCCGATGTCGCCGGGGTCGGCGTTGAAGTCGGTCGCCTTGCCGATCCACTGCGTCGACCAGGTCGCGCTGATCCCGTCCTTTTCCGCGGTCAGCATGCCATAGCCGCGCCATTTCGGATAACCGCCATTGCCGCCGCCGATGAAGCCGTCGAAGTCGATGGGCGCACCGCCGGGGAAGGGATAGACGACATATTTGTCGAGATAGGTCAGGTTGACGTCGAGCGACACCGACACGTCGCCGACCATCCGGTCATAGACGAGACCAAGGTCGAGCCCGCTCATTTCCTCGCGGCCCGTGTTGATCGGCTGCGCCGACAGGAAGGTGACTTCGCCGGTCAGCGTGCTGCGGGTGAAATCGTCGCAGAAGGGATGCGACAGATTCTGGCTGGCATAGCAGACGGCAAGCTTGGTCGAACCCGGAATGGCGCGGATCGCATCCTTGATCTTGATATCGAACCAGTCGGCGGTGAGCGACAGGCCGGGCACCAGTCCCTTGGGCGAAATCACCGTTCCGACGGTCCAGGTCGTCGAGCTTTCGGGCTTCAGATTCTGGTTGCCGCCCACGGTGGTCAGGATCGTGGTGCCAAGCTGGACATAATTGGCCGGAACACCCGACGCCTGGCAATTGGCGACAAGCGTCGCATTGCCGCTGGTCGAATAGCGCGAGCAGGGGTCGGTGGTGGTCAGATTGCCTTCGGACACACCGCCGAACAATTCGGGGACGTTCGGAATGCGGAAGCCGGTGCCATAGGTGCCGCGCAGCCGGATACTGTCATTGACGACCCAGTCGACGCCCAACTTGTAGTTCCAGTCGCCGCCGAACAGATCATAGTCTGAATAGCGCACCGCCCCGTCGAGGGTCAGCGCCTTGAAAAAGGCGGTGTCGGCGAGGACCGGAACCGACAGTTCGAGATAGGCTTCCTTCGCCTTGCTCGACCCCGAAATCGGATCCTGCTGGTTGGTGTTGGCAATCCCCGCGACGGTGAACGGGTCGGGATCGCGCCAGCCCTTTTCCTTGCGATAGACAAGGCCGGTGGCAAAGGCGACCGGACCCGCGGGCAGGTTGAAGAGATTGCCGGTCAGATCGGCGGTGAAGGTCGCGAGTTGGTTGCCGCCATGATCGCGCGAGGTGAAGAGAATATAGTCCAGCACCTCGGGCGTCAGGTCGCCGGCGCCCAGATAGTCGCCGCACGGGATGGCGGCGCCCGCGGTCAGGCTGCACTTGCTGGTGTCGATCGAATTGCGGACCCGTTCCAGATTGGCGATGTTGGTCGAACCGTCGATCCCGGTATTGCGGCCGAAACCGCCCGCCACTTCCCACGTCCAGTCATTGGACAGGGTGCCGCGCAGGCCGAAGCTGCCCTGCCATGTGTTGGTTTCCTGATAGAATTGGCGCGGCCCCGGTTCCGCCAGGCGGCGCTGGATCAGGACGATATTCTCGCCCGTCGGATTGGTGGGGTTGCTGGCCGAGATGGCAAGGTTGCGCAGCGTGCCCGGCGTCGCGATCTGGTTCGATTTGCGGAAGGTATAAAGGAACTCGCCGAACGCCTTGATATTGTCGCTGATGTCATAGTCGGCGAAAAAGGCAGTGCTGACCCGCTCAACCGGACTGACCGCGTTCAGGAAAGGCGCCGAGTTGAAATTATGCTTGGCCGCGCTGTAGGGTTCGAAAAAATCACCGTCGCCGCCAAGGGTCTGGTTGAAATTAATCTGTTGCCCGCTGGGCAGCACCGCCCGGCCACCGATCGTCGACGCGCTGTTCACGCAGCTGAGCGAGCCCGGCGTGACTTCGGCCAGCGAACAGGGCGCACGGCTGGCCATGTTGACCGCCCGCGTCTTTTGATAGGTGACGGCCGCCATGAAGCCGCCGCGATCGCCGCGCACGCCCCACAGCAGATCGGCGGTGAAGTCCGCCCCGTCGCCCTTTTCGGTGATCCCCTGTCGCACGCTGAGGCCGAGGCCTTCATAATCGGTCCGCGTGACGAGGTTGACCACGCCCGCCATCGCATCGGCGCCATAGATGGCCGACGCGCCATCCTTCAGCACGTCGGTCCGCGCAAGCGCCGCAACCGGAATCATGTTGAGATCGGGAGAGCTGTTGGCCCCGGTGCCCCCCGCGACGAGACGGCGGCCGTTGAGCAGCACCAGCGTACGCTTGATGCCAAGGCCGCGAAGATTGACCTGTGCCGTGCCATAGCCGTTGCTGGTCCAATAGGCCGAGCTCTGGTTGCCTGCGAAACCGGCGTTGGCCGGCAGGCGCTGCAGTACGGTTTCGATGTTCACGACACCGGTATTCTCGATCTGCTCGGCCGAAACGACGGTCGCCGGACCGACGCCCGCAAGGTCCTGGCGGCGAATGCGCGATCCGGTGACGACGATATCGCTGGCGGCGGTCGCGCCCTCTGCCGCCGGCGCGGCGGTGTCGGCTTGCGCAAAGGCGGGTGTGGAAAGGCAAGCGACGGCAGCGGCGCCCGCGAGCAAATGAGTCCTGATAGTCATGCGACATCCCCTGATGCTTATGGAATAGCGTGCAGAGAGCATCGATTGTATATACAGGTCAATAGAGAATTTTTGATTTAAATCAAATATTTAACTGAAATTCGGAGCGACGTACCCGGTAGTGTTAATACGCGGTTCCTTCCCCTACCCCTCAAAGTTTCGGGACATTTTTTTGCACGCAAAAGCCACCCCCACGAAAGAGGGTGGCGCAAGGAGGTTCCAGACTGAAATGAAATATCGCGCGAAAGCGGAGGGATAGGCGCCGGTCAACCGCCCGCCATGCTGCGCGCCGACCCGAAGCGGGCGATCAGATCATATGCGGCACCGACGAAATGCTGGCGCACCAGCGTAATCCCCTCATTCCCCCGCCACGTCCGGCGTTCGACGAAGAGACAGGCGGTCGCGGCGGGTATTTTGAGCCGCGCGGCGGTCGCGCGATCGGCAGCGACGGCGGCGATTCGCGTCTCTGCCTCGGTCCAGGGTACATGTTTGAGCAGCCAGGCGCCCGGCGAAGCCCCGTCGAAATCCTGCCCGGCAATTTCGGGAACCGCCGACAGGCTGACAAACCGCGTTTCATGCGCGAGCGGGACGCCGTCGGCGTGGTGGACACCCTCGATCGCCAGCAGTTCGCCGCGCCCCGCGAGTTGGACCTCGACCGCCGATCCGGCGTCGGGTCGCTTTGCCTCTCGCCCCAGAAGTTCGAAGCGGTAATGCTGGCCGCGCTGGACCACCTCCTGCTCCAGATCGGGGACGTCGAGCACCATCGAATGAACCTTGGGCCGCGCGACGAACGATCCCGCGCGCTTGCGACGATCGATCAGCCCGGCGGCCGCGAGCGCCGACAGCGCCTTGTTCACCGTCATCCGCGCGCAGCCATATTCGCGCATCAGATCATGCTCGGTCGGCAGACGGGCACCGGGCACCAGCGCGCCCGACAGGATCGCCGCCTCTATCTCGCTGCGGATGCGTTCGTGCAGCGGCAGCGTCGTCACGCGACGAGCGGCTCCAGCGCGCGGCGATAGTCCGCCGCGATGCGATCGCGCGCGACGTGCCGCCCGCCGCGCACGACCTCTGCGCCCCGGCGCCACACGCAATCGATCGCGCCGCGCCCGGCGGCGAAGAGAAAGGAATCGATCAGCGCAGCGCCGCTGCGCCCGCCCAGCGAGGGATGTCGGATATCGAGGCTGACCATGTCGGCCGCATGCCCCACCGCCAGCCCGGCGGCAACCCCGAGCGCCTGCGCCCCGCCCGTCAGCGCGCCGTCGAACAGCGCCTGCCCGGTCGACCGCCCGGCGCCGGGCGCCAATATGTTGCGCCCGCGCGCAAACAGGCGCTGGCCATATTCAAACCAGCGCAATTCCTCGCTCATGTCGATCAGCACATTGGAATCGGAACCGACGCCAAAGCGCCCGCCCGCCGCCAGAAACGCCTCCGCCGGAAACAGGCCGTCGCCCAGATTGGCCTCGGTCACGGGGCACAGGCCCGCCACCGCGCCGCTCGCCGCCAGCGCGCGCGTTTCGGCCTCTGTCATATGCGTTGCGTGGACGAGGCACCAGCGCGGGTCGACCGCGGCATGGCCGAGCAGCCATTCCACCGGCCGCTGCCCGCTCCACGCCAGGCAATCCTCGACCTCCTTCACCTGTTCGGCGATGTGGATGTGGATCGGGCTGCCGCCCGCGAGCCCCGCCAGCGCGCCAAGCTCATCCTCCGTGACGGCGCGCAGGCTGTGCGGTGCGACGCCGACGATCGCATCGGGCAAATCCGCCGCCGCAGCCCGCGCCGCGTCGAGCAGGCGGGCAAAGCCGTCGAGATCGTGAACGAAGCGGCGCTGGCCCGGATTGGGCGGCGTGCCGCCGAAACCGGCATGGGCATAGAAGACGGGCAGATGGGTGAGCGCGATACCCGTGTCGGCGGCGGCCGCGACGATCGCGCGGGTCATTTCGGCCGGGTCGGCATAAGCGTCCCCACCGGGCGCGCGATGCAGGTAGTGAAATTCGCCGACGCGCGTAAACCCGCTTTCGAGCATTTCGACATAGGCGAGCGCCGCGATGGCGCGGAGCCCGTCGGGGTCGATGCGATCGACGAAGCGATACATGATGTCGCGCCAGGTCCAGAAACTGTCGCCCCCCGGCCCGCGCACCTCCGCGAGCCCGGCCATGCCGCGCTGGAAAGCATGGCTGTGCAGATTGGGCATCCCCGGAAGGCCGACCGCGTGACGCGCGTCATCCGCTTCCGCCTCCACCCCTTCGGCCAGGGTGACGATCCGCCCATCGGCGATCCCGATGCGAACCTGTCCGGCCCAGCCGCCGGGCAGCAGCGCATGGCGGAAATGCAGGGTCGTTTCGGGTCTGGCTTCGTCGGTCATCGGCAACCTCTCGGGCTCGTTTCAATTATGTCTATACATTATTGGCGAAGGATGCAATGATTGGCTGCGAAGGGAGATTCGACAGGATGCGATGCGACAGGCTGTGGCGCCACGCGCGGCTCGCGACGATGGCCGGTCCCGACATGGGGCTGATCGAGGATGGGCTGATCGCCGCGATCGACGGCCGCATCGCCTATGCCGGTCCCGCCGCGGACGCACCCGCATTTGACGCCGCCGAGCGCATCGATTGCGAAGGTCGCTGGATCACCCCCGGCCTGATCGATTGCCACACCCACATCGTCCACGCGGGCAACCGCGCGCACGAATTCGAACTGCGACTGGAAGGCGCATCCTATGAAGAGATCGCGCGCGCCGGAGGCGGCATCGTATCGACGATGCGCGCGACCCGTGCGGCGAGCGAGGCCGAACTGGTCGCCGCGGCCCTGCCCCGCGTCGATGCGCTGATCGCAGAAGGCGTCACCACGATCGAAGTCAAATCGGGCTATGGCCTGGACACCGCCAATGAACTGAAAATGCTGCGCGCCGCGCGGCGCTTGGGAACCGAGCGCCCGGTCAGCATCGCGACCACATTTCTGGGCGCCCACGCCCTGCCGCCCGAATATGCGGACGACGCCGACGGTTATATCGCGCTGGTCGCCGGCGAGATGCTGCCCGCGGCGATCCGCGATGGCCTTGCCGATGCCCTCGATGCCTTTTGCGAAGGCATCGGGTTCAGCGCCGAACAGACCGAAAAGCTGTTCGAGGCCGCCACGCGCGCGAACCTGCCCGTCAAGCTGCACGCCGAACAATTGTCGAACCAGCATGGCGCGGCGCTTGCCGCGCGATACGGCGCGCTGTCGGCCGATCATCTGGAATATCTGGACGAGGCGGGGGTTGCCGCAATGGCCAAGGCAGGGACGGTCGCGACGCTGCTACCCGGCGCCTTTTACTTCATGCGCGAAACCCGGTTGCCGCCGATAGCCGCGCTGCGGGCGGCGGGCGTACCGATCGCGCTGGCGACCGACTGTAACCCCGGCACCTCTCCGCTCACATCGCTGTTGCTCGTCCTCAACATGGGCGCGACGCTGTTCCACCTGACCGTCGCCGAATGCCTGGCGGGCGTCACGCGCAATGCCGCGCGCGCGTTGGGCCGCGCGGACGAAATCGGCACGCTGGAAGCCGGAAAGCGCTGCGACCTCGCCATCTGGGACATCGAACGTCCCGCCGAACTTGTCTATCGCATGGGAGCGAACCCGCTCCATGCCCGTATCTGGAGTGGCCAATGACCGAAATCCTGCTCATCCCCGGCGCCGTCGCGCTGGCCGACTGGCGCGCCGTCTATCGCGGCGCCGCGTTGCGGCTTGACCCGGCGTCGGCGCCGCGCATCGCCGAAAGCGCGGCGGCGGTCGAGCGGATCCTGGCCAAGGGCGCGCCCGTCTATGGCATCAACACCGGCTTCGGCAAACTGGCGAGCGTACGCATCGACGATGCCGATCTTGCGACCTTGCAGCGCAACATCGTGCTGAGCCACGCGGCCGGCACCGGCGCCCCGTCCCCCATCGCCGTCGTCCGCCTGATGATGGCGCTGAAGCTCGCGAGCCTTGCGCAGGGGGCCTCCGGGGTCCGTCCCGAAACCGTCGCCCTGCTCGAAGCCATGCTGGCCAGGGGGCTGACCCCCGTGATCCCGGCGCAGGGATCGGTCGGGGCGAGCGGCGATCTGGCCCCGCTGTCGCACATGGCGGTCGCGATGATCGGCATGGGAGAGATTTTCGTCGGTGACGCCCGCCTGCCCGCCGCCGAGGCGCTGGCGAAGGCGGGCCTCGCCCCGATCGAACTGGCCGCCAAGGAAGGGCTCGCGCTGCTCAACGGCACGCAATTTTCGGCCGCCAACGCGCTCGCCGGGCTGTTCGAGGCCGAACAATTGTTCGAAGCCGCGCTGGTCACGGGCGCCTTGTCGACCGAGGCCGCCAAGGGGTCGGACACCCCCTTTGATCCGCGCATCCATCTGCTGCGCCGCCATCGCGGCCAGATCGAGGTCGCCAACGCACTGCGGACGCTGATGGCCGGGTCGGCAATCCGCGCCAGCCACCTGGAAGGCGACACGCGGGTCCAGGACCCCTATTGCCTGCGCTGCCAGCCGCAGGTGATGGGCGCCGCGCTCGACCTGCTGCGCCAGGCGGGAACGACGCTGGAAATCGAGGCAAACGGCGTTTCGGACAATCCGCTGATCTTCCCCGAAAGCGACGAAGCGCTGTCGGGCGGCAATTTCCACGCCGAACCCGTCGCTTTTGCCGCCGACATGATCGCCATGGCGATTTGCGAGATCGGATCGATTTCCGAACGGCGCATCGCGATGCTGGTCGATCCCGCGCTGTCGGGCCTGCCCGCCTTTCTGACCCCGCAGCCGGGATTGAATTCGGGCTTCATGATCCCACAGGTGACGGCCGCGGCGCTGGTCAGCGAAAACAAGCAGCGCGCCTATCCCGCCAGCGTCGATTCGATCCCGACCTCCGCCAATCAGGAGGATCATGTGTCGATGGCTGCGCATGGCGCCCGCCGCCTGCTCGACATGGCCGAAAATGCGACCGCAGTGATCGGCATCGAACTGCTCGCCGCAGCGCAAGGGTGCGATTTCCACAATGGGCTGGCTTCGTCCGAGGCGCTCGAACGCGCCCGCGCGCTGCTGCGCGGCGCGGTGCCGATGCTCGACCATGATCGCCATTTCCATCCCGACATGGAGGCCGCGAACGCGCTGGTGCGCAGCGGCGCACTGGCGTCGGCGGCCGGGGTTGCGTTGCCCGGCGTCGCGGGCTGATGGATTGGCTGCACATTCATCGGGGGGAGGCGCCGCTGGTCGTCGCCTTTCCCCATGGCGGCACCCGGCTTGCGGGGCGCGGCGAGCGCTTTTGCTCGCCGTGGCGGGCGCGGCTCGACACCGACTGGTGGATCGCCGAGCTTTATGCCTTTGTCCGCGACATGGGCGCGACGACGGTGGCGACCGATATTTCGCGCGCGGTGATCGACATGAACCGCGATCCGTCCGGCGCCTCGCTCTATCCAGGGCAGGCGACGACCGAATTGTGCCCGACGACCAGCTTTGAAGGCGATCCGCTCTATCCCGGCGCCAGCCCCGATGCCGACGAGATCGCCGACCGGAAGCGAAGCTTTTTCGATCCCTATCATGGCGCGGTCGCCGCCGAGCTGGAGCGGCTGCGCGCGCGGCACGGCCGCGTCGTGCTGTATGACGCGCATTCGATCCGAAGCCGCGTACCCCGCCTGTTCGACGGCGAGTTGCCGCAATATAACATCGGAACCAACGGCGGCACGACCTGCGCCGTCGAACTCGAAACCGCCGTCGCGGCGATCTGCGCGGCGAGCGGCGAGAGCCATGTCGTCAACGGCCGTTTCAAGGGCGGCTGGACGACGCGCCACTATGGACGGCCGGAAGACGGCATCCACGCGATCCAGATGGAGCTGGCGATGCGCGGTTACATGACCGAACCCGCCGTTCCGGACGAGGGCAACTGGCCCGCCCCCCTTCACCTCGACCCCGCGATCCTGCCCGTGCTGCGGCAGATCATCGCCGCCACCCTCGACTTTGCGAAAGGACACGCATGACCCGTCTCGACAACAGCCGCATCATCAAGGCCCCTACGGGCGCCGAGTTGAACGCGAAAAGCTGGCTCACCGAAGCGCCGCTGCGCATGTTGATGAACAATTTGCACCCCGACGTCGCCGAACGGCCCGAGGAACTGGTCGTCTATGGCGGGATCGGCCGCGCGGCGCGCGACTGGGAAAGCTATGACAAGATCGTCGAAACGCTGAAGCGACTGGAGGACGACCAGACCCTGCTCGTCCAGTCGGGCAAGCCGGTCGGCGTGTTCCGTACCCACGCCGATGCGCCGCGCGTCCTGATCGCCAACAGCAATCTGGTGCCGCACTGGGCGAACTGGGAGCATTTTGGCGAACTCGATAAGCGCGGGCTCGCCATGTATGGCCAGATGACCGCGGGCTCGTGGATTTATATCGGCACGCAGGGCATCGTTCAGGGCACTTATGAAACCTTTGTCGAGATGGGCCGCCAGCATTATGGCGGCGACCTGTCGGGCAAGTGGCTGCTGACCGCGGGGCTCGGCGGAATGGGCGGCGCGCAGCCGCTCGCGGCGGTGATGGCGGGCGCGTCGTGCCTGGCGATCGAATGCCAGCCGAGCCGCATCGAAATGCGCCTGCGCACCGGCTATCTCGACGTCGCAGCGCAGACGATCGACGAAGCGATGGCGATCATCGAGAAAAGCTGCGCCGACAAAAAGCCGGTCTCGGTCGGCCTGCTCGGCAACGCCGCCGAAATATTGCCGCAGCTTTACGAACGCGGCATCCGCCCCGACCTGCTCACCGACCAGACGAGCGCGCACGACCCGGTGAACGGCTATCTGCCCATCGGCTGGAGCGTCGCCGACTGGGTGGAAAAGCGCGAAAGCGATCCCCAGGCCGTCGCCAAGGCGGCCAAGGCATCGATGGCGGTGCATGTCCGCGCGATGCTCGATTTCCAGGCGGCTGGCGTGCCGACGACCGATTATGGCAATAATATCCGCCAGGTGGCAAAGGACGAAGGCGTCGACAATGCGTTCGACTTCCCCGGCTTCGTTCCGGCCTATATCCGTCCGCTCTTCTGCCGCGGCATCGGCCCCTTTCGCTGGGCGGCGCTGTCGGGCGATCCCGAAGACATCTACAAGACCGACGCCAAGGTGAAGGAATTGCTGCCCGACAATGCGCATCTTCACCGCTGGCTCGACATGGCGCGCGAGAAGATCCATTTTCAGGGGCTGCCCGCGCGCATCTGTTGGGTGGGCCTTAGCGACCGTCATCGGCTGGGCATGGCGTTCAACGAGATGGTCGCGTCGGGCGAACTCAAAGCCCCGGTGGTTATCGGCCGCGATCACCTCGACAGCGGGTCGGTCGCCAGCCCGAACCGCGAGACCGAGGCGATGCGCGACGGCACCGACGCGGTGTCCGACTGGCCGCTGCTCAACGCGCTGCTCAACACCGCAAGCGGCGCAACCTGGGTGTCGCTGCACCATGGCGGCGGGGTCGGCATGGGATTTTCGCAGCATAGCGGCATGGTGATCGTCGCCGACGGCACGGCCGAGGCGGCGGCGCGGCTGGAGCGCGTACTGTGGAACGATCCGGCGACCGGCGTGATGCGCCACGCCGATGCAGGCTACGACATCGCGCTCGACTGCGCGCGCGACAAGGGCCTCGACCTGCCCGGCATATTGGGGTGAGGCGCCCGCCGATCCTCCTTCCCGCCAGCACGCGCACTCCGCGCCCCTGGCGGAATGGCGGCGGCGTGACCCACGACCTGCGGCTCTACCCGGAGGGTGCCGGGGACGATGATTTCCTGTGGCGCGCCAGCATCGCATCGATCACGGCGCCCGGCCCCTTTTCGGCCTGGCCCGGCATCGACCGAACGCTGGCCCCGCTCACCGGGACGCTCGCGTTGAGTATCGACGGCGCGACGGCGATGCTGCACCCCGGCGACCCGCCGCAGGCCTTCGCCGGTGAAGCCGTGGCAAGCGGCCATCCGGTCGGCGGTGCCTGCACAGCGCTGAACATCATGGCGCGCCGCGGGCGGGCCCGCGCGGAGATATCGCGCGACCGCACGATCATCCCCGGAACGGCCGCGCAGATCCTGCTGCTCGCCGATCAGGCGGCAATGCTGAGGATGGAGGACGACGATATCCCGCTCGATACAGGCGACGCGCTGGTCCTTGAAAGCCCGCGTTCGGCGATCGAGAGCGACCGCCCCCTGCTCATCGTCCGATTGTTCGATACGCCATGACCGGCGATGAGGCCCGGCGCCATGTTTCCTTCCTAACAAATGGGGGTGGATCAGCCCTTGCCGCCTGCGCCACCCCAACCCGCATTGTGGATCTTCAGAAACTCGGCAGCCTTGCGAGCCAGCTCCACCGGCACCTCGGGCAGGACGACCGCGCCGACTTCGCGGGACGGTAGGGCGATCGTGGCCCAGGCCAGAGCGGTTTTCTCGCCACGCTGATTGGTCGCGCATATCTCGACATCGACCATATGCCCGGCATCGGCGGCGTATTTCCGAACGACGCGCCCGGTCAGCATCTGAAGATCGCCGATATAGTTGAATTTTCGGATTTCGTCGCGCTGGGACACCACAAAGCCGTCGTCGCCCGCCCAGTCGGTCAGCAGGTGGTGCAACCAGAATTCCCGCTGCAACCCCCAGTCATAGGCCTCCGGATTTCCGACCTGCTTGGCAAGGTCGCGATCCCAATGGACGCGCGCCTCTGTATCGTAAACGCCCTGGTCATTGCGCGAATACATGCCGCGCATGATCTGGCGGTCCTTTGCGGCCACCCGGCCCGTGGCGAGCATTCGATAGGGTGCGAAGCCGTAACCCGCGCAATGCGCAAGAAAGACGTCGGTGACGGTCAGCGGACCCTTGCGGATCGGGGACAGTTCGTCGCCCTCCGCGACGTCCTCCCAAAAGCGCCCCTGTCCGCCGCGCGGCGCTTCGCCCAGATAGTCGGCGTCGATCGCCTTCACCTCATCCTTCGAATAATGCGCCATCTCCAGCGCCGCATATTTGCCCTTTTCCCGCGCCGTCTTGCGCTCGGCAATGATCCGCAGCGCGCGATAGATGCCGACCACTTCGCCACGCTGATTGAACTTCACATAGCGCCGGACGATGTGAACCGTGCGCCCGCCGAATTCGGATGCCTTGACCTCGACACTGTCCTCGCCCTCGAAGCTGAAAATCGTGTCGCCGGCATAGATCGGCCGATACCAGTTCCACGTGCCCCCCGACATGAACATCTGGCACCCGGGAAACAGACCTCTCGCCCTGGCCCGCATGTCTTTGGGCAGGCGTTCACCGCGAAGCGGTTCGTTGACGACCGCCATCATGATGGCCGGAGCGATCGGCGCGCCCCAGCGCGTACGCCGCGCATAATCGCTATCGACATAGAGCGGATTATCGTCGCCCACATTAAGAGCGAAATTGCGGATCGTGTCGGCGGACAGGCAGGAATGAAACTCGCGGGTCTGGTTCGGTTCGTCGAGGCCCACCATCTCCTTCTGCAAGGCGATGTCCTCATCGGTAATGACCCCGACATTCTTCGCATCGGGCGAGGGCTTATCCGGCTGCATTCTATAGTTCCTTCTGCTGGATCGTAGGGAGGATGCTCAGCACCTCTTCATTATGCTGACCGAGTTTCGGGCTTGGGCCGCGCGGCGTCATGGCGGCGCCATCGAAATCGATCGGGCTGGCAACCGACGGGATTGGCGGAAAATCCGGCTGGCCCGGTATCTCGACAAAGGCCCCCGAATGGATGGCCTGCGGATCGTTCAGCACATCCTCGAGCGACTGGACCGGAGCCCACCAGAGGTCGAACTCGTCGAACCGGTCCTGCCAATATTGGCGGTCGTGCCGGGCGATCTCGCGATCGATTTCGGCGATCAGGGCCTTGCGGTTCGCGACCTGGTCGCGCGTCGTGCGGAATCGGGGATCGTCAAGCAGATCGGGCCGATCGATCGCCTTGACCAGCTTTGGCCAATGACGCGCCGCCTCGACGCCCAACATCCACAGCCAGCGGTCGTCCTTGGCACGATAGCAGTTCACAAGCGGGGTCGGCGCCTCTTCGCGCGGGCGCTTGACGACCGACTTGCCGAAATTCTGCTGCATCGTGATGTCCGTGCCCAGGGCATAAAGACCGGTCCGCAGCAACGACGCATCGACCACGCCGCCGACCCCCGTGCGTTCGCGCCGGTACAATGCCGCAACGATGCCCGACACCATCGTCACGCCGGTAATATGGTCGCCAAGCGCCGGCGGGATCGATTGCGGCGGCGCCCCGCGCGGGGCCACCTCCACCGCTATGCCGCTGCGCGCCCAAAAGGCGCCGACATCATATCCCGCGCGGTCGCGATCGGGGCCTTGCGCCCCATAGCCCGTCACCCGGCCATAGATCAGACGGGGAAAACGCGACCGCACCGAAGCCGCATCGAGCCCAAGCCTTTCGAGCGCGTCGGTGCGGACGTTGGTGACGAACACGTCGGCCGTTTCGAGCAGCGCGAACATCCGTTCGGCGTCGGCGGCATCGCGAAGATTGAGCACCACACTGCGCTTGCCCCGATTGTCCAGTTCGAAAGGCGCCATTCGTCCTTCGTCCATTCCGAGTGCGCGGAACGCCTGCCGCTGCGGGTCGCCGGTCGGCGGCTCGACCTTGATCACGTCGGCGCCCCAATCGGCCATGATGCCGCCCGCCGCGGGCGCCGCGATCCATACGCCGAGTTCGACCACTTTCACTCCGGCAAGCGGTCTTGCGCCTTCCGTTCCGTTCATCATTCGTTACTTTCGCTATGCACCAGGGCTTCGTTGAAATTTCGGCGGGCCAGCCACAGGAAAAACGGGGTGCCCCAGCCGACGGTCGTGGCGATCATCAACGCCAGTCGCAGAGCTTCGCCAGGGCCGGCCGCAGCATGGAAATGGTCGCTCAGCACGCCGATCAGAAACGGAGCAAGCCCGACACCAAGCAGGCTGGTGAACAGCCCGTAAACCGCGCTGGCGCTCGCCCGCATGCCCGCGGGGACCACCGAATGCAGGCCCGCGATCGCCGAGCCGAATCCCAGCGCGCCGACAATGTTGATCAGGAACAGGCCCGCAATCGTGAAGGAAAGCGACGGCGAGGACAGCAGCCCCCAATAGGCCGGCACGATCAGGAGATTTACAAGAAGTGGAAGCGTCAGCAGCCAATGCACGCCGCGCGCGACGAGCCGGTTGGTCAGGAAGCCGCCAACGATCGCACCGACGGCCGCGCCGACGCCCATTGCGAGGCCGAAGTATAGCCCGACCTCCGCCGTGGACAGGCCGAAGCGCCGGATAAGATAGGCCGGCATCCATTGCGCCACCCCGTAAAGGACAAAACCCGTGCAGGTCGACGAGAGCACGATGTAGAGGAACGTGCGATTTCGGATGAGCGCCGCGAGCACATCGGAGAAAGGCAGGCCTTCCCTGGTTGCGGCTCCCCTGTCCTGGGCGCCGCGCACCGGATCCTTCAGCGTCCACCACAGGAGGAGAGCGAAGGGCAGACCGAGCGCGCCGGCGACGACAAAGGCCGTCCGCCACCCGACCTGTCCAGCGAGCCAGCCGCCCCCGGCGAGCCCGACCGTCAGCCCGACCGAACCGCCCGCGGCAAGGATCGCATAGGCAGCGGCACGCCGTTCAATCCCGCAATAGTCGGCAATCAGCGATTGCGACGCGGGCATCGAGCTGGCTTCGCCGAAACCGACGAACAGCCGCGCCACCAGAAGATGCCAGAAGCTGGCCGCCATCCCGCAAGCCGCGGTCGCGATGCTCCAACCGGTGATCGCGACGCCCATCAGCATCCGCCGACTGTAAAGATCGGCAAGCCGCCCCAGAAAAATGCCCGCCGCCGCATAGAATGCCGCAAAGGCAAGGCCCGTTACGATGCCGATCTGCGTGTCGGTCATGGGTATGTCCCGACGAATATCTTCGATCAGGACAGCCAGAATCATGCGGTCGACGTAATTGAGCATGTTCACCGCAAACAGCAGCCACACGACATACCACACATAGCCGTTGGAAGGGCCGGCAACGCTGAAAGGACGATGGGACAGAGGGTTCATCCTGATCTGTGGCCGCCCGCCAATGCGGTGACGGGCGGCGGCTGGGAAAGGCTGCGACAGGAAGGCGGCGGCCGTCAGTGCTGCAGGCGCAGGGTCAGGCCCGCAATTCGCGGATCGCCCGGATTGCGGTTGAACGACCCGCTCTGAAGCGGGACATGGTTGATCAGGCTGCTGTAATCCTTGTCGAACAAGTTGCTGACGAACGCCTCTATCGTCCATCGGCGGTCCGCCGACCCGAAGCCCGCCCGGGCGTTCACGAGAGCGTAGGAACCGACCAGCATTTCGGGATCGAGACCGGTTCCCAGATACTGCCCCGATTGCCAGCGGAAGTTCGCGTTGCCGAAAGCACGCAGCCCCGTGCCGGCAATGTTGCTGTCATAGGAAACGCCGCCGGTGACGGCCCATTTCGGCGCCGACGCCACGCGCCCGCCCGCGAGCCTTGGCAATCCCGGTATCGGCTTGTTGTCCTTGTCGAAACGGGCATCGACATATGTGATGCCAGCATTCAGGTTCAGACCGCGCGTCGGCCTTGCGCTGGCTTCCAGTTCAACGCCCTTGGTCCGCGCCTTTTCCGCATTGAAGGTGCGAAAGCGCAGTCCGTCAAAGTTCAGAATCTGGAAATCGGCGAAATCGGTATAAAATGCGGTTGCGTTCAGCGTCACCCGCCCGTCGGCCATGGTGGAACGAAGGCCGAGTTCGAAGGAAGTGGCCCGTTCGCCATCGAACGACGGGTCGCCCGGCGCATTCGGATCGAAGGGCGTCGTGACGGCCGCCGTGCGTTCGAGGTTGAAGCCGCCGCCCTTGTATCCGCGGGACACGCTGACATAGGTCATCAGGTCCGACGTCCACTGCTGACTGAGGTTGAATGTCCCCGTCATTTCCTGGCCCGAAATCCGCGTTCCCGGCGCAAAGTCGGGAACAAGCGGGCTCCAGAAGCCCAGGCAGAGCAGACCGGCAAGCGGGCTTGCCACGGCCGCCGGATTGCACGCGGGCACGTTGGCGGCGAATTCGCCCGTCGCGCGCTTGCTCTCGTCCGTGAAACGCACGCCCAAGGTGGCGGTCAACCGGTCGGTCAGCTTGAAACTGTTGTGCGTGAACAGCGCGAACTGTTCGGTCTTCTGGGTGAAATCGTCGCGCGTCGCCGGACCCTCGGGAAAATTCGATCCGACCGGCAAGCCGGTAACAGCGCTGATGACGCCAACCCCGCCGACAAGACTTCCGATGTAATTTTCGAACTGGCTGCCGAAATCCAGACGCTGCGTCATCGCCACATTCTCTTTGAGGTAGAAGGCCCCAATCAGCCAGTCGAGCGCGCCGGCCTGTCCCGCCAGCCTGATTTCCTGTGTGAATGTGTCGATCCGCGCGTCGAGCGCCGGATCGGTTCCCGCGAAATCCAGCGTCGTGAAATCCGAATCGGTCCTCTGTTGCCCTTCCCAGTCGCGATAGGCCGTGATCGACGTCAGCTTGACGCCCCCGATGTCCCAGTTGATTTCACCCGAAATGCCGAACGATGTGGTGGCGTTTCCAATCGGGTCGTTGATCGCGGCCTTCCGCCCGCCCGCCGGAGCCAGTTGCCCGCCCAATGCCCGGATGCGCGCACCGGCGGGGCCTTCGATCAACGGGACCGACACGCAGCATTTTTCGTCAATGTCGCTGTAATCGACGATGATCCGCGTCGACAGATTGGCGGCCGGCTCGATCAGCAACTGGCCCCGCAGGAACCAGCGATTGCGATCGTTGACGGCCCCGCCCAGAATATTCTCGATCACGCCGCCGCGCTCGTTGACGCCGCCCGTCAGGCGCACAGCCGCCAAATTTTCGATCACCGGAGCCGTGACCGTCCCGCGCACGATGCGGCCGTCATATTCGGTAACCGTCGCCTCGACCTGATAGTCGAAATCGAATCGCGGCGCCTTGGTGACGATATTGATCGCACCGGCCGAGGTGTTGCGACCGAACAGCGTGCCCTGCGGTCCGCGCAACACCTCAACCCGCTCGAGATCGGCAAGGTCGCCCATGCCGAAGCCCGACCGGCTCAGATAAACGCCGTCGAGAAAAATCCCCACTGCGCTTTCGAGTCCGACATTGTTCCCCGATGTGCCGATGCCCCGGATCCGAATCGTCGGCGTGAACAATTCGGTATCGGAGCGCGTGAACGACAGGCTCGGCGAGATGATCTGCAACTGCGACAGGTCGGCGGCCCCGGCATCGGCGAGCTTGTCGCCGGAAAAGGCCGATACGGCGAGCGGTACGTCCTGCAGATTCTGCGCGCGTTTTTGCGCGGTCACGATGATGTCGGCATGATCGCCGCCGTCATCGCCCTTCGCCGCCGCGTCGGCCGCCTGCGCACGGGCGGGAGCCCCAAGAAGCAAGCCAAGCGAAGCCGACAGGGCCACGACGGAAATCGAACCACAGAACCATTTTTGCATATCTCCACTCCCACTTTTATATAGAACATTTATGTTCTTTATCGAACTTTGATGTTTCGTTTAGTGAGTTATGGCGCGATACGCAAGGGCCGCCGTCCGGCGCGTGCAAGCGGACAGCAAAAGGTCAGGAATGTCAGATGGAAAGGGCGAGAATCTGACCGGTTCTGGGCAGCACCCCGGCGCCCAGATCGGACATGCGCGCACGCGACGCCGCGACATAGAGAAGCGGTCGATGCGGATCGACCGCGACGTCATAGACCGGGATATCCATTGCGATCTGCCGGTCCACCTTGCCGTCGGCCGTCACGCGAACCAACGAAGAAGGGCCGATCATCGCCGCCCATATGCGATCGGCATGATCGATCGCCAGCCCGTCGGGACGCCCGGCCTCGAAGCGAACATGTTCGCGCCGTTCGACAATGCGCTCCCCCTCAGCCGAGAGCGCCAGGCAGCTTATCCGCTGCCCGATCGTCTCGGCGACGAACAGCCGCTTTCCGTCACCAGAAAGCACCATTCCGTTCGGAAAATCGAAGCCTTGCGCAAATATTTCCGATCGGCCCGCGCGATCGACCCGATAGATATTCGCCGAGCGCGGCGCCTCCGCCCGCAGATCGAAGCCATATTCCCCGACCAGCAGATCGCCGCTTGGCAACGCCAGCATTTCATTGAGCATCGACGCCCCGTGCGCGGACAGATCGGCGAAAGCGCCCTGCCCGGCGCTGCCCCCCGTCCACTGCAACCGGCGCGCGGCCTTGTCCACGATCAGCGGGCTGCCATCGGGACCAAAAGCTATTCCGCCAAAATAGGTGCGAGCTGCATACTCCTCTCGCAGCCCGCCCGGCCCATCCTCATCGAGGCCCAATGACAAGAGCCGACCATCGTACATATCGACAAACCACAGCCGTCCATCCCGAATGCGCAGCGATTCAGGGAAAACCAGGTTCGAGGCCAGAATGGTCGCTTGCATGACGCCCCTTTAAATCGAACATTGATATCTTGTTTTCTTTAGCCAGCCGCCATAGGGTTGGCAACAAGCAGAAGGGAAGAGTGAACCGGGATGAATGAGGAAAGCCACGGGATCATCATCACGGGCGCGGCCGGCGGAATCGGTTCGGCCACCATCGCGCGGCTTGCGGGGGCGGCGTCGATCCGCATCGGACTGCTCGATATGGATGCCGAGGCCATCGACCGGCTTGTCGCACACTATGCCGATGCCCCTTGCCACATGATCCCGCTCCCTTGCGACCTGCAGGATGCCATATCGATAGCCGCCGCCATCGACCGCTTCGCGGAGTCCGGACCGATCGACACGTTGTTCGCCAACGCCGGCATCATGACCGCTCCGGACGCTTTCGAAACCATCGACGCCGCCGCAATCGACCGATCGCTGGCTGTCAATCTGCGCGCCGTGACCTTGTGCACCCGCCTCGCCTGGCCGCACTTCCGATCCGGATCGGCTCATGTGATCGTCAACGCATCCGGCGCGGGTCGCCATCCACTCGCGTCCGACCCGGTATATTCCGCAGCCAAGGCCGGAGCGATCATGTTCGCCCGCGCATGCGCCGCCCGACGGAACGAAACGGGCATCCGTTTCAACGCGCTGGCGCCCGGCGTGGTCGACACGCCGATCCTGCGCGACCCCCGAACGGGCGAATGGCGCGGCGAGGTGCGCGATTTCGCGGGGGAGTATCAGTTAATCGACCCCGACGAGATCGCGGTGGCCGCTTTGCGGTTGATGGACGACCCCGATCTGAACGACCAGCTTGTCAGCATCGCCAACCGTCGCCGGGACACGCCCCCTTCCACCACCCCGGCGCCCTCCCGCAACGCCTAGAATATCCCAAGGATTCCTTTGAATGACGCCTTGCCTTCTCGTCCAACGCACCGGCCATGTCGCCACGCTGACGCTCAACCGCCCCGAGGCGCGCAATGCCTTTTCCCCCGAACTCGCCGTGCGGCTTGACGAGGCGTGCCAGCAATTGCGGGATGATCGTGAAGTCCGCGCCATTGTCCTGGCGGCGGCGGGGACCGACAGTTTTTGCGCGGGCGGCGATCTGAAGCTGATGATCCCGCTCATCACCGGCGCGCGCAAGGCCGAAACCGACTATGATCATGCGGCCCTTGCGCTGATGCGGGAGAAAGGACGCCCCCTGCCGACCCATGGCGACATCGGCAAACCGCTGATCGCCGCCATCGAGGCCCCGGCGCTTGGCGGCGGCCTTGAACTGGCGCTCGCCTGCGACATGATCGTCGCGTCCGAGAATGCCTCTTTCGCGGCGCCCGAAGTCGCCTCGGGCGCCTATCCCGCGCGTATCACCTATCTGCTGCCACGCCGCCTGCCCTATTCACTGGCTTCCGAAATGCTGCTTTCCGGGTCCCGGTTGTCCGCCACCCGCGCCTATCATTTGGGCCTTGTCAACGAACTGGTGCCAGCGGGGACGGCCATTGCCGCCGCCCAGAAACTTGCCGAGCGCATCGCCCGTAACGCGCCGATCTCGGTCCGGTCGGCACGCGCGGTCGCCCACCTTGCGATGTCGGACCCAGCCGCCGATGTGGACGGGCTCGACCGCGCCATGATCCGCAAGGTCTATACGAGCCAGGATGCGCGCGAAGGGCCCCGCGCCTTCGCCGAAAAGCGCGCGCCGGTGTTTTGCGACCACTGAGCGCACCGCGCGCGCGGTTCAATCCGGCCGCTTTCCTGTCGAAACCTGACTGAGCACGGAATCGACGGCCCAGTCGATCATACCGGGTTCCCGCATGTCGGTGCCCGAAACGAGCAGGCGGAAATAGAGTAGCCCGGTCAGCGTATCGAGAATCCATTCAGGATCGGCATCGGGACGAAGCTCGCCTTGCTCGATCGCCTTCAGCAGGCGCCGACGCGACCCTTCGCGGCGCTGATCGGCCAGACGCGGCAGCAAGCCGGCAAAGGCCGGTTCGTTACGGGTCGCTTCGATCAACGAGGGTAGCGCCCGGCCCCAAATGGAGCGTTTGAGCGCCACCGCGAGCCGTTCATAAATATTGATGAGATCGCGCCGCACATCGCCGGTATCGGGTGCCGGCGAGCGAGGGCCCAACGCAAAATCGAACGCAGCTATCGCGAGTTCGGGCACGTTTTTCCAATATCGATAAATGGTCGAACGCGCGACGCCGCTTCGTTCCGACACCAGCCCGATCGTCAATTGACGATATCCGACTTCACTCAACAACAGAAGCGTCGCATCGAGGACCGCCGCCACCGTGCGCTCCATTTGCGATGTTTTCGGAGCACGGCGGGCCGGCTTTGCCGTCTGACGGGCCACAGCGTCGGTTATGCCTGTTCTGGTTTCTGTCACTTTTCGCCCCTGGACCAGTATCTTCCGGCGTTCCCCGCCTGTCTCGATCCTATCCCCGATAATCGGCTTGATCAATGTTCGCATAGGCATTAAGCGATACACATATGTCTTATATAAAAAATGTGGCGGGAGAGCCAGAAGCATCGGTTCGCATCGACGAACGCATCGCATCCGATCCGGTGGAGCGGCCCATCGCCACCCCGCCGGAACCCGCTTTCGTGCGCCGTGCCCTCGAACAGGCCGACATGAACGCACTTCGCATCGCGCTTTACCACCAAACCCGCGACAGCGAATTGCTCGACATGGCGCTCGCCCGCTTTCCGGTGCGTGGCGGCGCGTTCGAAGCGCGCGTTGTTGCAAGACACCATCATGACGCGATCAAGCAAAAGGCACTCGCCTTTCTGACCGATCCGGACAATATTCGTCGCGACCCGCCGACCCGCGACGAGGCCGAGCAATTGATGCGCCATTTCCAGGGAAGCGAGCTTTCGCCCGCCGCCCTCGATTTCGGGTACGGCGATCTTGGTATCGACAAGAAAGCTCGCGACGCCGAATGGGCGGCGAAACCAAGCGCGGAACGGCTGGAGAATTTCGACGTCACGATCGTCGGCGGCGGTATAAGCGGCCTGGCCATCGCCCGGCAGCTTGGGCGTCTGGGCCTGAAGCACCATATCCTCGAAAAGCGCGACAGCTTTGGCGGCACGTGGCACATAAATGACTATCCGGAGGCCCGGGTCGATATCTCGACCTTCCTATACCAGTATAAATTCGATCTCGAATATCCGTGGAAAAGCCATTTCGCGA
Organism: Sphingopyxis sp.; assembly: GCF_034380315.1. GTDB lineage: Bacteria > Pseudomonadota > Alphaproteobacteria > Sphingomonadales > Sphingomonadaceae > Sphingopyxis. The sequence continues at coordinate 82,030 of NZ_JAXMPB010000012.1, forward strand.
CGCAGCCCGAACTCGTCGAATATATGGAATATGTCGTCGACAAATATGGGCTGCGCGATCGGATCGAACTGAATACCGAATTGCAGGCCGCGTCGTGGAACGACGATCTTTCCAAATGGGAACTGACGATCCGTTTGCCCGATGGTTCGACCGAGCATCGACTGACGAGCATCGTGATCAGCGCTGTCGGCCTGTTCGGCACACCGAAAATGCCCGACATCCAGGGCATCGAAGATTTCGAAGGCGCAATGTTCCATACCACCGAATGGGATCATGGCTTCGTTCCCGACGGCAAACGCATCGCGGTCATCGGCACCGGTTCGACCAGTACGCAACTGATGCCTTCACTCGCCGAAAAGGCCGAACAGCTGACTGTCTATCAGCGCACGCCCAGCTGGATCACGCCGGTCCACGACTATCACGGCACCGTCTCGCCCGAACTGCGCTGGCTGCTCGATACCATGCCCGGTTATACGAACTGGCATGTCTATTCACTGCACGTGGCCGATCTGCAACTTCAGGAGTTCCAGGACCTCGATCGCGAATGGATCGCAGGCGGCGGCAAGGTCAACGAACGCAACGACCGGCTGCGCGAAAACCTGATCCGCTATATTCGCGAAGAATGCGCGGGTCGCGACGATCTGTACGACAGGCTGGTCCCCGATTATGCGCCGACGGCCCGGCGGCTCGTCATCGACAACGGCTTTTATCGGGCCCTGCGGCGCGAGAATGTCGCGCTGGACAGCGCCGGGATCGACCGCATCACACGAACGGGCATCGTGTCGAAAGATGGCACAAGTCGCGATTTCGACCTCATCGTCCTCGGCGCGGGTTTCCAGGTTTCACGCTATCTTTGGCCCACAAGCTATCGCGGTCGTAACGGCATGACGCTGGAACAATTGTGGGAAGCCGACGGCGCCCGCGCCCATCTGGGCATCAACCTGCCCGAATTCCCCAACATGTTCGTTATCTATGGCCCCAATGCACAGGCGCGATCGGGCAGCTTTCATTCGTGGATCGAGATATTGTCGCGCTATATCTGCGGATTGATCACCCACATGATCGAGACGGGCGGAACATCCATCGAAGTCAGGAAAGCGGCTTTCGATGCCTATAATGATCGGATGGATCAGGCCATGACATCGACCTTGTGGGAAGCCGAAGGGCAAGGCGGCTATTATCTCAATGAACAGGGTCGCTCGGGCGTCAACATGCCGTGGCGCATCTATGACTTCTACGACATGCTTCGGAATCCCGAGATGAAGGATTTCACCGTCCGATAGACGGCGGCCCGGCACAAGGCAGCGGGGTCAAGCAGGACGCGACGAGGCGCGCCCAAACGATATATGTGATGAAGGCAGGTGCAACATGGCTTTGAACTTCGGCGACATATTGGATGCGGTCGCACAGCGGCGCGCCACGCAGCCGGCACTGTCATCCGACGATGGCGATCGCACATGGGCCGAGTTTGATGCCCGCACCAACGCCCTGGCACGCGGGCTTTCGAAGCACGGCATCGCAACCGGTGACAAGATTTGCTTTCTGCTGTTCAATGGCGCGCCCTATGTCGAGCTTCTGGCCGCCTGTTTCAAAGGGCGCTTCGTCCATGTGAACGCGAACTTTCGCTACACGACCGCCGAACTGCAATATATCCTCGAAAACTCCGACAGCACTGCCCTTGTCTATGATCGTCGACTGGCCGATGTCGTCGGCGCGCTGGATTCGGGCCTGCGCAAGCGATTGCTGCTGATCGAGGCGGGGCAGCAAGGTAACGACGGCCCGGTGCGTATCGAGGGCGCGCGCGATTTCGAAGCGTTTCTGAGCGGCCACGACCCCCGCCCGCTAGGCATAGCACGCTCTGCCGACGATCTGCTGTTCATCTATACCGGCGGCACGACCGGAATGCCCAAGGGCGTCATGTGGCCGCACCAGTCGCTCGCCCTCGGGCTGTTCGCCGACTTCTTCGGCCGCGTCGAAGGCGAGGCACAACTGGCTGACTGGATGATCCTGCTCGACACGCCGCGGGCCTATTTGCGACCGCTAATCGCATCGCCCCTGATGCATGGAACCGGGCTGCTCGCCGCGATTACGACGATGTGCAACGGCGGCCATATCGTCGTGACCGACAATGCCGGAAGCTTCGACGCCGCCCGCCACTGGGATCTGGTCCAGCGCCACCGTGCCGATGCAATCGGCATCGTCGGCGACGCCTTTGCCCGCCCCCTGCTCGCCGCGTTCGACGCGGGATGCTATGATGCATCCTCGCTTCGGCTGATCGGTTCGTCGGGTGTTATGTGGAGCGCGGACGTCAAACAGGCGCTGCTCGATCGCATACCCGCCGCGACCCTGTTCGACTCGCTCGGGTCATCGGAAGCGATGAATCTGGGCAGTTCCATTACCGCGCGCGGCGGCGACAGCGGCACCAGCAGCTTTGGCATCGGTGACGGCTGCAAGGTCTTTGACGATGATTTGAACGAGGTGCAGCCAGGATCGGGCAAGATCGGCTTTCTTGCTCGTCCCGGCGCGCTGCCGCTCGGCTATTACAAGGATAGCGAGAAGACGGCGCAGACTTTCCGGACCATTCGCGGAATACGTTATTCGGTCCCTGGCGATATGTGCATGATCGAAGCCGACGGCACGATCACGCTGCTGGGGCGCGGCAGCGGCTGCATCAATTCAGGGGGCGAAAAGATCTTCCCCGAGGAAATCGAAGAAGCGTTGAAAACGCATCCCGGTGTGGACGATGCTCTCGTGTTTGGCATCGAAGACCCGAAATGGGGACAGGCGGTGCATGCCGTCGTTCGCCGGAACGGGGCATCCGGCGCCGAGGAAGAGGCGCTGAAGACCTTCCTTGCCGATCGGCTCGCTCGATACAAATTACCCAAACGGATGCGATTCACCGAACGCAGCCTGCGGCTTGCGAATGGCAAAGCCGACTACCGGCTGGCGCGGAGCATTGACGCATCGGGGTGAAGCAACGCCCCCGAGCCTGGCCGATCGACAGTCCCCGGAAAGCCCCCTTCAACCAACATCGAACTGAGACTTGCCATGCAGCACCCCAATGCCCGGTCGATCGAAGGTCGTGTTGCCCTTGTCACGGGAGCCGCAAGCGGGATCGGCGCCGCGACCGCCGTGCGCCTGCTGGAGAACGGCGCCAAGGTCATCGCAACCGACGTGACCAGGCCCGACGTGGCGGCTTATGCCGGTGCCACCTCCCCATTCGCGGACAACTGCCTTGCCCTCGACATGGATGTTACGCGAAAATTGCAGGTCGCCGAAGCCATTGCCTTGGGCGCGGCGCATTTCGGCGGCCTCGACATTCTGGTCAACAACGCCGGAATCAAGGCCGCTTGCGCCATCGAATCCGACAGGTTCGACGATATCTGGGACAGCAGCCTTGCCGTCATGCTGACCGGCCCGAAAAATTGCTTTCGGGCCGCGCTGCCCTTCTTGCGCCGTTCCGATTGCGCGCGCGTGGTGAACATATCGTCGATCGAAGGGCTGGAGGCGTCGAAAGGCGCGGCGCCCTATTCCGCAGCAAAGGCAGGCCTGATCGGTCTGACCCGCTCGCTCGCGGTGGAGTTCGGAACCGAAGGCATCACCGTCAACTGCATCTGCCCCGGTCCGATCGAAACCCCGATGACCAGCGACGTCGCCGATGAGCATAGGCGCAAATATCTCGACCGCTACACCGCCCTCCACAGAGCCGGTCAACCCGAAGAAATCGCCGATATGATCCTGAACATCTGCCTTCCCTCCTCGGCCTTCATGACCGGCAGCATTGTCGTCGTGGACGGCGGGCTGATTGCGCGCAGCACCTGACCGGATGGGGACGCAGCCCTCTGGGGTCGATCAGCCCAGGCCCCGATAACCGCCAAATTTTTCGGACAACAGGTGGCTGGCGGAGTCCATCGGCAATATCCCACCCACCGAAGCGGAGGAACGACATTATGCCATGTTGGACGGTGTCTCTATGGCTACGCAACTTAAACCAAATGGCCTCCGGCAGTCTCGGGGCGGTTCAGTCGCCGGGAAAGTGCGCCTCGACGCTTGTCTTCGCCCCGACACGCTGGTAGAGGCGCCCCTCGTTGCCGCTTTAGCTCAGTTGGTAGAGCACATCATTCGTAATGATGGGGTCAGGTGTTCGAGTCACCTAAGCGGCACCATCCCTTCCACAGGGAATTTCCGAGACATCCGGCGAAAAAGCCTTTCAGCAAGGAACCCATTTGGGTCCAGCTTGGGTCACGTTGAGCAGGGAAATCCGCTCGACCCACGCTATACCCGCTCAAAGCTGATCAACCTTGTTTATTCTGGTCAGGGCGCTGATGGGGTTAGAAACCATGCAGTCAGCGTTCAGGCGCGCAATAGAGGAAGCCCACCGCTTCTACAGCTATAGGAACGCTAGCCCGTTGGTTCCGCAACGGTAAGGCTAATGCGTTAAAACCTTAGAGGCCGCCGCACGTCAGGCCACCTTGCGTACGTAGCCGCGCTTTGCGCAGTAGTCGCTTAAGTGATACAGAAACCGTGTCGTAACCTCGCTCGCCGCATCGTACACCTTCTGCATTTCGTCCAAGGTGTATCGCTCGCCGTGAACCGCCCCGGGATTGCCGGAGGCCAGTTACATCAAATTATGCTGCCATGGCTGTGTCGTCCAGCCTGGCGTAGTAACGCTCTTCGGCTTCGGCAGGCGGGATATTGCCGGTGGGCGCGAGCAGG
>NZ_JAXMPB010000013.1:0-52629 GCF_034380315.1 Sphingopyxis sp.
TTCGGTCGTCTCAAGGACTGGCGGCGCGTCGCCACGCGCTACGATCGGTGCCCGAAGGCCTTCTTCTCCGCCGTAGCCCTCGCCGCTACCGTCATCTTCTGGCTCTGATCAATGAGTCCTGACCCTAGGTTTGAACCGACAGACGTGGCGGAATAGTCGCCGTCCAAATTCGCCGAGAGGTGAAAACCCCGCAAACCTCCGGATGGAAATTGCGTGACGTCGCTCGTCTTCCTCGGCACGCTGATAGAGGCGCCCCTCGTTACCGCTTTAGCTCAGTTCGCAGAGCACATTATTCGTCATGATGGAGCAACGGGTTCGCGTCCTGAAACGGTGCCCAGCTTTGTTCCGAAGTGGTGCACCCGGCGGGATTCGAACCCACGGCCCCCAGATTAGGAATCTGATGCTCTATCCTGCTGAGCTACGGGTGCACGCTGGGCTCGTCTAGCGGGGCTGGCGGTGCAGCGTCAATCGGGGCGTTTAATTCACCGCATCGGGCGGCACGACCGGAACGAGCAGCGGCGTAGCGGCGATGCCGTCGTCATGCAGCGCGCGCGCCTCTTCCGGGGAGGCTTGCCCGTGGATCAGATCGTCGCGTGCGCGGCCTTCGTGCATTGCGCGCGCCGCGTCGGCAAAGTCGCGCCCCACCCAACGCGAGCGCGGTAGCATTTCCGCCTGTTTGGCGGCAATTTCAGCCATCACCTGCCGCACCAGTTCGGGACCCGGCGCAATCGTCGGCGCGGCGACCGTCGACGCAGGCTTCGCGCCAGCCTGCTGGTTCGACTTCGCACCAATGCGCGGCGCCATCACCGCCTTTTCGACGCGACTATCGCCGCAGATCGGGCAGGCGATTAAACCCCGCGCCTGCTGATCGGTATAGCTATCGCTGCTGGCGAACCAAGCTTCGAAACGATGGGCACCCACCGCGCAGCAAAGATCGAAAACGATCAAGTTCAGCCGCCCCCGAGCAAGGGATCGAGCGCACCACGGGCGTCGAGCGCCGCCAAATCATCGCTGCCGCCGATATGCTGGCCGTCGATGAATATCTGCGGCACAGTTCTACGGCCCAGCGCACGATCAACCATCGAGTCGAATCCGGCGCGGTCCATCGTCACGTCAATCTCTTCGAATGCCGCGCCCTTTCGATCAAGCAATGCCTTCGCACGCGTGCAATAGGGGCAGAGAAATTTCGTATAGATTTCGATCTTCGCCATTCGGCTATCCTGTCATCCTTCCACCTTCCATATCGGAATCCAACGAGGCAAAGTCAAATATGTTGCCGGCCAGCGCATCAGGCACCACCCGCGCCCAGCTAAGCGCCGACACCCGCGCTGCGCCACTGCGCCGCAGCGCCCGCGCGGCCGCCCGCAAGGTCGCGCCGCTGGCATGGACGTCGTCGATCAGTATCAGATGTCTTGCAGCGGCACGTGGCCGGGCGCTGGACGCCAGTGCAAAAGCACCTGCCACAATCCGTTCGCGTTCGCGCCGTCCTTTACCGCGTAGCACCGGGGTCGACTTGGCCCGTATCAGCAGATCGCTGTCATGAGCAATACCAGTAATGCGCGTCAGCTCGGAGGCGATCAACGCCGCTTGGTTGAAACCGCGCGACCATAGCCGCCAACGATGAAGCGGCACCGGAATTAGCAGGGGCAGCCCCTTCCCCTCTCTTACCAATCCTGTCAACGGGCGTGCCATCAACCGTGCCATCAACCTCGCGTGCCCGATACGCCGCCCATATTTGAGCCGGAGCGCCACGGTCCGGGCTGCCGGGCCATAGGCCAGCGCCGCCGGCGCTCCATCAAACGGCGGAGGATCGGCCATGCAGGCGCCGCATTCCATCGGGACGCCGGGCAAAGCGGCGGGTAAGGGAATCGAACAGCGGGCGCATGCCGCGCCATCGAGAAAGGTTAGCGATGACCAACAGTCGAGGCAAAATTGGCGATCGTCACCGACGACCACACCGCACGCCGGACAGCGCGGCGGCAAAGCATAGTCGATCGCCGCACGCACGGCCATGCGCAGCAAAAGTAAAGAGCCGGTCCGCGCCATGCCCGGCTCCTCCGTTCCGGCATCATGCGGTGCCACGCCCATGCGCCCCCTTGTGAAGCATCGTCGAGGGCGGCACAAGCGCCGCCATGGCACAGCCCTCACTCATCTTTTCTTCCGTTCGCCACGCCGCGCAGCGCGACCGAATGGCACGCATGATCGATGGGGCCAATTTTCTGGCTCCGATCGTCGCCGACACATTGCTCGACCGGCTTGCGATGGTGACCCGCCGATTTCAACGCACTCTGCTGATCGGTGCGCATGACACCGCACTTGCCGATCGACTGCGGGCGGATGGCACCCAATTGACGATCATCGAAGGCGGCCCGGCGCTCGCCGCACGCACGGGCGCCTTGACCGGCGAGGCCGACAGTATCGACCTGCCCCTTGCCAACTTCGACCTCATCCTCTGGCCCGGCGGGCTTGACAGCGTAAACGATGTGCCAGGGGCGCTGGTCCGATTGCGCGCACTGCTGGCTCCCGACGGCCTGCTGCTTGGCGCCTTTTTGGGCGATGGCAGTTTACCGCGTCTTCGCCGCGCCATGATGAGCGACGGAGTGCGCGCGATCGCGCGGCTGCATCCACAAATCGACCTGGCGGCGACAGGAAATCTTCTTCAGAGCGTCGGCTTTACCCTGCCAGTCGTCGATGTCGACGCACTGACCGTGCGCTATGGCGATTGGTTCTCGCTGGTCCGCGATCTGCGTGCCGCAGGCCTGTCGAACCGTCTGTCGCCCACTCCCGCCCCGCTAACCCGTGCAGAAGTGACGCAGATCGCGACCGCCTTTGCCGCGCAAGCCGACACCGATGGGCGAATCGCCGAAACTTTCCGCCTCGTCTATTTCAGCGGCTGGGCTCCCCATCCCGATCAGCCGAAACCGGCGCGGCGCGGAAGCGCCACCGCCTCGCTCGCCGAAGCGCTGAAGCCAAGGGAATAGTTACACCAGCGCTTCGAGAAGGCCGATTAGCGGCTTATCGGCAGGCGGCATTTCCAGAGTGTGGAGTTCGAGCGGCCTGAGCCATCGCAAAGCCCGGGCGTGCTGAGCGATCGGCGAGCCGCGCCATTTGCGACAGATATAGAGAAGCAGGAGCAAGTGGCGATCGCCTAGCATGTCGCTAGCAAAACAGGCCGGAGCCAAGCACGAATGATCGACGTCGATCGCCAGTTCTTCATTCAACTCGCGGATCAGGGCGGCCTCGGGCGTTTCCCCCGACTCAAGCTTTCCGCCAGGAAACTCCCACAAACCCGCCATAGGTTTTCCTTCGGGGCGCTGCTGGACCAGCAGACGCCCATCACGATCAACCAGCGCCGCTGCGACGACGATCAAGGATCCGGACGGCGGGGTCGCCAAAACTGACGCGGACAAAATATTAACCCTCCTGTGCCAAGTTGTTGGCATCGCGAACTGATAGGACGAGGCCGCCCCAATTGCACGGCCAGGCCCTCAAGACCAAGACCAGAAGGTCGATTTGTGAAGGCTGCACGACCGGGCGTCGTTCCATCGGGCAAAACAGGGGTGGAACGATGGCATTGCTTACTGATCTGAGGCGATCGATCAAAGCCGCAACGGCGGTCGAATATGGTCTAATTCTGGCCGTGATATTCGTCGGCGCAATTGGCGCCATATCCCAATTCAGCGACGGAGCGATAGGACTTTGGAATTTCGTTGCAACGACCAGCGTTGAAGCGATGAACCCCCAGTGATTGTCCGGTTTCAGGACACCTCGTCGATTCTCAGAGCGCACGCATTAAACATTTCCAAACCAATTGGCCCTAAATTCGTTGATGTTGACCACGACCAGACCGTCAACAGGGTAAGTGACCGATTAGGAGACCAGAGATGAAATTCTTCAAGAAATTTGTTCGTAACAACAAAGCTGCCACTGCTATCGAATATGGCCTGATCGCTGCTCTGATCGCCGTTGCCGCGATCTCGGCGCTCGGCACGCTCAGCGGCGGCCTCAACGGTATCTTCACCAACGTCGGCACCAAGCTGACGACGGAAGCTGACAAGGCCAAGTAATCAGAATCTGATTATGATGAAATCAGGGTGGTGGAGCGATCCACCGCCCTTTTTTCACGTTTGCGCTTCGCTGTCGCTTGTCAACGGGTGGCGTAAACGACCAGCTTGACCTTTTGCCCCGGCGTCAATGCGTTGCCCGCACTCAACCGGTTGAGGACCTGAAACCGTTCGGCCTGCCAATTGCTGTAGGCCATGCGCCGGGACAGGCTGGCGATCGAATCGCCGCGCCCGACCGTCACCACATCGATACGTCGCGGGCGAATGGCAGCAGCCTCGCTGTTGCTAAGGCGGCGAACGCTGTTGAACATGGAATTGAATACCCCCGTTCCGCCCGCCTTTGCCAAGGTGACGAAATGAAACGCCTGGTTGCGTGAAAATTCATAGGCAAAAACAGTCACGTCGACCTGCCCCGACTGCGTGTTCGCGCGCGCCGTTGAATAGTATGCCGGAATTCCGTTGACCGTCGTGCGTTGAAGGCTGCTCGGCGTGAGCGACGCATTGCCCGCAACGCCCTTGAACACCGCTGCGACATAAGCGTTCATGTCGCCGCTATAAGCGCCGGTAGAAAATTGGGCCTGCCCGCCGTTACCACTCACCGTAACGGCCGTCGTCCCGTTCTGCATTCCATAGCCATTGGGAACGGTGAAGCGCAGCTTCAGGTCGGGGTGAAGGAAGTCATTGCCTTCAACCACCCCCTGTACCGGATCGTCGCCATAAAGCACGCCGTCGACCGCCGTGAGAAAGGCGTCGGCGTTGCGAACCCCGCCGCCACCGATACGAGCCGCCAGCGACTGGGCATTGCGGACGCGTGATGCCGGATCAGGATGGGTGCTGGCCCATTCGGGCAGCGAACGCGCATCATGCCCGGCAAGTCGGGCGTCAAGACTGGTCTGGTTCGCAAGACTGGCGAGCATCGTCGACAACGCCATCGGATCATAACCCGCGCTGCGCAGATATTGCACGCCAAGCTGGTCGGCCTGCAATTCCTGACTGCGCGAGAAGCCCAGCGTCGCAAGCTGCGCGACCTGCATCGCGTTATTCTGAAGCAAACCGCCGAGCCCGCCGAGCAGACCCCCGCTATCGCCGATCGCTCCGCCGAGGACCGCGCCGAGGACGCCGAGGATCTGGTTACGGGTCGCCGCCGACTGGCGTTTCTTGCTATGCTGCGCCGCGACATGGCCAACCTCGTGCCCCAGCACGCCAGCAAGTTCCGCCTCGTCATTCATCAATGCCATCAACTGGCGCGTGACATAGACATAGCCGCCAGGGATCGCGAAAGCGTTGTTGACGGGCGAGTTGAGCAGCGTCACGGTAAAGTCGCCACGAGCGTTCGACATGCCTGATTGCACGGCAATATTCTGGCCCACGCGCTCGACATAATTGGCCTGCGGCCCGCTGTAGCTACCACCGAATTCCTGCATCAGCTGTGGATGCGCTTCCTGTCCCTGCTTGCGCTCCGCAGCCGAAATGCTTGTAGCCGTCTTGATCGGCTTGGTCTGAGCCTCTGCTGTTCCATTGAGCCCGCCGCCCCCTGCTGCCGCGCAGCCAGCGAGAACCGCGACCATTGCCGTCAATGTCGTCATGCGAGCCATGAAAACGCCTCCATAAAATACTGACATCCTGTTCATATCCCCGATATTGCAAGGGACAAGCCGCCACCCGGTGGCCATAGCCGCCCATTAACCTATTCAGGGAACGCAGGTAGGAAGGATCGGGTTCCGCGCGGTCAGGCCCGGCCCATGGCAAGAAATTTTTCTTCGCGCGCTGCGAGCAAGGCGTCGCGCGGCAACCCGGAGAGCGAGTCAAGCTCAGCAGCGAGTGCGTCACCGAGCGACTGTATCGCGATATCGGGCGCACGATGGGCGCCGCCGACCGGTTCCGGAACGATGCGGTCGATCACCTTCAATGCCAAAAGATCCTGCGCCGCCATCTTCATCGCGGTTGCCGCTTCCGGCGCTTTGTCCGACGTGCGCCACAGAATCGAGGCACAGCCTTCAGGTGAAATTACCGAATAGACGGCATGCTCGAACATCAGCACCCTGTTTGCCGCTGCCAGCGCAATTGCGCCGCCCGATCCCCCTTCACCGACCACCGCCGCCACCATCGGAACGCCGAGTGCAAGGCATTGCTCGGTCGACCGTGCGATGGCCTCGGCTTGTCCGCGCTCTTCTGCCTGAATGCCTGGAAAGGCCCCGGACGTATCAACCAGCGTAACCACCGGCAGTCCAAAGCGATCGGCAAGCTGCATCAGGCGGATCGCCTTGCGATAACCTTCAGGTTTCGCCATGCCGAAATTATGTTTCATGCGCGACGGAATATCGTCACCCTTTTCATGGCCGATCACCATCACGCGGCGGCCGCGGAAACGCGCGAATCCACCCAAAATCGCCTGATCATCGGCAAAATTGCGGTCGCCCGCCAGCGGCATCCAATCGTCAAAAAGCCCCGCGACATAATGTTTAAAATGCGGGCGATCGGGATGGCGCGCCACCTGCGTCTTTTGCCACGGCGTCAATTTGGAATAGATTTCGCGCAGCAATTTAGAGGACTTATCCTCCAGCCGCGCGATGTCATTCTCGATATTAAGCGTCGGGTCTTCGCCCATCTCGCGCAGTTCAGCGATTTGCCGATCAAGTGCGGCGACCTGTTTTTCGAAATCCAGAAAGGCTGTCATGCGGAGTCGCTAGGCGGATGGGGCTTCGACGTCAACGTCCGCCGTATCGATCCCCATCCGCGCCAAAGGGTGGCGGCTGTTCACCAGTTCGACCAACCGCCGGCTATCGACATGGGTATAAATTTCGGTGGTCGCAATGTCGGCGTGGCCCAGCATCAGTTGCAGCGCGCGCAGGTCGGCCCCGCCCTCCAGTAAATGCGTGGCAAAAGCGTGGCGCAATACGTGTGGACTGACCGCCGCAGGGTCGATTCCTGAACGCGCTGCGAGCTCGCGCAGCATCTGGAACAGGCGTACGCGCGACAGATGCGCCCTCCCCGATGGGAACAACCAGGCTGCGCCTTCAGGAAGTAGAGGCAACCAGCGACCGAGCGCCGCCCCGGCACGCGCCGAAATCGGCACCAATCGCTCCTTGTCTCCCTTCCCCCGTACGATCAGAAATTCGCGCCCGCCGGCAATCGCACGACGCGGCAACGAGACCAGTTCGCTCGCCCGCAGCCCCGAACCATAGAGAAGTTCAAGGAGCAGTAGCATTCGTACCGCGCCGCTGGGCGGAGCGTCCCCCGCTGCCTCTTCACCCGCTTGAGCGAAAAGCCGCTCGACATCGCCATGCGCCAGAATGCGCGGCAACGGTCGCCGCGTTGCCGGGCGCGCGATGGCCAGCGCAGGATTGTCATCGCGCACTCCTTCATCAAGCAGGAAGGCATAAAATTGCCGGATCGCCGAAAGTTTTCGCGCAGCGCTGCTCGCAGCCATTCCGCGGAATTCCGCCATCAAAGCGCGCAGTGCCTCGACGTCGGCGGTCAACAACTTACCGGGCACCAGTTCGGCAGCCTGTGCTAGATCGCGGCGATAAGCGGCGAGCGTGTTGCGCGCCGCTCCACGCTCAGCCGCCATCATCTCCAGAAACCGGTCGATCAGTACCGGGTCAGACACGCACCAATGCTTCGGCAGCGATCATCCGCGCCTCTGCCTCCAGCCCCACCAAGCGCAACGCGCGCACAATGCGGTAGAGGTGATAGGGCGGCATTTTCGACCAGTCCCCCTGCATCCCCGTCGCGGCAAGCAGGGCGACCATGCCGGGCTCTCGGCGTTCAGCGGCCACATCGATGGCGCGCGACCAGCGCGTTTGCTTCGTCAGATTGGCGTCCAGGTCGTTGGCTATCGTCGAACTTGCGCCGGCGTCGATCCGGCCAAGTCCAGCAAGCCCGGCAAGCAGCAACTTCGACCGCAACTGATCATCGCTATCATCATCGTCCGCAAAATTACCGACCGCATCCGCATTGACGCCATTCAGGGGTTGCGGCGATCCCACCGCCAGCACGCCCCATGCGCGGCTCCCGACATTGACCTTCGACACCCAGGCGAGAGCATTGCGGTCATAACCGCCCGCGAGCATCGACCCGACCAATTGCCATGGATCACTCCCGACATCGGTTCCGACCGGCAGGCCGGCTGCCGCGCGCGCGGTCGATACCAGCGCGGCATAGCGCTGAACCGGACTACCTCCCTCACCCCACAAAGCTTCCATAGCCGCAAAACGATCGCCACCGCTCGCCGCGCCAAAGGCATCGCGAAGCCCTCCGGTCAGCGCTGCGAGCGCTGCGTCGGGTTCGGTTTCGGCCGATGCCGCGCTGAGCAGCGAGACGTACGCCTCACTCGACAGCACGCCGCGCGCCGCCGCATCGGGCGCCGCCGCCACGCGCTTCGCCATGTCCGTCATCGGCGCCAGCACCGTCCAGCCACGCATCTGTACCGGGGCGGACGCACGCAACGGATCGGGAATCTCGACCGCCGTCGCGGTGGCCAGCCCAAAGCGCCAGCTTGTCAGCCGATCCACGTTCGCCCATTCGATCGTCGTCGAGCGACGCCCCGCTCCCGTCGCGCCCAGGACACGTTCGGTGAGCAATATGTCGAAGTTGGCGATCTTTCCGCTCGACCGCACGCGCCCGATCGCCCAGCTTGCCGGCCCCGCTTCGCCCGAAAGGCCAGCGCACATGGCAGCGGCAAGGCGCCAGGCTTGTTCGTCACCATGCGCGAGCCCCGCCGGAACATAGGCGCACATTCCTGCAGGATCGGCGTTGGCCAGATAGGCCTGCTGAGCAACGGCAACCAGCCGCGGGCTCGCGCGGTCATAGTCCACCGACTGAACAATGCGGCGCGCCGTCGTCGATTCGCCCATTCTCAGCAACAACGCCGCACGCTCTGCAGCAAGGTCGGCACCATTGATGGTATCGGGCGTGTCGATCGCAGAGGCCAGGGAACGACGGAGCAATATCTGCCCCCAACGCGACGCGATCGGACCGCGCGTGCTGCGCATGATCGCGGCCGCATATTGGCCACGGATGCCAAAGGCATCTGGAGCCATCCCCCCAGTTTCGGGGGTCAGCGGCCCAATTCTCGCCAACAACCGCCGCGCCCCGGGCGGCAGGTCATATTTCAGCGTGCCGGGCTCGTTCGTTTCCTCGTCCGCGTCCCCTATTTCAGTGTCATCGGCAGCATCCGGCACGATCGAACCGGCGGGCGCTGTGACGGGCGATGAAGCTCCACCTGCTTTGGGGGTCGCGGTCGGCGCGGGTGTCGGTGACGGCGCTGGGGCCGGACGCGGCGCCGGAGTGTCCGCCGGACCACCGAACCCTTCAGGTAAAAGCGATTCCTGCGCCAGCGCAGGCAATACCAGCCCCGCGGCAATGGCCGCCCCCGAAAGGCCGAGTGAAAGGGACAGCATTTTCCGAGAAAGATTTTTCTGGGTCATCGCGCAGCGCTTTCGGCGATCTTGTCGGTCACGTCCACCTCAATCATGCGCGGTTCGATCGGCCGCCCAAGGAACAAAAGCAACAACCAGAAGGCCAGCAACACCATCAACAGAGCGATCAAGCGCCCTGCCCAACGGCCGTTCCCCGATCCATTTCTCGAGCGCAATATTCCCGCACCTGTCCATGTTCCATATCTGCGGCAACGCAAAATCATTGTTCCGCGCAGCATCGGCGGTATAGCCGCGCGCATCATGAGGCGAAACCCGAAAAGCCCCGCATCGGCGATACCACCGGCCATTCGTGCGCGGCCGATCGTACTCGTCGGGCTGATGGGATCTGGAAAATCGACCATTGGGCGTCGCTTGGCCGCTCGGCTGGGCATGCGCTTCGCCGACGCGGACGACGAGATAGAACGCGCAGCCGGAATGACCATTTCCGATATTTTTGCGCGATTTGGCGAAGCGCATTTCCGCGACGGCGAACGACGGGTGATCGGGCGCCTCTTGACCGGACGACCGCTGGTTCTGGCCACCGGTGGCGGCGCTTTCATGAATGAAGAGACCCGCGCGCTTATTCAGGAGAAAGCGCTGTCGATCTGGCTCGACGCCGATATTCCGACCCTCGTCGAACGGGTCGAACGCCGGAGCCATCGCCCACTCCTGAAAGGGCGCGACCCCGGCGAAGTGCTCCGCGAACTCGCCGCGATACGCAATCCCATCTATGCCGAGGCGCATCTACGCGTCAGTTCGGCCAGCAGCCCGCACGAACATACGGTGCGCGCAATATTGGAGGCCCTCGCAACATGCAAAGCCTGACCGTCGATCTTGGCGCCCGCAGCTATCCGATCCTGATCGGCGACGGGCTGATTGCCGACATCGGCCGCCATGTCGCGCCGCGGCTGCGCCGCCCCCGCACGATGATCGTGACCGACCGCCACGTCGCGCCGCACTATCTGGCCACGGTCGAGGCATCGCTCGCCGCAGCGAACATCGCCACCGCGTCGCTGATCCTCGACCCCGGTGAAGGCAGCAAGAGCTGGGCGGGGCTCGCCCAGTTGACCGAATGGCTGATCGGCGAAGGCGTCGAGCGCAGCGACCATGTCATCGCGCTAGGCGGAGGGGTCATCGGCGACCTTGTCGGGTTCGCCTGCAGCATCGTCAAGCGCGGCTGTGCCTTCATCCAAATGCCGACCACGCTGCTCGCGCAAGTCGACAGCAGCGTCGGCGGCAAGACCGCGATCAATGTCGCGGCGGGCAAAAATCTGATCGGCGCCTTTCACCAGCCGACGCTGGTCGTCATCGATCCGGCGACGCTCGCCACCTTGCCGCGCCGCGAACTGGGCGCGGGCTATGCCGAGGTCGTCAAATATGGGCTGATCGACGATGCCGCCTTTTTTGTCTGGTGCGAGAACAATGGCGCGGCGCTGCTCGAAGGTGACAGCGCGGCGCGGCACAAGGCGATTGCCCACAGCGTTTCGGCGAAGGCCCGGATCGTCGCGGCTGATGAGCGGGAAACGCAGGATATTCGCGCTCTGCTTAATCTCGGTCACAGTTTCGGCCACGCGCTGGAAGCCGAAACCGGCTATTCGGACAAGCTGCTGCACGGCGAGGCGGTAGCCGCGGGGATGGCGCTCGCCCATCGCTTTTCGGCCGCAAACGGCCTGTGTCCGACCGTCGACGCCGACCGGGTGCGCGCGCACCTCGCCGCCGTCTGCCTGCCGTATGATCTTGCCAGCGCGGGCGTCGATGCCGATGGTGCGACGCTTGCCGGGCATATGGCGCACGACAAGAAGGTGCGCGGCGGCAAGCTGCCGTTGATCCTGACCCGCGGTATCGGACAAAGCTTTGTCACCGACGCCTTTGGTCTCGACGCAGTGGCGGATTTCCTCGACGGGGAGCGCTGAGCGCGCGTCAGGCCGGTTTCGGGTCGGTAGCCTGCCCGCCTTCCTCGTCGCGTATAACCGTCTTGGCGACCTGTCGCCGTTGGCGCAGATTTTCAAGGACACTCGCCGCCTCGCGGCCACCGCCGGGCTTGAAGCGATGGTCCATACCGGCGGTCAGATCGCCCTCATCGATCTGCGCAGCAAGGCGCGTATCGTCGAGTTGACGGAAGGCGGTTTCGACGTCTTCTATTTCGCGCGGATCGATATCGAGCTGCTCCAGCGCCTTCAGCCCGAGCGCAATGGAGCTTTCGAACACTTCCCGGACTGCGGCTGACACGCCCGCCCCGTCGATTGCGATCAGCTGGCGGCGGTCGAACACGCGCGCCAGCACCTTCGCATGCGGAAAGGCTTTCACAATCGGCAGCAACGCCGCCGCATCGAAGGCAGAATCGTCGATGCAATAAATGATCAGCTTCGCATCCTCAGCACCGGCCCGGCGCAGCAGGTCGAGCCGCAGGCCGTCGCCATAATAGACTTTGGTATCGAACCGCCCCGACAGCTCGATTTGGCTCGGCTTCTTGTCGATCAGCGTGACCGAGCAGTCGACCGCATGTAGCATCTGCGTAACTGTCTGACCGAAGCGGCCATAGCCGATGACCATTGCGGACCCGCGCGGGGCATGTTCGGGGCCGTCCATCCCATCCCCATCGCGATCGGGTGCGAATTCCAGATTGCGCGCGAACAGCATGAGGAACGGGGTAGAGATCATCGACAAGGTCACGACGGCGCTGAACAGGCTTGCCGCCTCCGGCGCAATCAGCAACGCTTCCTGCGCCTGGGTGAACAGCAGAAAGCCGAATTCGCCGCCCTGGCTAAGCAGAAGACCAAGCCCCAATGCGGTTTTCCAGGATTGGCCAGACGCGCGGACGATCAGCGTCAGCACGCTGAGCTTGACCACGACCAACCCGATCGCCAGCCCCACAACGCGCATCGGATCGGCAAGCACTACATTGATGTCGAGCACCATACCGACCGCGAGAAAGAAAAGGCCAAGCAGGATCAGACGGAAAGGTTCGACGTCAGCCTCGATTTCGTGCCGATAGGGCGAGTCAGCAAGCATGACGCCTGCAACGAACGCGCCGAGTGCCGTCGAAAGATGAAGACTGTGCATCAGCGCGGCGCTAGCCAGAACGGCGAGCAGCCCGACGACCACGAACAATTCCCGCTCGCCATAACGACCGATCAGCCGCAGCAGTGGATTGACGATGAAGCGCCCCGCCAGCACCAGACCGATGATCGCCGCAACCGTATAAAGGGCGAGCATGGCGCCGGGCGGCGCAGATGGGTCGGCGGGTGCGCGCGACAAGGCCGCAACGATAGTGATCATCGGCACGATCGCCAGATCCTGGAACAGCAGGATCGAAAAGGCTTTTTCGCCAAAGGGCGAATTGATGCGCCCGGAGCTTTTGAGGCTGGGGAGCACCTGCGCGGTCGAGGATAGCGCAAGCGGCAGACCGAGTGCGATCGCCGCAGCAAGGCTGAAACCCTGGGTCAGGAAAATAAGGCCGATCAGGACAATCCCCGTCACGGCGACCTGTGTCATGCCCAGCCCGAAAATCGCGCGGCGAAGCTGCCACAAGCGACGCGGATGGAGTTCTAGACCGACCAGAAAGAGCAAAAAGGCTATGCCGAGTTCGGCAATCGCCAGCTTCGATTCGCCGCCGCCGACAAGGCCCAGGCCGTAGGGACCAACCAGCGCGCCAGCGACCAGATAGCCAAGTACCGCGCCCAGCCCCAACCGCCGAAAGATCAATACGAACAGCGTTGCGACACCAAGCAGAACCGCGCCTTCGAACAACAAGGTGTCGGTTGCCGTCTGCCCAGCCTTTTCCGCGCCTGCCGCAGCCGTGGTCGCCGCCGCGAGGAGCGGCCAACTCATGCGTCGGCCTCGACCGTTTCGAGCGCGGCGATCGCGGCGTCAAAGGGCAATAATATCGCTCCCTGCCGTGCGGGATAATCACGAGCCGGGGCCAACAGGTCAAAACCAGGCCAATCGGGCGCCTGCGCCCCCGCTTCATCGGCAAACCAAGAGGCTATCGCGCCGCGCGCCGTTCGCAATTCATCGATCGACCGCCCCGGCGCATGGCGGGCAAGCAGGGTCGCTGCCGCCTGCCCCAATGCACATGCCTCGACATGCATGCCCACCGCCTGCACCCGGCCAGCGGCATCGATGTCGATATCGATCAATATGCAGCTGCCGCACAGCGGCGCGCGCAGGCTGGCATGATAGCGCGCTTCCGGCTGCGGCAGATGCTCTGCGACCGCAACCGCAAGCGCCAATATGTCGCGATTATAGAGCGGCCCGGTCATGACGCATCCGGTGTGGTCTCGGCCGCCCGCGCTTCGGCCCGGCGTTCGGCGATCACCTTGCTCAACGCCGCACTCGTTGCGTTGAGCGCCGGATAGGTCCGGCTGTCGACGATCCATTGCGGGCGCTGTGCATTGCCATAGCCTATATCATAGAGCAGCGTGACAATCATGAAACCAATGGTGGCAATCAACAGCCCCTTTACCGCGCCGAATCCCGCACCAAGGCCGCGATCGAAGCCACCGACGAACGAAGCCCGGCTGCGTTGCCCCATCGCCCGGGAGCCATATTTGGCCAGCACAAAAACCCCGCCGAACAGGAGGATGAAGGCAAGCACCGCCGCTCCGCCCGCTGTCCCGACCCATCCGCTGACGAAACCGGTCACGGCCGGGTGAAACAGGCGCACGGCGACGATCGCTAGCACCCAGGCGAGCAGGGTCGTAACCTCCTGCACCAGGCCGCGCGTGAAACCGAGGACCGCGCTGCCACCAACCAGCGTGAGCACGATAATATCCAGAGCCGTAAGACTTCCCATGCGGCGAGCGCTAGTCGCGGCCGAGCATCAGGTCAACGAGTTCGCCCAATCGGGCAAAGCCGGTGACGCCGATCCCGTTCACCGCCTTCATCCCCTTTGGTCCCCAGCCCCTTGAAAAACCGAGCTTTGCCGCCTCGCGCAGGCGGAGCGCGTCGTGCGAAACCGGGCGTACCTCGCCCGACAGCGACAATTCGCCAAAGACGATCGCGTCGGCCGGCACCGGCCGCTCGCTGAACGCCGAGATCAGCGCCGCCGCGACCGCCAGATCGGCGGCGGGATCGGTCAGCCGATAGCCGCCGGCGATGTTGAGATAGACTTCGGCGGCGCCCATCTGGAGCCCGCAGCGCGCCTCGAGCACCGCCAGCACCATCGCGAGCCGCCCGCTGTCCCAGCCGACCACCGCGCGCCGCGGGGTCGCCCCGCTCGCGAGGCGCACGGTCAGCGCCTGCACCTCGACCAGCACCGGCCGCGTGCCTTCGAGCGCCGGGAACACCACCGAGCCCGGCACGTCGCGGCTGCGGTCGGTCAGAAACAGGCTCGACGGGTTGGCGACCTCGCCCAGCCCTTCCTCTCCCATCGCGAAGACCCCGATCTCGTCGGTGCCGCCAAAGCGGTTCTTGACCGCGCGCAGGATGCGATATTGGTGGCTGCGCTCGCCCTCGAACGCCAGCACCGTATCGACCATATGTTCGAGCACCCGCGGCCCCGCGATCGTTCCGTCCTTGGTGACATGGCCGACGAGCACCAGCGCCGCGCCGCCGTCCTTGGCATAGCGGATCAGTTCCTGCGCGCTCGCCCGCACCTGGCTCACCGTCCCCGGCGCGCTGTCGATCAGGTCGCTGTGCATCGTCTGGATCGAATCGATGACGACAAAATCGGCGCGTTGCCGGTCGAGCGTCGCCAGGATGTCGCGCACCGAGGTCGCGCTGGCGAGCGCCACCGGGGCGTCGCCCAACCCCAGCCGCTGGGCGCGCAACCGCACCTGCCCCGCCGCTTCCTCGCCGCTGATATAGACGACCGCCTTGCCTGCCTTTGCCAGACGCCCCGCCGCCTGAAGCAGCAGGGTCGATTTGCCGATCCCCGGATCGCCGCCGATCAGCGTCGCCGACCCGGCGACAAAGCCGCCGCCCAAGGCGCGGTCGAACTCGGCGATGCCGCACAGCATGCGTTCGGGCATCGGGCTATGTTCGCCCAACGTTTCGAGCGTCAGCGCGCGGCCGCCCTTCGATAGGTCGTGCTTTGCTGAGAAAACCGTCGAAGGTGCCTCTTCGACCAGCGTGTTCCATTCGCCACAATCGGCGCATTGCCCCTGCCAGCGGTACGATATGCCCCCGCAATTCTGGCAGACATATTGTCGTTTCGCTTTGGCCATGGCCTCGCTTAGCCGGAACAAATATGGAACACCAGCGCTTTCCGATCGCGACCTTGCTGAGAAGCGCGGCAGAACGAAAACCAGCCGCTGGCGCCGCGCCGCCCGTCGTCCGCGCCTGTTCCCGATCAGGCCATGCAACCGATCGGCAGTTCCGGCATATATAGGGGCGTTTCGGTCCGGCCCCAGCCAAGGACAACCCGCATGACAAACGCCCGCCTTTTCACGAAAGCCCAATCATGACCGCCATCACCGATCGCCGTACTTTGCTGTCCGTGCTTGCCACCGCGCCGCTTCTTGCCCTGCCCGGCTGCGCCAGCGTTCCAGGTTTCAGCCTGACCGACGCGGTCCGCGAATTATTGACTCTGTCGTCGCAGCGCGCCTTTGCCATGCTGCTCCAGCCCGGTGGATTTTACGACAGCGAGGTGGCACGCATCGACCTGCCGCCTCAACTCGGCGGTCCTGGCGCCACGTCGGTCATTTCACGCCTTTTGATGTCTAACCTGTTCAAGGACCGCCTGATCCGTCAAGTGAACAGCGCCGCTGAAAAGGGCGCGGAACGGGCCGCGCCGCTGGTCGCCGACGCTATCCGATCGATCAGCATAGCCGATGCCGCCGCGATCATCCGTGGCGGACCGACAGCGGCCACCGATCTGCTCGAGCGCGCAATGGGCGATAGCCTGGTCGGCGCCATGTTCCCCGGCATCGAACAGGGGCTGAGGCTGGCTGACCATGCCATTGTTACCGAAGCCCTGCGCATCGCGACCGGCATCAATTTTCAAGGCCTGGCCCGCGACATTTCGAATCGCGCGCGTGACGCCGTCTATCATGCCATCGGCGCGGAAGAAGCCGCCATCCGCGCCAATCCACGCGCAACGGGAAACCCGCTGCTGATCGGCGCCTTTGCGCTGGGGCGTTAAGTTCGTGGCTCCGAACGCGCCCTATCCGCTGCGCGTTCTGCCCGACGGTTCAGTTTTGCGCGCCATTGCTCTAGGGCGGGGCAATCCGAATCACCCCGTCCCAAAGGAACGCATTGCGCCATGAAATTCTTCGCCGACACCGCCGAAATCGCCGACATCCAGGAACTGGCCGCGACCGGCCTGCTCGATGGCGTGACCACCAACCCGTCGCTGATCGCAAAGTCAGGCCGCGACTTCAAGGAAGTGACCCGGGAAATCTGCGCCATCGTCGATGGCCCGGTGTCGGCCGAGGTCGTCGCGCTCGACCATGAAACGATGATGAAGGAGGCCGAAATCCTTCGCAAGATCGCCGACAATGTCTGCATCAAGGTGCCGCTGACCATCGACGGGCTCAAGACCTGCAAAGCGCTGACCAGCGACGGCACGATGGTCAATGTCACGCTCTGCTTCTCGGCGGCGCAGGCGCTGCTCGCCGCCAAGGCAGGCGCTACCTTCGTTTCGCCCTTTGTCGGCCGCCACGACGACAACGGCTTTGACGGGATGCAGCTGATCGATGACATCCGGCTGATCTATGACAATTACGCCTTCGACACCGAGATCCTGGTCGCAAGCGTCCGCCACGGCATCCATGTCCTGGAAGCCGCCAAGATCGGCGCCGACGTGATGACCGCGCCTCCGTCGGTCATCAAGGGATTGTTCAAGCATATCCTGACCGAAAAGGGCATTGAAGGCTTCCTCGCCGACTGGGCCAAGACTGGCCAGTCGATCTAAAGCCGGGCCTCTCCCCGTGCCACCGGCATGGGGAGGCCGCAACCCGAAGCGCTTGCGAAGGCGCCCCCAGCATCGCTGTGGGGCGCATGTCCTTTCCGCCGCGGATCGGTAGCGAGAGGCAGGCCCGTTAACAGTTGACGTAAACGTCAACCTGCCGCGATACTCACCCGAAAGGGAGAGATTCGCCATGACCGATACGGCCGACACCACGATCCTTACTGAACAGCGCGGGCATGTGCTGATCGTCACGATCAACCGGCCAGAGGCGCGCAATGCGGTGAACGCTGCGGTTCATGTCGGCATCGGCACCGCGCTCGAAACCGCCGAGGCTGACCCCGACATCCGCGTCGTCATCGTCACCGGGGCGGGCGACAAGGCCTTTTGCGCAGGCGCCGACCTCGTCGCGCTGTCGCGCGGCGAAAGCCTGTACCCCGACAATCCTGCGCAGCAGGAATGGGGTTTTGCGGGGATGGTGGCGCATCCGATTTCCAAGCCGATCATCGCGGCGGTCAACGGCTTCGCCTTCGGCGGCGGGTGCGAGATTGCGCTGATGAGCGACATCATCGTCGCCGCCAATCATGCGCAGTTCGGATTGCCCGAAGTCAAGGTCGGGCTGTTCGCCGCGGCGGGCGGCGCGTTTCGCCTCGCGCAGCAATTGCCGAAAAAGCTGGCGATGGAGCATATGCTGACCGGCGATCCGATCCCTGCCGCGCGCGCCGCCAAATTTGGCCTCGTCAATCATGTCGTGCCGCTCGCGGATCTGATGCCAACCACGCTCGCGCTGGCCGAAAAGATCGCCGAAAACGCACCGCTGTCGGTACAGGCGTCGAAGCGCGTCGCGCTCGGTATCGAGCAGGGCCGCATCGCCGCCGACGCTCCCTATTGGGAGCAGAACAGCCGCGAACGGTCGGTTCTGATTCGCAGCGAGGATGCACGCGAAGGCCCCCTAGCCTTCGCCCAGAAGCGCAAACCCGAATGGAAGGCACGCTGACATGGCGAACGAACCGGCGATGACCGACCCCGAGCGCATTCCCGTTATCATCGGCGTAGGCCAGGTCAACGACCGACCCGACGATCCCGATCAGGGACTCGACTCGCTCGGGCTGATGGTCGCGGCCTTGGGCGTTGCGGCGGCCGACGCCGGTGTATCTTTATCCGATATCGACAGTCTGGCGATCGTCGACCAGATCAGCTTTCACGACCTGGGCAAACTGTGCGAGCCACTGGCGGCCGCGATCGGGGCCAATCCCCGGTTCAACTATCAATCCGCTGCTCCGCACGGCGACACGCCGGTGCGATTGCTCAACGAAGCCGCAAATCGTGTCGGCACCGGCGAAGTCCGGCTGGCCGCGATCGTCGGGGGCGAGGCACTGCGCACTGCGGCCGGCCGCGCAGCCAAGGCCGCGACCGGCGAAGACAAAAGTTATAACGCAATCCGCAAGGTGGCGACCCGGCGCGAGCCCAATTATGCGCAAAAGCACGGCTTGGCGGCACCCGTTGACGTCTATCCGCTCTACGAAAATGCAACCCGCGCAGCGTGGGGCGAAAGCCTCGAGGACGCGCAGTTCGAAAGCGCCGAAATCTGGTCGCGCTTTTCCGGGGTCGCCGCCGCAAATGACGGCGCATGGATCAGGAAACCGGCCTCTCCGGAAGACATATTGCGAATCGACGAACGCAACCGCCCGATCGCTTTTCCCTATTCAAAGCTGATGGTGGCCAATTCGTCGGTCAACCAGGGTGCGGGCTTTCTTGTCGCGAGCCTAGCCGAAGCGCGCCGCCGCGGCATCGCCGAAGATCATCTGATCTACGTCGGCATGGGCGCCGCGGCAAAGGAACCCGCGAGCATTCTGCACCGCGACCGCTACGACGGCAGCGTCAGCATGGAAACCTCGATCACCCGCACGCTCGACCTCAACAGCATGACCATCGACGATTTCGATTGCGTCGAACTTTATAGCTGCTTCCCCTGTGTGCCCAAGATGGCACGGCGCATCCTCGGCTGGCCGTGGGACCGCCCCGCGACGGTGTTCGGCGGCCTCACGTTCGGCGGCGGCCCGATCGCCAATTATATGAGCCATGCGATCGTCTCGATGGTCGACCGCCTGCGCAAGCAGGGCCGCTACGGCTTCCTCTTCGCCAACGGCGGTTTCGCGACCGACAATCATTGCATCGTGCTGGGCAGCGAACCGATTGCCGCGGCCCATTTTCCGCAGGACTTCGACTATCAGGCAGAAGCGGAGGCGAAGCGAGGGCCAGTACCCGAATTGGCGGAGGATTACGCAGGGCCGGCGACGATCGAAAGCTACACGGTCTTTTATGGACGCGATGGCACGCCAAGAGCGGGAGTCGTCGTCGCGCGGACGCCGGACGGCAAACGCACGTTGGCGCATGTGGATGTCGGCGACGCCGCGATGCTGGCGTTCTTGATCGACGGCAAATCCGAGCCGGTGGGCGCTTCGGGACAAGTCGTGCCGCTTGCAGAGGGTTTCGGCTGGCGGGCGTAAGGCCATCTCCGCCCGTCGGCAGGAGAGAGAGCGCTAGATATCGAACGAAACCCCCTGCGCGAGCGGCAGCGCGTCCGAATAATTCACCGTGTTGGTGACGCGGCGCATATATTGCCGCCACGCATCGGAGCCGCTTTCCCTTCCGCCGCCGGTTTCCTTTTCTCCCCCGAAAGCACCGCCAATCTCCGCCCCTGATGTGCCGAGGTTGACATTGGCGATACCGCAGTCCGAACCACCGGCAGCAAGGAAGCGCTCCGCCTCGCGCATGTCGGTCGTAAAGATCGCCGACGACAGGCCCGCGGCGACATCATTGTGCAGGCGGATCGCGGCATCAAGATCGTCGTAGCGCATCACGTAGAGAATGGGGGCGAAGGTTTCTTCCAATACCGGCCCCACCTGTCCAGGCATCTCGACCAATGCGGGACGGATATAATAGCCTGCCCCTCCGCCTGTGCTTTCGCCGCCGTGAATGACGCCACCGGCCGCGTGCGCAGCAACAAGCGCCACCTGCATCGCATCGAATGCAGCCCGGTCGATCAGCGGGCCGACCAGTGCCTCTTGCATCAGCGGGTTTCCGACCGAAACGCCGGCATAGGCCGCCTTCAACCGCGCGACGAAACCGTCATAGACGCTATCATGCACGAACAGCCGCCGCGTCGTGGTACAACGCTGTCCGGCGGTACCGATCGCGCCAAAAACCACCGCGCGCAGCGCAAGGTCGAGGTCGGCCGACGGAGTGACGATAGCGGCATTATTGCCACCGAGTTCAAGGATAGCGCGCGCGAAACGCGCCGCAAGCCGCGGTGCAACGGTCCGTCCCATCTGCGTTGATCCGGTTGCCGACACCAAGGCGACGCGGCGGTCGTCGACCAAAAGCTCCCCGACCGCAGGTCCGCCGATCAGCAGCTGCGCCAATCCTTCTGGTGCGTCACCGAAACGCGCGGCGGCGCGCGCAAGGATTGCCTGTACTGCCAGCGCAGTCAGCGGTGCCTTTTCCGACGGCTTCCAGACCACCGCATTGCCGCAGACAATCGCGATGGCCGCATTCCACGCCCATACCGCGACCGGAAAGTTGAAGGCGGAGATTACCCCGACGACCCCGAGCGGGTGCCATTGTTCCATCATCCGGTGGCCCGGCCGCTCGGTCGCGATGGTCAGACCGTAAAGTTGTCGCGACAGCCCAACCGCAAAATCGCAAATGTCGATCATCTCCTGCACTTCGCCCGCGCCTTCGGAGGGGATTTTGCCAGCCTCTATCGTCACGAGCCGCGCCAGATCGGCTTTCGACGCCCGCAATTCTTCTCCCAACAGCCGAACCAGTTCGCCTCGATGCGGCGCGGGTACATCGCGCCAGGTGCGGAACGCGGCAGTGGCATCCGTTACCGTGGCACCGACCGTGGCACCGTCGGCCTGGACGACATGGCCGATCACCTCGCCGGTCAGCGGTGTCACAGCCGCAAGATCGCCATGCTGCCAGCTCCGGCGATCAACGCCCAGAGCGTCGAGCAAGCGACCGACCTCGTCAGCCATACCGGTTCCCGTACCGGTCATTCGCATTCCTTTCGTATTCAGAAGGCCCCCGCCCTTGCAACTTGTGCCCCCGGAGTTATCGCAGGAGAAGAACAAAGCAAACCGAAAGCGGGAGAGTATTCGTGTCCGACCTGCCCCCTTCCGAACCCATGGTTCCCGTGCCGGCCGACGCCGCTGCGTCCACCCATTGCACTCCCGCGGAATATGAGCGGCTCTATGCCGCCAGCATTGCCGACCCGGATGGCTTTTGGGCGGAACAGGCCAGACGTATCGACTGGGCCAAGGCGCCAACCAAAATAGCCGGCTGGTCCTATGACCCGGTCAATATCAAATGGTACGAGGACGGGGTCCTGAACCTTTGCCACAATGCGCTCGACCGCCATGTCGTCGCAGGGCATGGCAACCGCACCGCGATCATCTTTGAACCCGACGCCCCCGACGGCGAAACGCGGTCCATCAGCTATGCCGCGCTGCTCGCCGACACGATCCGCATGGCGAACACGCTCAAGAAAATGGGTGTCAAGAAAGGTGATCGCGTTACCATCTATATGCCCATGATTCCCGAAGGCGCGATGGCGATGCTGGCCTGCGCACGGATCGGTGCGATCCACAGTGTCATCTTTGGCGGCTTTTCACCCGAAGCGATCCATGGGCGGATCGAAGATTGCGGAAGCGAATGGGTCATTTGCGCCGACGAGGGCGTGCGCGGCGGCAAGACCATCCCCCTCAAGGCCAATGTCGACAAAGCGCTCGAAAAGATCGATGTGAAAGGGGTGCTGGTCGTCGCCCACACCGGCGGCGATGTCGCGATGACCGAAGGGCGCGACCATTGGTATGACGCGCTGTCCGCCGATGTCGGTGCCGACTGCCCGTGCGCGCCGATGGCGGCGGAAGATCCATTGTTCATCCTCTACACCTCCGGATCGACCGGCAAGCCCAAGGGGGTGCTGCACAGCGTCGGCGGCTATAGCGTGTGGACCGCGACGACCTTTTGGTATGGGTTTGACTATCGCCCCGGCGAGATTTTCTGGTGCACCGCCGACATCGGCTGGGTCACCGGCCACAGCTATGTCGTCTATGGCCCGCTACAGAATGGCGCGACGACGCTGATGTTCGAAGGCGTGCCCAATTACCCCGACCATGACCGTTTCTGGCAGGTGGTCGACAAGCACCAGGTCAATATCCTCTATACTGCGCCGACCGCGATCCGCGCGCTGATGCGCGAGGGCAATGACTATGTAACGCGGCATGACCTCTCGTCGCTGCGCCTGCTCGGCAGCGTCGGTGAACCGATCAATCCCGAAGCCTGGCGCTGGTACCACGACGCCGTCGGCAAAGGGCGCGTCCCCGTCATCGATACCTGGTGGCAGACCGAAACCGGCGGCATCATGATCACGACCTTGCCCGGCGCGCACGCGATGCAACCAGGAAGCGCCGGACGCCCGTTTTTCGGTGTTCGCCCGCAACTGGTCGATGCCGAGGGCGCCGTAATTGCCGACGAACAAACGGGCGGCGCGGCCGAAGGCAATTTGTGCATCACCCACAGTTGGCCGGGACAGGCGCGCACCGTCTATGGCGACCATGAACGGTTCATCCAGACCTATTTTTCGACTTATAAAGGCAAATATTTCACGGGTGACGGCTGCCGCCGCGATGCCGACGGATACTGGCGGATCACCGGCCGTGTCGACGATGTCATCAACGTGTCGGGTCACCGCATGGGCACCGCTGAGGTCGAAAGCGCGCTTGTCCTGCACGATCTGGTTGCCGAAGCGGCAGTGGTCGGTTTCCCTCACGACATCAAGGGTCAGGGCATCTACAGCTATGTCACGCTGAACGCCGGGGTCGACCCTAGCGACGACCTATTGGCCGAGCTCAAGCAGCAGGTCCGCCGGGAAATCGGTCCGATCGCCACGCCCGATCATATCCATTTCACCCCCGCACTGCCCAAGACACGCTCGGGCAAGATCATGCGCCGCATCCTGCGCAAGATCGCCGAAAATGACTTCGGGTCACTCGGCGACACATCGACATTGGCTGACCCGAGCCTGGTCGACGGACTGATCGAAGGGCGCAAGAACCGCTAGGCTGCGGCGGACCACGTCCACCTGCGAACCGGCCCCATCCCCTTTACGGGATGGGGCCGAACGGATCAGATGGCGCCGTGGCAATGCTTATACTTGCGGCCCGAGCCACAAGGGCACGGGGCGTTGCGGCTGATCTCCATCGCCGCATAGGGGTTTTCACCCTCGGGCAGATCAGGTTTCGGGACCTGCATCGGCGGCAAGGTGTCCGCGATGACCCCGAGCGATCCCGCATCGATATCGGCACTGTTATCCTCGCCCGTAAAAGGGTCGATGTGCGTCGTAAGAAAATCCGGCAGTTCGGGAAGCGGCATCGGTTCGGGTTCCTGATACTGGAAATCGATCCGTGCGACAGTCCGCGTCACATCTTCGCGAATGTTCGAGAGCATGCGCTCGAACAGCGCGAAGGCTTCCTGCTTATATTCGTTGATCGGCTGCTTCTGGGCATAGGCGCGCAGAAACACGACCTGGCGCAGCGCGTCGAGCGTCGAGAGATGTTCCTTCCAATGATGGTCGAGCGTCTGGAGCAGAATGGACTTTTCGATACCGCGCCAGGTTTCGCCGTCGACCTGCCCTGCCTTTTCGGCCGCGGTCGCATCGGCCAGCGCCTGGATGCGTTCCTCGAACACTTCGGGATCGACCGAATCTTCCTGCATCCATTCGTCGATCGGCGGATCAAGGTCGAGAATGTTCGCGACCCGCTCCTTCATCTGTTCGACATTCCACTGTTCGGGATAGCTTCCCGGCGGGCAGGCGTCGGCGACGATTGCGTTCACTGTTTCGGCGCGCATCGCGGTCATCACATCGTCGACGGTTTCGCTGTCGATGATTTCGCCGCGCTGTTCGTAGATGACCTTGCGCTGGTCGTTCATGACATTGTCATATTCGACGACCTGTTTGCGGATGTCATAGTTGCGCGCTTCGACCTTCTTCTGCGCGGTCTCGATCGCCTTCGACAGCCATTTCGACCCGATCGCCTCGCCATCCTCCAGATTCTTGTTCATCATCTTGGCGAACAGCGTGTCGGGGCCGAAGATGCGCAGAAGGTCGTCGTCAAGGCACAGATAGAATTTCGACAGGCCGGGGTCGCCCTGACGCCCCGAACGGCCGCGCAGCTGATTGTCGATGCGGCGGCTTTCGTGGCGCTCGGTCGCGAGCACGAACAGACCGCCTGCGGCGCGCACTGCTTCGCGTTCGGCGGCGACCTCCTCGCGGATGCGTGCCTCGGCGGCGGCGCGCTCGGGGCCTTCCGCCATGTCCTTCAATTCATCCTCGATGCGGAAATCCTCGTTACCGCCGAGTTTGATGTCGGTGCCGCGGCCCGCCATGTTGGTCGCGATGGTGACGGCGCCGGTGCGGCCAGCCTGCGCGACGATATGCGCCTCGCTTTCATGGAAGCGCGCATTCAGGACGCTATGCGTCACCCCTTCCTTTTCGAGGAAGGACGACAGGAGTTCCGACTTTTCGATCGACACGGTGCCGACCAGCACCGGCTGGCCACGCTCCTGCGCCTCGCGGATCGTCCGCGCGATCGCGCCGAACTTGTCGGTGATATTCTTGTAAAACTCATCCTCTTCGTCGCGCCGCGCGATCGGGCGGTTGGTCGGGATGGTGACGCAGTTCATCTTGTAGATGTCGAAAAATTCGGCCGCCTCGGTCGCCGCGGTGCCGGTCATGCCGCTCAGCTTGGGATACATGCGGAAATAATTCTGGAAGGTGATCGAGGCCAGCGTCTGATTCTCGGGCTCGATCTTGACGCCTTCCTTTGCCTCGACCGCCTGGTGCAGACCGTCGGACCAGCGGCGGCCATCCATCATGCGGCCGGTGAATTCGTCAATGATCACGACCTTGCCGTCCTTGACGATATAGTCGGTATCGATGCGGAACATGATGATCGCTTTCAGCGCCTGATTGACGTGGTGAACGATCTGGGTGTTTTCAATATCGTAAAGATTGTTGCCCTGAAGCAGGCCCGCCGCCTCGAGCAGCCGCTCGACATGCTCGGTTCCCTCCTCGGTCAGGCTGATGGCCTTCGATTTTTCATCCTTCTCATAATCCTCCTCGACGAGTTGGAGGACCACTTCGTTGACACGAACATAAAGCTCCGACTTGTCGTCGGTCGGCCCGGAGATGATCAGCGGCGTGCGCGCTTCGTCGATCAGGATCGAATCCACTTCGTCGACGATACCGAAATTGAACTCGCGATGGACCATCTGACCACGCTCGAACTTCATATTGTCGCGCAGATAGTCGAAACCCAGCTCGTTGTTCGTCGCATAAGTGATGTCGCAGCCATAAGCTTCGCGGCGCTGCGTTTCGTTGAGGTTGGGAACGATGATACCGGTCGTCAGCCCCAGAAAGCTGTAAACCTCGTTCATCCATTCGGCGTCACGGCGGGCGAGATAATCGTTCACGGTTACGACGTGAACGCCCTTCCCCTCCAGCGCATTCAGATAGCAAGGCAGCGTTGCCATCAACGTCTTGCCTTCGCCGGTAGCCATTTCGGCAATTTCACCACGATGCAGCACGACACCGCCGATCATCTGCACGTCGAAATGGCGCATGCCGAGCGTGCGGCGCGATGCCTCACGCACCGTTGCAAAGGCTTCAGGAAGGATATGATCCAGCGTTTCGCCGGCAGCCAGGCGCTCACGAAACTTTGGCGTCTGCGCCTTCAGCGTTTCGTCGTCCATCGCCTCCATCTGGGATTCGAACGCGTTGATCTTGTCGACGATCTTACGGATAGAGTTCACGTAACGATCGTTGGACGAGCCGAACAAGCTCTTGGCAATGCTGCCGAACATAATGATTTCCCTTGAAATATTGATACAGCGGCGACGGCACGCCGCCCGAATGTCGCATATCGGTCCCTGAACGGGACGCCGCGCCCCGGAAACGGGGCGCGAGTGTCGCACGCTACTCCAGCGCGCGATCGCTTCGGATCAGAAGACCCGGAAGGTGCGGCGACGCCGCCTTGGGCGCCTTGCACCGTGCCGAACCGGTTGATCGGCGCGACGGCGTCTGCGGCGCCGGACGCCGGGCACTGTCGCTCGCTTCGGCCTGACCGGTGCTTTCCGCAAAGAGGACAAGCGACCCCATCGCCGCAGGAACGGCGGGCGCGGCTGCCGCTGCACGGTCGGCGGTCGCCAGGCCGGTGAGCAAAGCCAAAAGGGTCAGCAACAAACGCAAGGATTGCCCCTCATCACGTCGAATGCGCGGTTGTCTATCACGCGATGCTGAACATAGGGTGAAAGCGAGGCCCCGTCCAGAGCCGCCTCAGTCCAGCGCCAGATTCAGTCGTTTGACCTCGACCAGAAAGCTCTTGGGTTTCTTGAAATATTTGCTCTTGCGGTTGACCGCCAGCCCAACGACTTCGGCTAGCTCCATCACAAAATGCACGCAATTGCGCTTGTTCAGACTATAGCTCGGCTGGTTGCGGTCGCGCCATTCATCCACTTTAGCGATCACCCGCGCATAGGTCGCGTCGTCCAGCGTCATACTGAATTGCAAGTCGCTTTTCCCGATATAGTCGGCCTTTTGCGACTGCACCTCCCCCTTCACCGACCCAAAAAGGATCGCCGGTGTTACCGCAGTCGCGGTGAAGCCATAATTTGTATCGACAATTTCGCCGGTAGTATCGACCCGTCCCTTGAGGACGATGAAGGCGTGGGGAAAGCGGTCGCCAAAGTCGTGGCTATAAAAGCTGACCACCACCTCAGCCCGGGTGGGCGCCGCAAACCCCGCGAAAAACAGGAGCAGGGACAATAGGATCAGGCGCGCGACGCGGGTCATCGCGCCCGTCCTTGCCAGCCCCGCAACGCCTTGCCAAGCCGCGATTGATGCTTGACGATCGGGGGCAGTTCGCCTGTTGTACCACTGACAATGATGTAAGGAGAGGGCGATGACAAAGAAATCCATTTTCATCACCGGCGGCGGCTCGGGCATCGGACGCGCGGTGGCTCGTCACTTCGCCGCGCAGGGATGGTTCGTCGGTATCGCCGATGTCAATGCGCAGGGCATCGATGAAACCGCCGCGCTCTTGCCCAGCGGCTCGTCATCCCGACACGTCATGGATGTACGCGATCGCGACCAGTGGGAGGCCGCGCTCAACGTCTTTGCCGCAGCCAGCGGCGGGCGCCTAGACGTGCTGTTCAATAATGCCGGCATCGGATCGGGCGGCCAGTTCATGGACATGGAGCCGGCCGAAGCCGACCGCCTGATTGCGATCAATTTCGGCGGCGTGGTGAACGGCATCTATATGGCGATGCCGCTGCTTCGCGCGACGCCGGGGTCGACCATCCTCAATACGGGTTCGGCCTCTGGATTCTACGGCGTCGCGGGGCTCGCCGTTTATTCGGCCACCAAATTCGCGGTTCGCGGACTGACCGAAGCGCTGGAAATCGAATTTGCCAAACATGGTATCAAGGTACGCTCGCTGATGCCGGGTTTCATCGACACCCCCCTCCTCGATCAGGTGAGCGCAGACAGCAACGAACCCGCGCGCAACCGCCTGTCGGCCAGCGGGTTCGAGATCGTCCCCGTCGAGCGGGTCGCCGAGGCAGCGTGGAACGCGGTGCATGGAACAAAGGTGCATGTCACGGTTGGAAAAATGGCCAAGCGCCTGTCCCGCCTTGCCCGCTTCCTTCCAGGCCTTGTCGCTCGCCAGTCGAAGAAGATCGATGGGCTGGGAACCGCCCTGTGAACCCTGTAGGGAACGCCCGCGAAATCGAAGCGTGTCCATGCAAACTTTGGCAGACGAACGCGTAGTGGAGCGGGAATGCCGCCCTATTTCGCGGTCCCGCATGTTACGGTGCCTGAACCGACATTTCGCACGGTGCATACCGGGCGGCCAAGCACCACCGTCGTCCCGATACCCCGCGCCGTTATCGTCGCTGTCTTGACGGCGTGAAAGCGATGGTCGCCCGTACCCTCGCTTTCGCTGGCCAGTGCATCGACCGCCAGCCGCCCGGCATCGACCGCCCCTGCACCTGAAAGCATCATTTCCGCCCGCTTGGCCTTGCCCCCGAGTGTCATCATGCCGTTGCCCATCATGGCGACCGAAAGACGGTCGCCGTCAATTGCATCGACGGTCAGACGCCCCGGTCCCTGAAGGGTGATACGGATGCGCGCGCCTTTCAGGCGATCGATCCGCAACGATCCCGCACCAGCAAGCGACGCGGCCCGCAGGTTCGCCGCGTTGACGCGAATCGTCACAGGTCCGCGTGGTGCGGTTCGCCGTTCATCGCCGACAAAACGGCTCTCGCGAATGACGAGGCGTCCATCGCGTGCTTCGATACTCAACCGGTCAAGCGCATCGCGCGGCCCGTCAGCAATTGCACCCACGGGTGCGCGCGCCGTCACCTCGACAATCACATCCGCCTGGACATCGATGGTGTCAAAGCTGGTAAGGCCGAATCGCTTCTCGGCTGCGGCAGCGGGAGCAACGGCGAGCGCCACCGACGCAGCGATCAAATGTCGAAAAACGCTGTTCATGGCGTCAGCCTAACCGCTTTGCAGTGGTCAGACCAGCCATCGATCAAGTGCAGCTGACTTCACCCGAACCCAGCGTGCGGGTCGAACAGGAAGCGCCGCCGGTCAGCATCGCATCGCCCGAACCCAAGATGGTGACGTCGGCCGCGCCCGTCGCATGCGCCTCTGCGCTGCCCGAACCGGTAATCGACAGGTCGAGCGCGGTCGCCGATAATCCCGAGGCCGTAATATCGCCCGAACCCGACAGCTTATACTGCGCCTGGTCCACATTGCCGCTAGCGACAGCGAGATCACCCGACCCAGTCAGCGAAATCGCGGCATTCTTGCCAACGAGCTTGCCAATCTTGAGATCCCCGGATCCAGTCAGGACGGCCGACACCGCCTCGCCCTCGACCACATCGGCGTCGACTTCCCCCGAACCGGTCAGCGTCAGCTTCGTCACGCGCGGCATCGTGATCGCGATCTTCACCCCCTGGCTGCGAACGCGGCTAGCATTGAAGCGCTCGCTCTTTCGACCGATCGACAGCCTGTCGCCGACCAACTCGATTTCGAGTTGTTCCAGTTCCGCCTCGGAGCCGCTTGCCTTGATCGAAAAGGCATCGCCCTGGCGAATGGTGACGTCATCGGGGCCGGTGACTTCGACGCCAACGAAATCCTTGAAGCCATAGCTTCGGCTTCCAACTGCGCCCGCCTCAGCCGACGAGCCCGCTTCTGACCTGCCATCGCCGAGCGACACCGCACCATCACATCCCGATACAGTCGTCGACAGAACCACGGGAAGCGCAATCATCCGCCAGTCAAACATCAGAAATCTCCTATGTGTGTTATTCACATAACACGCGCCGGAGGAGGATGTCCAGCATGTCGGATTGCGATGGCGCTACCAGCGCAAAAAAGAAGGCAACAACAACCGCCCGGCCGCTCCCGACAACGGAATTGCCAGCCCGTGCCACAGGGCAATATGCACCAGATCGTCGATCGGGCAGTGGAGTGCGACGATCGCGGCGCCCGATGCCCCGGCCGCAATACCGATAACCCAGGCAGCACGGGTCGGCGACGTCGGGGCGCCGCCCCTGAGCCATAGGAACAGCGAGGCGCCCACCCCCAGCCCGGCGAGCAGGGCCTGAGCCAGACACGGTGTATCGATGCCATGGCGGACCGAGGCCATCGCCGCATGGCTGTCCTCCATGCCCGTGAACAGCGCCGACAATGGCAGCGCCATCGCCGCGATGCCTGCCCAGCGCCAGCCGTTATAATCGCGCCCCACACCGGGCAGCCCCATGCGCAGCCCGCTCCAGATCGCGGCAAGCGCGACGGCAGCGATCAACCAGAAGGCCAGCATCGGCAGTGGCGGCAACATGACGCCTCGTGCCAGATCACCGCGCAAGCCGAGCAGGCCGAGCAACAATGCCGCTGCTCCGACCCATCCCACAGCGACCATCAGCGACCCTCGCGTCACACGCCGGGGGGTGATCGGTTCCAGTTCGTCGGCCAGACCCTCGATCAGTTCGTCGAGCGATGCACCCTTCATCTCATTCGCTTTCGATCAATGCCGCGAGCTTTTTCAACCCGCGATGGATATTCACTTTCACCAGCGATTCGCTTTGGCCGCTGATCTGCGAAGCCTCCGCAATCGAGGCGCCTTCGATCTTGACGAGCGTAATTGCCTGCGCCTGCCCTTGCGGCAAGTGTGTCAACAGCCGATCAATACTCAGTCGCGCATGAACGGCGTCATCTTCCGCCTCCACTGCGGCGTCTCCCTCACCGAGTTCCGCCTCGTCGCGCTGTCGCCGCAACATGTCGATCCAGCGATAGCGCGCGATGGCTGCCAGCCAGGGAAGAAAGGCGCGGTCGCTGTCCCAGGTCGCCAGCTTGCGATGCATCGACACGAGGGTTTCCTGAACCAGATCGTCGATCTGGTGCGGTGCAATACGTCGAGAAAAATATCGCGCCAGCCAGGCACGGCAGTCGCCGAGCAACGCGCGATAAGCCGCGCGGTCCCCTCGCTGCGAAGCAGCCATCAGCCGCGCCAGCGAAGGCTCGTCGATCCTCATGCCCGTTGCGGCCTAGCAAGAATCGCGTCGAGCGAGAACAGGCCGCCGCCACGAACGATCAATATCGCTGCCATTGCCGCCCACAAGGAATGCACCGGCCACCACGCATCGGGAAAGACGAAAATCTGGATGACAAGCGTCATCACCAGCAAGGCGGCTGCCGATAGACGGGTCGCCAGCCCGATCAGCAACAGGACAGGAAAAACATGCTCCGCCCAGGTCGTCAGAGGCACCGCAAGCGCCGGATCGAGCGGCAAGCCCGAAAACTCGTCGCGAAACAGGTCATAGGTGAAATCGTTGATTTCCAGCCAGCTTCCTTCGACCACCTTGGTTCGGCCCGAACGCCAGAAAACGCCGGCGAGCGCCACGCGCACCAACAATAGCGCCACCCCCTCGACAACAGGGCTGTTCAGCAAGGCAATCCCGCGACCATAGATTGCAACAACAGATTTCATGACCAACTTTTCTCCATCGCACCAGCGCCGATCAATACGGCGGCGGCATCGCCCCCTGGTTCGGCAAACCGGGCAATCAGGTTACCGAGCGGCGCAAACGAATCCGCTCCAGCCAGAAATGCCGCCTCCTTTTCGCTCACCGCAAGCAACCGGACGTCGGCTTCCGGGCGGGTCAGCAGCAGCGCAGGTGTATCGCCCGAAAGCGCGGGATCGAAATGCGGTGCGGCGGCGCTCGACAGTGTCACGATGCGGGCAGCAGGGTGCCGCCGGGTTCGAAGTGCCAGCAGATCGTCCACAGCCAGTCCCGCAAGATCGGACAGAAGAAGCGCCGGGGCGTCCATGGCGTGATAACTTTCCAGCCACGCCCATTCGACCATGGCGATGTCGGCGGCGAGCCGTCCCGACGCCAGTCCAAGCCATTCAGGAAAGTCGGCACCGATCTTGTTGAGCGATCGTCGCATAGCCCCTCCAGCGTCAAGGAAGGAACGCGACAAGCGATTGAACAGGGCCTCGCCCAGATGGGCCCGACACCGCGGAAAGCTGTCCTCCAACGCCACCAGGCGCGCATGCGACACGGTGTTCGCATGAACCGCAAGCCCGCGCAGGATTGCAACGTCGCCATCGACAAACAGATCGGCGGGACAATGGTCCGGCCCCTGGATCAGCGCCGCCGCGATGGCCGCCTGCCCGGCACCCAAATCACGATCAGCCATGAACCATCTCCGGCATGGACAAGGGGCGCAGCAACGCTTTTGCCTGTTCCACCTCGGCCATCAGCACCGCGTAGGGCGGGACATCGCTGTCCCATTCAACCAGAACGGGCTTGGCACCCGAGCGACAAAGAAAGCGCTCCAGCAAGGTCCAGCAGGCGCCATCGACCGGCGATCCGTGGTCGTCGATCGCGATCCTTCCACCCATGCCGTCGGCCTTAACGGCATGACCCGCAACATGAACTTCGCCGACAAGCGTGGGGTCGATCGCGTCGATCCAAGGCAATGGATCGAGGTCGAGGTTGAACGCCGACACGCAGATATTATTGACATCGAGCAGCAAACCGCAGCCGCTGCGGCGACACAGTTCGTGCAGAAAATCCACCTCCGACCAATCATCCCGACGGTAGGCGAGATAGCGCGACGGATTCTCGATCAATATCCTGCGACCAAGCCGATCCTGTACCCGGGTGACTTCAGCAACAAAATGGTCGAGCGCGGCATGACTGTAGGGGACCGGCAACAGGTCCGGAAACTTGTCGTCGGGCCCGTTCGACCAGCTAAGATGATCCGAGACCATCGCCGGTTCGTACCGTGCACAAAGCGCAGCAAGCGCCGCCAGCTCTTCGCGATCAACGCCCGACACCGTCCCCAGTGACAGTCCGACCGAATGAAAGCTGATCGGCAGATGCGCAGCAATGGCACCCAGCCAGCGATGCGGAGGCCCGCCTGCGCCGAAGTAGTTTTGGGGGTGAACTTCGACCCAGGCGGGCGGGGTTCCCCGTTCCACGTCCGCCAGGACGTCAGCATAATGGGCCGGCTTCAGCCCGATACCGGCGCAGGGCGGCAGGTCGTCGCGGAACAGGGACGGGAGCATGGGTGCGCGTCAGCCCTTCTTCGGCATCGGCTTGGCATTGCCCTTGTGCGCGGCCAGCGTGCCGCCCATTTTTTCGCAAGCGCCCTTCGCGACATATTTCCAGGCATTGCCCTGATAATCGACGGTCGAGGTTCCCGCGCAGCTGGTGCCCGGCCCGGCGGCGCAATCATTCTTTCCCTTCAGGGCAACGCCATAGCATTTTTCCTTCGCGCCGCTGGCCGCAACCGCTGCGCCAGGAACAGCGGCGGCGGTGGCCATGGCGATAAGCGCCGATGCGGCGAGCGACATTTTCACATTGTTGGTCATCGATAATCTCCCTTAGAATGGGCGATGCGGGGGATGGCATCACCCACCGGTTCGCGCCGCCCGCAGCGCCGGTTACCGGCCGGGAGATTTTTCGTGCCATCTTGTCGCCACCTTCGCCGTGCAAAAGAGCCCAATCCCTCCCCATCCGGACGAATGAAGATGAGCGTAGCGTTCCGCCGCGAAAGCGACGACGAACATAAGGAACCCGAGTTCGAACTGCCGATCCCGGTCGGTCCGAACCTTGTCACCGCCCGCGGCGCACGGCTGCTCGGCGAAGCCGTGGCGCGCCTCGAAACGGCAGTCGCGGCCGCAAGCGACGCCGAAGCGCGCAAGAAATTGCAACGCCAGCTGCGCTATTTCGGCACCCGCAAGGCCAGCGCCGAAATCGTACCGCCGCCCGCCGCCGATGTCGTCGGGATCGGCAGCCGTGTCCGCTATTCGCTGGGCGGCGCCGAACGCCATATTACCATCGTCGGCCATGACGAGGCCGACCCCACCGCCGGGCGTATCGCCTATACCGCCCCGCTTGGCCGCGCCCTGATGGGCGCCGAGGTCGACGAGAGCGTCGCTTTCCAGGGCCGCGAGGATGCGATCACCATCCTGGCCGCCGATGCCGACGCGGAGGAACTGGTATGAAAGACAAGTTCGAACGCCATAAACAGCCCTGGACCGCCGCCGAAATCGACAGGCTGCACAATCTGGCGAAAAAAGGCATGGCGCTGAAAGCCATTGCCAAGGCGCTGACCCGCAGCGAGGAATCGGTAAAGATCCGTGCCAAGGCCGACGGGCTGTCGATCGCAAAGCTGCGCTGACCGTTCATGGCCACTCCCCGATATGATGCCATCGTGCTGGGTGCCGGCGCGGCCGGGCTGATGTGCGCCGCTGTCGCCGGGCAGCGCGGACGTCGGGTGCTGCTGCTCGACCATGCCGATGCGGTGGGGAAGAAGATCCTCATCTCGGGCGGCGGACGCTGCAACTTCACCAACATTCATACCGGCCCCGACCGCTATATTTCGGCGAACCCGCATTTCGCGAAATCAGCCCTCGCGCGCTACACCCCCGCCGATTTCATCGCCCTGGTCGACGCCTATGGCATCGCCTGGCACGAAAAGACGCTGGGTCAGCTTTTCTG
Organism: Sphingopyxis sp.; assembly: GCF_034380315.1. Lineage (GTDB taxonomy): Bacteria > Pseudomonadota > Alphaproteobacteria > Sphingomonadales > Sphingomonadaceae > Sphingopyxis. The sequence continues at coordinate 34,482 of NZ_JAXMPB010000013.1, forward strand.
CGACGGATCGGCGAAGCAGATTGTCGCGATGCTGTGCGAAGAAGCCGCGAAAGCCGGGGTCGATCTGCGCTGCGGCCAGGCTGTCGGCCCGGTCGATCATGGCGACGATGGTTTTCGCGTTGGTTTCGGCGACCAAATGTTTACCGCCCCAAGCCTCGTCATCGCCACCGGCGGCCCGTCGATCCCCAAAATGGGCGCGACCGGCCTTGCCTACGACCTTGCCCGACAGTTCGGGTTGAAGGTCGTCGAGCCGCGCCCTGCCCTTGTTCCGCTGACCCTTGGCGGCGATGATGTGTTGTTCCGCGAGCTGTCGGGCGTCGCCACCCCGGTCGAGGCGCGCGCGGGCAACGCCGCATTCCGCGAAGCGGCGCTGTTCACCCACCGCGGCCTTTCGGGGCCGGCCATCCTGCAGGTCAGCAGCTATTGGCGGCACGGCGAGCCGGTGGCGATCGATTTTCTGCCCGATGCCGCTTCGGGGTGGCTAGCCGAGGCCAAGCGCGCCCGCCCGCGCACCTCCCTGGCCGCCGCGCTCGCCGCCGCGCTTCCCGACCGGTTGGCGCAGGTGCTGGCCGAGCGGCTGGCGCTGCCCGGCGAATTGGGGGCGCTGACCGACCGCAAGCTGGCCGATGCGGAGGCGCGGCTGGCGCGCTGGACCTTCCACCCCAATGGCACCGAGGGCTTTGCCAAGGCCGAGGTGACGGTGGGCGGAATTTCGACCGCAAATCTGTCATCGCAAACAATGATGGCCAAAAGCGTTCCGGGGCTCTATGCGGTCGGCGAAGCCGTGGATGTCACCGGGTGGCTGGGCGGCTATAATTTTCAATGGGCCTGGGCCAGCGGACACGCGGCAGGCCAGGCCCTTTAGGAAACGGACAAACCATCATTTTCGTCATGCTGACCCGGCGATGGCATCGCTGTTTCAGCATCCACAGGCGAACGCTGTGCCGCAGGATATTGGGCCCCGGATCAGGTCCAGCGTGACGAATCGACCAAATCGGCGGTGCAGCCCGCCCAGGACAAGAAGAACAAAATGGCTTTCGATCATCTCTCGCCCGTCCTTGCGGACGCCCTTACCGCGCGCGGCTATGAAGCGCTGACCCCCGTTCAGGCTCAGGTCGTCGAAACCGACGCGCACGGACGCGATCTGCTGGTTTCCGCACAAACCGGTTCGGGCAAGACCGTCGCCTTTGGCCTCGCGATGGCCGGCCAGCTGATCGAAGGCGAGCGCTTGCCCTTTGCAACGTCGCCGCTGGCGCTGATCGTCGCGCCGACCCGCGAACTCGCGCTGCAGGTCAGTCGTGAGCTCGGCTGGCTTTACGCCAAGGCGGGTGCGCGCATCGCCACCTGCGTCGGCGGTATGGACGCGAGCAAGGAGCGCCGCGCGCTGAACCAGGGCGTGCATATCGTCGTCGGCACCCCGGGACGTCTGCGCGACCATCTCGAACGCGGCGCGCTTGATCTAGCGGCGCTGCGTGTCGCGGTGCTCGACGAAGCCGACGAAATGCTCGACATGGGGTTCCGCGACGATCTGGAAGAAATTCTCGACGCCACCCCCGATACCCGCCGCACCCTGCTCTTCTCCGCGACGATCCCGAAACCGATCGCCCAGCTCGCCAAACGCTATCAGCAGGATGCGCTGCGCATCTCGACCGTTGGCGAAGAACGCGGCCATGGCGACATCAGCTATCAGGCGATCACCGTCGCCCCCGCCGACATCGAGGGCGCGGTCGTCAACCTGCTGCGCCTGCACGACGCCGAAACCGCCATGCTGTTCTGCGCGACGCGCGACAATGTTCGCCGTCTCCACGCCAGCTTGACCGAGCGCGGCTTTGCGGTCGTCGCGCTATCGGGCGAACATAGCCAGAATGAACGCAACCACGCGCTGCAAGCCCTTCGCGACCGCCGCGCGCGGGTGTGCGTCGCCACCGACGTCGCGGCGCGCGGCATCGACCTGCCGACGCTCAGCCTGGTCATCCACGTCGAAATCCCGCGCGACGCCGAAACGCTGCAACACCGGTCCGGACGCACCGGCCGCGCAGGCAAAAAGGGCACCGCGGCGATCATCGTCCCCTATCCGCGCCGCCGCCGCGTCGACGGCATGCTGCGCGGTGCACGGATCAACGCCGAATGGATGAACGCGCCGACCGCCGCCGACGTCCGCGCTCGCGATCAGGAACGGCTGATCGAAAAGCTGCTTGCCCCGCAGGAGCATGAACCCGAGGATCTGGAACTCGCCCAGCGGCTGATGGCCGAACGTACGCCCGAGGATATCGCCGCTGCGCTCGTCCGCGCGCACCGCGCGACGATGCCGCCGCCCGAGGATCTGATCGACACCGGCGCCCGCGGCCGCGGCGAGCGTCCGGAACGCGGCGAGCGGTTCGAACGCCCCGAACGGAGCGGCGAGTGGCGCGAGGGGTTCGACGACAGCGTCTGGTTCCGCCTGAACATCGGTCGCCGCCAGAATGCCGACCCGCGCTGGATTCTGCCGCTGCTGTGCCGCCGCGGCCATGTCACCAAGAACGAGATCGGCGCCATCCGCATCGGTCCGTCAGAGACATTGTTCAACATCCCGATCGCCATCGCCGACCGTTTTGCCGAAGCGGTGCAGCGCAGCGCCAATGCCGATGGCGAGGATGACAGCGGCGTCGCGATCACCCCGGCCCCCGACGGCCCGACCTGGCCGCCGCGCCGCGAAAAGGGCCCGCACAAGGGCGGCCCGCGCAACGATGGCCCACGCAAGCCTTATGGCAAGCCCGGCGGTTTCAAGCCCAAACCCTTTGGCAAGGGCAAGCCGCGCCACCAGGGCCGGTAAGCCGACGAGCCGCTTTCCCGGCGAAAGCCGGGGAAACGCGACCCTAGGCGATCGTGCAGCTTGCACCAACTGCCATGCGGCCGCACAATGGCCGCGGCGGCAGGAGGCACGGACATGCAGGCGACCGAAGCGTTTATCGAAAAGCAGGGCGGACCCGAGGTTATCCAGTGGCGCGACGTCACGCTTGGCGATCCGGGCCCGGGTCAGGCGCTGATCCGCCAGACCGCGATCGGGCTCAACTATATCGACATTTATCACCGCGACGGCACCTATCCGGTCGAGCTGCCCGGCGGGCTCGGGCTCGAGGCGGCGGGCGAAATCCTTGCAGTCGGCGCAGGGGTCGATCATCTCGCGCCCGGCGACCGGGTTGCGACCTTTGGACCGCAGCGCAACGCCTATGCCACCGCGCGGATCGTCCCCGCCGCATCCTTGTTCAAGTTGCCCGACGCAATCAGCGAAGAGACCGCCGCCGCCGCGCTGCTGAAAGCCGGGACGGTCGAAGCACTCGTCGAGCGCTGCGCGAAGGTCGAGGCGGGCTGGCCGGTGCTCGTCCACGCCGCGGCGGGCGGGGTTGGCCTGATCCTCGTCCAGTGGCTGAAAGCGATCGGCGCAACCGTCATTGGCACCGTCAGCACCGCCGAAAAGGCCGCCACCGCCACCGCTGCGGGCGCCGACCATATCATCCGTTACAGGGAGGAGGATGTCGCCGCGCGGGTCCGCGAGATCACCGGCGGCAACGGGGTCCCCGTCACCTTTGACGGCATCGGCATGACCACCTGGCAGACCTCGCTCCAGGCCACGGCGCGGCGCGGCCTGATCGTCAGCTATGGCAATGCCGGCGGCCCCGTCACCGGCGTGAACCTGGGCGTTCTTGCGCTGCACGGGTCGCAATTCGTCACCCGGCCGACGCTGTTCGATTATTATCGCGACCCCGCCGAACGCACCGCGGGCGCAGCGCGGGTCTTCGAGATGATCGGCAGCGGCGCGGTCGGCATCACCATCGGCCAGCGCTATCCGCTGACCGATGCGGCGCGCGCGCAGGAAGATCTGGCTGCCGGGCGGACGACGGGATCGACGCTGCTGGTTCCATAACCCACCGTCGTCGTGCCCCACGCGACGATTAGGCCTTTAGCCGTTCGGCGTGCCATTCGATATGTTCGGCCATGAAGGTCGAGATGAAATAATAGCTGTGGTCATAGCCCGGCTGCATCCGGATGTCGGCCTTTTGCCCCGCCCTCTTGCACGCCTCTTCCAGCAAATGCGTCTTGAGCTGGGCATCGAGGAAATTATCCGCCGTACCCTGGTCCACCAGCAGATCGGGCAACCGCGCACCGCCGTCGATCAGCGCACAGGCGTCGTAAGCGCGCCACGCTTCGCGATCGGCGCCGAGATAGTTCGCCAGCGCCTTTTCCCCCCACGGGCATTGCAGCGGCGCGGCGATCGGCGAAAAGGCCGATACCGACCGGAAACGGTCAGGGGTGCGCAAGGCGACGGTGAGCGCGCCATGGCCGCCCATCGAATGGCCGCTAATCCCCTGCCGCGTCAGGTCGGCCATCGGAAAATGACGCAGCACCACCGACGGCAACTCATCCTCGACATAGGAGCGCATGCGGTAATGTTTCGCCCACGGTTCCTCGGTCGCATCGACGTAAAAGCCGGCGCCGAGCCCGAAATCCCACGCCCCATCCGGATCGTCGGGCACATCGTCGCCGCGCGGGCTGGTGTCGGGCGCCACGAAGATGATGCCGTGCCGCGCGCAGGCCGCGCGATATTCGCCCTTTTCCATGACATTGGCGTGGGTGCAGGTCAGCCCCGACAGATACCAGAGCACCGGCAGGACCGCCCCCGCTTCATGGTCGGGGACAAAGACCGCAAAGCTCATATCGGTGCCGGTCGCGGTGCTGGCGTGCCGGTAAACACCCTGCGTACCGCCATGGCTGCGCACTGTCGAAACCGTTTCGAGGGTCATATCTGTTCCTGTGTCGGGATGGGAGCGGTGACGGGGTCATGACCCCAATGGCGCAGCAGGTCCAGTATCGCCGCGCCGGACAGCCCCAAAGTGCCGGTGTTGCGCAGCGGATGGACATTGACCCGCGCCGCCGCCGCCAGCCCGGCGTCGATCACCACGGTGAGGCTGCCGGGTTCGGCATTGATCGCGGCGAGCGGTGTCACCGATCCCGGCTGGATGCCGAGCAATCGCGCCATATCCTCCGCCTTGCCGAAGCTCACCCGTTTGCAACCGATCGCGGCGGGCAAAGCCTTCAGATCGACGCGCGCCTCGCCCGGCACGGTGACGAGCCAGAAGGCGCCGCCGGCATCCTTCAGGAACAGATTCTTGGTATGCGCGCCGGGAATCGCGGCGTTGACGTCGTCGCTTTCGGCGACAGTGAACACCGCGGCATGTTCGTGCGCGGCGAAGGGGATGGCCTGCGCATGCAGATCCGCCAGCAATCCCGCTTCGCCCCGCATCATGTCAGATTACATCCGGTGCAAGGCGCACAGCTTGTTACCCGACGGATCGCGCAGATAGGCGAGGTACATGGCGCCAAAGCCGCCCTCGCGCACGCCCGGCGGATCTTCGATCGAGGTGCCGCCATTGGCGACACCCGCGTCGTGCCACGCCTTTGCTTGCTCTGGCCCGTCCATCGCGAAACCGATTGTGCAGCCGTTGCCCGCGGTTGCCGGCTGGCCGTCGATCGGCGCGCCGACAAGGAAAAGTCCGCCATTGTGCACATAGATCAGGCGGCCCTTGTCGTCCTGGATCGCGGGCTTTCCACCGATCGCCTGAAAGGTAGCGTCATAGAATTTCTTCGATGCCTCAAGGTCGTTCGACCCGACCATATTGTGACTGTACATCGCCTTTGCTCCTTCTGGTTTTCGTTGCGAATCGATACCCAATCTTGTTCGCGCCGTCAGCGAAACACAACCGTCTTGCGCCCGTCGATCAGCACCCGCTGTTCAGCGACCCAGCGCACCGCACGCGCGAGCACCTGCGCCTCTATATCGCGGCCGGTGCGGATCAGATCCTCCACCGAATCGCGGTGATCGACGCGCTCGACCGCCTGTTCGATGATCGGCCCTTCGTCGAGGTCGCTGGTCACGAAATGCGCGGTGGCGCCGATCAGCTTCACCCCGCGTTCGTGGGCGCGGTGATAGGGTTTGGCGCCCTTGAAACCGGGCAGGAAACTGTGGTGGATATTGATGCAGCGCCCGGCGAGCCTGGCCGACAAATCCTCCGTCAGCACCTGCATATAGCGCGCAAGCACCAGATATTCGGCGCCGCCGCGCGCCATCACATCGAGGATGGCCGCTTCCTGTTCGGCACGATTGTCGCTGCTGACCGGCAGATAGTGGAAGGGCACGCCGTGCCATTCGCTGAGGCGCCGCTGCGCCTCGTGATTCGATACCACGCCGACGATGTCGATCGCCAGATTACCGGTCGACCAGCGGTGCAGAAGGTCGTTGAGGCAATGGCTGCCCTGCGACACCGCGATGACGAAGCGCGGTTTCGCGGTGCGGTCGCTGATCCGCGCCTCCATCGCAAATCGCTCGACGATCGGCGCGAACGCCGCCTGCACCCCCGCCAGCCCTTCCGGAAAGGCCGCTCCCGCCCCGCGAAACTCGACGCGCATGAAGAAACGCCCCGAATCGAGATCGGCATATTGCTGGCTGTCGAGGATGAAGCCATCGCGCTCCGCGAGCAGCCCCGTCACCGCCGCGACGATGCCCACCGCGTCGACGCAGCTGAAGGTCAGCACATAGGCGGGTCCGTTTTCGCCGGTCATGTCAGCCCGAAACCTTGTGCGTGGCGCAAAGCTTGTTGCCCGCCGGGTCGCGCAGATAGGCGAGATAGACGACGCGCCCCTCGGTCGCGTGACGAATGCCCGGCGGATCTTCCGCCGTCGTCCCGCCGTTCGCCACCCCCGCCGCGTGCCAGGCATCGACCGCATCGGTCGAGGGGGCGAGGAACCCCAGCGTGTGGCCATTGCCGCACGCCGCCGCCCCGCCGTTGACCGGTTGCGTCACGACCAACCGGCCGCCCGCGTGCATATAGATCAGCCGCCCGCGCTCATCGACATAGCCTTCAGGCACGCCGAACAGGGCGAGGGTCGCATCGTAAAAGCGCTTACTCGCCGCGATGTCGTTCGACCCCAGCGCCACATGGCTGAACATATATGCTTCCCTTTAGTAAACGACGACGCTGCGGATGCTCTCGCCCGCGTGCATCAGGTCGAAACCCTTGTTGATCTCTTCCAGCCCCATGACGTGGGTGATCATCGGGTCGATCTCGATCTTGCCCTGCATGTACATGTCGACGATCTTCGGCACGTCGGTGCGCCCCTTGGCGCCGCCGAAGGCGGTGCCGCGCCAGTTGCGCCCGGTGACGAGCTGGAACGGGCGCGTCGCGATTTCCTTGCCCGCCTCAGCGACGCCGATGATGATCGAGGTGCCCCAACCGCGATGGCAGGCTTCGAGTGCGATCCGCATCACCTCGGTATTGCCCGTCGCGTCGAAGGTGTAGTCGGCGCCGCCGTCGGTCATCTGGACGATTGCCGCGACGACATCCTCGCGGCTCATGCCCTTTGAATTGAGGAAGTCGGTCATGCCGAACTTGCGGCCCCATTCTTCACGATCGGGGTTGATGTCGACGCCGATGATCTGGTTCGCCCCCGCAAGCCGCGCGCCCTGGATCACGTTGAGCCCGATCCCGCCCAGACCGAAGATCACGACATTGTCGCCGACCTGCACCTTTGCGGTGTTGATCACCGCGCCGACGCCCGTGGTCACGCCGCAGCCGATGTAGCAGCTCGACTGGAACGGCGCGTCCTCGCGGATCTTTGCGACCGCAATCTCGGGCAGCACGGTGAAGTTCGAGAATGTCGAGCAGCCCATATAGTGGAAGATCGGCTGGCCCTTGTACGAAAAGCGCGTCGTGCCGTCGGGCATCAGCCCCTTTCCTTGGGTGGCGCGGATCGCGGTGCAGAGGTTGGTCTTGCCCGAAAGGCAGCTTTTGCACTGGCGGCATTCGGGGGTGTAGAGCGGGATGACATGGTCGCCGGGGACGACGCTCGTCACCCCCGCGCCGACCTCGCGCACGATCCCTGCGCCCTCATGCCCCAGCACGCTCGGAAAGATGCCCTCGCTGTCGAAACCGTCGAGCGTATAGGCGTCGGTGTGGCAGATGCCCGTCGCCATGATCTCGACCAGCACCTCGCCTGCCTTGGGGCCTTCCAGATCAAGCTCAACGATTTCGAGCGGCTTCTTCGCTTCGAACGCAACGGCGGCGCGGGTCTTCATGGCGGGTCTCCTTCTTGGCCGCTCCAATCCCGCAAAGCGCGCGGCAATGCAAGCATGTGATCCTCGCGGCGGCGCAGCCGTGGAGGGGGGCGCCGCGAAGCGGTCGTGGAAGGGCCGCGACGTCGGCGTCATCGCCCCTCCGTCAGCGGCTCCGCCGCTGCCACCTCCCCATCGCTGCGCGACAGGGCGGATCCATGCCGTCACATCCGTCTTAAAGCGACAAAAGATACGGACGCGCAGCGCGAAACTGTCTCCTTTGTCGCCTTAAGCGAAGGCGGGAATATCGACGGGATCAAAGAGCCGGAAGTTGCAGGATGACAGGCTGACAGAGCGAGATAATGTAGGAAAGCCGTTTCTCTGCTGTCCCGCGCGCGCGCCGGGCTTGACCCGGGGTGACGATTGAAGGGGAGCAGTGCTCAACACTCCACCACACTGACCGCCAGCCCGCCCTTCGACGTTTCCTTATATTTGTCGCGCATGTCGCGGCCCGTCTGCAGCATCGTCACGATGACGGTGTCGAGGCTGACGACATGCGTGCCGTCGCCGATCATCGCGATGCGGCTCGCGTCGATCGCCTTGATCGCGCCCATCGCATTGCGCTCGATACACGGGATCTGGACGAGCCCGCCGATCGGATCGCAAGTGAGGCCGAGGTTATGCTCCATGCCAATCTCTGCGGCGTTTTCGATCTGCGCGTTGGTGCCGCCGAGCGCGGCGGTCAGCCCCGCCGCCGCCATCGAGCAGGCGACGCCGACCTCGCCCTGGCAGCCGACCTCGGCGCCCGAAATGCTGGCGTTGCGTTTGTAGAGCGCGCCGACCGCGGCCGCGGTGAGCAGGAAGGTCCGCACCCCGGCGGCGTCGCCGCGATAGCCGCGCCGGTAGAAGCGGATCACCGCCGGGATGATCCCCGCCGCGCCGTTGGTCGGCGCGGTGACGACCTTGCCGCCCGCGGCATTTTCCTCGTTCACCGCCATCGCCCACAGGTTGATCCAGTCCATCATCGCGAGCGGATCGGTCAGATTGGCTTCGTGGCGGTTTCGGATGTCGTCGGCGATCTGCGGCGCGCGGCGTTTGACCTTGAGCCCGCCGGGGAGAATGCCCGTGCTCGAACAGCCCGCGTCGATCGAGGCATCCATCGCCTCGGCGATCGCATCGATACCCGCCGTCACCTCGTTCGGCGGGCGGTGACGCACTTCGTTGGCGAACATCATTTCGGCAAAGCTGAGGCCCGACGCCTTGCCCATCGCGATCAGGTCGGCGCCCGAGGTGAAGGGATAGGGCAGTTCGACCTCGTCCTCAGCGCCGCGGCTGTTGCGCCCCGCTTCGTCCTCGTCGACGACGAAGCCGCCGCCGATCGAGAAATACATGCGCTTGGCCAGGATTTCGCCTTCCGCATCGCGCGCGGTGAAGGACAAGGCATTGGTGTGAAAGGGCTGACGCTGGCGCATCTGGAAATGCAGGTCGCGCTTGGGTTCGAACCGCACGCGCTGGCGCCCGAGCAGATAGAGGAAACCTTCGTTTTCGGCGCGTGTCCAATGCGCCTGAATCGCCGCAAGGCTGGTTTCGGCCGGGATCTCGCCCGCAAGACCCGCGACGAGCGCGGTATCGGAGGCGTGCCCCTTTCCAGTCAGCGCGAGCGAGCCGTAAAGGTCGGCCTCGACATGCGCGGTACGAGGGAGCAGTTCATGCTCGTCCAGCCAGAGGCCGAAGCGGCGCCCGGCAACCATCGGTCCCACTGTATGCGAGCTCGAGGGTCCGACACCGATCTTGAAAAGTTCGAAAAGGCTGATGGTCATGGCGGCGCTATATAAGACGCGCCGCCATGACGATAGGACATTGATGCCCCGATTATTTCCCGATCAGGCCGGATAGGTCCAGGCGCCGTCGCGGGCGAGGTTTTCCGCCGCAAAGTCCCAGTTGAGGAGATCGTCGACCACCGCGTCGACATAGGCGGGGCGCAGATTCTTGCGGTCGATGTAATAGGCATGTTCCCACACATCGATGACGAGCAGCGGCTTGACGCCCGCGGCCAGTTCGGTGCCGGCGTCATGCGTGTCGGTCACCGACAGCGTGCCGTCCTTGGCAACGAGCCATGCCCAGCCCGACGCGAAATGGTTGACCGCGGTTTCCTTGAGCTGCTTTTTGAGCGCGTCCAGCGAACCGAAGTCGCGATCGATCGCGGCGGCCAGGTCGCCGGTGGGCGCAGTCTTGGCCGGGCTCAGGCTTTCCCAGTAAAAGGCGTGGTTCCACGACTGGGCGGCGTTGTTGAACAGCCCCTTGTTGCCTGCGCCTTCGGCGTGGTGGACGATATCCTCAAGGCTTTTGCCCGCCAGATCGGTGCCCTCAATCGCCGCGTTGACCTTGTCGACATAGGCCTTGTGATGCTTGCCATGATGCGTCGCCAGCGTGTCGGCCGAGATATGCGGGGCCAGTGCGTCCTGGGCGTAGGGAAGCGGGGGGTGAGCGATTGTCATGGCAGTCTTCCTTTTGTTTTGAACGTTCGGGGCCTTAACTCGGTATCGGGGCGCGCGGTTGCAACCCCGGGACGGGGAATTTTTCCTCTCGTCCTTGCGAGCGAAGCGGGCCGAAGGCGGCCGTAGGCCAAGCAATCCAGAGCGGCTACCGCCTGGCCTGAGTTGCCGCGTCGCCTTCGGCTCGTCGCTATGACGAAGGGGCTACGTCACCATGCTGCGCAGCGTCGCGATCCGGTCAGCCTCTTCGGCGGGCTTGTCGCGGCGGATGCGCGAAATCCGCGGGAAGCGCATCGCAAGCCCCGACTTGTGCCGTTTCGATGCGTGGACGGAATCGAAGGCGACCTCCAGCACCAGTGTCTTTTCCACTTCGCGCACCGGGCCGAAGCGATCGGTCGTGTGGTCGCGGACATATTTGTCGAGCCATTTCAGATCCTCGTCGGTAAAGCCCGAATAGGCCTTGCCGACCGGCAGCAGCTCGCCCGCATCGTTCCAGCAACCGAAGGTATAGTCGGAATAGAAGCTCGCCCGGCGGCCATTGCCGCGCTGCGCATACATCAGCACGCAATCGGCGATCAGCGGATCGCGTTTCCATTTATACCACAGCCCGGCGCGGCGCCCCGCCACATAGGGCGCGTCGCGGCGTTTCAGCATCACCCCCTCGATCGCCGCATCGCGCGCACCCGCCCGCAGCGCGGCGAGCGCGTCGAAATCGGACGCCGCGATCAATGGCGACAGATCGAAATGGCTGGCCGGCAGGTTCGCCGCGAAAGCTTCGAGCAGCCGTCGGCGCTCGGTCCACGCAAGGCCGCGCAAATCGCGGCCATCGAGATCGAGGAGGTCATAGACGCGGACGAAGGCGGGATATTCGGCCAGCATCTTTTTGGACACCGCCTTGCGCCCCAGACGCTGCTGCAACGCATTGAAGCTGGCGGCATCGCCGCCCTGCGTATCGCCGCGCACCAGCAGCTCGCCGTCGATGACCGCATGGCGACCGAACGCCGCAACCAGTTCGGGAAAGGCCGCCCCGATTTCCTCGCCGCCACGGCTGTAGAGGCGCGTCCGGTCGCCGCTGCGGACGATCTGGACGCGGATACCGTCCCATTTCCATTCGGCGGCATAGTCGGCAAGATCGACGCTTTCGGCGTCCAGCGGATGCGCGAGCATGAAGGGCCGGAAATAGGCGACATCGGCAAGGTCGGGCCGCGGCGCCCGCCGCTCGCCCCAGGCGAAGAGCGGGCCATAGGGCGGCGGGATCGCGTGCCACAATTCCTCGACATCGTCGACGGGCACATCGAAAGCCTGGGCAAAGGCCTGTTTCGCGAGCCGCGCCGACACGCCGATACGCATGCCGCCGAGCGCCAGCTTGAGCAGCGCATAGCGTCCGTCGGCATCGAGGCGGTCGAGGAGCGAGGCAAGGACCACCGGCGCATCGCTTCGCGTCGCGGCAGCAAGCGTTTCGACCGTTTCGCTGAGACCGAGAACCGGCCGCCCCGCCGAACCCGACGCGGGTTCCGGCCAGAGCAGCGCGGCGGTTTCCGCGGTGTCGCCAACGAAATGGCGCGACAGGCGGAACAGTTCGCCATCGACCCGCGAGGCGAGCAGCGCGCGAACCGTGCCGGCCTTGATCGCGGGAAAGTCGAACGCCTCGGTCAGCGCCGCAAGCGCCCAGCCGCGATCGGGGTCGGGCGTATGGCGAAGATAGTCGGCGATGAGCGCCAGCTTCGTATTGCGCGAACGGGTATAGATCAGCCGGTCGATCAGGGCGGCAAAGCGCTTCACGCCTCTCCCTCCTCCTGATCGCGGCCGACGAGATGCAGGGCGCGCGCCTTGCGCTGGTGAAGCTCGCACCAGCGCAGCAGACCATCCTCGCTGCCATGGGTGATCCAGCTTTCTCGCGGGTTCACCTCCGCGATCGTCGCGGTGAGTTCGTCCCAGTCGGCATGATCGGAAATGATCAGCGGCAATTCGACCATCCGCGCCCGCGCGCGCTGGCGTACCCGCATCCAGCCCGACGCCATCGCGGTCACGGGATCAGGCAGCCGCCGCGACCAGCGGTCGCCGAGCGCCGATGGCGGAGCGACGACGATCTGCCCCGCCATCGCGTCGCGTGCGGTATCGGCCACCAGCCTGAGATCGCCCAGGTCGATGCCATGATCGCGATAAAGCGCACACATGCGTTCGAGCGCGCCATGAATATAGATGGGGGCGTCCCAACCGGCCGCGCGCAGTTCGGCGATCACCCGCTGCGCCTTGCCCAGCGCATAGGCGCCGACGAGTACCGACCGGTCGGGCTCCGCCCGCACGGCGGCGATCAGCTTCGCAATCTCGTCCCCGGTCGCGGGGTGGCGGAACACGGGCAAGCCAAAGGTCGCCTCGGTAATGAAGATATCGCACGGCACGACCTCGAACGGCGCGCAGGTCGGATCGTGCCGCCGTTTATAGTCGCCCGTGACGACGACGCGCTCCCCCCCATGCTCCATCGCGATTTGCGCGCTGCCGAGGACATGGCCCGCCGGGTGAAAGGAAAAGCGCACCCCGCCGCGTTCAAAGCCCTCGCCATAGGCAAAGGCGGCATTGTGGCTCGCTTCGGCATCGACACCATAGCGTAGCGCCATGATCGCCAGCGTTTCAGGGGTCGCAAACACCGCGCCATGCCCGCTGCGCGCGTGATCGGCATGACCGTGGGTGACGACGGCGCGATCGACCGGGCGGGCGGGATCGATCCAAAGATCGGCCGGCCGCACATAGAGGCCATGCGGATGGGGTTCGAGCCAGTGACCGGTCATCGGCCTATCAATGCATGGAGCGCCAAGCGGTTCATTCAATATCGATAGCATATCATCGATAGCATATCGAACAAAGAAAGAACAAACTGCTGTCGACCCATTACCCCGGCCGCATCTGGCCCAACCGCATCCGAAAGGCGTCCAGGTGGAAATAGCTGGGATCGAACTCGCACATTTCGGCGAGCGCCGGCGCGTCGAGGAAGTGAATCCACTGGCGCCCCATTTCAATATAGCCCGCGCGAACCAAGCGTCGCAGGACGCGGTTGGTGTGGATCGGCGTCAAGCCCAGCGTATCGGCGATCTGCGTCTGGGTCAGCGGCAGCCTGAGGCTGTCGCCATGGGCCTGTTTGACGATCTGGGCGCGGCGATGAAGTTCGAGCAGCAGATGGCCGATCCGTTCCTGCGCGCTCTGGCGGCCGTTGCGCACGATCTGTTCCCGCAGAAACGCTTCTTCCTGCACCTGCGTCCACCAGAAGGCCATGGTCAGCGTTCCAGATCCCGCCAGCATGGCGCGCACCGCCGGCGGCGACAGCGCATAAAACGACCCGTCGGTAACGGCGATCACGCCATGATCCGCCTCTGCCGCGACGAGGACCTGAAGGTCGAATATGTCGCCGGGAAGCAGGATATTGAGAATCTGGCGGCGCCCATCCTCAAGCGTCTTGAAGCGAGCCGCCCACCCATCGCGCATCACGAGCACGGCATCCATTTTCTGGCCCGCCGAGATGATTTCGCTGTTCGCGCGAAACGGGCGCACCTTGCCGCCCAGTTGCGACAGCGCCGCCCGGTCGCCAGCGCCAAGGTCGTTATAATAGCCGAGCCGCGCGATCAGCGCTTCCAATGGCATCGTCCCCACCCTTCCCCGTTCAGGCTTCGCGCCAGCGCGCGGGCAGCGTGATTTCGCAGACGAGACCGGTCGGTTCCCAATGCCGCTCGATCGTCCCGCCCAGATTGTTGCGTACGCTGCGTTCCATGAGCAAGGTGCCGAAACTGGTCCGTTGGGGCGCGCCAACAACTTGTGCCCCGCCGGTTTCCGTCCAGGTCATGCGGAACCGGCGATCATCCTCTTCGCCGCCTTCCTGTGTCCAGCTGACCTCCACTCGCCCATGTTCGGTCGACAGCGCGCCGTGCTTGACGGCATTGGTCGCTAGTTCGTTGAACAGAAGGGCCATCGCGACCAACGCATTTTCGGGCAGCAGCAGGTCGGGGCCCGTCCAGTGGATGCGCGGAAAGGCTGCCTCCACCTCGCGCATCAGCGCATGCATCGACCCGGTCATGAAATTGGCGCCGAGCAGGACATTCTGGGCACGATTGAGCGCATCGAGGCGGCTGTTGATCCGCTCGACATAATCGTCGACGCCATCGGCGGAATGCCGGGTCAGCGAGATGATCGCGCCGACCGTCGCGAACAGGTTGCGCATCCGGTGATGCAGTTCGCGCATCAGCAGATTGGCGTTTTCCTGCCGGCTTTTCTGTTCGGTGATGTCGACGTTGATGCCGGTCAGCACCGCCTCGTTCAGACGCACGTCCCAATCGGCCCGCCCGGCAAGCCAGCGGACGCCGCGTTCGGGATGCTGCACGCGAAATTCGGTGGCATAGGGCGCGCCGCTGCTCACCGCCTCGTCGACCGCCGCGCGCACCATGGCGCGATCGTCGGGATGGATGCGGCCGAACACGGCCTCTGCGGTCGGCAGCGCGGCCGCGAAATCGCCGCCCCACAATTCGGCAGCCGCACCCTGCCAGCGAATGGCGTCGGTGATGGGATCGAACTGCCAGATGGCGATGCTCGAAAAATCGAGGGCGCGTTCCAGCATCCGCCGCGCCTCGTCGCGTTCGAAGGCGGTACGCCGCAATTCCGCCTCCGCCATCACGATAGCCGCGAAATCCTCTAGCCGCTGCATCGCCTTGGCATCCGGAGCCTCGCGCGGTTCACGGTCGATGACACACAAGGTACCGAGCACCGCGCCATTGTGCGCGCGCAGGGGAACGCCGGCGTAAAAGCGGATATGCGGATCGCCCGTCACCAGCGGATTGTCGGCGAAGCGCGGATCGTTCAGTGGGTCGGTGACGATCACAGGCCGTTCGTCGGCGACCACATGTTGGCAAAAGCTGATATTGCGCGGGGTTTCGGAGGCATCGAGGCCATGCGCCGATTTAAACCATTGCCGACAGTCATCGACCAGCGACACCAGCGCAATGGGGGCGTCGAACAGGTCGGCGACCAGCGCGGTCACGCGGTCGAAGGCTTGCTCGGGATCGGTGTCGAGCAGATGATATTCCCGAAGCGTGTCGAGCCGCCACTTTTCACGTAGCGCCGCACCATCTTCTCCGCCGTCCGCCAACACCCCCTCCTTTGCCGCCGATCGCGCCGTCTCGATCTGATCCCCCGGCCGCTCTGCCATGAATTCGGTTCCTACAAAAGCAAATCGGCCTTCCTTATGGAAAATCGTACCTTTCCATCATCTTACGGCCACAGTCCGTGTTTGTCGTCGGATTTTACGCTTTGCAGGACGACAGGTTGCAGGGCGCGCCCTCATTTCGTCGCAGCCGGGAACCGACCAGCGCGGGCGCGCGTATCAACATTTCCAAGAGAGGGAGGCCGATATATGAGTTTGGGCGATGAAATCCGTGGACACCTGCCCTTCCTGCGCCGCTATGCCCGCGCGCTGACCGGCAGTCAGCAGCATGGCGACAATTTCGTCCACACGACTTTGGAGGTCATTGTCGCCGCGCCGGACGAGTTCAGCGCTGGAAACGGGACCCGCATTGACCTTTACCGCCACTTTCACCGGATCTGGGAAAGCGCCTTCATCGCCGACGGCGATGTCGACGACGAAGAAGATCCGCTGGTGCGGGCCGCCAATCAGCGTCTGGCGACCATCACCCCGCTTGGCCGCCAGATTCTGTTGCTCAACGCCCTCGAAGGATTTTCGGTCGAGGAGACAGCGACGATCACCGGCACCGACGAACCGACGGTCGAGCGCCTGCTGGCCGATGCGGTCGCCGACATCGATCGCGAATCGCGCACCTCGGTGCTGATTATCGAGGACGAACCGCTGATCGCGATGGAGCTGGAACAGATCGTCCGCGGGCTCGGCCACGATGTCGCCGGAATCGCAACCACGCACGAAGACGCGGTCGCCGCCTTCGAGGCCACCGATGCCGGGCTGGTGCTGGCCGACATACAGCTGGCCGACGGATCCTCGGGCATCGACGCGGTTCAGGACATATTGGCCCTGGCGCCGGTTCCGGCAATCTTCATCACCGCCTTTCCCGAGCGCCTGCTGACCGGCAATCGCGTCGAGCCGACCTTTCTGATTTCCAAACCGTTTCGCGAGAACAGCGTGCGCGCGGCGATCAGCCAGAGCCTGATGTTCACGCCGCAGCTCGCGGCCTGAACACACGCTGCGCGGCCGCTATTCGGCCGGTGTTCGGCCGGCCGTCAGTTGGTCGACATTGTCCATGATCGCGGCGAACGGATCGCCAAGCGGCAGGGCATCGCCCCCGCGCCGCGGCATGTCGTCGCTGTCCAGGATCACCTGTAGCGCGGTCCGCGCACGCGACACGCGGCTTTTCATCGTCCCCACCGCGCATCCGCAGATCGCCGCGCCTTCCTCATAGGAAAGCTGCCCGGCGCCGATCAGCACCAACGCCTCGCGCTGGTCGACCGGCAACTGCATCAGCGCGCGCTGGACATCGGCGAGGTGCAGGCTGTCATCCTGGTCATCCGGGGCGACAAGCAGCCGTTCCGCCGCCAACTCGTCATATTCGGCGGTGAATTTGCGCCGCCGCATCTGCGACAGGAAACAGTTGCGCAGGATCACGAAAGCCCAGCTCTTCATGCTCGACGGGCCTGGAACATAGGAAGCGCGCGCTTTCCACGCCTTCATCATCGTTTCCTGGACCAGATCGTCGGCAAGATCGGCGTTGCCACACAGGCTGCGCCCAAAGGCGCGCAAGTGCGGCAACATCGCCGCAAGTTCCCGCTTGAAGCTGTCGTCGTCGAGCGGCAGAGGAACTATATCGCTGATAATATGGCCTTTGTCTTGGCATTCGCCCCGGAGTTATTCCACAGGCTTAGCGTGTCCGAACCGCGAAGCAAAGCCGAAGCGTGACACGCCGGGCCGCCTGTCGCCCAAAGCCGCCTCAACGCCACGACACGCCGTCACCCCGCGCCGCGGCGCGCACCGAGCGCAATGAAGTTCGCCATCAGCCGCTCGTCCTGTTCATCAAGCTTTCCATTCGCGGCAAGTCGCGACAAATCAGCCTCAACATCGCCGTGCAGCCGGTGATAGAGCATCGACCAGCCCGAAAATTCGCGTTCCGAAACATGGCGTCGGCGAATTTCGACCATCCCCGAATGCCGCCGGTCGGGCCGGATCAGGCCCAGGCACGCCTCCACCTTCGCCGAAGGGCCTTCGAGCAATTGCATGAAATTATGGCCGTTATAAATCAGCGCGCCCGTCAGTTCGTCACGGGCATTGTTGCGCTGCGCCTGTTCGACAAGCTTCGTTATGTCGTCCGTTCCGAGCAAGGGATCGGCGACGCTTACATAGATGATCGACAGCAACGAATGACCCTCCCTCGCGTCGCCGGACAGCGACGCGCCGGACGACCTTAGCCCGGCCGCAAACACTTGGCACTAATCTGGATTAGGTCGTGTTGACAAAAGACTTCAGCCATAGGCGCGAGGCGGCGAGGTTGAGGAAGCTCTCGAACGAGAGAAGTGTCTTGTCGTATCGGGTGGCGATGCGTCGTTGCTGTTTGAGCTTGCCGAA
>NZ_JAXMPB010000014.1:0-43246 GCF_034380315.1 Sphingopyxis sp.
GCACAACCTCCGCCTCACGTAGCTTGCCGATAATCTCTTCCGGGCGATGCTTTTTGCTCGGCATTCTATATCTCCTTCGTCGTCCAAAATATCATCAATTTTGGACCACTCAGAAGGGGGCAGATCAATCGCGTGAAGTTCAACAATGAACTGAAGCGCAATCGTTTCCTGGTCGGTGCGGCTGTCCGCTTCTGACCCTGATCGCCCCGCACTTTCGGGTGCAGGCGTCACGCTTTGGCGATGCGGGGCCGACCGGTCCTGGCCGGTCCCGCATTGCCCCCCGCGCTGGACGAGAATGTCTCGGTCGTCCGGCGTCGATGCGGCATCGTTCTCCCTTGCCCCCATTTTGGCGGTGCCTGCGAAACTGAGGCGGTCCATCCCCCGATGGACCGCCTCCATTGTGCCGGAGCGTTCGCTCCGGCCTTTCTCCATCAAATCTCCACAATTCGTCCGCTTAGTCTCGACCTTGTGATTGTGGGGCGATTCCAAGGAGCTGGACATGGAAAGTGCGCTGATTCTGATCGCGGAGGACGAGCCGGAAATCGCCTCGATTCTCGAAGCCTATTTCGCCCGCGACGGTTTTCGGACCGTGACGGCGTCGGACGGCGATATCGCGCTGCAGCACCACCTGCGCCTGGCGCCCGACCTGATGGTCCTTGACGTCAAAATGCCCAAGGCGGACGGCTTTGCCGTGCTGGCCGAGATCCGGCGGCGCGGCGGAACCCCCGTCATCATGGCGACCGCGCTCGCCGAGGATCTCGACAAATTGTCGGCGCTGCGGCTGGGCGCCGATGATTATGTGGTCAAACCCTTCAATCCGCTGGAAGTGGTCGAGCGCGCCAAGGCAATTCTGCGCCGCGGCCGGCTCAACGGCGATGCGCCCGTCCGGCACGGTCCGCTGGAACTCGACGGTACGGCCCATGCCGCCTATGTGCTCGACGGCGACCGGCGGACGTTGCTTCAACTCACCGCCACCGAATTCAAGCTGCTCGCGCACATGATGCGCACGCCGACCAAGGTTTTCGGTCGCGGCGAATTGCTCGATGCGTGCATGCCCGAAAGCGACGCGCTCGAACGGACCGTCGACAGCCATGTCAGCAACCTGCGCCGCAAGCTGCAGGCGGCGGGCGGCGGCGAACTGCTCGGCGGGGTGCGCGGGATCGGCTATCGCCTTCTGCCGCCTTGATGGCTGGACGGCAGAATGACAGGGCGAACAGGAGACAGGGCATGAGCGTCGGCGACAAGACGGAAGGCACGGCACCGGACAGGGCCGTCGCCACGGAACCCAGTCCGGCCAGTCTCGCCGGTCTGGGGCCGATGCTGGGAAAGGCGCGCCGCCGCCGCCCCGCGATGCTCGCCACCCAGATGACCGTCGCGATGAGCGTCGTCGCGGCGCTGTCGGTGATCGTTCTGGCCGGGGGGATGCAGGCGTTCTACATTCTGTCCTTTGAAATTTATCGCAGCGAATTGTCGCCCAATGTGGTTCAGGCGCTCGACATGCTCGAACAGCATCGCCTGCCCGATCATAATGATCTTGGCGAACTGCTCCGGGTTCTCAGC
Source organism: Sphingopyxis sp. (assembly GCF_034380315.1). Taxonomy (GTDB): domain Bacteria; phylum Pseudomonadota; class Alphaproteobacteria; order Sphingomonadales; family Sphingomonadaceae; genus Sphingopyxis. The sequence continues at coordinate 1,561 of NZ_JAXMPB010000014.1, forward strand.
GAATGGGAACGGCAGGTGCTGGTTCATGAAGTGGTGGCGCTGGCCGTTTTCGCGGCCATCGCGCTGGTGGTCGGCATCGTCACGGGGCGGCGGCTGGCGGGACGGATCAGCGATCCCGTGCACCGCGTCGCCGCCGCCGCGCGGCGGGTGGCGGCCGGCGACCGGACGGTCCGGGTGCCGAGCGCGGCGCATGGCGCCGGGGAAACGCACCAGCTGATCGTCGACTTCAACCTGATGGCGCGCGAAATGGAGCGTTCGGAACGCAATATGCGCGAAAGCATCGCGGCGATCGCGCACGAACTGCGTACCCCGCTCACGATTCTGCGCGGCCGCCTTCAGGGCATGTCCGACGGCATTTTTCCAGTCGACGGCGGCGGTATCGGGGGACTGATCTTTCAGGTCGATTCGCTGACGCGCATCGTCGAGGATCTTCGGATATTGAGCCTGGCGATGGCGGGGCGCCTGACGATGACGCCGACCGTGATCGACCTTGCCGAAGAGGCGGAGCGGGCGCTCGATGCCTTCACCATCGAACTCGGCGCCGCGGGCATGGCGGTCGAACGCCAGTTGCAACCGGTGCGCCTGGTCGCCGATGGCGCACGCCTGCGCCAGATCCTGCTCGCACTGCTCGATAATGCGCGGCGCTATGCGGCGTCGGGCGGCGTGGTGCGGGTCGAAACCGACCATGATCACGAGGGCGGCTATCTGCGGGTGCTCGATCGCGGACCCGGGGTGTCGGCGCGCGATGCCGAACGCATGTTCCAGCGCTTTTGGCGCGCCGATGAATCGCGCTCGCGCGATTCGGGCGGGACGGGGCTGGGGCTGGCGGTGGTCAAGGCGATCGCGGAGGCCCATGGCGGGCGCGTGATCGCCGCGCCGCGCGCCGGCGGCGGCATCTGTTTCGAGGTTCGCCTGCCGCGTTAGCGGCCTTCTTCGCAAACTCTCCACCTTTCGCGAACTGCTGCTCCACCGAAGGCCGCCATTCGGCGCGGCATGATATCTCTGGCTCGCAAATCCATCCTTCACGAATGGCGTCGCTTCGCGCCCGCCATCTTTGCCATTGCCTTCTCCGGCATTTTGCTCGTGATCCAGGCGGCGCTTGCCGTCGGCATTTTTTCGACCGTCGCGGTTTACATCGAGAAATCCGATGCCGAGCTGTGGGTCGGATTTCCGGGCACGCCGAGCATCGACCAGGGCCGCTATATCCCCAACCGGGTCGAATCCTTTGTCCGGATGCACCCCGATGTCGCGCGAACCGAGCCCTTTTCCTGGGCCGGCGGCGTGTGGCGGTCGCGCCCCGGCATGGGGGACGTCAGCGTCGTTCTGGCCGGGATTGATTCGCGCCCCGGATCGCTGACCTTCGCCCATGCGGTGACGCCGGTTCTGCGGGCCCGACTGGCGATGCCCGGCGCCGTGCTCGTCGATATCGCCGACCGGGACAAGCTGGGCGTGGGTATCGGTTCGAGCGCCGAAATCAACGGCCGGAAAGTGCATGTCGTCGGTTTTACCCAGGGCCTGCGCGGCATGGGCAGCGTCAATATCATCTCGTCGCTTGCCACCGCGCGCTACCTCGATCCCGGGCTCCAGTCCGCCGACGAAGTCGCCTATTATCTGGTGAAACTGCGCCCCGGTGCGGATGCCGCCAAGGTGCAGCAGGCCCTGTCGCCCAAGGGGAGCAACATCCGCTACGAGGCCTGGACGGCGAAGGATTTCGCCAGCAGGACCACCCATTACTGGCTGTTCGAATCGGGGATGGGCACCGCCTTTGGCCTGTCGTCGCTGATCGCCGTTTGCGTCGCGATCGTGATCACCAGCCAGACGTTGATGGCGGCGGTGGCCGCATCGATCCGCGAATTTGCGACGCTGCGCGCGCTGGGCGCACCGACCAGCCATTTGCGCGGCGTCGTGCTGCAGCAGGCGCTGTGGGTCGGGGTTGCGGGGCTGGTGATCGCCGGAATTCTTTCGGCGCTTGTCCTGTGGCTCGCCAAGCTGGCCCACATTCCCATCGCCCTGTCGGTGCCAGTCACGGCGGGCTGCGCCTTCCTTGTCCTGTGCGTCGCCGTCCTGTCGGGCATCGCCGCGCTCAGCCAGCTTTCCAAGGCCGATCCGGCCGCTCTGTTGAGGTGATATGATGGCCCAGAGCCCCACCGCCGCCGGCACCGCCTCCGCGATCGCGGCGCACGCCATATCGAAATCCTACACCGTCGGCAGCGTCCGCACCCAGATCTTGTTCGATATCAGCGTCGCGATCGCCCCCGGCGAGCTGACGCTGGTGGTCGGCCCTTCCGGGTGCGGGAAAAGCACCCTGCTCGCCATATTGTCGGGATTGACGCAGCCCGATCGCGGCGAGGTGGAAACGCTGGGCGAAAATATCTGGCAGCTGCGCAACGATGCGCGCGACGCCTTTCGCCTCGCGCACACGGGATTCGTCTTTCAGGGCTTCAACCTGTTCAACGCGCTTACCGCCGAAGAACAGGTGGCCTATGTCCTTGAGCGCATGAAGGTGAAGCCTGCCGACGCCGCAGAGCGGGCGCGCGCGGCGCTCGATGCGGTGGGGCTCGGCGCGCGGATGAACTTGCGGCCGCTGGAATTGTCGGGCGGCGAGAAACAGCGTGTTGCAATCGCCCGCGCCCTCGCCAAGCGACCGCGCCTGCTGTTCGCCGACGAGCCCACCAGCGCGCTCGACTCGCACAACGGTCATGCCGTGATCGCCCTGCTTCGTGACATCGCCCACAATCACGGCGCCGCCGTGCTGTGCGTCACCCACGACCCGCGGCTGCTCGGCTTCGCCGACCGCATCATCCGAATGGAAGATGGGCGGATCATCGGCGACGAGCGCCCGAACCCCAATTCTTCCGATCAACAAGAGGCCCATTGACCATGTCCATCCGGATTTCGCTGCCGTCGGCGGCGTTCCTTCTTTTGTCCGCGACCGCGCTGTCGGGATGCGGCGAGACATCCGATCAGGCGGCGGCAGCGCCCGTCGTGAGCAATGTCGCGGCGATCGCCAAAGGCAAGATCGATGTCGAAGGCGGGGTCATCCGCCTTGCCGCCCAACGCGAAGGGCTGATCCAGTCGGTGTTCGTCGAAGAAGGAGACCGCGTGAAGAAGGGTCAGATTCTGGCCCAGATCGATACGCGCCAGGCCGAGTTGGGCGTGGCGCGCGCGCGCGCCGACCTGTCGGAAGCAAAGGCCCGCGAAACCATTGCCGGGGCCCGCTCGGTCGCCGCCGATCGCGAGGCGCGCCGCCTGTCCGAACTCGCACGTTCGGGCGCAGGGCCGGCGGTCGATGCCGACAAGGCAGCCGATGATGCGCGGGTCCAGCGCGGCGAACTGGCCGCCGCCCGCGCAACCGTCGCCGTCGCCAGTGAACGGTTGCGCCAGGAATTGTTCGAGATTGAGGCCCGGCGCATTCGGGCACCGCTCGACGGCCGGATCGTGCGGCGGTCGGCAAAACCGGGCGACGGGGCGTCGACCCTGAACGTCACCGAATTATTCCTGCTGGCGCCCGAGACCGAGCGCATTGTCCGCGCCGAACTGGACGAACAGTTTGTTACCGCTGTGCGCCCGGGACAAAAGGCCCGCATCCTGTTCGAATATGATGAGAAGAAGAGTTTCGACGGGCGCGTGCTGCGGTTGGGAGAGGTGTTCGGAATGCGCAAGCTGGCGAACGACGATCCCAATGAACGCCAGGATATGCGCGTCGTCGAAATGGTGGTCAGCGTCAGCAACAGCCAGGCGCTGCGCATCGGACAGCGCGTCCAGGTGCAGGTGCTGAAATGATCCGTCTTCCCATGCTTCTTGCGGGCGCGGCGGCGTTGCTGCTGCCCGCCTGTGCGAGCTTTCCCGATACGAACGGCGGCGGGCGCGTTGTCCGTGCCGCCGACCTTGCCAGCGAAATGCCGCGTCGCTGGTCCTATGACCTTGGTGATCCCGCCTTTGCCGCTTTTCTCGATCGTGCGGACCTTGGCTCGCTCGATGTGAAGGCGGCGCTGGCCCGCGCGGCGGCGAGCGATGCCGCCTTGCGGGCGGCACGCAGCGGCGGCCGCCCAAAAATCGATGCGGTGAGCGGGTGGCAGCGCGCCATCGCTGGCCCCGACCGCGCCGCCGGGGGCGTCGATGTCGGTGTGACCGCCGAGTGGACGCCCGACCTTTCCGGCGAAATCAGCGCGGCGGTCGAGGCCGCCCATTTCGAAGCGCGCGCCGCCGGCCATGAAGTCGAGGCGGCACGGGCGCGGCTGGCGGCGGAACTTGCGCGGGCCTGGCTGGCGCTGGCGGCGTCCGACGACCGCCTGGCCAGGATCGCCCGGCGCGAGGTGATGGAGAATGAAGGCGCCGGGCTGGCGCGCCGCCGTATCGCGGCCGGATATGCGACGCGCGATGAACTGTTGCTGCGCCAGACAGCGCTTGCCCGTCTGGCGGACGAAAGGTTGATCGCGAAAAACGAACGCGAAACGGTGCGCCTGCGCCTGCTTGCGCTTGCCGGGCTGGCCCCCGACGAGCATTTCGACGCGCCGCGCAGCCTGTCCGCGCTGACCCCTTTTGAACCGCCGCTGCTGTCGCTCGACGATCTCAACAGCCGCCCCGATGTGCTGGCGGCGGCCGAGCAACTGGCGGCCGCCGACATGCGGCGGCTGGAGGCGATACGCAGCGCCCGGCCGCGACTGGTGCTCAGCCTTGCGGGTCAGGGCGGAAACCTGTCGCTGTCGCGTTTTTTTGAAAATCCGGGGTTCGGTCTGATCCCCGGCGTGCGGCTGGAGGGCGCCATTTTCGATGGTGGGCGCGCCCGTGCGCGCGCCGATCGGGCCGCTGCCGAAGGGGCAGAGGTCGAGGCGCTTTATCTCAAGACGCTTCGCGGCGCCCAGCAGGATCTGGCGACGGCGCTTTCGGCGTTGGTATCGGCGCAGCAGCGGCAGCGGCCGGCCGCCGACGCCGTCCGCCACGCCCGCGAAAGGCTGCGGCTGGTCGACAGCCGTTTTGCCGGCGGCACCGCCAGCCGCCTCGACCGCATCGACAGCGAACAACAGCTGGTCGAGGCCGAAGATGCCGCGGCACAGGCGCGGCGCGCGATCATCGCGGCGGGGGTCGAAACCTATGCGGCGCTGGTCGGCGGCAGTTGACGCCGACCGCGCGGGCCGGGTCAGCGTTGCAGCGCGGCGATCGCCATGCGTGTATATTGCAGCGACTGGCCCAGCACCATTCCGCGCCACAGGTCGTCGTCGATGTAAAAGGCATCGCGAACCTGCCGCTTGATCGCTTTCGCCTGATCGCTGCCCAGTTCGCCATGGGCATGGAGCCAGGCGTCGGCGCGCAGGGCGTCGAGCACTTGGGTGCCCGGCAATGTCCCGAATTCCAGCGCCAGCGGCACGATATGGGCTTGCGGTAACAGACCTGCTGCCGCCGACAGCCCGTCGCCGACGATCGGCGCCGACACCGAACTGCCGTCGTCCGATGAGGTGACATGGCCGCCGAATATCCGAACCGCATCGCCCAGCGCGGCGGTGCCCGAAATCGGCTCTGCATACCCCGCCGGGCCGAGGCCGCTGTGATAGTCGATGATGACGATCCGTTTCGCCTGACCCAGATAGCTTGAAAACAGCCGCGATTGCGTGACGCGCGACCAGCTGGGCGCGGCGCCGCCATAAAAAATCCCCGAGGGGTGACTGTGCTGGCCGCGGGTGATGGCGTGCTGGAGCGTGTCGAAACCCCGTTCCTGCGCGAAAGCGAACAGCCGTGCGGCCGATTGCTGGCGGGCCTCGTCCGACCAGGCGGACGGCAGCAGCGCGTCCGCCAGCGCGTCATATTCGGGATTGGCGGGCAAGGGGGCGGCAAAATCGACCCAGTTGCGGTTGAGGTCGATATTCTCGTGCGTCGTGCGTCGCAGCCAGGCAAAGCCCCATGGATTGACCGCGTGGATCAACAGCACCGCAACGTCGTTGCCCAGCCGGTCGGATTCCCCGCGCCTCAGCCAGTCGATCTGGGCGGCCGACCCGCAAAAACCTTCGACCCCGTGCGTCCCCGACAACAGGACGAGGACATGGGGTGCGTCGCGCCGCCCCAGCCAGGCGGCATCGACGGCCAGCGCGCCGCCGTCGGGGCCCTTCTCCGGATGGAGGACGGCTTCGCACGGCGCGCCCGCTGCGGCCGCGGCGGTCAGGAATTTGCGGCGCGCGTCGGGATAGTCGCGCGCGAAGGCGGTGTCGGATGTCATCGTGGTTCCTTTGCCGGTCGGCGAAACGGGAGGCGGCCCGGACGGCAGAGTGCACGCCATGGGCCGGGACGGGGGAGGGGAATCAGCCCGGGCGGGCGTCCGGAAGCCAGCGTTCGAGCAGGAAGTGAACGGCATCGCGCAGCGACGCCATATTGGCGCCGGGATCGAGACGGCTGCTCGACAGCCCGTCCCAGATCAGGCCGATGGCATTGACGAAACGGTCGACGTCCAGATCCTTTGGCAGGCGCCCCGCATCGATGGCCGACATCACCGCGGTCCGCATCGCCGCCGCAAGCCGGGCCGAATATTCGTCGCGGTGCGTGGTCAGCAACTGGTTGCGCTGAAAATAGCATTCCAGCTCGATGCGGACGGCGGGGGTCAGGCCATAGGACAGGCGCCCTTCCTCGGCCTTTACATGCACGTCGAAGATCTGTGAGGCGATGTCCTGACCGTCGAGCATATGCTCGATCGTTTCGATCACCTCGTTGCGGTTGCGCAGCAGGACCGCTTCCAGCAACGTGTCCTTGTTCTCGAAATAATAATAGATGTGGCCCGAGCGCATTCCCGCCTCGCGGCAGATGTCGCTCATGCTCGTCTTGGCCACGCCGTTCCGGGCCAGGCAACGGGTCGTCGCCTCTATGATATGCCTGCGCCGCGTTTCGGTATTCGCTTCATCGACTTCGCGCATGGCGCGCCCCTCCCGTCTTTCCTGACTCGATCCGCCGGGTCGATAGATGCCCTAGTTTTCCCGCAAGGGTAAACCTTTCAACGTCTTTTGCCGCGACACCCGACAAGCCGCTTGACAAGAAACGAAGTTGGTAGAAGATAGTTTGAACGATCAACCTAATCAAGAGTCGTCGTGAAGGCGACCGAATTGCACGGGAGAATGGACAGCATGTTGAGGGGTGTTTCCTATATCGCGATCATCGGGGCGCTGGCCGGCGTGCCGATTGCCGCCACGGCGCAGGAAGCCGATGGCGATGAGATCGTCGTGACCGCGAACCGGCGGTCGGAGGCCGTGCAGGATGTTGCCGCCTCTGTCACCGCCATTTCCGAACAGCAGCTGCAGGCGCGCGGCGCCGACAGTTTCGAAGGCTTTGCGCGCTCGGTTCCCGGGTTGACGATGAACCAGGCGGTCAAGAACCGCGCCATCTTCAACATTCGCGGCATTGCGACCGACGTGATCAGCGGCAACACCCAGGACCCGGTGTCGGTCTATGTCAACGATACGCCGATCACCGACACGTTTGCCGCGGTGGCACAGCCGGACCTGCGCCTGTTCGACGTGAACCGGGTCGAAGTGCTGCGCGGACCGCAAGGCACCTTGTTCGGATCGGGGTCGCTTGGCGGCACGGTGCGCATCATCACCAACAAGCCCAATGCGGCGGCGTTCGAGGCGGCGGGGCGCGTCGATTTCGGCACGACGAAGGGCGGCGCCTTTCGTCAGCGCTATGACGCGATGGTCAACGTCCCGCTGATCACCGATCGCCTCGCGCTGCGGGTCGTCGGCTATTATCGCGACGAAGAGGGCTGGGTCGAAAATATCCGCCTGGGAACCCGCAACGACACGGTCGACTGGGGCGGGCGCGTCGCCTTGCAATGGACGCCCGCCGACGATCTGACGGTCCGGGCGGAGGTGTTTCATCAGGACAGCGACCCCAGGGACGGCGACAGCTGGAACCCCGCTCTCGGCAAGTTCAAGCGCGATTCCGCCATTCCCGAACCGCGCCCCAACCGGATCACCAATTATAATCTGGCGGTCGATTATGACATGGCGGGCTTTGCGACGCTCAACTGGTCGTCGACCTATCAGGAAAGCAAATCGGGATCGTTCCGGGATATCGGCCCGTTGCTCGGGCCGGGGACGCCGCATTTCATCGGGAGGCTGAGCCCCTGGAACGCGCGGTTCCTGGTCCAGGAACTGCGGCTGGTATCGAACGGCAGCTCCCCCTTCCAATGGGTTGCGGGTGCCTTTTTCATCGATCGCAAGACGGGAATTCCCGACTATCGCGTCACCGCGCCGGGGCTCGACGCGCTGTTCGGCGGGGCGCTGGGAAGCGATCTGTTCTTCGATACCGACATCACGACGAAATCGACCGAGATCGCTGGCTATTTCGACGGCAATTACGAGATTGCGTCCGGGCTGACGGTGCGCGGCGGGATGCGCATATTCCGCACGACGGCCGATTATATCGAACAGGAACGCACCTCGCTCAATCTCGCGACACTGCAATATGACGTGACACCCGCCTTTTCGAACCGGTCGAAGGGAACGAACACGACCTGGCGGGCGGGCCTGTCCTATGAACCCGACCAGGATCTGTTGTTCTTCGCCAATGTCAGCAAGGGCTTCCGGATCGGGCAGGTCAATTCGAACCGCGGCCCCAGCATGGTCGACCCGAGCGATTATGTGATCCGCGAAGGATATGATCCCGATTCGACGATCAACTATGAACTGGGAGCCAAGACAAGCTGGCTGCAGGGTGCGCTGACGCTGAACCTCACCGGCTTTTACATCGACTGGAAGAATATCCAGATCGAAGGGACGCGCCGGTCGGATTTCGCGGCGTTCACCGCCAATGGCGGACGCGCCAGCGTCAAGGGCGTCGAATTCGAAATGAATGCGCGGCCCGGGCGCGGGGTGCATCTTTATACGGCGGTGACGATCCAGGACGGAAAGATCGATTCCATACCGGCCGACTTCACGGTCCCCGCCGCGGCAGGGGACCGTCTGCCGGGGCTGGCGCGCTGGAAGCTGGCCGGGGGCGCCGAATATCGGTGGGATATCGGTTCGAGCGAGGCGCATGTGCGCATCGACGGCCAGTTCACCGACGGTTCGCCGAACGCATTCCGCGATGCCGGGCGCAAGCCGGGCTTTGCGATGAACGATGCCTATGCGTCGCTGAACGCCGCGATCGGGATCGACCGCGGTTGGGGCAGCATTGCCCTTTATGGCGAGAATCTGACCGGGGAGGATGCGATCATTCTGCGCATCCCCAATGTTCCCGCGCCTTTCGTCACGCTGCGTCCCCGGACGTTCGGCGTGCGCCTGACGGTGCGTCACTGATGCGCAGCCCGACGCCGGAGGGCGCCCGATGAACGATCATTCCGTGGCGGCTGCCTATCCCAGCCTGCGCAGTGCGCGCTATGCGCAATATCTGCTGGCCTTCGTCACCCTTTACACGACGATGGACGTCGGCGTCGGCAAGCTGCTGCTCGAACCGATGAAGGTCGACCTTGGCATGAGCGATGTCGAGGTCGGCTTCGCCAATGTCACCGCCAATTATCTGACCTATGGATTGCTGGCGATTCCGGCCGGGCTGCTCGCCGACCGGTACAGCCGCGTGCGGTTGATGCTGTTGTCGCTGCTCTTGTGGACGGTGGGACTGATCGCCGTCGGCGCCGCCCCCAGCTTTGAGGCGGTGGTCGCGGGCAAGCTGGTGCTCGGCGCCGCCATGGCGCTCAGCTACCCGGCGATCATGTCGCTGTTCGCGGATTATTTCGCGCCCGACCGGCGCGCGACCGCGACCGCGACCATTCCGATCGCCCAGACGGTCGGCGCCGCGATGGCGGTGCTGATCGGCGGTCTCGGCTTTTCGGTGCTCACCGAATGGGTCGAACGCGATCCTGACATTCTGTGGGGTATCGCCCCCTGGCGCGCGCTGTTGATCGGTTTTGCGATCGGCGGGCTGCTGCTCATCCCCTTCCTCGCGCGGCTGAAAGAACCGCAGCGCATGGAGGCGGGCGAGGCGCAGGGCGGAAAATTGCGCGAGCTATGGGCCTATCGCCGCTTTCTGGCGCCGCTGATCGTCGGCATCATGGCGCTGTCGGGCGTCGCCTCTGGCGTCACCATCTGGATCGCGCCCGCGCTGATGCGGCTCTATGGCCAGGAGCCTGGCGATTTTGCGACGTGGATGAGCGCGCTGGCGCTCGTCACCGGGCTTGGCGGTGCCTATCTCAGCGGCCAGCTCGCCCAGCGCGCGCATGGCCGCGGCGTCAACATGATGGCCCCGGCGGCGATCGCGGCGGCGATCGGGACCATCGGTTCCTTTGTCGCGATGATGCCCGACGTGCTCTGGTTCGGCATCGCGATGGGTATCGCCAGCCTCGCCAATGCGGTCGCCATCGCGATCCCGGTGATCGCCGTCAATTATCGCATTCCCAATGAACTGCGCGGCCTGACGATGGGATTGTACATCGTCCTGCTGGCGATCGTCGGCGGCGTGATGGCGCCGCTGGTGGCTGTGGCAAGCGACTATCTGGGCGGAGAGATGATGCTCGGCCGGGCCATGGCGCTCGTCGGGGTGCCCTTTTCGCTGCTGGCGACCCTGTGTTTCTGGAAAGCCGCGCGGGCGCCGGGTGGCGCTGCCCCCGATCCCGCCCCGGCCTTTGACCATAATGACATGACGAATTTGACTGGAAAGGCATGAGATGAGTCCATTTATGTCACCCGAACGGCTGCCCGAGGAGCGGTACCTGGCTGCGGCCGAGGCGACCGCCGTCAAGCTGGGGGGCAAGCTGGCGGGTATCGTTCCCCATGGATATTGGGTCGACGATCATCGCTATTTCTATGTGCTGACCGAAATGGCGCGCGACGCGGACGGCCAGGACTATCTGACCGTCGTGCCCAAGATCGTCGATGCGCGCAACGGCGAGGCCCGCACGCTTTTGTCGGGCGAGGCGATCGCCGCCGCCATCGCGGCCGAAACCGGAAGCGCCTTTGATGCGGCCAGCCTTGCGGCGGCCGAATATGACATGCCGGACCCCGACACGCTGGTCGTCGGGCTGATGATCGTCGCCTATCACATCGCGGTCGATAGCGCGGCGGTGGTGAAGGTCGAACCGGTCAACCCCGCGATGGCGCTGTACTCGCCTGCCGGGGATCAGGTCTGTGTGCGCAAGGATTACGCCCTGTGGCTGCGCGACCGCGGAACCGGCGAGGAACGCCCGCTGTCGCCCGAAGGCGAAGAGAATTACGGCTATGGCTGTTCGCCGGAATCGGGAATTTCGCCGATCTCCGATCGTGAGCTGATGATGCCGTGCGGCCTGTGGTCACCCAATTCGGAATGGCTTGCGACCCATCGGATCGACGAGCGCGCGCTGCCCGAAAGCGGACTGGTCGAAAATGTGCCCGACGGCGGCAAGCGTCCGATCCTGCACCGTTACAAGGTTGCGGGCCCCGAAGACGAATTGCCCACGGTCGAGTATCTGGCCTTTCACGTGCCGACCGGTCGGACGCTCAGCACCGCCGGGCATCTGGTAAAGGCGGGCGCCTTTACGCCCTTTGCCTATCGTTGTGCCTGGTTCGCGGGCGACGCCTTTTACTATGTCGATATGGACCGTTGTTCTTCCGAGGTCGCCCTGATGGCGCTGGACCTCGCGGACGGGGCGGTTCGGACCGTCCTGACCGAAAAGGCGGAAAGCGGCTGGATCGATTTGCATCCCTTCGTGATCGGCCAGCCGATGGTTCGGCCGCTGGCCGCAACGAACGAACTGATCTGGTTTTCGGAGGCCGACGGTTGGGGGCATTTGTACCTCCACGACCTTGCGAGCGGCGCGCGCAAGAACCGGATCACGGGCGGCGAATGGATGGTGCGCGAAATCGTCCATGTCGATGAACCGGGACGGCGCATCCTGTTCCTGGCGAGCGGTTTTGGCGGCAGCGCCGATCTGGGCGACCGGCGCCTCTGCGCGATCGGTTTCGACGGCAGCGGTTTCGAAGAATTGCTTGCGATCGACGGCGACGTCGGGGTCAGCGCCGATCCGGTTTCGACGGTCGAACAGATCAAGCCTTTCCGTCCGTCCTATGCGCGGACCGGTATTTCGCCCGGCGGCCACTATGCCGTTGCCAGCCTGGGCAGCGCGGACACCCCGACCCGCGTGGCGCTCGTCGATCTGGAAAGCCGCGCGCAGGTCGAACTCGCCGTCGTCGATATCGCTCCGCACTGGAATGCGCCGCCGCCGCTGCCGTTCGAGGCGCTGGCCGCCGACGGCGTGACACGGCTGTTCGGGGCCATGTATTTCCCGACCGGTTTCGATCCGGCCAAGCGTTACCCCCTGGTCGACTATATTTATCCGGGACCGCAGGTGAACTGGTATGTGCGCCGCTTCCCCAATTTGATTGCCTCGACTCTTCAGTCGGTCGTGGAGGCGGGCATGGTCGGCATCGTCGTCGAATCGCGCGGCCTGCCGAACCGGAACCGCGCCTTTCACCAGGCGGGGAATGGCCAGCTGCATGAACCGCAGGTCGGCGATCATGCGGCGGTGGTCGCCCAGCTTTGCGAACGCCACGCCTTTCTCGACCGCGACCGGGTCGGCATTTTCGGCCAGTCGGGGGGTGGCTATGCCACGGCGCGTGCGCTGTTCGATTATCCCGACGTCTTTCGGGTCGGGGTTGCGATCTGCGGCAACCATGACAACCGCAACTATATCTCGTCGTGGATCGACAAATATGGCGGACGCCCCGGAACGCCCAATTATTCGGGCCAGTCCAATGCCGAACGGGCGCACAAGCTGCAGGGAAAATTGCTGCTGATCCACGGCGACATGGACGACAATGTGCATGTCGGACACAGCCTGGCGGTGTCGGCGGCGCTGATAGCGGCGGGCAAGGATTTCGACCAGCTGATCGTCCCCGGCGGCGGCCACGGCATCCTGTTTGAATCGCCCTATGTCCTCCAGCGCGTCTGGACCTATTTCGTCCGTCATCTGCTGGGCGTCGAGCCGCCGGCCGATTTTTCCTTCGAATATACGCTGGCGGAGGGGCTGGCCGCGAAGCGCATGATGCGCGCCGATCTGGGGTGAAGGCCCCGTAACCGCGGCGGCGATCGGTCGCCGCGGGAGACATTCAATCTGTTTCTTGAAAATCTGGGAGTGTGAAGTGATCCATTTTGACAGCGTCGAGCCCCGGTCCGAACGGTCGCGCGATGCGCTTGAGCGGTTCGAGCGCGTGGTATCCGATTTCGTGGAGCGTTTGGGCAATCTGGGCGCATTGGCGGCGATTTCGGTGCGCGGCGCCGGGCAGGTAACGGTGACGGCGGGCCATTCGGATCTGGAAAAGACCCGCGCGGTTCAACCCGACGATATTTATCAGGTGGGCAGCCAGAGCAAGACGGCGGTGGCGATGGCCCTGCTGCTGATGTCGCGCGACGGTCTGCTCGATCTCGACGATCCGGTTCACCGCTTCGTCGATCTGCCGATCGATCGCCGGATCACCGTGCGCAACCTGTTGATGAACAGTTCGGGTATCGGCGAATGCACGGTCGGTGGCGGCCCGCGTTTCGACATGCGGCTGGAATATACCCCGCGGGACCTGGTTGCGCTCGCGCTTCCGCAGGGCCAGCTGTTCGAACCCGGATCGCGCTTCGATTATTGCAACACCGGCTGGATCGTCGCCGCCATGGTGATCGAGGCGATCAGCGGCCAGCCCTATGGCGAGGTGTGCGATGAACGGATCGTACGCCCGCTTGGGCTGCGGAATACGGCATTCGGGATGCGGATGCCCGACGGCGAACCGATGCGGGGCTATGCGCGCTTGCCGCTGGTTCCGGAAACCATCGACATGACGCCGCATCTCAGCTGGGCCTATGGGGCGGGCGACGGCGTATCGAACGCGGCCGACATTCTGGCTTTCTATGGCAGCCTGTTGCGTCCGGACAGCCCGGCCGGCGTGACGCTCGACGACCTTGCGGGGCATACGCTGAAACCCGTGGCTGTGCCCTTTTTCCCGATGAGCCTGGGGACCGAATATGGCCTCGGCCTCGAACGGCGGGCCTGGGCCGGGCGCGAGGTTTGGGGACATCCGGGATCGACCGGCAGCTGTCGTACCTCGACCTGGATCGATGCCGGGCTGGGTGTCGGGGTTGCGACCGCGGTCACGCATCTGTGGGATCCCGCCGGGCCGCCCGACGATTTGCGCTATCCGCGCGCGCAGCTGTTCGCGATGGCGCTCGATACCGCCTATGCGCTCGCCGCCGACGAAGACATGCTGGCTGTCGCTGGCTGATCGCACCTTGCCCAGCGGACGTCGCCGCGCCGGTGCGGCGGCGTCCAGCAGCCGGAACAGAGTCATGACCTCATCGATCCCGTCGCCGACCCCGGCGAAAGCGCCCGTGTTCACCGCGCTTCTGTCCACCGAAACCAATGGTTTCTCCACAATCCCGACGGGCCTTGCCTCGTTCAGCGAGGCCTTTGTCCGCCGTGATGCCAGCCTGGAGCAACCGCACGGCATCGGCGCCTATCTGGGCGTGTTCCGGGCCCTCGCCGAAGCCGACGGCAGGGGGGTGATCGAAAGCGTGTCAGCGGGGGCGGAACCCGCCGGATTGACGGTGCAGGCGGTCTATGAATCGCTGCGCGATCATATCCTCGACGACCTTCGCGCCGCGGGACCGGTCGGTTTCGTTCTGCTCGGCCTGCACGGCGCGATGATGGCGACGGAATGCGACGATTGCGAAGGCGATCTTCTTGCCCGTGTCCGCGATATCGTCGGGCCCGCCGTGCCCATCGGGGTCGAACTCGATCCGCACTGCCACCTGACGAAAAAGATGCGGGACGCGGCGGACGTCATCGTGACGATGAAGGAATATCCGCATACCGACTGGGCGGCCCGGGGCAGGGAGGTTTATGCGATCTGCGCCGCCATGGCCGAAGGGCGCGCGCGCCCGGTTTCGGCGATGTTCGATTGCCGTATGGTCGGCTTTTATCCGACCACGGCCCAGCCGATGCACGGGTTTGTCGAGCGGCTGACGGGTGCGGAGCGCGAAGCCGGAATATTGTCGGTCAGCCTTGTTCACGGCTTTCCGTGGGGCGACCACCCCGATTGCGGAACGCGGCTGTTGGTCATCGCCGATGGCGACCAGGCGCTGGCTGAGCGCACGGCGGAGCGGCTGGGGCGCGAACTTTATGATCAGCGCCATCAACTGATCCCGGCCATGCCGTCGATCGACCAGGCGATCGACCAGGCACGTTCGCTCGCCGGGGTCGTGGTGATGGCCGACACTGCCGACAACAGCGGCGGCGGGGCGCCGGGTGACACGACCCATTTGCTGCGGGCGTTGATCGATGCGGACATTGGCCCGTGCGTGTTCGGGGCGATCTTTGACCCCGGTGCCGTGACCCTGTGTGCCGAAGCGGGCGTTGGCGCGCATGTGCCGCTTCGTATCGGTGGGAAGCTGGGGCCAAGCTCGGGCGATCCGTTCGACGTGTCGGTCGAGGTGGCGGGGCTTGTCGAGGATCTTCAGCAAACCGCCTTTGGCCATCGTTTTTCATTCGGTCCCAGCGCCTGGGTGCGCGTCGGGGCGGTCGACGTGCTGCTCGTATCGCGGCGCTCGCAGGTTTATGCCCGCGACGCCTTTACCGGCATGGGGATCGAGCTGGCGAACAAGCGGGTCGTCGCGGTCAAGTCGAGCGAGCATTTTCGCGCCGATTTCCAGGCGGTGGCGGATCATATCATTCCCGTCGCGACCCCTGGCGCGCTGCAAATGGATTTTGCCGCGCTACCCTATCGCCGCAAGCGCGACCTTGGCTTTTTCCCGCGTGTTGCCGATCCGCTCGGCGTCGACGACTGACGCGCGCGCCGTCGCGCCGAAGGACGCAACAGCGAGCGGCGACGCGGCGCTTGCCCGCCATATGCGGCGATAAATGCTGCCAAAATGGGGGGATATATTAACCATATCGGATGAAGGACGGTTCTCCGACCCCAAGGAGACTGTCATTGTTCGATATTTTATACTGCATCCGCGACGAGCACGACATGCGGCTCGTCTTTCTCGCGGCGGCGGTATGTCTGCTTTCGGCCATGACGGCGGTGCTGATGCTGCGGCAGTCGGGCCGGGCGCGGGCGCGCGCGGCGCGGGGCTGGGCCATTCTTGGCGGCTTTGCGACCGGTTTTGGCATCTGGGCGACCCATTTTATCGCCATGCTCGGCTATGATCCGGGGGTCGTCGCGGGTTACAAGGTCGATCTGACCGCAGCGTCGCTGCTGATCGTGCTCGCGACCACCATCAGCGCCTTTCTCGTCGCGACGCGCCACCGGACGACGGCGGCGCTTGCCGCCGCGTCGGTGCTGGCCGGCGGCGGGTTCGCGGCCATGCATTATGTCGGGGTGGCGGCGCTCGAAATGCCGGCGCTGATCCGCTGGCAGAGCGGCTATGTCCTGCTGTCGGTGATGCTCGCCATCCTTCCCTTGTTTCCCGCGCTTTGGCTCGCGCTGCGCGGCGGCACCCGCCTGTCGGGCGCAGCGGCGGCGCTGGTCATCACTGTGGCCATCGTCGGGCTCCACTTCAGCGGCATGACGGCGATCGACCTTTTGCCGTCGCGCATGGATGCGCAGGAGGCGCTGTTGTCGCCGCAGTCGATGTCGGCGCTGATCGGCGCGGTTTCGATCGCGCTGCTGGCGCTGTGCCTGGCAAGCTGGGTCGTCGCGCGGCGCACCGCCGCGACGATCGCGGCGAGCGAGCGCCAGTTCAGCCTGTTGATCAAGGGCGTGTCCGATTGTGCCATCTATATGCTCGATCGCGATGGTCGGGTGGCGAACTGGAACGTTGGAGCCCAGCGCCTCAAGGGCTATGCCGACGAAGAGGTGCTCGGCATGCCCTTCGGGCATTTCTATGAACCGCACGACCGTGCCTGCGGCGTGCCCGACCGGGCGCTCGCCACCGCAAACGACAGCGGAAAATATGCCAGCGAAGGCTGGCGGCTGCGCAAGGATGGCTCGCGCTTTTGGGCGCATGTCACCATCGAACGCATCCAGGACGATCAGGGGCGCCACCTGGGCTTTGCCAAGATAACCCGCGACATGAGCCTGTACAAGGAAGGACAGGACCGGATCGAGGAGGCGCACCGCTATCTCGATACCGCGCTTGAACATATGCATCAGGGCCTGTGCCTCTTTGACGCGCAAGAGCGGCTGATCCTGCGCAATCGCCGCTTTGCCGAATTGTGGATGCTGCCCGAACAAAGCTGTCGTCCCGGCTGGACCCTGTTCGAAGTCGCCGCCGCCGCGCTGGAGGCGCGAACGGGCAAGCAGGTGGTACAGGACAAGCTTGAGGAGATGCGCGCGACGCTGCGCCAATCGCTCGCCGATCCCAACCTGCCGCCGCTGGCGCTCGAGTTCGATGAAAATTTCGTCGTCGCGATCACCAGTCGCAACCTGCCCGATGGGGGATGGGTCACGACGTTCGAGGACATCACCGAACGCCGCCGGTCGGAGGCGCAGATCGCGCATATGGCGCTGCACGACGGGCTGACCGGCCTGCCCAACCGGACCAGTTTCAACCGCTGGCTGGACCGCGAGCTTGAACAGGCGGCCGCGCGCGCCGAACAGGTCGCGGTCGTCGCGATCGACCTCGACCGGTTCAAGGAGATCAACGATTCACAGGGCCACGCCGCCGGTGACGAGGTGTTGCAGCGGATCGCCGGCAACCTTCAGGCGAGCATGGGCGAGGGCGAAATCGTCGCGCGGCTGGGCGGCGATGAATTTGCCGCGGCCAAACAATTTTCCGATCAGGTCGAACTCGCCGATT
This sequence comes from Sphingopyxis sp., assembly GCF_034380315.1. Taxonomy (GTDB): domain Bacteria; phylum Pseudomonadota; class Alphaproteobacteria; order Sphingomonadales; family Sphingomonadaceae; genus Sphingopyxis. The sequence goes on from NZ_JAXMPB010000014.1 coordinate 19,294, forward strand.
TCGTCGCGCGGGTCAGCGGCTGCTTTGCCCCGCTGTCGGGCGCGCCGGACGGATTGCCCGTCGGAGGCAGCCTGGGGATCGCGATCTTCCCTGACGATGCCAGCGAGCGCGAGCCGCTGTTGAACAACGCCGATCTGGCGATGTACCGGGCAAAGGGCAGCCTGGGCGAGCATATCTGCTATTACGAGCCCGGCATGGATGAAAACGCGCGCAAGCGCCGCCAGCTTGCGAATGATCTGCGCCAGGCGGTCACGCGCGGCGAATTGCGTCTGCTCTATCAGCCGCAGACCTCGCTCAAGACGCACGCGATCAGCGGCTATGAAGCGCTGGTGCGCTGGCATCACCCACGGCTGGGCATCGTGTCACCGGTCGAGTTCATCCCGATTGCGGAGGAAACCGGCGAGATCATCCGGCTTGGCGAATGGGTGCTGCGGGCCGCTTGCGAAGAGGCGGCACGCTGGGCGCGTCCCGACAAGATCGCGGTCAATATCTCCCCGGTCCAGTTGCTGCAGCCCGACCTGCCCGAAATGGTCACGCGCATCCTGCTGGAAGCGGGGTTGTCGCCGCGCCGACTGGAACTGGAAATTACCGAAACGGCGATCATCGCCGACAAGGCGCGCGCGCTGCACAGCCTGCGGCGGATCAAGGCGCTGGGGGTCAGCGTCGCGATGGACGATTTCGGGACGGGCTATTCATCGCTCGACACGCTCCACTCCTTTCCCTTCGACAAGATCAAGATCGACAAATCCTTCCTGCTGCAGGCCGAGCAGAGCGGCCAGGCCCGCGCCATCATCCGCGCGGTGCTGGCGCTCGGCAAAAGCCTGGGGATTCCGGTTCTGGCCGAGGGGGTCGAAACCGAAAAACAGCTCGCGCTGCTCGTCGGTGAAGGGTGCGAAGAGGCGCAGGGATATTATTTCGGTCGGCCCGGACGCGAACCGAGCCTGGATGGGGAGGCTGCGGCAGCGGAAAGCTGACGGCGGCCGGACGACCGGGGGAAGGGCGATGCGCCCCGTGCACGCTGGGGACCACGTGCCGGCGCATCGCCCGCCCCAGCCTTCATCGGCGTGGCTTGCAGGCGTGCGCGGCGAGTGCCGATGGCCCCGCCCCCCGTTTTCCAGGGCGCGGAGCCATGCGGTCGCTAACGGTTGTCGGCCTGACTGCGCAGCGATTTCAGCCCGTCGCGCGTGATGCGATATGGCTGGCCGTCCTTGCTTGAAATCAGTCGCTTGCGCTTGAGGGCGCCAAACACCTCCAGAGTGCAGGTCGACAGGCGCCAACCCTCGCGGGTGAAACAATCGATTTCGTGAATGCGGCCGCTGTCTTCGTCGCGATAGTGCACAATGCGGCCACCGCGTGCCAGCACGTGCAATACGCGCTGTTCCGTCCTTGATATATTCATGATGGATCTTGTCCAAATCCTGCCGTCGCATCGCGGCCGCGCGGGGGCGGGCCAGATTTGCAACGGCCATGCCGAACCATCGGCAGAGCTGTTGCGCGCGGCGCAAAACTCTGCCGTCAATGGGGCAGCGGGCGGGGCGTCGGGCCCCGGGGCTGCCTATGTTCCGTGGACAATCTCAAAGATAGGCATGCGGCGCCTATAGGATTTACCGAGGCCGCGGGCAAGGGCTGGTTGATGCCGGACGGATGGCAAGTGCTTAAGGGGGTTCGGAAAAATCAACAGGGATGCTGATGATGGCGGGATGCGCCGCCACCCGATTGCTGGTCGATATCGACGCAGCTTTATCCCCCGTCCGCCGCCATTGGCGGCTGCAACGGGGGATGAGGTTCGTTGTGCACGATAAGAACATTAAGTGAACAAAGTGTCGCTGTCAAGCCCTTGGTCCTTGGGGTCGCTCTACGCACTGGCAGTTGACGTAAACGTCAATCGAGGGCAAGCCGACCGCAGCTTTCATGATGGAAGGAGAGGCGGAATGGCGCGGGAACCGGTGTTCGATCTGTCGGGGCGCGTGGCGCTGGTGACGGGAGCGTCGTCGGGTCTGGGCGCAGGGTTCGCGAGGGCGCTTGCCGCGGCGGGGGCAAAGGTTGTTCTGGCGGCACGGCGCGGCGACCGGCTGGCCGAACAGGTCGCGGCGATCGAGGCCGCGGGCGGCGCCGCGATCGCGGTCAGCATGGACGTCACCGACGAAGCATCGACCAAGGCGGCCTATGATGCGGCAGAGGCCGCCTTCGGCACCGTCGATACCATCATCGCCAATGCCGGGGTCGCGACCGAAAATCTGGCGCTGGGCCTTTCGGTGGCCGATGTCGACGGATTGCTCGCCGCCAATATCCGCGGCGTGTTCCTGACCGCGACCGAGGGTGCCCGGCGGCTCGATGCGGCGGGCAGCCGCGATCGCCAGCATGGACGCATCGTCATCATCGGGTCGATCACCGCCGACAAGCTGTTCCCCGCCACTTCGGTCTATGGCGCGACCAAGGCGGCGGTGCGCCATCTGGGCAAGAGCCTGGCGCGCGAATGGGCGCGGCGCGGCATCAATGTGAACATTATCCAGCCCGGCTATTTCGAATCCGAAATGACCGCCGCGCTGTTCGACAGCGATGTCGGGCGCAAGATGATCGACGCCTTTCCGCGCCGCCGGATGCGACCGGCCAGCGATCTTCACGCGCCCTTGCTGTTCCTCTGTTCCGATGCCGCGATCGGCGTAACGGGCAGCGTCCTGACCATCGACGACGGCCAGTCGTTGTGACAGGCGCGCTGCTGGTCGAGGCGCGCGGCGCGGTCGAGATCGCAACGCTCAACCGGCCAGATCGCCTGAACGCGCTGAACACCGGGCTGGTCGACGATCTCAACGCCTATTTCGGCGGGCTTGCCGACCGGCCAGAGGTGCGGGTCGTCATTCTGCGCGGCGCCGGGCGGGCGTTTTGCGCCGGGCTCGACATTCAGGAGGACCGGTCGGGCGACGAAACGCCGGTGCTGCGAACGCTGCGCACCCAGACCGCGATCGGCAATATCTATCGCAAGATGCGTGCATGTCCCCAGCCGATCATCGCGCTTGGCCACGGTGCGGCTGCGGGAGGCGGGCTGTCGCTGCTGCTCGCGTCCGACGTGCGCTATGCCGCGCCCGATTTTCGATGCAACGCCGCCTATATCCGTATCGGCCTCGGCGGGTGCGATATGGCGTCGAGCTATTTTCTGCCGCGCCTGGTCGGCGCCAGCCTGGCGTCGGAAATGATATTGACCGGCCGCTTCATCGATGCCGAGCGCGCGCGGGGGGCTGGACTTGTCAGCGAGATCGTCGCGGCGGACGCGCTGCTCGACCGGGGTCTCGCATTGGCGGACGAGATGCTGGCGACGAGCCCGCACGGACTGCGCCTTTCGAAGCAGGCGCTCAATCTCAATATCGATGCGCCCAGTCTCGATGCCGCGATGGCGATCGAGGATCGGCAGCAGGTGATCCTGTCGGCGACCGAGGATCACCGCGAAGCGCTGGCGGCCTTTCTCGAAAAGCGCGCGCCCGAATATCGCGAACGCTGATCGGTCAATTCGCGCTTGCGGTCATGACCGTGCGCCCGTCGGCGCCGATCGCCGCCAGTTCCCAGCCCGTCTCGGCGCGGCGCCCGACCAGATGGAGCGGCTCGCCCGCAAAGGCGGGTGCCTGTGCGCGCATCCGGAAATGCGACAGGGCATTGGAACCCAACTCGCGCTGCGCAAGGTCGAGCAACAGCGTCGCGGTCAGCGGTCCGTGGACGACCAGGCCGCGATACCCCTCTTCGCCTGTGGCATAGGGGCGGTCGTAATGAATGCGGTGGCTGTTGAAGGTCAGCGCCGAATATCGGAACAGCATCGGTTCGGACGGGATCAGCGTGCGCTGCCATGACCAGCCCGACAGGTCGGGCGTGCCGACCGGGGCGGGGGCCTGCATATCCGGGGACGGAACCGGGGCGGGTTCGCGGAAGACGATCGTTTGGCGCTCGCTCACCGCATGGATGCCGTCGGCATGGGTGTCGTGCATGACCTCGACAAAGATCAATTGGCCGCCGCTGCCGCGCTTTTCCTCGATGCCCGCAATCGCCGACTGCCGATCGATCGCGGCGCCCGCCCGGATCGGCACGTGAAAGCGCACGTCGCTCGCCGCCCACATCCGGCGCGGCAGGGGAATGGGCGGCAGGAAACTGTCGGGGTCGTCGGTGCGGCGCGGGTGGCCGTCGGTGCCCAGCGCGGCGGTCGGCGCGTCGGGCAGGCACAGGCACCAGTGGATCGCCTGTGGGGCGATGTCGTCCCTTTCCGCGCTGTCGATGGTGGCGCGGAACCGTGCCAGCGTCGCGGGGGTCAGCAGGTCGCGCTGCGTGCTGCGGCGCCCGATCCATTTCGTCCAGTCCATATCCCGTTCAAGCATGCCCGACCGCCGCTGCCAAGCGGGCCATTGCCTTGGTCGATATTATGGCATAGTCAGTGTCAATATATATGTGCATTGGGAGAGCGGAGCGATGGCGGGGCATGAGCCGGGGGGAAGCGCAAGGCGACGGACCGCGACGGGCAGGCGTGCCGGGCTTCTGCTGCTTTCCCTGATCTGCGCGGCGCGACCGGCGGCGGCCGAGGCGCCCTCGGCATCCGGCGCAGAGCGGGCGGCGATCGAACGCCCCAATATCGTCATCCTCCTCGCCGATGATTGGGGGTTCACCGATGTCGGCGCTTTTGGCGCCGAATTCGCGACGCCGAACATCGATGCGCTGGCGCGCTCCGGGATGCGCTTTTCCAACTTTCACGTGGCGGGATCCTGTTCGCCGACCCGTGCGATGCTGCAGACGGGGGTGATGAATCACCGCGCCGGGCTCGGCAACATGCCCGAAACCATCCCCGACGAGCATAAGGGAAAGCCGGGCTATGACACGGTAATGAACCACCGCGTCGTCACCATCGCCCAGATGCTGAAGGCGGCGGGATATCGCACCTACCTGACCGGCAAATGGCATCTCGGCAACGATCCGACGCGGTTGCCGGGCGCGCGCGGCTATGACCGGGCGTTCAGCCTGGGGGCGTCGGGGGCCGACAATTTTGCGCAGCGGCCGATCGAGGTGCTCTATGACAAGGCCGACTGGACCGAGGATGGCCGACCCGCGACACTGCCGCCCGGCTATTATTCGTCGCGTTTCGTCGTGCAAAAGGCACTCGACTATATCGAGGGGGATCGGGCGAGCGGCAGGCCATTTTTTGCGTCGATCAACTTTCTTGCCAATCATATTCCCATACAAGCGCCCGACGGCGACATCGCGCGTTATGCCGCCATGTATCGCGACGGCTGGACCGCGCTGCGCGCCGCACGGGCCCGGCGGGCGGCCGCGCTGGGCATCATCCCCGAAGGCACGGCGATGGTGACGATGCCGACCACGCGCGACTGGACGAAGCTGGATGAAAAAGAACGAAAATCCGCCATTCGCGTGATGCAGGCCTATGCCGGCATGGCAACCGCGATGGACCGCGAGGTCGGCCGTCTCGTGGCACATCTGAAGCGTACCGGCGACTATGAAAACACGATCTTCGTTTTCCTTTCCGACAATGGCGCGGAACCGACCAATCCCTATGCGACCCTGCGTGGCCGCGTGTTTCTGGGGCTGCGCTATAATACGGCGATCGAAAATATCGGCCGCCCCAACAGCTTCTCCAACATTGGAGCGGGGTGGGCGAGCGCCGCGGCATCGCCCTTGTCGGGATATAAGTTCAGCGCGACCGAAGGCGGTCTGCGCGTTCCGCTGATCATCGCCTGGCCGGGCAGCACTCGTGTCCAGTCGGGCGCTGTCAGCAATGGCTTTGCGCATGTCACCGACATTGTACCGACGCTTGCGGGTCTTGCCGACGTGCCTTTGCATGGCGGGACATGGCAGGGTAAGGCCGTCGAGCCGATCACGGGGCGCAGCCTGATCCCGATGCTTGGCGATGCGGGCGCCAGCGTGCATGGCGATAGGCCGCTTGGTTATGAATTGTCGGGAAACGCCGCGCTGTTTCGCGGGGATTACAAGCTGGTGCGCAATCTTGCTCCAACCGGCGACGGCCGCTGGCGACTTTTCAATATCCGCACCGATCCTGGGGAAACGAACGACCTTGCCGCGGCGCTGCCCGATCGCTTCTCCGCGATGATGGCGGACTATCGGGCCTATGCAAAGGCGAACGGCGTCCTCGATATGCCGGCGGGCTATACAGCGGACGCCCAGATTCAACGCTATGCCTTTGAACAGCGCGGGCGCAAGCAATTGATCCGGCTAGGCGCGGTTGCCGGGGGGCTGACGTTGCTGGTTTCGGCTCTAATCTGGGGCTGGCGTCGGCGCCGGGCGCGCCGTGTCAATCAGGCGAAAGCCGATATGGTCGGTGCCTAGCGAGCGTTCCTGAAACTGGCGTGCGGCCGGACGGTAACGGGCGCAATAATTGGCGGCGCACAGGAAACTGCCGCCCTTGATGATGTTGTGATCCTTTCCCGCCGTGCTGCGGGTCCATTCCCAGACATTGCCGATCAGGTCGTGAATGCCATGGCCATCGGCGGGAAAGCAGGCCACCGGCGCACGGCCCCGATAGCCATCGGTGCCAAGGTCTTTGACCGGGAACACACCCTGATAATAGTTGGCGCGTGGCTTGCCGTCGCGGCCCATCGGAATATTGCGATCAGCCCCGCCGGTCGATGCCGCAAGTTCCCATTGTTCCTCGCTCGGCAGATCCTTGCCTGCCCAACGGGCGTAGGCAAGGGCGTCGTCATAGGCAATCTGCACCACCGGATCGCGGGAATGGCCGTCGATGTCGGTTTCCGGACCGGCCGGATGGCGCCACTCGGCTCCGACGACCCAGCGCCACCAATTGGGGTTGCCATCGGTCGGGGCGGCAAAGACGGCGCCGCCGGGCACCAGCATTTCGGGCGGTGCGCCGGGCACGGGCGGCGGGTCGCGCTCGGCCAATGTCCTATAGCCTGTCGCGCGGACGAACTCGGCGAATTCGGCGTTGGTGACTTCGTGGGTCGCCATCCAGAATCCGGCGACGCGAACCTCGCGCGGCGGCCCCTCTTCGGACAAATGCGCGTCGGCGCCCATGACGAAGCGCCCGCCGGGAACCCAGGCATAATCCGCGCGGGGCATGGCGGGACAGGGCGCTGGAACGGCCGTGTCGATGGGGCCGTCGGAAGGAGAGGCTTCCCGACCGCATCCGGCAAGCGCAACGATCATCGTGACCGACAACAGCGCCCGGTCGCCTCGGTTCATGGCTTCTGGTCCGGCACCATCGCGATCAGCGCTTCGACCATGTGTGCCGTGACGGTTCCTGCTTCCTCTGCCGACAGGCTCTGGTCGTGGCGCAACGCGCGCCAGCTTTGAAAGGAGAGGGCTGCGCACAGCGCCTCGGCGGTGGTGCGGCGCGCCAGAATGTCCGGCGGCAAAAGCCGCAAGACAAGCTCGCGCTCGAGCGTGACGACCTGCCCATATTGGCCCATCAGAAAAGGAGACTGATAGCGTTTGATGTTCGCCGCGAGCCGAAAAGGCAGCATGGTTTCGAAAACCCGCACGCGGCGCCGCGCCAGATCGCGCAGATTGTCGCGCCAGTCCGTGCCCTGATACGGCGCGGTCACGATCGGCATGACCCGCTCCGTAATGGTCGCGGAAATTTCCGCATAGAGCGAGTCCATATCGTCAAAGTGCCGAAATACCGTACGCAGGCCGATGCCAGCTTCCTCCGCGACCCGCGCTGCGCTGGGCATCAGATCGCCGTTGGCGATCAGTTCCATCATCGCTTCGACGATGCGGCGATGGCTCGAACGGCTGCGTTCGCGGCGCCCGTCAACGGCCTTGCGCGCGCGCGCAAGCGTCGTCGTTTTTCCTTCCCCCTTTGTCATTCCATCTCCGCTGGCCCAGCTTGACGCCGGGGTCAATGGTTTCCAGCAAGACCCGCTTGCGCCGCATTCAATATAATGACACTTATCGTGTCATAATATTATGGGCAAGCGTTGGCTGGTCGGGTCGGTCGGATTATCTTGGCGCAGCCGATCCTCGCAGCGCCGAGCGCCATGGGATGGCAGAAGGGGAAGGGGCGATATGAAAAAGCGGTGGATCGCACTGGGCGTCCTCCTCATGCTGATGGCAACTAGCTATTGGGCGTTTCAGGAGAATAAATACCGCCTTCCGGGTCTGCTTTCGGATTGGCGAGACCCGGTGCAGCCGAACCGAATGATTGCCTGGCAGCAAGGCCCTGTTACCGCGCCGAATGGCGAGCGGCGGCCCAATATCATTCTGATTGTCGTGGACGATCTGGGATATAATGACATCAGCCTGAACGGCGGCGGGGTGGCTGGCGGAATCGTTCGCACGCCGAACATCGATGCGCTGGCGCGCGAGGGAGCCCATTTCACGACAGCCTATGCCGCGAATGCGACCTGTTCGCCATCGCGCGCGGCAATGATGACCGGACGCTATCCCACTCGTTTCGGTTTCGAATTCACCGCCGTTCCCGTCCAGTTTGCAGAAAATCTGGCGCACGGCGACGGTGTGGGGCCGCTTCGCGCGATCTTTCACAAGGACCGGATTACGCCCGATATACCGGACTATCCCGATATGGGCGTCCCGGCCAGCGAAGTGACCATCGCCGAACTGGTAAAGCAGGCCGGATATCACACGCTTCATATCGGCAAATGGCATCTGGGGGAGGCGCCAGCGCTCCAGCCGCAGGCACAGGGTTTTGACGAAAGCCTCGCCATATTGGCCGGCGGCGCGATGTTTCTGCCGGAGGATGATGCGCAGGCGGTCAATGCGAAGCTGCCCTGGGACCCGATCGACCGTTTCCTGTGGGCCAATCTGCGCCACGCCGTGACCTTCAATGGGGGAAAGCGCTTTCACCCCCAGGGGCATATGACCGACTATTTCGCCGACGAAGCGATCAAGGCGATCGAGGCGAACCGCAACCGTCCCTTTTTCCTCTATCTCGCCTTCAATGCGCCGCACACGCCGCTTCAGGCAACGCGCGCCGACTATGACCGGTTGTCTGGGATCAAGGATCACAAGACGCGCGTTTACGGCGCGATGATCGCGCAGATGGACCGGCGCATTGGCGATGTGATGGCAAAGCTGAAGCAACTGGGGATCGACGACAATACGCTCGTCCTATTCACCAGCGACAATGGCGGCGCCTGGTACACCGGCATCCCCGATCTCAACGCGCCCTATCGCGGGTGGAAGGCGACCTTTTTCGAAGGTGGCACGCGTACCCCCTTTTTCCTGCGCTGGCCGGCGCACATCGCGCCGGGAACGCGGCGCGCCGACATGACCGGCCATCTCGACATCTTCGCGACGATCGCTGCGGCGGCGGGCGCGGCGCTGCCCCGCGACCGGGTGATCGACAGCGAGAATATATTGGCGGGCCCGGCAAAGCGCGCCGCGCTTTACTGGCGTTCGGGCGATTATCGCGCGGTGCGCGCGGGCGACTGGAAATTGCAGGTGACAAAGCGTCCCGAAAAGGCGCGCCTTTATAATCTTGCGACCGATCCGACCGAGCAGCACGACCTGGCAGCGATAGAGCCCGCGCGCGTCGCCGAACTTCGCGCGATGATCGCGGCGCAGAACCGCGACATGGCGAAACCGATCTGGCCTGGGCTGATCGAGGGACCGGTGCGCATTGACGTTCCGCTCAACGCGCCGTGGCGGGCCGGTCAGGATTATATCTATTGGACCAATTGATCGCGGCGGCGGCGGGGCGGTGCCCGGCAGGCCCCCGGTCTCGCCTCAATCGCCGGCCAGCGCTTGCCGCTCGTCGGGGGTCAGGCGATGCGGCGCCGCGATTGGTTCGAGCGTCGCGGCATCGAACAACGCGCTTCGGCGCCGGTCGCCCGAGATCATGTCGCGGACCATCCGGCGGAAAAAGCGTCGCATCAGCTTTGCCATCGACATGCGCGGCACGTCGCCGACGTCGCGGCCCGCATCCTCGGTGAACAGATGGCCGATCACCGGGCCCAGCACGTCGTCCCTTCGTTCCGCATTGCAATTGGCGACCAGCGTGGTGACGTAGGGGATGCGGCCGTTGGCATAGGTGTTGAACATCGGCGTCCGGCAACAGGTTGCATACCAGCGCAGCGTCGGCTTGTCGGTCAGATGAAGGCTCGCCAGCCGGTCGCGTCCCTTCGACAGCCGCATGCGGGCGCAGCGACTTTGGAAAAGGGCCGTGCCCCCGCTGCCATCGAGCACTCGCTCTGCGGCTCCCAGATAGCGGGCGAATCCCTGACAATCGCTGCAATGGCAAACAATATGGTCGCCTTCCCGTGGCCCGGCGTTCAGCAAACGCCCCTCCACTTCGCCGCAGCTACAGGAAAAGCGAAGGTCGGAGCCTGTCGTCATGGAAGCCATCCTTCCGGTCATTGGGGCCAATGGGGGATTTATCTTTCGGCGGCCGGCCTGTCGACCCGGCGGCCGGGTCACTCGGCCTTCAAAATCTTCTCGATCCCGTTTGCGACGGCGGGGTGATAGGTCGGACGGGCTTCGGCGAACAGATTGCGGGCGATCGCATCGCCCCAGTCGTCCTGCCGCTTCAGCCCGCGATAAAGCGGATAGATCAGCAGGCCGCGTCCGACCGACGATGCGAACTGGCGCAGCGAGGGGAGCGCGGGGTCATAGCGGTTGGCGATCGCAAGCTCGAGCCAGGCCGAACGGACATAGGCGTTGTTCGATGCCGACAGCCCCAGCGTTTCGTCGAGTTCCTTGAGCCGGGCCGGGGATTGTTCGCGCGCGATGCCGTTCAGGAAGCGCAGCCATTGCTGGGTGCTCCACCCCTCGGGCTGCACCGCCCCTGCCGGACCGCCGGCGTTAAAGGCCGCCAGCTTTTGATCGACCGCGGCGAGCGTCGCGCTCCGATGGTGGACGGCATTGTCCGGCAGCCCGGCGGCATAGGCCCAGCGGTCGAGTTGCAGCTTCAGCTCCAGCTCCGCGTCGCCTTTGAGCAGATTTTCGCGCAGGTCGGTGAGGAAGCCGGCGGTGGTCTGCGGCTGAAAGGCGTGACGGTCGAAATAGGATTTGAGATAGGGATCCCAGCGCTCGCGCCCCACCTCCGTCTCGATCGTGCGGAGGAAGGTTGATCCCTTGGTATAATCGACCGCGCCATCGCCCGGCGTGCCGTGCAGCCGCGACTTCGCGCCGGTTTCGCCGCCATTCGCCTTGATGTCGCGGATCATATTGTCCCAGTCGAGATCGGCGTACATCGCGGCGCGCTCCTTGCCATAGAGCGCCTCCATGATCCGGTTTTCGAAATAGGTGGTGAAACCTTCGTTCAGCCAGCTGTCCGACCAGGTCGCATTGGTAACGAGATTGCCCGACCAGCTGTGCGCCAGTTCGTGCGCGACGACGTCGGTGTTCGACCGGTCGCCGGTGATGATCGTCGGCGTCAGAAAGGTCAGCATCGGATTTTCCATGCCGCCATAGGGAAAGGCAGGCGGCAGGACGAGCATGTCATAGCGGCCCCAGCGATAGGGACCGTATAGCGCGGTCGCGGCGTCGATCATTTTTTCGACATCGGTGAATTCGGCGGCTGCCTTTTCGAGCATCGCCGCCTCGGTCCATACCCCCGAACGGGGGCCGAGCGAGCGGAATTTAAGGTCGCCGACCGCAAAGGCGATCAGATAGGGCGGCACCGGCTTGTCCATGCGAAAGGCAAAGCGGCGGCGCCCGTCGGCAAGCCGCTCGCCTTTGTCGCCGCTCAGCTTCTCGCCGCTCATCACCGCGACAAGGTCGCCGGGGACGGTCAGCGTGGCATCCCATGTCTGGCGGATGCCGGGGCTGTCCTGGGTCGGAATCCAGCTGCGGTTGAGGATCGACTGACCCTGGCTGAACAGATAGGGCTTGGTTTTGCCCGCGGTCATCGCGGGCGGCAGCCATTGCAGCGCCGCGGCGCCCGGCGCGCTGGTATAGGCGATGCGAACCTTGCGCGATCCGCCGAGTTCGACGGTCATTGCCGATCCCAGTTCGCTATCGGGCGTGCCGATGGTGAAGGGCAGGCTCTGGCCGCGGTCGCCCGTCACCTCTTTTATTTCAAGTCCATCGACGTCGAGGATGATCGACTTGGCGTCCGGCTTGGCCAGGATGTCGAGCAATGCGGTTCCGCGCAGGCGCTGCGCCGTGAAATCGACATCGAGGTCCAGCGCGACATGGGTCACGCGCGCCTGCTCCGGCCTGGCATGCGTCCAGCTGTCCACCGCGTCAGGCGTCGTCAGGATAGGCGCGGGCGGCGCCAGCTTTTCAGCGGCAACGACGGGAAGGGAAGCGAGGGCGCCAGTCATCAGCAGCGCGGCCAGGAAGTTACGCATGGTTAGCGGGGTACGCCCTCGGCCACCAAACTGCAACCGCGGAGCAGCGTGGCGATGCTCGGGGTTCAAATTGTGGCTCTTGACCCGTGGATTTTATAATATACATCGTAAAATATAAGAGTGGCGCGGTCGGGATGATCCCGGCTGTTGTGCAGCGTGGCGTGCAGTCCGCCTGTCGGTGGTTAGGCGCCCTTATGTTGGAGGAAGGTCAATGCTGAATTCTGGTCATGGCAGCCCGTATCTGCAGGGGAATTTTGCCCCGATCCGGACCGAGGATGATTTCGAGCTGACGGCATCGGGCGACGTTCCGGTCGAGCTCTGCGGCGCCCTGTATAGGGTCGGGCCCAATCCGCAATTCGAGCCACGCGATCCCAATTATCACTGGTTTACCGGTGACGGGATGATGCACGGTTTCTATTTCGAGAACGGCAAGGTGCAGTACCGGAATCGCTATGTGCGCACGCCGCGCTGGAAGTTGGAGCATGAAGCAGGCCGTTCGTTGTTCGGATCTTTCGGCAATCCCATGACGACCGATCCCATCGCCCGTGGCAAGGATTCGGGCGGGGCCAACACCCATATTCTTTATCAGGCTGGAAAGCTGTTGGCATTGTCCGAAGCACATATGCCGATGGAGGTCGACCCCGTCACTCTCGAAACCAAAGGCTATGTCGAAAGCTATCGCTCGCGCGTCACCGCGCATCCCAAGATCGATCCCGTGACGGGAGAGATGATCTGGTTTGCGTATGATTCAGGCCCAGGTCCATTCACGAACGAACTGAGTTTCGGTATTACCGCTGCGGATGGTTCGGTGACGCGGCGTGATGGAATCATTGCACCCTTTTCGTCCATGATCCATGATTTCATGGTTACGCAGGATTACGCCATGATACCGGTGCTGCCGCTGACAGGCAGTTTTGATCGGGCCATGGGCGGCCAGTCAGCCTATGCTTGGGAACCTGATCTGGGCGGGCATATCGCTGTGATGCGCCGGGACGGCAGCGGCGATATTCGCTGGTTCAATGTCGATTCCTGTTACGTGTTTCACGTTCTGAATGCCTGGCAAGAGGGCGGAAAGCTGTTTGCCGACGTTCTGCGCTATGATCAGCCACCGCTTTTCCCGCGCGTCGATGGTAAGACAGGCGAACGTCATGCAGGTGAGCTAATGCGCTGGACCTTCGACCTCGACGCTCCGTCCAATGCCGTCAAGGAGGAGACGCTCGACGATTTGTTCGGTGAATTCCCGCGCATTGATCACCGTTTCGAAACACGCAAGAACGTGCATGGCTGGTATCTGGGGGATCCTGCGGGCTATGGCGCTGGCGGCCAGACTGCGGTGGTGCACAAGAATCTGCAGACCGGGAAGCGCGAAAAATTCGAGCTTGGGGCCGATAGCCCTGCTTCTGAACCCGTGTTCGTGCCGCGATCTCAAGAGGCGGGCGAGGGTGATGGCTACCTTATGACCGTGGTATATCGGACACCGGAAAATCGTTCCGATCTTCTGATCTTCGAGGCGACCGACTTAGAAAAGGGACCGATCGCAACGGTCCACGTTCCGCGCCGCATACCCTATGGTTTCCACGGTAGCTGGGTCGCGGGTGACATGGGGTGAGGGATGACAGTGCCGGCTTTGGATGTCCCGTCGGGAACAAGGTGCCGGGCCGGCGCCGGTCGTTGCGCGCCTGCGGTCAGACCTCTGCGCGCAACCCGTTGAATAGCGTTTTCGCAAAGGTCTTCTGAACGCGGCGGGCCGAGCCGGGGGGCATTTTTCCCGCCAGTTCGAGCACGACCGCGCCATGGATAGAGGCCCAGTACATGTCGCCTATTTCCTCAGCTTCGCCTTTGAAAACTTTGGCTGCGATCATTTCTCGCACCCAGGCGTGCGTCGGGGACTTGGCCCGCGCCGATGCTGCGGCCAACTCGGGATAGTCCCGGTCGCTGCTTTGGTTGAGGTCGAACATCAGCTTGTAGGTGTCTGGGCTGCCTAGCGCAAAATCGAGATAGGCGCCCGCAATGGCAAAGCCCCGCGTCCGCAAATCCTCGGCTCGCTGGCTGGCGGATTCCAGCGCGGTGGCAAAACGCTCGAAGCCGCGCGCCCGCACGGCCGCCAATATATCGTCCTTGTCCTGAAAATAGTGATAGGGCGTCATGGCAGAGACGTTCAGTGCGGAGGCGATCTGCCGCATAGACACAGCCTCTAGCCCCTTTTGAGAGAATAGTTTCTCGGCAACTTCGCAAAGCCTCCGTCGGAAATCTTCCTTGTCCTGCTCCGTCAAGATTTTCGGCATGCCTGACTTGTTCCCGATAGCTATGACCCCGCGCACGCCATGATGCTGCGGTGGTCATCGATAATGTTGTCAAGCGCTACACCAGCTTGACAAGCTGAGTCGATGGCATTGGCGGCTGGCAGCACAATGGATGCTTTCCCGAACGGGGTCAGGAGAGCGTGGATCGTGCCGGGTCGCTTGTTTCATCTTCCAGCATGGCAAGCGTTTCGTCGCACCAGCGTACCACGGCGCCATAGGTTGCAATTCCGTGATTGAGCGGGATCAGGAAGAACTTCAGGTCGGGATTTTCCTGAAGCGAACGCGAACTGAAGCTAGCCTTGTAATTCTCGAATATCGTAAGCTGGTCCTGCGTACGCGCACGATGCTCGTGAATATGGCGAATCAGAATCTCCGGTTCGACCAGCCGGCCGAAAAACAGCTTCAGCAGCATCTCGTTGCGCGTGACATTGGGTTCGACCTTGTCAGCGATCCACTTTTGCAGAGCGTCAAGTCCCGGCGGTGTGATCGCATATTTTTGTCGCGGACGTTTTCCTGTCAGTTCGGCTTCATCCTTGTGTATCCACCCTTCGGATTCGAGCTTTTTCAGGATTGGATATATCTGGCCGAAGCTTTCTTTCCAGAAATAGCCGGTGCTGCTCGATATCGATCGGTTGATGTCATACCCCGATTTGGGGCCACGGGCGAGAAAGCCCAGGATGGCGAAAGCCGTCCGCTTTTTACCGAATCTATTCTCCACGCTCATATCACTGCTTCCGCTGGTCTCTATACTGCCTAGTAGCAGCGCATGTTTCATTCACAAGGCAAGGGCGCCCTCCGGATTCCAGTATCAGTTTATAGTTGTCAGATATATCATCAAGATGTATCTGTTGACTCATCGAGCGTATTGGCGCCGATGTTCGGGAGGGTGAGGCAATGGGATTCAGGGGGATTTTACGAGCTCGGTCCGGGCTGCTTGCGTTGATCGCTGCGCTCGCTTCCGCGCCGGCTGCAGCACATCAGGGCACCGAAGGGTCTGCGGCCGATGGCGAGCCCGGAGGTGACACATCGCAGGAGCCGATCATTGTTACCGGCAGCTACCTAAACCCTCATGCCGTGGATCGGTCGTCGCCTATCCATGTCCTGGACAGCGGCGAACTGAAAAGCTCGGGTGTCAGTACGGTCGCCGATATCGCGCGTAACATGACCGTGAACACCGGGTCGCAGTTCAATACCGATGAGCGAACCCAGGGTGGAACGACGGGCACATCCAATTTCAACCTGCGCGGCCTGGGGGTCGGTTCGACGCTGGTGCTGGTCGATGGCCGGCGCCGTCCCAATTCCCTGCCCAACACCAACGACGGAGTAACTTTCGTCGACACGAATCTGCTGCTTCCGATGAACATGGTGGAACGGGTTGAAGTGCTCAAGGATGGTGCGGCTTCGCTTTATGGTTCCGATGCGGTGGCGGGCGTCGTGAACTTTATCAGCAAGCGCAAATTCAAGGGGCTGGAGGTCGAGGCCAACTACCGTGCCGCCGGAAACTCCAGCGCGACGCGCGATGTCGAATTCGGCGGGGTCTATGGCTATCAGGGCGGGCGTTTCGGTATCGTGATCGGCGCCAACTATCTCGATCGTAGCTTAATGACGGCTGACGAGGTCGATTTCGGAATGGGGTCGAGTTTCACGAGCCTTGGCGGCCCCGGTGCGTTCCAGCCTGCGTTCAAGCCGTTCACCGGCCCGGGCGTCCCGCTTCCTGACCGGCCGACTGTTGTCGTCGGGCCGCCTACGGCCGACCCAGGGTGCGTCGCCAACGGTGGTGTCGTGACTCGAGGAACCGGAACTGCGACCTTTTGTGGCTTTTCGCTCGATCCCTATTTGACGCTGGTGGCGGACGAGCAGCGCTTTCAGGCCGCCACGAACATGCATTATGAATTGTCCGACAATGCCCGGATGACGCTGGATATCAGCTATGCGCGGAACAAGAGCTATCGTGCCGCTGCGCCGTCCTACCCGCTTGTTTCGCTGCCATTCGTTCCGGCGAGCAATCCGGGTTTCCAGCCCGGCAGCGTGCCTGGCAGTGTCGCCGGCGCAGTCAATGCTCTCAACCTGCCGCCTAGCTTTACTCGCGGCGCGATCTTTTACGGCCGCGCATTCCCGACGGCAGGGGAGGCAAAGAAAGATCGTTTCGAGCACACATCGCTTTCGGTTGTCGCTGGCCTGGCGGGTACGATCGGCGGCGGTTGGGACTATGACCTCGGGCTCGGCTATACGCGCCTTGAGACCAGGACCGTTCTGGAGGATTTGCTGGAAGACCGCTTCCTTGCCGCGCTGGAAGGAAAGGGCGGGCCGAACAATAACCAGTATTTCAATCCCTTTGCGAGCGGGATTGGCGCATCGCCCGGTTCGCCCTTCTACAATGATCCTGCAGTAATTGCGGATTTTTCCAGCAGTTTGCGAACCAATTCCAGTGCGAACTTCCTGGTTCTCGATGCCGTGGTAACAGGCAAGCCCTTTGCTCTTGGCGGACGCGATGTCGGGCTCGCGGTCGGGCTGCAGTGGCGCGATGACAGTCGGCGGATGAACTTCAATCAGGAGGCGCTCGATAAGCGGCTGATGTTCCTTTACGGTCGGCAGAACGGACGGTTCCACCGTGATGTCGTTGCGGCATTTGGTGAACTGTCATGGCCGCTGACCGAAAGGTTGGAGGTGCAGACGGCGATCCGGCTCGAGGATCATGGCGGCGGTGTCGGTCGATCGGTGGATCCGAAGGTCGCCGCGCTTTGGCGTGCCAGTGATGCGATAACTTTCCGGGGATCCTATTCGACGGCCTTTCGCGCCCCGCAATATGCCCAGAACGGCGCATCCAGCCTTTTGGTTACGCAGGAGCGTGTGACCGATGCCGCCAACCCGACTGGTCAGGCAAGCTTTGTTCCGGTGGTTCGACGGGGGAATCCCGGTCTAAGGCCCGAAACGTCGGATTCGATCAATGTCGGTGCGACTTTCCGCCCGATACCGGGGCTGTTTCTGACCGTCGATCATTGGCGGTTCGACATCAAAAACCTGATTGCGGGACAGACGGCCCAGGACCTTGCCGATTCCGGAAATCCGGATAACGTCCTGCGCAGTCCGATCGGCAGCATAGAGCGGCTGGAAGGAACGTTTTTTAACGTTTCCAGCCTCAAGACAAACGGCATCGATGTCGAACTGTCCTATCGGGCGGATATTGGGGACGCCGGGAAAATCCGGTTCAATCTCGCTGCGACCAAGATACTGGACTATAAATTCCGGGAGGCGGCAGGTCAGCCACTGATCGATCGGGTCGGGCGAAGAAACTTCGGAACTATTGCCAGCCCCACCCCCGATTTGCGGGCCAATTTGACGGTGCAGTGGACGCTTGAGGGGCACAGCCTGACGACCAACTTCCGATATGTGGACTCCTATATCAACGATGAGTTGCTCGTCCGCATCCCGCCCCGACCCGTCGAAACCATTCGCAGTTGGACCACCATGGACGTGCAATATGCCGTGGACCTGGACGAAGCGTTCGGCAGCACCTTCGGGACGGGGACCCAATTTAGCATCGGGGCGCTGAACATATTCGATCGCGACCCTCCCCGGGCGAGCACCGAAAACGGACTGCCTTATGACTCACGGGTTCACGATCCGCGCGGGCGCGTTCTCTATGCTCGCATTGTTCAGTCCTTCTAGTCCTTCCACGGGTTCGCGCGGCGACATCAAGGACCCACATCTTCGTTGCCGCCGCGCGGACGACCGCCAGCGATGCGGGGATATGTCCGCGTTTCGCAGTCGATGGAACGAAAGAACACCATGACCTTTTCGACTTTTCGCAAATCGTTCTTCCTTGGCTGCGCGGCGTTCGGCGTCTTGCTGATGAGCCCGGCGTCAGCGAGCGAAGGCATCAAGGACGCCGTACAGCGCGATCTGCCGCTCCTGTTGTCAATCTATCGCCAGTTGCATGCCCATCCCGAATTGTCCGGGGAAGAGGTGCAGAGCGCCGCGACCATGGCCAAGCAGTTGCGGTCCATCGGCTTTGATGTGCACGAAAAAATTGGGGGGCACGGTCTTGTCGGGGTCATGCGCAACGGGCCGGGGCCGGTCGTTGCCATCCGCGCCGACATGGATGCCTTGCCGATCCTGGAGGAGACAGGCCTTCCGTTTGCCAGCCGACGCCGTGTGGTCGGTGTCGATGGTGTCGAAGTTCCCGTCATGCACGCCTGCGGCCATGACATGCATATGGTCAATCTGCTGGGAACGGCGCGGCGCCTGGCGGCGATGAAGGCCGAATGGAAAGGCACATTGCTGTTGTACCTCCAGCCGGCCGAAGAAACGCTGCAAGGCGCTCGGGCGATGCTCGCCGACGGCCTTTACACCCGGTTTCCTCGGCCGGACTTTCTGTTGGCCACGCATGTTTCCCCGTCGGCGCCGGCAGGATCGATCGGCTATGCCAGTGGCCGGGCCATGGCCGCCATGGCGGGTATCGATCTGCACGTGAGGGGGACAGGCGGTCACGGCGCGACGCCCGAAAAGACGCGCGATCCGGTCGTGCTGTCCGCCCAGATCATTATGGCTTTGCAATCGGTTATCAGCAGAGAAGTCGCGGCGAACGATGCCGCGGTAATCACCGTGGGGCGGGTCGATATTGGCCGCAAGCGCAACGTGATAGCGGAGGACGGGAAGCTTGATCTCTCGGTACGCGCTCACGATGACAAGACTCTCGCGACGATTGTCCGGCGCGTAAACGAAGTTGCGATCCACACGGCCCGCGCTTTCGGCATGCCGGAGGACCGCCTTCCACGTACCGAGATCGTTGAGCAATCCCCGGCCGTGGTCAACGATGGGAAGATGACAGAGCTGATCGTGGCCGACTGGACCATGCGCTTTGGGGCTCAGCGTGTCCGTCGTATCGATCCGGTGCTGGCAAGCGAGGATTTCGCCTTTCTCGGACGCGGCGAGCCCGCTGTTCCATCGTTTCTGTTCTTTTTGGGGACACGGAACATGGATGAGTTTCTGGCGCTGAGGCGGGGCGAAGGCGTCGCAGAGCAGGAACTGCACAGTTCGACCTTCCGGCCCGATGCGGCGCCGGCGCTCCTGACAGGCATTGAAGCGATGACCGGGGCGGCACTCACCCTGTTCAGCCAAAGCTGACCTGCTCCCTGCCCGAACGACGCGGCGCCGGACAATCGCGCCCGAACCGACAGGACTGACTTTTTCCGGAGACTGTAGAGATGAAAACGCGCTTTACCGAGTTGTTCGACGTTCAATATCCCATCGTCCAGGGCGGTATGCACTATGTCGGTTTTGCAGAAATGGCCGCTGCCGTTGCCAATGCGGGCGGTCTGGGGTTGATCACCGGTCTGACGCCTGGCTCGCCTGAAAAGCTGCGGGCTGAAATCGCGCGCTGCCGCGAAATGACTGACATGCCCTTTGGCGTCAATCTGACCTTTCTGCCGTCGGTCAATGCGCCGCCCTATGCCGAATATGTCCGCGTCATCGTCGAAAGCGGTATCCGTATCGTGGAAACGGCCGGCAATAACCCGGCCCCGGTCATGCCTGCATTCAACGCAGCCGGGATCAAGGTCATCCATAAATGCACATCGATACGTCATGCCCTGAAGGCAGAGAAAATCGGATGCGCCGCCGTCAGCGTGGACGGGTTTGAGTGTGGCGGACATCCAGGCGAGGATGATGTTACCAACTTCATCCTTCTCCCCCTTGCTGCAGAGCGTCTGTCGATCCCGTTTATCGCATCGGGCGGCATTGCGAACGGTCGCGGTCTGGCGGCGGCCCTTGCGCTAGGGGCCGATGGCATCAACATGGGAACTCGCTTTCTTGCGACCCAGGACGCTCCCGTTCATGCCAATGTGAAGCAGGCCATTCTCGATGCCGACGAACGCGATACCCGCCTTGTCATGCGGTCGTTGCGCAATACCGAACGGGTGTTGACCAATGAAGCGGTGGAACGCCTGCTGTTGAAAGAAAAGGCGCTGGGCGATCAGATTCGGTTTGCCGACATCGCGGACGAGGTTGCGGGGGTATATCCGCGCGTGATGGTCGATGGCGAAATGGATGTCGGCGCATGGAGTTGCGGAATGGTCGTCGGGCTGATTGATGATCTGCCGACGGTGAAGCAGCTGATCGATGCCATTGTGTCCGACGCTCGGGATATCATCCAAAAACGTCTGGCGGCGATGCTCTGAGCACCTGAAGGGCGCCGGTTTTTCTGTGCAATGCGGCGGTCGACAGGATTGCGCCAATGATGGTGCGTTCGGGTCGCGGCTCCCAATGCGGAAGGAAGTGCAAGTGACGAGCGGTATCTATCTCGGTGCGCGGTTGACTGCGCGTGCCATATGGACCGAGCGGGCAAGGCGGCTTGCTGCGGCTCTTCGCGACATGGGGGTCGGCGAGGATGATGTGATCGCCGTGCTGCTTCGTAACGATGTGGCCTATTTTGAGGTTGTCGAAGCCTGTCGATATCTGGGGGCCTATTATGTGCCGCTGAACTGGCACGGGTCGCGCGATGAGCTATTGTCGATCATTCAAGATTCGGGCGCTCGTCTGCTGATCGGCCATTCGGATTTGACGGTCGATTTCATGGCGGTAGCAGCGAGGTCGGTCCCGATCATCGCCGTGTCTACGCCAGACGAGATATTGGCGGCATATTCCGGCGTGGCGGTGACGCCCGACGGCCAGATCGACTATGATCGGCTGGTTGCCGAAACCGCGCCCATTGAAGGCCCGCCGCGTCGCTATCGAGGGGTGCTGGCCTACACCTCGGGGAGCACGGGACGCCCGAAAGGCATCCGGCGCATAGCTGCCGCCGAGACGCCCGACGCCTATACAAAATTCGCCGAACAGGCTTCCGCAGTGCTACAGTTGCGACCGAACGATCGCTTCTATGTGGCCGCGCCACTATACCATAGTGCGCCCAACGCTCTTTCGATATTCTGTCTGGCGGCGGGCTATGCCGACTTGTTCATCGCCCCGAAATTTGATCCCGAGCTTTTCCTCTCAGATGTCGCGTCCCATGGGATAACCCACTGTTACATTGTACCCACCATGATGGCGCGGCTGTTGAAGCTGCCAGAGGCGGTGCGCTCTCGTTATGATCTGTCGACGCTGCGGTTCGGTATATCGACGGGCTCGCCCTGGCCAGCGGACATGAAACGCGCGATGATCGATTGGCTGGGTCCCATCTTTTACGAAAGCTATGGGGCTAGCGAGCTGGGATTCATGACTCTCATTTCGTCTGCGGAGTCGCTTCGGAAACCGGGGTCGGTCGGACAGGTTTTGCCGGGCGGAGAGATCCGAATACTCGATGACAACGGGCGGCCGCTTCCTGCCGGACAAGAGGGGAGTATATTCGTCGATTTTCCGACGAGCGGCGGGTTTTCCTATTCGAACGTCGCGGGCGACCTCGATGGACAGCGCCAGGGCCGCTTCGCGACCGTCGGTGATGTCGGCTATCTGGACGAAGAAGGCTATCTGTTCATTTGCGATCGCAAGAAGGACATGATCATATCGGGCGGCGCCAATATCTTCCCTGCCGAGATCGAAGCGGCGCTGATAGAGATGCCTCAAGTTGCGGATTGCGCGGTCTTCGGCGCTCCGCATGACGAATTTGGCGAAATGGTTGTTGCTGCGGTGCAATGTGTGCCTGGTGAAACGCTGACCCAACAGGCCGTGGCGCAGTTTCTGTCCGCGCGGATCGCGCGTTTCAAAATTCCGCGTCAGATCGATCTGCATGGCGAATTGCCGCGCGAAGACAGCGGAAAGATATTCAAACAGCGGCTGCGCGCGCCCTATTGGGACAGTGCGGGCCGCCAGATTTGACCTCCCAGAAGCTGGGTCAGCATATGACAGCTGACGCGAGTCCGGATCGCTCGGAGATGAGCGGAGGGTCCGTGATCGATGTCGGCAAATTTGTCGGTGGGGCGCGGCTTGGTCGATACCATGTCGCGATCTGTCTGCTCTGCGCGATGGTTCTGGTCACAGGAGGCTTTTCCCTGACGTCGATGGGCATGGTCGTCCCGACGCTATCCGACGAATGGGGCCTGGACCAAGCAGCCTTTTCACGGGATATAATTTCGCCGCTTTCGGCCGTCATGTATGGCGTTGTCGGAGGGTCTGTCGCGGCGGGGTATCTGGCCGATCGGTATGGCCGCCGTCTGGTATTGATGGCGATGATGCTGCTGGCATCAATCGGTATGGCGGCGACCGCAACCGCCGACGGGTTTGGCGCGCTCATCTTGTTTCGCGTGATCACGGGGGTCGGGGCGGGCGGTGCAATTCCCATTGCGATTGCCGCCGTTTCGGACATCGTACCCGATCGGAAACGGAATCTTCTGATCATGACAATGTATGTCGGCGCCCCCCTCGGCACGTCGCTGGGCGGGATATCGGGGCCCGCCATCATCACGCAGTTCGGCTGGGAGGGCTTGTTTCTTTTCGGTTCCTTGGCATTGCTGTTGGTGACGGCAGGCGTTGTGGCGCTGTTGCCGGAATCCTTCCGATTTCTGGCCGCGCGCGCTGGGGGCGATCATTGCATAGGCGCCATATTGTCGCGCATTCGTCCCGCCGCTGGCACGGTTTCGGCGACGCGCTTCATTCTTGCCGATACTGACAAGGCCAAGGTCAGCGCGGCGGCGCTGTTCCGTAACGGGCGCGCCAGGATCACATTCACGCTGTGGCTAATTTTCGTCGGGATGCAATATGTGATGTTCTTCGTCAGCCTGATGATGCCTGCCTATCTCAAATCGAACGGATGGGCTGCGACCGATGCGCTTCTTCCGCTCGGCGTTTATAATTTGGGTGCCATTTTCGGCAGTATTGCTCTCGGACTTCTCGCTAACCGGATCGGTGCGGCCAGAAGCTTGCTGATCAGCTTACCGCTTGCCACGCTCCTGCTATGCCTCTTGGCCTTGGTCGTCAGCCCTACCAGAGCGTTTCTGGCGCTTGCGTTCGTCGCGGGGGCAATGACAACGGGAAGCGGCATGGCGCTCGCGCCTTTGGCGGCGGGGCTTTATCCGGCTGCGGTGAGATCCACGGGAGTGGGTTTTGCGCTGGGGATCGGAAGGCTGGGTTCCATCGCGGCTCCGTTGATCGGCGCTGTCGGGTTGAGCCACCATATCGGAGCGCGCGGTTTTTTTCTGGCTGCCGCAGCAGGGCCGCTGCTCTGCCTCTTGGGCGTTATACTGCTGCTCTCATTCCTGCGACGGCGCTCTGTCACCGCACACTCCTGACGAGTTTCGGGGTGATGGAGCGCGCGAGTGATCTGCCCCCTTCTGAGTGGTCCAAAATTGATGATATTTTGGACGACGAAGGAGATATAGAATGCCGAGCAAAAAGCATCGCCCGGAAGAGATTATCGGCAAGCTACGTGAGGCGGAGGTTGTG
>NZ_JAXMPB010000015.1:0-37826 GCF_034380315.1 Sphingopyxis sp.
CCCGCGTTCGCGGACCATCCTCACCGCCTCAAGCTTGAACTCGCGGCTGAACTTCCTTCTTTGCATTGTGGACCTCCGATAGGTGGAAACACCCTATCTCGGTGTCCACCAAACCGGCAGCAGGCCACGGATCCTGTATGGCACCGTCTTGATAAGCACGCGCAGGAACGCTGCCGCGGCAAGCTTGGTCGCCCGGCGATAGATGCGGGCGAACACCAGCTTCGAGGTGCGGTCCACTTCGACATAGAGGAAGCCTCTTCCGCCTTCATAGCGCAGTTCCGCGATATCGACGTGGAAGTAGCCAATCTCATATTTCTTGAACTTCTTCGGCTTCTCCCGATCGGCTTTGGGCAACCGACTGATCCCGTGGCGTTGCAGGCAACGGTGCAGCGACGAGCGTGTCAGGTGTGGGATCACGTCCTTCAGCGCGATGAACACGTCGTCGAGCGGCAATCGCGCCTGCACCGGACACCGGATGTGTTCGAGGTGCTGGAACGGGGCTGCGCGCAAGTGGGTTATCCCGCCTCGATCAGGGCTGACAATGGCAGCGAATTTTATCTCCCGCGAGCTCGATCTGTGGGCCTACATGAAGGGCGTGACGCTCGACTTCTCGCGGCCTGGCAAGCCCACCGACAACGCGTTCATCGAGAGCTTCAACGGCAAGGAATGCCTTAACGCCCACTGGTTCATGAGCCTGGATGACGCGGTGCGAAAATGCGAGGCTTGGCGTAGGGACTACAACGAGGTACGACCGCACAGCGCGATCGAGAACAAATCACCGATATCGCTCATGTTGGCATCAGCGGCACATGGCCCGCCCTGATGTCAGCACGCTGGAAGGCTGCCAGCAGGGCGGTCCAGAAACGGGTAGCAGCTCAGAAGCCATCGAGTATCTTGGCAAGTTCTGGACGATCCTGGGATGTCGGTTTGCCCCGAACTTCGTCGTTCTGATCGCAATGCAACTCGGGTACGCAAATCCTTGTCCCTGGTTCACTTGACAAATTTTCAGAAGTAGCAATTTTAGCTCCTATCCTGAGTAGCAGGTAAAGATTGTGCTGTTCTTGACTGATTTTCAGCAGGGACTCGAACCTCGGCGCGCAGAGGTTCCTGGGCGCGTTCAAATTCGCCGCGGTGTGCAGCCCATCCTGCTCGTCTGCCGATATGAGTCCAGATCAGATATTCGATGTCGGCCCATTCGAATGGCGCTGGATCGATCGACGAAGCTTGGCTGTAGTCAGGGTCCAACAAGGGAAGAAGGACGAACGCGGGCGCGAGACGGAGCGCCGCTGCGCAACGTAAATGGTCATCGAGCGCCACGGCCGGGTTACCGCTCTCGATCTCTCGTAGCCAACGAACGCTCAATCCAACTCTGCGGGCAAGATGCTCCTGACTCAAGCGACGGCGAAGACGCTCGCTTTCGATGCGCCGCCCAGAGAACTCCTTGAGCTGATCCAGCGAAGCGACGCCGCCCTTCTCGCATGTCCTGGTGTCCGACATGAGCTTCCGTCCGAATAGTATGTGGTGCGCTAGCGCTCCATGCGAGGCTGGCTATCGCTGAGCGACACAGCAAGTAGAGATGCTTTCAGTCTATTAGCTTCGTTCATCTTCAAGGATTTCAGTCTGTGTCGCGCCTGACGCAATTCCCTTCAATTCATTGATTCCAATATGAAAGTTGGAATCACGATGCTCGGCTGCGGCACAATCGTGCCGCCTTGGGGAACGCGCCTGCCCTCACGATTGCCGCTGGCTCACAGCGCGTCCATCTATCCCTCCGTTCCGACCGGCTGACTTATCACTGGCTGCCTCATCGGACGTTCACGCAACCCACATCGAACGGGCGCCGTCGCGCCAGGGAGGACTCATGTCATGCGATTCCGCGAACGATCGTGCTGCGCCTCGATTCCGGTTATCGTCATTATCGGCGAACGGCCCCTTCAAGAAACCTGCCGTCTTACTGGCGGCGGCCGCACTTCTCGCCTCGCCGGTCGTTTGTGCACAAGAGAAGACGGAGAAGGTGTTGCTGGCAAAAGCCGCAGCGGAGGCGGAGCAGCAACTCAAGCAAACCTTCACAAATCTCCAGTTCGATGATTTCGAACCGGCGCCGGTGAAAGGCGCGATCTATCAAGCGAGTGCTGGCGGCCGGATCGTCTATTATGCGCCCGAGAGCGAGCATCTCTTGTTCGCGTCGATCTTCGACAAGAACGGCGTCAATCTGACAGCCCTCGCGCAGGAAGCCGGCATCTCCAACCGTCTGAAATCGATAGACTCCTCACAGGCGCTTGAAATCGGCCCCAAGGATGCGCCGACGGTGATCGAATTTACCGATCCCGACTGCCCCTATTGTCGCGCGCTTAATCGATATTGGGCAGCGAAGGCCGCCGAGGGAAAACCGGTCCGGCGTCTCATATTCTTCGTGAGCGGCATTCATCCGGAAGCCGCGGCAAAGTCCGAGCACATCCTGTGCTCAGTCGATAAGGCGGTAGCCTTTAAAGCCATCTATTCGGGTGCCGCGCCGACAGCGCTGCGAACCTGCGCTGAAGGCCGCGGAAAGGTCGAAGCTCACGCCAAAGTGGTCAGCGCCGCTGGTGTCAGCGGGACGCCGACCTTGATCGCGGGCGGCAAGCTCATCTCCGGATTTCAGCAGGCCGAGATCGAGGCCTTTCTATCCTCGGCGAAGACCAACCGTGTCTCTCGCTGAATTCCATCTCTTCATGGCGGCTGCTCGGACGCAGAGAGCATCATCGCTCTCGGTCCCAACGCACCGGAATGCCGGCGGCGACGCCCCTTCGGGCCGTCCAGCACCGCCGTCGGCCGACAACGATCACCATCGATGCCGGCAGGCAGAGTTCAGGGCGGCCCAATGCCCAAGAAAGCAATCATTCATGGTCAAAAAACTTACCAGAACCGTACTTTCGGCCGCCGATGTCGGCGTACCGGTCCTGCTTCTGTCGCTCCTCGCGGCAAGCGCCCACGCCTTTACCGCGCCCGTGGCGGGGGATCTCGGCTACGACATCTACGACATTGTCGTGAACCAGGGTGTCAAAGGCCCGCTCGGCTTCGTCGGGGGCGTCGCCGCCTTCCTGTTCGGCGTGTCGCGACTGTTCAGCAATATCATGATCGGCATCCCGACGATCGTCGCTGCCGTCTGCCTCATTAAGGCGGACAGCATCCTTCAAACCTTCGGCATGGTGATCTGACGGCATCGGAACGTGGGCAAGCATTCGGGTTCCACGCTCGCCCACGTTCCGGTCACCGGGAGGAAGTGCTCCCGGACCCTCGTCTTCGCTTTCGATTTGCTTCGCTGGTGAGGACCGTAGCAGGAGGAGAAGGGTCGATGGACGAACGCTTGCCCCAATATCTGCACAAGCCGGTTCAGATCCTGTGGTTCGGATCGGACGAGTTCGTGTTGGTGGTCACCACCATCTTCGTCGCCGTCATCGTCGGCGGACTGGTCGGTTGGGCGTTCATCGCGGCCCTTCTCCTTTTCCTGCCATGGAAGCGCGCGCAGCCGCGCGGTTTCCTCGCCCATCTCGCATGGCGCTGGGGGATGCTTCGCTTTCGCCATTATCCGGGTCCGACCCAAACCCGATTTTACGAGTGAGGCCGCAGATGTTCTCGCGTCATCGCAAACCCCGAAGCGCGCCGGTCGACCCGCTGCTCGGTAAACCCGCCAGCTTCGGGATCCATCGGTACATTCAGGGCTCATCGAACCTCTTCGAAGAGAACCGGCTGCTCAAGTTCGCGATCGTCGGGCTGTTCGGCATTACCGCGGTGCTTGGCACGGTCATTTACAGCTCGGACCAGAAAGAGCGCACGGTGGTCGTGCCGTTCGGTTCGGGCGGCGATCTCTATGTGACCGGCTCGAAGCCATCGGCCGCCTATATCCGCACGATGACGCGCAATATCGTCGCGCTCGCCGGGACCTATTCGGCCTACTCGGCCGACCGGCAGTTCCAGGAACTGCTCTCGATCGTCCATCCATCGGCGTACGACAGCATGCGCGACAGCCTGAACGGCATATTGGACGAGCTCGCGGGCAATCCGACGCTGTCGATCGCGACCTACATCCGCCCCGATCAGCCGGTCCAGTGGACCGAGCGTGACATCCTGGTCCCGATCGAGAAGGTCCGCGTGATCGGCGGTGTCATCCGCAAGTTCCGCGGCGAACTTCGCGTCCGCTACGCCGTCGAGAACGGACGCTTCTGGGTCATTTCGCTCACCGAGGAGAAATTCGATGTCCAGCCTCGCTAGGCTCGCGGCGGCGCTGCCCGTTGCCGCGCTGCTGTTGCCCGCGCCCGCATCAGCGCAAGCCATCACCGTCCTTCCCGACCAGATGAGCACGATCCGCCTCTCAAACCGCGACGTCAATCATATCGTCTGCGTCGGCGGCGAGATCGAGGATGTAAAATTCTCGGCCGAGAAGGCGATCGCGGTCGAGCGCGCGGGCTCCGACGCCTGGATCAAGTTTCTCGTCAAGGAAGTCGACGATATGGGTATGGTGACGCGCAGCTATGTGACGACACCCTCTGAGTTCTTCATCAGCTGCAACGGGGCCATCTATCCGCTCTATGCCGAGCCTACGGAAATTCCCGCGCAAACGGTCACGCTTGCTCCCGGACGGCCGCAGCGCGCACGGGCCAATGAGGAGCTGCTCGGGCCGCTAGTCGAGGAAGAGAGGGCAGTGTCGATCACGCTCGCGATGCTTCAGGACCGCGTGCCGGCAAGCTTCACCGAGGTCGCGCCGCGGTCGGGAACGATCACGATTGCCGGCCTCCCCTCGGCGCAGCTCGTCGAGCGCCGGCGTCTCGCGATCGAAGGCTCCGGCCTTTCCGTCTCCGAGTATCGCCTCGGTAGCGACAGCGATGTCGTGCTCGAGGAACAGCAGTTCCTCGACCGCGCGCTTGGCATCGACATCTTCGCAGTCACGCTCGACCGACTGAGCCTCAAGGCGGGCGAAAGCGCGCGGCTGATCGTTATCCGCCGGGGAGACGGCGAATGAACGACACGCCCGAACAAGAGCCGCTCGATCTCGGCGAGGTCGGCAAACCGCTTCCGCCCGAGGCCACTCGCGGCCCCGCTCTTCTCGCATTCAAGGAGCGCTGGGCGACGCTGGGCTCGAAACAGAAGCTGCGCGCCAAGCAGTTGAGTGTCGCGGGCGTCGTCGCGATGCTCGGTACCGGTCTCTACGCGGCGAGTACAGGCGGAGATGAGAAGGCGCCCGAGGCGCCAGCGGTGACCAAGCTCGACATGGGCGCCGGCCTGCGCGGCGACAGCCTCGAGACCAAGCTGCGGGGCGACCTCCAGAAGATTCTCGATGGCCAGACCTTGCTCGGCGACCGCGTCACCGCGATCGAGGAGGGCAAGGTCGTGCCCGGCAGCAAGCCAGGCGCACCTCCCGACGGCGACCCCGGGCTTCCCCCGGCTCTGCCGGGCGCGATACCGGATTATCCACCCGCGCCCGGCGATGCCGAAATCGCGACGGGCGAGATCCCGCCACCTCCTTCACCACCCGCGGCGCCCCCTGCTCCTCCTGCGCCCCCGGTTGAAAAGGCCGTCGGCGCGATCGGCGCCGCGGTGACCGCCCCCGGCACGATTGCCGCGGCCGATGGCAAGGGCGCGCCGTCTGGCGCTAAAAAAAAGACCCGGACGATCTATTTGCCACCTGGTTTCATGAAGGCGCGGCTGCTGACCGGGATCGACGCGCTCGCGAGCCGCGATGCTACCTCGAACCCCGAGCCGCTGATTGCGCGCGTCCAGGCGCCCGCCGTGCTGCCGAATGACGTCAAGGCCAATCTCTCGGGCTGCTTCGTCATCGGCAACGCGACGGGCAGCCTCGCCAAGGAGCGGGTCGAGGTCCAGCTCGTATCGCTGTCCTGCGTCGATTTCGACGAACGCTCGGTGGTCGACCAGCCGATCAAGGGTTTCTTCGTCGACACCGACGGCAAGAAGGGGCTGTCGGGCAAGGTGGTAACGCGCGCCGGCGCGAGTCTCGCGCGCGCCTTCATCGCCGGCACGATCAGCGGGATCAGCCAGACGGTCGAGAACACGGTCGGTGACGTGTCGACATCGGCCTTGGGTTCGGTGCGGACGCTCGATGTCGGCGACGCCGCCAAGGTGGGGATCGCAGGCGGCCTCTCGAAGTCGTCCGACAAGCTCACCGACTTCTATCTCGATCTCGCGCGGCAGGCGGGACCTATCGTCGAAGTGGGCGCCGCCAAGGACGTCGTCGTCGTCATCCAGGAAGGCGTCACGCTCGAGATCAAGCCGACCGCCGGGAGCAAGTTCTGATGCCCCCGCCCATCCTCGGAGGAATATCGATGACCGATATGTCAAACCGGCGCCGCGCGCGCCTCTGCTCAGCCGCACTCTTGCTTGCCGGCGTCTTGCCACTCTCAGGGTGCGCAACGCTCGGCTCAGCGATGTCGCCGTACAGCGAAAAGTTCAGCTGCAAGAACGACGATCACGGCCAGTGCATCCATCCCGAGAAAGCCTATGAGGATGCGGCGGAGGGCCGGGCTTCGCGTTCGGACCCGGCGGTGACACGCGACAAGATATTGCTCAAGGCGAACCAGCGCGGCACCGCGCGCCGAGGACGCAGCGATGCTGATGCCTATGGTGATTACCGCGACAGCGTCTACCGGGAGCTTCAGGGGCTGATCGAGGCGCCCGAGGCGCCGATGCTGCGGCCGGCGCAGGCGGTGCGAACACTGATCCTGCCCTATGCCGATCGGAACCGGCCCGACCGGCTCTATATGCCGCGTTTCGTCTATTCGGTGCTTGAGCCCCCCTCCTGGGTCGTCGGCGGCTATCTCGTGCCGCCGGTCTCAGCCGCGGCGCGCGTGCCGGTGCTCGAGCAGATCCGCGAGGTGCCCGGAAGCGAACTGACGCCGCCGGTTGTGCCCGCGCGCGCGGAGCCGCGGCCATGAAGGCGCCCGGAACCGGCGGTGGTCTTACCTTCTCCGACCTGCACCGCGCCGTTGCGCGCGACCGCTATTCGGATTTCCTCCCGCTCGTCGCCTGGGTCGAGGAAGAGGAAGCCTTTCTCTGCATCGATGATGGCTGGGGCTATGCTTGGGAGTTGACCCCTACCGCCTATATGTTCGCGCATGTTCACCAGGCGCTGCTCGGCCTGTTCAACGTCCAGTTTCCCGAGAACAGCGTCGTCCAGCTTATCAGCTTCGCCGACCCGCTGATTGCGCCAGCGCTCGACGCCTATCTCGACCTCAAGACCCGGCCAGATCCGCTGATCCAGGCATCGGCGCGCCGGACGCACGCTTATCTAAACGAAGGCCGGAACGGGCTTGGCGCGCTCCACGGCATTCCGGTGCGTGATTTCCGGACCTTCCTCGCTGTCAAAACGCGCGCCCCCATGCACAGCGACCTGCGCCGCCAGATCGAAGAGCAGCTTGCCAAGCTCGGCATTCGCCGCGTCGAGCCGCACGAAATGATCTCCTTCTATCGCCGTATCTTCAACGGCGTCTTCGAGGACGCTCCTGGCGTATTCGCCAGCGGTGCAGCCGGGCACCCCGCCCCGCCGATCCGCAAGCAGATCGTCGATGCCGGCCCCGATCTCGCTTTCGACGGACCCGAAGTGTTCCTCGGGGGCCAGGTCGCACGCTGCCTGACGCCGAAAGCGCCGGCGAGGCGGGTTACCGCGGAACACATGAACCGGCTGATGGGCGGGATGCGCGGGAGCGCCGAGGACAGCGACCAGATTGGCGGCCCCTTCCTCTATTGCCTCAACATCCTCTTCGACCATTCGCAGTTCGAAATTCACAAGCGCGCCCAGATATTGTCGGCGCAGAAAGCGGCGGGCAGCTTTGCGGTCGAGGTCGGCAAACAGATCGAGGAAATCGGCTGGGTGCTCGACGAGGCCGGCAACAGCCGTTTCGTCTCGGTCATGCCGACCGTCTGGGTGTTCGGCCGCGATTCCCATCACGCCCGCGAGATGGCCGCGCGCGCCAAGCGCCTCTGGGAAAGTGAACCGCTGCCCTGGATGGTGCAGGAAGAATCCTACCTCAATCCGATCTTGCTGACCGCGAGCCTGCCGTTCGGCCTTTATCCCGAGCGCCGAACGATCAAGATGCTCGAGCGCGATTTCCGGATGCCGGTGAAGGCGGCAGCGCTGATGGCGCCGATCCAGACCGACTTTCGCGGAGGCGGCCGCCCTGCCCTGCTCTATGTGGGCCGCAAGGGTCAGCTCGTCACACTCGACCTCTTCGATCCGCGCATCAACAATTATAATTTTGTGGTCGCGGCCGAAAGCGGCGCGGGCAAGAGTTTCCTCCTCAACGATCTCTGCCGGCAATATTATGCCCAGAACGCCCTCATCCGCATCATCGACATTGGCGGATCCTACCGCAAGCTCTGCACCCTCTGCTCGGGTCGTTATATCGACGTCGGCGAGGAACGGCTGGTTCTGAACCCGTTCGACCTCGGGCTCGCGCTAGACGGCGAGGACAAGCATTCGGCGATCGCGATGGCGGTCGCGATCGTTGCCGAGATGGGGAACGCGGCGACGCGCAAAGGCGTTTCGACCTCAGAATGGAATCTCATCAAGTCGGCCGTCCAGTGGACGATCGATGGGGGCTATGCCGATGAAGGCATCGACTCGGTCCGCGCCTGGCTCGGTGCCTATCCGCAATTTGCCGCAGCCGATCTCGACCGTGTCGAGCATCTGAAGCCGGTCGCGCGCGAGCTCGCGTTCAATCTCAGGGATTTCGGCTCGGATGGCGCTTACGGGCACTTCTTCAACGGGCCGTCGACCTTCGACATCTCCGCCGACGAGTTCGTCGTCCTCGAGCTCGAGCGGCTGAAAGCCATGCCTGACCTGTTCAACGTCATCGTCATGGTGGTGGTAAATGCGGTGACGCAGGAGCTCTACCTCTCGGCGCGCGACCGGCCCCGCTTCGTGCTTTGTGACGAAGCAGCGCAGTTCATGACGAAAAGCGATGGTCAGGATCTGTCGCGGCTGGCTGAAGCCTTCGCACAAGGCTACCGCCGTGCCCGCAAATATCAGGGCAGCTTCGGCATCGTCCTCCAGTCTATGAACGACCTCACGCTGTTCGGCGGCACAGGCCAAGTCATCCTCGAGAATGCGGCAACGCGGTTCCTCCTGCAAGGCTCCACCTATGATCGTGCTGTCGAGAGCAAAATTCTTGACTATTCCGGGTTCGTCCTCGACCTCCTGAAATCGGTCCGCAACAACAAGCCGAACTATAGCGAGGTCTTCATCGACTCTCCGCTCGGGCTCGGGGTCGCGCGGCTTGTCGTCGATCCCTTCAGCTACTGGATCAACACCAGCGCGCCCGGCGAAGTCGCGGCGTTCGAAGCACTGATCCGGGCCGGGCGATCGCCGCTCGAGGCTGTGTGCGAGCTCGCCGACGTCGATCCCCGCGAGATATTGGGCGATAGCCGCGACTTGCCGCGAGCATCGGAGCCAGCGGCATGAAGCGGCCTTCGCTCCATCCCGACGAGCTAGCGATGCAGCTCGACGCCATGTTGCCCGCCGATCGGGCGCTGTTCGACGCGGCCGTTGCGGCAGTGGCCGAGCGGCAGGCACTGGGTTGGCGGTTCCGGCTCGTCATGATCGAATCCGTCATGATGGCTGGCCTCGTTCTCATCGCCGGACTGCTGGTTGACCAGCCGACGTCGCTGTTTACGCAGGCGTCGGTGACGGTCGGAATCGCTTGCTTCGCAAGCGGGCTGGTCCTGATCTGGCTCTCGTCCGTGACGAGCGGTCTGATGCTCCGGTGGCGCGGTCATCGGCGGACACGATGAACGGCCTCCTCTCCCACGCTCCTTCGCCCATCGCGGTCAGGTTGGCCGTCGGTGGCCTGATGCTCGGCCAGGCGCAAGCCCTCATCCTCTTCGCCGCGCCCGGCCCAATCGCGAACTCGCCGCGATCGCTCATCGTCGTGCTGAGCCTTCTCTCGTTGGTTTCACTTGTCGGTGCGATCATCGGTGTTGGCAGCTCCGATCCGCGAGAAAGATGGAGGAGATATCGTCGTGGAACATGATCGCGGTAGCATTCGAGTGGCCGCCTGGCAGTTTGGCACCTCGTTGATGCTCGTGTTTGGGGCATTCGTCATCGCCGCCACGGCGCGTGGACAGACCGCGGCGATCGGGCGCACCTGGGCGATCGCTGAACCCGATGCCCTTTCTGAAATCGAGGCGCGCGTTGCGCAGCAGCCGAAAAGCATCGCGGGTCGTTTCGGTCCGCGTGAGAAGTGGAGCGCAATGCAGTCAGCCGCCCTCGGCGTTGCGCGCGCGAACAGGAAACGAAGCGTCGTGCCGTTCCACACGCTCGATTTTGAGGTCCGGTTGGACGACGGCAAACTGCTCTATCCCAAAGGCTACACCTTCAACCCCCTCACCTATGTGTCGATGCCGCAGCGCCTGATCGTGGTTCATTCGCGCGACCTGAACTGGGCGCTTGGCCACGCGCGGGCGAGCGACTGGATATTGCTCGCCGGAGGCGGCCCGGAGGTGACCGACCCGATCGCACTCGGAGAGAAGGTTGCGCGCCCGCTGTTCATTCTCGAAGAGCGCGTGAAGGAGCGGCTCGATCTTCGCGTTGCGCCGGTCATAGTCGCGCAGGTCGGACAAAAGCTCGAGGTCAGCGAGTTCGCGCTTGAACGAAAAGGCCCGGCTCCCGCGAGCCAAATCCTACGCTCGGCGAGCACGCCGTAATTTCGCCAGCTCTTTTTTGGCGCCTTCATCCAATCGCAAATCCGGTCATCCGCCTATTCGGACGCCGCGACCCAGGGGAGCTCTAATCGGAAACGAAGACAGAGTTCTTCATCTTGACGCCCGCCTGGCTCCGGCTGGACGGGCGTCTTTTTTTACTTCGATGAAGTTCGCAAGATTCCGCAGGGTCCCATTTGGCCCGATCGTCGACTTCGTTGATGCCTGGAGGAACTCGCTTCGCAAGAAGCGAGCTTTGGTGCCTTCCCTTCGCCATGGTCTGGTCCGCAAGGACGCGACGGGACCGCGAGCAGACATCTGATCGGCAAATCCAACCTCAGCGTCACGGAAGCCGGCCCCGCACCGCTGATAGCGGCAACAATGTGCCCATCCGCGGCATATCCTTTCCCATCTGGTTGCGACGAGCATGTCGGCGGGTCCATCTCCGCTTCGGGCAGGCCAATCGCCCATACAGAGCGCCGAAGCCTCATCCAACCTTTTCAGCGCCCTACCTGGCGGAACGGAGAAGTCATGCCAGCTTGCCGACACTTGCGCGCGACTTCCGCATCGGGGAGCAGCGGCGCCAGGCGCCAAGTCGAGCCGAAGAAGACGCGCCGGTCCTTTCGCTGGGCGGTACCTGTCGGGCTCGGCGCAGTTCTCGCTTTCATCCCCGCTCCAGCGCAAGCATCCAAATGTCCGAGCGACACGATCTTCAACCCGATCACCAAGGTGCGTTGGAACTGCATCTTCCCCATCACCATCGGCGGCGTGCGCGCCGGCAGCTACGACAAGCTCGACAAGGCGCTCGACGCACAATCGGCGTCGAAACCGCTGTGTGCGTGCCGCAAAGGTGCAACCTTCTGGTTCGGTGTCAAGGTCAGTTTCTGGACTCCGAACCGGATGATCGACGTGGTGACCGAACCCGGCTGCATGATGGCGCTCGGCACGGACATCATGGCGACCGGCGGCAAGCTCCAGGGCAGCCAGTCGTCGATTTCGGACGGCACGAACACGACGAAGTTGTTCGCGCAGATGCACTATTATGTCGCGCCGGTCTGGAAGATGCTCGACATGTTCAGCGATCTTCCGTGCCTCGAGGATGACGGTTTCGACGTCGCGCTGATGACCGAGGTGATGCCGACCTGGCAGTCGGGGACGCTGGGAGCGATCATCCAGCCCGAAGGCATCCTGTTCGGCAATCCCGCGGCCGGCCTTGCCTGCATGTCCGACAGCGCCGCGGCGGCAGCGGGCAAGGTCATCGACCCGCTCTTCTGGTGCATGGGCAGTTGGGGAAGCACCTATCCTGTCGCCGGCGACATTCACATGGGCGACCGCGTCGAAGCCTGGGCGGGGCTGGCAGCGCGCGGCACGTTCATGATGGGCCGGCTCGGCGCGCTGACCATCCATTCGGCGGACGGCTGCTCGTTCAAGCCGCAGCCGATCTGGACCAAGAGCCGATACAAACTCCAGCTCATGGAGCCGGTGAAGGGCGGCAAGTGCGTCAACATCGGCCGTCCCGGCGCGCTCTGGACCTCCGGCAAACACGCGCCGGGCAAGGACAACGCCCAGTTCATGCTCTTCGAGAAAGCGATCTGCTGTGCCGGCATTTCGACGCCCTGACCCGGCACTTCCCGATCGTCTCGTGCGCAGCCCGGAATCGGCCCGGTCTGCCCGCCACAGCCCCGGTGGCTGCCGGCAGGCGCGCGAGGCGGGAGCGGCGCCCTGCCCCCTCTCGGGCGCCGCTCCACCTGCAGACGATACGGGTAAATTGCCATCGCCACAAGCGAGACCGGCCCTGATCCCGCCGTGTCCTCGGGTAAAAGCGGTGCTCACGGTGTTCGACGGCCAGGCCGTCTATCGGCACCTCTCGCCCGGATCCGATGACTTCCGGGCGGGAGACCTGTTTCGGCTCGCGCATGGATCGCGCACTGTGGACGGTGATCGTTCGTGAAGCGCTCGGTTTCTCTCCTGTTGCTGCCGATGGCGGCAATGGCTTCCGCCAGCACACTGGCGCAGTCAGTCGAGGACCGCGCGCGCGCAGCCGCGGAAGCTTCTCGCGCGAAGTCCTCGACCAGCAAGGCGATCCAGGAGAATTACCTCACCCCCGGCCTCAGCGGACAGCCGATCGCGACGGTCGATCGCAGCCAGAGCTTTACGCCGAGTCTCGCCTGCCAGAAAACATCGAGCCTCCTCGAAATCCTGATCCAGCCTGACGGCACGGGCGACATCAACACCGTCCGCATCGCCCGCGACACCGATCTCGACGGCAGCTTCGACCGCGTGTCCACCTTGCCCGTGCCCGTCTCGGGCATCTGCGCCAACGGCGTCATCGCTTGCCAGCCCGGAAGCTGGAACGCGTGCAACTATCATCGTTGGAACGTCGATGTCTCGGGCGACCTGGGGCTCGCCGCCGCCGAAATGGCCGAACTCGCGGGCTGTTACTGCGTCAACAACAGCTGCGGCGCGAATCTCGTGATGGACAATCTGCCGTCGGTGCTCAAGGATCTCGGCGGCGGCGCGATCGGCGCACTCACGAGCCACGATCCCCGCGTCGGCGTGGCCGAGGCGCGCATCAACGGCCCGCTGATCCAGTATGTCGGAGCGCAATCAACCGCCTGCACGGCTTTGCCGGACCTTCCGCAAACAGCCTATCGCGGCCGTCCGACTTCGATCCTCGGCGACGCCGCGGCGACCGCAGCCGGAAGCTCGCTGTTCCAGAGCCTCAAGGGATCGCCCGCCGGCATCGGCAAGGCCGAACAGGTCCGCGCCTGCACGATCGAACGCGACGTCACACTGCGGCCGCTCGCGTATGAGGATATCGTCTCCGCGACGGGCGTCATCTATTCGGTTCAGGGCTGCGGCGAAGGCTGCCGACGCTTTCGCATCATCGGAGATGGCAATTGCAGTAGCGCGCCGCCGATCTTCACCGCGCGCTTCGAAGTCAGCGACCCCGCGAAGCTCCTGTCGGCGCGGATCGTCGAGATGGGCGCCGACGACTGGGTCCAGGGCCGCATCAACGGCCGCGTCGTCGGCTCCGCGGGGCCGCGTCCGTGGCTGACGACAGGATTGCCTTCAGGCGACTGCCGCACCGATGGCGGCGCGGCGCGCAATTACACCTCCTATGATTTTACCACCGACCTGCGGGCGGGGCCGACGACGGTGTCGGCACGCGTGCGCGGCGGCGGCGGCGGTGCGCCTCTCACGACCGAATGGGGACTGGTCGACGTCGAGATTCGCGTTTCGGACGCATGCGAACCGAGCGACCGGCTCGTCGACCAGTGCGAAGATATTGGCGCCAATCAAAAGTGCCGCCTCGACAGCGAGAGCGTCGATGGCGTCCAGACGTTTCTGAACGGCGTCGGCACCGGCCTTCGCCCCCTCCCGCGGTCGCGCCAGTTCGGCACGGGCAGTTGCACCGCTACCCTTACCCGCGACTTTTTCCTGCGCCAGCGGACCTATAAATGCGCGATCGACACCGGCGCGATGCCCGAACCCGACCTGTCGCGCGGCGCCTATATCATCGATCGTTCGACCGAGACGCTGCTCGCCGACCGCGTTCGGACGGCCGACGGCGGCAGCGCCGCGTCTACGCGCGCCTTCGCGCTTCCCGATCGCGGCTCGGTTCCAGCTTGCGAGGCGGTCTGCAAGACGCGCTCTGCGAAAGCCAATACCGACGCGGCGCCTGCGGGCGTCGTCGGCGCGCAGCAGACCAGCCCGACCGGCTTCGACACCTTCTATCACGCCTGCTCACCGGGCAATGTCTGTCCCGCCGGTCCCGGCGAGACCATCGTCACGCCCTGCGGCTGCCTTGATACCTTTCCCGAGGCGGTGGTCATGATGCAAACGGTCAGGCTCGCTGGCGCCGATCTCGCCTGCACGGCGACAGCGCGATGATGGGCCGCTTTCTCTTCTGGCCGTCGCGCCTCGCGCTGATCCTGTTCGGCATCGTCGCCTTCGCGCTCGCCGTTTACGCGTCGGCAGCGCAGGCGCAGCAGATTTGCGCGGTCGACCTCAATGGCAATGGTGACGCCGACGACGCGGGCGAGACCGCTAGCTGCGTCGGGATGCAAGGTGGTAGCTGGCAGTGCCCGATCGAACGGGCATCGTGCGCGCCCGAGCCCGGCGGCGCGTCGTCCTGCCCGCTTGGTTCGCAATATGCGTGCGAGACGCTGGCGAGCGGCGGCGTGCCGAGTTGCTCGCCGAACGCCTGCATCGATACCGCGGCAAACCCGATCGAGGATGAACCCGTCGTCGACGATCCGGGCGCGCCCGCCGACGGCGAAGTCGACACCGACGGCAATTGTCTCGGGAACATCGAGATATTCGGCGGCCGCGCGCTGCGCTGCCGCCCAGCGGGCCTCAAGACAACCTTTTCCAACTGCTGCAAGGACAAGGGTAAGATCGTCAAGGACGGAATGGGCTCGTCGATCGCGTCGACGCAGACGAAGATCGCGATCGCCAAGGGCGTGTTCACCGGAGCCCAAGCCGCCTATGCCGCCTTCCAGGCGGGCGCGACGGCAAGCCAGGCGGCGAGCGCGGGCGCCAATGCGATCATTGTCGGCATCGATCCGACCTCGATCGCGATCAGCCTCGCGGTCAACGTCATGATCGAGTTCCTCCTCTCCTCCTGCGACCAGCAGGACATGGAGACGGGCATGCTACGCGGCTCGGGCATGTGCGTCGAGGTCGGCTCCTATTGCTCGTCGAAGATCCTCGGCATCTGCGTCCAGAAGTCGCGCAGCCATTGCTGCTTCAATACCAAGCTCGGCCGCATCATCCAGGAACAGGGCCGCCCGCAGCTGAAGTCGTTCGCGGATGGCTGGGGACCGGTGAAGACGCCGAACTGCCGCGGGTTCACGCCCGAAGAGTTCCAAGCGCTCGACTTCAGCCGAATGGACCTCTCCGAATATTATTCGGAAGTTCAGGCCCGCGCGCAGGCCGACATCCAGTCAGACATGAAGGATCGTATCGATGCCTATATGCAGGCCATCGGCCGCTAGGCGCCGCGCCGTACTCGCGGTGGCGCTCGCCGACGTAGCCGGCATCGCCGGCCTTGCCGCAGCGCAAATATCGCCGGGCATCGACGACAACCCGTCGGCGCGCGAGAAGGTAGAACGCGAGGGCGAAGCGGCGATGGACCGGCTGAAGGGCGCGGTGTCGCGCCGCAAAGCCCAACAGCAAAACGGCCCATCTGACCTGCCGAAGCCGAGCGAGGTCGAACGCCGGCGCGCCTTCGAGGCGATGCGCGACCGTGCCAAGTCGCCAGCGATGGAAGCCCGCGCCCGCGATGCGCTTGAGACCGGCAAAGACCGCTTCGCCGCAGAGCGCGAGGCGATGGCGAAGCGGCTCGGCCAGGCACTCGGGCTCGAAGCGCCCGAGATCAAGGCCGTCGCCGATGCCGGTCCGGCGCCGGCGGCGAAAGGCTGGGTGCCTGTGCTGTTCGTCTCCTCGTCGATGCCGTCGTCAACGCTGCGCACCTATGCAGCGCAGCTCGAGAAGGCACGCGGTGTCCTCGCGTTTCGCGGCATGCCGGGCGGGATGGCCAAGGTCGCGCCGATGGCGAAGCTCACCGCCGAGATTCTCCGCCTCGATCCCGGCTGCGAGGGACCGGCATGCGTGATGCGCGACGTGCAGGTGATCGTCGACCCGCTGGTCTTTCGCCAGCACGGCGTCACCCGCGTGCCCGCGCTCGCCATGATCCCGGGCGATCCGGTGCTCCCCTATTGCGAGCGCGAGGAGGAAAGTCCGCGCGGGAGCCATATCGCTTACGGCGATGCCGCCCTTTCCGGTTTGCTCGAAGAAATTGCCCGCCTCGGCGGAAAAGAGGAGGTGCGCGATGCTCAGTCTCGCCTGGAAGGCCGGTAAGCATCTGGCGATCGGTTTGAAGGGACTGCCGCGGCGCGCAGCCGTTGCGCTCGGCAGTCCGGGGCTCGGCGAGCCCGCGCGCCCCGACCGGCTCTGGAAGGCGACGGCGATCGTTGTGCCACTCGGGCTTCTGACGTGCTGGGCGATGCAGCAAGCCATTCTCGTGATGTCGCCGTCGATCGACGCCTGGGCGGTGCGCGCGGCGCCGGGGCCGATCGAGAAGGGCGATTTCGTCCTGTTCATGCTCTCCCATCCGCTGGCCGGCCCCGAACCGGTCAAGGTGACCAAGCGCGCGCTTTGCATGCCCGGCGAGCGCATATCGCTGATCGAGAAACCGTCGACGATGGAGCCCCACGCCATGGACGGGTGGTATTATTGCGACGGCGTCCTGCTCGGCGTGACCAAGCCCTACGGGCGAAATGGCCAGCGGCTCGACTATTGGCGGCCCGATCACGGGCTGATCCCGCCGGGATTGATCTATGTCGGCTCGCTGCACCCGAGCGGGTTCGACAGCCGCTATTACGGACCGGTGCCGATCGCGCGCCTCACCCGCATGGAGAAGCTGCTGTGATCCGCCCTGCCCTCCTCGCGGCGCTCATCACGGCCTTCCCCGCCGCCGCGCAGCCGACCTCACCCACCCGCGAACCGAAGCAGGGCTATTGGTGGTATCAGGCACCGCCGCCGGTCGAAGATGCGGATGCCGAGCCCGACGCGCTGATGAAGCCGGCGATACCGCCGATGGCGGAACTGGCGACATGGACGCCGCCCAAAATCCGCAAGCTGATCGAGCAGCAACGCGACTATGCAGCGACCGTGCTCACCGTCGACGCGGTCGCGGACTTCTGGCGGCTGCAGGACTTCGCGCGGCGCAAGGCACGTGCGTTCGCAGGCGTGACTCAGATCGCCTTGCTTCAGAACCCCGAACTCAATGCCAAGTCCGCCAACCCGATCGTCGGCGACGCGCGCGCGGCGATGGGTGCCGAGAAGGAAGCGGTTCGCCGCCGGTATCTCCGCGCCCACGCAAGCCAGTTCGCGCTCGTCATGTTCTCGCGGAATTCCTGTGGCTATTGCCGGGTGCAATGGCCGATCCTCGAACGGTTCCGCGAGGAGACGGGCTGGCAGGTCACACAGATGGATCTCGAGCGCCGACCGGAGCTCGGACAGCGCTTCGGCGTCGAGGTGACACCGACGACGATGGTGATCCGCCGCGACAGCTCGGCAAGGATGGTGATCGCGTCGGGTGTCGAATCCTATCCCAATCTCGCGCAGACCACATACCAGGCCGTGCGGCTGATGCTCGGCGACATTCGGCCCGAACAGTTCCTGACCGGCGCGGGCGAGGAAGATGGTTTCTTCGACGCACTCGGCAATGGGCCGGTTTCCGCGACCGATCCCCGTGTGTTGGGCGGCGACCTCGTCGGTGCGGGCTTGGAGCCGCGTCGATGACAGCGTCTATTGCCGAGCAGCGCAGCGCAGTTGGATCAAGCTTTCGATTGATCGGGGTTCATCGCAGATTGCCCATGCTTTGCCAGAAGGCCAACAGCGCCTCGATCGAAGCTCACGAAGGTCTCGCCTCCCAGCCATTGGCCATCGTGGGCGATGACCCCATCAGCGAAGTCTCCACCTTGCTCCAGTATTGCAAGCCCCGCTTCAACAGCCTGTCGGTCCGCTGCGACATTGCCGGCGTCGATAAGCAATCTGACCGATGCAGCGACCCTTGCCGCCTCATAGCGATACACTTTTCTGAGCACCCAGCAGAACTCGCACAAGGCCGGAAGCGTCAC
Organism: Sphingopyxis sp.; assembly: GCF_034380315.1. Taxonomy (GTDB): domain Bacteria; phylum Pseudomonadota; class Alphaproteobacteria; order Sphingomonadales; family Sphingomonadaceae; genus Sphingopyxis. Next base: position 18,336 of record NZ_JAXMPB010000015.1, read on the forward strand.
AGCAACAAGTTCTGCTTCCTTCAGGAGCTTTTTTGCCAAGGGGCTTTGAACGGGATCGTCCAGCGTTGCGGATCGGACGAGGATATTGGTGTCGGCAGTAATTTTCACAGCTGTCCGGCCCAGCCCTTTTCAATGGCCTCATTCATCTCCTCGATCGAGATGGGCCGCTGGCCTTCCCGCTTGAGTGACCCGAAGAAATCCTCAATCTTTCCGGAAGGCCTGATGGCCCGAATCTTGATTTCACCGCCGGGGAGTTTGTCAAAGCTGATCTTGTCGCCTGGATGGACGCCGAGATGCCTGAGCAATTCCTTCCGCAGCGTGACCTGCCCTTTCGCGGTAATGGTAACAGCGTTCATGTGGCGAGTCCTTTCAATAGCACAAGGTAAGAGCAAATCCCCTTACCTGCAAGGCGAGTTCAGTATGTTGGCGCGATGTGCAAGCGCGCTGAGCATGAGCATCCTAGTCATTTCGCCCGGCATGGCGCAGACTGTCAGCCGCGAGGATGCAGCGCGCGCCGCGATCCATCCGGTCGGAACAACTGCGGCGATGAACCACTGGCTCTCGCGCGTTCCGGTGACGCGCGCTTTCCCGCCGGACTTTACCGAGGAACTGCGCGGACGCAGTTCGGCCTTCGTCGTCGAGATGAGCACCGCGCCCGGCTGCGTTCCCTGCGCCGATCTCTGGACCAAGCTCGGAAGTCTGGGAAGGCGATATGGCTGGCAGGTCCGCGCCATTTCCGCGCAGGAAGCGATGCTGCGATCGGGCCGGCTCGGCTTGCCCTGGATCGGGCATCCGGTCGCATGGGTGCGTCCGATGAACGATACGAACCGGATCATTCCAATCGCCGTCGGGACCGATCATGCGCCCAATTTAGCGCGCAACCTCTATCTCGCCGCGAAGATGCTGACGGGCGTTCGCCCAGCGGTAGGCGTCCGCGCACTCTCGAAATTCACTGGAATCGTTGGGGGCCCGTCGCGATAAGCCGGACGGAACTTTCTTAGCTCTGGCGCGGAATCTGCTTGAAACATCAAAGCCATGATGCATGCTTCATAAGCTGAATCTGGTCTTGTCATTATTGCCTCGCGTCGGGCGTAGGACGCGACCTGAGCGAGATTCTTGTTTTGATAACCGCTCGCGACTATATGAAAACAACGATCCAAACAGGATCGTGTTATGAGTGGAATGATGGCAAACGCTGTAACTCAAGTGCTGACGACGGTGAACGCCCCTTATGGGGCGGCCGTTTCCGCACATCAGCTTGCTGCCATGATCGTCGACTTGAAGAGCGCGATTGACTGCAACGCGCCGGTTTTCGCTTTCTTCTCCGAAGTGCCGCTGAACGTCCAGGAACAGTTCATGGCAGCGATGGGCGTAGACGCAAGTCAAGCGAGCCAAGTCGCCGATAAAATCTCCGAACTTTCGGGCTACACGCTACCGCTGGCGGCCTGACGCCGTGTCTGCAAAGCGGCCGAGCGAATGGCCGGTCCTTTTCAATCTCGCCGTAGATATTCTTGACCATTTCAGGAAGGCGAACGGCTTCGCGCCTCAGTGGAGCTTCGGCGGCGGAACCGCACTGATGCTGCAGATCGATCATCGTGAAAGTCACGACATCGACCTGTTTCTGGACGATCCACAAATCCTCCCATTTCTCAATCCGGAAACGCAAGGCATCAAACTCGATCACGCTCCTGACAGCTATCAGGCAGGCACCGATATGCTGAAGCTTGCTTATCACGATCTGGGCGAAATTGATTTCATCTGCTGCGACAGCATCATTCCAGATCCAACACGAGCGCACGACGTTCAAGGTCACGCCATCGCGCTTGAAACGCCAGCGGAAATCATCGCTAAAAAGGTCTTCTATCGCGGTTGGAGTTTCCAGCCGCGCGATATGTTCGACCTTGCAGCGGTCGCCGAGCATTTTGGACCCGACTATGTAGTCGGGGCTATTGAGCATTGCGGCCGCGCGAGGTGCGAAACGGCTCTGGCAGTCATCAACAAAACGAATCCCGCCTATGTTGAAGGGATTATTGGCCAGCTCATGCTTCGCGAAAAGACGCGCAATCTCGTTGCCCACTCCCGAGAAATCAGTCGAGACCTGATCGGACGAGCTTCAGCGAAACAGCCTATCCTGAATCCGGATACCCGGCCGCATGAGTCCGACCGGTGAACGATACGAACCGGATCATTCCGATTGCCGTTGGCACCGAATCATGCGCCCAATATCGCGCGCAATTTATATCTCGCCGTAAAGATACTGACCGGCATGCGCCCTGCAAGCCGGGGTCCGGGCGTTTTCGAAATTCACGGGAATTGTTGCTCAAGGGCCGGACATCTCACCGCAACGCCGAGCAAAGCCATAACTTCGAGCTTATTCCGGTTGGATATCCGTTCAGGGCGAAGAAGCGAAATCGAGCAACGACTTATCCCTGCAAATCTGGAGCTACGATCCAGATTTGCAGGGATCACATCATCGGCGTGCGTCCGACATGGCCGACGAGAGTCCGAGATGTTCCACGAAAGGATCAAAATCGCGGTCGCTGTAGAGCAGTGCTAACCCGTCTTCTATGCAACGGGTGGCGATAAGCGTATCGATGGTCTTGCGAATAGTGGCCCCTTTGCCGCGTAGTGCCCGAAAGTTTCGGGCCGCCTGGATCGCGATATCGCGACCTCCGATATCGATCTGGTCGAGAGACCCCATCAATCTCAGCCCGACGTTGAAGTCGCGGTCGCTGGTGAAACCCTGCAGGACTTCAGCCAGAATGATGTCGCCGGTCAGCAGTGGCTCGGCGCCTAGCAATGCGTCTAATCGTTCCGTCTGCGGTGTGGCATCGCCCCGGAAATAATCGATCCAGACGCTGGAATCGACGAGGATCACCCGTCGGTTCTCATGGCATCAAGATCGCCCGTCCAAGCGAGCTTACCCCGAAACTTCCGAATCTCGTCCTGTTTGCGAAGCCGAAGCAACGTCCGCAAGCCGAGCTCAACGGCCTCACGCTTTGTCTTGAGGCCCGTTGCCCGGAGAGCTTCGCTCATAAGATTATCGTCGATGACGATGTTGGTCCGCATGATGTGTATCCTTTTCTTAGATCATACACATACGAACCTTTGAAAGCGTTTGCAATCCATCACGGCATCTTGCCGACCCTGAAACATGGGACGAGGCGATGATCGACATGGCAGTGGCCCATTTCGCGTGGGACATATTGGCGGAAGGACCTTGCCTCTGAGAGGCGCGTACGTGCCTCTGCCCTTGTCGCGAGAGGTCAACACAAGCGACCCTGAGCGGGTTCAGCCTGCCACATCCCGCCCCTGAGAAAGAACGCTGATGTCCTCGCTTGGCGGCCGCCGCGCCATTATGATCGCCCTCATCCTGTCAACCTGCGGAGCCGGCGCGCCGGGAGCCTATGCCCAAAGCTGGGCCGAGCATTGGTTCGACAATGTGACCTACACGTCGCCCGGCAGTTTCGAGGACCAGGCGCGCGGTTATGTGACCGCGGGCGGCTTCTCGGGCCGCGTCGACGTCCACAACGACTATCTGATGAGCGTGACGCTGCCCAAGGTGCGCGCGGGCTGCGGTGGCATCGACATGTTCCTCGGCGGCATGTCGTTTCTCGATCCCGACTATCTCGTCCAGAAGCTCGAGAGCATCCTGCAGGCCGCGCCCGCCGTCGCCTTCCAGTATCTCCTCGAAACCCTCGACGAGAAGATGGGCAACATCATCTCGAAGATGGAGGCGGCGACCAACTTCCTGAACTCGATCCAGGTCAACGACTGCCGCCTTGCGAACCGCATGGTTCAGATCGCTCGAGGAGACGACAATATGTCGGGGATCATCGAGGAGATGACCGGCTATCGCTCGATCAAGCAGGGTTATGCGAAAAGTTATCAGCAAAGCCGCGAGAAGATTGAGGCGAACAATAATAATCCGACCGAGGATCTGAAGGAAGCGCTCGCCAACTGCCCGCGCGAGGTCACCGACATCTTCCGCACCGGCTCGCTGCTCGCGCACGCCGCCGCGCGCGTCGGCGCCAGCGAATGGACCAGCGTGATGCGTGCGCGGGTCGGCGATGTTTACATGCGTTGGGACGCGACCGACAAGGTGCCGCTCTTTTCGGCCATCCCTGCCTGCCCGCGTCAGGACACCGAAGGCGTCGAGGATTTCCTGACCGGACGTGTCCAGGCCCGGTCGCTCAACGTCCCGCCGACCAGCGCTGACTGCGCGACTGACGGGCCGGGCCGCGGCGCGCTCGTCCTCGCGCGTGAACGGATGCAGACGATCGCGACCAAGATCCGCACCCGCGCCGCGCTGACTGCCGAAGAGCGCCAGTTCGTCGCCAATGTGAAGACGCTCCCCATCTACCGGATGCTCGAATGGGGCGTGCGCGAAGGCGTCGAGGATGCCGTGATCGGCGATACCGACGAACTGGTCGCCCTGACCCTCGCCTACCAGATGCTCAATGATCTCACTCGCAGCATCGATTTCGCGCTGTCGAATGCCGAGCGCGGCACGTCGGCCGCCGGTGCCGCCGACGCAGGCAATGCCAATATCTGCCAGACGCGCATCCTCACCAAGGGGATAGAGCAGCTGCGCGATCTTCGCGAGGAAGTGCTGCGCCAGCGCGCGCAGATGCGCCAGTCCTATATGGCGGCGCTGAACCAGGCCAACCTCTCGGCGAACTATGCCGGGCTCGTCCGCCAGCGCGACCGCGACGCGCGCGACGCCGCCGGTGCCGCCGCTAACCGCAATCGCTGATCGCGATGTGCTCCCGATTCCTTTCCGCGCTGATCGCCGCCCTCGCCGCCACCGTGCCGACCGCTGCGCTAGCGCTCGAAACCAGCTTCCACACCTATGACGGGTTCAACGAGACCGTCGACGCGTTCCGGCTCGTCTCGATGATCTTTGCCGATCCGCGCTACGAAACGCTGGTGCTCATCGTCGCGGTCGCCGGGATCGCGCTCGGCGCGCTACTCGCGAGCGTGCGCGGCAACGGCATGGGGATCGTCGCTTTCGGCTTTCAGACGCTCGTCGGCATCGGGCTTTTCGTCGGCATGGTTGCGACCACGGGCACCGTCCATGTCTACGACCGGGTCCGCAACGCCTATCAGCCCGTTGGCGACGTCCCGAACCTGATCGTTCTCGTCGCGGGCGTCACCAATATGATGGAGCGGGCGATCGCCGAGACGATCGACGATAATACGATCGACCCCAATGCCAAGCTCGAGTTCGGTGCGGGTGGTCACAGCTTTGACTTGTTCCTGAACGCTGTTAGCCCGCGAGGGCCGATGACCGACACCTTCCTCGATGCAACGATCAAGGATTATGTCCGGCAATGCTATCCCGTCGCGCGCGTCTCTCCCGCCTATGGCATCGACGACGATCAACTCTTTCGTACCACGAACGATCTTCCCGCGGCTTTTGCCGCGATGTCTGGGCCGGCGACCTTCAGCACCGTCTTCACTGCCACCGACAAGGGCGGAACAACGGTGAGCTGCACCGAGACTTGGACGCATATCTCGGACCGGCTTTCCGATCCGTCGCTGTTCCACGGTTACAGTCAACAGGTCTGCGAGCGCACCGGCTATGACGTCTCGAACGCGGCTCAGCTCCAGCGCTGCCGGTCGAACCTCGGAGCGCTCGGTGACAAGATGCTCGCGACGCCGCTGACGCTCCAGCAGCTGATGACGAACATCAACCTCGGCAACGCCGTCGGCGACGTGCTGTTCGAAGATAGCCCTGCGACCGCCGCGCGCGTCATGGCGAACCGTGCCGTCGTCTCGAGCGGTCTCGCCACCATGTCGACGGCGAACGAATGGATGCCGACGATCCGCGCCACTGTCTTCGGCATCATGCTGTTCATGATGCCGATCGCGCTGCTCTTCATCCTGACCCCGATCAACCTGCGCGTCGCGAGCTTCGCGCTTGGCCTCTTCGTCTTCGTCGCCATGTGGGGCGTGATCGATGCCGGAATCTACCAGCTCACGCTCGGCCGCGCGATGGACGTGCTTGCCGAGATGCGCTCGAACCATGTCGCGGCGAACGCCTGGATGCTGGCGCCAGGTTCGGCGATGAAGGCGCTCGCAATCTTCGGAAGCTTTCGCACCGCGGCCGCCGGGCTGGCCGGCGCCTTTGTCTTCACCGTGTTCCGCTTCTCGGGCAATGTGTTCACCTCCTTCACCAGCGGCGCGCTCGGCGTGCAGGGCCAGGGCACCGCGGCCGCCACCCCGATCATGACGCATGAAGGCCGCGCGCAGGCGCTCGAGGCGCAGGCCTCGGCGACCGGCACGACCGCACGGCGCAGTGCGGCGTCGAGCTTCGGCGACTTCGGAGAGCGGTCTACCTTCGGTACCAATCGCGCCTTCGGCGCCGCAGGTGGCTATCTCAGCGATCGCACGCCTGGCGCGCCGGGAGCGACCGGCTTCGGGCTCGGCGTCACGGACGCCGCACGCGAGCTCGGGGGGCTCGCCCCTGCCCTCGTCGGCCGCGACCTCACTCATCCCGCGACGGCCGCAGCGGTGCGCGCCAATGCGACGACGTCGGCGATCCACAATTTCGCCGAGAAGGACGCGCTACGTAGTCTCGGCACGAGCTATTTTGGGCCGGGCCAGGCGGGCGAACGCGCCTTCGCCGGCTTCGCGCAGAACATGGTGCAGTGGAAAGCCTTCGGCGATACGCGCGCCTACGACATGATGATGCGGGGCGCGCAGCGGCATTTCGAGCGCAATGGCTATGATCAGAAAGACGCTGCGCTGAAGGCCTCGACCGTGATCGCGCAGGCATCGGCCGACCCGACCTTCGCGAAGTTGATCGCCAACACGTACGACCAGGAGGCAATGCTGCGGAACGATCTCACGGCTGCGCAGGTCAACGTCGGCGCTATGGAAGGCCGACGCGACTATGCGGGCGACAATGTCGCGGGGATCGAACGCCGCAACGTCGCGACCGAGCAGGCGTGGCGCACCGGGAACAACGAGGGGCAGCGCAATTCCGCGTCGATGCTCGGCCTCTCCATCGACGAAACCTCGCGCCGCATCGGCTTCATCAACACCCTCTCGGGCGAGGCGCGCTCGTCGGCGATTACCTCCCTCTCCCGCGCGACGGGCCGCAATGAGGCGCAGGTCATGCGTGCGCTGGAAACCTATAACGCCTCGGTCCAGCTCGGCACCGCCGACGGCGCGACCGCCGAGGCGGCACGCGAAGGCACGAGCGTCTATGGCCGCACGCGCGAGGCCGCTGGTTACGATTTTGCCGAGCGCTCGGGCAAGCTCGATGCCCAGCGCGAAGTCGGCCACGATGGCGTGCGCGGCGCCGCGCGCATCGGCGAGCAGCGACGGCAGAGCGATAATTTCGGGTTTGCGGAAGGTGCGGCGGCTGCCGGCGTATCGACGCGCGAGGCGGCCCGGCTCGACGCCTTCATCCAGGCACTGAGCCGCACGGCGGGCAACCAGGTCGACATGGCCGAGGGTGGCGCGGCCGGAATTGCCGATCGTGCGCGCAACGAGCGGCTGACGCGGATCGTGGACAATGAGCGGTTGACACGCATGCAGGGGCTGCTGCGCAGCGAGGGCATCAACATGACCAAGCGCGAGCTCGCCATGGCGCAGAATGGCGATCTCAATCTCAATGTCTCGCCCGACGTCGCGCGGCAGCTCCGCGCCGCAGGCCTCATCAACGACAGCCAATATGGCACGATCGCCGAGGGAGGCCGCGCCCGGTTCAGCTTCGCGGACAACGACCTGCTCGTGTCGAGCAGCACCGGGTTCACGCAGTCCGCACGCAGCGACACCAGCACCAAATATGAGGCCGGCAAGCAAGCCGGACCCGATACCATCGAAAACATGCTAAGCAGCGGACCCGAGGGTCAGGCGATGATGGCGAACTGGCTGCGCGGTGGCTTCGAAATGGACCGCAACGGCGAGTGGCGGCTCAATCCGCAGGTTGCGGATACGCTTCAACGCGACGTGTCGGCGATCATGGCCCAGACGGGATGGCAGCGGGCTATATCTCGCTCGGCGCAAGACCAAATCTCAATGGGAACTGCGGTTGGCGGCAATGTCGGCGCAAGTGCCCAAAGCAGTGACTATGCGTCGCGTGGTGGTCCGGCCAAGGGTAAGGAACGATCACAGACAGCAACGTCAGGGAGCGTCGGCGGGAGCTTGGGATATAGCAGCAGCGACATGGGCACGAGTAACGAGACAGCTCGGGCCTCGCTCGATATCGTAAACTATGATGTACGCGAGGCGATATCCGCCGCAGAGCGGGCGGCTGCGCGCTCTGCAAACCCTGAAATGACATTTACGAGCGAGCTGAACCGTCAGGTGCTTGGCCCCGAGGGGCTGCGAAATCGCTACCTTGGGCAAGCCGATTCCGCACGTGGAACCGCCGATATTACTGGACCGATGACGTCGCTCGAACAATCCTCGATCTTGAGCAGTGGCCGATTTTCGACCGACCTAGCAAATGGTCCATTCGACGGAGATAGCAGCTACAAGAAGCGCTAATCTCGACGTCCAGGGTGCTGAAGGCTGAGTGGGTTGCCGATATATAGTCCGCCGGAGCGCGGATCATAGATGTCGACCGACCAATGAGGTCGCCCAAGACGCTCCCAGTGCTCGTCCTCCATCCTCATCTGCTCGAGTTCGCCGATTTCCTCGTCCGAGAGAGGCTCGCCAGATAGCGGCCTGTCGAGCCAAGCTTTGACGAACCCGAAACCAAGCACCAGTAGTGCCGTCGGCGGAAAGAACAGCATGTTGAGATAGCCTGCGAGAGCGCTGGTGTAGAACTCCGCCAGTGCCGGGACCTTCAGCGAGGCCACCGCGCCTGTCCAGTAGACCGGGATCGCCGCCCACCAGAGCTTCGCGTACCAAGGCTTCCAGAGCCAATTGCGCGCAACGGGCGGCCGCGCGGTCTCGGCTGTTGATACGTTGGAAGGTTGGCTCGCCTGCATGGGTTTTCTCGGTCGGCAGCCTATCAGAAGATGCCGATTGAAGGAATCGAAAGAGTTTCCGGAAATGGACATATTGCCTTCCCTGATCCGGTGAGCATCCAGCCATCTCCTGTTCCCATATGCAACTTCACACCAACGTCAGCTTCCCTCCTCCTCCCTTGGACTTGAGGCCGGATTCCCCGTCCCTCGCTTAGGTATGATAGATTGTGTTCTGGACGATCGAGAACGCGGCGGCCAATCAGATTCTATCGGAGCGGCACATTCGCCCGGGACTTCGCATAGTCGTCTAGAATGCACCGCAGGGTCGCTCGACCGCGAGCGGTCAGGGCGATGTTCGTTCGGCGCCCGTCGTGAGGATCGCGCTCGCGAGCCACAAGTTTCCGCGATTCCATCTCAGTTGTCTGCCGCGTCGCCGTCGGAACCGAAACGCCACTCGCATATCCTAGGCTTGAAACCGGCAGCCCTTTACCGACCGTATCCGCGACATAGAGTTCCAGTAGCATGATCCAGCCCGCATGGCTCCAGTCTTGCTTCTTGAGGTACCGCGCAATGATCTGCCGTTCGACAAGTAGTTCACGGCAAAGGCCAAGTCGTCGAGCTTCGACATCGAACGGTGGATCATCTTGTTCGATCCGCGTCGCCATGCGTCCGTTTGCGCCTCGCGTCAGTTTGACGTGGAGAGCCGGAACGTCCGGCGCCGAGGTGGATGCTGCGATCTATTGTGTTCCGTGCAGAGGCTCGAAAATCGGGTAGGCTAAAATCGAGCCCCCCTGTGGTAAAGTCGATCCAGCGCATATGTCGGAATCGAATCTTGGCGTAAAAGATGGTCAGCGCTTATCCGCATAGGCGTCCATGAGGAGTTTTTGATTATGGGTGGTGCGACGCGCTGGACCGTCAATGTCGCGCCCGAAACCGACATTGATGTCCGCACATACCTAGCTCAGCGCGGAATGAAAAAGGGCGACCTATCGCGCTTCATTGAAGAGTCCGTGAAATGGCGCCTGCTCGATCTTACGCTCGCCGAGGCCCGCGCCGGTTTCGATGACGTCTCGCCGGAAGAGATGAGCCAGTTGATCGATGAAGCGATTGCGGATGCGCGTCGGAACTGATCAATGCGCGTTGTCATCGACACCAATGTGCTTGTCAGCGCCCTTTTGCACGGGCGGTCGCTTCCCTTTCACCTGATTGCCTTGTGGTGCCAAGGCAAGATCACCTTAATCACCTCTGCTGAACAGCTAGAGGAAATTCGGCGCGGTACGCGCTATCCCAAACTGCGGGCTCGCTTGAATCCAGCCGTTGTCGGCAGACTCGTCAATGAACTCAAGGGCAGCGCCATTGTTATAGAGAATCTGCCCGACGTGTCCGTCAGCCCGGATCCCTGGGACAACTATCTTCTGGCGACGATTGAGGCCGGGATGGCCGAACTTTTGATCACCGGCGATAAGGCCGACTTGTTGAGTCTCGGGCGCCACGGCGGGGCGCGGATTATCACGGTTCGGGAATGCCTGAGGCTGATCACAGGAACCGAGCCTGATATCTAGCGCCTCGTCGGCGCCAGAGCCGGCGTCCCTTCAGCCGAGACGACTCCATCTCATCGGCCGAAACTGTGAGAGCACGGCAAAGGGCCGCTTTGACTTCATCGACGCAGAGCCCGTGACGATGCCGAGTTCGCTATCGCTCGCGTGGTCGACTGGGGAGCCTAAGGAAACTCGGCGCAAGCAGAGGCGCTGGGCGATTGCGAAGCGCCAGGCGGGACTCGACCGCGACCGCGACCGCGAGAAGCTCGGACCGATCTACAATTTCATGGTCACCAAGCGCTAAGGTCGCGTCGAATATGCGGTCCTCCAGTTCGGCGGTCTATTCGGTCTTGGCAGCGACTATTATCCGCTGCCCTGGGACGTCCTGACTTACGACACCGAACAGGGCGGCTATGTCGTCGATCTCGACAAGAAGGTTCTCGAACAGGCGCCGCGCTATGGCGCCGATAGCAAGCCGACCTTTGATCACGACTATGGTCGCGGGATCAATTATCCGTTCTAGTTTCCGGCGCAGGATTCGGATGCGAGGTAACCGCATCGGAGGGCTGCCTCATCGGCGCGGACTGTCCCTGCGCGGCAGCACGAGCGGCAATCCGCCGACCGCCTGCCGCCGGCGATGCATATCATCTGCGACCGCATCAATGATCACGACGAAATGCTGCGGTCGATCGCACGGATGGATTTCACGGTCGCGCCGGGCCGCGGTGACGGGGCGAAGAATGGCGGCGGCCCCGATCCGCGCGATCCGACATGGGCGCCGCGCGGGCGCACATCGGCGTCACGGCCGTTCGGACGACCCCCGAACAAGATGAAATCCTCCGTATCCGCAGCCATGATTTTCACTAACCGGACCTTATCGCAGAGCACCCATACGAGATACTCGGTGAAGAAAAGCAAATCGTTGCCAAGGGTTGCCTGAAAATTCCGGTCCGCCTACTCCCGTGTTAAGTTGAAATTCAGAGAGAGTCGGGAACCGGCTCTGTTGACGGAATGCACGGGGAGCCGCTTGCAGAATCCGTCGGAAAGCAATGCTCGGGTCGAGAAAAAGAGGTGCTGTTTTAGATAGCGTAAGGGACTTGCCGTCCATTGATGGCAAGCAGCGCGCACTTGTCTGCTAGTGATGTAAAAGAGCCGAGCATCGCTCTCTGCGAACGCTTGGCCCCGCGCCAACGCGAGTGCCTCCGCCATGTCTATCGGCTCAAGACCTCCAAGGAAATCGCCCTCGAATTGGGTCTGGGCGTCGGCACCGTCGACACTTACATCAGCGAGGCTGTCGCCATTTTGCGCGCCCGCAATCGCCGGCACGCAGCGGAACTTTTCCACGCCTTCGAAGACGCCGCGATGACCCCCCGCAAAATGCAGTTGGAGAATACGGGGGTAGGCACCGGCCAGGCCGATGAGCCACCGGAGAAGGCGGAACCACCGCCCACCTCCTGGGTCAGGTTGCTTCCTCTACGAACCATGGGAGTATCTGCAAATGACCTCGACCCGTACCTCCGTTACTTCTGGCTCGTCTTCCTTGCGATCGCGCTTGCAGTCGGCTTCGGCATGCTCGCCGTCGGACTCGACGTCCTCTCCCGGCTTCTCGGATAGAAGGTCCGACGATGAAGAGCGCATCAAGCATCTGACCGAATCGCTGTTCGGCTACGAAAAACTGCTGCAGCAGATTTTCGCGGAAGGCGGGCGGCTCGCCACTGCGGCAATCGACGCGCAGACGCACCAAAATCTTTCGCCGCTGGTCGGACATCAGATATTGTCGGCCCTGACCAACGCGCAGCTCTCGGTTACCGGAGCGCTCGGTTACATGGCCGAAGGTCATCGACAGCTTGAAGTGCTGGCACAAAAGCTGGGCATTGATCCTGAAGCTTTCGGGGATGTCGTCAAGCGCCCAAGCGCGCGCGGCGCGACGCCCCTTGAATTGGCCGCCTGACCAAGGGGGCCGCTGCTCGTGATCGTCATTGTGGCATTCATGATCCTGCTCTTCCTCGTCTCTGCCTATGCGCAGTGGCGAGGCGGAGCCCCGGAAAGGACTGCGTCGATCTGCATGGTCATCGCCACGATGGGAACTTTTTGGGCCGGACTAAGCAATCCATCCTATCGCGACGTCGAATGGGAAATGTTACTTATCGATTTCGGGCTCCTGCTGGCGCTTTCGGCAATCGCCGGGGCGGCAGACAGATTCTGGCCGATCTGGCTGGCAGCCTTTCAGTTGGTTGCGGTCGCGGCACACGGCGTCACGGCATACAATCCCGAGATCTTGCCCGTCGCCTATTGGTGGATCGTAGGTAAGATCGCCTATCCAATGGTCGCAATCCTCGCCATTGGGACACGGCGACATCACCGCAGGACACGTGACGGGCTCCAGGAATATGCTTGGACTCATCAGCGACATCGCGCCGCATCTTCGCGCGCGAAGACGATCACACCCGCCCCGCGTTCCTGACTGATTCGTCGCATCGCCGCCGACGCGCGAACCGTGGAGGGGCTCTGTGGCGACCATTCCACGCCGGGATTGACCACAATGCTCAGTCCGAGACTCCACTAAGCATCGGTCATGTCCGCGACTGGCGCACGGGCGCTCGAACTCGGAGTGTATGAAGATGAGCGCAGATCACGGGCTTAGCCAAAGAGCCTACACCAGCCTTAAACTCGATCTCATTGAAGGTCGTATCGCGTCTGGGCGAATCAATATCGGACAACTAGCTGATCGATATGGAATGAGCGCGACTCCGGTCCGCGAGGCGATGTTGCGGCTCGTCGGCGAAGCTTTACTCGACATGCCGGTAACTGGCGGATTTGAAATACCGTCGCTCGACGAGAATGCGGCTCGCCACCTCTATATTCTGAGCCAATATGTAATGCTCACAGCCGCCTCGTGCCGGAGCAGTCTCCTTGTTTCCCATGACTTTAATCAACAGGACGAGCTCGGCGCGCCGCCGCCGATTGAACTACTCTTCGACTCGATCTCCCAGGTGACCCAGAACGTCTTTTTCATGCATTTGGTCCGGAATCTCAACGATCGAATGCGTCGGATCCGGCGCGCCGAAGAGCGTAAATTGAGCGGTTTGCGCCGCGAATTCGATGCTTTGCTCGGGAAGATTGAACGCGGAAACAGGCAGTCAATCAGGCGATCGGTAGTCGCATATCATCGACGCCGTATCCGTAATCTTCCTGAAATCATGAGTGGACTTACCTAGGGCGGCCTCAAGAATGCCGATACCGGGGTTCGCCCCTTCCATATATAGCTTCAGATTCAGAACATATATGTTTGGATATATCCTCTGAAACTGGGATTCTTTCGGTGTCGCATTTGTGCGGCGGGAAAGGAGACTATCATGGACAAGGAACCGAACTATCGCGACGCTGAACTGATCGACCTCGGCACCGTCACCGAAGAGACCCACGGGTCGAACGAAAACATCGCGCCGGACGGTGTGCAGCCGCGCCAGCCGCTCGGCATCGTCGTCGACTGATCAATGGCCGGCCGGGAATGGATAAATTCCCGGCCGGCTTTTTCCGCCAAGGCGTCACTCATGCTTCCTTCGTGGGTTTCGAGCTGCGAAATCGATGGTCAGGTCGTCTTTCTGGATGTCCTCGCAAATCGATATTCACGCTTGGAAAAGGAGGCTGCGTCTGCCCTCGGAAGAGGAGACGTTGATTCACTGCAACCGAGCCTTCGGCGCCTGATTGAGGATCGCCACTGGTTGAACTCCAATGCGGAAGGAGCCCGTAGTTCCTGCTGCGCAATTACTCGCCCAGCTCGTGAACATTCCGCGGAATTCGATATGCGTTCGCCATCCGGCCGGCAAATTGCATCGGCATTCAGATCTCTCGCCAGCGCACGATTCACCATTGCACTGCGCGGATTCGATGAATTGCTGTGGTGGGTGCAACGCAATAACACGATCGCCCAGACAGAAGGCCCTCCGGCGTCAAACCGCAGCGGTCTGATATCAGCATTCGAATATGTAGAACGGTTTGCGATCAGGAGGGATCGCTGCCTGCTCCGTTCAATCGGCCTTCAGCATCTTTTGGCCCAAAACGGGTATGAGAGCACACTGGTTTTCGGTGTTCGGCTTCATCCATTCGAAGCCCATTGCTGGCTTCAGGATGATGACCTCATCCTCAACGATACGATCGAAATGGTCGGCCCCTTCGAACCTATCAGAGCAGTGCGATGATCGGCAGATTCTTAGCCGTCAGCTCGCCGACCCAGGTCCCATGCGCCCTCGACCTACATTTGGATGAAATAGCTCATCAGTCGGGGCTGAGCGTGACCCATCGTGACGAACGCCTTGTCGTCTATTCCGACAGCGGGTTGGAAATCAACCACCTCACCGATGGCACTGGCGTCGTCGTTGGCGACGTCTTCTGCCGGCATGTCCCGTCGCGCGCATTTGGAAAGAACATCGACGAAGGGGCGCGTGTCACGGCGGCGTATCGAGGCGGCCATTTGAACAATGAATATTGGGGTTCCTATATCGTCCTGGCCAGTTTGCCCAACGGCGTGATCACCTGCGAACGATCCCCATTCTGTAGCATCAATGCCTATTACATAGTCGAGGGCGGAGTCCTCGTTGTTGCCTCGGACACAAGGCTATTGCTGGAAATGGCAAGGCGCCCGCCGTCGATAAACTGGGAATCAGTCGCCAGACATCTGATTTGGGATAATCTCAGCATGTCATCCACATGCCTCTCCGGAGTTTCCGAGATCAGGTGTGGAGAATCGATCAAGTTTGAAGCCCCACGGGCGCTTGAGGCCAGTTTTCACTGGGACCCTTGGAAGTTCACCAATCCCGACGTCCTGATCACCGATCCAGATGAAGCCATGGAACTTGTTCGCCGGGAAATTCTTCGCTGCATCGGAGCGCAGATGCCGCGCGGACGGTTTTACGCCCTCGATCTTTCAGGGGGCTTGGATTCGTCGATAATCGCGGCGGGGTCCGCCACTGCTGGGCGTGAAATTCACGCGATCACGATGTTCAGCGAAGGAAACGATGGGGACGAGAGGAATTTTGCAAGAAGCGTAGCCAGCCACTTACATATCTCCCTGGACGAGGGTGCGCCTGATCATCGAAGACCAGATCTTCTTCATTCGGCGCGGCCGCACTTGCCCCGACCCCACTCGCGGTCCTTTGTTCAAGAAACCGATCGCATCTCCCTCGAAATGGCAACGGACCGGTCGATCGACACATTTGTCAACGGTCAGGGCGGCGACGCCGTATTCTGCCATCTGCAGAGTTCCGGACCCGCGGCGGACACCCTTCGAGCGAAAGGTCCGAGTCCAAATTTTGCACGAACCGTCTTTGAGGTGGCGCGTGCAAATCAGTGCAACGCGTGGGATCTCGGCTGGAAGGCGATCAGGAAGGGATGGAAAGGCAAGCACCACGCCAACTGGCGCGCGAATGATGCATTTCTTTCCAAAGATCTTCCATCCAATGAATCGCCACCTGGGCTGCCGTGGCCTCCGCCAAAAAACCGACCGCTTCCCGGAAAGGTTGAACATGTTCATGGACTATACAACAGCTGCTATAACATGAATGGTTATCGGCGCTCCGATTTGATGAAGGGGATATTTCCCCTATTGTCGCAGCCCCTTGTCGAGACTTGCCTACGCATACCGACTTGGCTTTGGGTCGGCCGGGGGCGAAGTCGTTACATAGCCCGCCGAGCCATGGAGCGGGATCTTCCCGCCAAAGTCGCATGGCGGATCTCAAAAGGAGGCCTCGGCCAGTTTCAATTGCAGATGCTGCGCGAGCGACGAGTTCTCATTCGCGAAATGCTGATGGACGGACTACTCAGCGGCGCGGGTATTCTTGATCGCAGCATGATCGAACAGCAGCTGAAGGACGACCTGACATTTGGCGTGAATGATATGGGACGAATTCTCCGCCTGTGCGACGTCGAGGCTTGGTGCAGAGCATCGCCGCAAGTCACCTTGAACACCGCGCCTTAGGCAATCGCCGCCAGTCGTCGAGTTCCATGAGCGTTCGTCTGAAAACGGCCTGACGATGAACCGGCTGCCATTTCACATGATACTCATCGGGGAAAATGAACATTGTCACATCACGGCCGAATTGCCGCAGCGCCCGAAGGGAGGCAGTGGCCAGGCGCGCTTCCCGATCCGCGCTCTGAATTATAATCTTCGCGCACACGCGGCTTGCGTTCATCGCGAGACTGACGCGCTTCCAACTCGATTTGTGCTGTTCCCAAGGCAGTGGATATTCATTCGTGCGCAAAATGCTCGCATAGGCTTCCCCAACACCGGTCTCCAAAATGCTCGGGTCTTCACAGCATGAGCTAATGAGCGCCAGCGAGAATATATCGGCATGGATTAGCGCATATGTCGCGGTGGACGCGCCATCGCTGAGTCCCGTGATCGCGATATGGTCGGCATCGATCGGGTGCGTGTCAGCCGCCAGCTTGATTCCGCGCATAAGAGAATCGTGAACGCTCGCACGATCGGTCCACGCGTTCGCGATGTGCCGTCGGGATACCGATCGGCCGGCGCGAGACATCGCGGTCCGGTAGTCGAGCGGACGGTCAAAACTCAGGACGGCAAAGCCTTTCGCCGCGATAGCCTGAATCGGATATTCGTCGCCAGTTCCGCCTCTGAGAAAGCCGCGACTGCTGTACTGCACGACAACAAGTGGCAAACGCTCATCGTGCCGAGCGTCCGGTGGAAGCACGAGATCGCCAAACGTTTCGATTCCATATTTGTTGGTCCAACGCAGGCGGGTCACTGTTCCGAGCCTGCGCGCGATCCATTCGGGGTTGAGCTCGATAAGTTGATGGATTTTTCCCGACCTCAGATCGATTTCAACGATGTCGCGGGGTTGAAGAGAAGCTTCTCGGGCGCAAACCAAAAGGAGTTGAAAATCACATCCGCGGATCGCGTCGTCTGTTGTGAGGATATTCGTCAGCTTGTTCTCACCCAGAGCCCATCGATAAATGCCGGTTCGCGCTGCGGCGAACCCTTCTCGGCGCATGAAGACAATTTCGTCGGCTCCCGGAACCGTCCATGCCGCTGCGACGCGGGCGCATTCCTTAAATTGGCAAACTATATTTTTGTCGCCGACCCTCGCCGCGAGTTGTCGATGGTCGATGATCGCAACAGCGGCGCCTTTGCGCGTCGGAGCGCGGCCTGCCTCCTCCGCCATTCTATCCTGCTGTGATGCACTGCCGGACCCACCGAACGTATCGGCCTCTCCGATCATGACAAAACGTTCGACTTCCGCAGGTGTCTCGCGTGGATATGGCGTGAGCTCGGCAAGCGGCCAAAATCGCTCGTCGAATTGGAAACCGCTTCGCCCCTCGGTTTGCAGTCGTTCTATGGCAGCGGCGTGATTTTCCCGTTGTCGATAGCGCAACTGCGATGCGTCATCTGACCAGGCGAAGTCGGCGACGTCGAAACGCCCGTCAGAGATACTTCTCGTGCCACCTTCGGACAGCGCGGTCACGAAAAGTCGCGTGATTCCTTCTTCTCGTTTCAGGAAGGCCAGCCACTTGCCATCTTTTGACCATTTCGGCGTCAAAGGTTCCGGAGTGCCGGTGGGGAAGCCCTCGAGACCGTAGAGCGTAATCGTCCGGCGCACGTAGTCGCCGCCCATGTCGACAATGCGCGGCGCAGTTCGAACATTGCCGAGATCATAAATCAGCAGGGCTTGGCAGTAGCTGTTGGAGACGGGGTCCGCCTGTCGAAGCTGGATTGCCAGATATCTTCCGTCGGGCGACACAGCAAAGCCGCCCGGGTCTGCCTCAGACGCATCCATCTTTCCGAAATCGCGGAGGCGAATGATATCATCCGCCTCCACACTTCGTGCTATCGATTGCGATGCGACCGGAGGAACTATCGTCGGACATGACGGGCTTGTGTCCCTCGCTGATTGCAAGTCGACGCCGGTCGCATTCGTAGCCACAACTTGCAGAGCGGGCGCCGTCGGTGGCAGCGGCGCAGCTTGTGAGAAAGCCGCACCCGGCAGCGCTGCGGTAGTAAGGAAAATTAACGTGAACGCGCGGTTCGCCGATCGCCGCGCGATGCATTCCATGACGAGGGCCATTAGAAAGACTGCGATAGCGACAACGCGACAAAGCGCCCCATTGGGGAATAATTGGTCGAGTCATAGGGTTCCGTGAAGGGTGCCGGCGCCAAATAGGGGGGCCGCTTGTCGAACAGATTCTCGACGCTGAGACCGATACGGAAACCGTTCGGAAAGCCGCCGGAAGTGGACGTTCGATAGCTGAGCGAAAGATCGACGGTAAACATTGATCGCCCGTCAATCGGGAGCGCCGCACGACGATCTTCGACGCCTCCAATATAGTTGAAATAGACGAATGCTTCGGCGGAATTCCCTTCCCAACCGACACTGGCGCGCGATCGAAAATGGGGTGGGTTCCAGATCGTTCCGGCAAGGTCAAAATAGGGGAAAGCTGATCCGTTCTTCTGGCGGCTGCGAAGCCAACTGCCATTCAACGCTGTGACCAGCGCGCCGTCGTGCAGATCCAGGCGATAGGACAAATTGACATCCACGCCCTCGATTTTTTGCGCCGCGACATTCATATTTCTGTTGTCGATGAGGTACAGGACCGACGCCGGGTCGTAGGCCCCGGCGGTATAATTGAGGAAGCCGCCGGACGCGCCATTGATGGCTGCCTGGAGCGCCACTTCGCTGGGATTCAGTGTGACATAGTTCGCATAATTCGGACTGAGTGCTTCGGGGTAAAACCCGATTGGAGTGCGAACACGGTCGATATATTTCACCCGGAAGTAGGACAGGTCCGCGTTAAGCCCCGGCAACGACTTGGGGTGAAAGGCGACCGTCGCAGTCCAGGTTGTGGCTCGCTCCGGCCGCAATGATGTGGAACCGCCATCAAGATATGACCGGCCCCCACCGAGTGGTCCGCTGGGATTGTTAGTGCATTGACGCGTCCATCGCCAGTGTTGGCCGCAGGTGGAGCGAAGCGGAACCGGCGGGCGACACTGGCGATGGAACGGCCTCCGGCGC
>NZ_JAXMPB010000016.1:0-34751 GCF_034380315.1 Sphingopyxis sp.
CAGCAGCGGCCCGATCAGTTCCCACTCCGCATCCGACAAATCCCCGCGACCCATGACTGCTCCTCAAAAAGCAGTCTTGAATCAGAACAAGGCCGGTTTGGGAATCCCTTTTGTCAACACGGCCTAGAGCGCTTGGCATCGCGCTACTTCGGCTATCTGACACTGCTGATGGCGCTTGCATTTTTGCTTTACGCCGCCGTCAGGATTTTCTGACCTTGCCCTAGCCTGTCGTCCAGCTAGATCAGGCTGAAACCTGACCGAAAACAGGACAGTAACGCGTCGATACTCATTGAAACTTTACGATCCGGCGCTAGACCTCTGGATCGCGATCCCGCGATGATTGAGGCAAGCGGCCAGTTTCACTGTGAATGCACCTATATCCCGAAGTGGCGAGATCGAGTTTCAAGCGAGGAACCCGAGACGCATCCCGCGCTACATGTGGCGAGTCGCGACGTACGCCAGCTTAGTGGTCATCGACGTGACGGCGATCTTGCTCGGTTTTTTTGTCGCCCAGTTTATTCGCAATCCCCAATACCTGATGGCCGAGGGGCTGAACTTGAGCTTAGTGGTAGCAGTGACCTATTTGCTGTTGACCACAAACCAGAACAGCTATGCGCTCGAAACCATCCGCAATCGGTTCGAGGCCATAAGACGGCCGATCGCCGCTCTGCTGCTCGCCGCGCTGCTCGTCATCCTCTACACCTTTTTGACCAAATCGGGCGTACAGGTCTCGCGCGCCGGCTATATTGTGGCAATTCTCTTCAGTGCAGTGGGGATGATTGCCGGACGGTTGATCATCGACATGGCGATAGGCGGCGCGTTCAAGCATCGATTGACTGACGAACTGCTTATCATAGACGGCGGCATAACGCCTGCGGTCAAGGGTTTCGAAAGCCTGACGGTGATCGATGCGAAGAGAGAAGGGTTGATACCCGACGTCAACAATCCAGCCATGTTAGACAGGATCGCCAATACGATTCGCGACTTTGACCGTGTAATCGTGTCAGCTTCGCGAGACGACCAGACCCGCTGGTCGCTTGTTCTCAAGGGAACCGGCGTAATTGGCGAGATTTTGCTGCGCGAAGAAAATCGCCTGGGTGCGATAGGCGTAGGCGAACTGGCCGGGCAAGACACAATAGTGGTGTCGCGTACCCCGCTCAGTCTCAACAACCGGATCAAGAAACGGCTTTTCGACCTCGCAGTCGCAGTCCCACTGCTCATAGCGCTTAGCCCTTTGCTGATCCTCGTCGCGATTCTGATCAAGCTTGACAGCCCGGGCCCTGCGATCTTCAAGCAGCCCCGCGTCGGCCAGTCCAATTCGATGTTCCAGATTTGGAAATTCCGCAGCATGCGGCAAAACAACGAAGGCATGGATGGTTCTCAGTCGACGTTGCGCGATGATGATCGCGTGACCCGAATTGGACGTTTCATACGCGCGACGAGTATCGACGAACTGCCACAATTGATAAATGTACTGCGTGGCGAGATGAGCATTGTCGGTCCACGGCCCCATGCGCTTGGTTCGCGCGCTGGCGATCAGCTGTTCTGGCACATCAGTCCGCAGTATTGGATGCGCCACACGCTGCGACCGGGAATAACCGGCCTCGCCCAGGTTCGTGGCTTTCGCGGCGCGACACACCGAACCGAGGACCTAGAACACCGACTGCAGGCTGACCTTGAATATGTCAACGGTTGGCGTCTTTCGAGAGACATCACTATCCTGTTGGGTACGGTCCGCGTGCTGATGCACCGCGATGCCTATTGACCGTCAACGCGTCATCTGTCTCCCCCAATGACTTGGCGAAGAAAGCCGATGAGCGCTTGGGGGTCCGTCGTCGCCATCGTCGCCTTGCGGGTTTTGGCCGCGAGCAGTGCTGCGTCGAACTCGGCTTGGTTGCGCGCAACTTGAACAAGCCCGCGTTCGGCGAGAGCGCCGGCGATCTCAAGTTGGTGGTCATCATAATGTTCACGCAGTTCGAACAAGCGTGGCACCGCGATCACATGGCAGCCAGCCTGCAGCGCCGTTATGAGCGATCCAGTTCCGGCATGACAGACTACGATGTCGGCGTCCTTCAGCGTCTGGCGGATGCGGTCAAAGGTCATCGCTGCGACCGCATCAAGGCCTTCAGGCATCGCACCGCCCTCGCCGACCTGTGCGAGTACCCGCGTCGGGGTAAGGCCTCTTCGCTCAGCGCTCGCAACCATGGCCACCAGACGGTCGAACGGAAGTGTCGCGCCTACCGTGGCGAACAACAGGTCCTGTTTTTCGGGTCTTGGCTCATCGATAACACGAAATGGATCGAAGATCGGGATATCCGCCCGACCGCCGGTCGCACCCTGAGACTGCGCCACGCGGTGGTGCGCGATCGGACCGACGATCCGCGCAAAGGCGGAGGGCGCTTGCACCCTTGCAAAACTGTCTATGAGCACCAGCTTCGCTCCAAACAAGCGGCCCCACAGCATCGCGAACGCCATCGAACCGGCACCCGTCGAAAGAATGATTTGCGGTCGCTCTCGTCGGATGACGCGGAACGATTGCATTGCGTTACGCGCAGCCGCTGTGATCATCTTGAACGGGTTGCCGAGGCGCGCCTGCCCCAGTGCGACATGTTCGACAAAATAGGTCGGAAATTCGGAGTTAATCGATTGGCCAAGGGCTGTAGATTCGGTCATAAAGAAGCATTGATGCTCGGAAACGGCGGGGAGCAGGTCAAGCAGTTGGCGAATGTGTCCGCCGCCTGATGCTGCAAGACAGATTTTGAGGGAAGACATCACCGATCTTTCGTAAGGCAGGAATGGCAAGAATTGCCTTTTCTGAAACCGGCCCTGATTGCAATCTAGGGACGAGACGAAATTCGCAATAGAAAACAGAGTTGAATAATGGCCCGAGAATTTCCGGGATTTTCCTGCAAGCCGCTGCAGCGGATTATCTATCTTACAAAAGGCGACTTACTATGAAACTTCTATCGACCACATTAATTCTGTCCAGCGCCCTCGTGTTGGCCGCCTGCAACGCCGCTTCTGAGCCGACCGGACAGGTGGTCGCCACCGTAAACGGAAAGGAAATCACCTCAACTCAGCTCGATGCCGAAATGGGACCCTTACGAGCGGGTTCAACAGAAGAGCAGCAGCAGATGCGCCGCGCCGCGCTCCAGCAGATCATCAATCGCTATCTGCTGGCCGATGCCGCCGAGAAGCAGGATCTTGCCAACACGCCAACCGGCGCGATTGCCAAGCAAAAAGCCGAACAGATTGCCTATGTCACTTTGTTGCAACAGTCACTCGGCCGCAACGTACCTGCAATATCTGCAGATGAAGTGCAGCAGTTCATTCTCGATAATCCCGACCTGTTCAGCGCACGGAAAATTTTCCTCGTCGAGCAGATTGCAATCGCTTCACCCCGCGCAAACCTGATCAAGGAACTCGAACCGCTAACAACGATCGATCAGGTACAGGCTGTGCTCGCAAGATACAGCCTACCGACCCATACCTCGATGGGTGTGATTGATGCGCTCGCGATGGAGCCGGGTGCCGTCCGACAGATTGCCGCGCTGAAGCAGAACGAGATTTTCTTACTGCCGAAAGACGGCGATTTTACGGTCAACCTGATACGTGAAACCCGCGTCGAACCCGTCATCGGTGAAACCGCGACCAAGATCGCCGGCGACTTGCTGCAAAACGCCCGCACCAATCAGCAGGTCTATACGCGACTGTCGGAAATCCTCCGCGACGGCATGAAGACGGTGCGCTACAATAAGGCGCTCGACCTCTCCCCGCGCAGGGGCGAGGCACAGAAGAGCTTGGGCCCAGCTCCGGGCGCGAAGTGATCGCGACACCGCATCTGCCTTCAGAAAAGTGACAACACAAAATGCGTATTGACGATCGGTCCGCTAGATCGAAGGTAATCAACTCGGTCGTAGACGCTGAACTGTGCGCTGGATGCGGCCTTTGCGCCGGGATTAGCAGCGGGGCGATCGCGATGCGTCTCGTCGATCCCGGTTATGCGCGCCCGACAGTGATGGGCCCCGTGGCGCCAGCGATCGAAGCACGTATCGCGGCCGCCTGTCCCGGCGCGGTCGTCGCGCCGTGGACTCAAACGCATTCGCTGCATCCCTATTGGGGGCCTTATCGCCGAGTAATGACGGGACACGCGACCGACCCCGAGTTTCGGTTCGCGGGATCATCGGGTGGCCTCTTGTCCGCGCTGGCGCTCCATGCGCTAGAGAGCGGCGAAGTCGATGCGGTAGCGCATGTTCATGCCGATCCTGATCGCCCGACGCAAAACATGCTTTCGTTGTCGCGGTCTCGCGCTGAAATATTAGCGGGCGCAGGCTCGCGCTACGGCGCGACTAGTCCGCTCAGTACGATCGACGCGCTGCTGGCGCGAGATGAGCAATTGCTGTTCATCGGCAAGCCTTGCGATGTGTCCGCCTTACGCCTGCTCGGGCAGAACGATCCACGCGTGGCGCGTCGGATTCCTTTGATGTTCGCCTTTTTTTGCGGCGGCATGCCAAGTCTTAAGGGCACCGACCGCGTTATTAGCGCCATGGGCCTCGACCCTGCCGACGTGATCCGTTTCCGCTATCGCGGAAACGGGTGGCCCGGCGAGGCCCGGGCCGAAACGCGGAACGGCAAGGTAGGGACGATGAGCTATCATGATAGCTGGGGCGGCCATCTCTCAAAAGAAGTCCAGTTTCGGTGCAAGATTTGCCCTGATGCGGTTGGCGGCGTCGCCGACATCGCCTGTGCCGACGCTTGGTACGGCGGCGAAAGCGGCTATCCGATGTTCGACGAGGCCGATGGGAGAAGCCTGCTTCTGACCCGTAGTGGGGTGGGCGATCGCTTACTCGACAATGCCGTCACTGCGGGAGTCTGCGCAGTCACCGATTGTCCGATCGGGGAGGTCGATCTGATGCAACCCGGCCAAGTTCGCCGCAAGCGGGTGGTTTTTGCACGTGCAGCGGCCACTCGGGTAACTGGACAGCCCTTGCCGCGAATGCGCGGGCTGCTAGTCGGACGCGCGGCTTGGAACGCAGGGATAGGTGAGACAGCACGAAATTTTGCGGGGACGGTAAGGCGAATTATTTTGGGCCGCCGATAGCGTCATGACGTCGCTTTTCATATCAGCGGCAATCCGCTAGTCGTGCCGTTCGATGATGCGAAATGCCACGCGAACCGTCAGACCATGACACTGACAGGAATTCTGGCTATGACAGGGACCACCACCAATGCAACGCCAAGCCGCCTATCGCAATTGCATGATGCTCCTAGCTCTTCTCGGGACAGCCGCTACCGGTTTCACCGCGCCGGCATTCGCGCAGGCCGACACCGCTCCGCTCAGCGATGTCAAATTCGACGTCACGGCTGAGTATAATAGTAATGTCGCTCGTTCGGACGCGGCGCGCGCCGCCGCGCGCGGTCTCTCGCGATCAGATCAACGGATAACGCCGGGCCTGACCGTCGATCTGGCGCGCAATTTGGGCCAAACGCGTGTGTGGCTGAACGGGTCTGCTGGATATGATTTCTATCGTCGCAATTCCCAGCTCAATCGAGAACGGATCGGCCTTGAAGGCGGTATCAAGCAGCCCATCGGCCCATGCCGCGTCGATATAACAGCTGGAATCAGCCGTCGACAGTCGGATCTTGGTGACATTGCATTCGTCAACAACAGCCCATCCTTCGCTGTCAAAAATGCCGAAACGCGGCAGGAGTATCAGGGCGATATCACCTGCGGCCGCGAATATGGGCTGCGCCCGACAGGGGATGTCGGCTATGTGATAGCACGCAATAGCAATCTCATTCGTGACCGCGCCGAGTATGACGAGCTGGAGTATCAAGGCGGGCTATCTTACTCGACCCCCAATTTTGGCGATCTGACCGCTTATGCCGGACGTCGGGATATCGACCTTCTGAATCAGCCCACCGCAGGCGGCGGCGAGGTGAGCTATCACATCACAACTATCGGCGCGCGTTATCGACGCGATATCGGATCGAGGTTGGACGCTCAGTTTTCGATCGGCCGCAGCGCGATCCGCGGTGGTGGCGCGCTCGTTCCAAACAACTCAGGCCTGACTTGGGACGTCGAAGTGACCGCGCAGTTCGGGCCCCGATTGCAAGTGACCGCGTCGACTGGCCGCCAGTTCGTCAACAGCCTGTCGAGTGATGCCGCCTACCTGCGTACGCAACCTAATCTCGTCCAGCTGACATATGCGGTCAACGACCGCATGCGCCTGCAAGCCAGTTATCTCAATGAGAGAAGGTCCTATCGCTACGCGACGCCGCAAGTGGGCACGTTCATCGATCGCGAAACACGACAACTCGGCGGCGGCGGCTTCACTTATGATTTTGGGCGTCGGTGGCAGATCGGGCTCTCGGGCGGTTATGAACGGCGCAACGCGAATGGAACATTCTTCGACTATGACGGAGCATTTGCGCGTGCTACCCTGTCGTTGTCGCTTTAATCGCAACCGGCTGGCTGTTTCTTGGGGGTTATTATGAACGTCCGTGGCTTTATTTCGCTCCGCCAGTTCGTCCTGATCTCGGTGGGCTTAGCTCTTGCCTATCTGTCGCCGTTGCCTTCGGCGATCGCGCAGACTTCCCCCATGGCGCCGCCAGCAGCTGCGCCTTCGCCTCCTGCAGATCCAGGATCTCTAAGCGAAGGCTATGTTCTAGGGGTCGGCGACGTCATTGAGGTTTCTCTCGTGGGTCGGACCGATTTCCAAGCACGTGTCCAAGTTCAAGCTGACGGGACGGTGCGCCTTCCTCTGATCGGCGACATGAAGGCGGTCGATCGCACCGTGCTGCAGTTTCGTGAGGATGTGCACCGAGCTTTGATTGATGGCGGTTTCTATACATCAGCACAGGTCGCCGTCGTCGTTGCGACCTATGCAAGCCGATATGTTACGGTGCTTGGCGAAGTGGCGACACCGGGCCTTGTGCCAGTTGATCGAGCTTATCATGTGTCGGAGATTCTCGCCCGTGTCGGAGGCACACGGCCGACGAGTGCCGACGAGATAGTTATCCGGCGTGAGACTGGCGAAGAAATTACGCTTATGATCCGGGATGTAGCGACGGGGGGGGCAGAGACTGATCCCATCGTCAATCCCGGCGATAAGCTCTTTGTGGCCGCCGCGGCGCAGTACTTCATTTACGGCCAAGTCAACGCGCCAGGCAGCTATAAAGTCGAACGGAACATGAGCCTACGCATGGCGCTCGCGCGGGGCGGCGGGTTGACACAACTCGGATCTGAAAGCCGCGTTAAGGTGTTTCGCGACGGTGTCGAACTGCGCAAATTTGATCCGTCCGCGCCCATCAAGGGCGGCGACGTGATCGTGGTGGGCGAACGGTTCTTTTAGTTTTTCCTGCAAGCACGGCGTCAAAGGGATGAAGCCATGAGCGTCCAACAATTTTTCCGGATTCTGTGGGCACGCCGGGCCATTACTGCGACCTCGCTGATCGCGTGCTTAATTGGAGCGATGTTGGTGATTCAGCTCGTCCCGGCACGGTTTGAAGCCTCGTCGCGCCTAATGCTCGACATCGTGCGGCCCGATCCGGTCACCGGCGAAGCGCTATCGTCGTCCTTCGCGCGTGCCTATGTCAAGACGCAGACCGAGCTGATCAAGGATTACCGCGTTGCAGGCCGAGTCGTCGACGCTTTCGGCTGGACTGGCTCGCCCGAGCTGACCGCGCAATATCGCGCTTCGGGATCCGATCTGCCTCTACATCGATGGCTAGCGCAGCGCGTGATCGACCGCACCGATGCGAAGCTCATCGATGCCAGTAACATTATGGAAATCACGTACACTGGCGAACAGCCGGAAACCGCAGCGCGCATCGCGGACCAGCTGCGGCAGGCCTATTCGGACCAGACGATGCTCTTCAAGCAACAGGCAGCGCGGCGAAACGCCGACTGGTTCAAGCAGCAGACCGACAAGCTCAAAAGAGAGTTGGCAGATGCCGAAAAGAGTAAATCCGAGTTCGAGCGGACCAATAATATCGTGCTCCAAGAAAACGACACCGACGCCGAATCTGCGCGGCTTTCAGCGCTTGCAAGCACCGCGCCGCCACCGCCCACGATGACGGCGCCGGTCGCCGCACCGATCGCATCGCCGTCCCAGACGCAGCTGGCGCAAATCGACGCGACGATCGCGACCGCCTCGCAGACGCTCGGTCCCAATCACCCCGACCTCATCGCGATGCGCCAGCAGCGCGCGGTTATCGCCGCCAATGCTTCGCGCGAAATGGCGGCGGCGCGCGCCGCCGCCGGGAGTGGTGGACGTTTAACGGGCCCCTCAATAGGGGCGATGTTCAACGCCCAGCAGCAAAAAGTGCTCTCGCAGCGTGGCCAGGTCGCCGAAGCCCGCCAACTGATGGTCAATGTGCGGGTCGCTCGCGAGGAACTCGAGCGCACCGCAACGCGCGCTTCGCAGCTCGATCAGCAAGCCGAATCGGATGAGACGGGGCTGACCTTCCTCGGCAACGCCGTTGCGCCACAGACCGCGAGCTTCCCTAAGCGGCTGCCGGTGCTTGCGGGCGCCCTCGCGCTCGGCCTCGCGTTCGGCATCCTTACGTCGCTGATAATTGAACTGCTGTTTCGCCGTGTGCGCGCAATTGACGATATCTATATTGAAGGTGTCCCCGTGCTAGGCATGATGGCGGGATCGCTTCCTGCGCCGAAGCGTAACCTGACTCGTCTTTTGCCGGGCTCGGGAAGCGGTTGAGTTGCCTTTCTTTCCGGCCCGGACCTCCTTTCCTTGACTATCCAAGAAGCAACCCCATGATCTATGAACAGCCAACGAGCGCCGACCCCAAGTCGACTGCTGCAAAGAACGGCCGGTTCGGCTTCAGCGAAAAGCTCGTCGTCCTGCACGATCCGCACTCGCTCGAGGTCGAGTCGATCGCGTCACTACGCAATCAGCTGGTCGGCAAGCATCTGCAGGACGGCAAGCGGTCGCTGGCGATCTGTGGCGCGACCGCGGGGGTCGGTGTGACGTTTGTTGCCTCCAATCTGGCGGTCGCGATGGCGCAGGCCGGCGTGCACACGCTGCTGCTCGACTGCAATCTTCGCGAGCCTTCGCTAGATGAATACTTCCTGTCCGAAGAGCCTATGCGCGGTCTATCGGATTATCTTGCGAGCGACCAAGATTCGGAGCTCGCGCTTATCAATCCTGATGTCATTCCCAATCTATCTATCATGTTCTCCGGATCGCCGACCGAACAGGCGCAGCGCCTGCTTTCGAAGACCCGATTCCAGACGCTGATCGAGAATTGCGTCCGCAGCTTCGACCTCACAATTGTAGATTGTCCTCCGGCGAGCAGTAGCGCCGATACGCGGCGCATCGCCGCGCTGGTCCGCCATGCGCTCGTCATAGCGCGCAAGGATCACAGCTATTTGTCAGATATGCGGCGGCTGATCACTGATTTGCAGACCGATCGAGCCAATGTAATCGGCTCATTCCTCAATGTCGTTGACTAGGACGGCCATCCCGACAGAAGCACCAGCCGTTAGCCGGGAGCCCATTTCCTGGCCTCTGATCGCTGGGGTGCTACTCATCGGTATCCCGACGGTCATCACGCTGGCGCAGCAAAGCTGGTCGACCGAGGCGGGCTCGCACGGACCGATCGTTCTTGCGACCGGTGCTTGGCTGATCTGGCATCGGGGTCTGCTACGGGAACCACTGGCCGGCATCGCTCGTCTTTCGTGGCTCGCGTTCCTGCTGCTCGGGCTTGCTCTCGCAAGCTGGATATTCGGGCGCGCTTACGATCTTCTGTTGCTCGAAGGTGGCGGACTATATGGCGCGGTGATGGCGATTATCGCGTTGCGGATCGGATGGAAGCGAATCTTCTCAAACCTTTTCCCCTTCACCTATATGGCTTTTCTTGTCCCAATCCCTGGATGGGTGCTTGATTATGTAACGGCGCCACTGCAGCAGCTGGTATCGATTGCCTCCTCGTCGCTACTTTCAATGCTCGGCTATCCGGTGTTCCGCGAGGGCGTCGTCATCACTGTGGCGCAATATCAACTGCTTGTCGAAGAGGCGTGTGCAGGCATGAACAGCCTGATGGGGCTTATGTCGATCAGCATGTTCTATATCTATCTGCTGCATCGGGCTAGCTGGAGGCATGCAGCGCTTCTTGCGCTGTGCATCATTCCGATTGCGGTCGCGGTGAACATCTTTCGCGTGTCAATACTCATCCTGCTGACCTATCATTTTGGTGATGCCGTGGCACAGGGTTTCATGCACGCGACGACAGGCATGGTTCTCTTTGGGGTCGCTCTCGCGCTGATGGTGTCGGCCGACAAGCTACTGCGACTGCTGCTTGGCTCCGCGCAGGTGCGCGCATGAGCTTTAGGCGACGTGACATGCTGATTGCTTTCGCTTGTGCGGGCTCATTCGCGACCGCCGAATGGTTGCGCCCGCGTGAACACCGGCTGCTACTGTCGCCGGGCAAGACGCTCGCGTCGATCATTCCTGAGACCTTCGGGAGCTGGCACCAAGACCCGAATGGCAGCATCGTTCTGCCGCCAACCGAGGGAACGCTCGCGGGCCGACTTTATGACGAGATGCTGGTGCGCAGCTATGCTGACGGATCGGGCCAATCTCCCATCATGATGCTCGCCACCTATGGCAAGGAACAAAGCGACGGACTGCAACTGCATCGGCCCGAAAGCTGCTATCCAGCTGTCGGTTTTGCGATTGTTGGGCGCACGCTCGGAGCACTTCAACTCGGTCGGGATGTCTCGCTTCCAGTCGTGCGGTTGACGGCACGCCTCGGAGAGCGCGTGGAGGATATCGTCTACTGGACCCGACTCGGTGATGCGCTTCCACGCACCGCGGGCGAGCAGCGCCGTGTTCGTCTTGAAACGGCTATAGCAGGCTACATCGGCGATGGGGTCCTCGTTCGCGCCTCAGCGGTCCGCACCAACGGCCGTCCCGAGTTTACCCGGATCGACGCGCTGCTGACCGCAATGCTGTCCGCAGTATCGTCCGGCTCGCGGCAAGCGCTAATAGGAACCGGGCGCGCTGCGAATCTCGTACGTCAGGCACCGTAAACCGGCCCACGTTGCGGATATCGGCGCCATCATACGCCCGCATTCGGCCGCAATGACGAAATATCAGCTGGTCACAGCGCTGCGCGCGCTTTTCCGTCTGCTCGTCCGCCTGCTCATCTCAGGCAAAAAAAGGCCCACTCCTTTCGGGGCGGGCCTTTCTTTTTAAAACTAGCTTTCCTCAGGCGTAAGCGACGCGAGCAATCTGCTTCGAACGACGACGAAGGCCAGCGCCGACAAGGCCAAAGCCGAGGAACATCATAGCCCAAGTCATCGGCTCGGGAACTCCACCAAGCGAAGCCGTACCGGTGTAAAAACCGTCAGGCCCCGACGAACCGCGAACCGTGATGGTATGCGTCCCGGCTGCAAGCACCGTGGTGATGTCGCGGATTTCCGGGTTTCCAACGCTAGTGTTGGTGAACTTGATGTTGTCGAGTCGAACCCCGTTCGACAGGAAATTTACGTTATCCACCGGAAAGTTAACCGCGTTCGAGAAAATCTGACCAACGAACGTGCGGGCATAGGGCAGAACGAAGGTATAGGTATCGAAGAACGTCCCCGTACCAACCGTCGGATCGGAATTGCCGAACGTGCAGCTCGTGGTCGAGCAAGAAATAACCGGAGCCGCAGCGGCCGGAACCGCGGCGAAGCCAAGACCGATTGCAGAAGCGAATGCCGCTGCCTTAAGTGTGGTTTTATACATATAATCGCTCCGCCTGTTGCGTCAAACCTTGGGGTCGGAATACCCGACCGACTCGCAAACCCGTTTATAGTTGATTCTCACTGCCCCGATTTCCGCCGCGGCGCAATAACATTTTGTAAACCATTCGCATTGGCAACCCACTAGCGTCTCTATCTGGGACAGAGTGGGGGCATCACAGCTTGCGTAAGGAATTGTCGGCCAACCAGATGTAAGAAGACACGCCATCTTCGACGAATTGCCAACGCTCAAGCGGATCCTCATCGATAGGACGCACTAACTTCATCAGCGCCGTACGCTCAACGGACAACCTCGCGATCAACTCAGGCGTGGTAATCAGCCCATCATTCTCGATCGCATCGACAGCGCAGGCCCAGAGCAGGCTGTCTCGATCCCGCGCACTTTCGTCACGCAAGCTGTGTATCACCAACGGCGATAGCCGACTAAGAATATCCACTGCGGCGCGATCGGTCGCGACGCCGAGATGGTCCTCGTCTACTTCTGATGCCTGCTGCTCAATGGCCGCAATCGCGGCATGCTGGCCGATCAATGCGGCAAGATAGGGTAGGCCCGCGGACACTCTCGCAAGTGCCTCAACAGCGGCGGGTCGAAAGGCTGGGCCGCCATTTTTGCAGGCGATCGCCACCATGTCGCGAATTTCGTCCTCGCCCATATTGGGAACTGCGATACCGACAATATTGCGTCGGATCGATGGAATGTGAGCGATAAGGTCAGTGAGGTTCGAAGCGACACCCGCGATCATGATCTGAACGCGTATTGAGCGGTCTGACAGATTCTTGATCAACTCAGCGATCGAAGCGCGGAAGCGCGGCGATTCGGCGCGATCAAATTCGTCGAGCATGATCAGAACTCGTGTCCCAGAAATGCCCTCGAACACTTCGGTCAGCTGCGACGCGGTGAAGTCGCCCGCCGGCAGCCGGTCGGCGAGAGTTCCACCGCGCTCAACATCCTCGTCACCCGGATCGAGCGAACCATCGTAGAGAAGACGAATCTGGCTCGCCACCGAGCGGAATGTCTCGGAAAACTCGCTTTGCTCGCCACAGGAAGTAAAATGGACGATATAGCGCGCACCCTTCGCCAGTTCCGCGACCACGCGCATCAACGAGGTCTTGCCGATCCCGCGATCCCCATAGATGATGACGTGAAGTTGCTGATCCTCGATCGCACGAATAACGCGGTCAAGCAGCGCGCTGCGCCCAGCAAACCGCTCCAAAGAAGATACGGGCTGCGAGGGAGTGAATGCCTGCGCCGGAACATGTCGCGTGCGCGCCGCCCCGCCACGCGCGGTTAGCCGCTCAAGCGCTGTCGCATTGACCGCGAACCCCGGCCGCCCGACAGCTGGCGGTGGGAACGGATCGATTTCGATGGGTTCGCGCGGCCCTTCGTCATAGCCCGCCCAGGGGTCTTCCCGCCTGCGGGAGAAAATTCGCGTGAACCAGTTCATTCTACGTCGCTTTTCTGATGCTGCCCGCCAAGGCCGGGCATGAAAGACTATGAGCGTTCGCCCGGATGATCGCTCTGGTCATGCACCTGCGCTGGCCAGCTACGAATGTCGACCTTTTATCGGCTTGCACCAACATGCCTACCCTGTTTGTAGCCGCGACCATAGCACAGAGCCTCATCGCAGCCCGCCTTCGCGGCGCGGCGCGGTTAGCCTGTCGAGATGGCGCGCGAGAGGCCGCTCCACCCGATCGTGAAAAATCGCCGCAGCCAGTACGCCCGCTGTAACAAGCAGCACATGACCCGCGCCCCAGCGCAATGCTTCGGCGGGCAGAAAGGGCAAGAGATGCTGGACCACAGCATTTACAGGCGTGTGTATTAGATAAAGCGCATAGGACATGCCGCCCAGCCGGACCATCCATGCCGGCGGAGCGACTGCCCTCTCCGCCGCCAGCAGGCCGTATACGACGAAAGCGAATAGTAATCCAAGCGCGAGCGTGCCGAACGCAGCCGGCGCGGAAACATAATCGGCAAAGGACACTCGCGCCGCGCCCGATTGGCGAAGTAGATAAAGCGACAACGCCAGCAGGCACAGCGCGACGAACAGCGGGCCAAGCGAAGGCCTGAATGCGAATGTTCGGTAGAGGAAGGCGACACCCATGCCGATCATGAAATCGAGCACATAGGCCGAGAGGAAAAAGGACGCCCGTCCCGTAAGCCCGTGACCCGAATAGATCAACGCCATCTGGACAATCACGGCAAGCGACCAGATCGCAAAGGCGGTCAACCCAAAACGCGGCTGGAACATGAAGATTGCGAACACCGCGTAGAAGAGGAGTTCGAAACGAAGCGTCCACACTACCAGCGGCAGCGTGGGCTCGAGCGAAGGATAAGGCAGCATCGAGCGCGTGAAGGTCGCAGCGTCCGGCGGCTCTCCCACGACGACGCGCAGCAGCGCCCAGCCGGCGACGATAAGCCAAAGCGTCGGAAAGATGCGCAGCGCACGCCGCCGCAGATAATCTTTTGTCGCCGCGGCGCCGCGCGTGCCCCCCGCATGCGCAACATAGATAATGAAACCCGAAATTACGAAGAAGAAGTCAACGCCGTGCTCAAAAACCCCAAGCCCCGGATAGAAGGGGCCGCCCATATGTCGTGAGCTCGCATTCGCATGGAAGATAGCTACCGCGAGCGCGGCAGCCCCCCGCCCCACTTCAATCAGCCTCAGCTTATCTCCACCGGATTTTTTAGGATGCGATGGCACGCGGGACGTTCCTTCCCTCAGAATCTCTTTACCCAGACTTTTTCGCGCCCTTCCACGAGATCGGGGGGCTGTGCCGTCTCAATCCGCCCCGATGCGCACAATCTCTGATGGCGGGGTCACGAAGTGCCGTTCGTGGAAGCCCTGCTGCTTCGTCAGGCGCCCGGCATGCGGACGTGGAGCACGCGGATCAAGTACGCTCCGACCGCAATCAGTACCGCCACCGCCGGCACGACATAGCCTTCATTGCCGAGATAATTGGCGAACGCGCAGCCGACGGCAGGAGGCAGATATTGCCAGATGGTGTCGGGCGGTTCATCCATCGACGATCTCTGAAGGAAGAGGACCACCATTCCAGCGAAAATGATGACGGTGACCCAATCGAAAGGCGTTTCCATATTGTACCGTAACCCACCCGCTCGCCGACCTTGGCGAGCGTGCGGTAATACAAAAACTTGCCTTTTGCCACGGGATTTACCAAAGCTTCGGCACGTCGCGGCCAGCGGATCAGCCGAGGGCGAAGCGGCGCCGGAGTGATCATGCGCCACCTCATCGTAATCGTCTGCTTGCTTCCCTTGCTGACCTCCTGCTCGGCAGAGGCGCTGCAGAATGTCGATATGGACCGGCAGATTGCGTCCGCTCGAGGCGGCGAGACGATTGTTTTGCCCGCCGGCATGACCGGCGTCCTTACAATCCGCCGCAAAACTTTCAGCCCCGCGATCACAATCGACGCCGGGGCAGCAACGCTGACCGGAATCGTACTTGACCAAGCAAACGGGGTCACGGTCAAGGGCGGCACGATCATCGGACCGGGGGGACGTAGCTATGGTGTATCGATCCGCTCCTCTGAGAATATCCGGATAGCCGACATGCAGATCACTGGGGCGCATCGCGGCGTCGTGGTCAATGAGAGTCATGGCATCACACTAACCGGACTAAATCTCGTCGGGCTGATTTCGGACGGCATCAACATCGCGCTGTCGCGCAAAATCCTGATTGAACGCAATCGCTGCCGGGATTTCCGGCCAAACATTGCGACCTTCGATGCCAGTGGCAAACGCATCCGCGACGGTGATCATCCCGATTGCATCCAAGCTTGGTCGCGGCCCACTGCGCCGCCGGTTTCCGACGTCAGCGTCATCGGCAACGACATGGATGGAGCGATGCAGGGTATATTCTTCGGAAATCACGTACGCGGCGGTATCGACGACGGAGGCTTCGACCGGATCGTCATCAAGGATAATGTCGTTCGCGTAAGCTACCCGCATGCAATCGCATTGATCGATGTGCGTGGTGCCACGATAACAGGCAATCGCATTTCGACCGTCCCCGGGGCGGTGCAGCCAAACCAGCCCCACCGCCCCGTCGTCGCCCGCATGAACCTCAGGGGATCGGATATAAAGGCCTGCGACAATAGCGTCCAACGCGTCGGTAGAGAACCGCAAAATCCAGGGACGTCTCGCTGCCGATGACAGATCGCGGACTCGCTGCCCGACTGGTAGGGCTGGCGCGGAATCATTTTCAGTCAGTCATGGCGCTGGCAATCCGCGGCCTGTCGGTGCTCGCGGGTTTTGCCCTGTCTTTCGTCATTGGACATCGCTTTGGCCCCGAAGCTAACGGCACCTATGCGTTGATCACCCAGTCAGCGATGTTTCTGTCGGTGGTGGCAGTCGGCGGCCTCGATCTTGCGGTGGTGCGCCAGTTTTCGAGCGTGATCGCGAAGCGCCAACAGCTGTCGGCCTCCACGCTACTTCGCGTCGTGGGTCTGTCGATAGGCTTTGCGACGGCGATAATTGCCGCACTGCTTGCCGGGGGCCCTGCAACACTGCATTGGGCGGTCGGCGGTATATTGCCCGCGGGCGGCCTTCTCATTCTGTGCATCCTTCTCTGGTCGCGTGCGATGACGCGTATTGGCAGCGCGGTGCTCCGCTCGCAGAAGCGCTATATCCTTGGTCAGTCGGTCGAGGTGCTGATGATACCAACGCTTGTGCTCGGCGTGATCGCAGCGGGATGGGTCCATAGTATCGGCTCGATCCTGTGGGTCACTGCGGCCGTATCTGCGGCGGTCGCGATCGGCGGCCTCATGGCGAGCCTCGACGGAACAAGCCGCGCTGCTGCGGCCACACCACTGCCGATCCGTCCGATGATACGCATCGCGCTGCCGTTGTGGGGCGTCGCGATCGCGCTCAATATTGCCGACTGGTACGGGCTCGTCGTGGTAGCTAATACTGCGGGTTTACATGACGCAGGCCTCTACCGGATCGCGATGCAGTTTGGCACAAGCCTCGCGATCGTCTCGATGGGTCTGTTCAGCGTTTATTCGCCGCAGATCAGCGCAGCTTGGGCGAGCGAAGATCTTGCCGGGGTTGCGCGGCTGGGGCGGACCGCTACGCGACTGTCGACTTTGTTCACATTGCCTCCCGCGCTTCTCATGCTCGGCATCGCCGAGCCGCTGCTCGGACTAATTGGAAGCGAATTTATTGCCGCCGCGCCAATGCTGCGCATAGTCGTCCTCGGACAGATGATCTATACGATCACGGGTCCTGCCGGCCTTGTGCTTGCAATGACCGGTCACGAACGGGTAAATTTCGCGATCACGATCACGAGCACCCTGTCGCTCATCCTCTTTGCGCCGTTGATCGCGCAGTCCTTCGGCGCCGCGGGGGTTGCGACCTGCGTCGCGCTATTTCTCGTCGGCCGCAATCTTGCCAGTCTCTACTTTGTTAACCGACTCTGCGGCATCAACCCACTGACGGGATCGGTGCGGCCGCAGAAGATGAACCACTAACCCACTGATTGCGAGTTCTCGCGCGACAGGCACGATCGTCCGCTACGCCGGAGCACCAGACTGATCTTAGGGCTCGACAGGCGAGCCCGCCCATATCCCCACCGAAGCGTTGTCTTCGCGGGCTGCTGGCCCCAACGCCGCCTTTCTCAGAATAAGTTGCGCCGCGCCATCGTCCGGAGCGCAGCGGTCGGCGGCAGGACGATGCTCGAACTGTCACGTTGCTTCTTGATGCGCCATGCCAGCACGACCACCGCGCCCATCATCACGAAGGCGAGCGGGTGATTTTCCTGCTGACTGAAGATCGACTTAATCACGAGAAAATTGGTCAGCGCGATCAGCAAGGGCGCGAGCATCGCGCCATCTGCATCCGCCGCACGCACGCGAATGAGTTGCTTGCCGCCCCCGATGATCGCAGCAATGATCATGCCGAAATAGATAATGAAACCCAGTATCCCGAACTCGAGGGCGACAAGCAGATAATACGTATCGATCGTCAGGATGCCAGCAAGGTTGGTGAATCCGAGTTCCTCCGCCCCGCGCCCGATTCCGTTCCCCCACGGTGCCTTGAATATCTTGGGGAGCCCCATCGCGACCTGGACCTTGCGCGATTCAGTACTGAACTGCTGCGCACCCGTTCCCCATACCATCGCATTGAGGCGCCCGACGAACAGTGTCGCAGCAAAGAAGGCGCCGAGCGTGATAGGATAGGCGATCACGACCGCTGGGCCGAAGAGACTGTCCCTATCACGGTACCAGCGCAGGCCTCCCCACACCAGCATGTAGAGGAGGAATGTCATGAAGAAGCCGACGACACCAAGCCGGCTGTCGGTGAGGCGGATGCACCAGAATTGCAGCGCAAGCGTCAGCGCCGCTGCCACGATGATTAGTAGATTTTTGCTACGCATCATGATGTGAAGGATGAAAGGTGCCGACAGCGCCAGAAATTCAGCGAAGCCGAGCGGCGTCGTGAACTTGCTCTGGACTCGGTAGATTCCAGTCGCGGCTCGCGAGCTGCCAGACAGGATGCGTTGCACATTCTCGTCTTCGATCTTCAGGAAGCTCGGTATGTGCCCGGCCCAGGGGACCACGCTGTGCCGCCATTCCTGGATCCCGATCAGGCATACGAAAAGTACGATCGCCCATAGGAAGTAGCCGAATTGCGTCGCACGGTTCGGTTGGCGGAAAACATAGATTGCGATGAAAAAGGGCAAGGTCCAGGTCAGCTGCGCGACGACAAACTTGTTGACCGACAATCCAATATCGCGGGAGAAGACGATTGAGATGAGGGCGATCACCGCAAAGGCGACTACTCCCTGCCAAACCATCGGAAGCCCTGTCATCAACTCCTTCATCTCTGCCCGGAATGCGCGCGAGACCGACAAACAAAAAAGCATTACTAGCGCCAGCGGGACGGTCACGATCCGGATCGCAGTCAGCCATGGCAGTCCGGGAAGCGCGAACGCGAGATAGTCGGGCCAGCACAAAAGGGCTATCATGAAGGCGACGCCGAGGCGTCCGAGCCAGTGAGTCGGCACCTGCCTTGCCTCGGGCAGCATCCAGATGACGAGCAGGATCATCGCCATTAGCGGAGCGAGGAACTGCAGCACCATGAACCGCCCAATGAGCGTAAACAACATGCTATAAAGAAGCAGTGCCAGTCCAAACAGGAGAAGCAGCTTTTTTCGGTGCCGGTGAGCAAAGGTGGGCGAGGCATAGCCGCCCAGTGTACGATCTGCCTGGGCAGCAACGAGCTTCGCCTGTCGCCGGCCGCGAAGACGCGACCATAGCATACGAACCGCGCTACGCTCCGTCATGACGGCTCTGTTCCGAAGAATCGGCGCCCGCCGTGATCGTCGCGGGATTGCCAATCGCTTTGCTGCCATCGGGCATGTCGCGATTCACGAGCGCGCCCGCCGCGACGATACAATCTGCGCCGACCGAGATACCCGGCAGAATCATCGCGCGCGGCCCTATTATGGTGCGCTCGCCTATCCGCGTATCTAGATAGAGCCCCCGGGTAAGGTCGTGGGACAGCACGACAGCTTCCTCGCCGATGACCGCTCCGGCGCCGATATGAATGCCCTTCGGCCACGTCCGGTCGATCAACGCCGTTTCGGCGATCCACGCCGAGGGGGAGATGTCAGACCTCCAGATAATCTTCCGCACCACCGCTTGCCAGTGCTGGATCAACGTGCGCCGGCGAGTGCGGACATTTTTTCCTTGAGTCATGATCGGGGCGCTATAGCAAATGAACTGAGAATCAAGGCGGGAGTTCGCACCGGATGGCCATCTTACGTTCGCTCAACAGTCTCCGCCGGGTCCGGTCTCTTGTCACCGAGGCGCGGCGGCGCTGGCTCATATACGGTGGCCGGGTCGAGATCGCCCAGTCGGCCAGCCTGTCACTGTCGAGCCGCTTCATCAGTCGCCGCTTAGGCGCCGTCAGCGTCGGCGCGGACACACTCGTTGCTTTCAAGACACTAATATTAGGGTATGACGCGGCCAGCGGCCGCCACGCGCCGGTCCAGATCGGAGAGCGCTGTTTCATCGGCGGCGGGTCGGTCATCCTTCCCGGAGTCACCATCGGCAACGAAGTGATCGTCGGCGCCAGCTCCGTGGTTTTCGACGATGTGCCTGACCGCTGCATCGTCGCCGGCAATCCGGCGCGCATCGTACGCCGCGACATCGTCGTTGGCCGCTTTGGCCGCCTTATGGGCGCCGACGATAACAGCAGACGGCTCTGGAAACCGTGACCGCTGCGACAATGCGGCGAGTGTCCGCAGCGATAATCGGCTGATGACGAACTCCAACACCAAGACGACCAAGCCCGCAGCCACCGCAAGCACAGCGATGGAGAGCACCGGTCTAGAAGAGCCTGCGGCGCGCCTGCGCGACCTGATCGCGACGCAGCCTTCGGGCCGGCGTACACTCGTCGTCGTCACCGTGCTCAGCGCCGCGCTCAATATACTCATGCTGGCGGGCTCGATCTACATGCTCGCGGTGTATGATCTGGTGCTTCCCGCGCTCAGCATCCCCACGCTCGTCGGTCTGTTCGTGATGGTGCTCGCGGCCTACGCCTTCCAAGGCGCGCTCGATCAAGTCCGTAGCCGCGTATTGATACATTTTTCGACGCTGGTGGACCATAGCATGAACCCCGCCGCACGCCGCCTAATTGCGCACCGCGCGCGCGCAGCGCCCGACGAGGATGCGTTCCAGCCGTTGCGCGACAGCGACCAGATTCGCCAGTTCCTGTCAGGCAACGGCCCCGCGGCGATTGCCGACCTGCCATGGGTGCCGGTGTTCCTTGTCGCCCTCTTTCTGCTTCATCCGCTACTTGGTGCCACAGTGCTCGTCGGCGGGGGCTTGCTCGTCGCACTGACCTGGACAGCCGACCGGATCACGCGTGACGAAACCGCGCAACTCGCGCGCGCGACGTCTGCGCGTGCGCGCCTCGCCGATGCGAACCGGCGTAGCGCAGCCGCGATCGCGGTGATGGGCATAGACCGGCATATGGCAAGACATTGGTCACATGCCTCTGTTGAGTTGCTTGCCGCGAATGAACGGCTCGCCGTTACCGCGGGGTCGATCGGCAGCTTCAGTCGAGTCTTCCGGCTCGTGCTGCAGTCGATCGTGTTGACCGTCGGAGCAATCCTCGTCATCAACGGCTATGCTAGCGGCGGAGTAATTTTTGCCTCGTCGGTTCTCTCGTCGCGAGCACTCGGGCCGATCGACGGGGCGATCGCCAACTGGCGAAGCCTTGTGGCCGCACGGCTCGCCTGGAGCCAGTTCTCCGCCGCGCTGGCCGACTTGCCGCAGACGCAGCGCGCCGTTGCGCTACCCCCGCCGCGCGAGCGCCTTGATGTCGTGGGATTGAAGGCTAGCCCGCCAGGCGCCGAGCCCGATATCATTCATGGCGTGAGCCTCACAGCGCTCGCAGGAGAAGCAATTGCGATCGTGGGGCCCAATGGCAGCGGCAAATCGACACTTTTACGCACCATCGCGGGCCTATACCCGATCCGCGCTGGCGCGGTCCGTCTCGACAAGGCGGACATGGCGGACTTCACGCCCGAGAGCCTCGGCGCGAGCCTTGGTTATGTACCGCAGGATGTCGAACTAATCGACGGTAGCATCGCGCAGAATATCGCGCGCTTCGATCCCGCGGCCAAGCATGAAGCAATCGTGGCCGCCGCACGCGCAGCTGGCATCCATGAC
The DNA here is from genome assembly GCF_034380315.1 of Sphingopyxis sp. GTDB lineage: Bacteria > Pseudomonadota > Alphaproteobacteria > Sphingomonadales > Sphingomonadaceae > Sphingopyxis. Next base: position 21,467 of record NZ_JAXMPB010000016.1, read on the forward strand.
GCGATCGCGGCCGCGCCCGACGGCTATGCGCGCGAAGTTGGCATCGGCGGATCTGCGCTGTCAGGCGGCGAAAGGCAGCGCGTCGCACTCGCACGCGCGCTGTTCGGCGATCCCTTCCTGATCCTGCTGGACGAACCCGACGCTCATCTCGACGACGAGGCTCGCGCAACGCTTGGTACCGCGATCACAGCTGCGCGTAGCCGCGGAGCAATCGTTCTCATGGTAGCACACGGATCGATGCTCCTGCCCCATGTCAGCCACATCCTCGCGATGCGCGATGGCGCGGCGCTCGCCTTCGGTCCGCGGGAGCTGATGGCGGGCCGCGCCGACGGCCCGGCTGAAAGCCTCCATGCCTAAAGGTAAAAATCCTCAGCGCCCAGCGTCTGGACCCCGTTCAGAACAATGGTGAAGTCGGCGATCCCATCGCCGTTTACATCTCCATAGACATGGGCGGTGCCGTTGCTGACCTCGTAACGAAGTTCGCCAGCCTTGCCGCTAAACGCTGCCGTGCCAACGAACTTGAACGCGTCGTCGGCCCTCGTGTTTATATTGGCGTCGATCGCCCGCAGGCCGATGACATCAACCCCGCGCTGGAAGTCGGTGATAACGTCGACTGCATCGGCGCTGATATGATCGCTGCGAAAGCGGAACTCGTCAGCGCCGGCCCCGCCCGTCATGACGTCCGATCCCGCGCCGCCTTCAAGAATGTCATTGCCGTCGCCGCCCCATAGGAAATCATTGCCGTTCCCGCCCAGAAGAGTGTCGTTACCGGCCTCGCCGAACAGATGATCGTCGCCATCGTCGCCCGACAGATTGTCATCGCCATTCCCCCCCCACATCCAGTCGTCACCACCCAAGCCCTGGATCTTGTCATTCCCATCCATGCCATAGAAGCGGTCCGTGCCGGTCGTGCCGACCATGCGGTTGTCAAGGTCGTTTCCAGTGCCTGTCAGACCTTCGCCCAGCAGGCGCAACGTCTCGACATTCGCGGGGAGTGTGTAATCGATTGAGGCGTAGACCGAGTCGCTTCCCCCGTTCACTTCCTCGATGACGACATCATTGGCGGTTTTTACAAAATAGATATCATCCCCGTCGCCACCAGCAAGCTGAGACTTCTGGCCACCGCCCGTGAGCGTGTCATTGCCAGCGCCACCCTCGAGCCGTGAATCGCCATAGACCGATACTTGCAGGCGGTCATTGCCGTCCGTCCCACTAACGAGGATATAGGGCGGCGGGGGCGGAAAAGCGGCGAGCGCTGGTTCTTTGAGTCCCGTCTTCAACCAGACCGTGTCGCTGCTGCCCCATTGCTTGACGAAATCGTTGTGCCCGGTGAGCCACTGCTGGAGCGCCGACACCTCGCCGACCGAGGTCGGCGCAGCAAGCTTGTTGCCATTCGGCGCAAGCGAGACGCCATTGATAAGGAATTTCGACGCGATGTTGTCAGCTAGGTTCACATTGCTCGCCGAATCGGCGAGGATCCACGACAGTTGGTCATCATAGGCAACCACCTGGTTGCCTATGATGACCGCTCCATCGACGCCCTTGAGCGCAATACCCTGATACATGCCGCCCATTACCAGATTGCCGGTAATCGCCACATTCTCGAACGGCATTTGGCCGAATGTGTCGCGAATGAAAATTCCTTGCACGGGGCTGCCATCTCCGCGCACCACGAGATTGTCCGAAATGGTAATGTTCCGGCCGGGTTCGGCCGCATTGGTCGACCAAAGCTGAATAGCGTCAGGATGATCACCGGTATTCGGACGAAAGTCGGTGAAGATATTGTTGCTGATGATAAGATCCGAATTGCCTCCGCCGCGTACGCCATCGGTGCGGATGTCGTGAAAATTGTTTCCGACAATCGTCACGTCACTATTATCGAGCATGTTGATGCCGTGCCACAGATGGTGGAATTCGCTGTTCGACACTGTCACATCGCTGCTGCTGCGAATCATGAATGCCGATTTTTCGTTGCCGCTGCCTAGATTATCCGGACCCGACACGGTGATATGGTCAAATGAGATATTCTTCGATCCGAAGACTTGGAAGACATTATTCGCACTGGATGCGCTCGCGACCATATCGATTCCGCTGAAATTCAACCCGCTGGCATATTTTATCATCAGGTCCGAAAACACCGCGCGATTGTTAGAATCCGCCGATGTGATCGTGACATTGGGAAAATCCAACGAGCGGATGACGAGATGATCATACGTTCCCGGGGCGAGCTTGATGATATCGCCCTCCTTCGCAGTCTTGAGCGCAGCCAGCAGCGCTTCCGACGTATTCACCAGCTTGATTGCCACGATATCGGCCTTTCCGTAACGCGCGAGAATCAACCTGCCGCGCCCCCCTTAGCGGTGGGGTTAATGACGGATTCGTTTTACGGTGTTCGCAAGGAAGTTGGTTAAATCACCGTTTACGATTTGGCTTGCGCTGTAACCGTACTTTTCGGACGGTTCCGACGGCGCACTCGGTCGAGCACGGGTCTTTCGACCAGATGCCAAGACAGCGCCGCAAGCGGCAACGTCGCGGCAGCATTTGCGAGTGCCAGCCAGCCATGGTGGTGGAAAGTGAAAGCCGAAGCGAGAAGCATCATCACCGGAAAGGCATAAATATACATGCCATAGCTATAGTCAGGCCAGCTCCCTGAAATAGCCCCTCGGCGCGCCGACAGAAAACCGAAGCACAGCACCATGTAGCCGACGAACAGCGACTGGATATGGATATGGATATGCCAATGCTGCGCTGCAAGGTTGAGAGCGCCGAGCAGCAGCAGCATCGTCCACGACAGCCGCAGGCGGTCGCGCCATAGATAGGCGGCAATACCCAGCGCGAACATTGTCCATAGTCGGTCGATCAGCTGGATATTGTAGAGAACGCCCTTGCCGCCGATCATATCGACAAGCGTCGCCATGCCGGGCACGTGGAGTCCGAGAGCGCCTGCGGCGGTCAGTGGCAGAATCAGCCGCGCCATCCAGCGCGGGCTTGCAAGGCCTGCGAGCGCAAGCAACCCAAGCAGCGCATAGCAGCGCACTTCCCAAGGAATCGTCCAGAGTGAGCCGTTTACGACGCACGGTTCCGCGCCGCACTGCAGTCCGGTCAGATTATAATGGGCCGCAAGAAGTGACAAATTCTTGATGGCGAAAGAAAGGGTGTCGCCTTTGAAATAGGCGCCAGCCGGGAACGCCGAGAGGAAATAGCCGCCAAGGATCGTGAGCGCCACCGCTGCGGCGAGACCCGGCCAGAGCCGCGCAAGTCGCGCAACGAAGAAATCCAATACGCTTCCGCGTAGCGACAGGCTGCGATATACGAGAAATCCGCTAAGGAAGAAAAAGCCGTCTACGGCGTAAGCTGAAATCGTCGTACCCAGCCAAGGCGACAATTCATCCCGGTTCGCGATACCGAGGATACGCCAATAGCTATGACTCCAGATCACCGCCGAGGCGAGCACAAGCCGAACCAAGGTCAGATTATTTGCAGTCGCCCGAAGACGATCATCGGTGATGATCACCCGTCTTCCTCCCCTATCGATCGTCGTTCCGGGGCCCAGGGGCCGATCAAGAGATCGTCTTGTCCATCGGCAGCGAGGCCGTCAACCATTTGGTTACCCGCTTATGCAAAGAGGGTAAATCTGTCGTTTACTATAGAGATCGCACGGAGCTTCCGCCTTGTCGCATCCCCTGTTCCATCCGGCAGACGAGGAGCGTCTGTCTGCGAGATCCGGCATCCGCGCGGCACTCGCGCTGGTCATCGGCCAGTCGGTCGCGATCTCGGTCCTGGTAGTGACTCTCGCCGCGCTAGTCTGGCTTATGCTCGACAGTACGCTGCCGGCCCGTTCGACTGCCAGCCTCGTCGCGCTCGCGCTGTTCACTTGGCTCCTTATCGCTGCCAGCCTGGTGCTCGGTCATGCCCGCAAGCAAGTGATCAACCGGATGGTCGCCCTCAAGGTGATGACCGATGCTGCCGAAGATAGCAGTCAATCGACAAACCTGCTCGCATTGCAATCGCCGACGACAGCTGCGGTCGCGCTCGCCGACACGGCGCAGCTGCCGCTGCTCGTCATCACCGCAGCGCTCATACACCCACTGGTAGGCGCATCGCTAATGGCAGCCCTCGCCGCCGCCGGAGTCGCTATCCATTGGCAGAGCCGCCGCGTCGCAAGCACTCCCGCGCCGCGCGAAACTCCGCCCGCTGGGCCCGAACGCCGCGTAGTCGAGGCCGCCGGTCCGGAAGCAGCGGCGATCGGATTGACTGCACGCTGGCGGGAAAGATGGGCCCGTGAGACACTCGCTTCGATCGAACGACACCGCCAGTCGATGGCGGATTGCGATCGCGCCGAAATACTTTTGGGCCTGCTAACCACAGCATTGCTACTCACCATCGCGCTTGTACCGCTTTTGTCGGCCGCCTCCGGACAAACCACGATCGGTGCTCTTGGCGCGCTTTTGCTTGTGAGTTCGTGCATGGTCCGGATTGCCGCCAACCTACGGCGCTCGGTCGCATCGCTTCCCCGACGAGGCTGGTGGACGAGCGCGGGCTCGAGCGGCTCCGGGACCGTGCATGCGGCTCGCTTCACCGCGCCCTCCCTCACCTTGCCGCTTCCGAAATGGGGCATCGCGCTCGAGTCACTCTCGCTCCACTATGACGGCGCGGCGCAGCCAGCGATCTGCGCGATCGACTGCGCGCTGTCCGCAGGCAGCGTAACAGCAGTCATGGGACCCGCGGGATCGGGTAAGACGAGCCTGCTCAGGGCAATGACTGGCGTCTGGCCTGGCATTGAGGGCGATATCCGGCTCGATGATGCCGGTTTCCGCCAGTTCGATCCACGAAGGCTTGCCGAGCGCATCGGTTATGTCGGCGAGGATGCGCTGCTGTTTGCTGGCAGCATCTCCGATAATATATCTGGCTTCGATGCAGCCATTCCAGATGCACGCATCATTGCGGCGGCGCAGACTGCCGGAATGCATGAAGCGATCTTACGCCTGCCCGGCGGATATGCAGAGCCGATCGGCGAAGGTGGCGAGGGCCTGAGCGCAGCGTCGCGACGCGGCATTGCAGTTGCCCGCGCCGTCGTTCGCGAGCCTTTCTTACTTCTCATCGATGATCCGTTTCTCCGGCTCGATCCCGCCGGCGCGCAGGTCATGGAGGCGGTTATCGCGCGCGCACGCGCGCGCGGTGCGGTAGTAGTAATCGCCTCTAACGACCAGCGTGCGGTAGAGCTTGCTGATATGTTGATGGTTCTCCGGCTCGGTTCGGTCGCTGATTTCGGTCCGAGATCATTGGTGTGGGCAAGAGCGCGCGCTAGCCAGTCTAGGTTGGGCGATTCCGACGGGCCTCGTGCAGGCGGGGCGGCAACCCCGATCGCCAAAGGAGAAGTGGCATGAGCATGCCGATGAAGAATTTTCGTAAGGGGCCATATGCTCCGATTGATGCCCCCGACGATGTCGTGGGGGCCGCGATGGAGAATACGCGGGAGGCCCTGTTCCGTTCAATCCGCCTTGGCGCGATCGCGGTCGGCGGACTCGTGATCCTGTTTGCCGCGATGGCAAGCCTAATCACCGTCAACGGCGCCGTCATCGCGCAAGGCCAATTAAGCACCGAAGTGGCGATCCAACAGGTGTCGCACCCCACCGGAGGGGTGATTGAGGCAGTGCTGGTCCGCGAGGGTCAACATGTCCGCCGAGGTCAGCCGATGATCAGACTAGAATCGGCACTATCGAGCGCCGGCGCCAGCGCGGCGCATCAATCGGTGCAGCAATTGCTCGCCGCGAGCGCCCGCATGCGTGCCGAACGGGACGGGTCCCACAGCATCACTTTCCCTCCCGAACTGATCAATGACGGCTCGTCCGAAGCCGCAATGGCCATGGCAGAAGCGCGTCAGCTGTTCTCGGTGCGCCGAAGCGTCGAAGCGAGTAGCCAGGCCCAGATACGTGAGCAACTAGCGCAGACGCGCAACGAGATAAAAGCCCTTGAAGCGCAGGGTGCCGCCGCCCGTGAACAGATCAAGCTGATCGAACCCGAACTCGCCGGTTTGCGCAGCCTCAAGATGCGTGGGCTCGTGACCGTCGGCCGACTGAACCAAATGGAACGTACGGCGTTTGACCTCCAATCTACCGAGGCCAGCGTTTCCGCCCGCATCGCTCAGTCGCGCGCGCGCATGGCCGAACTGCGCCAGGCGGGCATCCAGTCGACGCAAACCGTGCGCGCCGCCGCCGCTGGCGACCTCGTTCCGGTACTAACCCAACTCAGCGACCAGAATTTACGCGCGGCGTCCGCGGAGGATGCGTTCGACCGCAGCGTGATCCGCGCCCCCCATGCCGGGATCGTTGAAAATCTGCGCTTCACGACACTCGGCAGCGTGGTTCCACCGACGCAGCCCGTCGTCGAGATCGTTCCCGACGGCGGCAGTCTGACTGCCGATCTACGCATCCAGCCGCAGGATATCGGATCTATCCGCCACGACCAGATCGCGACGGTCCGCTTAGCTTCGGTCACCGGTCGAAATGTCCCTGACATGGTGGGGCGCGTAACGCATATTTCGAGCCGTCGATTCGTCGACGAGCGCACGGGCGAGAGCTACTACAAAGCGACAGTCGAGATCAGCGAATCTGAGCGCCGACGGCTCGGCGATCAACGCGGAGTCGTCGGCATGCCGCTCGAGATATTCTTGCAAACTGGCGAACGAAGCCTGTTGTCCTATCTGTTCGCGCCGCTGATGCAGCAACTCAACCGCGCCTTTCGCGAAGGCTGAACAAAAGCAGCTATGCGCTCGACCCAACTGCTTCGGCGCGGTCGGCTCGGCGTTTCGAGCGGTTGAGGATGAGACCGAACAGCAGTGCGATCAACCCGAAGGCCAGCGTTTCGCACATATAAAGTAGAACGCGGAAATTGGCCGAAGCCGGCGACAAGAACAGCACGGAACTGCTCGTATCAACGGGATAGCCGGCGCCGCGGTACATGGCGACGATTTCTGCGGGTAGCGCGCCCGCTCGCAAAAGACCGCGATGTTCGGCGCTCTTGACAGACACGAGTCGGGCCAGCGCATCGTCGCTGATATCGTCCGAGGAGGGAGCGACTTCGACGAACAAGTTGAAGGGCTTCTCCGCCCCCGAAACCCCTTCTCGGGCCGTTGAAGCTGCGCCGACCGGCATGAAGAAACTGGTGCGCTGCGTGAAAATCAGCCCGTCGGCATAGCGCGACACCGGCCCAATTCCCGGCGCATCGATCAGTTTGACGGGGCCTTCACGCAGGTCCCCCGCCGACGCCGTCTTGAGACTCACCAGCTGAAGCTTGCCGCGATTGTCGGGCAACTGGAGATAATGGGTGAACACCGCGAGCGTCAATAGACCCGCCACCGCTGCCAATATGAACAGGAGGCGGGTGGCATCAACGAGCAGAATCCGGCGCTTGCCTAGCGCCGAGCGTGTTCCGCTGCGCCGCTCGGCAAGCACGCGTAATATCTTCGCTGCTGCGGTCCAGACGATCAGTCCGAGCACGATCGGCAGAAGCACCGTCAGCGCCGGAAAATATCGCCCGAAGCGCGCGAACTGCCATTCGCCCAGCCGACCAACGAGATCGGTATAGGTCACCAGCTGCCCTGCGAGAACGGCAAAGACGACCAAGCAAATCGCAACGATGATTAGCCCGCGGGTGCGCCATATCGGCCGATCCGTACTGTCGACAGTCCTAGCTTCGGCCATTACGAATTCTCCCCACGCCAGTAACTTTAGTCGGCAACGCCGGCTTAGTCCAGCCGATCTTCGACCCGATCACGCGCAAGCACGCTGTTTTCACTGTAATTTTACTTTTTCTGTCCAAAGTCTCAGCATGTTCGACCGGCTGATTCTCGTGGCCTTGACGCCCATCACACTCGCCAGCGGGGCCGTGGGCTGGAGCTGGTCGACACTTGAGGCTGACCTCGACATGCGTGTCGATAGCAGCAAGCCGGCAGCGGCGCCCGAAGCCCTCGCCGCACCGCCTGCCGTCGCTCCAATCATCCGGTCGCCTGACGGCCTGTTCCGCGCGAGCGTGGTGATCGAGGGACGCAGTGTGCCGATGATCATCGATACCGGTGCGACAAGGTCGGTGCTGTCGTCGCATGTCGCGAAAAGGCTAGAACTCGCGATCGATTCGCGCGGCAGCGGTTCGCTCGCCACGATCAACGGCACCACCCGCTACCGGCTCGCAGCCGTGGATACGCTGCGCATCGGACAGCGGTCGCTACATGATATGAAGCTTATCGTCCCTGATGGTCCAACGCGCGTGTCATTGCTCGGTCAGGACGTACTACAACGGCTGGGTCCGATCCGCATCGATGCCGACCGGCTGACTTTCGAATAATCAGAGTAGAGACCGCAGAGTTAGCGCAGCACCGACGCGGCCCCTGCCGCAGGCAACGCGCCGGCCCTGGCACGACGATTGCGCCGCAAAAGGCCGCCAATCAAACCGAATCCCAAGATAAGCATCGCCCAAACGTCTGGCTCAGGCACGAGCGCCGGAACACCACCACTGGACCCCCCACTGGACCCGCCGCTACTTGACCCGGTTCCGATGGTGCCTCCACCGCCGCCTGGGCTCCCCGGCAAGGCGCCGCCGCTGCCCGACGACGCGCCGCCGGCCGAACCGCCATCACTATTTGTCGGCGCAAAACCCGGATCCGCCCCACCGTTCGCTACCTCAGCGGTCCGGCCAAGTGGCAAAACTCCATTGTCGGACGCCCCCCCCGTTCCGGCCGCCAGCGGGAACGAATTGCCGCCGCCAAGCGCACCAATCCGTGGCAGCGCGCGCGTCGGTCCGCCCGACCGGACGCCCAAGGGCGCACCACCGTAATTCACGCCCGTCTGCACTGCCGAATCAGGGAAAGGCTGGGTGAACAGAACCGTCTCCATTGGATCGCCCGAACCATTTCCCGTCAAAATCAGAGCACGTTCGCGGCTCGGCACAAAAGCTGCCACCGACGAGGCAAGCAGAAAGATCGTAACGATCCGGACGGACTGTCGCCGCTGAAGTAAGAGACCGTCACTCACACCCGTTTCCCTGTCCATTGAAAACCCAGCGTCAATTTACGACCGATTCTCGATTATGACAATGATATTAACTCTTTTGCTTCGCTGCTGCCATCGCAGCCGCGAGCGAATCGACATAGCCATCAAGAAGCCCCTCTACGGCTCGAAGCCCGAGGGCAATATCTGCTGCAAGCGCCTTGCGTTGAGCAATACGGTCAATGACATACTCGACGGCCTCAGCGGTCGTCATCCCAGTCACCGGAACCATGTGCGGATAGCGCAACGCGCCGCCGAACAATCCGGCGAATTTGCGGCTGTAAGCAATTGGGATCGTCGCAACACCGCTGGAATAAGCGGCGATACAAGCGTGCATACGCGCCGCTACGAGTGTGTCGAGCCCCGATATATAGCTTTTTGCCGCGACCGGATCAGCAAAGTCAGGAACCCGAATCAGCTGCGGGAACTCATGTGCAAGTAGATCGGCCACCCGCCCATCGTCGTCGACGGGTATATTCTCGCTGTTCACATGTGCGATCAAATGAACCTCGAAGTGACTATCAGCGGTCAGCCGCTCGAGAAGGCTACGGATGAAGACCGGATAGTCGATACTAAGGCCAAAACTGTTTCGTCCGTCATACCCACGGTTGAACAACAGGCCGGAAACATTGATCCCGATATGCGTCTTACCAGCGGGTAGGCGTGTTCGCGAAAAGGGCATCGCAAAGGCTACATCGACTGCCTGCCGGATCGTCGCGGACGGCGCCAACTTACGCGCCGCCTCGGCCGAACTCGGGTCACGCGCATAAACTATCGATGCACGGCGAAGCGCCATGCCCGCCAACAACCGATAAAGCTTGCCGGAGAACGGTCCGATGGTCTGCGGACTGAAAATCAATGGTATGTGGCGCAGATTGGCGAGCAGCTTGGTCAACCAGAGAAAGGCAAAGCGTTTTGGACCATAGATATCCGTAAAGCTGTCGCCGCCGCCGATGTCGCAGGCGAGATCGCATCTCTCAAGCGCGGCACCGAAGCCGCCACCGGGCATCATCGCGCGCCGGTCGATCTCGAATATTTCTATGTCAGGCTCGTCTATATAGCGCGGCCGTCCAGGATCAGCGAAGCCGAGTACCGTGAAGCGCGGTTCAAATCCTGCTTTCGCAGCGGCTCGACGCAGCAGGGCGAGATTGCCAAAGGTCAAAGCGCCGACGCCGAGGTTACCTGAGTTCGCCGCATGCCACAAAAGTCCAACGCGTATCGGCGGCGCGCCCGCCGAATTCTCCTGCGCCACGCTCATTCCGCGCGTCCCATCCATTGCGGGATGCCGCGTTCGCCACACATACCGGCCGTCCATCCCGCCAACGCATGGCGCATCACGCTCCAGGCGCGCCGCTTACCAAAGCGCACAAGTAGATGCGCTGCGATCAGCCACCGCGATCCGGGTGATGCGCCGCCGGGCTGGTCCCCCGCGAGCAGCACGCGGTTGCGTGCATTCAGGTAGGCGGACAGGCGCGACATTGTCGCCTGAGAATTGCCCGAGCCTGTCGTCGTTCCCGCCTCGTGAAACACGAGGGCTCGCGGTGCATAGCCCATAGCGATGCCAGCAGCGCTCGCTCGAAGGCACCATTCGATCTCTTCGCAGTACAGAAAGTAATCCTCACGCATTGCACCAACTGTAGCGATCCAGCGAGCGCTGACCAGAATCGATGCTCCGCTGATATATCCGAGCGCCGCCTCGATCGCAGCGACGTCGCCGTCGCTGGCCTTATCCTCTCCCATGCCGATCGCGATCACACGGGCACCGGCTCGCGTCCACCGCCCCCCAGCGCGTGCGGCGACCCGGCCTTCGGGATCGATAAGCGTGCAGCCGACGGCATCGACGTCACCGCGCTGAAGCCGCGCCACCATTGCCGACAGCGCGCCGGGATCCGGCGCCGTATCGGGATTGAGTATCCAATAGGCATCGCCTCCGGGCGCAGCGCTGACGCCGAGGTTTATACCTCCCGCATAGCCGAGGTTCCCAGGCGCACAGATCGTCTTCACGGCTTGCCCTCCCCCCAGTACGACGGGAACAAGCGCCGCCGTTTGCGCATGCGCCTCTGCGCCACCATTTTCGACGATCACCACCCGAAAATTGTTGTAGTTGGACGCGCCAAGCGCGCTCAAGCAGCGCAGTAAATCGTTATGACTGTGATAGGAAATGATGATCACGGTCACGGCCAGATCACCTACTAAGGTCGTCATGCTGTCGATGCTTTTATCATCAGTTTCAATCCATACACCATCCGCCACATGCGGATCGCGATCAGCACACCAGCGCCACGGAACCGGGCACCCATAGTTATGTCCCGACATGCGAACATACGCGGAAGATGCGCGATGGCCGACAGCGGCATTGCGAGCGATCGCGCAAACCAGGTCAGGCGCCCGTTAGGCCGGCTGCACGCAATGGCGTACAATTCTTCGCTGACCCGCTTCCACTTCCGAGTCAGTTCGGCCCAATTGCGCCGTGGGGGATGCGTGACCAGCGCGCGCTCTTCGAACGCCAGAGCCAGCCCGTGAGCCGCGGCGCGGTGACTCCACTCCATGTCTTCCGATATGCCGACCTTAAAGCCGCCGACTTTCTCGAAATCGGCCCGACGCACGAACAGATTGCCCGATCCCGCGAAGTTCTTGTCGTGAGCGTAAGAACGCATGTTGAAGGCAAACACCTTCTCGAATGCTTCAGCGCCCGAATGCTCGCGACCTTGTGGATCGGCAATGGTAACATCTCCGCCTACGAAGCCAGCACCATGTAATGCCATGACGCCCCAGCGCAGCCAGTCAGGCGTCGCGAGGCAATCCGAATCGATGAACGCGAGAACCTCTCCCTTAGCAACCGCTGCAGCAGCGTTGCGAGCGAGCCCCGCGCCCTTGCGCGTTTCGATAACCACCGTCGCTCGTCCGTCCACAACCTGGTCCAGACGGTCGCGCGCGATCGCTGACCCATTGTCGGCGACGACAATTTCGAACAGCGCGGCGGGATACGTTTGGCGAGCTAGATGAGCGAGACAATTAGCCAAATTGTCCGGATCCTGATAATGCGGCACGATAACAGTGACCTGCGGCGTCCAACCATCGGATCTAGGATCGGAACCTGTTCGGGATGAAGGGTGCATCAAACGGCTCAATTTTCGAGGAGACTCATAAGATAGTCGCCATATCCCGATTTGCGTAACGGCTCTGCAATCGCCCGCAGTTTCGCGTCATCGATATAGTGTAAGCGCCAAGCAATCTCTTCGGGGCAACAGATTTTCAGGCCCTGCCGCTCCTCGGTGATCCGCACATAATTTCCGGCATCCAAAAGCGACGCATGCGTCCCTGTGTCGAGCCAAGCAAAACCGCGGCCCATCATCAGAACCGACAAAGCGCCGTCCTCCATATAGGTCCGGTTGAGGTCCGTGATCTCGAGCTCGCCACGCGCACTCGGCTTCAGGCCGCGAGCTCGGTCGACTACCGTCTCGTCGTAGAAATAAAGTCCGGTGACGGCATAGTTGGATTTAGGATGTTCGGGTTTTTCTTCGATACTGATCGCATTGCAACGGCTATCGATTTCAACCACACCATAGGCGCGCGGATTCGACACGCGGTAGGCAAAAACACTGGCGCCGGCGCTACGGCGATCAGCTTCCTGCAACATCTCTCCCAAGCCATGGCCGTAGAATATATTGTCGCCCAAGATGAGAGCGCTCGGAGCGCCGCCTATAAAGTCCGCGCCGATATGGAAAGCCTGCGCCAGACCACCAGGTTCGGGCTGGACGGCATAGCTGATTTCAAGCCCCCAGTCGGAGCCATTGCCGAGCAACCTTTCGAACATCAGCTGATCTTCCGGAGTCGTAACGATCAATATTTCCCGGATGCCCGCGAGCATTAGCACCGCGACGGGATAATAGATCATCGGCTTATCGTAAACGGGCGCCAGCTGTTTCGAGATGGACCGCGTCAACGGATAAAGACGAGTCCCCGACCCTCCGGCCAGAACGATTCCCTTACGTTGCACGAACGCCCCTTTCCAAAATCGACCTTCCGGCTTCCCGACGCAGATTGTCCCAATTGCTCCGCCCTGCGATATGATTGTTGCGCAATGACGTCGTCTTGACTTCCGTGCAAGCATTTAGGGTCAGGACTCATTGATCAGAGCCAGAAGATGACGGTAGCGGCGAGGGCTACGGCGGAGAAGAAGGCCTTCGGGCACCGATCGTAGCGCGTGGCGACGCGCCGCCAGTCCTTGAGACGACCGA
>NZ_JAXMPB010000017.1:0-29824 GCF_034380315.1 Sphingopyxis sp.
CCGCGTTCGCGGACCATCCTCACCGCCTCAAGCTTGAACTCGCGGCTGAACTTCCTTCTTTGCATTGTGGACCTCCGATAGGTGGAAACACCCTATCTCGGTGTCCACCAAACCGGCAGCAGGCCAGGGCATCGACCTGTTCGACGCGCTGGTTGTGCCACGCGTATTGGCATTGCTTGTAATTATGCCCCTCCTGGCGATTGTTGCCATGCTGGCTGGTTTGGCCGGCGGGCTTGTCGTCAGCTGGGGCATACTCGACGTGAGCCCGACATATTTCGCCGAACGACTCTCAGCTGCGGTCGATATCCGACACTTCTGGGTTGGAATGGCAAAAGTACCGGTGCTGGCCATTGTGATTGCGCTTGCCGGATGTCGCCACGGCCTTTCGGTACGCGGAGATGTTGAGGATCTGGGCGGGCGGGTGACCGTCGCCGTTGTCCAAGCGCTATTCGCAATCATCCTTCTGGATGCCGCCTTTGCAATTCTCTTCAACGTGCTCGAAATATGATTTGCGATCCGGACATCGTTATTCGGGTGGAGAATCTTAAAACCCGATTTGGCGATCACATTATCCACCAGGATTTGAACCTAGAAGTCCATCGTGGCGAGATTCTTGGTGTCGTCGGAGGGTCCGGTAGTGGAAAATCCGTCCTGATGAACACCATTTTGGGCCTGATTGCGCCTAGCCATGGGGCAATCGAAATCTTTCAGAAAAAAATTGGGAGTCGCTTTGATCGTACGGAAATTGATCACCGAATTGGCGTCATGTTTCAAAATGGCGCGCTTTTTTCTTCTCTTAGTGTGCAAGAAAATGTCGAGGCTCCTCTCATCGAACATACCCGTCTTAGAGAGCCGTGGCTCGAGGCCGTGGCTCTGATGAAAATCGGCCTTGTCGGACTCGATGCCGAGGTGGGCCGGCAAATGCCCGCTGAACTTTCAGGCGGAATGCGAAAACGTGTAAGCGTAGCGAGGGCCTTGGCGCTCGATCCAGAATTGCTGTTCCTTGACGAACCCACTTCGGGCCTCGACCCGATCGCCGCCGCCGAATTTGACCAGCTGATACGGACGCTGAGCGACACGCTGGGGCTTACTGTCGTGATGGTGACCCATGATCTCGACAGCCTGTATTCCATCAGCGACCGCGTGGCCGTGGTTGCGGATCAGAAAATTGTCGAGGTTTCGCCAATCGCGGAACTTGAGAGGTCTGACCATCCTTGGATCAGGGCGTTTTTGGGAGGGCGGGCGGAGCGCGCCAAGGAAAGGAACCGTTAATGGAACGCGACGCGAACTACGGTCTGATTGGGGGCCTGACGCTGGCTCTGCTAGCGGCGGCTTTCGGCTTCATCCTCTGGCTCGGTCAATCCCAATTCGCCCGTAATTTCGACGAGTATCGGATCATTTTCGATGGTCCCGTCCGCGGTCTTAGCGAGGGAGGCGAGGTGCAGTTCAACGGAATTCCGGTGGGAGAAATCACGCGTATTAGTCTTGATCCCAGAAATCCAAACAGGGTGCTTGCAGGGGTGCGCCTGCGCGAGGATACGCCTGTGCGCGTCGATTCTACCGCCGCGACGGAGTCGCAAGGCATAACCGGCGGAAGCTACATCCAGATCAGTGCGGGGACGCCCTCTAAGCCGTTGTTGAAGGAGGTTTCCAAGGAAACGCTCCCAGTGATTAAGGCGGAAAAAAGTTCGCTACAATCCCTGATGGATGGAGGTGGCGCATTGTTGGCGGACGCTTCGCAGGCCCTGGAAAGGGTCAACCGGACCTTGTCCGACGAGAATATCGAAAATGTTTCGGCTGCTATTGCGGATGTAAGAGCTACCACGGCGGAATTGCGATCTAGTCGCGGAATGTTCAGCAAGGCTGAACAAGCGTTTGCACGCCTGGACCGGGCGGCGGCCGATATCGAGGCCGCGGCCGCATCGGCGCGCACGGCGATCGATGGCGACGGTCGCAAGACGTTTGCCGATGTCTCGGCAGCTGCTCGAGATCTTCGAGAGGGGATCGCCGAGGCGAGGGTGGTCATTCACAGGCTTGATGACGCCGCGAGTGGATTGGCGGCGCCCGACGGCTCCGGGATTGCTGCAACTTTGAAATCGCTCGATAGCGCGGCGCAGGAAATCGAGCAGCTCGCCGGCCAGCTACGACGGACCCCTCGTGAAAGGAAGCTCCCCCAATGAAAACGATCTCTGCAAGAATGTTTTTGCTGACGGGCGCGCTAATTTGCCTTTCTGGTTGCGGGAATATTCTGGGAACTGGCGGCAAATCGACGTTGTACCGGATCAGCAGCACGCCCGTACCGGAGCGTGAAATTGCACGACAGTGGATTCCGGTGTATATTACGCGACCGACGCTTCCGCCTGGGGCCGATGGAGACAGGATCCTCACGATCGAGAATCGCGAAGTCACGTATCTGGCCAAAGCACGGTGGATGAGGCCTGCGCCCGAGATGATCCGCGAGGCTATTGCCGGAAGCGTAGCGCGCAAAATCGATCACGCATATATCCCTGTCCAGAGCGTGGCTTCCGATCATTACGTCCTATCCGCACGGCTTTCTTCTTTTGCAGCCTATTACGAGCAGGGGCCCGACGCGGCCCCGATCATTCGCATCGCCGCGCAAGTGGAACTAAGCCGATCCAAAGAATCGGAACCACTGGCAGTCACGCGCATCGTCCTTGATAGGACAGCAAGCGCAAACAGCGTTTCGAGTATCGTCGAAGCCTTTGATCGCGCGAGCCTTGAAATGGCCGACAAAATCGCGAGTTGGACGGCTGCGGTGATCAATTAGCGGGTAGCCAATGGAAACTTAGGTGTTTAGTCCCAGCATGTGATGGTGTGGCTCCATATTGAAGATATCCGGCTTGGATTTCCAGAGTTCTTCGATGGCCTCATAGGGTGTCTTGAAGCGCAGTGCCTTCAACTGCTTGGCAAAGTTGTAAGCGACCAACCAGTCGCGGACATGGCGGCGCAGCTCGTTGATCGACGTGTAATGGAAAGATTTGACGGTGGCCTCCTTGATGGTGCGCACCATCCTTTCGGCCTGACCGTTGGTCCATGGGTGATAGGGTTTGGTGAGGCGTAACCGGTGTTTTCAGGCTACGACGGTCCATGGCATGAGATCACCGACGCTGTTGGCGGGATAACCGTTGGCGAGGCTGGTGAGGGTTTCGGTCAGCCATTGGTGGGGGTTGATGGTGCTGAGCTTGCAACATTCGATGAGCGTGGCGATCACCGCCCAGTTGTCGCCGCCCTCGTCGGAACCGGCAAACAGGGCATTTTTGCGATTGCGAGCCAGCGGCCTGATCGATCGTTCGACGGTATTGGAGTCGAGGTCGATGCGACCGTCATCGATGAAGCGTGAGAGGCCGTCCCAGCGGGTGAGTGCGTAGCGGATCGCTTCGCCGAGCTTGCTCTTGGCGCTGACCTGGCGGCCACGGGCGGCAAGATATTGGTGAAGATCGTCGATGATGACGCGGCTGCGTCCGGCCCGAGCGGCACGACGCTGCTCGGCCGAGAGGCCGCGCACATCGTCCTCGATGGCGTAAAGCAAGGCGATGCGGCGCAGCACCTCGGTAGCGACCGGGGATGTATCAGCCAGTTCGTAGAATTTGCGACGCACATGCGCCCAGCAGAAAGCGAGCCTGATCTGCTGGCGCCGCCGGGGGAGCGCGGCGTAGCCGCCATAGCCATCGACCTGTAGGATGCCCGCAAAATCACCAAGATGGAACTGGGGACGCTCGGCCTTGCGATCTGGCGCATAGACATAGGCGACGATCGGCGGATCGCAGCCGCCCCATGGTCGGTCGTCGCGGGCATAGGCCCAGAGCTGGCCGGTCTTGGTCCGCCCGCGTCCGGGATCGAGCACCGGGGCGGTCGTCTCGTCGGCGAACAGCCGCTCGGATCGTCGTAGCTCGTCGAGAATGTGGTCACGCAAGGGGCGCAGATACCAGGCCGCTCGCCCGACCCAGTCGGCCAAAGTGGATCGGTCGAGCCGGATGCCCTGCCGGGCGTATATCTGGGCCTGCCGGTAAAGCGGCAGGTGATCGGCATACTTGGATACCAGCACCTGGGCGATCAGTGCCTCGGTCGGAATGCCGCCCTCAATGATCCGCGCCGGCGCCGGCGGCTGCACGATCGCGCTCTCGCACGAACGGCAGCCATAACGCGGCCGCCGGGTGACCACGACGCGGAAGGTGGTCGGCACCACATCGAGGCGCTCGGCGACATCCTCGCCGACCTGGTGGAGGGCGCCGCCGCAGCAGGGGCAAGCATTGCTCTCGACGTCAACGATCTGTTCGATCCGCTCGAGATGCGCGGGCAGCGAACCGCGGTTGGTCTTGCGCACAGGATCACTGCGAGGCCGTCCGGCCTTCGCTTCGCTGGCGGCCTCGGCTTCCGCGAGCGCCGTCTCGGCATCCTCAAGGCCCAGCTGCAACTGATCCTGATCGAGCTGCTCGGAACGGCGGCCGAACCGATGACGCCGAAAAGCCTCGATGATCGCCCTCAGGCGTTCGGCTTCCGCGTCGGCACTCTCGAGCTTGCGGGCCTGTTCGAGGACGAGCGCGCGTAACGCGTCAACATCGTCCGGCAGGTCCGCTTCCATGAGCATGGGAGCAGTGAATCAGTCTGGGAACGCCCCGTCAACAGGCAATCTGCGGGGCCTGCGGGCGGCGCCCGCCATGCACCCGGCGCCAATCCAGACCCTCCAGAAGCGCGCCGAGTTGCGCTGAGGTCACACGCATCACGCCGTCCTGGATGCCCGGCCACCGGAAGCCGCCGGACTCCAGCTTCTTGGCCATCAGGCACAGGCCAGTGCCGTCCCACCAGACCAGCTTGATCCGGTCAGCACGCTTTGCCCGGAACACGTAGATCACGCCTGAATATGGGTCGCCGCCATACTCGGCGCCGACCAGCGCGGCCAGGGCGTCAGGTCCCTTGCGAAAATCCACCGGACGCGTCGCCACCATCACGCGCGCGCCAGCGCCAGGTCCGATCATCGCGTTGCCTTGAGTGCTTCAATCACCGCTGCGATCACAGCCGCATCGGCCCCGCGTCCGATCTTCACCGCCACGCCGTCAATCTCCAGCTCGACAGCACTGACTGTGGGACGCCGACGGCGACGGCCGCGCCTGGCGACAGGGGCTGGATCACCCGAAGGGAGCGGTTCGATCACCGCCGGCACGAACGCAGGCGTCGCTGGAAGCGTCAGCCCTTGGTCCTCCAGCTTCTTGCGCAGATCCCGGCGCCAAGCGAATAGTTGCGACGGAGCAAGCCCATGACGGCGCGCCACCGCGCAGGCCGTCTCCTGACCCGAATAGCTCTCCGCGACGATCGACGCCTTTACCTCAGGCGACCACTCCCGACGCTGGCCCGCACCTGTGAAAACCTCAAAACGCCGAACCACGCTGGTGCCAGCATCATCACATGTCATCATCATAGCATCAGCATCCTCCAGCCTGATCGGGCTAGCGAAAATCGACGCCACGCTTCACTCCCGCAAGGTGGCAGGGAAACACCGGTTACGGTGAGGCGATGCTCGATGCCGTTCTGCTCGCAGACACGGCCGAAGATATGGCCGATCCATCCCAGTGTGCCGCCCTGGTCACGCTGCACGAACTGCACGCCGTTGTCGGTCAGGATGGTGTGGATCCTGTAGGGAACCGTCTTGATCAGCACGCGCAGGAAGGCTGCCGCGGCGAGCTTGGTCGCCCGTCGATAGATGCGGGCGAACACCAGCTTCGAGGTGCGGTCCACCGCGACATAGAGGAATCCTTTGCCGCCTTCGTAGCGCAGTTCGGCGATATCGATGTGGAAATAGCCGATCTCGTACTTCTTGAACTTCTTCGGCTTCTCGCGATCCGCCTTCGGCAATCGGCTGATCCCGTGCCGCTGCAGGCAGCGGTGAAGCGACGAGCGCGTCAGGTTCGGGATCACGTCCTTCAACGCGATGAAGACGTCATCGAGCGGCAGCCGGGCCTGCACCCTGAGCGCCACGATCGCGGCTTCTTCCATCGGCGACAGCACGGTGCTGCGCCGTTCCTTCGGCCCCACCGGCATGTCCTCGACCGACGGCCGGCTGCGCCACTTGATCACCGTCTTCTCGTTGATCCCGTACCGCTTCGCGAGCTGCGCGACCGGAGCTTGCGATCGCTGTAGCTCCGCTCGAACGGCGTGCGTGGTCTTGGCGCTGCCGTGTAGAAGCTGGCCCATAATCCCTCCCGCTGTGACGATGACAAGCTTACACCATCACATGCTGGGACTAAACACCTAGTCGTGACAACTGCCCAGCCCGAGATGAAGCGGGAATGTTATGGATGGCTCCCCTTCTGGGAGGGGCGGCAGCCGTACACAAATAGATCCACAGCTTGCCTCATTCGGGCTGAAGAGGTTTCATTGTGACTGGTCACTCCCACTCCAAGAGCGGCCCGACGAAAAGGTGACAAAATGACGCTGGATATAAACTGCTCCGCAGCAAAATTCGCGTCTGACACCCTGATTTCTCCCCTCTCCTCGGCTTTGCGCAAAACCTCTGCCACCAATCTCGTCGTGCGTCCTACGCCGAATTCGTAAAGGTTTCGCGCTAAAGCGGGAAAACGTGCAGCCTCAGCCATTACAACGCGTTCCAACGCGACATGAATGTCGGTAAGCATCCAGGATAGCAGTTCATCGGACAGCTCTTCAAGCTCGGGCCGAACGTCGCCATGTTCGGGAACGTGCTGTTCGAGGAAGGAGAGCCGATCCTCGATTTCCCTGAGTATTACCGCCTCGAAAAGCAGCTTTTTGCTCCCGTAACGGGCGTACAAAGTGCGCTTGGAGATGCCTGCTTTTGCAGCAATCCGTTCCGCCGTTGAACGACCGAATCCGTCGGCAAAGAAGACATCGCGGGCGACACGGAGAATTTTCCTCGAAAGTGCTTGCGAGGCTTGTCGAGTAGGCCTCCCTGTTCGTCCGGAAGCTTGTTCTTTGGTTTTTTGGGTCGACGTCATGCCTCATCTTGGCCATACCTTGTCCGCGCTGCAAGCGTAGAGCGCTTTGCATTGTATAGCCCGCCCCCGCGAGATTGCCCGGGCTTATGCAAGACCCACGAGGCCCGCTGAACTTTGCCTGCCTGAAAGGATCGCTGCCGTTCGCAGGGAATGGACGCAGTGTGATCTCATCTAGGCGAGTTGGTTACGATACGCTTCGCGTAAGGCCTTTTTGTCGATCTTTCCCGTTGCAGTGAGCGGTACTGTCGCGAACAGGATGTCGTCCGGCAGCCACCAACGAACAACCTTCGTCTCCAGATGCGCGCGAATTGCGTCGGCTGTGACGGCTTGACCTTCATGCGTTTCAATCACGAGAAGGGGTCGCTCTTCCCATTTTGGATGATATACGCCAACGACCGCGGCGACCCGGACGCCGGGGTACCCAACCGCCGCATTCTCGATATCAATCGAGCTGATCCATTCGCCCCCGGACTTGATCACGTCTTTCGCGCGGTCGGTCAGCCGGAGAAAGCCGAAGCGATCGATCGTACCTATGTCCCCGGTGTCGAACCAGCCATCGCTCCCGGCGCCCTCAAAATCGGGGAAATAGCGATCGACGACCCACGGTCCGCGGACCTGGAGCGCACCCGCCTGCTCACCGTCCCAGGGGAGCGGCGTGCCATCGCCGTCGATAATGCGCAGTTCGATGCCAAATTGCATGCGACCCTGCTTCGTCAGCAGGAGATCGTTCGCGAAATCCTCGCCTTCGGCCATCAGGAGCGGGGAGGGCGTCGAAATCACGCCGAGAGGATTGGTTTCGGTCATGCCCCAGAGCTGGAGCACAGTGACACCATATTTGGCGCGGAATGTCTCGGCCATCGCCCGCGGGACGGCCGAGCCGCCAATCACGAGGCGCTTGAGATTGCCGACCCCCGTCCCCGTGGTGTCGAGATGAGCGAGGTACATGGTCCAGATCGTGGGCACACCGCCCGAAAAGGTGACGCCCTCTTCGTTGATCAGATCGGCGAGACTGGCACCGTCCATCCTGTCGCAAGGAAGCACTAGCTTGCAGCCGTTAATCGCTGCCGTGAACGGAAGTCCCCATGCCGTCGCATGATACATGGACGAGCAGGGCATGATGACATCAAAAGCGCTGAACCCGAAGGCACTGCTCAGACCGGCCGCCATCCCGTGGAGAACGATTGATCGGTGGCTGTATAGGACGCCCTTGGGGTCGCCCGTCGTCCCCGAAGTGTAGCAAAGAAATGCGGCTGCCTTTTCATCGAAGCTCGGCCAGGTGAGGGCCCCGTCCTGGCGTGCCAGCAACGCTTCATAGTTCAACGCGTCAGCAACATCTGGCGCGGTCGCTCCGCGATCCGCGAGAAGGACATAACGCTCGATACCTGGAAGGAGAGGGCGCAGCCGTGCGACGAGCTCGGCTAGATTGGGCTCGAAGAAGAGAATGCGGCTGCCTGCATGAGCGATAGTAAAGGCGATTTGCTCGTCGCTGAGACGCGGGTTGGCAGTGTGCAATACAGCGCCCATGCCCGGCGCCGCATAGAAGAGTTCGAGGTGGCGGTGCGTGTTCCAGGCGAGCGACGAGACGCGGTCGCCCGTTGCAATCCCGAGGACACCAAGGGCCTGCGCAGCCTGACGCGCACGCTGATCGCAGCGGTGCCAGTCATACCGCCAAACCGGCTCATCGACAGCCTTCGAGACGATCTCCCTCTCGCCGTGCGCGCGCGCGGCATATTCCAATATTCCGCTGATCAGCAGCGGCGCGTCCTGCATCAATCCCCGTAACATGCTGCATCCTTCTTCGCCCCACTGCGGCGTCGCGTGCAAGGTTCCGCCCCTCGGGTATGATTGCCGCGCGGGCTGTCAATAACCGTCATCATTTTGGTCCAGCGGCAAACTCCACGTGCCGCGTTTCCATTCGGCCAGCAATTCTCAATGATCATATTGCAGCGGCACGGCCTAGGTTCGATCGGCCCCGACATGTTTTCGGCCGCGTTTCAAATTAGTCACTCGCCGCTTTCAGCAACAGTGACAGGAACCGCCAATCGGACCAATCGCCTTTTTCCCCCGCCGCCAAAGCCGCCAGATCGAGTTTCGCCTGCCTAACGATTGTAAGCCGAAGCGACGGAATGATATAGAGGCGTTGATCGCCCGCGCCGGCGGCGACGACCATATCCGCCGGGAGTTCGTTGGCATGACTGGTGATATCGGTGGACCGGGTAACAATATCGACAGCCGGCGTGCTACGGGGCAACCACCAGGTGAGACCGTAGGCCGGATTGGCCTGGCTACCCTTGAACAGCTCGGCGAACGCCAGTTCATCGACAAGCGGCTTGCCGTCGAGCTTCCCACCGCCGCGGACGAACTCGCCGATCTTCGCCCACTCGGACGCTGCCAGCACGAGGCCCTGCGGCATGAGCGGTGCGCCATCGGGGCCGCTGCGCCAACTGCCTATGGTAACCCCAAGCGGAGTGAGAATGCGCCGCTCCACATAATGGCGAGCGTTGCCGTCTTGGCCCTTGGCAACGAGCTTGCGCCGCATGATCTCTCCAAAGATTTGCATCGGGGCGGGACCATATTGGAATTTGCTGCCCGGCGCCGCCGTGAGCGGTGCCTTCACCGAGTCCAGATACCCTTGGGCCCTGCCGACGGTCGATGCCTGGCCGCCCGTCATCGACAGCAATTGCCGAAGCGTGATCTGTTCCTTTTTGGGGTCGCCCCTCCATTCAGCGAGTGTCTCCGATGCCCGCTCGTCGAGGGTTAGAAGTCCATCCTGTGCGCCCGCCGCCGCCATCAGCCCGACAAGGCTCTTGGTGCCCGACCAGAGTTCCTGCGGCGTCGCGATGTCTGCCGATCGGCAGCGCACTTTGCCATCTTCAAGTATCAGCAGCGCAACGCCGGAATTAGCCTCAGAATAGGCGATCGCTTCGGCACAGCCGGGAAGAGGGGCGGGTTCGCCTGCCGCGGCTGGCTGTGCCGCAACCGCGGCTGCGAAAAAGAGGATGGTGCGCTTCAAGATCCGACTCCGATTTTCCGATGCTTGTCATTCTCCATATTATCGATAATAAATTCATTCGCAATCATCGATTGCTCGTGTGCGCTGCCCGATTAGGATGGCGCCGCGAGCAGGGAAAGCCGAACGGAGAGACATGGCCGCGACGAAGACCGACGACGACAGCGCGCCGACGCAGGACCGCGTGATCGCGCGCCTTTTGACCGACGACATCGTCGAATGGCGGATTCCGCCCGGATCGTGGCTGCGCGAGCGCGAAATCGCCGCGCGCTTCGGAGTGAGCCATGCGCCGGTGCGCGAGGCGTTCCGGCATCTCGCGCGGATCGGGCTTGTCAAGGTCGTGCCGTGGCGCGGCACCTATGTGATCGATATCGACGAGCATGCTGCGAACGAGGTCTATGAACTGTGGAAATCGCTGTTCGGCGTCGTTTGTCGCCTTGCGGCCGCCGAAATGACCGACCGCGACGGGCGCGAACTGATGCACCGGCTTGTCGAATATAAGGATGTCACCCAGCGCACCGACAATACGTTCGAGCATATCAAGGTCTCGAACCGCATCGGTCGCTTTATCGCCAAACGCAGCAATGCGCCGCTCGCGCTCGAGCTCCTCGATCGGGTCGCGCTGCTCGCGCGCTGGCAGCACAATGTCTATACTGACAGCTATATCGAGACGCATGGCAACGAGGCGGCGAAGCGATCGGCCATCCTCTACGACGCGCTTTGCCGCCATATCGTCGCGCGCGATGGCGATGCCGCCGATGCGGTGGCGCGCGATCTGATCGGGGTTACTCAGAATAGTTTTGGGCGCGCACTCGAGGAATATAAGGCCCGCCACGCAAAGCCTAAGCCCAGCCGCCGCCGCGCAAAAGTGACATGAGCCGTCTCCCGACCGACCGCCGCACCTTGCTTAAGGCGGGCCTCGCGGCGCCGATCGCATTGCAGGTTGACTCCGCTGCCGCTGTATCCCTGGATTTGACCATGTTCGGCCCCGGACGCCTCTTCGCCGACGTCCAAAGCTATGCCGAGGCCGGCAACAAGCAGTCGGGCGGCGCGGGCGATCGCTGGACCGCCGACTGGACAGCGAAGCGGCTGTTCAGTGCCGGATTCGAAGTGGATCGCCAGACGTTTGACGTGCCTTGGTTCGAGGCGTCGCATTGCGAACTTACGCTCGGCGACCACACGATACCGCTCGTCGCACAGCCGCTCGCCGTCGAAACCGGCGAGGCCGGTCTCGCTGCGCCGCTGCGCCTCGCAGAAATCCCTGAACGCCTCGACGGCGCGATCGCCGTCGTGCGCCTGCCTTTCCGCCGCTGGTCGAGCCTCGTAGATCGTGCAGTGCGCGAGCCGCTCGCCGATGCGCTTGCGCGCGGTGCGAACGGGGTCATTCTCATTACGACTGGGCCGACGGGCGAGGCCTTGCTCCTCAATGTCCCGGCCGGTCATCCTGTATCGGACAAGCCACTTGCCTTGCTCGCGCCGCGACTCGCCGCCCCGGTGATTGAAGCCGCGCGCCACGGTGCCGCGGCGAAATTAGCGCTTCGCGGGCGCGGTGGGATTCGGGCAGCGCAGAATATAATCGGGCGACGCGTTCGCTCCGGTCGCCCTTGGCTCGTCGTCTCTACGCCGCGTTCAGGCTGGACCGATTGCGCCGGCGAGCGGGGGCCGGGTATCGCGATGTGGCTCGCGCTTGCCGACTGGATGCCCCGAGCGTTTCCGCAACACAGCCTGCTCTTCCTGTGCAACAGCGGGCATGAATATGAGAATCTCGGTGCGAGCCATATCGCCGACAAGGTGGGTCCAGCCCCCGGCGAGACCGCTTTCTGGTTTCATCTCGGCGCCAATGCGGCAGCACGTGACTATCAGGAAATGCCGGGGCGCTTGCTGCCGCTGCCAAGCGCCGATCCCTATCGTTTTCTCATGACATCGCCCGAATTCGTGACGTGTGCGCGCGAGATATTCAAAGGCCAGCCGGGGTTGGAAATGGCCTATCCTTCGGCGGAAGGCACAGCGGGCGAACTCTCGGAAGTGATAAAGGCCGGCTACGTGCGTCATGCCGGCATCTTTGGCGCACACCGTCATCACCACGCTGTGACCGACGATTTATCGACGGTCACACCTGACCCCCTTGCCGCTACGGCGCGGGGCGTCCGCGACCTGCTGAGCGCCGTCGTCTCTTAGACCAGCGAACCACCTGCAAAGACATTGCGCTTTCCGGCTTGACTTGCCGACGGTTTTGCACAAAATTATCGATAATAATTGCGATAACAAGATGGGGAGAGTGACCATGGGACGCAGAGCGAACCTTCTTTTCTGCACGGCCGCGATTTGGGTAGCCGTCGCTCCGCCTGCTTTCGCTCAAGACGCACCGTCCGAAGCTCTTCCGGACGCGGCTGAAGCGGATGATGATGGCGCCATAGTCGTAACGGCGCGCCGCCGCGAAGAGCGGCTGGCCGATGTGCCGACCGCGGCGTCGGTCATCGATATCACGTCGCTCACCGATCGCGGCGGCGCCACGGGCAGCGGCGAACTCCTCGCCGATCAGCCAAGCGTTCGCTTCAACAATCTGAACTCGTCCGTCACGTCGGAGATCTCGATCCGCGCTTCGTCGACCGCGCGTGCCACCAATGGCGACCCGAGCGTCGGGCTCTATCGCAACGGTGCCTATATCGCCGGCGGTCCGGTGGGCGGTCGCAACTTCACGCGGCTCGACCTGCTCGACATCGGCCGCGTCGAGGTTCTGCGCGGGACGCAGGGCGCGCTGTACGGCCGCAACGCGGTCGGCGGCGCGATCAATATCATCTCGGCCGAGCCCGAATTCGATCTCTCGGGCTGGGCGAGCGCGCGCTATGGCTTCGAGAACAACAGCTTCCAGACGCAGGGCGCGATCAATGTCCCGCTCGCCGATGGCCTGGCGATCCGCATCAGCGGCGATCTCGTCGAGCAGGACAAGGGCTTCTTCTACAATCCCGACAACGACGTCTATTTCGACCAGCAGAAGGGCCACGGACTGCGCGGCCAGATCCGGCTGAAGCGCGGGCCGGTCGACGCGATCATCACGGCCGAGACCCAGCGGCTGACCACGCCGACGATCCATTACCAGATATCCATTCCCGCGGGCACGCCAGGCTTTCCCGGCGGTTATACGCAGGATCGCTTTCGCTACCCCTGGAACACCGCGCCGCGCGCCAGCCAGGACGTGGACGGCCTTCAGGCGCTCGTCCGCGTGGATCTGGGCGGTGCCGACCTGACGTCGACAACCTCCTTTCGCAAGCGCACGTCCGAATATGATCTCGACAATGACGCGATCAGCCCCGCCGAGCTGGCGCGTGCGCGCGCCGCGGGGCAGATCGGCGCTCTCACGCCGCTCGATGCCAGCACCGCGTCCTACGTCGTCGACACGACCGACAATTTTTCGCAGGATATTCATGTCAGCGGGGCGAGCGATCGCTTCACATGGCTGGTCGGCGCCGAAATGCTGTTGCTCGACAGCGATTTCTCGGTGGCGACGACGCGCACGCCGACGCTCGCCAATCCGTCGCCGGGCAATATCGCGCCCGCGCGGCTGCATTTCGAAAGCTATGCGGCCTATGGCTCGCTCGGTTTCGACATCACCGACAGCCTCAACCTGACCGGCGAACTGCGCTATACCCGCGACAGCCGGAGCATCTCGGCGCGGCTTTACGATTTGGGGACTGGCCTGCCCACCGGCGGGCCATCGCGGATCATCGACGACAGCATCAACGCCGACAATCTCTCCTACAATGCGACCCTCTCGTACAAGCTCACGTCGAACATCCTCGCCTATGGCAAGGTCGGCAGCAGCTATCGGGCCGGCGGGTTCAACACGCGCCTCTCCGATCCGCGCGCGCCGAGTCCTGTGCAGGTGCTGTTCGGCAACGAAAACAGCACGTCTTACGAAGTCGGCATCAAGGGCAGTCCGATCCGCCGCGGCTATTTCGCAATCGCGGGCTATTACACCGAGCTTGAAGACCTGATCGCGCAGGTCGACGATGGCTGCGCGCTCACCAATCCGGCGTGCCCGATCGCCGCGGTCGCCTATCTAACCAACGCAGGCGATGCGAAAAGCTGGGGTATCGAGGCCGAATATAGCCAGGGCTTCGATCTCGGCGAAGGCAATGGCCGCCTCGCCTTGAGTGGCTCGCGGCAAGAGGGCAAGGTCAAGAGCGGCCGCTATGACGGGCTGGACCTTGCGCAGGTTCCCGACTGGCTCGCCTCGGCCAACCTCAATCTGCGCTACCCGGTCACCAAGGATGTCGCGCTGACCAGCAATGTCCTGATCAGTGGTCAATGGGGCGGCAAACAGGAGCTGACAGCGACCTCGGTCGACCTCGATGATTATGTCCTCGTCAATCTTCGGGTCGGCGTCGACTTCGGCAAGATCAGCGTCAGCGCGTTCGCGAACAACGTCTTCGACAAGGTTTATTTCGTCGCGCAGGCGCCGACGATCAACCGGTACAGCCAGCCTCGCGTCGTCGGCGTCGAAGGACGCATTTCTTTCTAGGTCGCGCTCCCGTCCGCGGCCTCCAGCCGCTGGTCGGGAAGGGTAGGAGGGCGCAATGCGGCATTTGGTGATGGCAGCACTGTTCGGTGCCGCGATGCTGACCGGATCGGTGTCTGTCGCGGCGGCGGAGACGGCCCCCGCGGCGACAATCGCGCAGGGGCGCCTTGCGGGCGCGCGCACGGGGGACGTCGAGCGCTTCCTTGATATTCCTTTCGCCGCCGCACCGGTCGGCGCTCTTCGCTGGCGGGCGCCGCAGGCACCGCCGCGCTGGCGGGGCGTCCGCGATGCCGCAAAACTCGGCCCGGCTTGTCCGCAGACGGTGCGCCCCGCACTTGTCGCGGGCGGGGTAGCCGAGCATCAGTCTGAGGATTGCCTCCAGCTGAACATCTGGCGCCCGGCGGGGGCGCGAAAGCTGCCAGTGATGGTCTGGATCCATGGCGGCGCCCATGTGGTCGGTTCGGGCACCTTCCCGGTTTTCGACGGCACCGCCTTCGCGCGGCAAGGTGTGGTTTTGGTGACGATCAACTATCGGTTGGGCGCGCTCGGTTATTTCGCCCATCCCGCGCTCAGCGCGGCCAAGCCGCGCGGCGAGGCGCTCGCCAATTACGGCCTGATGGACCAATTGGCCGCCCTGCGGTGGGTGAAGAAAAATATCGCCGCATTTGGTGGCGATCCGCGCCAGATCACCTTGTTCGGCGAATCCGCCGGGGCGATCGGAGTGACGACGATCCTTGCCCAGCCCGAAGCCAAAGGCCTGTTCGCCAAGGCGATCGTTCAGTCGGGCGTTGGTCTCCTCGATCCGCGCCCGCTTGGCGAGCAAGAAGCGCTAGGCGCGGCGTTGGCAGCGCGCGCAGGTGCGCCGCCTTCAGCATCGCTCGACGCGCTTCGCGCGCTGCCCGCCGCCGCGCTCGTTGCCGCTGGCGAGGTCCGGACGCCGGGCGCGATGACCGGCCCCATCCTCGACGGCGACCTGGTACGCGAAGCGCCTTGGCGCGTCTTTGCGCGTAGCGAGCCGATCGACGTTCCGCTCCTCGTCGGCGCGAACAGCAACGAGGCGAGCGTCATCCTTGCCATGGGCGTGCCGCCATCCCCCGCGCTCGCCTATCTAGGGCGCGACCAGGCGGCGGGCCGGGCCGCCTATGGCATGGGGCTGGCCGATGATGAACTGGCGCGCCAGGTGTTGGGCGACGCCTGGTTCGTCGCCCCGGCGCGCTGGCTCGCGGCCCGGACGGCGGGAGGGGCGCCTTCGTATCTCTATCATTTCGACTATGTCGCAGCGGCGCGGCGCGACCGCGCCAAGGGCGCCGCGCACGGGTCTGAAATCCCCTATCTGTTCGGGACGCTCGACTATTTCGCGTCGGTCGCCGGCGCCGTCGGTGACGAGGATCGCCGCTTCGGCGAAGGCATCGCCGCCTGCTGGGTTGGCTTCGCCAAGACGGGCGTTCCTGGCTGCGCACTCGTTCGCGACTGGCCGCGTTACGATGCGGCAAGCGACCGTCTCGCAAAATTTGCGCCCGAGTCTGGCGTCGTCGCCGGCTTTCGCGAGGCGCAGCTCGACCATCTGCTCAATGTTCACTTCGGGAACGGCCAGCCCAGGCCCTAGCCCGTCCGGCCGCGCTAGGCCCTCCGTTTCGACGATGTGCAACGAAGCTGGGAGAGAGAAAATGGCTGGAAGAACGAAATGGATGTGGCTTGCCGCTGGTGCGGCGATGGCTGGGGCTGCGGCCTTTGCGGCGCAGGGCGGGTTCGGGGGCAACGGCGGCGGCGAGGCGCGTCCCATGGTGCAGCTTCCGCCTGCGGCGCCCGCTGCTAAAGCGTCGACGTCGGCGGCATCGGCGCCCGCGGCCGCCAGCCTTTCGGCCACCGTCGGCGGTTATACCTATGACTGGACCGCGTTACAGTCGGCAATCGACGCTGATACCGAGGTCGATAACGGCTATTTCATCGTCGGGAATGCTTCGGATCCCGACTATCTCTTCGCTTACGAGAAGGGCAGCTTTGGTATCGATCGGGTGACCCCGCTTGCGTCGGCCTCCAAATGGTTCGCCGGCGCGCTGGGGATGCGCATGGTGCAGGCTGGCATCGCGACGCTCGACGATCCGATGCGGCCGCCGCTTGCCTTCTGGACCACGATCGGAACGAAGAAGGATGTCCAACTCAAGCATGCGCTGTCGATGACGTCGGGCTTCAATGCGAGCCCGCTCGTTGGCGGCTGTCAGCTGCTTCCGGCCATGACGCTCTACAATTGCGCGAAGAGCATCCACGATTTGCGCTATGATATTTTGCGCCCGGGCAACGCGCCCGGCGCGCAATATAGCTATGGACCGCACGGCCTTCAGGTCGCCGCTGCCTATCTGGAGGCAAAGGATATAAGCATCGCGCCCGGCACGTCACCGGCACGCCAGCGCAATTTTCACGAACTGTTCGCGCAGCATGTGACGACCCCGCTCGGGATGACGAGCACGACCTGGTATGACCCTGCGGGAAGCGCTCCCACCAACCCGTGGGTCGCGGGCGGCGCCTATTCGACGCCGCGCGACTATGCGAAACTTCTGCGTGCCTTCCTTGGCGGCAGCTTTATTACCGATATGACAAGCTTCACCCAGCAACGTACCGCAGGCTTGCCGCGCGTTTTCGTGCCGGCGAGCGCGGGCAATTGGGAATATGCGCTCGGCTCCTTTGTCGAATGCGACACGCCTTCGGCCTGCGCGACGTCCAAGATCAATTCCTCACCGGGTGCCTATGGTTGGACCGGCTGGATCGATCGCGAGACCGGCTATTACGCTTTGATCGCCACCGAAATAT
The DNA here is from genome assembly GCF_034380315.1 of Sphingopyxis sp. Classification (GTDB taxonomy): domain Bacteria; phylum Pseudomonadota; class Alphaproteobacteria; order Sphingomonadales; family Sphingomonadaceae; genus Sphingopyxis. The sequence goes on from NZ_JAXMPB010000017.1 coordinate 17,324, forward strand.
CGAGCGGAGGCGACCGGAAAGGCGTCGAGCTCGAACAGGTCATGCAGGATCTGATCGAGGATGCGATCGCGAATCGCACCCCGGCGCCCTGACCTGACCCAGCAGTCTAGTCACGCAGCACAGGAGAACTTGATCTCCATGCGCTGCGTGGCTGGCCTGTCGGACTAGGCAAAGTCGACGGCTCAAAGGCGAGCGGCCAAACCCGCGTGTGACCGGCAGGGAGCCGATTTGACTGAATGGCCGATGCGCGGCCGTCCGGTCGTGGGTTCGGCCTAGGGACACGTCGCCAAAAAGCGTGTCGCTGCCGCCACTGCCTCGGCTCCGAAAGCTGCTGGGCATGCATCTGGCCGCGCAGATTGGCTCGCCTCGGGCGGTTATCAGGCGACGTAGGCCCCTCTACCACTCGCCACCAAGGTTCCGTCTGCGGCTAGGATCCGGGTAGCCGCGACGCTTATCTGCCGCCCTAATTTCACCGGGCTGCCGATCGCGCGAAGCGGCCCCAGCTTGGCCGGTCGGTGAAAATCCACATGGAGGTCCGCCGTCGCCCGCGCAGCACCCCCCATCGCGATGATCGTATAGAGGCCGGTCAGATCGATCAAAGCCGATACGATGCCACCATGCGCCGCGCCGACCGTCGGATTTGAGATGATTTCGTCTCGCCAAGGCATGGAGATCACCAACTCGTTGGCGCCGACCTCAGCGATGCTGAGCCCGAGCCAGCGGTGAAAAGGGGCCAGCGCCAATAGGTCACGTAATTCCTCAAGCCCCGGGACGGCGGGGGCATTCATGATTTCATTTCCGCTTCATGGATGCCGAGCAAAAACTCTAGGATCGATTGCCCGAAAGCGTCGTTCTCGTCCCCCACCACCATATGAGTCGCATTCGCAATGTCGCTATACGCCATATGAGGGACAAGGCCCTGGAAATGCTTGACGGCTTCCAGCGAGACGAGATCGCTTGACCCGCCGCGGATCAGATGCACCGGCAAGGTCAAGCAGGCAGCGGCCGCGCTGAGCTCGGTGCGGCCATGGTCGCTGGAAACGCCGCCGCCCTGCTGCGTCACTCTTTCGATGAAGGCGGGGTCCCAGTGCCAATAGAAGCGTTCATCGTCCTTGCGGCGCAGATAGTGTGCTAGCCCGGCCGAAGCCTTCCGGCTGGGGCGATGGGGCAGATAGTCGGCAATGACCTGTGCGGCCTCTTCCACCGACGCAAAACCATCGCGCGCATGCGCCGCCATGAAACCGACCACGCGGGCGACGCCGCTCGGTTCCATCTGAGGTGTGACGTCGACCAGCGTCAGCGATCCGAAACTTCCCGGTGCGCATTTTCCCTCGGCGATGATCCCGGCCAGGCCACCAAGAGACGCGCCAATCAGCGCCGGTTTGCTCGCCGTCGCCGCAGCGATCTCGACGAGATCGGCCGCAAAATCGGAGATATCATAGGCTCCGTCGCTGGCCCATGCACTCTCGCCGTGCCCGCGCATATCGACTGCGATGGTCCGGAAACCATGGCTCGCGAGCCGGTGGGCTACCGCCCTCCATGCCCTTCGGGTCTGTCCGCCGCCGTGCGCGAGGATTACCGGTAATCCGAGTTCCGGGCCATCAACCGACGCTGCGATTTCATGGCCCGCTTTCCCGGCAAGCGTGATCGACTGATCAATCATTCCACGATCATACTATATCATATCTTACAGTAAAGGGTTTTCAGAATATGATGTTGGCTCTACAGTCCATGACGATGGTTGAACCTCGCAATACAAGCGGCATCTCTCCCGCGAAAAGTCTTCTGACGGCCTCAGACGAGTTTGTCTTTCTCATCGAGGAAGTGCCCCGCAAACTGCGTCGGAAGTTTGATGCCTCAACGGCGCGCTTCGGATTGACGCGAACCCAGTGGCGCGCGCTCGTCTATATCTATCGGACCCCGGGCATGACCCAAACCGACCTCTCCAAATGCCTCGAACTGGAGCGTGCCAGCGTTGGCCATGTTGTCGACCAGCTGGAAAGAATGGTGCTCGCGGAACGGCGCGCTGCCAAGGGCGACCGGCGCGTCTGGGAACTTCATCTTTTGCCCCGAGCGATCGAAATCCTGCCTCAGCTGCGCGCCGAAGCCGACATGATCTACGCGCGACTGCTCCATATGATTTCCCCAACTGAGATACGCGCGATGCGCTCATTGCTGACGAAAATGTCCGGCAATCTCGAAAGCGGATCGGAAGACATGCCTCCTCGATAGGAGCCGTGGAAGATTTGAAATGGCCGACGCCATTCATCGTCAGCAAGCCGATATCCCCAACTGGCACCGCTCGCGTCTGAGGCGGCGCGCCGCGGCCGTTCTGCCCCCGCTGCATCAGGTTGCCAGCACTGACGGCTAACTAATTGCGAATATCGCGGCACGGAGCCCTACCTGCCTCCCGCCGTGTTGCAGAATAGTCCGATCGAGCCGGCAATCGTTCGGCGGTGAGCGCCCTCCCGCGAGGCGGGCCGCTCTTGGCTTCGCGTGCCAGCGCCAATTGACCGACGAGCTATTTCGTGCAACGAGTTGTCTACCAAGAAACGAACCTCTGCGTGGAGACCGACATGGCTCAACCCGAGCGCTTCATGTGAGGGCGGATTGCCGGTGCTGTCCGCCGTCAGCACCAATGGCACAGATTTGAGGTTGTGATTTAAGGAGGATTTGGGCTTCGTCGTAGTGACTAAGGAACGAGGATGAAGCCCATCCTCCTTGAAAAAATCGGCGCCGAAGGCCCCTGCTGAGCGGCTGGTGAAGGACATACGGCGTGCGACGCGCCGGCACTTCTCTGCAGAGGACAAAATCAGGATCGTGCTGGAAGGCCTGCGCGGCGAGGACAGCATCGCCGAGCTGTGCTGCAAGGATGTCATCGCCCAGAGCTTGTATTACACGTGGTCGAAGGAGTTCATGGAGGCGGGCAAGCGGCGCTTGGCGGGCGACACCGCCCGTGCCGCGACCACCGGCGAGGTGCACGACCTGCGCCGCGAAGCCCGTGCCCTTAAGGAATGCGTGGCCAATCTGACGCTGGAAAACCGGTTGCTCAAAAAAAGCATGATCGCGGATAGGGCCGACGACGAATGAGGTAACCCGCATCCGAGAAGCTGGAGATCATTCGGATCGTCGAGCAGTCGCACCTGCCGGCCAAGCGCACGCTGGAGCAGTTGGGCATCCCGCGCCGGACCTTCTAACGCTGGTACGACCGCTACCTCGAGCGCGGGCCGGAGGCGCTGGAGGATCGGCCATCGGCCCCGAGGCGGGTGTGGAACCGCATCTGCGATGATATCCAGCAGCAGATCATCGACATGGCGTTGGATACAACCGACCTGTCACCCCGCGAGCTCGCGGTGCGCTTCACCGACGAGAAGCGCTACTTCGTGTCGGAAGCCACGGTTTACCGTATGTTGAAAGCCCATGACCTGATCGCCAGTCCGGCCTTCATCGTGATCAAGGCCGCCGACGGGTTCCACACCAAGACGACGCGGTCGAACGAGATGTGGCAGACCGACTTCACCTACTTCAAGATCATCGGCTGGGGCTTGGTGTACCTGTCGACCGTGCTCGACGACTTCTCCCGTTATGTCATCCTTTGGAAGCTGTGTACCACCATGCGGGCCGGGGATGTCACCGACACGCTGGAGCTGTCCCTCGAAGCTTCCGGATGCGCGTCGGCCAGGATGATCCACAAGCCGAAGCTGCCAATGGGCCCGGCCAGCATATTGCCCGCGCCCCTTAATTCGTCAGGGAAATGGGCGGCGAGGAATTGCCGCATTTCGGTGCGAAATGCGTCTTCGCTCGTCTAGACATCAGGTTCTAGCTGAGTTGGCACTGAAACCTCCGTTCAAAACTGAATTTGCGACGCCGCACGCGCACGACAGGGCTGCGCTCTGTCTGGTCAGTATTGCTGCTCGGGAACGTGCAAAATCAAACCTTCCACTCCTTCCACCATGGGTATCTGGCAGGCGAGGCGACTGTATTCGTTGGCACCTTCGGCAAATTGCAGAAGCTCTGCCTCCGCTGCCCCTTCGACCAGGCGACCAACCCTGTCGATCCAGGCCGGATCGACATGGACATGGCAGGTCGCACAGGCGCAGACACCGCCGCAATCGCCGTCGATGCCCGGTACATCATTGAAGAGCGCCGCCTCGCGTGCGGTTTCGCCCTCGGCAATTTCGACTTCCCGCCGCGTTCCATCGCTGGATACGAACGTCACTTTGACCATCATACACTCCGTATTTCTGCTTCAGCAAATCAGCGCGCGTGCAGCCGCACCGGCAGATTGGTGATCCCGCGCACAAGGTTTGAGAAAAGGCGCTCGGGCTCGCCGGTCACTTCGACCTTGGCGAACCGCTTGTGAATTTCTTCCCAGATGATCCGCAACTGCAGTTCTGCCAGCCTGTTACCCATGCATCGATGGATGCCATAACCGAATGACAGGTGATGGCGCGGATTCTTGCGGTCGATGATGAACCGGTCAGCCCGGTCGATGACCGTTTCGTCGCGGTTGCCCGACAGGTACCACATCACGACCTTGTCGCCCTTCTTGATCTGCTTGCCGCCAATCTCCCAGTCCTGCAGCGCAGTGCGGCGCATGTGAGTCAGCGGCGTCTGCCAGCGGATGATTTCCGGCACCATGCTGGCTATCAACGAAGGGTCGTCATTCAGTTTGCGATATTCATCGGGGTTCTGATTGAGCGCCAGCACACCGCCGCTTATCGAATTGCGCGTGGTGTCGTTGCCGCCCACGATCAGCAGCAGCAGGTTACCCAGAAATTCGAGGAAGGGCATATCCCGTGTCGCCGGGGAATGCGCCATTATGGAAATCAGATCGTTCTTCGGTTCTTCGTTGATGCGCTGCTCCCACAGTCCTTTGAAATACATCGCGCACTCGATGAGTTCTTCACGCCTCGCTTCGTACGATTCGACGATGCCGGTTTCAGGGGCGGCCGTTGTGACGTCGGACCAGCGCGTGAGCTTGCGGCGTTCCTCCCACGGGAAATCGAATAGGGTAGCAAGGGTCATCGTGGTCAATTCAACTGAGACCTTGTCAACCCAATCAAATTCCTCGCCTATCGGCAGATCATCGAGAATCTGACACGCTCGTTCGCGGATTGTCGGTTCGAGCAACAGCAAGTTGGACGGCGCTACAGCGGGGGTGACGGCCTTGCGTTGCTGGTCGTGCTTTGGAGGATCCATAGCGATGAACATTTCAAGTTCGAGCGCGCCTTCCACCGAATGCATGTCCTGAATGGCGATACCGCCGAGCTTTGCCTCCGACGAAAAGACTTTGTGGTTGGTGTCGACAGCCATGATATCGTCGAACTTGGTGATCGACCAGTAAGGCCCAACATAGCTTTCGCGGCAATAGTGGACCGGCTCCTCTTTGCGCAGCCGGTCGAAATACAGGCCGATCGTGTCCTGCTGAAAAAGACTCGGCCGTGCGACATCAATTTCGTCGATCGGAATGGCTGCAACTTTTCCGGCAGTATCCAGCTCCATCGTGTCGATGCTCATGTCTCGTCCTCCATCCCAGGCAAGCAGACTCACCTTGCTATCAAACAGGTAGATGTTTCGCAGGGTGTGGTCAATAAAGCTTATAAGGATTGTTGCGACATTTGACCGCACTGCAAACTTCATAGACTGATGCTGGACATGCCATCCGATAAACTCTTATAAGGTTTTATCAGAGGAGCGATTCCCAGTGATGCAACCGAAGGTCGATGATTCGAGGAAGGCCAAGCGTGCGCTCACGCTTGCGCAGGACATCGTACGCGATATCGAAGCCGGGGCGCATGTTGCGGGCGACAGGTTGGCGCGCGAGGACGAAATGCTTGCGCGATACGATGTCGCCCGAGCGACCTTGCGCGAAGCGCTTCGCTTCCTTGAACTCCAAGGCGTTATCCATCTTCAACTAGGTCGCGGTGGCGGGCCGGTGGTCGCTCGCCCGCAGACTGGCGATTTCGCAAACAGCCTCTCGCTGATCCTGCATTTCATGGAGGCGGACTTGAGGGGCTTGCTCGAATTGCGCGAAGCGATTGCGGCGGATGTTGCAGCCTATGCCGCCCAGCGCGCGACCACGGGTGATCTGAGCGCACTTGCCGATTGCCTCAAAGAGCTGGAGCGAAACGAAGCGAGCAGCCAGTTCGAGGAACTGAATCGCCGTTTTCACGATATGCTCGGCTGGGCCAGCGGCAATCCGCTTTTCGGCCTTCTGACTTCCGCGTTGCATATGCTTACCCGCGAATTCTCGCTCTCGCTGGGGTATTCGGCGCAAGAGCGTGCGGTCCAGTTGCGTTTCTTGCGCCGCGTCCTTGAAGCTGTGCGCAAGGGCGATGCCGAAGGAGCGCGGCAGGCTATGGCGCGTCTCGTGGCGGGCTCCGCCTCCTATCTCGCACAGAGAAGCCCTGAGCTTGTGTCCCAGAAGGTCAGGTGGGGACAGACGTAAAAAACGGGCGCCGGTGGGTGGCGCTGGATGGAGAGGGTATTACGATGGCACTCAAGAGCCGCATATGCGAAATTCTCGGGATCGAATACCCGATCCTTCTGGCCGGAATGGGCGGGGCGAGTGTCCCCGCGCTCGCGGCCGCAGTATCGAATGCCGGGGGACTTGGCGTTCTTGGCGCTGCGGCCTGCTCGCCAGACCAGTTGCGCAGCTGGATCCGCCAGACCCGCGAACTGACCGATAAGCCATTTGGGGTCGACACCCTTCTGCCTGCCTCCGTCAGGCGCGGTTCGGCACCGCAGAGCGGCGCCTCGCTCGAAAACCCGATGGCACTGCTTGGCGAATATCAGCAGTTCACCCGCGATTTCATGGAACGCGAGGATCTGCCCGAAGTGGATGCCGCAATGGCCATGCGCGCGGCTGGCGCGCCGGAAATGGGCAAGGGCGGTCCGCAGCTGTTCACGCGGGAGTTTTTCGAGGCGCAGATGGAAGTGGTAATCGAGGAAAAGGTGCCAGTCTATGCCGCCGGCCTCGGCAATCCCGGACCGTGGATGGACCGCCTTCATTCCAATGGCACCAGGGTCATGGCGGTGATCGGCAAGGTCAAGCACGCCCAGCAGGTGGTCGATTCCGGCATCGACATGATTGTGGCGCAGGGCCACGATGGCGGCGGGCACAACTCCCCGATCGGAACCTTCTCGCTGATTCCGCAGGTAGTCGACGCGGTGGGCGATCGGGTTCCCGTGATCGGAGCAGGTGGAATCTCCGATGGCCGCGGAGTCGCCGCAGCGATGATGCTGGGCGCTCTGGGCGCGTGGGTCGGAACGGCGTTCCTGGCAACCGAAGAGGCAGGGATTGAACGGTTCCAAAAGGAAGCAATAACCGACGGCGGCGATGCAGATACCGTCGTTAGCCGTTCGTTGACCGGCAAGCCTGCGCGCATGATCCGCAACAAATGGGCCGATGCTTGGGTTGCGGCGGGCAAGGAGCCGCTTCCGATGCCTTACCAGTCGATGATTTCAGGGCCGGTCATGGCTTCGGGCATAAAGGCTCAGCGCAAGGATATCATGCCCGGCTTCGCGGGGCAGGGAATTGGATTGATCCATTCGATCCGTCCAGCGGCAGAGGTCATGCGCGATCTTGTCGAAGGGGCCGAAAGGGCGCTGGCCGATGCCAGATTCTATTCCTGAATTGCGGCAAGACGGGTACGCTGTATGAACGCTTCGCAGACCTTATCCTTTGCCGACAAGGCCGCCATAACCGGTGTGGGCGAAACCGCATTCGTCAAGGGCACCGAACGGACCGCGGTGGACATGATGCTGGAAGCCTCGCGCCGCGCAATCTCAGATGCCGGGCTGAAACCTTGCGACATCGACGGCATGGTGCCGCCGCCGATCTATACGACCTCGGAGGAAATGGCCGCCAATCTCGGCATTGATGTGCTGCGCTATGCGGCCACCGTTCACATGGGCGGCGCCAGCCCGACGACGGCGCTGCAGAACGCGGCAATGGCGATCGCCAGCGGGCTTTGCGATCACGTGCTGGTGACGCTCGGTTGGAACGGCTATTCCGCCCTCAGGCCCAAGCCGGGTGCCCCGCCCACTCGGGCGATGAACATGAACACGCTGACCAATACCATCCAGGGCTATTACATCCCCTATGGTGTGTTCCTGCCGGTGCAGATGTATGCTTGGCTGGCGACCCGTCACTCGAAGCTTTACGGCGTGGGCGCGGATGCGATGGCAGCGGTAGCGCTAGCCTGCCGGCGTCACGCGCAGTTGAATCCGCGCGCCTTTACCTATGGGCGCGAACTCGACGCGGAAACCTATCATTCGGCGCGCTGGATATCCGAGCCCTTCCGCCTTTACGATTGCTGCCTTGAAACCGATGGCGCCTGCGCGGTAGTCATATCGCGAATGGATCGGGCCAGGGATATGCCGCATGTGCCCGTCAGCATCGCCGGTGCCGCGGAAGGCCACCCCTATCCCGCCGACGACATCCCCTCGCGGCCCGATCCCTTCAAGATTGGCCTCAGCTATGCTGCCCCGCGCGCTTTCGACATGGCGGGCGTCAAGCGCGAGGACATGGATTTCCTGCAGATTTACGACTGCTTTACCTATGTCGTTCTGCTGCAACTGGAAGCGATGGGCTATTGCGAACCGGGTGCACAGTTCGAATTCGTCGCCAATGGCCAGATTGAGCTGGGTGGCCGCTATCCGATCAACACCCATGGCGGCTTGCTCAGTGAGGCGCATGTCTGGGGACTCAACCACGTGGTCGAGGCAGTGCGCCAGCTTCGTCACGACTGCGGCGAGCGCCAGGTGCTGGGAGCCCAAACTGGTCTTGTGACCGGCTGGGGTGACCTTGGCGATGGAAGCATTGCCATTCTCAGGAGGTTTGCATGAGCAGCGAGAGCGATCTGCCTCCCAAAATGCGGCCCTCCGCGCAGGTTGCGCCGCCCAAACCGCGACCTCGCCCGCAAGACCCGGTTGAGCAGGAATTCTGGAAGCGGTGCCAAGACGGCAATCTCTATTTCCAGCGCTGCGGCGGCTGCGGCTGCTTCCGCCACCTACCGCGCTATATGTGCGCAAAGTGCGGCTCGCCGGAATTCTCCTGGGAACGCAGCAGTGGCAAGGGCACGCTGTTTTCCTGGACCGTTACCCACCAGGCCCTCCACCCGGCTTTTGCCGACGAAATTCCCTTCGTGGCGGCGGTGGTGGAATTGGAAGAGGGCGTACGCATGGCCACGCGCCTGATTGGTTGCGATCACGAGCGCCTAGCGCTCGACCTTCCGGTGGAAGTGGAATTCGAATTGATCGGTGAGGACTTCCGCCTTCCTGTTTTCCGCCTGCGTGAAAGTTAGAAGCGTCATGGATCTTGATTACGGGCCCGAATACGATGTCTTCCGCAAGCAAGTGCGGGCTTTCATCGAAGCGCACCGCCATCTCGCGCCGCCTTCTGCTGACCGGGCGGCCCGACCTTCGTCCAAGGCAGTCGAATGGCAGAAGCTGTTGATCGAGCATGGGTATACCGCGCGAACGATCCCGCAGGAGTATGGAGGCTATGGAGCGGAGCCGGACATTCTCCAATCGCGCATCATCGCAGAGGAATTTGCGCGGGCCAGGGTGCCGGGCGGGCTTTCTAATCAGGGAATCTCGATGTTCGTGCCGACCCTGCTTGAACTCGGCACCGAGGAACAGAAACGGCGCTGGATCGAACCCACGTTGAAAGGCGATATCGTATGGTGCCAGGGCTATTCCGAACCCGGTGCCGGGTCGGACCTAGCCAACCTCAAGACCAGCGCGCACATCGAAAACGGCGAATTTGTTATCAATGGCCAGAAGATCTGGACCAGCACCGCCAAGCAGGCCGACATGATCTTTTGCCTGGTCAGGACCGAACCTGACGCACCCAAACATGGCGGCATTTCCTACCTGATCTTTTCGATGGACACGCAGGGCATCGAGGTTCGCCCCTTGAAGACGATGACCGGTCACGCCGAGTTCAACGAGACGTTCTTCACCGATGTGCGCGTCCCCATGCACCAGATCGTCGGCCAGCGGGGCCAGGGCTGGTTCGTCGCGAACGCAACCCTAGGCCATGAGCGCGGAATGCTGGGCGATCCCGACGCGCTCGAAAACCGGCTGCAGGCGCTGATCGCACTGATGCAGGAAGAGCGTTTGGGCCAGGGTCGCGCGATCGACAATCCGGTACTGCGCGACCGGCTAGTGGCACTTCAGGCCGAAGTAGCGGCGATGAAATACAATGGGATGCGCATCCTTTCGAACAGCCTTAGGGGAGAGCCGGGCGGCATGGCGAAGCTGATCGTCAAGTTGCAAAGCTGTGAACTCGCTCACCAGATATCCGCGCTGGCAATCGACGCCATGGGCGAACTGGGCATACTCTATCACCACAGCCCGCGTGAGCGGGACGGCGGGGCGTGGCAATGGAACTATATGTTCCAACTCGGTCTCATCATCGGCGGCGGGACCGCTCAGATCCAGAAGAACATCATCGCCGAACGCGGCCTTGAAATGCCACGTGAGCCGAACCCCGCGGACATGGCGCGACAGAAGCAGGGAGCAGACTGATGGACTTTGGACTTTCGCAGGACCAGCAGATGTTGCGCGACGCCGTTTCGCGGTGCCTCGCCGATACCAGCCCGCTCAGTCACGTCCGCGAATGTGCGGAGCGGGACAATCCGTTGAGCGACCAGGTGTTGCGCGCCCTCCACGATCTGGGCGTTGCCGGAATGCTCGTCCCCGAAGAGCATGGCGGGCTCGGCATGACCTTGCTCGACGCGGCGGTGGTGGCGGAACAGCTTGGCTATGCGGTCGCACCGGTGCCGTTTCTCGCCAGTCAGGTTCTCGCACCGATCGCCTTGCGCGAAGCTGGCAACGAGGAGCAAAAGGCCCACTGGCTGCCAAAGATAGCGAGCGGCGAGGCGCGTGTCGGTGTCGCGATTTCCGAGACGATCGAGGTGCGCGACGGCGCGGGAGTTTCCTCTGCCGGCGGGAAGCTCAACGGCACCGCCCTGTTCGCGCTCGATTTCGAAGGAGCTGATGCCTACGTCGTCGCCGATTCCGGTGGCAGGCTGCACCTTGTCGGTGCCAAGGCGTCCGGGCTGGAAGCTATCGCGTTGACGACCATCGATCGCACCCGTAGCGTCGGGGAATTGCGGTTTGACGGGGACGAAGCGGAACCACTGGCTGACGATGGCGGAGCTACAGTGGCCCGGCTGCGCGATGCGGGCCGCGTGATCCTCGCCGCAGACAGCCTTGGCGCAGGTCAGGCCATGATCGAAAGGGCTGTCGATTATGCTGGTCAGCGCGAACAGTTCGGCCGCCTGATCGGTAGTTTCCAGGCCGTAAAGCATATGTGCGCCGAGATGGCCGCGCGGCATGAACCGTGCCGTTCGCTCGTCTGGTACGCCGCCCACGCCTTCGACGCGGTGCCGAATGAGGCATCACTGCTTGCCTGCCATGCCAAATCGCACACGGCCGAGGTCTATCGATTTGTCGCACGCACTTCCACCGAAGTGCACGGCGGAATGGGATTCACCGACCTGCTTGGCCTGCATTACTGGTTCAAACGGATCGGATTCGACCGGCAGGTTCTGGGTGGGCCAGAAGCGGTCCGGGCGGAGGCTGCGGCACTTCAGGGCTGGACCAAAGCTGCGTGATGTTTCTTCCAAGGGAAGTGCGCCAAAGCCGCCACCCCGTTCGGAGAGGGGAACTAATGTGATCGACTGGAATCTCGGCGACATTCTCGACGCTATCGAGCCCGTCATGCCAAAGGATGCGCCGGCCCTGATACACGGCGACCGGATCATCACCTGGCCCGAAATGTCGGGACGTTCGAACAATGTTGCCCGCGCGCTCCGGCAGCGCGGAGCCGGCAATGGGGCCAAGGTTGCCTTTTATATGCGCAACCGACCCGAATATGGCGAGTTGATGGCAGCCTGCTTCAAGGGGCGCCTGATCCATGTGAACATCAATTACCGCTATGTCGCCGAGGAGGTCTTCTATATCTTCGACGATTCCGATAGCGAAGTGATCGTCTACAGCTCGGAATTCCGCGACTGTATCGTCGAGCTCAAGGATCGGCTCGAGAAGGTTCACACCTTTGTGGAAATTGGCGAGGCTTCGCAAATCGCGCCTTTTGCGATCCCTTACGAAACACTCGCGCAAGAAGGCGACGGATCGGCGCTCGGCATAGTGCGCTCTCCCGAAGATCAGCTCTTCATCTATACCGGCGGCACGACGGGCATGCCCAAGGGCGTGATGTGGCATCACGACCAAATGCGCAAAGCACAGCTCGAGGCCCAGAAGCTGCTCGCCCCCGTTCCTCAGACACTCGAAGAACACGTCGCGTTGATCACAAGTCAAGGGCCCGGCAACCGCACCCTGCCATCCTGCCCGATGATGTGATCTGCCCCCTTCTGAGTGGTCCAAAATTGATGATATTTTGGACGACGAAGGAGATATAGAATGCCGAGCAAAAAGCATCGCCCGGAAGAGATTATCGGCAAGCTACGTGAGGCGGAGGTTGTG
>NZ_JAXMPB010000018.1:0-27298 GCF_034380315.1 Sphingopyxis sp.
CCGAGTGGTGTCGGTCCACATCGTCGAACTCCGGAAGTTTGTTGCAAAACCCCGTGAATCAGCGACTTGGGATGGCGTCAAGCTAACCCGCTGACACCACTCAACTTAATTTCGGATCAGGCTCTAAACGGATCGTCCTACCTGCCGAACGCGCGCATACCTCTTCTTTTTGCGGGCTTGCAGCGACGAACGAACCGGAAGTTGCCAGTTTTGACGCGATGCACAATTGGAAATCGCCGAAACGCGCATTCAGCGCGATCAGTGTGACATTGCTGCCACATGAAATGCGATGCGCCCAGGCTTTGCCAAGCAGGCGAGGCACCGCTAAGAAGCAAAGCCTATCCCCTTCTGTCGAGCGAGATCATGAGCGATCACAATCCCGGCCTGCGTCCCTGGCGCGACATTGCACGGCGTCATTGCCGCCAGATCATGGTCGGCGACGTCCCCGTCGGCGGCGGCGCGCCGATCAGCGTCCAGACCATGACCAACACGCCCACCAGCGACGCGGCCGCCACGATCGACCAGATCCGCCGGTGCGAGGAAGCGGGGGCCGACCTGATCCGCGTATCCTGTCCCGACACCGATTCGACCGCCGCGCTGGGCGCCATCGTCCGGGCGGCGCGCATTCCGATTATCGCCGATATCCATTTCCACTATAAGCGCGCGCTCGAGGCCGCCGATGCGGGGGCAGCCTGCCTTCGTATCAATCCCGGCAACATCGGGTCGTCGGAACGTGTCGGCGAAGTCGTCCGCGCCGCCAAGGCAAATGGATGCGCGATCCGTATCGGGGTCAATGCCGGCAGTCTGGAAAAGGACCTGCTCGAAAAATATGGCGAGCCTTGCCCCGAAGCATTGGTCGAAAGCGCGCTCGACCATATCAAGCTTCTTCAGGACCATGACTTCCACGAATACAAGGTGGCGGTGAAGGCGAGCGACGTTTTTCTCGCGGTCGCATCCTATATGCAACTGGCCGACGCGGTCGATTGCCCCCTGCACCTTGGCATCACCGAAGCCGGCGGGCTGATCGGCGGCACGGTGAAATCGGCGCTGGGGATCGGCAATCTGCTTTGGGCCGGTATCGGCGACACGATCCGTGTCAGCCTGTCGGCCGAGCCCGAAGAGGAAGTGCGCGTCGGTTACGAGATTCTTAAATCGCTGGGCCTCAGAACCCGCGGGGTGCGTGTCGTTTCCTGCCCCAGCTGCGCGCGCCAGGGCTTCGACGTCATCCGCACCGTGCAAAAGCTGGAAGACGCGCTGCAACATATCAAGACGCCGATGTCGCTGTCGGTGCTGGGCTGCGTCGTCAACGGCCCCGGCGAAGCGCGCGAAACCGATATCGGTATCACCGGGGGCGGCAACGGCAAGCATATGGTCTATCTGTCCGGCGTCACCGACCATCATGTCGCCGACGCGGATATGATCGATCATATCGTGAAGCTGGTCGAGGCCAAGGCGGCCGAAATCGATGCCGGCAACGCGGTGAGCATGGACACGCTGCACGGAAAGGCGGCCTAGCGCGTCGCGTAGCCCTACATTTACCCTATTCACACTTTTGTAAGCGGCATCTAGCTTCCCGCCCACAGCGGCAGGAGAAGCGCGTCATGACCCTAGGAAAGTTCGACCCCCTCGACCGGCTGGTTCAGCTCCTGCTGATCGTCGCCGGGCTCAGCAGCCTTGCCAACGGCCTGTTCATGCTAGTTCGGCCGCTCGAATGGTATGTCTTCATCCCGACCGTCGTGACGACCGGTCCACCCAACGCGCATTTCATTCGCGATATCGGCCTTGCCTATCTTGGGTCCGGCCTGATCCTTCTCTATGCTGCGGTCCATCCGAAGCTGCGCTGGAAGGCCGCGCTGGTCGGCGGTCTCTGGCTGACGCTGCATGGCGGCTTGCACGTCTATGAGGTGGCGGCGGGCATCTGTGGCCCCGCAACCTTCTGGGCCGATGCGCCAGGCGTGATCGGCCAGCCCGCACTCGTGCTGATTGCGCTGACGATCCTTGTCGTTCGCCAGCGCATCGCACCGGCGGGTATCCCGCCGCGCCTGTTCGCCCGCGCGGTCGACCAGGCGACGCACGGCATGAGCCCCCATATGGCCGATCTGGTTGCAGCCCCCGGTTGCGCCACCGAAAAATATCAGCATTTCATGCCGGTCACTCTGCATCGCCATGCGGCGCCTCCGCCGGAATTTCACGCCGCGCGGATCGGGGCCACGCTGGCGGCCGATTGCGGCCCCTGCGCGTTGCTGGCCGCGGAAGGGGCGGTGGCGGATGGCGTGGACCGGTCGGTCGTCAACCGCCTGCTCGCAGGGGCGCCGCCATCCGAGCTTGCCGACGCCTTTGCCTTCGGGCGGGCCGTGGGGTCGCACGATCCGGCCGCTGACGCATATGGCGCCGGTATCGAAAGCGCGCTCGGCCGCCCCGCGCGGTTCGAACTGGCGCTGACAGCGGCGACCGTCACCGCCTATCCGGCGCTGAAACGCGGGCTTGGCTATGCCTCGGCCTGCGCGCTTCACAAGCTGGAGGTTTGACAGACGACGCACGGAGCGACAGAGGGCGGAAATGACATTGTCGATCCGCCCCGCCACATCCGCTGACCTGCCGCTGGTCGCACAATTCATTCGCGACCTTGCCGAGTATGAGAAGCTCTCCCAAGCAGTGCGCTTCGATGAAGCGGCGCTTGGCGACAAGCTGTTCGGCCCGCGCCCCTATGCCGAAGTCGTCATCGGAGAGATCGACGGAGCACCCCAGGGCTTCGCGCTGTTCTTTCACAATTTTTCGACCTTCGAAGGACGCGCCGGCATTTACCTTGAAGATTTGTTCGTGCGCCCCGAGGCGCGCGGTTCCGGCCTGGGCAAGGCGCTTCTCGCCCATCTGGCCCAGCTTTGCGTGGCCCGCGACTGTGCGCGGCTCGAATGGTCCGTGCTCGACTGGAATGCGCCGTCGATCGGTTTCTACAAAAGCCTGGGCGCCCGCATGATGGACGAATGGACCGTCATGCGCGTGGACGGCGACGCCCTTCCCGCGCTGGCCGCGTCGACCTGAGTGTCGGCGCCCGGCCCTTAACGCCGCCGGGCGAACATCACCAGCACAGCGCCCAATATGGCGAGGATCGCGCCGTTGCGCGTCCACACCATGTCGCCGAGCATGAAACTGCTCGCAGGCCAGCGCACGATGTTCAGCCCCTGGAGCATCCACAGCGCACCCATCATGATCGCCGCAATTCCGACAACCGCCATCACGCCCTTTACCAAAGCCATCGCCCCCTCCCCTGTCGCGGCATTCCCCGGCCGGAGCGCCCGCCCCCAAGGTGCGCCAGATCGACACGAAAATCCAGCATGGAGGCGGGACGGCGGCATCGCGCCGGGAGCCTGGGCAAAGCCCCCTTGTTAACCTTTTCATAACCCTGATCTTTAATACTTCACCCCACATGCGCAGTGCCGGGGCGTCCGCATTGCATCTGCTCAGGGGACTGAAATCGATGAAGACCGCCGTCCGTGCTTCCGCCTTGCCGACCCTGCTGGCCTCTGCGCCGAACGATATTCATATCCTGTCACTCGACTGTTTCGACACGCTGATCTGGCGCAATGTCAACCTTCCCGTCGACGTGTTCGCCGACCTGTCCTTTCCCGGCGGCGGGATCGAGGCGCGCAGTTGGGGCGAGAAAAAGGCCCGCAAGAGCCAGCCGTTCATCAACGACCGTCATGAAGTAACGATCGAGGAAATCTATGAAGCGCTGATGCCCGAAGCAGATCAGGCCACCCGCACCGCCGCCATCGACGCAGAACTGGCCGCCGAGGCCGCGCATTGTTTTGCCTTTGCGCCAACCCGCGACCTGATCGTCGACGCCAAGCGGCGCGGAATGCAGGTGATCATCGTGTCCGACACCTATTTGTCGGAACCGCAGTTGCGCGCGCTGATCACCGCTGCTGCCGGACAGCCCGTCGCCGACATGATCGATCGCATTTTTTGTTCATGCGAATATGGCGTCAGCAAGAGCGGCGGCCTGTTTACCCATGTCCTCGCCGACCTTGGCGTGTCGCCTTCGACCATCCTTCACATCGGCGATAATCAGATGGCCGATGCCGTCGCGCCGGCCAAGCTGGGTGTGCATACCGTCCATCTAGAGCAGTTCGACGCCGTCGCCGAGCAGCGCCTGCGGCTCGAAGCCGTGGCGGCAACCATTCTCGACCCCAATGTGCGCAGCAGCGTTCCCGCGCTCCAACCGCATCGCGCCCAGATTTCGCTGCGCGAGACCGAGGATGCCGTCGACACGCTGGGGCATGACGTCCTCGGTCCCATCATGCACAGCTTTGCGCTTTGGATTCGCGACGAAGCGGACGCGATGGCCAAGGCCACCGGTCGCCGGGTCAAACCGCTGTTCCTGCTGCGCGACGGCTATCTGCCCGCCCAGGCCTTTTCCGCAGCCTGTCCCGATTGGGCGGATCGCGTGGCGTCGGTCGAAATCAGCCGCTTTACAGCGACGGCCGCGAGTTTCACCGATGCCGCCGCGATCGAACGCTATCTGGCGCCGGAAATCGACACCGCGCAATTCGCAACCTTTGCCAAGCAGTTGCTGTTCACACGCGACGAAACGGCCAAACTGTGTCGCGGAGCGACAAGGCGCGGCTTTCTGAAAGCGGTGCTGGAACCCGCGAACGTCCGCAAGATCGTCAAGCGGTCCGCTGATTTCGCCAAGCGCCTGTTCGCGCATCTGGAAAGCCACGGGGTCGAACGCGGCGACGCGGTGATGCTGGTCGATCTGGGCTATAATGGGTCGGTTCAGAATGCGGTCGAAGCCGTTCTGCGCGCAGGAATGGATCTCGAGGTATCGGGCCGCTACCTGCTGCTGCGCGAAACCTTTTTGTCGGGCCTCGACAAGCGGGGATTCATGGACACCCGCCACCATGATTCCAAGGCGCTGCACGCCTTGTCCGAATCGATCGCCATTCTCGAACAATTCTGTACCCTTTCGCAAGGATCGGTGGTCGATTACAAAGCGAACGGCTGGCCCGTCCGCAGCACGGTCGGCGTCAAGGGTGCGCAAAGCGCAAACCGCGACCGCGCACAGCAGGCCTGTATCGATTTCGTACGCGGCGTCGGAACCGGGATCGTGAAACCGCCGCTGTCCGACGACAGCGAATGTCGCCGCCGCATGGCAGGGGCATCGCTGGCGCGCCTGTTGTTCCTGCCGATCGAGAGTGAGGTTGCCCTTCTGGAAACCTTCCACCACGACGTAAATCTTGGCACCCGCGACATGGTCGGTTTCATCGACACCGCCGCCGCGACCGAAGGGCTGCGCCGCCGCGGTCTTTTCTATGCCAAGAATGCGATGCGCGCCTATCTGCCCGGCGAGCTTCAACGCCATGGCCTGCCGCTCAACCTGTCGATCTTTTCCAGCCGCCGCTTCGGGCTGGACCTGCGCAAGGCGGATTTCGACGTCGGCGCGATGAAACTGCCCGTTTTCCTGATCAATCAGAGTGGCGACGCCTTTGTCGAGATCGACGCTTTTCCGACGAGCGAAGGCTATTTCCAGGCAATGATCCCGATCGCCGACGGCAAATATACGGTCGGCATCCCGCTGGGCCAGAAATTCGAATGGGTCCAGGTCGAGGAAGCCAGCTTCCACTATGTCGACGATTATATGAAACCCCGCCCGATCGAAGGTGCGATCACCGCCGCGCCGATGTTCGACGCGATGGAAGAGGTTTCGACAGGCCTTTACCATTGCCCATCGGAAGCCAGCTTCATGCTGGTGCCGCCGCCCATCGCTGCCGCGGGACGCAACCTGATGCTGAGCGTCGTGCTGCGTCCGGTGGTCGCGCGGACGCAAGATGCCCCCTCAATCCGCAAGGCCGCCTGACATGCCCGATCTGCTGATCCATTCGATGTCGGAATTTTCCGATATCATTCTCGAAAGCCTGAAAATCGCCAAGGCGCGCAATATCGTCGAAATCGGCGCCGAATATGGCGGCATGTCGATGATGCTGGCCGATTACGCGCTGGAACAGGGCGGTCATCTAACCAGCATAGACCCCCAGCCGAAGCCCGAGTTTCTGGACTGGGTCGGACATGCCGATCATGTCACCCATATCGGCAAACCCAGCCTGTCCGCGCTCGACGCGATCAAGGATGCGGATGCCTGGCTGATCGACGGCGACCACAACTGGTTCACCGTCTATCACGAACTGCAGGCGATCGACGCCCTCTGTCGGCGCGACGAAAAGCCGCTTCTGGCCTTTTTGCACGATGTCGCGTGGCCGTCGGGGCGACGTGACATGTACTATGCGCCGGACATGATTCCCAACGACGCGCGCCATCCCCACGATTTCAACGCCGGCGCGATGCCTGGCCATAGTCCGCTGGTTCTAGGGCGCGGGTTCCGTGGCATGGGCCATTTCGCCTGGGCCAAGCATGAAGGGGGCCCGCGCAACGGCGTCAAGACGGCGGTCGAGGATTTCCTTGCCGAAAGCTGCGACGCAGGCCGCGATCTGGCCTATGCCGAAGTGCCGGCGGTGTTCGGGCTGGGGATCGTGTTCGACCTCGACGCGCCCTGGAGCAGCGCGCTTGCCGACCATGTCATTCCCTATCATGAAAACCGCCTGATCGCCTCGCTGGAGGCGAACCGGCTCGCCAATTATCTGACGGTTCTCGATTTTCAGGATCGCGCCGCCTGAATTCCAGATAGGCATCCCTCCTTCGCAGGAGAAAGCCTAGTCGAGCGCCCGCCACGCCAGTTCCGCAAATTCGCAGAGCAGCGGCCGGGTGTCGCGCGGGTCGATAATATCCTCGACCCCGAATTTTTCGGCGGTGCGAAAAGGTGAGCGCACGCGGTTCAGGCGCGCGCGGATCGCCTCCAGATGCGCCGCGGGGTCCTCAGCCGCCTCGAGCTCACTCTTGTACGCAACCTCGACGCCCCCCTCGATCGGCAGGCTGCCCCAGTCGCCCGACGGCCAGGCGAAACGATATTGAAAGCGCTCAGCATTCGACATCGCGCTGCCTGCAATGCCATAGGCGCGCCGCACCACCACCGAAGCCAGCGGCACGGTGGCGCGGTAAATGGCGTTCATCGCCTGCACCCCGTACCGGATCGTCCCGGTCCGTTCGGCCTCGCCGCCGATCATGAAACCGGGATTGTCGACGAGATGGACGATCGGCAGCCGGAACTGGTCGGCGAGCTTGACGAAACGCTCGGCCTTTTCGCTTGTCTTGGCGTCCCATGAACCGCCGAGATAAGATGGATCGCTCGCCAGCACCGCGACCGGCCAGCCGTCGAGGCGCGCGAACGCCGTGATGACGGCGCGGCCCCAGCGCGCGCCCATTTCGAAAAAACTGCCCTGGTCGAACACAGCGCCCGCGATACGCCGCATCGAATAGACCTGCTTCGCCTCGCGCGGGACGATCGACAGCAAGGGCTCGTCACGCCGGTCGGCGGGGTCGCTGCACAGCGTTCGCACCGCCCGGTCGTGGATCGACGAAGGCAGATAGGACAGAAACTGCCGCGCCCGGGCAAAAGCCTCCACCTCCGACGCCACCTCGTCATCGACGACGCCATTGCGGGTGTGAACGTCGCTGCCGCCCAGTTCCTCACGGTCGAGCGTGTCGCCGATCGCGGCGGCCACCGCCGGGCCCGCCGCGAACAGTTGCGACAAGCCGCGCACCATGATGCTGTAATGGCTGGCAACGACCCGCGCCGCACCGAGCCCAGCCGTCGGCCCCAGCGCCAGCGCAACCACCGGCACGGTATCGAGATTTGCGATAATCTGATCCCAGCCGGGAACATGCGGGATATAGGTATAGCCCATATCTTCCAGCGTCTTGACCGAACCGCCACCGCCCGTACCGTCGATCATGCGGATCAGCGGCAGGCGATATTCATGCGCCATCGCCTCGCACTGGATGAATTTGCGGTGCAGCGCGGCGTCGGCGGCTCCGCCGCGAACCGTAAAATCATCGGCGGAAGCGACAACCGGACGTCCATCGACGTTGGCGCGGCCAAAGATGAAATTGCTCGCCGCCAGATCTTCGAACGCGCCGTCCGCGTCATAGCTGCCGCGCCCGGCAATCTTGCCGATCTCGCGAAAGCTGCCGGGATCGACGATGCCCGCGAGCCGCGCCCGCGCATCCATCTTGCCCCGACTGTGTTGGCGTGCGACCTTTTCGGCCCCGCCCATCTTGTCGGCCGCGGCCCGCCGTGCGGCCAGTTCCTCAATCTCTTTCTTCCAGCTCATGCAAGCGAAGCTAACTGACGTTGACGGAAACGTCATGCGAAACCTATCGTCGCACACATGATCCGTTTTCTTCTTGTCGCCGCGCTCGCGCTTGGCCTGTCCGCCTGTGCCGTCACGCTGCCCCCACACCCCGAAGCGCGCCCTTTTACCGCCGCCCCCACGGCGACGGCCGCCGTCGATGCCGCACTGGCACGTGCCGCGGTATCGAACAAACGCGCGCTCCTGATTTTCGGGTACGACGCCTGTCACGACAGCCGCGGACTGGCTGGCTGGTTTGCGACGCCGCGCTTTGCTGCGATGCTCCAGTCGCGGTACGAAATCGTCTGGATCGACGTCGGCACCGACCGCACGCTGAACGCCGATCTTGCGGCACGCTTCGGGGTCGCGCCGATCGTCGGTACACCGACAGCGGTGATCGCCGAACCGGATGGCACCGTGCTGAACGCCGCCGACGCACCCGGCTGGCGCAACGCAGCAAGCCGTAGCGAAGAGGAAATCTATGGCTATTTCGAACGATGGGGAGGATGACAGCATGACCGAAAGGAATCTCACCGGGCGCGTCGCGCTGGTCACGGGCGCCTCGCGCGGCATCGGGCGCGGTATTGCCATCGCCCTCGCCGAGGCGGGCGCCGACGTCGCCGTCAACTATGCCCGCGGACAGGATGCTGCCAACGAAACCGTCGCCGCGATCGACGCCATGGGCCGCCGTGCCCGGGCTTATCAAGCTTCGGTCACCGACGAAGCGGCGTGCGCGGCAATGATCGCGGCGGTCGAGGCCGATCTTGGCCCGCTGTCGATCCTGATCAACAATGCCGGCATTGCGAGCCGCGGACAATCGGTCGCCGATACCGACCCGGCCGAGGTCGACCGGTTGTTCGCTGTCCACGCCGCCGGGCCGCACCGCCTGTCGCGCCTGGCGCTGCCGCAGCTGCGCCGTCACGCGCGCAGTGACATCATCGTGATTTCGAGCATCGCCACATATGTCCATTCGCCCAATGGAGCGCCCTATACCATGGCCAAGGCGGCGGGCGAGGCGCTGGCGATCACCCTTGCCAAGGAAGAGCTGGCAAACGGCGTGCGCGTCAACATCGTCTCCCCCGCCCTGACCGTCAGCGACATGGGCACCCGCCTGTCGCGCGCGATCACCGGGCAGGAGGACATTCACCACCTCGACGCCCAAATGCCCTTCGGCCGCGTTGCCCAGCCCGCCGATGTCGCGGCCGCAGCCCTCTGGTTCGTGTCGGACGCCAACAGCTATTGCTCGGGCCAAAAACTCAACATCGACGGCGCCGGACAGGCGACCTTCCGATAGGACGCCGAACGCCCCCGGCCTTGTTCGAAAGTCAAGAACGTGCGGGATCGCGGCGTTGATGTTGATCAATTCATGGCCGCATGCTGGGATCGTCGCAAGCGGTGTAGATAGACGCCCCAGTGTGTTTGATCGCCGAAACGAAACGCCCAAATGGCATCGTTCGTCGCACCATTCTCGATCAGAATAGGCACGCCAGACAAGTCCCGTACCATGTCGGCAAGGTCACCGATAACATCGCCTTGAGTCACTTTCCGCGCCAGACCATCAATCGGATCGACAGCGGCATATATACCCAGTTCAGGGAATGAAGAAGATGCGCGGGCTGTGAGATATTCGTAGCGGTCCTACAGGCAGATTAATTCGTCATCTGGATCAAATAATCCCTGACGGCCGAATCTGGACTTAGAATTAAATATCATGCATCTTTGGACGCGAACAGGACTTGTGCAACGACACTGCGAGCTTTGATTGGAGACGCGTGCATGTTGGGAATTCGACTGAAAGCGGCATTCGCCTTTTTGACGATGGGAATCAGTTTTCCTGCTGCCGGGCAATTTTCTGCTCCCAATCCTGAAGCGTTCGCAGATGCGGAGGATCAGCAGCGGGCACGGTCGCTTAATCAGCCCTGCACGGATGCCGATGAAGGGCAGGGATGCCATCGCTACGATGGCCGGCTAATACGGGACGCCCCCTGCAAATACCGCATCGAGCCCGGACTTACCGGATCGAAGCCCACCGACCAGTGCTATAAGATGGAAGCCCCGCGCCGTTATCGAGGCGTCTGGGTAGATGAGTTTGAAGGACAGGCGTTCATACCAGAGGGAGCCGAAGCTCCCGTTTGGCCGCGTAGCAATCCAAGATCGCCCGCATGGAGGAAGGAAGCTGACCGGGCCATTGCTGCCACAATCTGGCTCCATGTCGAACGCGCTCATCTGGACCACGAGGGGCAGCGAAGCAGGCGCAAGTTCATCGAGTTCGTCGGCCGCAAAACCAGGTATCCAGGCAATTATGGTCACATGGGAATGTCAGGACATTGGATCATTGTCGATCGCATGATTTCGCTGCGTGAATGCCCCAAATCGGGGTCTTGCGGTTTAAAATAGCCCGTCCGCTCGTCACCCCAAAGCCGCTGCCCCGGCAGCAAGGCATCATCATTATGTAAACCGCGATAAAGGCGCTGATCTCCGCTACAGCGGGTCCCATGCGTCCCGATTCGCCCTCTCCCATCGTGCCCTTTCTGATCGCCTGTCTGGGCATCGCCACCTATTCGGCGATGGACGTGCTGATGAAGGGGCTGTCGATCGGGCTCGGCGCCTATAATGCCGTCATCTGGCGCACTGCCGCAGGTGCCGTGATCAGCGGCGCGGTCTATTTCGCGATGCGACCCGCGATGCCGGGCCAGACGACGCTGCGCATCCATGCGGTTCGGTCGTTTTTCGTCGCGGCAATGGCGATTTGCTTTTTTTGGGCGCTCGCTCGGCTGCCAATGGCAGAGGCGATCGCGCTCGCCTTCGTTGCGCCGCTGATGGCGCTTTACATGGCCGCGGTCTTTCTGGGCGAGAAAATCGGGCCGCGCTCGATCGCCGCCTCGCTGCTTGGCCTGGTCGGGGTGATTGTCATCGTCGCGGGCAAGCTGGGGCGCGGCGACTATGAACCGGAGGCGTTGTGGGCGGTTGGCGCGGTGTTCCTGTCGGCCATTTTCTATGCGTACAACCTGATCCTCGCGCGGCGGCAGGCGAAGATGGCGGAGCCGCTGGAGATCGCCTTTTTCCAGAATCTGTTCGTCACGTTGATCCTGGCGGTCGGCGCCCCCTGGCTTCTGGTCGTGCCCGGCGCCGATCATGCACCCGCCATCGGCGGCGCGGCGCTGCTCGCCACGGCATCGTTGATGTGCCTGAGCTGGGCTTATGCACGCGCCGAAACCCAGATACTGGCGACCACCGAATATACCGGATTTCTGTGGGCCATGCTGTTCGGGTGGTATTTCTATACGGAGCCCGTCACCCTGCCGACGCTGGCAGGCGCGATGCTGATCGTCGCGGCCTGTCTGATCGTCGCGCGCAAGGCGCCGCACGGCGACCCCGTCGATCCGGCCGCTGCATAGAAAATCCCTTCAGACCGCCGCGCGCGAAAGCCGGTCGTTGATCGCGGCACCGAGCCCCTCGAGCGGAATTGCCGCCACCGCAATCTCGGCCTTCACGCTTGCCGCCGCGGCGTGGAGCGCATCGAACAGATTCGCTGCCGCTTCGGTCATATCGCCCGACGCGCTGAGATTATAGTCGCCGGCCAGATCGCCGAAACCGATTCCGAATTCCTCGACCGCAAAACCCGTCGCGGCGAGCCGTATCGGTTTTCCGGGCGCGTAGTGGCTGGCCAACATGCCCGGCGCAACGACATCCGATCCGCGGACGCCCGTTACCGGCAACCCGGTCGCCTGACCCAGCATCGCGGCCGTTACCGGGCCGGGGCGCAATATCTCGACGCCCTCATCCCCGACTCGCGCGATGGTCGATTCCACCCCCGCCGTTGTCGCGCCATCGTCGATGACCAGCGCGATCCGGCCGTCGAGACTAGCACGCACATGCGCGGCGCGGGTCGGACTGACCCGACCGCTCGCATTCGCGCTGGGTGCGGCAAGCGGCGCGCCGGTCGCCGCCAGCAACGCCTGCATCGCACGGTGCCCGGGCACTCGCAGCGCGATCGTGTCGAGCCCGGCGGTGGCAATGCTCGCGACCGGGCAATCGGGTGCACGCGGAACCACCAGGGTCAACGGCCCCGGCCAAAAGGCGTCGGCCAGCGCGCGTTCGGCGGTCCCGAATATGCCCAACGCCTCCGCCGCCCCGAGGTCCGGCACATGAACGATCAGCGGATTGAAATCGGGCCGCCCCTTTGCGGCATAGATGCGCGCCACCGCCTGCGAATCGCGAGCGTCGGCGGCGAGGCCGTAAACCGTCTCCGTCGGCACCGCGACCGGCTGCGCCGCGGCGATCAACGCCGCCCCGCGCGCGATGGCGGCGCTGCCGTAAGGGCAGGTTTCGGTAATCAGCTGCTCGTTTGGACCCTCGGCCATGCCGCGCTATAGCGCCGCTCTTCAAGGAATCACCAGCAAAAGCGGGACAAGTCATGACCTATCGCGCACCGACCACCGAACAGCTTTTCGTGCTCGATCATATCGCGCGTATCGACGCGATGGCCACGCACGAACGTTTCGCCGCCGCAACCCCCGACATGGTCGAAGCGATCGTCACCGGCATCGGCGATTTCGCGGCCGAGGTCTATGCCCCGCTCAACCGCGTCGGCGACGTCCAGAACCCGAAATGGGAAGACGGCCGCGTCACCATGCCCCCCGGGTTCAAGGATGCCTATCGCCAGT
Organism: Sphingopyxis sp.; assembly: GCF_034380315.1. Lineage (GTDB taxonomy): Bacteria > Pseudomonadota > Alphaproteobacteria > Sphingomonadales > Sphingomonadaceae > Sphingopyxis. Next base: position 12,914 of record NZ_JAXMPB010000018.1, read on the forward strand.
TCGTCGACGGCGGCTGGGGCACGATCGACGGTCCCGCCGCATATGGCGGCCAGGACCTGCCCTTCACGCTGGCGACGGTGGTGATCGAAGCGCTGGGCAGCGCCGACATGGGCTTTACGCTGTGCAATATCCTGACCCCTGGGGCGATTCACGCGCTGATGGCCTATGGCACGGAAGAGCAGCGGCAGACCTGGTTGCCCAAGCTCGTCACCGGCGAATGGAACGGCACGATGAACCTGACCGAGCCCGCCGCGGGCAGCGACGTCGGCGCGCTGCGCGCGACCGCCGAAAAAGTGACCGAGGGGCCGAACGCCGGGCTCTACCGGATCAAGGGTCAGAAAATCTTCATCACCTTTGGCGAGCATGACCTGACCGACAATATCGTCCACCTCGTCCTCGCCCGCACCCCCGGCGCGCCCGAGGGGACGCGCGGCATCTCGCTGTTCCTGGTTCCCAAATACCGCCTCGACGATGCCAGCAATCCGACGCTTTCGAACGGCGTCCATTGCGCCTCGATCGAGCATAAGCTCGGCATCCACGGCTCGCCGACCGCGGTGATGGTCTATGGCGAGGGCGAGGATTGCCTGGGCGAGATCGTCGGCGACGAAATGGGCGGGATGCGCGCGATGTTCGTGATGATGAACAATGCGCGGCTGATGGTCGGATGCCAGGGCGTCCAGATCGCCGAGCGCGCGACGCAGCAGGCGCAGCGCTATGCCGCCGAGCGCGTCCAGTCGGCGCTCGCGGGCAGCGCCGACCGCGCCCCGGTCGCCATCGCGCATCATCCCGACGTCAAGCGGATGCTATGGCGGATGCGCGCCCAGACCGAAGCAGCGCGCGCGCTCATTTATTATGCCGCAGCGCAGACCGATTTCGGCAAGCTTGGCGACGAGGCGGCGGCGATGCGCGCCGACATATTGATCCCGCTCGCCAAGGCGCACGCCACCGACATCGGCTGCGAGGTCGCGAGCCTGGGCGTGCAGGTGCATGGCGGCATGGGCTTTATCGAAGAAACGGGCGCCGCCCAGCATTATCGCGACGCCCGCATCGCCCCGATTTACGAGGGCACCAACGGCATTCAGGCCGCCGACCTGGTCGGGCGCAAGCTTGGCATGGCGGGCGGCGAGGCGGTCCGCGAACTGATCGACGACATCGCACGCGGGGGCGCTGATTTCCCCGAACTCACGGCGCTCGCCGAGGCTTGCCGGGCTGTCACCGACTGGATGGCCGGTGCCAATGCCCCCGACCGGCTGGCGGGCAGCTATCCCTACCTCACCATGCTCGCGACCGCGACCTGCGGCTGGCTGATGGCGATCCAGCATCAGGGCGCGACGGCGGCGTTGGCCCAAGGCGGCGGCGACACCGCCTTTCTGCAAGCAAAACTCGTCTCGACGCGCTTCTACCTGCAACAGATTGTACCGGCCGCCACCGGTCTCGCGCCTTCGGCGCTGGCGGGCGATGCCGCACTGGAACCCGTTCCCGCCATCAATTGACGCGCCGGGGGACGGCCCGCCCTGGCCGCAACGCCAAGCCGCAACGCCAGGCGGATGATTAACGCGATGATAACCATCAAGGGCTAGGCAAGTCCGGCAATTGCTGGAGATGCGCGTGCCGAAATTGGGCAACAGGATGATCGTCAGTTGGCGAACCCTAGGGTTATCGCTGCTGCTCAGCATCATCGTCGGCATCACCGGGGCGGCGACTCCCATCGATCGGATGATCGAGATAGCTACGGGTCGCCTTGCCTGGCGCCCCGTTTCAGGAGAAACCGTGATCGTCGAGCTCGACGACAAGACGCTGCAAGCTGTCACGGATCAAGAATTCAACGTGGACTACCACACCAGGCTGATCCGGGCGATCGACGCGGCCGGGGCCAAACAACTACTTGTCGACTTCACCTATGAACGGCGTCTGAAAGATCCCGATTTCCCAAAACTGGCTTCAGCCGTGCGCGCAATGGGCGATCGCATCGTGCTGGCCGTTGCTTCACCCGAATACGCGGGAAATGAAGCCGTCGTTGATACATGGCCAGCCCCGGCCTTTGGCAATGAGGCGAGACAAGCCTGCATATGCTGGGAATATGCGTTCTGGCAGGTGTGGAGGGTGCCCGTCGCCGTTCGAGCAGACGAACAACTGCTTCCGAGCTTTGCTTCCGTGCTTGCCAATCGAAGCTTCGATGCACCCTCCCAATTCACGCTCGATTACTCCTACGATACCAAGACGATTACCAAATATAGCGCGATCGACGTTATAGAAGGGCACGTTTCCTCGGATGCACTGCGCGGAAAGAATGTTATCTTTGCAGCTGGCTTCGCCGCATCCCTCGACCAACATTACCTTCCCGGCCACGATAAGGTCCCCGGGGCGTATATCCATCTGATCGCAGGTGAGGCGCTGAAACGCGGCAATCCGGTCGATACAGGCTGGCTCCCTCCCTTTCTGGCGGGAGCCGTCACTCTGATGCTCGCTCTCGTTCGGCGCCGCGGCCGCTGGTTCATGGCCTCATCGCTGATTCTGGCCAGCACGCTCGTCGTAGCGAAGATCGTTCTCAGTCTCTCGCTGATCTCTGTGCAAGTCGGCGCTGCCTGCTTCTTTATTGCAGCGTTGAGTGCCAACGTTGCCCGCAACCGCCGCCATCAGTCGGCACAACGCGAAAATCCTGTGTCAGGTCTCCCGAACTTCGAAGCGCTGCGGACCCAACCCCCTTTCGGCAGCCATACGGTCATCGCGGCCAAGCTCGTCAATTATGACGATCTGGCGGCCTTTCTGCCGGGCGAGGGCAGCCAGCAGCTCGTCGAGCAGGTTGCGCGCCGTCTCCAACTCGCCTCCCAAGGCACGACACTGCATCACGATCTCGATGGCAGCTTCGCCTGGCTCGTCCCCTATTATCAGCATAGCCAGATCGAAGCGCAGCTCGCAGGGCTCGCCGCGCTTTTCAACGCCCCGCTTACCATCGGCGATCTGCGCGTCGATGTGAGCATCGCCTTCGGCGTCAACGACGAGTTCGAAGGCTCGAACGCGCAGCGCCTTGCGGCAGCGCTCGTCGCTGCCGAACGGGCCATCCGCACGCGCGCGCTATGGACAAAATACACGCCGCGCGAGCAGGAAGATGCCGGCTGGCAACTTTCCTTCCACTCGCAGTTGGAAGACGCGCTTGCCAGCGGCGACATATGGGTCGCCTTTCAACCGCAATATGAGATTGCAACGCAGCGGCTCGTCGGCGTTGAAGCGCTGGCGCGCTGGACCCACCCGACGCGCGGACCGATCCCGCCCGACGAGTTCATCGTTCAGGCCGAAAAGAGCCAGGATATCTATCGCCTGACCCTGTTCGTGATGGACCAGGCGATCCGGTCGGCCGCCCAGCTTCACGATCGCGGTTTCAAGGCGAGTATGTCGGTCAATCTGTCGGCGGCCCTGCTCGACCACAGCGACCTTGTCGGCACCATCCGCGTCATGTTGACCGCCCATCACCTTCCGCCCGAGATGCTGACGATCGAAATTACCGAAACCGCACAGATCGAGAACAGCCGTCAAGCCGTCAATACGCTGGGCCAGCTGCGCCGGGCCGGCATCCGCCTGTCGATCGACGACTATGGCACCGGCCAGTCAAACCTCGAATATCTGACCGAAATCGAGGCTGACGAAATCAAGATCGACAAGCGATTCGTTTCGACCATGCGCGATTCGCAGCGCAATTTCGAAGTCGTCAAATCGACGATCGATCTGGCTCACCGCCTGGGTGCGGTGGCTGTCGCCGAGGGCATCGAAGACAGCGCCACAATGGCGCTGCTCGAGCAACTCGGATGCGATGTGGGGCAAGGCTATTACCTTGGAAAACCACATCTATTTCCTGATCTTCTGTCCACCCTTACCGACACGACCCAAAGCCGCTCGGCCTGAGTCGGGCAATAGCTGCCGATGTGGCAGTAAATCATGGTTAAGACTCGATTTACCTTACCAAAGATGGTATATACTCCGTTAACTGTTCTTCGTGGGCAGTGCCAACAGGAGAAGTGATATGGGTTGGTTCTGGAGATGGATGGGCGGCGGCGGCTCTGGCAACGGTGGCAGCTCGGCCTAAATCCAAAAAGATTTAGGAAAGGGGCTCCGGCATCGCCGGGGCCCTTTTTCTTTGCCTTGCGTCCAGGTTCGATCCACGGCATGGGCACGCGCCGCGACGGGCTGCGGTCCGCAAAAAATTTTCGTCATGAACAGGCTCCCGCCGCCCTTCTGGGAAGGCCGCGGATTGCCTCGGCTTCGACCTGTGAGGCGTGCCTGGCCAGCGACGAACCGAATCAAAATATCGACGAGTCGAGTCATCAACCAGTCATTTACTCTCTTGCATCGCTGGGCCGACGTGGCACTATAGGTGGTGGGTCAGCCGACGGGGGCACCCAATAATTAGTATTTGGCCGAAAATGGCGGAATTCCGTCGCCCATTGCATATGGGGACAGGGGTGACCCTTTTTGCGCTCAAAAATATGTCCCCTGAGCGGGGCAATCGATGCTAGGCTCAGGCTTCGCCCTGAGTCGAACAAGACAAGAACGCCGTGCACTGGATGGCGTGCGGAACACGGGGGCGAGTTAGATGGATTTTCGGGAAATGGACCGGGTGGAGACGAGCGACGTGGCGACGGTGGAACTGACGAAAGACGAAGCCCCGGCGGCAAGCGAATCGGCGCCCGCTGCCAAGGCGGCGACCAAGCTCAACGACGGCGGCGAACCCAAGGTTCACGCCCGCCGGTTCGCGATCGAAACCGATTCGAATCGCGACGCCCTGCTGACCGATTTCGGCAAGGAAACCCTGATCGACCGCTATTTGTTGCCCGGCGAATCCTACCAGGATCTTTTCGCGCGCGTTGCCGACGCCTATGCCGACGATCAGGATCATGCCCAACGTCTTTACGACTATATTTCAAAACTGTGGTTCATGCCCGCAACCCCCGTTCTGTCGAACGGCGGCACCGGTCGCGGCCTGCCGATCAGCTGTTATCTGAACTCCGTCGACGACAGCCTTGAAGGCATCGTTGGCACCTGGAACGAAAATGTGTGGCTCGCCTCGCGCGGTGGCGGCATCGGCACCTATTGGGGTGCGGTGCGCGGTATCGGCGAACCCGTGGGTCTGAACGGAAAGACCAGCGGCATCATCCCCTTCGTTCGGGTAATGGACAGCCTGACCCTCGCCATCAGCCAGGGCAGCCTGCGTCGCGGTTCGGCCGCCTGCTATCTCGATGTCAGCCACCCGGAAATCGAAGAGTTTCTGGAGGTCCGCAAACCGTCGGGCGACTTCAACCGCAAGGCGCTCAACTTGCACCACGGCGTCCTCATCACCGACGAGTTCATGGAAGCGGTGCGCGACGGCAGGGAGTTCAACCTGCGCAGTCCCAAGGACCAGAGCGTGCGCGGCACGGTCGATGCACGCAGCCTGTTCCAGAAGCTCGTCGAAACCCGCCTTGCAACCGGTGAGCCCTATATCATCTTCATCGACCAGGTGAACCGCATGATGCCCAAGCATCACCGTGACCTGGGCCTCAAGGTCTCGACCTCGAACCTGTGCAGCGAAATCACCCTGCCGACGGGCCGCGACCATCTGGGCAACGATCGCACGGCGGTCTGCTGCCTCTCGTCGCTCAACCTCGAGACCTGGGACGAATGGAACAGCGACAAGCAGTTCATCGAGGATGTGATGCGCATGCTCGACAATGTGCTTCAGGATTATATCGACCGCGCTCCGCCCGAAATGGCGCGCGCCAAATACAGCGCTAGCCGCGAACGCTCGGTCGGCCTCGGCGTCATGGGTTTCCACAGCTTCCTTCAGGCGCGCGGCCTGCCGTTCGAGGGCGCGATGGCGAAATCATCGAACCTGCGCATCTTCAAGCACATCCGCGCGCAGGTCGATCAGGCCTCGATGCTGCTCGCCAAGGAACGTGGCCCTTGCCCCGACGCCGCCGATCAGGGCGTGATGGAACGCTTCAGCTGCAAGATGGCGATCGCGCCGACCGCGTCGATCAGCATCATCTGCGGCGGCACCAGCGCCTGCATCGAGCCGATCCCGGCGAACATCTATACCCACAAAACGCTCTCGGGCAGCTTCGTGGTCAAGAACCCGCATCTCGAGGCTCTGCTCGTCGACAAGGCGAAAAACAGCGACAATGTCTGGAACTCGATCCTCGAAAAGGGTGGCAGTGTCCAGCACCTCGACTTCCTGACCCAGGACGAAAAGGATGTGTTCAAGACGAGCTTCGAAATCGACCAGCGCTGGCTGCTCGAACTCGCCGCCGACCGCACCCCCTATATCGACCAGGCAGCATCGCTGAACCTGTTCATTCCCGCCGACGTCGAGAAATGGGACCTCCTGATGCTCCATTATCGCGCCTGGGAACTCGGCATCAAATCGCTCTATTATCTCCGTTCGAAATCGGTGCAGCGCGCCGGCTTCGCGGGCGGGGTCGAGGCCGACAACACGCCCGAGGCGGCGAAGTTCGAGCTGAGCGCCGAGAGCACCGATTATGACGAATGTCTGGCTTGTCAGTGAGCATGCAATGACCGTTGCTGCTTTTCTTCCTGTCGTCGCGGGCGTGCTTGCGATCATCCTGTCGCTTACGGCGTTGAAACGCATTGCTGCGGCGCGGATGGCGGAAGCCGATATGGCAAGCCGTAGCGATGAAGGCGCCGTCATTCGCGGTGAGTGGATAAAAATTGCCGCAGCATGGATTGTTCCTGTCGCGCTCTACTTTGTCCTCCGCATGCCGGCCTTCAGCGATACCGCATCGCTGACAATCTTTTGAACTAAGGATTCATCCATGCCCCTTCTAGAAGCCCGCAAAACCTATAAGCCCTTCGAATATCCCTGGGCCTATGATTTCTGGAAGCGCCAGCAGCAGATCCACTGGATGCCCGAGGAAGTCCCGCTGGGCGAGGATTGCCGCGACTGGGCGCAGAAGATTTCCGACCATGAACGCAATCTGCTGACGCAGATCTTCCGCTTCTTCACCCAGGCCGACGTCGAGGTGCAGGATTGCTATCACGACAAATATGGCCGCGTGTTCAAACCGACCGAGATCAAGATGATGCTGACCGCGTTCAGCAACATGGAAACGGTTCATATCGCCGCTTACAGCCACCTGCTCGACACCATCGGCATGCCCGAGAGCGAATATGGCATGTTCCTCGAATATGACGAGATGCGCGCCAAGCACGACTATCTCGGCACCTTCGGCGTCGACAGCGACGAGGATATCGCACGCACCCTCGCCATGTTCGGCGGCTTTACCGAGGGGCTGCAGCTGTTCGCCAGCTTTGCGATGCTGATGAACTTCCCGCGCTTCAACAAGATGAAGGGCATGGGCCAGATCGTCAGCTGGTCGGTGCGCGACGAAAGCCTGCACTGCGAAGGCATCACCCGCCTGTTCCACGCCTTCGTCAAGGAACGCGACTGTCTGAGCAAGAGCGTCAAGGAAGACATCATCGATTGCTGCCAGAAGACGGTGCGGCTCGAAGATGCCTTCATCGACCTCGCCTTCGAACAGGGGCCCGTCCCCGGCATGACGCCGAAGGAGATCAAGCGCTACATCCGCTACATCGCCGACTGGCGCCTGGGGCAGCTGGGGTTCCAGCCGATCTATATGATCGACGAACACCCGCTGCCGTGGCTCGCCCCGCTCCTCAACGGCGTCGAGCATGCGAACTTCTTTGAAACCCGCGCCACCGAATATTCAAAGGCCGCGACACGCGGCGACTGGAACACGGTGTGGACCAGCTTCGACAATCGCAAAAAGGCAAAGGGCAGCGACGATACCGCAGTCAACGATGCCGAAAGCGATGGCGAAGATATGTTCGCCAAGGCGGGAATCGCCGCAGAATAACGGGACGTCCCGGCAACCAGCGGTCTGGCGGCACCCCAGCGCCACCGGACCGCCGGCCGAACCGCGCGCCTTATGTGGCGGCGGCCCCGCTTATTGGTGGCTCGCCCTTTCGCCGTTCATATCCGAGGCTGTCCCGGCGCGGCTCTCCCCGGTGCGGCCAAAGTGCAACCTCAGCATCTCGGCCCCGGACGTCCGGGCTTCGGCGCTTCCCAGCGGCAAGGGCGACATCGCCCTTCCCTGCGTCTCCGTCCCCTTTACCGCCAGCGTGATCGACGCAAGCCGCGGCGGGGTCGATACCTTCCGCAAAACCAAGGTCCAGCCGTCGCCGCGCAAATATGTCCCGGCCGCAGCCTCCTCGCGCTGAAAGCCAGCCGCTTGAAGCTGCCCCGTCAACGCATCGTGCGATGCGGCGGCAAGCTCCATCTCGATGCCGACCACGTCGAAGCGCGCCTCTCCGGCGCCGGGCCGGGCTGCAAGAACAGCCCTTCGGGTAATCTCGTGACGCGCCGGCGAGCCACTGGTCAGCCAGCGATGAAATTCGGGACGATAGATCATCGCCCAGACCGCCAGATGGGGACCCGACGCGGTTCCGTCGCACTGAATCGCTTCGTACCAGGGCACCGGCGGATTATGACGCCGCCATTGCGCAGAGGTAAGGCGCAGGTCCGAACCGCAAATGGTCCGCCATGTTCGTTCCAGCGCGTCAAAATCGCCGTCGTGATCATGCGCCAGCGCAAGGCCGACCTTGCCCACCGGTTCCTTGAAGCGATTTTCGGGCGCGAAGAACTCGATATAGCTATGCTGGCCGCGAAAAAAGACCCGGTCGGCGTCTGCGGCAGGCGGCCCATAATCCGGAAGGCCACCGTCGGGCGGCCCCAGTAGCCGCGCCAGATGGTCGCTCGATCTGATTGCGTCGAATGTTGCACGATCAAGCACGACATAGACGTGATTGATCCCTGGCGCGGCCACCGCCGCGGCATCGGGAACAGCGGCAGAATTGGGGCCAGAATCGGGGCCAGGGCCGACCGCCGCCGATGCGGATGCCGCAACCGGACTGCACGCAAGGCACAAGGCCGCCATCACCGAAAAGGAGCCGATCATCATCTTCATTGCACCAACTCGAACCGCCCCAAACGGGCCGAAAATTGCACTGCAGGCGTGTCGAACGCCCGGCCGATATCACCCGCCTCGATCAACGACGCCGGTGTTCCGACCACCAGTTTTCCTTGCCCGTCCAGCAGCCAGATCTGGTCGGCCAGTTGCAGCGACAGGTCGAGGTCATGACTCGACAACAAAATGATCGCTCCCGTCGCGCGCGCGTGGTCGCGCAGCAGGGCCATCACCTCGACACGGCCTGGAAGATCCAGAAAGGCCGTAATTTCATCCAGAACCATCAAGCGAGGCGATTGCGCGATGGCGCGCGCAATCATCACCCGCTGGCGTTCACCGTCGGACAGATCGTCGAACAGCCTTCCCGAAAAGGGGTCGGCCCCCGCCATATCGAGCGCTGCTTTGACATGCGCCTGATCCTCTGGCGAAAGATGGCCACGCCAGTCGGTGAAGGGCTGGCGGCCAAGCGACACCACGTCATCAACCGTCAATCCCGGGCTGGTTCCGCGCTCGGTCAGCACGACGGCGATGCGCCGTGCACGGCTTTGCGGCCGCATCGCGGCGATATCCTCGCCGTCCAGCCTGGCGTTGCCACCCAGCCCCGGCTGCAGCCCCGACAGGGTCCGCATCAAGGTGGACTTGCCCGCCCCATTGCGCCCGAGAACGCAGATGAAAGCCCCCTTTTCCACCGTCAGGTGGAGCGCATCAAGAACCGCGCCGCGCGGCGCGCCATAGCCCACCGACAGATTGTCGAGAAACAACATCAGCCCTGCCCCCGCATCGTCCGCGAAAAGATCAGCAGCGCGATCACCACCGGTGCCCCGACCAGGGCCAATACCGCGTTGAGGTGCAGGAAATGCTGTTCCCACGGGGCATGAACCACCAGGTCCGCCAGCAAGGCCAGCAAGGCCCCGGCCAGGGCCGCGATCGGCATCAGGGGCAGAATGCGCGCGGTCCCGGCGATCGCCCTGGCGAAATGGGGAACGATCAGCCCGATGAAGGTAACGGGGCCGCAATAGGCCGTAACGGGCGCGACGAGAAGGACCACCGCGGCGAGCGTCAGGCGCCGCAAACGAGGGACATCGGTGCCCAAGCTTTTGGCATAGGTTTCGCCCAGCAACAGCGCTGTCAGCGGCTTGGCATTGATCAGGGCGAGGATCGCGCCCGCCGCGATGGGCAGCATGAGCATCGGAAGGTCCGCCGACGTCACGCCCGCGAAGCTGCCATCGCTCCACCCCGAAAAAACCCGGCCACCGACCCGGTTGGCAAAATGAATGACGACACTGACTATCCCCTGCACCGTAAAGCCGAGCATGAGCCCGACAACGAGCAGCGTGACGGTTCCGATGCGCCGCGCCAGGCTAGCCATCGCGAGAGCGAACAGGCCAATACCGATCATCGCACCGACGGTGATCGACACGCCTTCGAACGCCCGAAGAAATTCGATGGCGGCCGGCCCCGAGAAGGCCGCGGCGGTCACCAGAAGCGCAACGCCCAATTGCCCCCCGGCGGTCAAGCCAAGCGACCAGGCATCCGCCATCGGGTTCCGGAACAGGGCCTGCATCAGCACGCCTCCCATGCCCAGCGCGGCACCCGCAACGATAGCAGTGACGATCCGGGGCAGCCGCAGTTCGCCGACAATCTGCGCGTCAGCGGCCTGCCCCTGCCCCACCAGCACGGCAATCACCTGCGCGGCGGGGATAGAGATCATTCCCCAACTGAGCGCGAAGAGCGCGGTAGCGGCCACAGCGAGCGCCAATGCCGCGCCCCCCATCAACATTCGATTGGCGGCTGTCATCGCGGAACTTTCGTGTCGGGACGGATATAGCGAAAGGGTTCGCTGCGCAGAGGTGGATGCAGCATTCGGACAATATCGCCCAGCACCCAGTCCGGCCGAATGACCGCCATTTCATAATAGTCGAAGGCATCGGCGTCAGGCTTGTGCATCCCGTCGGCGGCGAACAGGCAATCGTCGCGATAAGCCTTGAAACGCCGCAATATGGCGGTGTCGGCAAAGGGCGCGGAATGGGAATCGCGGATGATCCAGCAATCTGCCGACGCCCCCCGCCGGATCAGTTCCTCCGTCGAAACCTTGTTGAAGCTGTCGCGCCCCGGATCGTCGGGCCCTTCGAAAAGGTTTCGTCCATTGGCATCGCGCAGCAATTTGGCATCGGCATTCCGGATAACCGGATTCCATCGGTCGCGTCCTGCGAACCAGGCGGAAATGAGACTGCGCTGTGGCTGGGCAGCCGCCGCTTTCTTGAGCCCGTCCACATTGGCCGCGACGATATCGGCAAAGCGATCGGCCTCCGCCTCCTTGCCCGTCAGCATGCCGATCAGGCGGACATAATCGACGCGCCCCATATAGTCGGGCTCATTGTCGAGAAAGATCGGAACGATCGGGATGCCCAGCGCCTCTATACGCGGTTTTGCTCCCAGATTTTTCATGTCGCCCATGCTCATCAGAAGGACATCGGGCTTTGCGGCCACCAACGCATCCATCTCGGGCGGGCGGTGCCAGCCATAGCCGATCTGCCAGACCTCTCCCCGGCGCACCCGCGCGCGCAGCGCGTCGTCATAGGATTTGACGCCGCCCACCGCCACCAACCGATCGTTAATGCCCAGCACCTTGGTCATTGCTTCGTGATAACCGGTATTGCTGGCGATCCGCCGTACGGGGGTGCGGATCACTGTCGCACCTTCTAGATCGCCGTCGAGCGCAGGCAGTCTGCCGCCATGAGGGACAAGCACCAGGCGCTGAAACTGCTCTTCGCCGACGGCCGCCCCGCCCCACCCGATCACCGAGGCTTTCAGATCGACGACGCGATAACCATCGCGTTCGACGACGCGAAAGGTCCGGGCAAAGGGCATCGCGATTTCGCGCCCCTCGATGACCTCCCGCTCTACCGGTGAATGCGCCCGCTCTTCCGAGCAAGCCGACAGCGTGGCCAGAATGCCAAGCATCAGGCCGCGCGCGATCATCGCGCGGCTCCGAACCTGTACGACAAGCTGGCCGAAATGGTTCGCGGCGCACCGGGATAAAGGGGGATGAACGCGCCGCCGCTATCATAATGAAATGTGTCGAACAGGTTCAGAATGTTCAGCTGCGCCCGCCATTTCCCGGCGCGGGTATCAAATTCATAGGCCAGATTGGCGTCGACCCGCGTATAGGCGGGAAGAATGACGCTGTTGTCCGTGTTGCCCGCGCGGCGACCGATATGCTGGGCGCCGACCCCGATGCTGGCACCGCGCAACGCGCCCTGCATGTCATAGGTGGTCCAAAGGCTGGCCGAATGTTCGGGTGCGTTGACCAGCTTCACACCCGGCGGCACGAAACTGTCCTCCCGAATTTCGGTATCGAGATAGGTATAATTGGCGATCGCTCGCCAATGGGGGGAAAGAACGGCGGGGAGTTCAAATTCCACGCCGCGTGACCGCGATCGTCCAATCTGTATCACCCGATCGAAATCTTCGGGATCGGATACGGCGACATTGCGCCGATCGATGTCGAAGAACGCCAGTGTCGGGGTCAACCGCCCGCCAAGAAAGCTCGTCTTTACACCGGCCTCCAGGCTTTCGCCGATCAACGGCTTCGGCAATTGGCCGTCGCGCAGACGCCCGACATCGACCTGGGCGCGGAAAGATCGCGACCAGCTGGCATAGAATGAAATCGCATCGTCCGGCGTCCAGGTGAGGCCGATGCGCGGTGACGTTGCGCCCCGGCGCGTCTTGTCATGGGGACCGACCGACAGCCGATCCGGGCTTTCGAGGCGGTTCCAGTCGTGCCGCAGCCCCGCGAGCAGCCTGAACGCACCCCAATGCAATTCGTCCTGCACATAAAGCGCGGCGCTGTCGCTGTTCCACTCGCCATCTGCGGTGCGAAGCGTTGGAGCGGCGCGTTGACCATAGACCGGATGATAGAAATCGATCGGCAAATTTACACCGAAGGGCGCGTTGTCGACCGTATAGCGCCAGCGATCATAGCCAAGTTCGGCGCCGATCATGGCCTTGTGTTCGATCCCGCCGGTTCGAAAGCGCGCGTATATCTCGGCCTGCGCCGTCAGATCGCGTTGCTTGTCATAGGCAAGGCTGGGCCGCCGATTGACGACGGGACGCTGCGGGTCAGAACGATTGACCGGTGGAAAACCGAAGGCATAGTAGAACGCATCTTTCGAAAATTCCGAATAGCCGACCGACAGCCGCGCGGTGATCCGATCCGAAAAGCGGTGATCAAGGGTCAGGCTGGCGATTCCCCCCTGATTGCGATAGCGCGCATCGGCCTCGCCGAACTGTCGCTCGCGCGGCGCATCGAAGAAAAGCGGATCGCCGGGAAAGCCTCGGTCAAAATATCCCGTCTTTTTCGCATATTCCCCCTCGACCGTCAGGCTGGTGTCGGATGTCGGCCGCCATTGCAAAACCAGCGCGACGAAAGTGCCGCGGGTAAAAGTGAAATCCCGAAACCCGTCGCGATCGTCGTGACTGACATTGACCCGCAGACCCAATGTCGGGGTCAGCGGAGCCGACATGTCGGCGGTCAGCCGCAACTGATCGAAAGACCCGTAAAGGACCCCGACCTCGGCATAGGGAGCATCGAGCGGCTTCTTGGTAACGAAGTTGACGACCCCACCGGGTTCGAAGCGACCGTAAAGCGCCGATGCTGGCCCCTTCAGCACCTCCACCTGCTCGACATTCTGAAGCTGCTCGTCGGGCGCATAGGCGGACCGGCGCAATCCATTCTTCAGATTATAGGGCGTGATGAAACCCCGAATATAGAAGCGGTCGTTCGAGGCTCCGAACCCGACCTGCGGGCTGAACCCCGGAACATAGCGCAGAGCCTCGCCGACGGTCGTGATACCGCGGTCCTGCACCAGTTCGCGTGTCACCACCTGAACCGAAAAAGGCGTCTCCTTGATCGGCGTGTCCGACTTGTTCGCCTGCGGCGCGACGATGGCGCGATAGCCCTGCTCGCGCGTTCCAAGCACCAGTATCTCAGCGTCAGCCTGATCCCCCGCCTCGTGCGCCCCCGCCGCCGATGCCGTACAAAGTGCTGAAACAAAAATTAAATGTCGCAACCCGACCTCCCATGACCGGGAGGCTCATTTAATGTAATATCATATCACGTCAAGTCATTCCCCTTGCCCCTGGAACGCGACCGAACTTGATTGGAGGCCAACGCAAAGGAACGGAGGAAATGAATCGAAGCAAGTTCGGCGAAAAGCCGATCATCGCGATGTCGAAGGCCAAGAGGTGGAGAAGCCGACGGCGGAATAGTATCATCGGCACTGAACCGCCCCGGGATTGCCGGAGGCCAGTTACATCAAATTATGCTGCCATGGCTGTGTCGTCCAGCCTGGCGTAGTAACGCTCTTCGGCTTCGGCAGGCGGGATATTGCCGGTGGGCGCGAGCAGG
>NZ_JAXMPB010000019.1:0-25074 GCF_034380315.1 Sphingopyxis sp.
GCCAAGGACTTCGAACAAACCATCGCCTCAGCAACCGCCTGGCTGTTCATCGCATCAATCCAGCTCTTCACACGCCGTATCGCAAGAGCATGAAATTACACGAGATAGTTTTGAATCAGACTCTTAGGTTTTTGCACGAGGGGGATCATCCATGACATTTTTGAACAGAACAGGTCTTGGCTTTTTGGCGGCGGTCGCGGCGGCATCATCGGCCCCCGCCTTCGCTCAGGACGTTCCGTCAGGTCCGATTTCCGTTACCGGCGGCGTCGAACTGGTATCCGACTATCGTTTCCGCGGCGTGTCGCTCTCGGGTGGCGACGTGGCGGTTCAGCCGACGATCACGGTCAGCCATGACAGCGGATTCTATCTTGGCGCCTGGGGATCGAACCTGGAAGACACGCCGACCTATGGCGAGATCGAGGTCGATCTTTACGGCGGCTATGCAACCGAAATCGCACCCGGAACGTCGATCGATGTCGGGCTGACCTATTATTGGTATCCCGACGGCAAAAAGGCCGCGGGGCCGGCCGACTATTTCGAGGTCATTGGCAAATTGTCGCACACGCTGGGGCCGGTCGAGGCGACGGGAACCGTCGGCTATTCCTGGGATCAGTCGTCGCTTGGCGATGACGACAATCTGTATCTGGGCCTTGGCTTGTCGGCGGGAATTCCGAATACCCCTGTGACCCTTTCGGCCTCGGCGGGTTATACTGACGGAGCGCTCGGGGCCTTGGCGCCCGGCGGCAATTATTGGGATTGGTCGATCGGTGCGTCGGCCAGCTTTGGGCCGGTCACTGCCGGGGTCAAATATGTCGACACCGACATTCCGACGACGGGGGTGAAGGCGGTCGACAAATATTATGATTCGGGCGTCATTTTCTCGCTCGGTGTCTTTTTCTGATCGGAGCGGGGCCGCCGCCGCCGCCCCATTCTGGTCACGCATAGCACGGCCGGCGCGATAGCCGGGGCGCCTCCCTTGCGCGATACCGAGGGCGGTCATTTTATGTCACCCTGATGCCAGAAGGCATGGCCAATCTGTTGCAGATTTGTCGCAATGCGACATTTTGAAACATGGCGATGCTTTTTCAATTGTGCACCGCACAATTTTCGTCGACAAGAGTGACGCGCGGTCGGATCGGCACAAAGAGGTCGGACGCTTCGCAGCAGGCAGGGACGATCCGTTAGACTTGATAGGGATCAACCCATGAAACTTCTCTCCCGCACATGCCTCGGCATGTTCCTCGCCGTGTCGGCGATTCCCGCGACAGCCTTTGCCCAGGAAGAAAGCTCTGGTGATGGCATCACGATTTCGGGCAGCGCCGCCGTCGTCAGCGACTATCGTTTTCGCGGCTTCAGCCAGTCGAACGAAGAAGCCGCAATTCAGGGCGGCATCACCGTCGGTCATGACAGCGGCCTCTATGTTGGCACCTGGGGATCGAGCATCGGCTTTGCCAACGGCACCGAAATCGATGTCTTTGCCGGATATTCGACCGCGCTCACATCCGGCCTGACCGCCGATGTCGGGGCGACGCTTTATCTTTACCCCGGTGCGTCGAACAGCACGATCGTCGAACCCTATTTCTCCTTGTCGGGCGATCTTGGCCCGGCCTCGCTCAAGACAGGCGTGGCCTGGGCTCCCGGCGGTCAGGACTCGCTTGGCGGCGACAGCGGGGTTTATCTTTACACCGACGCCGGGGTCGCCATTCCCAGCACGCCCTTCACGCTCAAGGGCCATGTCGGTTACGCCAAAAGCGACAGCTTTCTGGGAGGCAGCGACGGCGATGTCTTTGACTATTCGGTCGGGGTCGAAACAAGCTGGAAGGCGCTGACGCTCGGCATATCCTATGTAAACACCGATGCGCCAAGGCTCGGTGGATACAAGGAATCGGTCGGCGCCGACGGGGCCGTTATCTTTTCGCTCGGCGCGTCCTTCTGACGTCGAAACGGGACGGCCCTTCTTCGGAAGGCGCCGTTCCGCTCCGGTTGGGGAGGCGGCAGACAGGAAGGGCGCGCGCGTGTAGCGGGGCATTGCTTTGCCTTGACCCGGCGCGCGAAGCATGAAAATTCTCCATCCTATCAAAGGATCGGAGATTTTCATGCCCCAGGCCGCGCCCGCCAAACCCTTACCAGCCGCCCCGACGGTGCGAAGCGAACGCAGTCCTGGTGCAAAGCTTGCGATTGCCGTGCTCATTGCCGTTGCGCTGATGGTGCCCTTGCTGATGGTTTATGGCCTGCTCTGGGACCGGCAACAACAGGCCGATACCGCGCGGGCGTCGATCGGGCAGGGGTGGGGCGGTCAACAGACGATAGCCGGGCCGGTGGTCGTCATTCCCTATCGCGACACCGACACAACCACCGTCAACGAAAATGGCAAGGATGTGACGCGGACAGTCAACACGATCCGCAACCTTTATCTGTCGCCGCTGTCGAACAGCGCCGATGTCACGATCAAGCCGGAACGTCGGAAAAAGGCGATCTACGATACCGTCGTCTATGAAAGCGAGGTGGTTGGAAGCGCCCGGTTCGAACTGCCCGACGACATCGCCCGCTATGGCGTTGCGCGCGATGCCCTGTTGCTCGACCGTGCCGAAGTGCGATTGGGTATCAGCGACGCGCGCGGCCTTGTCGACGGCAACCGCCTGACGGTGAACGGGACGGTGGTTCCGTTGCAGCCGGGCAAGGGCCTGCTGTCGACCGGAAATTCGGGAACCTTTGCCTTTGTCGACTGGACTGGTGCCGCGCCGATGGCGGTCACTTACAAGATTGCCGCGCGCGGGCTTGGCGATTTCCGTCTGATTCCGCGCGGGGTCGATACCCGCTGGACGATCAAGTCAAGCTGGCCGAACCCCAGTTTCGGCGGCGATTTCCTGCCCAAGCATAAAATTACGCCGCAGGGCTTCTCCGCGACCTATGCGATTCCGAACCTTGCGCTCGGTCAGGCGCAGGTGCTGACGGGGGACTTGTCGCCGCCCAGCAGCAATCCTTATGACGGACGCGGGGCGAGCTATGCGGTCGAAACGGTGGCGGCGGCCAATGATGGCGAGGTTTCGGGGGGCACGGCAAAGGCGGTCGCGATCAGTCTGGTCGAACCCGTCGACCTTTACAGCCAGGTGGACCGCAGCATCAAATACGGCTTTTTGTTCATCGGTTTCACCTTTGTCGCCTTTCTGATGTTCGACATCATTGCGGGGGCGCGGGTCGCGGCGGCCGAATATTTGCTCACTGGGGTAGCACTGGTGCTGTTTTTCGTGCTGCTGCTCGCCTTTGCCGAGGTGATCGGATTTACACCTTCCTATCTGCTGGCATCGGCAGCGATTATCGGATTGCTCGCAACCTACAGTGCGGCGGTGCTCAAAAGTTGGAAGCGGGCGCGTTTTCTGGCTGCCATGCTCGTCGGTCTCTACGCGCTGCTCTATGTGCTCCTCAACCTCGAGGCCTATTCGCTGCTCATCGGTTCGGTGCTGATGTTCGTCGCGCTCGCGGGGGTGATGTACATGACGCGGAACATCGACTGGAGCGGGATTGGAAAGAAGGAGCCCGAAACGGCCAGCTAGACATTCGCGGTCCGGCGATCGCTCCTCCGGCGCATGTTGCGGAGAAGCGGTCGCCGCCGCTATCGCCAGCGCAGATTGTCCCGCGACAGTTCGGCCAGGTTTTTCGCGCCCATCAGCTTCATGCCGCGTTCCATTTCGGCGCGCAGCAGCGCGATGGCACGGGCCACCCCGCCTTCGCCCGCCGCGGCGAGGGCATAAAGATATAATCTGCCGCCCGAACAGGCCTTGGCCCCGACCGACAGTGCTTTCAGGACATGGGTGCCGCGGGTGATGCCGCCATCGCAGATGACTTCGATGCGGTCGCCGACGGCATCGACAATTTCCGCAAGCGCGTCGAAAGGCGCAATGCTGCCGTCCAGCTGCCGTCCCCCATGGTTTGATACCATGATCGCCGTGGCGCCGATATCGACCGCGCGCCTGGCATCCTCGACCGAGGCGATGCCTTTCAGGCAAAAGGGGCCATCCCAGGCCTTGCGAATGGTCTCGGCGCGCTTCCAGTCCAGGCTCTGGTCGAGCATCGTGGTGAAATAGTCGGCGACCGACTTGGGCACGCTCGACCCTTCGGACACATGTGTCGCGAGGTTGGGCAGGCTGAACTTTTCGCGCAGCACATAGTTGAGGCCCCAGCCGGGCTTGATCGCATAGCTCAGCAGATTCGCGGCGGTGAAACGCGGCGGTGAGGTGAATCCCGAGCGGAGACAGCGTTCGCGATTGCCTCCGACGATCGTATCGACGGTCAGCGCGACGGCGTCGAATTTCGCGGCGCGGGCAGCCTCCAGCATCGCGTGATTCAGCCCGTCGTCCTTGTGGACATAAAGCTGGAACAGCTTAGGGCCGTTGGTCAGTGCACCCGCTTCGGCAAGGCTGACGGTCGCCAGGCTCGATATGCCGGCCATTATTCCGGCATCGGCTGCGGCGCGCAGCACCGCGCGCTCGCCCTGCCAGTGGAACAGCCGCTGGAGCGCGGTGGGCGACAGGAACAGCGGCATCGCCATCTTGCGCCCGAACAATGTCGTCTTCATGTCGATGCTTTCGACCCCGGCGAGGACGCGCGGAATAAGGTCGCAGGCGTCGAAAGCGGCCCGGTTGCGGCGGCGCGTCAACTCGTCATCGGCGGCGCCATCGATATAATCGAACACCGGCCAGGGCAGCCGCCGTTTGGCGAGCAGGCGAAAGTCGTCGATATTATGGCAATCGGTGAGTTTCATATCGGCCCCCTCATCCCCGGTCGTCGCGCGAACAGCGAAGCAAGCCGAGGCGATTTATGCAAGCGCGGGTTTGCGACGTCGTCGCGCGCCATATCGACGCGAACGGGTCAGAAGACGGTCCGCGCGGCCATCGTTCCTTTAGAGGAAAAGCTGAAACGCGGCTCGATCGCCAGGCTGGCATCCATTATATACGCCGCGACGCGCCGTCCGACCGCTGGCCCGTTCTTGAAGCCATGCCCCGATCCGCCGCCCACGAGCCAGACGCGATCCTGCCCCGGGAAACGGTCGATCAGATAATCGCCGTTCGCGCTGTTCTCATACTGACAAACCCGCCCGCCGATCAGCGGCGCATTCGCCAGGCCCGGAAAACGCCGGGCGAGATAGGCGCGGGCTTCCGCAATTCCCGCTGGTGTCAGCGTGCGTTCCATCGTGTCGGGATCGATGACGGGGCCGTGGGTGTCGAACGCGATCTTGAATCCGGCGCCTTCCAGATCGGGGATGCCATAAACGATCCGGCCATTGTTGAAATCGGCCCAGACCGGCAGTTCGGGCGGGGCAAAGCGCGTATCGCCCTGCGGCGCCCCGAAATGATAGACCTCCTGCCGTGTCGCCACGATCTTGTGCATCAGTTGCTGCGGAAATATCTCCGCGAGCCAGGGGCCGCAGGCATAGACCAGATGATCGGCGGTTCCTTCGTCGGGCAAGGTGTGGCGCTTTGTCCGCTTCAACAACAGGGGGGCGGGCATCACCACACGCTCGACTGCGACGCCTGCGTCGGCGATCACTTCCTGCACACCCCGCGCCGCGATCAGGGCGCCGCCTTCGGTTTCCAGCAATCCAGCCTCGCCCTGAAAAAACTGGATCTGGCGATATTTGTCCTGCAACCAGCGCACATCGCCCTGTTCATGGCCGATGCGGTTTGCCTGCAACCAGGCAAGCGATTGGGCGCTATGCGCATCGCCTTGCGGAGCGAACCACAGGACGCCCATATTGTGGAAGATCGGCGCGCTCGCGCTGTCCGACAATGCTTTCCACAAGGGCAGCGAATCGCGTGCCATCTCCGAATAGAGGGTGTCGGCGCCATAACCCATGCGCAGCACCCGGCTTTCGCCGCCGGACGACGCCCGTGCATGCCCCGCGCCATAGGCGTCGAACAGCCGGACTGTTTTGCCCGCGCGAACCAGATGCCAGGCGGTCCATGCGCCGAACACCCCGGCGCCGATGATGGCAACATCGACATGCTGAACCTTCGCGCGGGCCGGCTTGCGCTTTTTCGATCGGCGTTCGCGGCGCTCGGCGGCCGCTGCGGCCGCCGTGCCCGCGACGGGCAGGGCGGCCAGTCCGGCGATCAGTGCGCGGCGAGAGGGGGCGTCACCGGCCATCGTTGCCATTGGCGCCCTTTTTGTAATAGCGCGCGCCGCCAATCCAGGTTTCGAGCGGCACCAGGCGGCGAATTTCGGCGGGGCTGGCGAGCAGCGGGTCGCTTTCGATGATCAGGAAGTCGGCGCGCATTCCGGGCATCAGCGTGCCGATGCGATCCTCGGCAAAGCTTGCGAATGCGGCGGTGCGGGTAAAACCATCCAGCGCGGTTTCGCGGCTCACCGCTTCTTCGGGACGCCAGCCGCCGAACGGTTGGCCGTCGGGGTCGGTCCGCGAGATGGCGGCGGCGATGCCCGCAAATGGATCGGCGCTTTCGACGGGGACGTCGGACCCGAGCGCCAGGCGGGCGCCCGCCTTCTCCAGGCTGCGCCAGGCATAGGCGCCGGAAAGCCGGCTGGGGCCCAGCCGCGCCTCGGCCATCAACCGGTCCGACGTTTGATGGACCGGCTGCATCGAGGCAATGACCTTGAGTTCGGCAAAGCGCGGGATGTCGGCGGGGTCGATCACCTGCGCATGTTCGATGCGCCACCGTCGTTCGCCCGGCAGGTCGGCGGTCAGATCGGCGATTGCGGCCAGCGCCTCGGCATTGGCGGCGTCGCCGATTGCGTGGATCGCGACCTGGAACTTGTCCATCGAGGCGCGGACCATCTTGTTGCGCAGCTGCGCGGGGGTCAGCACAGGCAGCCCTCTTTCGCCGGCCGCGTCGGCATAGGGCGCCTTCAGCCAGGCTCCGCGCGATCCCAGCGCACCGTCGATAAACAACTTGACCCCGACCATGCGCAGCCGGTCATCATAAAGCCAGGGCGTGGGGCCGGGACCGGCGATTATCGCCATATTGTCGATGTCGGCGCCATAGCCCAGAATACGGACGATCAGTTGGTTCTTGTCGCCGGCGCGGCGAAAGGCCTGCCAATCCTCGATCGTGGTGCCCATGTCGGCGATCGCGGTAATGCCCTGTTCGATCAGCTTGCGCTGCGCCAGCAGCAAGGCCCGGTCGAGATCGCGGGCCAGGGGTTTGGGTTTGGCGGCGTCGATCAGGTCCATGGCCGCGTCGATGAAGACGCCGCTCGGCTTGCCCCCATCCATTTCGATGCGACCGCCTTCGGGCGATTTGCTCGCGGCGCTGACTTTCGCGGCGCTCATCGCCGCGCTGTTGGCCCAGCCGGCGTGGCCGTCCACACGATCAAGCCAGACGGGGCGGTCGGCAACCGCCGCGTCGAGGTCGGCCGCGGTCGGGAAACGGCCCAGACCCCATTTTTCCTGGTTCCAGCCCGAACCGATGATCCACGGCATCTCCGGATTGTCGGCGGCATATTGGCGGATCGCGGCCTGTGCCTCCGCGAGCGATCTTGTGTCGCTGAGATCAAGCAGCATTTGCTGAAAGCCCAGCCCCATGACATGGCCGTGCCCGTCGATCAGGCCGGGGATCAGCGTCCGGCCTTTGCCGTCCTCGCGGTAATCGGGACGCTCGGGGCGCTTGTCCTTGCGGTCGAGCAGTTGCTTGACCTTGCCGTCCTTGTCGATGACCAGGCCGGTGAAGCGGACCAGCTTGCCATCCTGATCAAGGGTGATACCGTTGACATTATCGACCAGCGTGTCGGCATAGGCAGGCGTGGCGACAAACAAGGCAAATGTCGCCGCAGTCAGAAACTTACTCTTCATTTAGGAAGCCTTTCGACAAGGACGCTCGTGTCCCGGCGGCCGTGGCCCATCGCCTGAACATCCGCATAAAATTGATCGACCAGTGCCGCGACCGGGGTGCTCGCGCCGTTCATCCGCGCCTCTTCCAGCGCCAGTCCCAGATCCTTGCGCATCCAGTCGACGGCAAAACCGAAATCGAATTCGCCTTTCGCCATCGTTCCCCAGCGGTTCAGCATCTGCCAGCTCGCGGCCGCGCCGCCCGAAACGGCTTCGAACACCTTGTCGGTGTCGAGGTCGGACGCCTGGGCAAAGCGCAGGGCTTCGGACAGGCCCTGCAGCACGCCGGCGATCGCGATCTGGTTGACCATCTTCGTCGTTTGACCGGCCCCGGCGCCGCCGATGTGGACGATGCGTCCGGCATAGGCGCGCATCACCGGCTCGGCCGCCGCAAAGGCGGTCTTGGTTCCGCCGCACATGATCGACAGCGTGCCCGCCTGCGCGCCCGATTCGCCTCCCGAAACCGGGGCATCGACGCTCAAGAGCCCCAGCGTTTCGGCCTCGACCGACAATTGCCGCGCGATGCGGGCCGAAACGGTCGTGTGATCGATGAACAGCGCGCCGCGCCGCATCGCTTTGAATGCCCCGTCGCGGCCCAGCGTCACCTGTGCCAGATCGTCGTCATTGCCGACGCACGACAGCACGGCATCGGCGTCGCGCGCGGCGTCGGCCGGGGTGGCGACCGCCGTGCCGCCGTGACTTCGGGCCCAATCCTCGGCCTTTGAACGGGTGCGGTTATAGACGGTGACGCTGTGCCCCGCCTTGACCAGATGGCCTGCAATCGGTCCGCCCATGACGCCGGTGCCGATGAAGCCGATGCGCAATTTTTGTTCACTCATGGCGTGTCCATAGCATTGTTTGCATCATGCGCTAGATCGGCTAGGGCCTCCCCGCTATGACCGAACAACCGACCCTGACCGACGCGGCCGATTTCCCGGCGATCTCACTCGACGATGTGCGCGCGGCGGCTGGTCGAATTAATGGCGCGGTGGTGCGGACGCCCACGCTCCATTCGCAGACGCTGTCCGCACTCGTCGGTGCAGACGTCTGGCTGAAATTTGAAAATTTGCAGTTTACAGCGGCTTACAAGGAACGCGGCGCGCTCAACGCCCTGTTGCTCCTTGATGCCGAGGCGAGGGCGCGCGGCGTGATCGCGGCGTCGGCGGGCAACCATGCCCAGGGCCTAGCCTATCATGGCAAGCGGCTCGGGGTGCCCGTCACCATCGTCATGCCCAGCACGACGCCGCAGGTGAAGGTATCGCAGACCGCAAGCCACGGTGCGCAGATCGTTCTGCATGGCGAAAAATTCGACGACGCCTATGCCCATGCGCGCGATCTGGAAAAAGAACGCGGGCTGACCTTCGTGCACCCCTTCGACCATCCGCATGTCGCGGCGGGGCAGGGAACGGTTGCGCTGGAGATGCTGGAGGATGTGCCCGATCTCGACACGCTGATCGTACCGATCGGCGGCGGCGGCCTGCTGGCCGGCATGGGCACGGCAGCGCGCGGGATCAAGAATGACATGCGCCTCGTCGGGGTGCAGGCCGAACTTTATCCCTCCATGTACGCCGAACTGAACGGCGTCGACATGGCGTGCGAAGGCGACACGCTGGCCGAAGGGATCGCGGTCAAGGAACCGGGGACTTACACCCGCAAGCTGGTCGCCGCGCTCAACGACGACATCGTCCTCGTTGCCGAACGGCATCTGGAACGCGCCGTCAGCCTGCTGCTCCAGATCGAAAAGACGGTGGTGGAGGGCGCGGGCGCGGCGGGGCTCGCGGCGATGCTCGCGCATCCGGAGGAGTTCAAGGGGCGCAAGGTCGGGCTGGTGCTGACCGGCGGCAATATCGATACCCGTCTGCTCGCCAATGTGCTGCTGCGCGATCTCGCGCGTTCGGGGCGCATCGCGCGGCTGCGCATCCGCCTCCAGGACCGCCCAGGCGCGCTGTTCAAGGTGATGAAGCTGTTCGACGAGAAACAGGTCAATATCATCGAAATCTATCACCAGCGCATCTTCACGACGCTGCCCGCCAAGGGGCTGATCACCGACATCGAATGCGAAGCGCGCGACCGCGAGCATCTCGACAGCCTGGTCGCCGCGCTGCGCGATGCCGGTTATATGGTGACGACGGTGGAGCTGGCGTAAGCGCCATTCACATCGTCATTGCGAGCGTAGCGACGCAATGCAGGGCGGTTTACGCACTGCTGGATTGCCGCGTCGCCTTTGGCTCCTCGCAATGACGAGGTTATTTGTGGCCAAGAGTTGGAGCTAGGCGAGCGACATGAAGAGCTTCACCCTCTCCCTCACCGCGACCCCCGACAGCATCGACGAGCTGGGGCATGTCAACAATGCCGTCTGGGTGCAGTGGATCCAGCAGGTGGCGACCGGCCATTGGGCCGCCGCGGCGCCGCAGGCGCACAAGGACGCCTATATCTGGGTCGTGGTGCGGCACGAGATCGATTATTTGCGCGCGCTCGGCCCCGGCGAGACGGTAACGGCGCGAACCTGGGTAGCCGACAAGCCGCAGGGTGCGAAATTCGACCGTTTCATGGAATTCACCGGCAAGGATGGCCGGGTCCATGTCCGCGCCCGCACCGTCTGGGCGCTGCTCGACAAGGCGAGCGGGCGGCCACTGCGCGTTACCGATGCGGTGGTGGCCCCGTTCCTGGGTTAGCGATTTGTCGGGAGCGGCAATATGCGTTCCTTCAGCGGGCGCTCTTCCAGTGCTTTGATCGTTTCGAGGATGACCGCGTGCAGATCGCCGGTTTCCTCGGCAAGCGTGCGATAGGCAGCGGCGATCGAGATGCTGCATTCCTCGATTCTGGCCAGTTGATCTTGGCCTTTTCCGGTCGGGCGCAGCAGCTTGCGCCGGGCATCCTGGGGGTCGGGATGCTGAGAGATCAGGCCGAGTTTCAGCAATGTCGGCAGCTTTTGTACGACAAGCTGATGCGAGTGTCCCAGCGCGCGCGCCAGGTCGGCGGGAGACGCCTCCCCGACCTTGACCAGGGCGGTGAGCAGCGAAACCGAGCGAACCGGGACGACGATGTCGGCTGCGCGAAAAACGTCGCGCGTCTGTTCTTCGATCCGAAGGCTGAGAAGCTCGCTCAGGCGGCCCAGGAAAGAAATATCGTCGAGTTCACTGGCGGGCATAGCTTTGGATCGTTCCGTCACGATTGAGGCGTTCGAGCGCGACGACCTTGCCCGCCTTGCGCGCAATGCGAAAGCGAAACTCGTCCACGCCTTCGACGGCGAACAGGTCGTTGCCCAGCGGCGCCAGCGCGAGGCGGAAGCGCTGCCGCCAGACATAGGATAAACCGCCGTCGATGATTTCGATCTTGCGTCCGTCGTAAGAGCCGGCGATCGCCTTGAGGTCGGAGGGTTGTAACGATTTGGGCGCGCCCGCCGCGATCAGCGGCTCCAGCCAGTCGGCATCGGCCTGTTTTGCCGGATCGGCCTTTGCCCGGTCGGCGAGCGCCAGCCGATATGCGAAACGCAGGGCATCGGCGGATGCGACCATATGGTCCGGCATGACCCCCTTTGCCTCGAAATCGCTATGATCGACGGGGTCGTGGATCTGCCCGATCGGCACCTGCACGAAAAAGTCGGTGGCAAAGGGTTTGCGATCGACCGGGTGAGCGCCGCCCGCCGTTCGTTCACCGATCAACGTTGCCCGCTTGAGCTTCTGGAGCGTAAAGGCGAACCATTCGGCCGCGGAAAAGGTCGTCGATCCGGTCAGCACGTAAACGGGCTTGTCGGTCAGGCGCTTCGCCGGGACGGCCGGAAGCACCCATTGGCCGCGTTCGATGCGGTTGCCGTCCTGATAATAGTAATAATCGAACAGTTCCTGGTCCTTGTTCCCGGCGAAAAGCTGGCTGGCCAGCAATTGCGCCATCTCCATGACGCCGCCATTGTTATAGCGCAGGTCATAGATGACCGCGTCGCTGTTCTCTATAAACCGCATCGCGGCGGCGGCCGTGTCATAGCCAAGGTCGGGGTCGGCAAAATGCGACAACCGGACATAGGCGATGTTGCCGTCGAGCCTTTGCAGGCCCGCAAAACCGAAATTATCCTTCTCGGCCGCGCGGCGCTCCTCGATACGGATCGCGGCGGCGCGTGCCGGATCCTGCCGTTCCCGATAATTGTCGGCAAAGGCGCGATCGACCCCGACGAAGAAATGCAGATCATGGCTTTCGGCCAGCAGGTCGTCGGTCAATTTTCTGGCCAGCGCCGCTTTGTCCTGTGCGGCGTCATAGTTTCCCGCGTCGAGGTTGCGGCGCAGGGTGGCGGCGATCGCTTCGGCTTTTTCCTGGAAGACATAATTGGCCTTCAGCGTTTCGCCAAGCTGCGCGACGATCTGCTGGCGATCGGCGGCCGTGAGCGCCGTTTCATTCGCGGCGGCTGCCGTCGCGAGCAGCAAAGGCGCCGCGAAAAACAGGGACATCATCGACGGTCTGCGCATGCCATTTCCTTGTCACATCATTTTGAACAATATATTGCGCAATATATTGTATAAATCGACATGGCAAGAGGGCGTGGCGAAAGGGAGCGCGCGCCATCCGCGGGCGCAAAAAAGGCGCGACCTTACGGGCGCGCCTTTTTGGGTTATCGGCGGCTGGGGCGGGCGTTTAACGCGCTGCCAGCCGAAGCTGCTGGGCGCGGGCGGCCCATTGGATATTCTCTCCGCCGCCCATGGCACGGATAAAGCATTGCTGCCCCTGTGCCTTGAGCTGACCGCACAGCTTTGTGGCATCGTTGCGATTGGCGAGGCCGTTGACCGTCAGGCGGTGAAAGGTCCGGCCGCCGACGACGGCGGCATGGCTCGACGCCGGATAGCTGGCGAGCATCGCATTGCGCTTTTTCAGCGTTCCCCATTTTTCCTTGGCGATGCCAAGGCTGTCATAGGCGCCCAGCTGGACGGCCCAGCCATTCGGATTTTTCGCGTCGAAGGCAAGCGCTTTGGGCAGGATGCTTGTCGCAAGTTCCAGAGCCTGCCGCTGCGCCGGACGAAGGCGTTCGCTGGCTTCGCCGGCCACACGCGGCGCCGCGCGATAGGGGGCTGCGTCGGCCAGGATGACCTCGGCCGCCGGTGCTGGTTGCGGCAGGTCGGTGACGGGCACTGCGCCATCGGCGCCGCGTTCGGGCATCGGCAGTTCGATGCTGCGGATTGCGCCGCCGGCGTCGGCCAGAACCGGCGGCGGCGGGGCAAAGGTTTCTACCGGCGCCGGGTCGGCGCTCGCGAGTTCCACCGCGGGGGCGGCATCGGCCATCTGGACGTCGGTGAAATTGCTCAGCGCAAGGCGGACCGGCATCCCCGCGTCGCCGGGCTGGGCGCGCGTGCCGATCAGGCTTGCGACACGGACATTCGCCTCGGGCTGTTCGGCGAGCTTCGACCATTCGATCATCCGCGCTTCGACCTTGTCGAGCGACAGATCCTGCGCGGCGAGCACGCGCGCCTGGGCCCAGCGACCCGAAAGGGCAAAGGCAAGGGCCAGATTCTGGCGGGTGCGCGCATCGGCCCCTTCCGTGCGGGCGGCCTCGGTCAGCACATAGACCGAGGCGTCGAGATCGCCTGCCAGCGCAAGCGCCAGGCCAAGATCGGCGGCGGGCAAGCTGTCGCGATGCGCGCTGAGCAGATCGACGGCGCTGCCCATCTGACCCTGGGCGATATGCGTCAGGGCGAGGGCGATGATGGTGTTGCCGTCGGCGGCGCCAAGTTGCATCGCTTCGCTCAGCGCGGTGCGAGCCGATGCGAAGCGCCCATCGTTCAGATACGCCTGGCCCAAAAGCGTGCGATATCCGGCGTCGCGCGGACTGGCCGATACGGTGGCTTCGGCCAGCGCGACGGCCTTTGCGGTCTTGCCCTGTTCCATCGCGGCGCGCGCCTTGTCGGCGGACTTCGATGCGGTTTCGGGCTTGCCCAGCATGTTGGAGGGCGCATTGGCCATTTTGGCCGTGCTGCACCCGGTTGCGGTCATGCCGATCGCAAATCCCGAAATGGCCAGTTTCATCAGCAGCTTGCTGTTCATGACATTCCCCCCTGTCGGTCTCAGTGCTGGTTCGTCTGTCGCGCCGGACGGGCGGCGGGCAGACGGCTTGCCATCGCGTCGATTTCGGGTAGCGAGGCCAGATAATCGTCGAGCAGGTCGGTCAGGATGACCTGAGCGGAGCGGTTGGTGACGGCGCTCGCCAACCGCAGCCGCAGGTGGCGTTCGGCGTCGAGACGCAATGTGAAGGCCGCCTTGTCGCGGGCACGCGGTGTCCGCTGCGCGCGCGGCGGCTTGGGTTCGGCGGCCGGGCGCTGCTCGACCTTGCGCGCCACGGCGGCCACACGGTCGATCAGCGATTCCTGCTGACGCACGATTTCAGGGACTTCGGGGACTTCGACCGCAAAGTCGCGTTCCTCGCCGAGCAGATCGGTCAGATCATGCCCGGAGCTGTCCTCGACCGCATGTTCGGCCTCTTCATTGTGCGCAAGCACCGATCCGGCGAGCAGCGGCTTCAGGTCGACCATGCGCGCCGTATCGCCCGACTGATCGGGATCGACGTCATAGCCCATGTCGTTCCAGCCGAGATCGTCATAGCCGAGCCCGGCCATCGGGGCGGGGCCGCTGCCCAGCGGCTGGCGGCGCATTGCGGGGCGGGCTCCGCCCTTGCGTGCGAGAAGACCGGCGCTCAGCGAAGCGAGGGGTTTGGGTTCACCCATGGTTCGTCCCTCCTTACTGGCCAGCGATGCGGCGGCCGAAACCGCCGCCCATCGGACGGACTGCGCCATAACCGGCCTGCGCCGGCATCGGGGCACTGAACACGGTGCGGCGGAAATTCTTTTCCAGCCGATCGTTGATATAGGTCCAAAGCTGGCGGACCTCTTCGGCCGAGCGGCCGTTGGGATCGACCTCCATCACGGTGCGCCCGTCGATCATCGATGCGGCATAGTCGGTGCGGTGGTGCAGCGTGACCGGGGCCACGGTGCCATGCTGTGACAAGGCGACGGCGGCTTCGCTGGTGATCTTCGCCTTGGGGGTCGCGGCGTTGACGACGAACACCAGCGGCTTGCCCGCACGCTCGCACAGATCGACCGTGGCGCCGACGGCGCGCAGGTCGTGGGGGCTGGGGCGCGTCGGCACGACGATCAGTTCAGCGACCGAGATGACGCTCTGAATGGCCATGGTGATCGCGGGCGGCGTGTCGATGACCGCCAGCTTGAAACCCTGTTGGCGCAGAATCTCGAGGTCAGAGGCAAGGCGGGCGACGGTTGTCTGCGCAAATGCCGGAAGATCGGTTTCGCGCTCGTTCCACCAATCGGCGAGCGAACCTTGCGGATCGATGTCGATGAGCACGACGGGACCGGCGCCTGCCAGTTGGGCTTGCACCGCCAGATGTCCCGACAAGGTCGTTTTTCCCGACCCGCCCTTTTGTGAAGCCAATGCCAAAACGCGCACTGTTTACCCCCTCGGAAGTCCAAATATCGGCGGGGGAATGCCATGCGGGCCGCTAAAATTGGGTTAACGATCCGAAAATCAGGGTAAACGCATCGCGCAAGATCGTGGTAAATCAATGCCTAACGCCATTCTGTGCCGATACGGGGCAAGTGCGGCGGTGCGGACGGCGTTGCTAACGCGGCGTTAGCCAATTTAGCCTAGGAGATCGGTGAGAACGGCCAGCTGGCACCGTCCGGCCGCCCGTCAATGGAGATTGAAGATGCGATCATTCCGTACCGCCACCCTGCTGGCCCTGCCGCTTGTGGCCTTGACGATGGCCGTCCCCGCACATGCCGATGTCAAGGCCGGGGTCGATGCGTGGCAAAGCGGCAATTATCAGGCTGCGGTTGCCGAATGGCGCCCGCTCGCGCTTGCGGGCGATCCCGACGCGCAATTCAATCTGGGACAGGCCTATAAGCTGGGGCGCGGCGTCCCGACCGATCTTGCCCAGGCCGAAACCTGGTATCGCCGCGCGGCCAAGCAGGGGCATTTGCAGGCACAGGATAATCTGGGCCTGATCCTCTTTACCGCGAACCGCAGGGAAGAGGCGATGGAATATATCGTCCGTTCGGCCGAGCGCGGCGAACCGCGCGCCCAATATGTGCTGGGCACGGCCCACTTTAACGGCGACCTTGCGGCCCAGGACTGGCCGCGCGCCTATGCGCTGACCAAGCGGGCGAGCGATGCCGGGCTGGAGATCGCCTCGGCACGGCTGGTACAACTCGACGGGTTGATCCCGCTCGAACAGCGCCAGCGCGGGCTCGCCCTGCTGCCCCAGATGGAAAAGGACGAGGCGCGCGCGCGGCTCGCCGCGGTCAACGCGGCGGCGCCGCCACCGGCTGCTGCGTCGCCGTCCTCGACGATCAAGAGCGCCAGCCTGCCTGCCTCCACACCCGGCACCAGCTATGCGCCGCCACCGGTCATTGCCCCTGCGGCACCGACAAGCCCGGTTGCGGCGACGGCCGCAAAGGCTGCGGCCGATGCGGCGGCTGCCGCTGCGGTCGCGTCCAAACCGGGGACCAGCTATGCACCGCCGCCGCTGCGTGGGCCGCTCCCGCCGGTCCAGGATTCCGTTGCCGTCCCGGCGGCCAAGGCGGCGCCTGCGACGGCGAAACCGGCGCCAGCGCCCGTGCGCGCCGTCGCGGCGGGGCCGTGGCGCGCGCAGCTCGGCGCCTTTGGCGTAGAGGGCAACGCCCGCAATTTGTGGAAGTCGCTCGAAAGAAAATATGCGATTGTTGCCGGGCGCGAACCGCTGTTGGTCAAAAGCGGCAAGCTGACCCGCCTTCAGGCCGGGGGCTTTGCCAGCCGCAAGGAGGCCGATGGTTTCTGCAGCACGCTGCGCAAGGGCGGCCAAGCCTGTCTGGTGATGGACAAATAGGGGCCTCGCAAGCGCCTGATCGGCCCGCCGCCTTTGCCTGCGGCCTTGCCTATTTCGACCCTGCCGCCTCGCGTTTCAGCCGCGCGGCAAGTGCCTTGCGCGACCGTTCGGCATAGGTGCGGCACGCGCCCGGCTGGTCGTTATAGCGCCCCGGACCGCTATTGTCGGGATGGGCCGAAACCAGAATGTCGCACGCCAGGCTGCGCATTCGGTTGTGGCTGCGGCCGAAACCGGCAACGATAGCGGCACTCGTCGGTGCGCTGTAAAGATAGCCTTCGCCCGATACGGGGTTCAGGCTGGATGCAAAGACGATCGAGCGGCACCTGCGCCCCTCGCACGATTGCCAACTCCAGCTCATGCTGCCCATCGTGTGGCCGGGGGTTGCCTGTGCCGTAATGCGCGTATTGCCTAGTTTCAGAATTTCGCGATCTTGCATCGCGCGCAGCCGTTCGACGGCCGGAAAGCGGCTGTCATAGGCAAGCTGGGGGTCGTCGGCGGCAAGGCGGCCGGTGCGCAGCGCCTCCACCCCGCGCGCGCTGGCCACCACGGTCGCGCCGGTGTCGCGGGCCAGGGCGGCCAAGCCGCCGGCATGGTCGAAATGCGGTTCGGTGCTCAGAATATATTTGATGTCTTCGGGTTTGAAACCGAGCGTACGGACGTTGGCCAGAATGGCGGGTGCGGCCTGCGGCATCGCGCCATCCACCAGTATCAGGCCGTCGCCGGTATCGATCAGCACGACGCTGAGCCCGCCGAACCCCACCAGATAGCTGTTGCCGAACAGCTTTTCCGGCGGTGCCGGGGCCAGCCATTCGGCGTTGCGGGAGGTTTCGATCGGCCGGGTCAACGGGTCGTCGGTCGCCGCCGGGCCCGCTGTCCATGCTGCGAGGACGGCAAAAATGGTCGCGATTTCCTTCATGGCTTGTCTCCCTTCGCCTTCGGGATGCCAAGGGTTCGTGCTGCCGACAAAGCATCATTTCTCGACAAAGGCATGAGTTTTATTCATATCTTGGCTATGGATCGTGCCCAGCTTCCCCTCAACGCCCTGCGGGCCTTCGAAGCGGCGGCGCGGCACCTGAATTTCACGCGGGCGGCGGTCGAACTATGCGTCAGCCAGGGTGCGGTGAGCCATCAGGTCGCGCAATTGGAGCAACGGCTCGGAACGCGGCTGTTCCATCGGCTGCCGCGCGGTCTGGCGCTGACCGACGAGGGGCATGCGCTTGTCCCCGTCCTGGCGGAGATGTTTGATCGGGTCGGCGCGACCCTTGACCAATATTCGGGCGGGCAGTTTCGAGAGGTGCTGAAGGTCGGCGTCGTCGGCACGTTCGCGACGGGTTGGCTGTTGCCCCGGCTCGACAGGTTCGCCCGGGCGCATCCGGCGGTTGATCTGCGTCTTTCGACCAATAATAACCGCGTCGACCTGGCCGGCGAGGCGCTCGATTTCGCGATCCGGTTCGGCGATGGTGCCTGGCACGGCACCCATGCCCAGCCGCTGCTCGCTGCGCCGATGGCACCGCTTTGCGCCCCGTCGGTTGCAGCCAGGCTACGCACGGCGGGCGACCTTGTTCATGAACATCTGCTGCGATCCTATCGAACCGACGAATGGGCCCTCTGGCTGGCGGCGGCCGGGGTTCGGATGCCGGTGTTGCGGGGGACGATGTTCGACAGTTCGGCGCTGATGGTTTCGGCCGCCGCTGCGGGGCTGGGGGTGGCGCTTGCGCCGCCCGCCATGTTCGCGCGCGAACTGGCGGCCGAGCAATTGGCGCAGCCCTTCGAACAGACGATCGATGCCGGTCGCTATTGGCTGACCAGGCTGATGTCGCGGACCGAAAGCGATGCGATGTGCCGTTTCCGCCTGTGGCTTGCCGACGAGGTGGAGCGCGTCCGATAGCCGCGGTCAGGCGTAGCCGACCCAGCCGCGCCAGGTGAAGGCGGCATAGAATTGCTCGATCCCTGTAAAGCCGGCGCGGCGCAGCACATCCTCATCCTCTTCGGGACTCAGCATGGCGACATGCGCGGCGACAGCGGCGCGGCCTTTGGCGACCTGCGCGGGATCGCCCCCCGATGCGATGGCAAAGGCGGCATAGCGGTCCAGCCAGCGCTCGCGTTGGCCCGCACCCTGCGGAAAGCTGCCGTGCGCGGCGACAAAGGGCGCGCCGGGTTTCAGACGCGCCCGGATTTCGGCGGCGGTGCGGATACGTTCTTCGGTTGGCAGAAAATGCAGCGTCAGCAGGCAGGTCGCACCGTCGAAAGGGCCGCGGGGCGCGTCGTCGATGACGCCTTCGATCAGGTCGGCGCGGTGCGCGTTCGCGCCCAGCACCCTGGCGGCCAGGTCGAGCATCGGCCCGGCAGGGTCCACCCCGGTAAAGCGCCAACCGGCATGCGCCTCCGCCATCGCCTTCAATTCGGCGCCGCCGCCTGCGCCAAGCACCAGAACCTGTCCGTCGACGGGGACGTGTTCGGCGAGCAACAGCCCGGTCATGCGGTGCAGGCCGTCGAGCCCCGGCACGAAACGGCGCGGCCCGTCGGTATAGCGGGCGACCGCGTCGGGATCGTTGAAGCTGTCGAGGAAATGCTGGGCGCCTTCAGTCATGAACATGCTCCTGTCGCACAAGGTTTCGCGCGGCCATGCGCGCGCGGAAATCGGCCGCCAGGGCGGCGAGCGTGACCTGCCCGAACCGGTCGAGCAACAGTGCCTCGGCCTCGCGGAAACCGTCGTCGAGCGCGGCGTTGACGGCCTGCTCGACAAGGCAGCCCGGCGCCTCGGTACGGTTGCCCATCGCCATCAGACGGGGGCGACCGATCGCGTCATAGACGTCGCGCATCGTGATAGCGCCAAGGTCGCACGCAATGGTCGATCCGCCCCCATGGCCCTTTTCGCTGCGGACGAGCCCCGCATCGCGAAGGCCGCCCAGGATGCGGCGAACCACCACGGGATGGGTCCGCATGGCCCTTGCCAGTTGCTCTGACGTCATGGGTGTTTCCCGTTCGGCCATGTGGAGCAGGACATGGAGCACGCCCGAAAGCCGGCTGTCGCGTTTCATGTAACTTTTAATAGTGCGTGAAACGCGATCGTCAACAGACAGGATTGACCGCCGAAGCCGGAGCGACTAGCCACGCTGGCGATGACCAACGACCGATCCACCCGATTCAAGGCGTATTGGCGCTCCTTTACATAGGAGCGGCATGGCATCACCTGTGACCATCGCCGCCGTGTTCGGACAGGCGAATGGTTATCCCATCACATCACCCATCCGGTCCCGGCGCGCGTATTTTGGAAGACGCGACATGACCGATACTTTGCTTGCCCTTTCGACAGAGCGCTGCCGCATTGCCCCGTTGCATGCCGACGACGCCTCGGCCCTGGCGGCGATCACCGACGAAACGGTGACGGCGCAAGTGCATTTCCTGCCTGCTCCCTTCACCGAGGCCGACGCCTGTGCGCTGATCGCCGGGTCCGGCGGCGGCGATGTGTTCCATGCCGTGCGCGACGGTCGGGACCGGCGGTTGAACGGGGTGATCGGGGTGCATCGCCGTGCGGGACGGGAATATGAAATCGGATACTGGTTTGCGGCTCACGCGCGCGGCCGGGGAATCGCGACAGAGGCGGTCGGCGCTGTGGTCACGGCGCTCGCGACGTCGCAGCCGGGATGTTCGATCGTCGCCGAATGTCATCCCGACAATGAACGCTCGCGGGCGTTGCTGCGCCGCATCGGTTTCGCCGCGACCGGTCGGCCGGGACAGCGCCCGGGCCGGATGACGATGGCGTGGCGCGCCGCGCCCGCCTATCGCATCGATGTCTGCTGAGCGGAATTCAGCCTCGGAAAGGCTTCGATAGAATTGACGCCAAATAAATATGATGGAAAGCAAAGGTTTTGCTCTATTGCGTGGGGTGGGCTTTGCGGTTCCTGATCATGATCGGGCTGATATTTGCCCTTGCAGGCTGTGTGACGCGGTTCGGCGGGGGCGAAGCCGGGCGGGGTTCGGATGTCGCCGCGACCAGAATACCGAACGCGGTGCGGGTGTTGCGCGAAGCCGACGGATGGAAAGCGCATTTTCACTTTTCCGACGACGCCGCGATCTGGGCGTTTCGGCGCTCGGCACTGCTGCGCAATGGGCAGCGGCCGTGGCGCCCCGCCAGCTGGGAGGTGCTGACCCCCGGCGTTCGCCTTGAACGCATCGGCGATTTCGATGCCTTTGTTGCCCGCGACGGGATTGTCCCGCGGCAGGTAACGATTCGCTTCCGGCCGCTCGCGGAGGATCTGATCGCCGATTATGACCCGGCGATCATTTTGTCCGATGGCCGCTTCGCGCTTTACGGCGGGCACTTTTCGGCTTTTCCTATGGATGCGCGCGCGACGCTGGCGGTCTTGTCCGAACCTGCCGATTATCCCACGCGCGTTGCCATGCGGGCTTCCGGCGTCCCGATGCTTTTCCATGGGCAAAGAGTGTTGGAGGTGGATGATGTGGGCGACAGCTATGTCTTTATCGGCGATGTGACCCTGACCCCCGAGGATCGGGTGGCGACGATATTGGACCCCGGCCTTCCCGATTGGATCATGGCTGATCTTCGCGACTACACGCCGAACGTCTTTCGCGCCTTCGCCGATCAGATGGGTCCGCACAAAAGCCACCGGCCGACGATCATCGCCAGCTGGGCCGGAACTAAATTCAAGGGGCACAGTACCGGGGGAAGTGTGTCGCCGGGGTTGATCACGATGCGTATCGAGGGCGAAGAATTGCTCAAGGTAACGCCCGCCTCCCTGCGGACGATGCGCTGGTTCATCGCGCATGAAGCCGCGCATTTCTGGCTAGGCGAAACGATCGGTTATACCACGCCGGACGATGCGTGGATTACCGAAGGCGGCGCTGATTACTTGGCCATGCGTTTCAGCGAGAGCACCGACCCCCATTACGACGCAGGCGCCTTCATCTCCAGTGCGCGCACCGACTGCGCGGTTTCGCTCAAGAAAGGCTCGCTGGCGGAGGCCCGGCGACGCGGCGACCAGCGCGCCTATTATGCGTGCGGAACGCTGTTCGCGCTGGCGGTCGACAGGGCCGGACGTGGGCGCGGCGAAACTTACCATGATTTCGTCCGTGGCCTGATCGAGTCCGACGCAGACCGAAAGGTGACATCGGCCGAATGGTTCGCGGCGGCGCGCAAATTTGGCGTGGCCGGACCGGCAATCGCGCGGATGCACGCGCTCGTTGCCGGAACGCCGGATGCGGCCGCGGCGATCGATGCGCTAATGGCGGTTGACGTTCAGCCGACCTCCTCGGTCAGCGCCTTGGCGATTGCGGCGACCGAGGTGGGGGCATAGGCAAAGCCCATGTGGCCGCATTCGACCTCGATCTGGCGGTCGCTTTCGTGCGGCTGGCCGCGCGCGCTGTTCACCGCGATCACGCCGTCATATTTCGACCACAGCGCGAAGGTCGGCATTTCGGGGCGCGGCGCGGGGTGGAAATCGATTGGCGGATTGTCGACTGGATGGCGCGCGATCAGATGATAGAGCCGCCACGCGCGGTTGGCGCGGCGCGAACCCGAAAAGGGCGAACCCAGCGTGACGACGCGGGCGACCTTTCCCGGATGATGCTTGGCATATTCGCGGGCATAGATGCCGCCGAGGCTCCACCCGACCAGCGCCGGGGCGCGGCCGGTGCGGTCGATGATCCACTGTACGCGGCTGTCGATCCGCTCGATGATGTCGGCGGTTGCGCCGCGGTTGAAGCCAAGGCCCCAGGCATAGCAGCGAAAACCGGCGCGGCGCAGGTCGGCGCGCAACGCCTTGGTCGCCCAGTCGCCCGACAGGAAACCGGGCAGCACCATCACCGGCGGATGCGCGCTGTCGGGATTGGGTTCGGGCGGCATCGGCCGGATGCGCCCGGAAACCGCCCGCAACAGCGCGCCCGCCTCGCGCCACAACAGCCCCAGCCGCGGCGGCGCGTCGGGGTCGGGCACATGCGCCGGCCATTCGGCGCGGCGCGAAAGAAAGGCGCGGATCACCGGCCTTTCGTCACCGCTTCGGCACCAGCTTGACCAGCTTGCCTTCCTTGCCGTCGGTCAGCAGCCAGACGCTGCCGTCCTCGCGGACCTCGACCTCGCGAACGCGGGTGCTGAAGTCCCAGCGATCGGCCTTGTGCAGGCGGTCGCCATCGATACGCGCCCGCACCAGGCCTTCGCCGCCCAGGGCGCCCATCAGCAGGCTGTTCTTCCAGCCGGGGTAAAGGTCGCCGCCATAATAGGCGAGCCCGCCGGGCGAAACGGCGGGGTTCCACCACAATTTGGGTGCGGCGAATTCGGGGCGGGTCGGATGGTCGGGAATATCCCTGCCGTCATAATGATCGCCGTTCGAAACGATGGGATAGCCATAGTTGGCGCCGCGCTCGACCAGGTTGATTTCGTCGCCGCCCTTGGGGCCCATTTCCTGATTCCACAGCCGTCCTTCCTTGTCGAAGGTCAGGCCCAGAATATTCCGATGCCCCAGCGACCATATCTGTGCGGTTACGCCGCCCTTTCCGGCAAAGGGA
The DNA here is from genome assembly GCF_034380315.1 of Sphingopyxis sp. Lineage (GTDB taxonomy): Bacteria > Pseudomonadota > Alphaproteobacteria > Sphingomonadales > Sphingomonadaceae > Sphingopyxis. The sequence goes on from NZ_JAXMPB010000019.1 coordinate 23,223, forward strand.
TTGTCGGCGGGGATGCTGCCGTCGGGGTTCAGCCGGACGATCTTGCCCAGATTGGCGTTCATATCCTGCGCTGGGTCGAATTTCTGCCGTTCGCCCGATCCAATGAACAGGTATCGGCCATCGGGCGAAAAGGCCAGGCGATGCGAATAATGGCCGCGCCCCGTGACCTTGGGGCTTTGCGTCCAGATTGTCGTCAGTCCCTCGACCCGCGGAGCTTCGCCCAGCACCAGCTTTCCGCGCCCGACGATCGCGCCATAGGTGCCGTCCGGGCCAGGCTCGACCCAGCTCAGATAGATGATGCCGCTGGTGGCGAAATCCGGCGCCAGAATGACGTCGCCGAAGCCGCCCTGGCCGCCATAGGCGACCGAAGGAACGCCCGCGACGTCCAGTGTCGTGCCGCCTTCCTGCCACAGCTTGAGCTTGCCTGCCTTTTCGGTCACGAGCGCCAGCCGCGTGCCGGGCAGAAAGGTCATCGCCCAGGGTTCGTCGAAACCGGCGACCTCTTGCACCGTAAACGGCGCACTGGCGAGCGGCGCGGCCGGATGCTCGCCCGAAGCATCGAGCGCCTTGCTATCAGCCGGTGCGGCGTTGCTGGTCGTGCCGGCCGAACAGGCCGCGACCAGCATCGCGGCCGACAGGGTAAGCGCGGAGGGTTTTTTCATCGAATAGCTCGCTTTGCTGGGGGGATGGTCGTCCGCCAATCTGGCGTGCGCGTGCCGCAAAGTCGAGAGGGATGGGAAAGAAGGCGTCAGCTGCTGGCCGCCTCGCGCCGCGCGGTGATGGTTTCGACGCTGTCCATGATGGCGTCGATCGCATCGCTTGCCGCTGGCGCGTCGGCGCGCTTCTGGGAAAACTGCCCCCGCGCCATGATATCCTCCAGCGCGGTGCGCGCGCGCGACACGCGGCTCTTCATCGTGCCGAGCGCGCAGTCGCAGATGCTCGCTGCCTCCTCATAGGACAGGCCGCCCGCACCGACCAGGATCAACGCCTCGCGCTGGTCCTGCGGCAATTCCATCAAACCGCGCTGAAGGTCGGCCATCTCGCCCGAATCTTCCTGCGACGCGGGGGTCGACAGGGTGCGTTCGACCACGGCCTCGTCATAATCGCCGCGAAACTTGTTGCGGCGCATCTGCGACAAAAAGGTGTTGCGCAGGATCACGAAGGTCCAGGCCTTGATCGATGTGCCGCGTTCGAACCGCTCGCGCGAGGCCCAGGCCTTGACCATGGTGTCCTGCGTCAGATCGTCGGCAAGGTCGGGGTTGCCCGACAGGCTGCGGCCATAGGCGCGCAGGTGCGGGATCACTCCGGCCAGAAGCGCCTTGAATTCATTGTCCGACAGGCTGCTGTCGTCCGGTTGCAGCGGCGCTGCGGAGGTGCGGGCCATTATTGTTCGGCACTTTTCTGATCGAGTTGGGACAGCAGATCGAGCATCTGGTCGGGAAGTTTTTCCGCGACGATATTGCCATAGATCATGCGCAATTTGGCGCTTACCGGCTCGGGCGATTGCCGTCCGGTCAGCGTGCGGTGCCACTCATCGCCGCCGGTTCCGGGAAAGCTTCCCTGCGACGTGCGTGGCGTATCGGGGCCCCGCGGGGGGCGGCGATCGCCATTCATCCTGTCATTGCCGTGCGTTGCCATGTCGAAGCAACGAGGAAAGGCCCGGCAAGTTCCCACCATCGGTCTTTTTTCGAAATTGAGCGTTGCTTATCGGCCACACCCTGCGCACTAGGCCGTGTTGACAAAAGGGATTCCCAAACCGGCCTTGTTCTGATTCAAGACTGCTTTTTGAGGAGCAGTCATGGGTCGCGGGGATTTGTCGGATGCGGAGTGGGAACTGATCGGGCCGCTGCTG
>NZ_JAXMPB010000020.1:0-3200 GCF_034380315.1 Sphingopyxis sp.
GTACGCATCCGGCGTGGGCCGCCTTTTCAGATTGATGTGAATGTGGCCGATTGTCCTTATGGACGTGAATAAGGACAGTTACCGGCCGGATGTGAGCCGGCTGGACATTATCGAGCTTGGCCGCCGACGCGCGTTTACCGATGCGGTACGGCTGCGGATTGTGGAGGAGAGCTATTCTGCTCCGCGCCTTGCGTCTGCGACGGCGCGCAAGTACGGGCTTTCTCGCTCGCAATTGAATACGTGGCGGCGCGCGTATCGGGAAGGTCAGCTTGCCATCGGCAATTTTGATGGCTTCGTGCCGGCACTTGTCGTGGCGGAGGCGCCCGTGCCGGCGCCTGTACCATTGAATTCGCCGTCGGGCGCCGGGCGGATGGAGATACTGAGCGCGAACGGTCGACGCGTCATCGTCGATCGTGACGTTGACGTCGATGTGTTGGTGCGCATCCTGCGGGGGTTGGAGACGCTGGAATGATCCCGATCCCGACAGGTGTTCGGGTTTGGCTTGCGACGGGCTACACGGATATGCGGTGTGGGTTCCCGTCGCTGGCGCTGCGAGTGCAGGAGGTGCTGAAGTATGACCCGTTGGGTGGCCATCTGTTCTGCTTCAGGGGCAAGCGCGGCGATCTGGTCAAGATCGTCTGGCACGATGGTCAGGGGGCCTGCCTGTTCACGAAAAAACTGGAACGAGGAAGGTTCATTTGGCCTTCAGCCGAAGGTGGCGCGGTGGCAATCTCGTCGGCGCAGCTTTCCTACCTGCTCTCCGGAATTGATTGGCGCGCGCCACAGGAAACTTGGCGACCAACGCGAGTATGATTGCATTTAAGCATTGAGATTATTGGGAAATCTGGTTGAATGTCGTTATGACATTACCGCCGCTTTCCCTGCCTTCGGACCTCGCCAGCGCCCATGCGGCGCTGCTGGCCGAGCGCGCGGCGCGGGTACAGGCCGAGGCGGAAGCCGCCAATGCAAAGGCGCGGCTGTCGAGCACCGAGGCGCTGATCGCACATCTGCAATTACTGATCGGCAAGCTGGAACGGGCCAAGCACGGGCCGAGTCGTGAGCGCACCCAGCGGCTGATCGACCAGTTGGAATTGCAGCTCGAAGAACTCGCCACGTCGGCGGCCGAGGATGAACTGGCGGCCAAAAAGGCTGTGGCCAAAACGCAGGCCGTGCGCGCCTTCACGCGCAAACGGCCAGCGCGCCAGCCCTGGCCGGAGGATATCGAGCGCGAGCGCATCGTCATCGCAGCCCCGGCGATCTGTGCCTGTTGCGGTGGCTCGCGACTGTCGAGACTTGGCGAAGATATCACCAGGACGCTGGAGGAGATCCCGCGCCGCTTCAAGGTGATCGAGACGGTGCGAGAGAAGTTTGCCTGCCGCGATTGCGAGGCGATCAGCCAGGCTCCCGCGCCGTTCCACGCCACACCGCGCGGCTTCATCGGCCCCCAGTTGCTGGCGACGATCGTCTTTGACAAGTTCGGACAGCACATCCCGCTGAACCGCCAGAGCACGCGCTTCAAGTGCGAGGGCATCGACCTGTCGACACAGACGCTGGCCGATCAGGTCGGGCACGTCACCTTTGCCCTCAAGCCGGTCTTCGACCTGATCGAGGCGCATGTGTTCCAGGCGGAGCGGCTTCACGGCGATGACACGACGATCCCGATCCTGGCCAAGGGCCAATGCACGACCGGGCGAATATGGGTTTACGTGCGTGACGATCAGCCATTCGCCGGGCCTGCACCGCCGGCTGCGGTCTTCTACGCCTCCAGCGACCGGCGCGGAGAACACCCGCAAAGGCATCTGGCCGACTTCAGCGGTATCCTTCAGGCTGATTGCTACAACGGCTTCAATCCGCTGTTCGACCGGACGAGGAAACAGATGCCGGCAACGCCCGCCTTCTGCTTCGCCCATGCGCGCCGAAAGTTCTTCGAACTGGCCGATGTCGCTCGCAATGCCCGGCGCGGCAAGGGTGCCAAACCGATCTCGCCGGTGGCCCTCGAAGCCGTCAAGCGCATCGATGCCCTGTTCGCCATCGAGCGCGACATCAACGGCCTGAGCGCGGCAGAGCGGCTTGCCGTCCGACAGGCGAAAGCAAAGCCGCTGCTCAGCGATATGGAGGAATGGTTGCGCGCCGAGCGGGTCGGCCTGTCGCGTTCATCGCCGGTGGCCGGGCCGATCGACTATATGCTGTCGCGCTGGGCCGACTTTGCCCGCTATGCCGACGACGGCAGGATCTGCATGACGAACAACGCCGCAGAAAGAGCGCTGCGCGGTGTGGCTTGCGGCAGAAAGGCTTGGCTCTTTGCCGGTTCCGACCGCGGCGCAGATCGCGCGGCCATCATGCTCACGCTCATCATGACCGCACGGCTGAACGACGTGGATCCCAAGGCGTGGCTTGCCGATATCCTCACCCGTATCGCTGACCTGCCGGTCTCGCGTCTGCCGGAATTGCTTCCCTGGGAGTGGAAGCGGCTACGCCAGGCTGAAAGCCCCGTCCTCATGCTGGCAGCATAACGATGGCAGCTTCCCTGGTCCGCCTGAAGGTTACTCTTGATCATGTCGAACCGGTGGTGATGCGGTGCGTTGTCGTGCCGTGGCGCATCCGGCTCAGCCGATTGCATGAGGTCTTGCAAGCCGCGATGGGCTGGACGAATACCCATCTCTACGAATTCCAGATCCGCGACGTCGGCTTTGGCTTGCCCGACCAGGAATGGGGGGATGGCCCGATCGATGCACGCAAGGTCTCGCTCCTGTCGGCAATCCAGGACACCGGCGCGAAATCCTTCAAATACCACTACGACTTCGGTGACGGCTGGACGCACAGCATCAAGATCGAGCGCACGTTCCCCATTGTTGCGCTGGCAGACCCCATGCTGATCGAGGCAACGGGGCGCTGCCCGCCTGAAGACGTCGGCGGGCCGTGGGGATACCAGGAGTTCCGCGAGGCGCTTGCCAATCCCGCTCATGAGCAGCACGCCGAGCTTGCCGAATGGTGGGGCGCCAAAGACTTCGACCCGAACCATGCTGCGTTCGCCGACCTCAACAGAGCCGTCGAAAACCTGGCCGAAAAATGGGCGCGCAAATCACGCAGGAAAACGTGACGGCCGCCGCCAAGGCCCCACTTTGACCGCACCTCATTACCATAAACCGCTTTGCTCCCATCCGCGCGCGCAGAGTACGCGTGGCTGCTCGGATGCTTAC
>NZ_JAXMPB010000021.1:0-1861 GCF_034380315.1 Sphingopyxis sp.
CCCTGCGGCTGTGGCGTCATGCACAAGATCGGCGAAGACCGCACGGAGCGGTTGGACATCGTGCCGGCACAGCTGCGCGTCATCGTCACCGTGCGGCCGAAATACGCCTGTCGGACCTGCACCGACGGGGTGACGCAGGCCCCGGCACCCAGCCACCTGATCATGGGCGGCCTGCCGACCGAGGCGACGCTCGCCCATGTGCTGGTCAGCAAATATGCTGATCACCTTCCTTTATATCGCCAGAGCCAGATCCTCGTGCGGGCGGGCCTTGATCTGCACCGCGCCGTGCTGGCGGATTGGGTCGGCAAGGCTGCGTTCCATCTGAAGCCAGTGGTCGACCGGCTGGCCGAACACCTGAAGCGGTCAGGCAAGCTGTTCATGGATGAAACCACTGCCCCGGTGCTGGACCCGGGGCGCGGGGGACGACCAAGACTGGATATCTTTTTGGGCGCCTGCCCGCCATGACCGACCCTGGGGCGGCGAGGAGCCGCCCGGTGTGGTCTGCTCTCAGTCCCTGGCCGCGCTGGCGAGAATGCCGAGACCTTCCTGACCGGCTTCGACGGCATCCTTCAGATCGATGGCTATCAGGGCTACAATCGGTTGACGAAGCCCTCGCGCAAGGGCGGCGCGCCCCTTCGTGTCGCGCATTGCTGGGCCCACGCCCGGCGCAAACTGAAAGAGGACTTCGACCGCGACGGCTCTGAAATTGCGGCAGAAGGCCTGCGCCGCATTGCCGAATTCCATGTCATTGAAGCGGCTATCCGCGGCATCTCCCCCGGTCAGCGTCTCTCCGCCCGCCAGACCCGCACCGCGCCGCTGGTGGCGGCCTTTGGCGAATGGCTCCAGGCGCAACGCCGCAAAATCTCCGCCAAGTCCCGCTTGGGCGAAAAGCTCGCCTACATCCATAACCAGTGGGACGGGCAGCAAACATTCCTGACCGACGGCCGCGTCGAGATCGACTCCAACAGGGTCGAAAACCTGATCCGTCCCATCGCCCTCAATCGCAAGAACGCGCTCTTCGCCGGCCATGACGAAGGCGGCATCGCTTGGGGCCGCATCGCATCGCCGATCGAAACCTGCAAGATCAACGGCATCGAGCCATTCGCCTACCTCAAGGCAACTCTCTCTGCGATCGCCAAAGGCCATCCGCAAGGCGACATCGACGATCTCCTGCCCACGGAACTTCAAGCCGTCAAGCTAAGCCGCAAGTGGTCCGCAGCGAACGCTTATCGCTTTGCGCTCCCGCAGCCCCCGTGGCGGCTTGACCTGATAATCCTCCTCGTTAAAGCGGGGAGCATTACCATGCCGAAATACCAATCGTTGCCCTTCCTGGTGGACGATGGCGCGTCGATGATCGTCGCATCCACCAGCGCGCCCGAGCGCGGCGTGATGCCCTTGTCGGCCAGATGCGCGCTGCTCACGTCGGCGAAGATCGCCTCGGTCACCCCGTGCCGCTCCAGCAAGTGCCGAAAGTTGAGGATCGTGTTCTCATCAGGGATGCGGTCATCCCCCCGCTCGATCCCGGCGAAGCGGCGCATCGCCTCGCTGTCATACAGCATTTCTTCGACCATCGGGTCGCTCAAGGCATACCAGCTCTGAAAGAAATAGACCCGCAGAATCGTTTCCAAGGGCATCGACGGGCGACGGCCCTTCGGTCCCGCTTTTCGGATAGTGCGGATCGATCAACCCGATCCGCCGCCCCCAGGGCCCGACCGCGTCAATCTCCGCCAGCAACAGTTTGCTCCGCATCACATTCTTCTTCACCGCATCGCGCAAGCCGGAAATGGCAGGCTGTCTCCGCATCGGCGGGGCGCATCGTCGTCTCCCGGATTGCATATCAGATTACGCCAAAACACACAGG